>NZ_JAMOIM010000069.1 GCF_026130545.1 Lichenifustis flavocetrariae | reverse complement strand
GGTGTGGCCTCGCGGAAACGGCGCTGACTGGCCTAGACACCCAATTCATACGCTATCTCAGCCGCTTGCGCCACATCTGCCTACCCACGCTGCATAATCCGGGCTAGGACGGTGCGGTCATATGTTCGGCCTTTGAGCGCGGTGTCGGACCGCTGGCCTTGATGAAGTCCGCGACGTGAGTGGCCATATCAATCAGACCCGCCGCTATGAGCGCATCGTCGCGCGGCTTGTCTCGCGTAGGGATGTCGTCCCGATGGTTCATCATCTATCTTGTACCTTCCCTACCGCCGGTCAGCTCGTCCTGGTCGACCGTCGGCTCAAGCGTGAACCGCTCCGTTTGTCGTCCCAGATGTTCGATAGGTCCCACCTTGGGTCAGAAGCGCCCAGATTACCCGCGCCATCTTGTTGGCGAGTTCCTTTTTGAACATCCAAGCCAATCAATCGGTATGGTCCGTATGGCCCGTCTCCCATGCGTGAGGCTCTGCGCCGGCACGCCGGCTTAACCCTCGTACCGTCGCATATCGGATGACGGGCCACCCTCACAGCGTTCATAGGGTCTAGCACCAGGGTCAAGAATCCCCCGCACCATCCAAGCCAACCGCGAGTTCAGCGGACGCCGCAGACTGGTCTGAAAGAAAGACACCGAAGGCAACAAGCTTCCCCCTTACGACGGCCCCCTCTTCAATGAACTCGATCCCCGCGGCCTCCATCGACCGTCTAAGCTCCGAGAGAAGATGGGGACGTAACTTGGCGCCGAGCTCGAACTTCTTGATCGAGGTGCTGCCGATCCCGGACATCCGGGCGAGTTCGAGCTGTGACCAGTCGAGCGCGGCCCGAGCCATCCGACACTGCCTCGCCGTGATCGCGTTTACCATGATGGTAACATCAGGCGGTCGGCGCAGTTCGCGGTCTTGAATGTGTACTTAAAGTACATATTATACCGTTCTCAAGAAGGAGATGACCGAATGAGCGTGCTCCCCAACCCGCATTTTCCCTGTGACAATACCCCGGAAGTGACTGACCGGGAACCCCGCCGGCTTGTTCGTACGGGGTACACCTATGCCTACCTTTACGCGGCGACCTGCCCCGCCTTGCAGTCTTGGTCGCAGGAGCTCGGCTTCGAGGTCGCTCACATCGGTATCGCCAGCGAGCCGCTCACACGTATCGCCGGTCTGCGGGGCGCCGGGCATGCGGCGCTGTCGTACTTTCTCGGCCCATACGAAGAGGACGTCATGTTTGGCGACTGGCAACTTTCACCCCTCGATTTTGCGGCGGTAGATGCTCGCCTCCCAAGTGGCTGCAGCCCGTGGGGTGGCACGCTGCAGGTCCAGCTCCCAGCCGGGTCCTGCCCGGACGAGCTCGATCGGCGCCTAGCCTTGATGCTTAGGCCGATGGAGGCCCATCATTGCGCCCAGCTTCCGGAGGCGGTCGAGCGCCGGGCGGAGCAGCAGAAGTTCCTACCTGTGATGCCGCGGTACAGCATCGAGGGCTCCCGCAAGACCCTGGTGCAAGACATTTACCGGCTCTCCAAGGGCGTCGACCTCGTCTTCGTTGCGGATGCGCTCGGGGCTGCTCTCGCCATGCTAGGGGACGGCCGAGACGCCTTCGACCACGTAGTCGAGACATGGGGGAGCGCCCCCTCCACGTGCCAGGCCGGATACGCAGCCGACGCACGCTCGCGGGAGGATGTCGATGCTGGCTGAGACTGAGGAGCTTGCGTTAAAGCTCGAGAATACCGGCGAATACCGCGTGCTCCGCCGCATCGCCACGCCCTCGGGCCCTTCGGTACCCCATCCCCCCGATCCCGGGCAGGGTGTCGGCATCGTCCTCGATTGCGAGACCACGGGCCTCGATCCCGCGAAGGCCGAGATCATTGAGCTCGCTATGCTGCGCTTTGAGTACGACGTTCACGGCGTCCGGCGTTTGCTCGGAGCGTTCACGGGGCTCCAGGAGCCGTCCGGCGCAATCCCGCGGGAGATCACCGCGATCACCGGCCTCGCCGACGTGGATGTCGCTGGGCAAGCCATCGACGACGGGCTGGTGGAGGCCTTCGCGGCCGGCGCCGACCTCGTGATCGCACACAACGCAGGGTTCGACCGCCGCTTTACCGAACGGCGGTGGCCTGGGTTCGCATGCCTGCCTTGGAGCTGCTCCCTCAGCCAGATCCCGTGGCGCGAGGAAGGATTTGAAGCCGCACGGCTCAAGCTCCTCCTCGCTGAGGCTGGTTTCTTCCATCGCGGGCACCGCGCGTTGGACGACGCCGCAGCGACGCTCCACCTCATCGGCCTACCTCTACCCCGCTCGGGCCGCAGCGGCTTCGATCACATGATGGAACGCACCCGCGCTCCCAGCGCCCGCGTCTGGGCGCTCGGAGCGCCCTTCGAGGCCAAGGACCTCTTGAAGCGACGCGGCTTCAAGTGGTGCGACGGGTCGGGCGGACTGCCGCGGGCCTGGAACGTCGACCTTCCCTCCTCCGCCGCCGAGGCCGAGCTCGCATACTTGGCGGAGCACGTCTACCGAAACCGCTCCCCTGCCCTCGCTGTTCCTGTCACAGCTCTCGACCGATTCACCGACCGTGCGGGGGTTCCGTGAGATTGCAACAACCCGACCATACGGCCGCTCCCGCTCGTTCCGCAAAAGAAAGCCCCGCTATGTCAACCGCCCTACCCGAGCCCAGCATTCCACCCGTCTTCGCCCTTGCGCCGTTCTCCTGCGACGAGCTGTCCTCGTTTCGCAGGCTCGGCCGGCAACACGGCCACTTCCAAGCGCTCGTGCATACCGTAATGCGCCTGCAGCTGCTACGGACATTCCGCGCTGCAAGCCTAGATCCCGAGGTCGCCGCCGGAGCGGCGATGGCCGAGGATGCCGCGCTGGCGGCCCTAGGGCGCTGCCCCTGCCCTGATCACGACGCGCTCCTCCTGAAGCGTGACCTATTCGGGTCGCGGCAGGAGCGCAAAGACAATCTCGCGGCCATGTTGGCCGCTTCGGTCGCAGCGGACGAAGCCCGGCTAACGGTCAATGACATCGGGGAGCGCCCGCCCTCGTCTGCCCCGGCTCGTCGCGCCGACATTTGTAAGCACGCCGCCAGAATCCGGCCTCGCCTCGGGCCGGAGTGATGGGCGCCCACGGCGCGAAGCGCTCAGTCGTGGCTCCGGCGGGCGAAGTGCACTGCACAAAAGGGCTCCGCGTTATCTGCATTGAACGCCTACCCTGGGGACGTTCGTGCTTCATCCCAACGCGGCAACGGCCCGAACCGCCTACGTCCCTATCCTGCCGGAGCGGGAGGCCAATCTAATGCCTATCGCACCGACGCCCGACGCTCTCGAGAAGTTCGCACGCCTTCTAGAAGAAAGCGGCGACTATCGGGTCCTCAGGCGTCACTCTTTGAACCCGACTCCGCTTTGTTCGGCGCGGAATACTAGGCTTGGACTCGTTGTCGACGTCGAAACGACCGGACCCGATCCCACCAGTGACGAGGTCATCGAATTCGCCGCTGTCCCGTTCCAATACTACAACTCCGGTCGTATAGTTGCCGTGCACGAACCGATCAGCCAGCTGCGCGAACCATCTCTGCCGATCCCTGCAAGCGTCACGGAGTTGACCGGGACCGAGGACGCCGCAGTGCAGGGTCGCGTCGTCGATTCCGCCGCTATCCTCCCATTGCTGGACCGGGCCTCGCTTGTCGTTGCGCATCACGCCGCCTTCGATCGCCCCTTTCTCGAGCGTCTTATTCCATCCTTTGCCTGTGTTCGGTGGGCGTGTTCGATGTCCGAAATAGATTGGAAACGAGAGGGCGCCGCCACACTGAAGCTTCAGGGTCTGATGTCCGAAGCGGGGTTTTTCTACGACGCTCATCGCGCGGAAGCCGATTGTCTCGCGACGGTCGAGCTTCTCAGCAGGCGCCTCCCCCGCTCAGGAAAACTTCCCATGAGCCTAATCCTGAAGAGCGTGACTCGCGAGACCTGCCGAATCTGGGCGGCCGATGCCCGATACGACAAGAAGGATTTGTTGAAGCAGCGGGGCTACCGATGGAACAACGGCGAAGATGGCCGGGCTCGCGCCTGGTGCATCGATATCGATGCCGCTGCGCTGGATGCCAAAAAGAACTTTTTGTTCGAACAAATCTTCCATGCGGAAGTCGACCTCCCCGTCGTTTGGCTCTCCGCCTACGACCGGTTCTCGTCCCGCATTTAATTTTCTCACCCTTGCTGATGCGGAGACTGTCTTGGCGTTCACAGCTGAACTTTGTCAAACGTTTGCCCCGATTATTCAGGACGCGACTACCTTCGAAGAAGTCCCTGTCGGATGGCATCGGCTGGTCGAGGATCTTATGGCTCGCCTCGTCACAACCCTGGCCGGCGAGCCTGGAATTCGCCTCATCGTTCGCCAGATCAAGGAAAAGTTTGGCGGGCTTAGATTTTATTACAGGCTGGCTCCAGAAATCGATCGAGAAAACCCGACAGCGAAGGCCATCCGTGCGCTGGTCGATGAAGCTGAAAGTAAATCCCTACACACCTGCGACACGTGCGGTTCTGCAGGACTGCTGCGAGAGGGCTCTGGCTGGTATGCGACGCGGTGCGATGAGCACGCTGATCGAGACATGCAGCCGGCTTGAGCTTCCTTTCATCGGTATTCTCTACCCCACAGATCAGGCCGAAAATGTTCGAAGCCAGAGCCCCTGACAAATTCGTGGAAAGCCTGTGCGAGGAGCATGCGGCATGGCTGAATGCGCATCGTCTCGCAGATTCGATTCCTTTTGGGTGGCAGCAGCTCTGCCGTGACACCTTCGCCTACATCGCCGATCTGATGGCGTTTATTCCGGACCGCAAGCTGACACTTGCGCGTCTTGCCTCGTCCGGCGGCTCCCTTGCCGTTCAATTCGATCCCGTTGACGTCGGAAATGATTTTCAAGTGACCGACATCCTTGCTCGCATCGGCATGATCCAGACCATGATTGCGCGTCGCTCGTCGCAGATCTGCGAAACGTGCGGGTTGCCCGGCCAAATCCGACATAATGAATCTCGCCCTATTGACGTCAGTCACGTCAGTTGCGCCACGCATGCTATTCTCCGCAGCGTACTCGCTGCTCAAGGCAGCATTGAAACCGAGGACCGCTCAGCAACACCACTGGGCGGCCTCGACGGCTTTATTCCTCAGCACAGGAGGTTGCACGTTCCGGCCGATCCACCGTTGGGATCGTTCGCCAAGGCTCAACGACGCCTATCTCCGGAGTCCGATCCCTTTCGCATCAAGCTCTACAGCGTGAAAGATGTTGCCGGAGGCTTGGACCAGGAAGACGAAAGTTTATTGGAACTTGAAGAAGAACGAAGCCGCCCAGCGGAAACTGAACACCAGGCGCGTCTCTCCCGAATTCTCCGCCGCGGTGAGGCTGGACAGTGGCGTCGCCTGGCCAGGGCAACAGCGAACGTATTGGACGAGCTCGATCACCTCGGCAAGCGGGCCCCTCATTTTGCCGAGTTGACCGATCTTGTTCACCGACACCTTCGAGCGGCAATCAACATTGGTCTGCCGATCTCGATGCCGCCAATCATGCTCGTCGGCCCGCCGGGGATGGGGAAGACCTGGTACCTTTCGCGGCTGGCCGCGCTCCTCACAGTCCCCTTTCGCGTTTACCCCATGAACGGGGCGTCTCTCGGGGAAGGTTTATTCGGCGCCCATCCGAGTTGGCGCAACGCGCAACCCGGTTTGGTCGCAAGAACCCTTCTCAAGGAAGACGTTGCGAATCCTGTGATTTTCGTTGACGAGTTCGACAAGGCATACGTCAACGCGAACAATTCGGACCCCTATCGTCCGTTTTACACGTTAATCGAACCCGCTGGCTCGAAGACATTCGTCGACGAATTTCTCGGGTTTCCCCTCGACGCGTCCGCCGTGATGTGGGTGATGTCCGGCAATTCGATCGAGAGCATCCCCGAGCCGATCATCGATCGCCTCACCATCCTTCACGTTCCCGAACTCTCATTTGATCAACGCGTTCAGGTCGCAGCGAGTATCTACGCGGAAGCCAATGTGCGGCGCCGGAACTTCTTCGAACCGAACCTCGAATCAGAAGTGCTGAAAAGGCTTGTGGTGTCGAGCCCCCGCGAGATGCGGATCGCTATCGACGACGCCATGACTCGCGCTGCCGCAGACGGGCGCAAGGCCTTATCGGACGAGGACATTCATCCAAGAACGAAGCGGTCCAAACCCGCATTTGGATTTTTTGCCCCACAGGGAGACCGAAGGGTGCAATACACCAATCCTAGATGAGATGTTAGCGCCGCCATGTTTGACCACCTTGTCGCCAAGTTCATTCGGCTTGTCGAGGATCGCAGGATTGATGGCGGTCATATGGGACGGATCGATCACCACCAAGCTGCGGGCGTTCCTCGACGAATTCGGATCTTGATCAAGGCTCGCGGGCAGCGCTCCGACCAAGTGAACTCAGCCACGCTGCGCTACTCACGGGGGTCAGATCTCACAGCGCCCTTGGCGCGCCTTTGATAGTTCCCTCCACACGGGAGGGGTCACAGGTTCAATCCCTGTCGCGCCCACCATACTTTCAAATCGTGGGCAGCACGTGGGCAGCACCGTATGAAGGTGATCGTTCCGCCGGTTGGACCGCGAATCAGATCCCCGGCCATTGTAGCTCCGGGCGGGAGCTTACCGCCTCTACGCCCTTCCATATGCTGGACCGGCGATGGATCAATGCAACGAATCACCTACCGAGCCGATCAAGCCTGGTTACCGGCCGGCGTCGACGCAATCTCTTCGAGGCCGACGACGCGTTGGCGGCGCGGACCTTGGCTGTCTCAAGACAGGCGGCCGGCGGGGTGTTCGTACCGCGGTATCCCGGGGAACGATCGAGCCGAGCCCGAAGCCGCCATGAATGTGATGCGAAAGGCCGTGGCGGAGAACGAGCTGGCCAACCTCAAAGGTCGCCAGGCCAGACCGAAGCGGAAGTGATCAGCGGCCGCATCGTACAGCCTGTCCTAAGAGCCCTCGACGCGTGGATCGCCCGTCAGCCTGACCCGCGACCTCCAGGCCAGAGGCGGCGAGACAGTTGTTGCACAAAGGATCAGAGGCCAATGACCGCCATTGAGGAAGACTCGGGCATTCCCGTGCCGGATGACGGGGAGGAGCTTCCGCCGTACCTCCTTACCAGGGTAGATCTCGAAAGTCGGTGGGTGTCGGATGTTGGCAGATATCTTACCGAAGAGGACGCTTTGAAAACCCGCCGGGCAGACTGGCATTATCGGCTGTTTCGCGGAAACAAGGTGGTTTGGCCGAGGAATCTGCGCCAGCATTAACCGCCTGACTCATCTAGAACACGGCCGAGCCGGACCGAGCACTCCATGGTGCTGCGACGATGGAAGTTGCCCGTAGCGACCGCAAGAGTCTGGCGGAGCGACGCACGGGTGCGGGCAGGATGGCTCCCGCTGGACATGCCGCCGTCGCGTTCGTAGCTCACACAGCGACGCGGCCGGCGTGCGATTGCGAAAGCAGTTCGGCGAGGAGCGTTCGCCACGCGATTATCCGGTATTATGGCGCAAACGCCACAAGCTAGACCGGTTGCAGGTCGGCTCCGCCGCGCGCTGTCACAATTGGATTAGTGCATTCATCATCGGTGCCGTTATGGCGGGGGTGCATGCGAATGTTGGCGTGTGCGGCGTTCGCTTCGGTGGCCTTCCCGAGCATCGTCACGATAGCAGCGAATTCGCTTCTTCTTCGGGGAGTGTCTTCAAATCCGTCATCATATTCGACCCATCCCCAGATCATCAGGTACTTTCGTCCTTCGGCAATAGCGATCATGTCGCTCACCGGGACGCGGATCATTGCGCCTCTGATCGATGTTTGAGGTGCGACAAAGATTTTCCCGGACCGCGGAATTTGCGGATCAACCGGGAGATCTGGGAAGCTAAATTCCGGCTCAATCATCTCTGGAAAGAGGCAATAGCTCGTACAGCCTACCATGGCTCTAGGGGGGCGGTTTCCAGAGTTCCTCCACTGAACGTCGAACAACCACCATTTGAGAATGTTGTCTTCAAATCCATGAATGGTGCCGAATTGCTGGAAAGCGAAATAGGCTCGCTCACGGACGATTATGGCATCCCTATCTTGAGCGAGCTGGGCAGCAGCCGTTTGCGAAGCCTGCAGGCTTGCGTGAGCTGCTTCGGAGGCTATTCGCAGGGACTCTCGTGTGTTGATCGACTGATCGATTGCAATCTTTTCGGACAGAACGCGCTGATCCTCGCCAGCCTTCCAGAGCTTTTCGGTGGAGCGCCACAAGAAGAAAGTGGCCCCGAACAGAGCCATGGTGAAAAGTCCAACGAAGAACCCCTCATGATGGTCCAAGTAACCGACCGTCATCCGAGGGAACCCAGCGATTCCACAAACCCCTGGATGGGCTTTGGCATAGCTGGTTATCTCTTCTTCCCGTTCATCGTCCTCGCTATGAGGATGGGCTACTTTCTGCTCTGGGCTTGGGTTCTTGCCTGGCCCTGCTTGGCTCTGCTGACGTTCCTCGGCGCAATGATCAGCTTGGTATAAGTTAACCCCCACAAACAGGAGGGTTACAAACAACCCAAGGAAAAATCCCAGAATAATTTCGGCGTTGGCAAAACGGCGCATGGGCAGGTGGGAGCCTCAGAAGTCCTCCAACCGTACCCCTTCCATCTCCATGGCCGCTAGTGCCGCAAGCACAAACGCCCGGTATTAGGTAGCAAACACACCTAGCTCAATTTCAGCCATCGGCCGGATGAGCTCCGCCGGGTCGGTCTCCTGAAGGAGGTCGGCGGCAATCCGTGGCGCCAGCCAGAAGCTTTGCCTCTCGCACCGCTCTGCCCAATCATCCAGGCCACGTTGAACCCAAAGCGGATAGACCGTCACCTCGACGAGTTCGAACCGACGACGTCGTGCGCCTCGATGTGGCGGCCAGCGCGAACTTGTCCGGATGCGCTGGGAATTGGTGCCGGGCTGGTGGTCCAAGCCGCTCAAGGACGCACCCGCGACGTTCAACGCCCGGGCCGAGACCGTGGCGGAGAAGCCAATGTTCAGAAACGCTCTAAGACGCGCCGCCGCGTACCCTCAGATATACGGATGGCGGCGCGTCGGCACGCATGCTTCGGGAGGTGGCCGGACCGCCCGGGAGAATGGATCCGGCTTGGTGTTGAGGCTGCCGCCGGGATCAGTAGCCAAAGCCGAACGGACGTCGATACCCGTAGCCTCCGTATCCATAGTGGCGCCGATATCCATAGCCGTAGGGTCGCCGAAATCCGTATCCTCTGCCATAGCCGTAGGGGCGGCGAAAACCGTACCGGCGCCCATATCCATACCGATGCCGGTAGCCATATCCATATTGAACGTCGAGAATGTTGACGTCGGCTTGGCTGCTTGAGATCGCCGGTGACACCGCCGAAATCGGCAAGGCCGACGCCGGGGATGCGGCAATGGTCACCAAACCGCATATCGCGATCAGTCCGGCCCGCAGATTGTTCATGATGTTCTCCAGCTTGACAGCCTGTTCATGCAACGGCTCTGCCTTTCGCGGGTTCCGGTCAATCCGGCGCGCTATTTGGCGAAACGAAGACCGCGCCGCATTGCTCATAGACCGATTGCGCTCGCCGCCGCGGACATTCCGACGTCAAGATGTCGAGGAGATCCGTCAGCCTCGTGTCTCCGCCCGAGACGGCCGAGCGAAGGTGCTCGACCAGGAGAACGTCGCGGCGCCCGCATCTGGCACAGGCGACAACGATCTCTGGATGCGGCCAGGTCGAGAGCCGAGGCACCTCGCTCTGGGCTCGCGGCTGGGAAGCGGCAAATCGTTTCGGCACGTCTTCACGAGCGGGTGGCCGGCGGCGATGCACCGGCTCGCTCGGATGATCGGTCGGCGGCAGGTTGTGGTCGAGATCGACAAAGCGGGCGCCGCAGCGCGGCTCCTACTTCCTCGGGTTCGTGCGCCACCACGGGCAATCGTGTGCGAGGTCGGCAAGCAGGCCCTCGAGGCTCTGCTCCGGTCCGTAACGCGCCGCGAGGCGGGCCAAGCGGTAGCAGCCGCGCCGATCGCATTGCACGCAATCGATCCGCACCACGACCCAGGGATATTGCGCGAGTGTCTTCGGCCGAAGCATCTGCCAGAATGTGAACAGATAGAGAACGACGGCAAGAGGTCTGCTACGATCGCGGCAAATGGTCGGGGGAAAGCGAATCGCGATGACGGCTTTGTTGGCGGGATTCGAGTGTGGCCGCCTTGGCTGGAATGGGCACGACCTGTTGCGCACCACGCGGCATATGCCGGAGGACCGGGTGCCCGCGCATTATGCTATCGCGCGCCAGCACGGGTTGACCCGCGCGCGGGACGGCTTGCCGTGGCGCCATGATTTGAAGCCGCGTCTTCGTTGCGCCCATGTGGCAGGGATGAGCGTGATCTGGGATCTGAGCCATCTCGATCCGCCGGATGATCCTGTGGCGCATGCCCGCAGGGTGGCCGAGGCAGTCATTCGGGCGGCACCCTTGTGGATCTGTCCGGTCAACGAGCCTTCGCTCTACCCGACGTTGTGTGGGATGTCGCAACAGGCGGCCGTTGACCTGGCCATCACCATGGCGCGCGTCGTCAAAGATCATCACCCCGAGGTGCGCATTCTTTCGACCGACCCGATCACGGGCATTGGTGAACGCCAGTTCGCCGCGACGGACGCGCTGGTCGCGGCAGGCCTCGTCGATGTGGTCGGCGTGAATTACTATCCGCACACAGCTCGCACATCGCTGTTCAAGGTCCTGACCAAGGTGGCGCGACGCTACCGGCTTCCCATCATGGTGGCCGAGACGAGTTGGCATGACGGGCACCCGATCCACCATCGGCGCCATCCCGGTTGGAACAAGGGTGATTGGTTGCGCCACATCCTGCAGGACGTGGCGGCCGCCGAGCAGAATGGCGCTGATGTCGTGGGGGTCTGCTGGTACCCGTTCGTCGATTGCCCGCCCTGGCACCGCCCGCGGTCACAGCACCGTTGGTCGCATGGCCTCATCCGTCAGGATCTTGGGGTAGATCCCCACCTTGCAGCGGCGCTGCAGGAGCACCGCTCCGAGCCGCAGCAGCTTCGGCTCGATTACGACATGGCGATCTGAAGGTTGAGGGAAATCCGATGGCGAGCGTGACCTATTACGTCGTGGTGCCCTTCCTGCGGGATGAGAATGGCCTGCTCACGCCAGGCGAAGCCAGGAAGCACTGAACAGCGAGCTTGCGTGGCGGCGGCCACAACCGAGATAGCGTGTGCGAGGGCGATGAGTGCCCGCGACCGGTTTCCCTTCGTAACCTCGGTGCATTACGACGTATCGGCCGACCCTCACCTTCCGCAGAAAACCTCATGACACAAATTTAATGATCAGACATAACAGACGGTTTTGAATTCACTCTCTTAGTAAATAGACAGTTGATTGTCTGCTTTGTCTGCTCTGTATGGCGTTTGAAATTTTCAAACTACATCGAAGGAACAGCTTAAACGAGCGTCTATGTTGCCATTTAATCCGATGCACGCATTATGGTGCTGTTCCTTTACCATTGAGGAATCACATTCGGAGACGATGATGGCGACTTGGGCTGAGAAAAACTACGACCTCAAGAAGGACGTGGAATGGACTTTGGGCCTGATGCGACGGCTGCGCCAGAAGATCAGGTCCAGCAGCTTCGGGCCGGAGTTTTCCGAGCTCCGCACCTGCATCGCTTGCGCCCAGGAGTTTACGCGATCCGCGGTGCTGCGACGACGCTGTGCCGAGGCGCTCGATGAAGCCGAGCGGGCGCTCTTGGCCGGCTTGCTTAAGTTTATCTAGAGAACTCCGGCCAGCGCACCTCTTCTGCAACCGTGAAGAACAGCGGCCGGACCGGCGTCCTGCGGCCTGTGCGCCTGCGACCCCGCGCAGAAGCGGCGGGGCGTCCCGAAGGCGATCAGCTCGGGGGAGAGCGGCCGGTGATCGGCTTGGCGACTTTCTGCAATTCGGCCTAAGATCTCGCCCATGCTGTGCTTCCTGCCACCGGTACCCGGCGCACCTCGGCCGGACGAGCCGGGCCACTCTCCCCCGCCGCGCGGGACGGCGATCGGCTTCGTGCTGGCGATCGTCCTGACCGTCGCAGGAATGGCGCTGCCGTGGCTGCGCTCAGTCGCTCATCCCGTCGCTGACACGCGCGTTCAGCCTCGCGTGTCCGCGGACAGGTAGGCATGATGCGAAGAACGTGCTGACCGACGCGCAAGCGGCCATCCTGACCCGCATGGCGGTCGGCGCCACGCTCGCGCATTCTCTGCAGGGCGAGCGACTATGGTCGCTGCTCGAGGACCCGTTCACGGTGTTCGACGACGTGTCGCCGCGCGTGCTGCTCGCCGGCGGGTTCATAGCGCTGGCGCAGCGGGGCAGCGTGAAGGCCGACCGTGCAGACGCCTACAGGCTCACGATTGCCGGCCACGCCGCTTTGCGCGATTGGCGTCTGCGGATGTTGATGCCGGAGTGAAACTCCCCAAAACCGCCGGTTGAAAACTCCCCAGTTGGACGTCTGCCGCCGGGCTTCCGGCGCGCGCCCCGGGAGCCCGGCGGTTGCGATTTGCCGATGCTTTCCCGATGGGCGGGGGGTGAGTCGGTGGTCAAACTGGGAGAGCTGGTGATGATCCTAGACCTGCATCGACAGGGGCTTTCGGTGAGCGCGATCGCGCGTCAATGCGACCTCGACCGCAAGACGGTGCGGCGTTACATCGAGCGCGGCCTGGAGCCGCCGGCGTATGGACCACGCCAGTCTCGGCCGATGCTGCTGGACCCGTTCTCGGGGTATCTGCGCGAGCGTGTCACAGCCTATCCGGGCTGAGTGTCAACGGGCACCGAATTGTCCGCGAATGTGGGCATGCAAAATTCCCTAGATTGGCGGCGGGGTGGATCGGCGATTAGGCGGTCTGGTGATCGTCTTGTCTTTTCATGGGCGGTCGTCCAGGCCGCTTGGGCGGGGCGGGCGGGCTCGCGAGATGATTGGCTCGCAGGTTCTCAGGAACGAGGGCGGCGTGCTCTCGCATGCGGTAGCTTGAGCCCTCGATCTGGATGACCACGGCGTGGTGGAGGAGCCGGTCCAAGAGAGCGGTGGCGACGACGGGGCTGCCGAAGATCTCGCCCCATTCGGTGAAGCCCCGGTTTGAGGTCAGGATCATCGCGCCCTTTTCGTAGCGGGCATTGACCAACTGGAAGAACAGGTTGCCACCGCCGGGGGTCACCGGCAGGTATCCGATCTCATCGACGACGAGCAGCGATGCGCGGCATAAGAAGCGGATGCGCTCGCGCAGAACGCCCTCTCGTTCGGCCTTAGCGAGTTGGGCGACCAGGTCGGCAAGCGGGATGAAGTAGACAAGCTTGCCGGCGCGCACGGCCTCGACGGCGAGCGCCGTCGCAAGATGGCTCTTGCCGGTTCCTGGCGGCCCTAGAAGATGGACGACTTCGGCGCGCGCAATGAAGTCGAGGCCGGCGAGGGCCATGATACGATTGCGATCGAGCGAGGGCTGGAAGGAGAAGTCGAATCCGGCCAGCGTCTTGATCACAGGCAGCCGCGCCATGCGCAGCGCCGCCTTGATCCGGCGGTTCTCGCGCAAGGAGAGTTCTTCGAGAAGCAGATCGTCGAGCGCTTCGATGCCGTCGATTTGGCCCTGCTCGATCCGGCGCAGGGTGGCGTCGAGCATCTCGAGCGCCCGCGGCATCTTCAGGCCCACGAGGCTGTGGCGGATATTATCGACCCGTGACGCGGCGCCGAGCGTCATGGCCGGCCTCCCGTCGCCAGCTGGTTGCCGATCGCCTCGTAGATCGCCAAAGAGCGCAGCGGGACTTGATCGCCGAGGCGGCCGATGGTGACGCCGGCGGCGACCCCGGTGCGTCTCACTCCGCCGCCGCCACCTGTGCGGTGGCTGCGATCGATGCGATACTGCTTTCGCCCTTCGAGGACCGGATGTTCGGCGACGACGGCGCCGAGGTCCAGGATGCGAACGAGATCGGGCAGTTGCTGGACCTCGACCAGCCTCCGGGTGCGATCGGGGACGCTGTAGTAGTTGCCGCCGACGGCGACGAAGCCGTCATGGCTCACCCGTCGCTCGAGCTTGAGCACGGCATCGAAGCGGTGGGCGGGCAAGGTCTGCAGCTCGGGCCGCTCGGCGGCGAACGCCTCGGCGACGACGCGTTGGGTCGTCCCGTGGACACGGGCATTGGCCACCGTGTCGAGCCAGCCGATCAACTGGGTGTTGAGATCGTCGAGGTTGCGGAAGGTGCGGCCCAGGAAAAAGTCCTGGCGGATGTAGCTGAACGGCCGCTCAACCTTGCCCTTGGTCTTTGCTCGGTAGGGCCGGCAGGCGCAAGGCTGGAAATGGTAGTGACGGGCCAGCGCCAGCAGCGACCGGTTGTAGATAATGTGGCCGTCATCGTCCTCGCCGGTCACCGCCGTTTTCATGCGGTCGTAGAGGATCTCGATCGGCGTCCCGCCGAGAGCATCGAACGCTTGCATATGGCAGCGCAGCAGGGTCTGCAGGTCCCGGTGCAGGACGTACCGCGCGAAGATGAAGCGCGAGTGGCCGAGCACGAGGCTGAAGAGCCAGACGATCCGGCTCGTCCCGGGATCGTCGGCAAAATCGACGACGAATCGGGCGAAGTCGACCTGCGCCTGGACCCCCGCCGGCGTCTCGAAGCGCACCTCGTAGGGCTTGGGGCCATTCTCGGGTCGGATCGCGGCCAGGTAGCGCTTCGAGGTTCGCAGGTGGTCCCAGTGCTCAGCTAGTCTAGAAAGTCGAAGAAGGTCAGGAGAGCGTCGCGGTCCTTGGTCAGGCAATTGACCGCTCTCGGGCATTTGGCCGCGTACTTCTCGTCGAACACGGTGATCCCGGCTTCGGACGCGGCTCGGGTGGGCGCGCCGTGGACCTCTCGCAGGTCATCCTTCATCGCGGCCCGGACGGATTTCGGCACCTTGTTGAGCACGTTCGCGGTCTC
Source organism: Lichenifustis flavocetrariae (assembly GCF_026130545.1). Lineage (GTDB taxonomy): Bacteria > Pseudomonadota > Alphaproteobacteria > Rhizobiales > Beijerinckiaceae > Lichenihabitans > Lichenihabitans flavocetrariae. Next base: position 305 of record NZ_JAMOIM010000069.1, on the reverse strand, counting down.
GTGAATTCAGCAGTGATGGTGCCGCGTGCCAGGATAGATCTCTTCAACGGCCTTTCAGAAGCCAAGCGCGCCATCCCCGATCGCCAGTTCCGGCGCAACGGTGAGGCCGTGCCGCCTCACCCCGACGAGCAACTCGCGCCAGCTCTGGTCACTCTCCCGTACACCGACCTGGAAGCCGATAAGCTCCTTCCAGGTGTGGATCGGCGCTGGGTCCTGACACTGATAGGCGTAACAGGGGCAAAACTGCGGGCAATCAGGCTGGTGCAGCTCGTTTTCGGACAAGGTCTGGCAGCGGCGTGACGGCG
>NZ_JAMOIM010000068.1 GCF_026130545.1 Lichenifustis flavocetrariae | reverse complement strand
ACGCTCAAGATCGAATCGGCTCATTCGCTAAGGGAATCAGCGATTTCCTTGCGTGGCAAGGGCCTGGGTAATTACGTGCCGGCAACGTTGAAGTGGATCAGCCGGGAGAGCTCGCGCGAACGGCCGTTTCTGACGCTGAGAGACGCCGTCAAGGTCGCGATGCAGGAGCTTCGCAAGGGCGAGTTCCTCACGGCGTGCATCGTCACAGCGGAAGAGGCCTACCAGGGCGACGAGATCGTCGAGCTGTTCCAACGAGGCAAGATCGTGGCAAAGCGGTTCGCGCTGTTCTGATCTTGGATTGTGTGCCGACGGGAAATCGCCATGCCGAATGTTGATCTTCGTAGCGGAACCTGGCTGAACCGGCCTGCCGGTGTGAAGGCCGAACGCGACCGACTCGTCGTCACCACGGAGGCCGGCACCGACTTTTGGCGCCATACTCACTACGGCTTCATCCGCGATACCGGACATTTCCTCGGCTTTGATGTGGGCCCGAGCTTTTCCGCCGAGATCCGCATCTGTGCCCACTACGAGACCCTTTACGATCAGGCCGGATTGATGCTTCGGGCGGCGCCTGAACTCTGGGTGAAGGCCGGGGTGGAGTTCAGCGATGGCTGTCCGCGTCTGGCCGTTGTCGTCACCGATCATCGGTCGGACTGGTCGCTGTCAGGGGCGCCCAACGAGCTTTCTGACCTTCGGCTGCGTATGACGCTGAAGGACGAGGCGCTGCGCATCCAAGCCTCGACAGATCACCGTACCTGGACGCTGCTGCGCCTCACGCCTTTTGCGAGTCATGGACGGCCGCTCAGGGTTGGTCCGATGTGCTGCACGCCAGAGCGTGCCGGCCTCGATGTCGAGCTGTCTGACCTCAGCATCGGACCTGCCAACACGGCAGACCTCCACGACACGTCAGGAATTGCGGCGAATACAACTCAAATTGATTGACCACTTAGATTAAGATTTACCATTATCAAAAATGTCGACGTGAGTCCGCGTATTAGACAATGCCATTAATACAGACGTAATCGGCCAGCTCTAGGTCTTTATCATCCCTAAGAGTGACTGGCTTGTGAACGAGTGCTGTCGGAGAGTGTCATGAATAATCTTGTCGCGCGCTTTATCGGAAATGAGTCTGGAGCGACGGCCATTGAATACGGCCTGATTGCGGGATTGATAAGCGTTGTCATCATCGCGGCCCTAACCTCGATCGGAACTAAGCTTAATACTAAGTTTACCAGCATCTCGGCTGGTCTGAACTAATACCAGGGCCCAGGGCTGTGACTCGGGAGGGATTTCCTGATCGGGGTTGAGCAAATTTTTCGGCGTGAGGAGAATTCGCGCCATGGACAGCGTTGATCTTGCGAACGGACTATTCGGCGGCTTCTCTGCGACGGCTCACGACGACGACCCGGAATGGGAACCAGAGCCGGCGGCTGCGGTCCTGGATGGGATGAACCGGCAGACGCTGCGCGACTGCGTACACCGGCCCAATGCGCAGGGCCCCGACGGTCTTTTGTAAGCGGTGCGAGCGGGGCACGGGTTTATGGGGTGCGTCGTTTTGATCTGGTGGCGGGCTTCGCCTTGAATCGGGTTGGCATCCAGTACCGGCGAAGGGCCTGAATCGAGATGGTGATTTCGGGCCAGAGTTCTCGTGCCATGGCCTGGGCGATGGGATCGTTGCCGATGAGCGGGTGCAGAAGGGATTGCCCTCTGTCGTCGGTGCAGTAGGCCAAGATGGGCAGCAGATGAAACAGGTCGGGGCTGCCTCGGGTCATGATCTTGGACCAGGCCTTGAGGTTCAGTTTCATGGCGGCATGGAAGCCCCTGGCCCAAGGCCCGGGATCCACATCGCCGTTGGGGGCTTGAGCAAAGAGGGGCTGGAACAGCTTGGGCTCGGTCGCCAGAGCCTCGCTGATGGCGTTGTGTCTGAGGACGACGGCTGAGATTGCGGCATAGTCCGCCGTGCCGCCGTGATTGAAGGCATCGGGTCCAACCCCGAGCAAGGGGCAGATCCAGTCTAGGGGATCCAGGGACAGCGGGCCGGCGACGATCGCGGCGATGAAGCCGTCGAGCATCGACAGGCTTTGAGCGGCGGGACGCGGATCCGTCTTGGCGCGCAGCCAGCGATCGAGTTCGTCCTGGGGCATGGCCGCCGCCGCCGCGGCGTGAGCGGAGGCCGAAGAGGGAGCGAGGGGCTTGCCCGTCCTCACGCGGCGGCTTTTTCGATCGCCGCGGCGGCCTCCCGAGCGGCTTTCCAATTCCAGGCGAGGAGCCGGTCGAGCTGATGGGATTTGACCTCTCCGGAGACGACCATTTCCAAGGCGTCCGCCAGCCAGGTGTAGGGATCGACCCCGTTCAATTTGGCGGTGTTCAGCAGCGAGGCCAGGATCGCCCAGGATTCGGCGCCTCCGTCGTTGCCGGCGAAGAGGCTGTTCTTCCGGCCGAGACCGATCGGACGCATCGAACGCTCCACGGTGTTGGTGTCGACCTCGATGCGCCCATCATCGAGGAAGCGGGTCAGCCCCGTCCAATGGCCGAGCGCATATTTGATCGCCCCGGCGAGCGGGGAGATGGCCGAGATCTCCGTCAGCGTCTGCGTGAGCATGGTCTTCAACCTCACCATGATCGGCGCCGTCTCGGCCCGACGACCGGCGAGCCGGTGCTCGGCGCTGGTGCCGCGCAGCCTCGCTTCGATCTCATAGAGGGGCTCCGTGGGAATCTCTGCAATGAGACACGCTAAGGGAAGACGAAGTTCTTGGAATTGAAGCGGTTGGCGCGGATCGGGCGGTATCGTTCGAGGGGGTGGTCAATCTCGTTCCAAATATAGTCGCCGGTCAGCGCGATGTGGCTCCAAGGTTGCGGCGCGACCTGGGCGAGGAGCGCGTCGGGGATTGTGGTTCCCTAGACACTCGTGGTGTCGATGGCTTCGGTCAGCGACCGGAAAGCGACGCCGCGCTGTTTCGGCTCCTCGACGATACGGATCAGATGCAACAGTGATCGGCCGAGCCGATCGAGCTTCCATACGATCAGCACATCGCCATCGCGCAGATCGGCCATACATACTTTCAGGCCGGTCGGTCGTCACGCGCGCCCGACGCTTTGTCCTGGTGCAGATGTCGCTCGTCCGCACCCGCGGCGATGAGGGCATCGCGTTGCAGATCGACCGACTGGCGCTCGTCACTGGTGGAAATTCGCATGTAACCGACCAGCATGTGCGACAAACCTGAAATCAGAGGTTCTCGCACACCGTCGCGAGCCGATAGGGTTTGTCGCACGAAATCTGACGGGTTTTCGGGGGGCGTTGATCGGCCCCGCGCCGGGCACGACAATCACTTGTTTCCCGTCACCGCCAAACCGCCTCGCCTTAGCGTGTATCGTTGAAGAAATTCCCACGCAGCCCCATAGACCATCGCGATCCGCTCGATGACCGCCTGGGCGGTGAGCGATGGCGTCGATTTATATACGTCGACGAATTTGCGTCGGGCGTGAGCGAGACAGAAGGCCAGTTGGATCGGGCCTGGGGCGCGGTCGGCCTTCGCCAGCGCCTTGTAGGCGCTGTAGCCGTCGACCTGGAGGATCCCTTGATAGCGGGCCAATTGGTCCTTGATCTCGCGATGGCCGCGTCCTTGAGCGAACACATAGGCCACCGCCGGCGGCGCCGGACCCTGCCAGGGGCGATCATCGACCGAATGGGCCCAGAACTGGCAGATCTTGACCTTTCCGCGCCCCGGATCGAGCACCGGCATCCGGGTCTCGTCACAGAACACCCGCGGATAGGAATGGATGACCTCGAGTTGACGCTCGTAGAGCCCTGACAGCCACCAAGCCGCCCGCTTGACCCACAGCGCCAAGGTCGAGCGATCCAGGGTCACGCCCTGACCGGCCAGGATCTGGGCCTGCCGATAGAGCGGGACAAACCAGGCGAACTTCATAGTCACCACATGGGTGATGAGCGCTGTCGTCGCCATGCCGCCGGCGATTGGCCGCGCGGGCGCGGGCGCTTGCACGATGGCCCCTTCGCACGCCCGGCAGCCGTAGGCGGGACGGATGGTGCGCAGCACCCGTAGGATCGCCGGGACGATGTCCAGGGTCTCGCTGACCTCCTCGCCGATCTTGTGGAGCCGACCGGCGCAGCAGGAGCAATCCAGGCTCTCTGGCTCGATTACCCGATTGATGCGCGGCAGGTGCTTGGGAAGCGCGCCGACATTCCGCCGGGCGGTCTTGCGCGCCCCCCGCGCCACGGCCGCGGGCCGGGTATCGTCATTGGCGGCCGGCGGTGGCGTCACTAAACTCACATCATCCAGATCGAGCGCCATTTGACTCTCGAAAAGAACATCCCGCCGTTCCGAACGCTGACCGAACACCAGGGCGTTGACGGTCTTCAACGCGGCTTGCAACTTCTCGATCTCGACCGCCTGGGCCAGCACCAGGGCGACCAGGAGGTCGGGGTCACGGGGAAGATCCTCAGGGGCGAGCGCCATGCCTCATGGTTAGCCCAACAGACCGGAATTATCCATCAAAACCAACATGATCAGCCCACACGCAGAGGCCTTTTCACAGGCTGCGGCACGGCCTTCGTCCAGTCCAGCCCGTCAATCAGCATCGTGAATTACGCGGTACTCAGATGGACCGCGCCATCGCGGATCGGCGGCCAGGTGAAGCGACCAGTCTCCAGCCATTTGGAGACCAGGACCATCCCGCTGCCATCCCAGGCGATCAACCGCAAGCGGTCCGCGCGCTTCGAGCGGAAGACGAAAATCGTCCCGCAATAGGGATCGGACCGCAGCGCCTCCGCCACGAGGGAGACCAGACCATGGACACCTTTTCGAAAATCGATCGGGCGCGAGGCCAGCATAACCTTCAAACCCGCATGCGGCGTGATCACTGCGTTCCTCGCATCGCCGCCAGCACCGTTCTCAAGGCGGCTCCATCCACCGAGCCGCTGAGGCGGATCCGAACACCGCCCATGTCGATCTCGATCATGCCCGGAGGCGAGATCTCCAGCCGCGCAGCAACAGGCGCCTCGTCCGTCACCGCAATCGGAACGAAGTGGAGCGTCTCGACGCGCCCTTTCTCCCGCGCACGGCGCCGCCAATGGTGGAGAAGTCCAAGGCTCACCCCATGACGTCGCGCCACCTCGGACACGCTCACGTCCGGCGCAAAACTCTCCGCCGTGATCCGCGTCTTGGCATCCGCCGGCCATCGACGACGGCGCTCGGTGCCGGTGATGATCTCAATGCGGCGGTAGCGCCCATCATCCCGACCGGCTTGCGCACTGTGCTGATGACTGTGCGAAACCCCATTCGCACCGGTCTTCTCGTTCCCTCGTCCCATCGCGTTGTCCTGCAAGGTCACCGATCAGGACAGCAGCATCACGCATCACAGACCCCGAAAAAAGGTGGGGCGCTCGCGCCGCTTACGGTCTTTTGGACGGCTGGTCCAAGGGTCCCGAGCCGCGCCTCTACGATCGGACTCAGCTTGTGGACGATCCGCAATATCGAGGGTGCACGCAATGTGACTATGCTGCGGCCGGCACCGCGCGATGCTCGACAGGTTCTTCGGACAGAATTGTCACGATCTGGTCGGCGGACACCGGCCGGCCAAACAACCAACCCTGTCCGATATCGCAGCCAAGATCGCGCAAAAGACCCGCGATGGTCTCAGTCTCGATCCCTTCCGCGACCGTCACAAGGCCCAGACTTCGACCCAGTCCCACCACGGCGGAGACGATCTTGCCGCTGTCAATGTTGTCGGCCATCCCAGCCACAAAGCCCCGGTCGATCTTGATCTTGTCGAAGGGCAGCGATTGCAGGTGCCTCAGGCTGGAGTAGCCCGTGCCAAAGTCGTCAATGGCAAGGCGCACACCCAAGACTTTGAGCTGTCCGAGCGACGCCCGGGCGAGGGCGAGGTCGCCGACGAGCGCACTTTCAGTGACCTCGAGTTCGAGACGGCTTGGAAGGAGACCTGTCTCATTGAGGACGGCGCGAATAGCCCCAGGGAGACCAGGGTCACAGAGCTGCACCGGCGACAGATTGCAGGCGAGTGTGAGGGCATGCGGCCAGCTTGTGGCTTCTCGGCAGGCCTGCCGCATCAGGCCTTCCGTCAGGGCGCCGATGAGGCCGAGATCCTCGGCAAGCGGAATGAAGACGTCCGGCGGCACCATCCCACGGGTTGGGTGGGGCCACCGCGCCAACATTTCGAACCCGACCAGCGCCCCGGTCCGGAGATCGACCAGCGGCTGGTAATGGGGAACGACCACGTCCTGGGCAACAGCCTGCCGCAGGTCGCGCTCGAGCAAGACCCGCGACCGCATTTCCACATCCATTTCGGGTTCGAAAATGCGGACGCATCGGCGACCATCGAGCTTCGCCCTCGACAGGGCGACGTCAGCTCGGTGCATGAGGTCGCTCACCGTTATCAAGGGCGGGTCCTGGATCGAGATGCCGACGCTGGCACCAATCTGGACCGCGCTGCCGTGAATGACGAACGGATCCGCAAGGATCGTGACGATGCGTGCCGCTACAGCGTCCGCCTCGTTCCCTGACTGCAGCAGGGTCCCGTCCTGGCCGAGCACAAGCGCGAATTCGTCTCCCCCGAGACGAGCCAGCAGGTCGCCTCCACGTACAACGCCGCGCAGGCGAGCCGCGACCAGCTTCAGCACCTCGTCGCCGGCGTCGTGACCAAAGGTTTCATTGACGGATTTGAAACGGTCGAGATCGATCAACAGCAGGGCTCGGCCCTGGGGTGTCTGTTCAGCCAGGATGACCTCAGCCGCTTCGTAGAACCGCTGGCGGTTCGGCAGGCCGGTGAGGATGTCGGTACGAGCCACCGTGACGATGTGTGCCTGAGCCTTTTTGAGCCGCGCGCGCCACAGAACCCACAGGCCGGTTGCAACCAGCACCACGACCGCGAGCGCCAACCCCCATGCTTGGAGCCACGCGCGGTCGGTGAGCGCGTCAGTCCGGGCTGCGTTGAAAGCGGCGAGATCCTGTCCGAACCCATCGATGCCCGACGCGTAAACATCCTTGAGATAGGCGAATTCCGGTCCATCGAGCAGCGCGCGTGCGGATGCGAGATCACCGCCCTTGGCAAGCGAAAGCGCACGCCGTTCCATGGTGACGAGGTCGCGGTGGGCCTCGCCGGTGGTGCTGGCCAGTGCCCCACGGGTCTCCGGCGAGGCCAGCTCGGCTGCCTCTGCGATGGCCGCATCGAGCTTCGGGAGCGCTTCGTTGTAGCGGTCCGCCCAGTGGTGCTCGCCCGTGGCAACGGCGAGGCGCGCGGACGCGGTCAACCATTCATCGAGATAAGCGATGCTGCCGCGCAGCTCCGCGACCCGAAGCGCCTGTTGGCTGGCCGTCCTGGCCTCGTCGCGAAGCTGCCTGCCAGTGCAGCCGAGGCCGACGACGAGCGACACTGCCGCCAGTAGAGTTCCAGACACAAGCAGCCGGCCGAACCGCTTCTCCAGCAGGTGGGTCGGCCATGCATCGACGTGATTTGGGAGCAAGCGCATGATGCGATGATGCGCTCAGATCCTTTCGGCCCCCTGCGCGGCCGGAGTTTTAGTCAACTATGCCAAAGCGTGCCTTAACGAGGCCGAGACATTGCCATTCGGAGACGCCGCAAATTCCGTGGTCCGCTTGAAGAACTCGGCCGCTTGTTGAACCCGACAGTGCGCGCCGGTGAGGAAGGCTTTCGAAGTCTTTCAGACGTTCTCCTTCAGTTTCCGCAGCCAATAGCCGATGCCCCTGACGGTCTCGATTGTGATGCCAGGGTCGATCTGACTGAGCCGCCGCCGCAGGCGCGACATCACGAGCTCAACGGCGTTGGTTGAGATCACCTCCCCAAAGCCCGACATGGCGACCTCGATCTGATTTTTCGGCACGACGCAATCGGCATGGCGGAGCAGCAATGCGAGCAAGGAGCGTTCCCGTGGGGGCACCCCTACGATGTCGCCTCCAACGCGGATCGACCCGGAGCCGGGATCGAATTGGAGACGGCCGAACTCGATCCTGTCTGCTGAGCGCGAGCTGCTTCGTCGTAGCAGGGCGCGACACCGCGCCAGGACCTCGCTGGGATTGAGAGGCTGCATCAGAACATCGTCGGCGCCGCAGTCGAGCGCATCGATACGATCCTCGATCGACCCCCGTGCGGTGAGAACGAAGACCGGCACGGATGAGCCGTGTGCCCGCAGGGATGTGATCAAGGACCTGCCATCGCCGTCAGGCAGGCCGAGATCGACGAGAATGAGATCATAGGCGGTTGATCGCCAGGCCTCGAGGGCCGCAACGATCGTGCCGGCTGCATCCAGCATCCAACCCACACGACGGATAGGTTCGGTCAGCAGATCGCCAAGGTGTGTCCCTCCCTCCACCAGCAGCAATCGCATTCCAAACCTCCGGCCGGACGCGGCCAACTTGCGTCCCATGCAGCGACGTCGCAATGCGATCTTCTGACATGGGAAAAGCCACGCGTCTCAGGTGTTTACGATGCGTAGCAGAGGAGACGACGTCTCCAGATCGCGTTCCGTGGTTCGTGTCCACTGGGTTTGATTCCGGCCGGCTGCTTTTGCCTCATAGAGTGCAGCATCTGCGCTTCGATAAAGGTCGTTGCATGTGGTGTGGGGCCGACGCCCACCATCCGAAGAGGCCACTCCGATGCTCACCGTGACAGCACCTGCGCCGATGCCGACGGGCCAGAGCCTGCAAGCGGCAATTTCGCTGTGGACCTTCTCCGCAATCCGCAAAGCACCGGCGAGGTCGGTCTCAGGCAAGAGCAGCGCGAACTCCTCCCCACCCAGGCGGCACACGAGATCCTCATCGCGATGCACGGTGCTCATGAGGCAGCGGGCCAAGCCTCTGAGAACATCATCGCCTACTTGATGGCCATACCGATCATTGAAGCGCTTGAAGTGATCGGCATCGACAATCAACAGCGACAGCGGTCTTCCTGTGTGGGCGGCGGCGCTCCACGCATGAGGCAATGCCTCATCGAACCGACGACGATTGGAAAGTCCTGTCAAACCGTCGGTCAGCGAGAGGCGGGCGAGTTCAGCCTGCATGGCCGTGCGATGACGGAGCTCGCGTCCAACCCACAAAGCGAGGATGATCGTGAGCCCACATAAAACGAGCGAGGTGCCACCGATGATCCAGGCCTTCGTACGCCACTCGGCCTCGATATCGGCAGTTGCCAGGGCAACATTGAGGATGAGCGGCAGATCCCCAATGTGCGTAAACGCATAATGGCGTTCGACCTTGTCGCGAACGGAGACGGCCGTGAAGCTGCCACTTCTGTCCCGGGCAAATCGCTTGAAATCGGGTGCTGCGGCGATGCTCGTTCCAATGTCCGCCTCGACAAAGGGGTAGCGCATGATGCGTGTCCCATCGTCGCGATAAAGGTTGATGGCGCCATTCTGACCCAGGCCAATCCGGTCGAACAAGCGCATGAAATAGGACAGCTTCAGCGTCCCCATCGCGACGCCTCCAAACGAGCCGTCAGGCTTGTTGATCCGCCGGCTCAACGCGATCATGGGAACGCCCGTCAGGCGCGAGATCAGCGGTTTGCTGATGTAGAGGCCTTGATCGCGATTGGTTTTATGGATCTGGAAGTACTCGCGGTCGGCGTAATTGGCTGTGCGGGGTTGCGCCGCGTTAGCGTCATCGATGATGTTGCCGCTTTCGTCGAGCACCAGCATCACACCCATGTCGCTCGCGCTTGCGGCGCGATCGAAAAGAATAAGCTGGCGCAGTACCGGACTCAGATCGGCAAGGCCGGGCGCTTTCAGATTGTCGACCACGCCACGAAGAGAGAGATCGTAGATCTCGATGTTGCGGGCGATATCACGCTCGATCACCTGCAGGAGGTTTTGGGATGTCTGCTCCGCCCTGTCCCATGTGTCGCGGCGCAGGTCGAGCAGCATGAGCCCCGAAATCAAGAGCATGCCGAGTGGACCGACGACGCCCAGCACGATCCACACTTGGGCAGACTGAAGATACCGAAGTAGGCGGCGCAACAGGATCACTGCCGATCCCTTCAGTGAGCTTCATCCCGTCACTTGTGTCATGGAAGATCCTAACGAGGGTTCACACGCAACGGTCAAAGGCCCTGGGATCGCTCAAGAGAGGTTCAGACTCAGGCCGACGAACGGAAGGTAAAGAGGGGGTCGGATCATGCAGCCGATGCTGCTGATCAGCACGAGGACGCGAAAGACTTTGTGGCCAACGCTGCGCGGCGCATGAAATCCCCGCTTGTGTCGATCACGTCCTGGTAGTTCCGGCCGAGCCGATCGACCCACCGCACCACCAGGACGTCTCCCCTCCAAAGCATGTCGAACCACCGGCACCCCTGATGCCGCTCAACAAGCCGCGTCGAGATACCTGATACGCCCTCATCCGTCACCCACGTTCCCTGCATCGACTAGGGCGAAGCTGTCGGGCTCTTTGGTGGCCGAACTACCACGCTGCGAGCGCGCGAGGTCGCACCGATGTCCGACCCATGATGCCACTCTCTGCGGCAGCAGCTGTCACTTGCTCAAATGCGCGACTTGGATGGCCTGATTGAACATAGCGGACAGCGCGGCGGTGATGTCAGATGCCGAACTGGCCGTGTAGAAGAATCCTGAGCTTGCGCAGGCCTGAAGGTTACTGGAGACACCGGGAATAAGATTGTCAACAGTGATGGTTTCCGCTTGATTGCTGCTCCCCACGGCAAGTGTCACGTATGGAATATATAGGATCGATAGCGTAATGCCCGCAGACTTCAGCTGCGAACAATAGCTTCTGCTGAAGATCTGAGGGGAAGATCCATCAAAACCTGAAGTTACTGCCTTGCCGTTACTGCCAACGTAGCTCGTGAAAAGAGTGTTGGGATCCCCCACATAGCGGTAAGACGAGCCAGATTTTGACGAGTAATGCTGCCCGTTGTCCATACCGTCCGTGATCAGAAACACGAACGGCTTGGAATTGACGGCCGAAGACCCGTCGCCGACGGGCGACACCAAGGCCTGCATCCCCGGCAAGGCAGATTCGAAGTGGGTCCCGCCACTGCCGGTTCCGGTCGTCGGGTCGTTCCCAGAGTAGAATTGCGTAACGCCCGGATCCAGGAGCGAGGTCAGCGCCATTGGTGGGCTGGAGGAGCAATCGGCCGTTGATTGAAGCGATGGGATGTTGGTCGTCAGGGCCGCTAAAGTCGCAACCTGATTGATGAAGGGGTAGATACCAACCCGGTACTGGTTCGGGACGGCGGGTGAAGCGGCGCGGGACAGCAACTGACAGATCGCATTATTGACCGCGCCGGATCGCAGCTGGATCGGCGTCGTCAGCACTTGCTTGTCGTTGACGTAGGTGCCGTTGCTTGCCTTCTTTTTTGTATATCCGGTCGTGGCGATGTTGTAACCCCAGGCGCCGGCACTCTCCGTGGCGAGCTTAGGGTCGGAGAAATGGCACGCGAACTGACAGCCGCCGTTCACGTTGGCAAGGGTTGTCTGGTCGGCAGCCGCGGTCGGAATGCCCATGGAACCGGATTCGTCTACGAAGAGATAGAAATCGAGGTAGCTGGGTACGTCGGCCCGTGCAGCCGAAGTTCCGGCCACATTCAGCGCCGGCGTGCCGAACATGCGCCCAAACTGGGCCGTCGTCACCGAGCTGTAGGACACGTTCGAAGCGAAAGTCTGCCCGGTGCGAGTCAGGGTGATGACCGGCGTGGGAACAGTGGCGATCTTCAAGCCAGCGGCATTGACCGCGAAAGCGCGCTTGGCTTGGTCGAGTCCGGCCGCGGTGGCGTCAGCGGTGACATTGCTATCTGACGAGTTCGCGGCCACATAGGCTTTCGCAGTCGCCACGGCTGCCAGGGCCGCCGCATCGGCTGCGGCATCCAGCTTGGATTTGGTACTGAGCGCAATACCGTAGTCCACGCCCAGCCCCACCATACCGATCATCGGAACGAGGCTGAGGGCGAACAGAATGCTGATGTTGCCGCGGCGTTCGCGCGCAAAAGCCCTCAGCCGCCTAGCTGCACCGCGAAGGGCGACGTTTAGCTGCATGTCGAGGCGATCCCGTCGCTGTTGGCCGTGTCGAAGTCTAGGTCCGTGGCGTAGAGCGGCTGCACGAAAGCCGATCTGGTGATCGTGACCGACTGAGCAGTCCATCCCCAAAGGTGAGGTTGAAGGTGAAAGATACGACGACAGCGATGATGAACCCTGGCCCGTAGAGTGAGCTCGGCAGGTTGAGACGGTTGTAAGGGGCCGCATTGTCCACCGGCGCCTGTTGCCGAAGGCATAGCGTGGCGGCATCGTCGCTGAAGTTGATGTCGGTCGCGCATCAATATTGCTCGTTCCGGAAGGCTGCCGTCGCCATGGCCAAATACGCGGGAGACCCATTGTAGGTTTGACTGCTCAGGAGGGTCGTGACGACGGATGGCAGGAACGTGATCGGATAGATGATCTGCAGGTATTCGTACGAACCTTGCGTCCCGACATTGTACTGCGCAGAACCGTTGGATAATGGGGGGATGACAAGTCCCGTCGCGCTACTATTAAGAAAGGCATAGTAGCCGCCGGGATTGACGCCCTTGGTGACGGTCCGCACGTTCACGATGACATCGTTGCAGGAGAAGATCGCCGGGAGGTAAGAGCAGACGACCTTTACGCGAAAATCGGTGCTGCTATAGGCGTTCTGCTGGACGGTGCCGTTCATGATCTGCCGGGCCGCCTTGCTGGTGGCATAGTCGAGTTGCTGCTGCAGAAACAGCACAAGGCCGACCGAGAGTGTCAGCAGGACGCACAAAACGAACATCAGCGACACCAACGCGAATTCCACAGCTGTTGCGCCGCTGTGATCTGCGGTCAGACGTCGGACGTGGTGCGCTACAATCGATGACAGGGCGATCGGCTCCGAAGCCTGAGGCCAGGCTAGACCTTACCGGTAGAACCCTTGCCAATTGCTTAGAGTCAGAAGCTCGCGCTTGCAGGCATTGTGGTGTGCACCCCGTTTCACCGGACAGGTGGCGGGTTGGATTAGGCACTCAGCCGCATTCCATCCCTACAGCCGATACTTGACCTGGTCGGTCCAGAAACGCTCCAAACGGGCGAGGCAGATGTTGAGCTGGGCGAACTCCTCGGCCGAGATGCCGCCGATCTGTTCCACGGTCATGACGTGCTTCTCATAGAGCGCCGCCACGATCTCGTGAACCTCCTTGCCTTTTTCGGTCAGGCTGATGCGGACCGAGCGCCGGTCGACGCGCGATCGCGCGTGATGCAGGAAGCCCATCTCAACAAGCTTCTTGACGTTGTAGGACACGTTTGAACCGAGGTAGTACCCCCGGGTGCGCAGCTCGCCGGCCGTGAGTTCCTTGTCACCGATATTGTAGAGAAGAAGCGCCTGGACCGAATTGATGTCGCTCCGGCTTTTGCGGTCGAACTCGTCCTTGATCACGTCGAGAAGCCGGCGATGCAGGCGTTCGACCAGGGTCAGGGATTCGAGATAGGCTGGGCGGACATCGGCAAGTCGACCACTGCGGATTGGCGCGGGAGCGATCTTGGCTGCGGTGTTCATGTCATGCCTCGAACTCAGAGCGCTTATCTCGCGCGGTCTCTCACATTGTCTTGACGTTACGATCCGCTTGTAAAATCTACTCTAAAGAACAGAATGAACATCCTCTTTATCCAGCTCGCCTGCACTATAGTAAATCAATGGAAGCGGCTCCAATCGATTTAAAACGGGTAGAGGCTCACTGCCTCAGGTCCTGGATCCCTAGCTCGCGCCACATCCAGCCAAAGTCGTAGGTGACCATGGGATCGGTCGGATCGTTATGGCTGGCCGAGCGGTTCTCCAGGAACTTTAGCCAGTCTGCGACCTTTTCGCGTCCTTCGGCCGTTTTGACCGCGGCGCGAGGGGCGACATCGCCGATCATGCCGACGGGTTCGTCCAGGGTCTCGCGGTATTGCTTGTCGAGCATCGCGTGAACGATTGGCGTCGCGATCTCAGGGGGGATAGAAGATGCCCCCGCGGGCTGGCCTTGGGAGGATTCGCGCATCTGATCGACGGTCTGGATTTCGGTCAACGGCGTCAGGACGCGGTTGCCGAGAACCTCCTGCAGCATCGCCGTTCCCCGGGCCGCTCGCGCGGCCGAGTTGACCATCAGCAGGAGGGATCGCTCCTTCAATTCGATGTTGCCGAGGACTGGTCTGCCGTCGTCCATGGTCACGTCGAGCGACATGGCGCCCTGATCCTTGCCGTCTCGCGTCTGTGGCGAGTCGCCCAGCCAGTTCCAGAACGTTTCGCTTTCCCGACGAAGATCCTGAAGTGTGTCGAGCCGCGTACCGATCTCCTTCTGGGTCATCCTGATGGCCAATGGAAAGCGAACGGTGTGGAAGACAATCTCCTCACCGTCACGGTTCTGCAGCACCGGCTGCTCTTCCCCGAGCGCCTTGGGGAGGACGTCAAACAACCAGGCCAGGGTGAATAAGGGTGCGGCTGTCTGAAGCTTGTCATCCATGAAAGGTGAAGAGAGACTGTCTTTGTCCAAGCTGTCGTGGATGCCGTCCAGCAGCATGGTGGCAGCCTCGGATGAGAACGGGAGAAGGCCGCCGGCGAACACATGGCCGTCGCGCTGTGGCACGATCCGGGCCGCGATCTTGTCCCACGGCTTCAATGTGTGGGTCGTCGACCGTTCGCTGACCACGATGGGCTCGCCGGCGCGGATCAGGTCGCGGGCCCGAAGCGATTGCCCGGGAACAATCTCGCTCACCTCATAGAGGCTCATGACTGAGGTGCGCAGCTCCTTCATGTAGGCTTTGGTCCGCGGGGTCTCCTTCCATCCGCGCCGTTTGAGGTAGTCCTCGACGAGGTTACGTCCGTCCGGCTCGAGATCGCGGGTGAGGAAATCCTCGAAGGCGCAGCCCCAGAGGGTCATGGCCCAAGCGTCGTCGAGCAGATCTTCGATGTCGTCATGGGTCAGATCGAACGCGTCCATGGCCGGGCCAAAGTGTTCGTCGAGGACGGCGTGGAACGGCTCTTTCCAGTCCTCGCGGGCGAGGAACTTCATCAAGCCCATCAGGTCATGATCCTTGTGCATGGAAACTCTTGATTTGGCGAAGCGCGGCCTTGTGCATCGGATCCTACCGCGGGGGCGGTACAGTCCTGCAACTGTCATTCTTCCTCATCGTCCCATGGCAGGTGGGTGACAATCCAGATGGCAGCTGTGAGGAGACCGGCGAGCAAGAGCACCTGCGCTATCATGGCCAGTAGTGAGCTTAAACTGGTCATGCCCTCGCGACCCTCCCCGGCATAGCTCCGCCTTTGATGCAGTCGCCTTCCGGCGACTTTTGCAGCCTGATTGCGGTCAGCTTGTCAGGAGGAGAGGGGTTTGCGTCGTTGCATGGCTTCTTTGAATCGATTGAGTGCCTCATCGAGGGGTGTCTTGGTTTGCACCAAGTCGCGCCGACGAGGCGCGTCCGTTAGAGAAATCTCTTGTTTTGGGGTTCCTGACGGCAAATCGGTTTTACAACAGATCCAAGAGCGCACCGGCCTACTCTGCCCTGATGTGGGCGCGGTTGAGGCCCCCGGATCGGCGAAACTATAAGCATTGGACGTCCGGATGACGCGCTTTCGCCAGCCGATGACGGGATCGTAGACCTTGATGCGGGCCAGGCGGTTCACCCAGGTGAGCAGCCCTGCCCGCTCCAGCATGTGGATGGCTTCTCCCACGGTCGAGGGGGCGCAGCCGGCCGCCTCAGCGATCCTGGCATAGCCCGGGAAGCAAAGGCCGCTCCTGGCGTTGTGGAAGCCCCACAGCAGCCTTTCCAGCACCGCATAGGCCTTGGCCGTAATGGCCCCGTAGGCCCTGCCCTTCTCGCTCCGACGCATCAGCGCGCGGGCCAGCACCATCAGGCGAGCCTTTGCATTCCTGTCCATGGGCACAGGTCGCCCGTCGCCGAAGAGCTTCTCGCGCCCCCGGCCTGATCTTTTCAGCATGTCCCCTGCCCTCATCAGGGCTGCGGAGCGACAAAACGATCTCGGTCGGAAAAGCGAGCGCTTTTCCGTTGACTCCCGGTTAGGAGCTATGAGACCTTCGCGACTGTTCGGGACGCGTAAGCTCTCATCGATTTCAAGACCCCTGGGCCGGCAAGCCTGGGGGTCTTCTCGTTTCAGCGCCTTAGTGCAGCGTTGGCTTTCTCCTTTTCGGCACGCGACTCGACTGGCGAAGCAGCGTCACCGAAGTGGCCATGAGGAATGCGCGCAGTCCGATTGTCAAACCGCCACCCTCTCGCTCGTCACGCTAAACGATGGTCACGTGACCAAGTCGTCACTCTCTAGCGCCGTCGCGTGGATCAA
>NZ_JAMOIM010000067.1 GCF_026130545.1 Lichenifustis flavocetrariae | reverse complement strand
CTACAAAGTAAAGACGCAGCAGGGAATCCCTCAAAAATCCTCGTCGCGAATCAAAAATTTATCGACGCTTCCTTAGCAAGCCCGGCGATGATCGCGATCACGCTACGCAAGTGCTCTCTCGCTGGCTTCCGCCTCGCCAATGAACCGACGATGTGGCTGAACGTATCCTCCCAACCGGCCAACAAAGATGGCCCCTCTGGGTAATACCTAGCGATACGCCGCAGCGAGACACTTCCTGCGTCTTATCGGGGTTGGTTTAGGTTGCTAAAATACCAGACGAAGATTCTTTAGAACCCATACGAGACAATCGTTAGCCTGGCCGCGACCCGGCAACGATCGCCGGCAGCATCACCGGTTCAGAACTGCCGCCATGATGAAAACGAGCCCCAGAGCACCGTCCAAAAATTGCGCAGGGTACAGCAGGCCAATTGGCAATTTATACTAGGCTGCACCCGATCTACCTCGCGTGTTACGAGTCTGGCTGAAGTCTGAATCGATGCTTCGAACGGAGGGGTTGGCTGATGTCGGTCCGGACCAAGCTTCGAGGAGCGGGCGCTGTTCGCCGTTTGGCCAGTTTCAGGAAGGACGCGGCGCAGACACGTCGGCTGATGGCGCTTGCCGCGATCTACGAAGGGGGGCGACGTCTTGAGGCCGCCCGAACCATGAGCATCCTCCTCTTGTCGCTCGCACTGCTTCTGCAGGCTGGTCACGGCTTGGCGCTTGAGCGGCCATCGGTTGATCTTGAGACGAGGCTCGATGCCAAAGCCTGCTCGATGCTCATCGGGGGCACTGGGCTCGCTGTGGACCAGGAAGTGGCGCTCGGCCTGGTGGCGTTCAACTCACCCTATCTCTTCGGCGGGAAAGCCTTGCACGATGACATAACCTGCGGGGCCTGCCATAACGACAAGGGGGCTTCCGGCGCCGTAGTTCGGCTGAGGTTTAGGAAGCCTGTGCCGAACCTGCGGGAGGCTTCCGAGCGCGGCATCGACGTCGCATCTTTCGTCGACCACGCGGTGGTGTCCGAATTTGGCGGACAGCCGGCCGTAGCCGACGTGACGCGTGCCCTTGCGGCCCTGGCTCGTGTCTTTGCAGTACCCTCCGCCGCTCTGGACAGCACATGCCGGATTGGTCCGGCGGGCTTGGTTGATATCGCCTTGCGACGGCTCGCTGCCCGCCTTGGACAGATAGAGGTTGCCGACGCGGATTTTCTGATCGACAGCGCGCGATTCGTTCTCGGGGAAATGGTGCGTGACCCGATGGCCTCGAATCTGGTGTCGCGTGCCATGATTGACGACGCCAATCAGACCCTCCATGACCTCTTGCGGATCGTCGATGAGAAAGCGACCGATCGTGCTGTTCTCCCTTTGCGGGCTCTAACCGAGCGGTGGGAGGCCAGCATGAGAGCCGAGGGGCTGGTGCCAATTGTCTTGACTGATGGGGTCCATGGATGAAGCGCGGTCTCACTATATTGGCGCTTGCAGCTCTTTTGGTTTTCCCGGCGTCGATCGCCCGCGCTGACGATTACGGTGCTGATTCAGGTGATGACACGAAGACAGAAAGCCAGATCGAGGCCGAGGCTCTGATGGCCAAAGGCGACTGGAAAGCCGCGGCGCCGCTGCTGGAGGCGCATGTCGCAGGCTTTCCCGCCGACGACGAAGCCATGGCCGAACTCGGTCGCGTCTACGACAAGCTCGACGACAAGGAGACCGCCTATTATTATCTCAAGACGGCGCTCTGGATCAATCCGCGCAGTCTGGAAGCCAACCTCTACTTTGGTGAGTATTACATCGGTTTGAAAGATCGAGCCCATGCCCTGGAACGACTAGAGGCTCTCGACCACATCTGCATCTTTGGGTGTGGGGAATATCGAACCCTCAAGCGGGAATTGGCCGCACTGGGAGCAGAAACACCATGAGCCTGCAAGGATTCGGAGGCCCCCAGGTGCTGCAAGTCAAGGCCGCGACCTTGCGCGGCGACGCGCAACATTTTGGCGTCGTGGCACGTCTGCTTCACGGGATCACACCGGTCCTTCTCATCGGAAGTTTCGGCCTGGTCTGGGGCCTGTCGTGGCTGCCGGTGGGCGCGGATCGCGTGCAGGCCGTGAGCCTCCATCGCACGATCGGGATCGTCGTATTGGGCCTCTCGCTCATCCGCTTGGTTTGGCGTCTGTTCGATCGCCGACCAACACGGACTGGGTCGCCGGCCCTGCGTCGGGGCGCGGCGGTGGTGCATGCGTGCCTCTATGCGATCCTCATCGCCATCCCGCTTCTCGGCTGGATCTATACCAACACGCGGGGTCACAAGCTCACAATCCTCGGCGCTTCACTGCCTTCGCTCACCGTCAAGGACGAATATTTCTCGCGCGTCTCGATCACGGTCCACGAGTGGCTCGCCTATACGCTTCTGGCGCTTGTGGCCGCCCATGTCGCGGCGGCGCTGTGGCATCACTTCGTGCTGCGCGATGGAATGCTCAAACGCATGTGGCGCTTTTGAGCGGTGGTCGTTGGTACCCCAAACCGACTGACCCGTTGCCGATTATCGGGGTTATGCTGACGAGCGAGAAAGCCTGACGCAAGCCCAGTTCGCTATAGATCTCTGGATCTCTCAGAACGGGGCAGTTTAGATGAGCATGACTGTTTCAGGTATGGCGGGAGGCTATTCGGTCCAGGCCATGTCGGGCGCGAGCGCACGCATGCCGCCAGCGCAAAAAATGGCGAGCGTCTATTCACAGATCGACACAAGCGGCACGGGCTCGATTTCCAAAAGCCAGTTTACTCAGGCGTTTCAGACGATGAAGCCGACGTGGGGCTTTCGAGCCATGGGTGCCGATGCGGTGTTCCAAGCGCTGGGTCCGAACAGTTCGGGCAACGTGTCCCAAAAAGACTTCGTGCAGGGCATGACCTCGTTGATGGCCCAGTTCCGCTCGACCACTGCCTCAGGAGCCTGAGTCGGACACACTCACGATAAATGGATCGAGCCGCTGATCAGACCGGCTCGGTCGACAACGAGATAGGGCAAGTGCTCCGCGTCCAACCAGGCAGGCGCTGCGTCGCCCTGCAGCATCGCGATCGTGGCGTTGAGGCCGGCCGACAGGCAGGTCTCGCCCACGACCGTGATCGACGGCAGCCCGTTGATCGGCCACCCCGTCCTTGGGCTCAGCACGTGGCTGTAGCGACGTCCGTCGATCTCCCAAAAACGCTCGTAGTCACCGCTTGTCGCGAGGCCGCCCTTGCCCAAAAAGACGGTTGCCAGAGCCTCGTCATGGCGGGCGGGATTCCGGATACCAATACGCCAGGGTGTCCCGTCGGGATGTGGGCCGATGACCGTCATGTCGCCGCCAAGATTGATCAAGCCATGCTGGCAGCCGGATGCACGACAGATGGTGGCGGCCTGATCCGCAGCATATTCCTTGACCAGACCGCCGAAATCGATCTCCCACCCTGGCGCCGGGAAGGTGAACAGCCCGTTTGGACGTGAGAGCTTCGCCAGGCCGATCCGGCTCAGCACCGCAGAGATCTCGCCGTCATCGGGCAGACGCGACATTCCGTCATGCCAGAGTGTTCGCAAGACGCCCGACGTAATGTCGAACAATCCGCCCGATCTGGAGAACGCATCAAAGGCCCAGTCGAGCAGCATCGCGGTTTCGTCATCGACCTCAACGCCGGAGCCGGATCGGGCACTGGCGTTGATTTGGCTGAGAACACTGTCCGGTTTATAGCGCGAATACTTGTGTTCAAGGCGATCAACTTCTTGTTTCGCCGCTGCGGCCACCTGTTCGACCATCGCCTGTTCCCCCTGAAGGGTCACGTCGCAGAGCGTTCCCATCGCCCAGAACTCGAAACGTTTGGCTTCGCCTGTGCTCATGACGAGATCTTCGGACTTGATCAGGGAAGCGCTTTGGAGCCGGCGGCCAGAAGGCCTTCGACCCCGAAAGGAAGCTGCAATCTCTCGACGGTGATAGTGGCCTCGCCGAACCCTCCATCGACGAGCAGCAGTCTCAAGTCTTCGGCGTCAAACAGCCGGTGCGTGTGCGGCGTTGAAAATAGCCAGTTCTGCATTGTGGCTCCGTCGGTCGCGTAGACAACGACGCGGCCACCGGGACGAAGGACCCGATGGACCTCGGCCATAGCGTGGCCTCGCGGATCGAAGAAATATACGACGTTGACGAGCAGGATCTTGTCGAATGTTCGATCGGGCCAGGGCAGCGGCGCGAAGGGACCGAGCGCAAGCGTAACGTGGCCGGCGGCGATCGCCACTCGATTGCGGCGCGCCGCCATGGCGAGCATGCGCGCCGATTGATCGATACCATGGATGCGAGCGCCTGACGCCTGAGCCGTCATCGTGGCAAGGCTTTCGCCAGGACCAAAGCCGATCTCTAGTACATGATCCCGGTTGGTGAGCCCCAGAGCGGCCACTGCCCGACGATTGGGGATCCGGTTGGTATGCACCATCGCCCATCCGATGACAGAGCCGGCCATCCCGGTTGGGTGACGCAATTGTCGACCCATGGCCTGCCAGAGCCGGGTCATCATGCTGCCTGCGCCTGCTGTGGGCGCACCGGGGTGCGGTGAGCTCCGCCCCTGTCGCATCAGGATTTGGCCGGGATCTTGGCCAGCAGTTCCTTGATCACGAGGCGCCGGTTCGTGTCCCAGAGCGGACGATCGGGATGCGTCGGGGTCGCGAGGGCGCGTCGAAGAATATCCCCGGCCTTCGCATAGTCTCTTTCAGAATAGAGGAAATCACCATAAAAATACAGGGGATCGAGGCCTTGTGGCGCGATCCGAACAGCTTGTTCGAGAAGTTGACGCGCCTTCTTTTTATCACCGAATCCTACGGGAAAGCCCGGCACTCGATAGTACAAGACGCCAAGGCTCGTGGTTGCGCCGGCATTCAACGCAGCGGGATCCATCTGATAGGCCTTTTCGAGAATCGCACGCGCCGCCTTGGCAAGCCCAAGCGCGGAGAACATGCTCGCCATCGACGCCCGCTCGCTCGTGATGATGCCGTCCCAGATTAGCGCGTCGACCTGATTGGGAAAACGGGATGCGGTCGCGTCAGCTTCATCGCCGAGGGCGTTCATCTTTTCAGTCTGAACGGACCCTTCGGGCACCTCGAACTTGATGGTCTCCCACCGCGTCTGCAGTTGCTTGACCGCGGCCTGAACGGCGGGGTCGCTCGCGGCACTAGCCGGGTGACCCGCCAGCATAACCGCGATGACGCAAAGGGATGACACAAAGGTAAGACCTGATTTCCCAAGCATGGCGCTGCCGTTTCAAACAGAGGTGAGTGGAGGGGTGGGGGCGGGTACGGCGGCCGAGGACTGGCGCGCGAGCGACCGATCGATCACGCGCGGAAAAAGACGCTGGATCAACACGTAGAGCCTCTCAGGCCCCGAGGCGTAGACCGAATCGGCCCCCTTGGCGACGGCGTCCCAGATCTCCCGGGCAACGCGGTCCGGCGGGTCGAGCTGCATCTTGGTGGCGGCGATCAACTCTTTGAACGCCACCGCAGCGTTGGTTTGCGTCGCGCGCGGCGCCGCATAGGTGACCCCGATGCCCCTCGATTTGCACTCTCGGCGCAGGGCTCCGGAAAACCCCCGCAGGGCGAATTTCGAAGCCGAATAGGCCGTGAAACCCGGATAAGGAATGTCGCCGAACAGCGAGCCGACATTCACGATGCGGGCCGGGTGGGCGGCCGTGAGGAGAGGGAGCAGATCGCGTGTCAACGCCATCGGCCCGATCACATTGGTGCGGAAGGTCCGATCAAGCGCATCGTCATCCATCGCTTCCAGTGGCCCGCCTTCGACCAGGCCCGCATTGTTGACGAGAACGTCGAGGCGTCCCCATCGCTCGCCCAGCCGATCCACAATCGCAAGCCGATCCGCCGCGCGCGTGATGTCCGCGGCAATGACCAGGGATTTCGTCGTTCCGCCAAGCAGCATCGCCGTCGCGTCGAGGGCATCGCGCCGACGCCCGCAGAGGGCGACGGCCATGTCGCGACTGGCGGCCTCGAGGGCCAAGGCCCGGCCGATGCCGGACCCTCCGCCCGTGATCAACACATGCTTTTGCTTATGCGGCATGGCTAAGCACCTGCGGTGCACCAAGATCCCGCAGGATGTCGCCATAGAGTCGGTAGAAGATCCGAGCATTCTCGATGATGATCTCCTGAATGCTCGGGTCTTCGAAGCCGTCGACGAGCGAGCGGAAGAAGGCGACATGCTCCATGTCGAGCGAGCCGTGCGAGCGCAGGTAGGAGAAACCCAGGTCGCCCTCGAGGCCGAGCGAGGTTTTCATGGCATCGGCGACGCGATCGGCCAGCATGACCGACATGCCTTCGAGCACATGCACGCTGCCGAGCATCGCATAGGGACTTATCCGCTCGATGGCGTAATACGTATAGCCGACCATGACTTGGCAGGCAGCGCTCGGCCGACCGTCACGCACCGCATCGGCATTGCCGCCGAGAGCCCGGATGTCGTTGAGAATCCATTTTTCGTGACCGCGCTCCTCTTCCATATATTCGACCAGCGCATCCTGATAGCGCTCGTCTGCGGTTCTTGATGCGGCCGCGGCGAGCAGCGGGAACGTGTGTTTGACATGATGATAGGCTTGCGTCAGGAACGCGATGTACAAGGTGCGCGGAGCCCCGGAGCGGGCGGCCTGCTGCACCAAAGGAATCGCGAGAAATGCCTCGCGCTCGCGGGCAGTTTCGGACATCAAACGGTCGTAGAACGTCATCGTAAATCCTCGGTCGGTTGACTTTGTGAGGTTCAGAGAACCGACGCCGCGGGCGACTTCGCCGCGACGAGCGTGGGGAGCCGCGATCGGACGAACCGGCCGTTCGCGGTGAGCAGGTGGTCTCTGACGGCATCCGCCTGTGAGAGGAGGATGAAGTCCTGCGGGACCGCATAGGCGGGCGCCTCCGCGCAGCATTCCGCGATCAGGCCGAGCACATCCGCGCGACTGGCTTCGGCGAACCAGGGCGCGGCTGATTGGGACGGGATGAGGACGGCGGTGAGATGAGCCTCGCCGTGTCCGAAGACCGCGCACAGAGCGATCCGCAGATCTGCGAGCAGCATGGTCTCGACCCATTCGGGGCTGATGTTGCGGCCGTAGGCCGTCACGATCAGCGAGTCCTTGCGGCCGTGGACCGAAAGAAACCCGTCGGCGTCGATGGCGCCGAGATCCCCGGTGCGCCAGGGCCTCTCGGCCTGTCCCTGGTTCAGGTAGCCATCCGTCAGTGCCGGTCCGTCGACGACGATCTCGCCGTCTTCGATGGTCACGGACAGGCCGGTCAGCGGACGTCCGGCCGTGCCGGGCCGACGCGCGTCGGTGCGGTTGACGGCGACGACCGAACAGCATTCGGACAGGCCGTAACCTTCATGAACCGGGATCCCGTACGATCTCGCCGTTTCGGCAAGTTGCGTGGCCACCGGCGCGCCGCCAACAGCCACAAAACGGAGGGATGTCGGTGCCGTTCGGTTGGTCGACGCGAGCTCGCCGACCCAAGCCTTGAGCAGTTGCGGGACGAGGACACTCGTCGTGGGGCGCTGGGTTTCGAAGGCCTGAGCCAAGCCGCTCGCGCTTCCCCTGCCGACGGCCTCGGCGACGGCGGTGTCGAAATGCGTGAGTGCGCCCACCAGTTGTGGAACGAACAGGGCGCAGATTGTTTCGAGCAAGAGCGGGAGGGGGAGAACCGACAGATAGACGTCACGGGCGCTCGCGCCGATCGCTTCAGCCAGGGCCTGGGCCGACCATGCGATCTGCCCACTCTCATGCCGGACGCCCTTCGGGCGGCCCGTGCTGCCTGATGTGTAGATCACTTGCCCGAACCCCTCGATCAGATCGAAAGCGCCGAGCTCCATCGACTGTGCTTCGATGATCAAGGACGGGAGACCTGAGCGGAGAACTCTCGGCCACGTCGCCTGGGTCGCAAGGATCGTTTCAATCGCGGCATCCCGTGCGATGTGGCCGAGCTGCGCCTCACTGAAGAATGTGGGCAGCGGCACGACGATTTTGCCTGCCAAGGCGCCGGCGAGCTGGGCAATCGCCCAGTCTCGACCATTCGGCGCAAAAAGCCCGATGACGCGAGGATGCCCTTTCAGGACATGGGCGAGGCTTTCGACCCGCCCGAGAAAGTCGCGGCGGGATAGAACACCTTGATCGTCACGCACGGCGATGACATCGCCGTGCGTGACCGCGTCCCGATGCATGGCTTCAAAGAGCGGACGCATGGCACTCCATCCCTAGGTTGCGCCCGACACGAGCGCTGAGACTATCGCTCGCGATCGCATAGACGCCTGGATCGGTGGCGTAATAGTCGCCCCAGCGATGGGCATCGGCGATCCGGCTGCCGTCGGCTTTGGCCAGAAAGGTCAATGCGAATCCAAGACGCTCCAGCATTCCATAGAGCCGTCGTGTCAGGGTGAAGAACGACCACGCGAAGCCGCGGGTCTCGCCATAAGCGACAATCTCCCGGATGAACCGGGCCGTTGACCGGGGGGCGCAGCTCGACAAGGTGGAAACCTCGAAGATCTCATGCCTTGCCACGAGCCGTCCCGAAATGGCGCTCAGAACTTGATCGATCGGGACGTCGAGATAGCGCTCGGAGAAGAATCCGTCTTCGTCGGATCGTAAGCTGGCCGCGCACATCACGCCGCGACCACAGTTCAATAAAGAAATCAGGCGTGTTGTTGGCGCCTCGATAACCGCGCCATACTGCGAAAGGTACACGGTTTTGATGAAGTCCTCGACACCTGAACGTCGGTGATCATCATCATCCAGCAAAATAACCTTTTGCATTACTCTCCATTCCCGGTCTGTGCGACGACGGGAAGGTGCATGGTCAAGCTTACGGCTGCCTTACAGGTGCCGGGTGGCTCAGTGTTGAAATAAAGGTGTTTTCATGTTGGCTGCCTGCTCCGGCCATGGAGGCGATGCGACGATCAGAGGGAAGTGGAGCGTCGCCGAGGCGCCTCCCTCGGGCGGGTTCTCCAAATCGAGGGTGCCGTTGTGGGCGATCATCGTCCGCTCGGTGATCGACAGTCCCAGGCCGATGCCGTCCGACCGATCACTGCGGAGCGGCTGCTTTCGCCGCAGTTCGGGATCGAGCCTCTGGGGAGGAAAGCCCGGGCCGTCGTCGAGGACAGTGATCGAAGGCGTGTCCTTGACGACCACCCTTACGGTCGTCTGCATCGGCGTATGCTCCACGGCATTTTCGACGAGGTTCCGGAGGGCTCGGAACAGATAGTCTCTCGCGCCGCTGACATAGATCGGCGTCTCGGGCGCGATCACGGCGATCGATCGTTGCTTCATCACGATCAGGGGTGCCAAAAACGCTGCCGTCTCGCGCGCCAATTCGCAGAGGTCGACACAATCGTCGGGTTCGAAATGAAGTCCCCCAAGCTTGACGCGATCGAGAAGCTGCAGGACGAGCCGCTCCATTTGGGCGAAGTCCCGTCCTAGTTCGCGTGACACCGTGTCGTGAGAGGCTGAAAGCTGCGCCTTGATGACCGCGAGTGGCGTTCGCAGTTCGTGCGCGACGTCGGCGACGAATTCTTCGAGCCCCTTTTGCCCGATCTGCAGCCGGTCGAAGGCATGATTGACGGCCTGCACCAAGACGGACACTTCCGGCGGCACGCGGCGCACATTGAGCCGCATCAGGACGCTCCCTGGGCCGATCGATTCCGCCTGTCGCGCCGCCTCGCTCAATGGCCTTAGGGTGAGGCGGGCAACCAGGAGGTTGACGATTAGGAGGATCAGCAGAAAGGGGATCCAGATCCACGCGATATCGACAATGAATTCCTCCAGCACCGAATCGAAAACGATCTCGCTGCTCGGAAACTCGACCTGGATGAAATAGGCCGAGTCGGCTTCATGGATCCGGAGCGAGAGGCCGTAGACGGGGGCCTGTTTCGGAGTTCGCTGCAAGGTGAAGCTCCGCTCCTCAGTGTCCTCCGGAGGGATCAGCGCTTCGGTCACGCCGGACGAGGCGGCCACGAGACCTCCGCCTGACGCAACGATCGCAAAGCGTCCGCCCGCATCCGCGACGTCTTTGGCGATCTTGGCCGAAACCCGATTGGAGGCCGTGCGGCCCGCCGAATGCTCGTCTCGAAGGATGCTGCCAACGAACGTCCGCAACGTATCCTCCCGAAATCGCGACGTCGTGGCCTCGAAGCGGAGGTAAAGAAAGACGACGCTCGCGACCAGCGCGAGCGCGCTGACCGCCACCATGCCGAACGACAGCCGCCAGAACAGGGAGTATCGGACCCGCCTCATGCCGGGTCGTGGGCGAGAAGATAGCCGATCCCGCGCAGCGTATGGATTTCCACGGTCGCCTTGGCGCCCGACAATTTCTTTCTCAAGCGGTGCACAAGCACTTCGATTGCATTCGATCCCACCTCTTCACCGAAGCCGTACATGGACTCTTCGAGATCGGCCTTGGAGATCACCCGAGCTGCCCGGCGCATGAACACTTCAAGGGCGGCCAGTTCCCGGCGGCTCAGATCGATCTCGCATCCCTCGATCCGCACGCGGCGCTCGACGGTGTCGAACACGAGATTTCCCTCTCTCAGAAGCACACTGAGCGCGTGACCCGGCCGACGCAGCAAGGCGCGAATCCGGGCGATCAATTCATCGATCACGAAAGGCTTGCAGAGATAATCGTCGGCGCCGCCGTTTAAACCCTCGATCACTGCCTGTGTGCCTTCCCGCGCCGTGATGACGAGAACGGGTGCCGCGATTCCATGCCGTCGGCCCGCCGCAAGCAAGGTCATGCCGTCCCGATCTGGGAGTCCCAAGTCGAGCACGATTGCGTCGTAATCGGTTGCGCCAAGAGCGGCCTCGGCGTCGGAAGCCGTCATCAAGGCATCGACCGCAAACCCATGGGCCTTGAGGGCATCGCTAATGACTTTACTCAAACGCCTGTTATCTTCGACAAGGAGAATCCGCATTGCGTCGCTGCTCACATTCGCCATCGTTCCATCCACGAAGACTGTGTCGGGGTGGTGATTGATAGTGTCGGGCTGTGTCGACAGTGAAGCAAAGCTGGCTCGGTAGTTTCAAATGCAATAAGGTTGTTTGGTAAGTTTATATCATGTATTGAATTACCGATCATAATATATTAATAAATCGTTACGGGCATTGCCGAAGCAATGCTGCATTCATGACGGCTGTTTGACGGCTTGCTCGTGCCATCGTGGCCTGCGCAAGTGCGCAATCAATCAACTTCAGGGATGACGGATTTGTCCATTTCATCGATTTCCTCCACGCCGCCCGCCTCTGCCTCTTTGACAGCACAGAAACTGTCGGCGGCACGTGCCGCCGACGGGGATTACAAAGCCTCCGGCAAAGGGCATGCCGTGAAAGATGCCGATGGCGACTACAAGCCGAGCACTGCTCCAGGCTCGGCCGCAACAACCAGTTCTAGTGGCGTTCTGGCTGCCTTGACGAGCTTGAAAAAAGGCGGATGACGGTCAGGCCGCTGATCCGGCCAAGGATGTAAGGACACGGATCGTCCTTACAGTGGCCGGCGACATACGTGGTCGCCGCGCCCGCTTGTCGTCTCTGTCGATGACCGATTAGGCGGGAAACATTCGCCTCAGAACACCATCGCGAAGAACCACATGATGAATGCAGGCCGCGGCCGCATGAAGTCCAGCAAGGACGATGAGGGCCCATGCCCCCCAGTGGTGGATCCAGTTGCAGGCCAGCCGCCACGAGGGATCGAACGTGAAAGGAGACGGTATGCTCCCGCCAAAGAATTCGACACCGTGGCCCCGGATCCACCGCTTTCCGAACCCGGCGACCACCATGACGACAAGAAGCCCGTACAGGAAATAGTGCATGGCCTGCGCCGGAAGGGCGCTGGGCCCCGAGCCAATCTGTGGCAAGCGTCGTCCCAACACGGATCGCCAGACCATTCGCGTGATCAGGACGATCGATAGAAGGACGCCAAGGGAGACATGCGCGGTCTGCATCGTGATTTGTGTCGGTCCGTCATGTTGGAAGAAGGGCCAGATGTGAGCGAGCCCGAACAAGGTCACGACAAGGAGGGCAGTCATCCAGTGGAGGATCATCGTGAGCCCGTCGTAACGCTGGGTGCCGCGAAGGCCGTCGTCGTTACCGGCATCGAAGCCAGCCGCCTCGGCAAGACGCGGGATTGTCATATCGATCCTTTCATCTCTGCAAGACCGCACCCTCGTCCGGGTGCTGCTCACCAGCTCGCGGTCTGGCTCTCGAACGCAGCGGCTTGAGGTCAAGCCATTTGCTCCCCCGTGCATCGTTTCGCGGCTTCCTGTCCGATTGCTGTCAATTCGGCGAAAACATCCCGGGACGATCGTCCCAGGCGCTAAAGTTCGCGCGGCGGAGGAGACACTGGGATGAGACTGCTGCTGGCGGAGGATAGCGCCCGTCTTCGCGATCTGCTAATGGAGCGGATTAGGGGCGTAGGATGGATGCTGGACACGGTCGGCACGATCGCCGCCGCAGTGGAAGCCTCGCGATCGATTCTCTACGACTTGATCCTGATCGACCTCGGCTTGCCCGACGGTGACGGCAAATCGTTGATCAAGTCCCTTCGCGCTCAAGGCTCGTCCGTGCCGATCCTCGTCCTGACGGCACGGGGATCTATCGACGATCGTGTCGAGGCGCTTGATTGCGGTGCCGATGATTTTTTGATGAAACCCTTCAACCACGTCGAGTTCCTGGCGCGCTGCCGCGCCTTGCTGCGGCGCAGTGGCCCGCATCGAGCGGAATGCATCGAATTCGGCCGCCTCGAATTTGATCCGGCCTCCGGCTCCGTGCGCGTTGGGGGCGACATCGTGCCGGTCTCACCCCGAGAACGGTCGCTGCTCGAATTGCTGCTCCGCCACGCGGATCGTGTGGTGCCGAAGGAGCGGATCGAAATTGCGCTGTCGGCCTTCGGGGAGGAGATTTCGACCAACGCCGTCGAACTCGCGATCTCGCGCTTGCGGCGACGACTCGATCCGACCCACCCCGGCATCACCATCGAAACCGTGAGAGGCGCTGGCTACCTGCTCCGTGAGGACAAGACGCATGCCTGAGCAGGTGCGAAGGCCGAGCTCCCTCACGCGGATCATCGGGGCGCGCATCCTGGTCTTCGCGCTCCTTGCCATGGTGGTTCAGGTGGCCGTCGTCCTCGCCGACTATTACTTCGACAATCCGAAATTGGCCTCTCTCATGATCCAAGGCGAAAGCGAGGCCTTGCTGAAAGGCGTGAGCCTCAGCGCAGACGGCCTGACCTACACGGTCCCGCGCGGCATGAAGCGATATCAGGGATCGAACGGCGATTACTTCGTGCGTGTGCGAACCCCGGAGGGCCGCGTCGTCTACTCGAATTGTGACGCAAGTTGCGCTCTGCACCTCCTGCCGCAAGAGGTGAACCCGCCCGACCTCTGGTCTCGCCTCTTGCGGCGCGGCAAGCCCATCGCGGTTGCCGGCGGCCAGTCGTTCGATCTCGGAGGCGCCAAGATCTTCATCGAAGTCGCCGTGCTCGACGACCAAGAACGCGTCATGTGGCATGTTCTTGGCCGGGAACTCGGCGATCACCTGGCGGTGCCGATGTCCGTGATGCTCGTGTTCGTCCTCGGTGGGATGCTGCTCTCGGTGAAACTCGCCCTGAGGCCGGTCGAGCAGGCGGCCTTCCAGGCCGAGCAAATCGACCCACTCGATGCGAGCCAGGCCATCGACCTTGCCGGGATGCCCAGGGAGGTCGCCAATCTCGGCGCCGCCGTCAATCGCATGCTGGTCCGCATCAACGCTCTGATGCAGGCCCAACGCGTCTACACGACCGCGATCGCTCATGAGATCCGCACGCCGCTGGCGATGATGAAACTTGAACTCGGAAATATAGAGCATGCGCGCGCCCGCAAGATCGAACAGGACCTCGATACGCTCACGCATTTCGTCGCGCAGATCACCGACCTCGGGCGTCTCGAAGGCGCCGACCGCTCGACATTCCGGTCGATCGATCTCGCCGCCCTCAGCCGCGCGGTCGTCAGCGATGTCGCGCCCTGGGTCTACGATCAGAAGAACACCATCGCATTTGAGGATGCCGGGCCGACCATGGTCGAAGGCCACCCCTCGCTCATCGAGAACGCGGTGCGCAATCTGATCGAGAATGCCATCAGGCACACGCCTGGGCAAACAGCCATCGAGGTAACGGCCGGTCCCGGCCCACGCGTGTCGGTGAGCGACGATGCCGGCCTGCTTCGTCAGGAGCCTGAACCGGGCATGCCCGACGACGGCTTGCCGGACCCGTCCGGAATCGGGCTGGAGATCGTCCGGCGCATCATGCAGCTGCATCGGGGGACACTGGAGATGTCGGTCGAGCGCGGGAATCGGACCACGATGGAACTCGCTTTCGCGACCGACCAGGATCGCGAGGGCTGAGCGGACCGAGCTACGCCGCACCCTAGGTTCAGCCGGCGAAGAACGTGCCGCCGGACAGGATGACGGCGCCGTAGACCAAGCCGATCGCAACGGCGAGGCAGAGAAGGGCGATGAGGGACGAGCCGCGCTTCGGGTTTCGAATGTCCACGAAGGTGGCTCTGGCCTGCCGACCGGTGATCATTGCGCCGATCAGGTTGTCGCGCTTGACGAACTGGTGGAACAGGTTGACCCCGATGTGCACGACGGCCAGCCCCAGGATGACATAGAACCAGATCGAATGCAGCGTCGCCGCCATGGACGACCATGTTGCGCCGATCGCATCTGCGAACGGCCCGGACGCCAGGACGCCGTCGCTTGAGAAGAGGCCGAGGGCGACCTGCACCGCGCAGGCAAACAGCAATCCGATGATCATGAGGCCGCCTGCGGGGTTGTGGCCCAGATAGGGCGGCTCCGTCCCGGACCGGACCGTTTTCAGGTAGGCGACGACGGCAGCCGGGGATGCCAGGAAGGTCGAGAAGCGGGCTGTCGTGCCACCGAGGAAACCCCACAGGATGCGGTAGATGACAAGCGTCAAGATCGTGTAGCCGGCTGCCTTGTGGACCGTCATGGCGGGGTCGTCGAAGCCGCTCGACACCCAGGCCGTGACGACAGAGACGACGAGCGTCCACTTGAACGCGCGTGTCGGCAGGTCCCACGCCAGGACGTCGGAATGGCGATGTTCCTCCGGGTTGAGGTGACGCCGCAACAGGCGTTCCGCCGCGCTCATTTGTAGACCGAATGGCACGATCGGCACTCGTTGACGATCGTGCCGAAGGCGGCCTTGAACTTGACCGGACCACCGCCCGATTGCCGGGCGGCCTCGGCCGTCGCGGCGAAGGTCGAGAACCGCGCCCGGAGATCCCGCGCCTTCGAGCTTCCGCCTGCGACCAGCGCCATTCCTGATTTCCCCTCATCCCCATAGGCTTTCAAGATCGCTTCGAATGTCGCCGGGTCGGTGGTGGACAGCGCCGCCTTGGCCTCCTTCGTCGTCTTCGCCATTTCACCCATCGTAGTTTTCAATGAATCGGCGAGAAGCGGGCCACACGTGGCGACAAGCACCACGAAGGCTGGAAGGAGTGGCTTGGCGGTTCTCCTGAAACCGCTCGGTACGATCGCAAGGCGTGGGATCCTCATGCGAAATACTTCCGATTTGTGTGAGTGCGTCGATAGAGGGCAGCAAGCTCCATCTTCTGGTCTGCAAACCCGGCTCAATGACAAGCCGGCGTCAGACGGATCGCCTCGGTTTGAGGCAAGCGAGGAACGCCCCCTCAGCGGGGCTGAGCCAGAGCAGACTCGGCATTCAATCGTCCTGCTTCGCTTCGGTTCCCCGGTGTTCGGCGAACGCGAAGCCTAGGATTTCCACCAGCGCGATCGACAGAACGGCGATGGCACCTCGTCGAACGCCATTTCGCCGGGAGGACGTCCTGCGCGCGCGGAGCGAGTGGTTGTGCGGCGGCAACATTTCATTCTTCGAATCTACCGCTGCCGCCTGTCAGGCCACTGTCAGCTTCCCGAGGAGCCCTGGACCAGCATGGACACTCAGCCGTTCTAGGCTCGGGCGAGAGCAGCCATGTCCTACCCGGGGAATTCCGTCTCTCATCCAAAAATGACGCACTACGGCATCCTCGTGTGTTCGGCCCCGGCCTTGGCTGGAGGTGCGATGCCGGCCGACGGGCCTTCCGCCAAAGCGGCAGCGGACTTCACCGCCGTATCGCCCGGCGCAGCGGGGTCGGAACGGGGTGTCGGCTATGAACCCATTCTGACTAACAACCAGGGCATGCCAGTCGCCGGCGACCAGAACTCGCCGAACGTTGGACCGCGCGGCTCGTTGCTGCCGAAGAGTTTATGCTGATCGAGAGATCAAACATCTCTAAAACGAGCGTATTCGGGACTTCATGGTCGCGCGGGACTTGGGAAACGGGGTACTCACCACCGTCCTGGACGATTGGGTCGCGTCCGGGCCTGGGCTTCACGTCTACTATTCGATTCGCCGCCAGGTGCCGGCCGCGTTGAGGCTGTTCATCGACCTCTTGCGGGAACTTCGTCCGCTTGGGCTTTGATGCTCTCGATGCAATGGCTGAATTCCATGCATCGCTTCATGTGAGAGGAGCCGGCTCCTCCTCCGCGGCTGCGGGCCGTATCTGTGGGGAACTCACGGCAAATCCCCGAAGATCGCGCCGCCCACCCGCTAGTTATGCAAGGCCACCATGTCCATACAACTCGCCGACGAAAGCGATATCCCGAGGTCGCGCGCCCCGGCGTGGGGCGCCGTCTTCGCGCTCACGCTATGCGTCGGCACCCTGATCGCGTCGGAGTTCATGCCGGTCAGCCTGCTGACCCCCCTCGCCGACAGCCTTCACGTTACGGAAGGCCGTGCTGGGCAAGCCATTGCGGTCTCCGGCATTTTCGCGGTGCTGACCAGCCTGATGATCTCCTCCGTCACCCGGGGGATAGACCGAAGGCACGTGCTGCTGGCGCTCACTGTGATGATGATCGGCTCGGGGCTTCTTGTGGCGTTCGCACCGACGGCCGCGATCTTCATGGTGGGACGGGCGCTCCTCGGCGTCGTGATCGGTGGCTTCTGGTCCATGACCACCGCGACCGCCATGCGGCTGGTCCCCGAGGATCAAGTCCCGAAGGCGCTTGGACTGCTGAACGGCGGCAACGCGCTCGCCATGACCATCGCCGCGCCACTTGGGAGTTTCCTCGGCCAGTACGTCGGATGGCGCGGTGCCTTCTTCAGCGTCGTGCCGCTTGCGGCGCTGACGCTGGCCTGGCAGTTCCTGACCCTGCCTTCAATGCCTTCGGACCGCGACGCAAGCTCAGGCAGTGTCTTCAGGGTGCTTAGGCGCCCCCAGGTGCCGCTCGGCATGCTTGCCGTTGCGGCTCTGTTCATGGGCCAGTTCGCCCTGTTCACCTACCTGCGCCCTTTCTTGGAGACCGTCGCTCGCGTGGACGTGTCCGTCCTGTCGGGGATCCTGCTGCTCATCGGCGTCGCGGGGGTTGCGGGTACCTACGTCATCGGTTTTCTGCTGAAGGGCCGGCTCTATGGCCTGCTGGTCGCGATGCCACTCGCTATGGCCGTCATCGCGCTCCTGCTCATCGTCTTCGGTGGCTCGACGCCGGTCGTGGCGGTGCTGCTTGCCGGCTGGGGACTGATCGGCACCGCCGCTCCGGTGGCGTGGTGGACCTGGTTGAGCAAGGCGCTGCCTGACGATGCCGAGGCTGGCGGTGGCCTGCTGGTCGCGGTCGTTCAGTCGGCGATCACGGTCGGTGCGTCGGTCGGTGGTCTGCTGTTCGACACCCACGGTCACCAAGCCACCTTCGGCCTGAGCGCCGCGATCCTTTGCGGTTCCGCGCTCTTGGCAATCGCGACATGGCGCAGCGCGGACCGGCTCCGCACGCCTTCCATGGAGGGCCGCTGAGGATCGTCCAGGAACCGAGAGGCCTGCCGGGTGGAGCCGAGGCGCGGGTGTGGTCAGCCTTAGTCGCGCCAATCTGCCAATCTAATCGGCTGATTCAATTGGCAGAGATCGCCGTGCGGAATTCCTTCGACTTGCGCAAGCACGAACGGCGGCTTTCGAGAACGGCTCCGAAATCGCTGAACGGCGTAGATGGGCGCGAAGTCGAAGGTTCGCCGAAAGGCAGTTGCCAGCTCCGCAGCCGTCGCAGAGCGGATGTGGCGCCGTCTACGC
>NZ_JAMOIM010000066.1 GCF_026130545.1 Lichenifustis flavocetrariae | reverse complement strand
GTCCATCGAGCCCGTCCCATCAACCCGCAAACCTCTCCACCCCCCAAATCCGGCCTTCCGCCGGAACGAGGAGGCGCATCGCCAGAGGCGCAAAATCGGAAAAACAGCACGGTCCGGCCGAGAAAATCCACCTCAATGCTTATTGGCCTGCATAATCCGGGCTAGGTGGAAAATTGTCTGAACAAAGGGTGGTGGGTCAGTTCGAATTAAGTCTGATCAACTTCGCTCGGACGGCAGCTCTAACCGGTACACGCCGCTGCAAGGTGCGGAGCTGCCCAGGCTTGAACATGCCGGGGTTCGCGGTCCGTTCGCTCAAGCAACTCTCCCTAGCCCGGATTTCGCACCAGGATTTGGTGCATCGGGGCTCTGAATGAGGCAAAGTTGTTGTGCTGCAACGACTTATGCTTTCTTAGAGGAACTCCCCGATGCCGACACACTGTAGCGCTGAACCGCTGCTGTTTGCACCTGTCGCGGGCCGGTCCGTAGCGGCCGGTTTCGATGGTGGTGCGATCACGTCCGATGCCGGCGCGTTGCTGCTGGGCGGGACCGATCGGGCGATCCGGCTTGTGGAGCGGTTTGCAGCCTGCTTTCACGATGCGCGTGATCCGACGCGGACCGAGCATGCGGTCTCGACACTGGTCGGCCAACGCGTGTTCGGCCTGGCGCTCGGCTATGAGGATCTCGTCGATCACGATGCCTTGCGCCACGATCCTGTTCTTGCTGTCCTGGCCGGCAAGCTCTCACCCCGGCGGACCGATTGCGCGCCGCTGGCCGGCAAGTCGACCCTGAACCGGCTGGAGCATGCCCCCGCGGCGGCTCCGACGCGTTATCACCGGATCGGTCACGATCCCGACCGCATCGAGCGGCTTTTCGTGGACCTGTTCCTCGAGGCGCACCGCACGCCGCCGCGCCAGATCGTCCTCGACCTCGACGCCACCGACGACCCGCTGCACGGGCATCAGGAAGGACGGTTCTTCCACGGCTATTACGACGGTTACTGCTACCTGCCGCTCTACGTCTTCTGCGGCCGGCACCTGCTTGCGGCCAAGCTACGCAAGGCCGACATCGACGCCTCGGCCGGCGCCGTCGAGGAGGTCGCACAGCTGCTCGACCAGATCCGCGCCCGCTGGCCTCGCGTTCGCATTCTGCTGCGCGCCGATTCCGGGTTCTGCCGCGAGAGGCTCATGGCTTGGTGCGAGCAGCATCGGGTCGACTTCGTGTTCGGCCTCGCGCGCAACGCGCGCCTCGTCGAGGAGATCGCGGTCGAACTGATCCAGGCCGAGGACGAGGCCACCCGGACCAGGGAGCCGGCGCGCCGCTTCAAGGACTTCCGCTGGTCCACGCGCGACAGCTGGTCGAAGCGGCGGCGTGTCATCGCCAAGGCCGAGTGGACGGGCGGCGAGGCGAACCCGCGCTTCATCGTCACCTCGCTGGCCAAGGCGGAGGCGGGAGCCCGCTTCCTCTACGAAGATGTCTACTGCGCACGCGGCGACATGGAAAACCGCATCAAGGAGTGCCAGGCCGACCTCTTCGCCGACCGCACCTCGGCCGCCACCATGCGCGCCAACCAGCTGCGGTTATGGTTCGCGTCCCTGGCCTACGCTCTTCTCTGCGCACTCCGACGCATCGGCCTCAAGCACACCGTCTTCGCCGAGGCGACGTCCGCCACCATCCGGCTCAAGCTGCTCAAGGTCGGTGCGCTGGTGACCACCAGCGTGCGGCGCTTGAAGATCGCCATGACTTCGGCCTATCCCTGGCAGCAGGAGTGGCGGCTCGTTCACGCCCGACTGCGAAACGCCGAAGCCTGACGCCGCCGGACCGAACCCACCCGCAACCCCAAACCAGGATCCGCTCAGCCACCCTCTCCCATCGCTCGCCCCGCGGGACGACGGCCCATGCCCCGAGCGATCGAACGCTCCTCTCAAATGCCGTTCACATCCTCAACCTATCGGCCGGTGAGAAATGCGGGCTAGGATCGCCTCGGCTCTGCCTCGAACCAGTCCCGCAGGGTGTCGGTCACTGCGGCGAACGGATCATGTCTTCTCCGTTCCCGCTTGGCGACAGGCCTGGCGGGCGCGGTCGGACGCGCTTCGCCGTCCTTCCACGCCGTTCGCAGGCCGGCGAAGAACTGATCCAGCGCTGGCGCCGTCGGGGAGTTCTCCTCGATGACAGGCCGATCAGCCAAGCCGGCCAGTTCGGCTTGTAGGGCACGCATGTCGCGCAGGAGCGAGATCGGATCGAGGGTGACGTGCAGCACATCCATCGTGCGCCCCACCGCAGCCGACGGCGTCCTCGGGTCGGCCAGGAGCCGCGCAAAGGGTGTGGCCGGCGCGTTATACCGCTTGCGCACCTTGGCGCCTGCGGGCTACGGCGGATCGCAGGAAGTCTCGTGTCCGCTGGCTTCCTGACAAACTTCTGATCTACTGAGACAAGGCGATTGGTGCAAACTGTTCGGATAACGGCGATTATCGTACTCTTCACTTTATCTCATGTGTCTCGTAGAGGAGAATCCAGCTCCAGCTTCCAATCTAATGAGACCCTTGTCTCACCACCATTGTCTCATCTTGCCCCCACCGGTCTCATCGGCGGCCGCGGGGGGACGCCGCCGGGGGCCGCTGCGCGCGCCCCTTGGGCGCGCTCCGGTTGGCGATCTTGTCGCGATCGATATGAACGACTTTGCCGCTAGAGGCCTCATCAATGAGTCGCGCATTGCGCCGCGTGAGCTCGGCGATGCCGAGGCTCTGAATCTGGATCAGATTCGCCATGGCGTCGATCGTGCGCTGCATGTCGCGCTTTGTGCGCTCCCGCCCGGCGGCGCTCGTCTTCGCCACCGGAAGAGCAGCGGCAGCCTCGGCCTTCCGACGCAGGAAGGCCGCCTTAAACGCCGGCAGGCGGTGAAGCTGTGCGTTAGACACCCCCGCCGCCTGCCGCACCGCAGTGAGTGTGATCTGGCCTGGATCGGCAACCGCGCCCAGCAGTCGCTCGAAGGCCTCGTTGAGGCGATCGAGGCTACTCGGCATGGCCCGCCTCGCGCAGGTCCTGCAGGATGCGAGCTGCCAAGGTTCCCCGATCGCGGCTAACCTCCCGCTGAGCCCTGGTCACGCGTCGGTCATTGGACGTAGCGTGCTCGATCGACCGATCGCGTACCTGTTGCCAAGGATGTACGTGGCGGCTGCCAACGCAGGCATTGGGGCAACGCGGATCGCAGGAGCCGATCGCCGGCGCGCGGCGCTCGTCTAGCGGCAGGCCCTCGAGGCATTTAGCGCGCCTCTCCACGAACCAGCAATTGTTCAGCGGGGCCACGTGCACAGTCGCCGCCGTCGACCGCATCATGCGGCGCGCCTCGGCCTCGTCGGCGACGCGCCCGGGCAGGTCTCCCAGAACCCGTGCGTAGTTCAGGTAGAACTCCTCGACACGGGTGGCCGCGCCGCCGACCGGACGGATGCCGCGGCGAAACTCGTCGTATCCCTCGGTGAGGTCCCCGATGCGGCCCAGCAGCCAGGCCTCCCGAACCTGATCCGGGAACCGCGATGCGGGTTGTCTGCAATAGCCCTCGAAGACCGTATAGCAGGCTTGGCCGTACTGGATGGCCCCGGCCACTAGGCCGAACGGGCGGTTGCCGATATGCCACGCGAGCGTCCCGCGCAGCTGGCTCGATGTGAGGCGCCATGGCCCCTTTGGTCCGTCAGGGACTGGGCCGAGGTGCGGATTGGGGCTGGGGCCGACGCCCGAATAGACGAGGCCCGGTGACAGCCCCTTGTCGCAATGACTGAGAAAACGCCGCAAGACGACGTTGACGTTGCTGCTCAACCGCCGGGCACGGTCGGCCATGTAGTGAGCATGCACGAAAAGGTGCGGGTCGCTGGTTTGAGCGTAGACCGTAGCCGTGAGCCGCTCCAGCACCTCAATAGCCCGGGCTACGGGTTCGATCACGACCCATACCTTGGGTACGGCCTCCCCACACTTCTTCTTCCGGATGTGGCCGTGCACTTTGTAGCGCACGGTCCCGTTCGACCTTAACTCCGATTTTACGCACCCGCGGCGCAGGTCCTGGACCTCGCTGTCGCGCATGCCGCTGAGGTAGGCTGTAACAATGTAACAGGCTGCCAAAAGGTTGGTGCATTCGGCCTTCATCTCGTCGATTGTCATAGCTGCACGCCAAGGCGCCGCGCAGCCCTCTGGGATGACCGACGTCGGGCCGAGGCACTGGAACGACATGCCCAACTCTGAATGAGCGGCGATGATCGCCAACTCGCCCTCGCCCTTCTCAAACCATGCCCGCGAGACGCCCGCGCAGCGTGAGATCATGCCAAGGGCAGGCCCGGTCCTAGGATTTCGGATGCCCGGCAGCCCCTCGCCGCGAGCTCTTAGGCCGGCGACGTAGCGCCCGAAGCGGCTCGCCTCGCTGCCCCGCGCGTCGATGACGACGTACGAGCCCTTGTAACAATCTTTCGCTTTGATGATGTCCGTCGAGAAGTCGAGATAGGCAAGGGACCAGCGCAGGATCATGCCCATCACGGCCTCCGGCACGACTGGTGTAGTGTTCCGCAGAGGCTGCTTGTACGAGACGACGTCGTTCATGGTCCTCCCCTCGAACGGATCGAATTTCAGACCGCCGCCTGTGAGATATTCGCGCGACTCCCACAACCACACTAGAATGGAGAGACGCCGCGCTCTGCCCAGGAGATGACCCGGCTGCTGCGCGAGGTGGGCGAGGTAGAGGTCGAGGTCGTCCTGGGTCAGCTCGGCGTAGCTTGCCAGGCCTAGCTCGTCCATAAAGCTGTGCAGCTGGCGCAGGGACGCCAGGGCCTGTCGGCAGGTGGACGGTCGGTGGCGCCTAACTACGCTGCCGCCACGCGAGGAGACGAGGGGTTTGTCAAGGCGGGAGGCGACCAGCTCGCGGGCCGCCAAGTTTCTGTGCGGTTCGTCAAAGGACTCGAAGGTGATCGCACTCGCCGGCCGGTTTGGCATGTCGTCGATGCAGCGCAGGTCCCAGCGCTGCTCGCCGAAACGCGGGACCGGCAGTCCCGGATGTATCGTTTTGCTGATGACGGCGTCGGTGTCTGCGATCCACTTTGACTTCGGCCGGCCGGGCTCGCGTGCGGTCATTTTCATGGCTTGCTCCACTCTTTGACAGGGTCAGTCGAGCTTCTGAAAGAGCTGTAGGAAGGAGAGCGCAGGGATCCCGGCGGGTCCAGAAACCCGCCTCGCCTCCTCGATTTCGTCACGGGGGAACAACTCGATCACCTGCCGCAGGCGCGTGTAGAGAAGGCCGCGGGAGCGTGCCCACTCTTCAGGGGGCATCCGCAGCTCGTCGGCCTCCAACATTCCCAGCACGTGCAGAGCGTTGGGGACGTGATGGGGCATGAAGACGGCGTTGGAGCATTCGAGACAGCCGTAGACGGGATCGCCGCACCGCTTGCCCGCAGGGGCGCCCGGCCGGTGATGAAATCCCAGACATGCCGCGATATAGACGTCGGCATCGCCCGAGGCGATCTCGCGCGCCTGACCTTCTGAGATACCAAGGGCCAACGCGGCGGCGGCGAGGTCTCGGTCCATGTGCTCGGATGCAGCCGGTGAGAGGACGATAGGGCCCGTCGCTGTGTCGTGGGCGGCCTGGATACCGTCGGCGGCAGCCTGCTCGTGGACGTCACGGAGGGCCTCCAGGTCAAGGTAGTGGCGGAAACGCGTCCTCTCCGTGTGATCCTTCCTCATCAGATGCGGGTCGCCCTTCCCGGCCCGGTAGTCAGAGGATTTTGCATCCTTGCGCAGCCGGCTTAGCGTGAGGAACGGGAGCGGCCTGCCGTCCTCGCCGTTGATCGGGTTCCGCGCGAGGAAGCTCGCAACCGTGTCTTTGAGAACCTCGTGAGAGGCGAGGGCTCTCTTTCGATTCCCGACGAACAGGGGCCCCGCATCGGGCGCGTAACCCATCTGCCGGCGCGTGCAGGCGGTAAGCTCCAGCAGGAGCCGCACCAGCCATCCCGCCGAGAACGGCTGGTCGACTTCGATTTCCTCCTCGTGGGACAGCTCGTCCTGCCGCTTCTTAACGTAGCGTATCCTCCACTTGCTTCCGCGCGATCGTGGCGGGACGAGACAGTCCGCCTGGAGGTCCTTGACGCATTCCATGGGCAGCGTAGTGGCCTCGATAAGGAGAATGATAAACGGGACGAAGTCTGTGGCGGGTAGGTGCACCTCGTTTAAAAGCTCGCTTGGCCTGATCCCTTGGCTGCGGAAGGCCCGCTGCAGCAAGGCCATCCGGGGCCCATTGATCATCCCGACGTTGCGCAGGTGCCACAGAACGTTGGGTCTGTAACCCCAACCACGTTGCATAGGGTCGCCGCCTAGC
Source organism: Lichenifustis flavocetrariae (assembly GCF_026130545.1). Classification (GTDB taxonomy): domain Bacteria; phylum Pseudomonadota; class Alphaproteobacteria; order Rhizobiales; family Beijerinckiaceae; genus Lichenihabitans; species Lichenihabitans flavocetrariae. The sequence goes on along the minus strand of NZ_JAMOIM010000066.1, from coordinate 11,810 downwards.
TCCAGTGCCTCCTCGGCCCTCGCCGTACGCCGTTGGATCGCGCCGACAGCACGCCGCGCCGCGTCCATGATCCGGGCGAGGACCGAGTCGCCATAAGGCTCGCGCGGAACCGACTTGCCACGTGTTCGGTTGGCGAGCGTGTAGGAACATCGGTGCTCGAGCTCAAGTGAGGCGAACCCGCCGTTCTGCGCAGCCCAAGCACGCAGAAGTTGAACAATTGCGTTCTGGTTGCGCCAAACTGCGTCGCCAGGCGGCAGGTCAAGGTCCGAGAGCCAATCCTCGAAGTGGTCGAGCGTGGCTGCGTCGATGTGGGCGAGGCTCTGCACGTCGCCGCGGCCGTTGCCGTCGAGAAACTCGCAGAAGCGTCGGGCTGCCAGCGCAGCATTCTCGATCGAGGACCGTGCCGTGAAGGCGCTGCGAAGGTGGTGCCCCTTCCAGATTAGGACGGCTACTTCCGATGCGAGGGCCTGCCGTGTGAGCCGCGCGAGGTTGACGGTGACGGGCTTGCGTCCGCCCGTCAGCTGGAAGCTGACCCCGGGGCAGGGCGGCACCCCACCGTCCGTCGGTCCGCCGCAGCGTGTCCGCCGAACAGCGTGCCGGGATACGCTTGCCTGATTTTCAACACGCTCCTGGTCCATCTCAAGCTCCTTCTAGCATGCCGCGGGTGCGCGCCGCCGACCGGGCGTAGTCTGCGGAGGTTTCGATGAAGGGCGCGAGCTTTGGGAACTCGGCCTCGAAGGTCGTAAAGGTGTCGGTGATGTAGGTCAGGTACTTGAAGGTCGATTCGACACTTGTGTGGCCGAGCAGGTCCCGCACGACGAGCAGCGGGTGGTTGAAGGCGACGCGCAGCGCGTCCTCGCCCTGCGCGTCGCGGTAGCGTCGCGGATCGCCATTGGCCCTGAGCCACCGCTCCGATAGCAGGCGGAGCATGATTACCGCGAAGCTGTGGCGCAGCACGTGCGGACTGACATTGAGGTGGATCCCGAAGCTGGCGCACCTTTGGCAGGCCCGGGCGAAGATCACGCGCAGCGCGTCGCCGGTCATCGGGGCGCCGTCCGCGGTGAGGAACAGCACCGCTGGCCCGGCAGCGCCCGAGTGGTCCCAGAGCATCAGGCTGCGCCGACGCTCGACGTTCATGGTGTCGTAGCGCTCCCTGGCGCCGGTACGCGCGACTTGGCATGCCCCGTTCCCGGCGGGGCTAATCAGCACCAGGCGTCGATTGCCCTCGTAGGCGCCCCGCTCGAGCGCGGCTTTTATCGAGGCAGAGCGCGCATAAACGGAATAGTGATCGATCCGCCGCAGCGCCGAGTTCGGGATGCGGATGTCGCGGGCCAGCTTCGTCTTAGTAGCCGCGGCCGCCAGCCTGATAGCCGACGAGCCGGGAAGGACGAATAGCTTGGGGTCGAGCGGAACCTCGGATAGGAGCACGGCGAGAAATTCGGTGACCCGTGCGCCCGAGTTGAGCAGGCCGTCTGCTATGAGCCCGTTGCGCTCTCCATGGCGGCAGACAAAGTCGGCATCGCGCACGAGCCGGGTTGGGTCCGCGGGGGTGGGCGAGGGCTTGCACCCCCGCAGGCCGACATCGCGGAACAATTGGAATTCTTCCAGAGAAATAAAGCGCACGGCGTCGGAACCTCCGGTGCGCTCGAGCAGGCTGTTGCGCTTGCCCGCTTTGCGGCCGTTCCGCGGGTTGCCAGCGACAATCCTGTAGTGGAAAGGATCGTCGATGCCGAGGTGAGCCTTGCGCCAACCAAACAGCTTCTGGAGAGCGGCGAGGCATCGGTTCATCGTGGTCGCGGTGACCTCGGGCGGGCTTCCGTTCCGTCGCTTGTCACGATAGGCGACCACATCGTCCAAGGTTGCCAGTATCGGATCGATCCCTCGGCCGGTCTGAACAATGAAATTGGCGAAGCCGAGCACGTCGTAGCCATATCCGCGCCAGGAGCCGCGCTCAGTGCAGCCGTGCGACGGGAGGCTCCGTAGCCAGGAGTTAATGGATTCTGGATAGCTCCCGTCATCGCCGAGGAGGAACGGCATTCCGTCCGGGATATAAAGCCCGTTGAAAAGGTCGAGCGCTACTTGGGGGGCGGAGATGCCATAGTTGGCTAGATCCTCAATAGCTCCACGGTCGGTGAAGTAGATCTCCATTGCCACGACCTTCAAGCCTCCGTATGAATGTTCATAAAGCGTTCTTACTGTATGGCTATTCATACCGTGGTGATCAAGGGTGCCCTGTGACTCTTCTTTGTGGCGTAACCTCATGGTGAAGCGGGCTTCTCGAGCGAGATGGATCGAACTGGCCGAACGTATCGCAGACGAGATGTCGGGAAACGACCCAGTTCGGCGACGTCTCCTGCTTGAGCACGAAGCGGCGAAGGGCCTCAAGGTCCAGAGCCTTCGGCGGATGGTCAGGGCCTTCCGCCACCTGCGAACCCTCGCCAAAGCCGAACGCATGCCTGTCGCCGAGGTGAGGGCGAGCATGTCTGCCATTGAAGCCCTCGAGCGGCTCAACCGCCGAACACCGCGGCTCGCTTCTCCGATTCGAGCCCGCGTGCTCCGCGGGGAGATTGGTCACCGCGAGCTTCTCGAAATCGAACGAGGTGCCGTCATCTCCGATGACGCGCCAGCGGGACTCGATTGGTCTGAATTCGGCAAGCGACTGTACTTGTTCTTCTTCGTCAACGACGGCAACGGCGACGGCTGGATGGCGAGCAACGCCGAGAAGACCGGATATTCCGAAATTGCCAAGCTGCTCAAGGTCGACATCGAGGCCGAAACGGCACGCGGCAGGGCGGCGATGTATCTGTCGCCGATCTTTCCCTTCTCGGAGGGACGGGGCAGGGCGCTCGACGACCACCTCGCGCGGGCTTTCGCCGCGCTCTGCTTCTTCGATCGGGTCATCTTCATTGTCGCCGATGACCGGGAGCGCGGCCAGGTCGAGCACTACGTCCGGCACGCACTCCGAACCGAACGATTTGAGCGGTTCGCGACATACAAAATTGACGACGTGCCAGAAATCTGAGGCGGGTTGCCTGATGCGGGTGTCAAGGTCCTTTCGGAGGTCGAAAGGTGCCTCATCATGAGGTTCGGGGCGAACTTATCACAGTGTAGAGCGAACTGCTTGGGCGCCTTTAGCCTATCTCACCGAGGTCGTTCCAACGCCGTCCCGGCAGGGACATCACCCACGCAAGATCGGGCCGACGATCTGCTTGAACTCAGGTGATCATGTGGCGGCGACCTTCACCCAACCGAAGAACGCGTCCGGCAAGAACTTCGAGAACCACGCCTATGCGATAGAACGTAAGCGCCGCGAGGAACCACCCTTTTCAAGCTGCCTCGAACCCCACGAAGTTGGCCGTGTGTTCGGCGATGCGGGGTTTGGGAAATGGCTAAGGCCACGCTTGAGCCGTCAATCCGACGCCCATGGAACTCTACAGGTTTCAAGGTGGGCCGCTCGCAGCGCTTACGATTGAACCACGAGCTTGACCCATTTCGCCATCTCACTGTCCTGCTAAGGCATGAAAGTTGAACTCATTACTACCTGCAATCGACCTTAATCGCCGTTTCGTGGAGCCTGCGGATCCGCTAGGGTCAGGCCGGCAGGGTAGCAGCCGTGCCTGCACCCGCTTTGTTCTATGCCCCGATCCAAAGCCGCCTTGTGTTCGTCGGGTCCTGACGCTACGGCCTGGTTACTCCGCGCCTCTTGCCCATAGTCGGGCTTGCACCCTTGAGCCACGCTTACAGAGATGATCTTAGGGGTCGAGGTGGCTGCGCGGAGCGCGGCGACCTCGTCTTCAAGCTTTAAATACGCGATGCTAATTACTGCGATGAGGTTCGCCATGTCGGAGTTTCTCCGTTGAAGGTCCGCCATCCGCTCCCGTCCCGTCGGTGCGACGACAACCGCCGCCGCTGCGGTCGTAACCTCCCTGGCAGCGTCGCCCAGCGTCGCCCAGCACCTAACAGACTTCACAAAGTCCGCGTCGCGGTTCGCCGTGGCGCGGGACACTCCGGCCCGCCGGCATGCTGCCGCTAGCGTGACCTTCGGGCCACCCCGCGTATGCTCGTCGATAAGCGCAGCGAGTGCGGCGTCGAGCATCGCGCGGCTCGAGCTAAGTGCATGGTGCATGACGTGGCTCCCTGCGCGCGTGCGCGATTGCAGTGACCTGGATCTTCTCTATCTTCAAAAGGACGCGCTGCGGTTCGAACAACCTGCTGTTCACGCTCCGGAGGCGATTGGACGCAGGTCCTTGCTCCTCTCCCTCCCCGAGGTAGTCTTTGATCCAGCAGGTTTTCTGGCAATTGAGATTGTAGAGGCCCTTAGGCGCCGCGCCGCCCGCCTCCGTGCTGAACCGAAATGTTAGCGGCTTACCTCTATTAGGTTGCATGCTCATTTATCCACCAGACGGTCGTCGGAGCCATCCCACCGCAGTGATCCCGCTGCGCGGGCGAGTGCGGGCGCGTCGGTCAGCTCGGCATCAAAGGCGAGGGTCGCTGCCGCATCGAAGTGCCGCACGTCGAGCATGTGAGTGAGATAGCCAAGGGTCGTCTCGACTGAGCTGTGGCCGAGCAGTGACTTCAACACGCGCATGGGGGTGAGCGCGAAATCGCAAAAGCCGTCACGCCCCAACTCGTCCTGGCGCGCTCGCAGGGTTGTGAGATCGACGATCTTGAGGTGCTCCCGCACCAGTAGCGACAGCATGTGGACCGCGAAGGTGTGGCGCAGGGTGTGAACCGACACCTTGAAGGGTCGCTGCAGCAGCGCTTCGCATCGTTCGCTGGCGCGAGAGAAGATCATCCGAACGTTGTCGTAGCTTATGGGGCGGCCGTTCTCCCCCAGCCAGAGGATCGCCGGCCCGACCGGCTCGCCGGCGTCGTCCACCAGCATGAGCCGACGGCGCAGCCCAGGGTTCATCACGTCGAAGGCCATCCGACGGGGACCGCCGTTCCCGAGCAGCTCGCCTGTCCTCCGGTTGACCGGGCTCATCGGCCGCCAGTCGCGCCCCAGCCGGTAGGTGCCCCTTTCCAGGGCCGTAGCGACGGCCCCCGCGCGGTCGGCGTGGGCATAGTGGCCGAGCGCCGCGAGGAGCCGGTTCGGCGCCAGCACCGTGCGTCCCTTCCTCCTCTTGGCCGTGTAGGCTGCGACGCGGATCGCCGTCGCGCCGCGGCCACACGTGGCGGCGGGGATGGGCGGCAGCTCCGCCCCGAGGACTGAGATGAACTCAGTTACGCGCATGCCAGTGTTCACGAGCAGATCCGCCATCAGGGCGTTGCGGTCGCCGTTTCGCCGGTCGAAATCTGGATCGAGGGTCCTTTGGTCAGGCAACATTCCCCTGAGGCCCACGTCCTTGAAAATTCGGTAATCCGCCAGGGACACGCACTTGATTCGGTCATCTGCGCCAACTGACTCGTAGAGGGAGTTGACTTCGGCCATCCTGCCCGCGCCGTGGCGGCCCACCCATTTGCGCACGTACCTGAACGGTGCCTCTGGGGAGTGGCCCTGCGCCTTGGCCCATCCATAGAATTTTTCAAGCGCCGCCACTGAGCGGTTCCATGTAGCGGCGCTTGCTGCCGGCTCGTCCCCGACGCGGCGGGTGTTTCGGTAGCTTTTCATGTCCTCGAACGTAGCGTCCAGCAACCCCTTGGGCGGGTCGAGCTCGGCGAGGTGCAGCATCGCGCCCTGCAGATCCATGGCGTAGGCGCGCCAGGTGTTCTGCGCGGTGCAGCCCCAGGCGGGGAGGTCGCGCAGGAAAGCGTTGACGATGGCTGGGTAGTGGCCGTCGTGGTCGAGAAAGAATGGCATGCCCTCTGGCACGTGCAGCGAGGTGAACGCGCGCAGCGCACTGGGGGGCAAAGACGCAGTGATCGGCTCGTATGCCAAGGCGGACTTTGTGGTTATGTATAGTTCCATCGATTGCCCTCAACAGGCGGCGGCGGTTCATTCCTCGCCGAGCTTGCACCGCATATGGGGAATATGTACTTTAAGTACAAGTTATGTTGAACTTACGCTTGGCTCGGGTAGTGGATCTTCGCTAATCCCGGCGGAACTGGCGCGTCCGGGAGAATGCCGCTCAGTGCAACAAGGATGGAGTTCGGTTTCGAACATCGTGCGGAACCGCGGGATGACACGTTGGTCGCTGACGCTGTTTCTGGAAGCAGACTTGCTGCCGCGGTAATCGGCCGAGCTGCCCGAGCCGCGGCGCTCATCAGTGGCGATTGTAAATGTCGCGCGTTCATCCGAAGACGCGCTGAGCCAACTGGTCCACGGCAAGCTTGTCGACTCGAGAAAGCCGGTTGGTAAACCCTGACGCCAAGCCCGCGCGGTAGTTCCCGCCCCTGATCTTGCCGATGCGCGCACAGGCGATCAGCTCGCGCGGGCCGATGGGTAATCCGATCCGCTGGGCCGCGAACCCCTCGCGCACCGCCTTGGCGAACTCTACGAACTTCGCCGCGGTGGCCGACGGCAGGCCTGCCTGCCCTTCAAGGATGCGGATCTCTGCCTCGGCGTCGAGATAAGCGAGCTCCTCGGTAATTGCCCAGCGCGAGTACAACGCAGCGTTCTGGAGGCGGGTGCCCTGGTAGAGGCCCCGCTCGTCCCCAGTGCCGTTCGTATTGCCCGTCCCTACCAGCCGGAAGTTGGGGTGTGCCTCGATAGTCCGGATCGAGGGTGGCGCCTCCGGGATGACGAGCGGTTCGCCTTCGAGCACGGCGTGGTAGACGCTGAGCACGGATGGCCGCCCAAAGTCGAACTCGTCCGCCACATAGCAGAGCCCTAGCTTCATCGCCATCGCAAGTGGGCCAAGCTGAAACTCCGTAGAGCCGTCACGAACGGTCCACTGACCAACGATCTGGGATTCCTCGGTGGTGTCGGTGTGCTGGACGCGGAGCCACGGCCGGCGGGTTCTGGCACAGGCTTGTCGCACCAGGCTGGTCTTGCCAGTGCCGGCAGGGCCGAAAAGGTATACCGACATGGAGAGCTGCAGGCCGATCATCATAGCCTTGGTGACGGCCGCCGGGAACACGTGCCTCTCATCCACCTGGGGAATCAAGGCAGCCACCTCCGGATCGTCTGGCACCGGAAGAACCGTTACCATGATCGGCTGCGGGGTGCGGGGGTGCGAGCTAAGGCCGTCCTTTGCGGGCAGCCCAAACAGTTCGGCCATCGGCATGTTAGCCTCGGCCCGATGATCCTGGGGGCCTTTGGCGTTCTCGTTGCGGCTTTTCTTTGTCGACATGCTTTGTTCCTCGGTTAAAGGTCGTGCGGCACGAGGTTGAGCCGAGCCGATGTGGAGTCTCGGCTGTGCTCAGATTGTAAGGATTCGGCGCAGCTCTCCCATCACGCAGGCAGGAAGATCTCCCAGCCGCTGAAGAACAAGGCAGCGCGGATAGAACTCCCGCACGTGTTCGGACATGATCCCGATCCCGACAATCTCGATGCCGGCTTCGGTGACGGCCTTTATGGTCGCGTGCAGGTGCGCTTTAAGGTCCGCCCTAACACCCTGTCCAGCGGGGTTCCCGTCGCTGAGCACGATCATGACCTTGCGGACTTCTTTTCGGCTCGCAAGTCTCAGGGCGGCGTAACCGATGCTCTCGCCGTCAATGTTCCCCTGAGTTCCGGGCTGCATCACCGCCATGGCGGCAAATCGCTGGCGCACGCCTGGGGTCAGCCGCTCCCCGAACGCCTTATAGATCGGCATCTTGATCGGCTGTTTCCGGCTATACCGGATCTTAGTTTCGTACGGCGCGCCTGGCGCATCATCGGGCCACGGCGGTGCCGTAGTGAACCCGAGGCACTCATGAGGGACACTCACTGTTTCGAGGGTCTCCGAAAGGGCATAGGCCGAGGCCATAGCGATCTGCAGCTTCTCACCGGTCATGCTCCCGCTGTTGTCGACAAGCAGGGACACCGCACTGTCAGTGCTTGTAGAGACCTGCCTGCGACGGAACACCCGATCATCACCCAGAGCCAGGCGGTAGAGGTTGCCGGCATGCAAACGCCCGGAGCGGTAGCCCGGCACCGCGCTTACCCGGGAGTGCGATGCCATCATCCGCTCGACATCCTTTTGCATTACGTGTGTCATGGACGCGGTATGCCGGCCGAGCGCGACCAGGTACTCGTGGCGGAACCCGTTTGGAAGCTCGAGGGGCTCGATCCGGTCATGGTCGCGGGTATAGACTCGATAGGCTGCCGCCTTCGCTAGCGCGGCCCCCCGGTCGGAGATCGAGACCGACGCTGCGTCTAAGAACGGATCGTCGCCGAAGACAGGCGGATCCTGGAAGTGCGGTCGCCGGCGCTCGGTTTCGTCGCGCTGACTAGCTGGCCTATTGCGACCTACGATATCGCTATGACCGCCATTTGCCTCGGTTTGCGGTGCTCGCGCCGACGTCCTATCACGCGCGTCCGGTACAATGTCGGCCGGCGAGGGTGTCCCCGGCCTCGATATGTTCGAAGTAGAGTCACGCTCCTCGGGCCGCTTCCCCGCATCCATACCCTTGGATCTATGCGTCGGATTGCGCGAGGCATGGATGACGCCCGCCCACAGCTCGGCCATCTCCAGGCATTCGGCCGAAGAGGCGAGGCGGGGCATGCGGGCGGCCACACTAGGGCCGAGCCTGTCGAGAAGATCTCGGACGCGCCGATTACCCCAGTGACCTCCCGTGTCCATAAACTTTTGGAAATGCCATTGGCCGGCCAAGGCTCGCGCAAAAGGTACGAGCAGGACGTGAAAGCGGCGCTCCTCGTTGTCATCGGCTTCTCTCAAAAGCTCCGGCGTGATCTTGGCGACGAACGTCTCGTGGAGCCGCGTCAGGTTCGCCGCCGCGCCGGGGAAGCGTTCGCCCATCGCGCGCTCGATGAAGCAGTCTTCGACAATGTTGTGGGTCGAGCGCAGGCCGGCTTCCTCGGCGGCCTTGACCACCTCCCAGGTCGTGAAGAGGATGTGTCCGACCTCGTGGTCGAGATAGCCCTGGATCTCTTGGATCAGCTCAGGGGTCGCCTCGTCAGGCAGAGCAGGGACGTTGATCCTAAACGGCTTGTAGGTCGTCGGGTCGAACTGCACGAAGGCTTGCGCACCTTCCATCGTGATGCGCAGGTTCTCTCCGGCGAGGAGTCGTGCGGTTACAGCAATGCTGTCGCGCATGCGGGCGGTGTCGATGCTCATGGGATAGGTGCTGCCTTCAGAAGGAGCCAAACGTCGGATCGTGGGACGCCATCAGGTCGGTATCGGCGCTGAGGTCCACCGGCACCGATATGGTGGTCAGAAGGGGGGCAACCCTCGGTTCCGGCGATAGGAAACGAAGCGCCTCCTCCCCACCGATAGAGTTGAAGATGCCCGCGCCGAGGATCTCCCTGACCTCCTGCCTATTGTGCGCAGTCACGGTGGTCGGCGCGACGACCTTAAAACCGAGCTCGCAGTCTCCCAGGAGCCGCGCTCTGCGGGTGGCCCACCAACGAGGCGAGATCTCATGCCTTTTGCAAAACGCTTTGCGGAAGGTATGGCTGCCCGGGAAGGCGGCCGTCATCGCTGCGACAACGAACTCGCCGTTGGCGTTCGAACGCGGCTCCGTCTCGATCAGGAGGAAGCGGAAGGTGCGGCTATCAGCCGTTGATTTCATGGTGAGCCTTGTCAAGTGGATCGGCACCATCGGATCGTCCGGCCGCGACCCGGCTCCGTTGCCCGCGGTCACCGGCGGAAGCACGGTCGGGCCGCCGGGGTCGGCGCGGTCGCTCGCGAACCAGCGGTCCGTGCCCCTCTCGGAATCTGCATGATGAGCGATTGCTCGGTAGGCCAGTTTCGATTCATGCCGGAATTCGCTATCTCGGCAGGGTGACTTCCGGGCGGATTCGGCGACGTATCGCAAGAAGCTGAGAACATCGTCCCCTCTGACTCTTCGAACTTGCAGCTCAGCGCGGCCTCGACCGTCCAGGACTTACAAGAGATTACGAAACGGACGCCGATCGGGATCCAGCCGCTGAATTCTGCCAGGAGCTCACTCCGCTTCCCGTGCCACGCTTCGGGCCCGACGCCGTTGCGCTCCGCTGCCCGCAGGAATAGGGCGCCGTTGATCCCCGCGAAACGAACGACTACTGGTTGGACATGGCGGGCTCCGAAGGAGAATGCCAATCTTGATTCGCTCAGTGTGAGGCGAACCGCGTCGTCGCGTTTGGGCGAACGCGTGATCGGGTTGGTGACAACAACGGTCGCCATTGATCAAAGCTCCTCTCTGCGAGTCGGCAAGAACCCTGTGCCCCCCTCGGAGCGCGGAACCTCTCGTCAAAACGGCGGTTCCGACCTCAGATAGGGGCGAGGAACGTATCATGAACATGTTTAGGCTTACGGGTGAAAACGTAATGAAAGTATGGTTAATGGCCCGCCTCGCTGTACATCCACTCCGCCTAAGAGCGGCTTGTGTCATAAGCGATCGTTTCGCTTCTTACGCATCGCTGCTGGTCAACCGCGTCGGCCGTCCTGTAGTTAGCTCTGCTCCAGGTGCTGACCAACGGCGGCATTCAACAGCAGAGGGAGTCGCCCGCTGCGCCGGCCGGGGCACCAGGCCGAGCCGGGGCCGCCAAGTCGCGGGCGCGACCGAACGTCTCTCCGGTGCCGATCGCGGCCACAAGGGCCGTGGCGTTCAGGGCGCCGAACTCGGGTATCGTGGTCATTCGCCACGCACCTTGATGTAGGTCTCGTCAACGCCGATGGATCTGCAGTTAGGCTTCCGCAACGCGCGCAGCCGGCACTCGATCTGCGGCGCGTGGGCCAAGACCCGCCGCTTTAAGGTGCTGTGATCCACGTCGAGCCCACGTCCCAGCAGCATCTCCTCGATGTCCCGGTAGCTCAGCGGTGCGTATTTCTCGCCGACGTGGGCACGGATTTCAGGGGATCGTGGGCAGTGATTTCACGGCATCATGGGCACCTGTTTAGCGGGGTGATGAGGCTTGACCGACAGTCTGACCGGGTACTCAGGCTCTCGTTTTTGACGACGAGGAACCTGATGCCGACCGGAAGATTGTCGATGCGCTGAATACGTGACCTGCTGCGTCTGAAGCATGAGAACGGCCTGAGCAGCCGCGTGATCGCGACCTCGCTGGGGCTGAGCAAGGGGGCCGTGGGCGAGTATCTGCGTCGGGCGAGATCGGCTGGTGTGAGCTTTCCGCTGGACGAGTCGATCACCGATACGGGGCTGAAACGGCTGCTATTTCCCATGGCGTGCGATGTGATGGCGGTAGTGGTCGTTGCTCCATCGAGGATGACGACATTCAAATCGAAGCTGGGAATAAACCCCACGTAATGGGTTCTTTCCCGGGAGAGGAGAATGAACGCTCAGCGCGTCATCATAGGCCCGATCAGCGAAACCTGCAGGATCCAGGCGCGTCGGCACCGCTACCGCCGTGGCGGCGAGCTTCGAGATTCTTAGACTCGCACCGAGCCATAATCCTTATCATTCTGTCGGTTAGTCAAGAGGCTCGATCTCCGCCCTATGAGGGGTCGAAAAGCGACCATTCCGACCTGGGTCCCGCCTTTCCAGCTCGATTGCGTCGGTACAATAACGGCCATCATGAACGGTGCTCACACCCTCATTGCTGACTTCACGGGTTATTTGGTTTCGGGTTGGAAGCCCGTGCGACCTTCCTTGATCAGATTGACGAAGGCTCGCAGGGGAGCGGGCATGAATCGGCTGGAGAAATAAAGCTGTGGCCCTTTAAATTGAGGCCATCAATCCGCGAGGACGGGTTGCGGATTCCGACGATGCCGGCCAGTGTTTCCGATATGAAGCCGGCCACCTATTCCGACTTCAAGCCGGCCACGGTT
>NZ_JAMOIM010000065.1 GCF_026130545.1 Lichenifustis flavocetrariae | reverse complement strand
TTGCCGACACTGAAAGCCGCGGACACGCCGGTGGGCGCCTGGTTGCGCGGGCTCCTGGCTCGGGCGCATCTCAACACGGCCGTCGTCGCCCTGGCGGCCAAGATGGCCCGCACCGTTTGGGCGCTCCTGCGCCACGGGGACACTTACAAAGCTGCTGCCTTGGCAGCCTGAAACCAGATCGGTCGGCGCGAGCCAGTGTCGGCCCTCGATGTCTGTGGGTGGTGACGAGGAGATGGCCTGACTGTCAACCGGTGTTCTGGAACCCTTGGCTGAAAAATGGCACTCGATGCCGGCCCCTTTATGAGGACCAGGACGCGCGGCTCTCCATCTTGGCCAACGGTTCGCCGGAAGGCCGGATACGTTTGTGCAGACAGATCAAGCCGGACACCGAGAAACCACTTGCCGACGGGGCGGGCCATACGTTTTCAGGTACGGCAGCTGCCAGGGGTAGAGCAGCCACTCAAGGAAGTAGGTCGGCCGCAGGTGGACGACCGCGAGGCCCGACCAGTTGAACACCTGCTCGGCGATGTAGCTGTCGCGGCAGGAATGGCTCTTCGATGCGCGCCTCGCCGACCGTTGGGAGAGATTCACGATCGTCGGTACGCCAGCTTCCTTCGCGGCCTGGGCGAAGTTGACGGTGGCGGCGATGAGGCCTGGCTGGACCGGCCATACGAAATAGGCCGCCTCGACGCCGTCCATCGCCGCCCGGATCGTGTCGATCTCCAGGAGATCGCCGGTCACCACCTCGGCCCCGGCCGCTTCCAGGGCTTCAGCCCTGGCATCCCTGTTGTGCACCATGGCCCGCACGTCGAGCCCCAGGGCGAGGCCTTCCCTTACGGCGGCCCGGCCCGTGTCGCCGGTGGCGCCGCTGATCAGGACTTTCTTGCTCATGGCCGGTACCCCGAAATGAAGTGAGAAGACGCTGGCACGGTGGGGCGAGTGGAAGCTGGGCTGGGACATGCCCTGCGGCCTGAACGCCCTGAGGGCCAAGACCCCGACCACGACGAAGGCGACGAGGACGATCCCCTGGGCGGCCGCGAAGGGGGCTCCGACTGCGTCGGCGCCAGGACCTTGAGAGGCGCCACTTTGGTGAAGGCCTGGACGACCCCGACGAAAATCAGGAGATACTCGCTCGCCACCAATCCCCCGACATAGATCCACCGTGCCCACCGTGACCCGCGAAGGCGGCCCCGCGACAGGAGTACGGCGGCCAGGATGATCAGGGCCAAGATGGAGATCACGACGGCGGGACTGACACCGTGGAGCGGCAGGATGAACCCGGTGGCACTGGTCGCGATCGCTAGGACGATGAAGGTCGTCAGGGACCCGGACGAGGCCTGCGCTCGGAAGACGTCCCTCAGGGCGAACACGCCGACGACGATCGCGACGAGGCTGATGAGCGTGTGGCCCGCGATCAGGATTTGCGGCAATGTCATCGACTGATCTCCGAACGGGGGCCAATGAGGCTCAGAAAATATTATGCAATTGCACTATACATGTAACTGATACGCGCGCGGCAGTCGTTCATGTCGACGCGCGATGTCATGCCATACGAATACATTGCAGGTTCATCTATTTCGATTAGACACACTTAACATCTGCAACGATTGACTTGTCACGGCCGCTTATTTGGCTAGAAGGTGAGAATGCGATGCGCCAAACCATCGATGTGCAGCGCACATTAGTGTGTTTCAGCGCTGCGCAAATGACGTATTTCCCTCGTTTCGGGTCATGGAGGTTTGGACATGCTGACCGTCGGCTTTGTCGTGACCCCGGGCTTTCCCGTCATGAGCCTGGCCGCGTTGTCGGTATTCGAGTTCGCCAATACCAGCACGGAGAAGAAGCTCTACGACATTCGTCTCCTGTCGGAAGACGGCACACCCGTTCCCTCGGCTTCGGACACATGCCTGGAGACGAGTGACTTCGGCGACGTCCCGTTCGACACGGTGATCGTTGGCGGCAACACCCGGGTCGTCCCCACGTCCCCCAGGCTTCTCGCGTTCATGGCCAGGGCAGCGAAGTCATCACGTCGGATTTCCTCGATCTGCACCGGCGTCTTCGCTCTGGCCGACGCGGGCCTCATCGGCGAGCGCCGGGTCACCACCCACTGGTTGTTCACGGACGAACTGAAGACGCGCTTCCCCGAGATCAAGCTGGAAGCGGATCGCATCTACGTCGTCGACGGGCCGATCTGGACGGCGGCGGGCAACAGCGCGGGCATCGATCTGACCCTCCACATGCTCGAACAGGATTACGGTCCGGATCTTGCGCTCTCGGTCGCCCGGATCCTGGTCGTCGATTACAAGCGTTCGGGAGGACAATCCCAGCATTCGGCGTTGCTCGAGATGAACCCCAAATCCGATCGCATCCAGGACGCTCTGGCCTACGCTCGCCGGAACCTCCGCACGGTGACCTCGGTCGAGGATCTCGCCCTGGCTGCGGGCCTCAGTCCACGCCAATTCAGCCGCGCCTTCCGCGCCGAGACGGGCATGTCCCCCGCCAAGGCGATCGAAAGCCTCCGGCTCGACGCCGCGCGGCTGATGATCGAGCAAAGTCGACACCCCGTCGATGTCGTCGCTCGCGAGACCGGCTTCGGAGACCAGGAACGCATGCGCCGCGCCTTCATCCGGGTCGTCGGCCGTCCTCCACAAGCACTTCGGGGAAGTGCGGTCAGCAAGACGAACGCGAAGAAATAGTCTTGCCATGGAAGCGGACAGGTTCCGTGTTGCCGGTTCGAAGCGATTGCCCCCGTGCCCCGAGACCCGGGCCGGCGATACCTATAGGCCCCGCTGACCTGACTTTTCGGACCCGCCTCCCTTCAGGAAAGACCTTGTCCATGCCTTTCACAAGCGAGCTTCACGCCTTGGCGCTCATCACCACGGCAACCGCGCTGATGTGGGTTCCCTATGTTTGCGGGAGGATGGCCACCTTTGGCATGCTTGCCCCGATCGGCAATCCAGGGCCCGGTTATCCGATCGACCCGCCCTGGATGGACCGGGCGCGACGGGCGCATGCGAACGCCGTCGAGAACCTCGCTGTCTTCGCGCCGTTGGTGCTGATCGCGGCGATGGTCGGCCTCAGCACCCCGGTGACGGCCACCGCCGCCTGGACCTATGTCGTCGCCCGACTGGTCCATTACGTCATCTACGCCGCCGGCATCCCCTTCTTGCGAACCTTGGCCTTCTTGGTGGGCACGTGCTGCACCGTGGTGGTCGGCATCACGCTTCTCGAACACGGCCTTTGAGCGGCAGGCGCGGTCCCGCGACCATGATAAGCGCAAGAGAGGCACCATGACTGTGAAATCGCCCGCAATAGTGGGTCTGGCGCAATTTGTGTGCAGATTGGGATGAATCCGGAGTGACTCCAGCGGCGTAGACGGTCAGGCCGACGGAGGGCCCGACCGATGTTGCCACGCAGCCCCCACCTTCTCATGACACCAGCCGGATTAATCGTGGACCGTCATGAGGTCGGGCCAGACGGCCTGATCGTTCATGCGCATGGCGATGATGCGTCCGGCAGGTGTCCTGGTTGCGGGTCCCTGTCCGCCTCGGTGCACAGTCGTTACGTGCGCTCGCCGCGGGACGTTCCGGCGTTCGGTCGGGGATTGATCATCCGCCTCACGACACGCCGCTTCCGTTGTGCCGTTCCGTCTTGCGATCGGAAGACATTCGCAGAACAGTTCGCCCCCGAGGTCATCGCGGCTCGGGCCCGTCGCACGAGCCGCCTCGATTGTCTTGTGCATGGTATTGGCATCGTGCTTGGTGGCCGCGCCCCAAGGAACGTCTCACGGAGCGTTCATGCCGGTCAGCGCCGATACCCTGCTCCGCACTCTGCGGCGTCGTTCGGCCCCCACCCCGACATCCACCAAGGTCGTCGGCCTCGATGATTTTGCCTGGCGGCGCGGTCATCGTTACGGAACGATCATCTGTGATCTTGAACAGCGCCGGATCATCGACCTGCTGGCCGATCGCGAGATCGGGACCGTGACGGCCTGGCTGAAGGATCATCCCACGATCGAGATCGTCTGCCGCGATCGGGGTGGCGGGTACCGTGAAGCAGCAACGAAAGGCGCATCCCAAGCTCTTCAGATTGCCGACCGATGGCATCTTCTGGAGAACGCCAGTGCGGCGTTTCCGGACATCATTCGCCGGCACATGCGCCACCTTCGACGTGCGGTCACGAGCGGCGAGATCGATCCGAAGCGCCTCAGCGCGGTTGAGAAACGGCAATGGAAAGGCTGGCTCAGACGCGACGAGACCAACGAGAAGGTCCGAGCCTTGCACAAGAGCGGCACAGCCCTGAAGGCGATTGCGAGGACGACCGGTCTCTCGCGTCAGACCGTTCGGCGGATCGTGCGTGGCACACGCGACGACGTATTCCGTTCGCGTGAAAGCACGCTCGACCGATGGAACGACCGGCTCGAGCCGGAATGGGAGGCCGGATGTCAGAACGGAACGGAGCTGTGGCGGCGTCTTCGCGGTGCGGGGTTCACTGGGAGCCTGCGCGTCGTGTCCTAGTGGAGAACCCGCAAGCGCCGGAGCATCCGAACGCCGGGTGAGCATCCCCCGCCGTTGCGGATGCCTTCGGCTCGCTTGATCGCGCGCCTTCTGACGACCGCGCGGGCCTGCAAAGGAGACGAGACGGTGCGGTTGGTGGCGGCGATCGAAACCGCGTCGCCGGCCATCGTCAAGGCGCGCAACCTGCTCGACCGTTTCGCCGCCCTGATCTCGGCCAAAAAGGCCGACCTTCTCGATCCATGGCTCAACGATGCCGCACAGAGCGAAATGGCCGCTTTCGCCGAAGGCATTACGGCCGACAAAGCTGCCGTGACCGCGGCGGTCATCGAGATGTGGTCAAATGGGTAGACCGAGGGCCAAGTCACCAAATTGAAGCTCGTGAAACGGCAGATGTACGGGCGAGCCAAGGTCGATCTCCTGCGCGCTCGGCTGGTGGCGACAGGCTGATGCCACCGAACCTGCACGCAAATTGCGCCAGAGCCGGTATTGGACGCGAAAAGGGGTCGCGCTTGCGCTTGGAAGCGATTTAACACTCAAGGCCACCAACCGCTCGACCGTATGGCGCCGGCGGTGCAGGTTGGCCTCGGTCCTCGACCGACCTGGACGTCCAGTTGTACCGTCCGGAGCACCCTCCAGTACGGGTCACAGGTCGTCGCGTGCGACCCGGTCGAGGCCCAGGTACCGCGCCGTTGGGACGACTTGGCTATTCAAATGATGGGCTTCCTCGCCGCGCGTGCCGTTTGTATTGCCGATCGAAACTCAAAGGTGAGGCTTGCCCTCCGGTCGAAAGACGGCGGCCAGCTGAGACTGGATCCTGATCGCCTCCACGCCCACCGGGTGGAGTGGCCAGCCGCGCGACCAGCCACCGATATCTTTGACGTTCTTGAAGGTGAGCCACTGGAGTGTCGCCTCGTCACCATCGCCGACGATTGCCTCGTCCGTGGCTGCGCCGATCTCGGAGCCTCTCGCGCCCGTTCAGGCCAACGCCGTCTCCAGGTTCCAGCCGCCGTGCCGCGTCGCTTTCTGACGGCCTTCAGCCAAACCTTGATCGTCTTCCTGTCGGGCAGGTCCAACAGGACGAGGTCCTCGTCGTTGTCCGGGGATGCCTTCCGCCCGACGCGGGATTGTTGCTTGACCAGGAAGGTGGTCACGTTGACGGCGAACTCGAAGGGGCCACGCAGGTCACGGTGGTGCGCGCAGTCAAGGAAGTCGGTCGCCACGTCCGCGCGGGCGATGGCGGTCCCGTTCGACACGGCGGGTCCCTTGTAGGAACCCTGACCGAAAACCTGGTCGTTTTGACACTCTAAGACGTGGTCGTACCTGATGGTCTTCCAGTGCCTGCGGTTCAGGTCGCACCAATCCCGGAAGTGGTGAAGACGGCGCGCGATGCACTTGAGGGTGTTCGGCGTCATCCTCGATCGCGCCACGACGAACTCGCTCGGCTCGGGCCACAGTCCTAGGGCTCGTTCGCGCAGGTAGTCGTTCTCTGCGTGAAGCAGGCGGAAGCCCAAACCGAAAAGGAAGGGGACCCCGGTCAGTCCGGCGTGGTCGATCTCCGCAAGTTCGGCTTCCTTCTGGAAAAAGAACGTGCTTACCGGCGTCCCCGCTCGGAAGGCAGGAAAGCGGGGACGCCTGCCGGTTGTGCAGGCGCGTCGATCAATAAAGGAAAGTCCAACGCCAACATGATTTACATGTTGAAACACTCGGCCCAAGTAAATGTTGCTGAGCGGCATTCGGCGCTGTTAGACCCGGTGAGGGTTAACGCCCGATGAAAAAGCGCTTACTTGACGGACCGTTGGGGCTCCGGATCATATCCCTAATCGCGAGCTTTGTCGATGCGGATGGTCGTCGCCAAGAGACGCTTGGCACCGAGATAGGCGAGAGCCGGTACGCGCATGATGAGCTTACTGGCACGCGCGACGATGGCGAGCCGCCGCTCGGCGACCTTGAGCGTCGAGGTGCGCTCCCGATCGGCTTCGGCCTGGGCCACAACGAGGGCGGCTGGCGCGCTTCTCCTGGACTTCGGCCCTGCGTAAGCATCGCGGTGCTCTTCTAACCCTGCGATGACCAGACCGGTCTCTCGATCCGGCAGCCAGCGCAGCCACGGCGAGCGTTCGCGCCTCCGTTGCTCGATTTCAGGTCGTTGATCCGCGCGCTGACAACGTCGATCTCGGCCGAGACGGCCGCGATCCCGGCCAGCGCGGCTTTCTCGTGGGCCTTCAGAGCGTCGATATGCACGCGAGGCAGCGGCTTGGGCGATAAGGTCTGGAACGCCCTGTCCGCCGCCTCATACGGACCGAGCACGACCTGGACCCGTGTGGGCCCAGGCATCGCGGCGACGCTCGCGCTGGACCAGCGCGAACACTGCCGTGCCGTAGGCCCTCGCCGAACCGATCAATCCTCGATCGCCACCCTGAGCGCGGAATCCATACGCCGGTCGAACAGCATCGATTTCATCGCTTCGAGCCGCCGGTGTGTTTCCTCAGTCCCGCCCACCAGGAGATTCATCAGGCGCATCATGGCCTGGAGAGGGCTGTCCGTGTCGCCCTCTCCATCGGGCGCAGCAAGAGATTCGCGCAGTTCGTCAGGATCGACACTTGTGTCGTCAGGGCGTCCAGGTCCTCCCGCATCCCGCTCAGTTCCGTCAGAATCCGTTCCGCGAAGGTCCTGGCCGCGCTCGTTTCTCTTCTCGTCGCCATCGTTCAACTTCTTCGTCCTGACCGCGAAAGCGGCCTTCTTCGTCCTGGTGATTCGGCGCAGCGAGTGCCCCTTGCCGGCCGGTAGTTTCACCATCCATTCGCCGGCCACGTCGCCGGATTCGAGTGTTAGCCCGGCCTCCACCAGCCGCTCGATTAGGTCGGCGAGGGACGTGCATGACGCCCAGGCGGCGCCGACCATCTCGCGCGTCGCGGACAGGTCGACACCGACACGCTTGGCCTTCTGGTTGCGGGTGACGAGAACGCCTCGCGGGGGAGCTTCGCCGAATCCTGCGCCGTCAGCGCGGCATCGAGGGCGTCGGCCAATGCCGATTGCCCGTCGCGGCACAAACGTGCCAGAACGGCCCGGGTGTGCCGGCCGAGAGCGAACGGATGCCCCCCTGTGTTCCAACAGGCGCGCAAGGAATTCAAGCCGCGCGAAATCGTGGCTGCTCGACAAGATACGGCCGGAAGCCGGATCAACCTCACCGAGGAGGACGTGCCAATGCGTGTCGATGGCATCGGGAGTGACGCGGGGCTTCGCGTGTTCGACCAGCGTAGCCCGCTCGGCACAAGGCGTATTCGGTCGCGAGGTCGGCCAAGGCCTCGAAGGCTTGGTCGCGGGTGGTCACCTCGGCCGGGCAGAGCTGCCAATGGCGGAGGGCGTGTTTTGTAGAATTGGATTACGCTGTTTCTCGATGAACCACGGTACGCGATCTCTACTCATCGGCTTGCCGATGAAATAGCCCTGGCCTTGTGTGCAGCCCATCTGCCTCAAAGCGTCCCTCTGGGCTGCCGTTTCGATTCCTTCTGCCACGGTCGTGAGACCGAGGCTTTGAGCCATCACTAGAATAGCGCGAATGATAGCGCGGCTAGGCGGCTTGTCGATTTCAGCAACGAAGCTCTTATCGATTTTGATTTCATCTACCGGAAATTGTTTCAGATGGATCAGTGAGGCATAGCCTGTGCCGAAGTCGTCCAGGGAGATTTGGATGCCTGAAGCATGAAAGTCGTTCAGCACGCGCTCGACCACCTCGGCATCGCGGCCCACCATGACGCCTTCCGTGACTTCGATCCCGAGGCAAGATGTCGAAAGATTTGACTGATCGAGCTCCGCTAAAACAGCACGGGCGAGATCGTGGCTGCGGAACTCGTCTGCGGCGAAATTGATCGCGATGCGCCCAAAAGCGAGGTCACGGCTTTGCCAAGCGACAATGTCCTGGAACACCGCTCGCCGAATGACCTGTCCGATCCGTCGAGCGTTTCCGCCATCTTCAAACAAGGCACCGAAGACAGCTGGCGTCAGGAGACCGCGCGTGGGGTGCTGCCAGCGAGCGAGCGCTTCGAAACCGATAAGCGCTCCGGTCGTCAAATCGATTTTTGGCTGGTAGTACGGGACAATCTGATGGGCTTCGAGAGCTTTTCTGAACTCGGCATCAAGCGCCGTCAGGGCGTCGAGAGACTGCCTCATGCCGTTTTCGAACTGCCGAACCTGCTGTCGCCCGTTCTGCTTCGCTGTATAAAGCGCGAGATCGGCATTCTTGCTGAGGTCGTGCGCAGTCAGACCGTGATCGGGAAAGCAGGCGAGCCCCGCGCTGGCCCCGGAGCTGATTTCAACATCTCCATACCTGATCGGCTTTCGGAGCGCGCCGATGACGTTTTCTGCAAGTTGCAGAGCGTCCTGCGTGTTCTCCATCAGAAGGACTGCAGCGAACTCGTCGCCACCAAGACGCGCTGCGGTACCGTCGCGAGATAGCGCGGCTCTCATTCGA
Source organism: Lichenifustis flavocetrariae (assembly GCF_026130545.1). Lineage (GTDB taxonomy): Bacteria > Pseudomonadota > Alphaproteobacteria > Rhizobiales > Beijerinckiaceae > Lichenihabitans > Lichenihabitans flavocetrariae. The sequence continues at coordinate 10,513 of NZ_JAMOIM010000065.1, read as the reverse complement.
GACCCGATCTCACGAAGGACGTGGTCGCCCGCATCATGGCCGAAGGTGTCATTGATCAGCTTGAACCGGTCGACATCCAACAAGAGAAGATGAAAGCGCTGATGACCTGAAGTGCATGCGTCCGCCCGATGAACGAGTTCAGCGGTCCAGGCCTTCCGGCTCATGAGGCCTGTGAGATCATCGTGTGACGCTGCATGAATCAGCCTCTCTTCTGCCAAGTGTCGCCGGGTGACGTCGGAGGTAATGCCAATGACGTGGCCGGGCTGATCGTCTGTCTGGATCGTGGTGGCGCTGGTTTCAAGCCACAACAAGGAACCGTCCGGGTGGAAATAGCGGAAGCGAACATCGCCTTTTGGAGGAACCGGATTGGGCGCATTCTCCCACCGGACCCGGTCGAGGTCCTCGGGGTGGACCCGACCGAGAAAGGCTTCGATCGGCTCCTTGCAGGTGCCGAGCAAATCCTTTGCATTGGCTGAACGGGTAACGATGCCAGACGCAAGATCAAGGTCCCAAACGACCATTCGTCCAACGGTCAGAGCGGCATTCAAACGAACTTCGTGTGCTTCACTGGATTTGCGAAACTTGTCACTGACACGGATGTCTGAAACCGTGCCGACCCAGTCATTTCCTGCGTTCTGGCCGTCTGAAACAGAGAACACCAGCTCTTCGACCCAGCGCCAGCCACCATCAACCAATAGCCTGTAGCTGACCGCATACGCAGTCTGAGCGCGTGACGCGTCTCCCCTGACTTCAGCCACATGTTGGCCGTCATCAGCGTGCAGCTCGACCGTGGATGCCTCGATGGATTGGATGACCGTGCAGAGTTTGCGCGATCTGGATGCAACGATAGTCGAGACGCCGCTGGCACCAGTGTCTGGCGGCGATTGCGATTCCGGGAACATGGCCGATGAACGGAATGCCATGCGATCTAGCTAACCCGCCAAGCTTAAGCGAATGCTTCTGTTTGGCAAAGTTGCATCAATTCCTTTGCGTGGTGACCGATTTGGTTTCAGTGTTGCGCGCTATGCGCGAACGGGGTCGAGTTGATCAACGGGCTCCAGGTCCGTGACCGGCACGGACATCAGCACGATAGGCGGCTGACGCAAGCGAACGTGGGCGGCTCTGTCACCCTGTCGCTCCGCATCGGTAGCATCGAGGCGATGCCAGCGTCTGCCCTCGATCATGGCGCCGACGATGCCGACCGCATCGGCAAGCGCGGGATGTTGGCGGGCAATGGTCGAGCCGATCCGGAGTGTCACACGTGAACCTTCCTCGATCATGGCGAGCCACCGGGCTGGTCTTTTGTTCCCTCTATGTTCTAATCCGAAGTCTAGGGCGTGTTGAGGATCAGCGTGAGTTTATGATTGCTGCTCCAAGCAGGATCATGGCTTCGAAGCTGGTGTCGGTTTTGTCGCTTCGCATGGCGACCCGCTTGAACTCTTTCAATTTGCAGAAGAAATTCTCGATGAGGTGCCGCCATTTGTAGACGTCTGCGTCGATGTCGACAGGCTGTTTGCGGCCCGGCATCTGCGAGACGACGACTTTGGCACCCCGTTGGTTCAGGTCGGCGATAATCCACTTGGCGTCGAACGCCTTGTCGGCGATCAAACCATCTAACTCGATGCTCTTGATGAGTGGAGCAACGCCGACGGTGTCATGGCGTTGGCCTGGAAGGAGTACGAACCGGACAAGATTGCCCAGCGCGTCGGTCAGCGCCAAGATTTTGCTCGTCAGGCCGCCTCGAGAGCGACCAATAGCCTGATTTTGAGTCCCCCTTTTGCGCCCTGCCCATGGCGACGAACCCTGACGATTGTGGCATCTACCATGGCGTATTCCATGTCGGGATCATCGGAGACGGCGTCGAACATACTTTTGAAAACACACGCCTTTACCCAATCACGGAAGCGCTTGAAGACAGTGTTCCAGTTGCCAAAAGACTCCGGCAGATCACGCCACGGACTGCCAGTTCGTGCAATCCACAACACCGCCTCAACGAAAAGACAGGCATCGCTTCCTGTTCGTCCGGGGTCGCTCGGCTTCCCCAAACCGAACGGCTCCATCTTTTCCCACTGAGCATCCGTCAGAATGAAACGATCCATGGCAAACTCCTTTCGGAGTTTGAATCACAGCCGCCGTGGTCAACCGAATTCGCTGATTCTCAACAGCCCCTAGCGTGGTCAAGTCCTGCAAGGCTCAAGATGGCGAATATGACCTACCATGTCCTGGTGCCTATCTTGCGGAATGCTACGCCGCGCGTCTTGGATGAAATGACCAGCGCCCTCATCTTGTCGAAAACGTCCATGGTCCGCGTTATTCCCCCGTAACCACCCCACGATGGCGGAGCCGAGAGCGAGGCCATCGGCACGGCCTGAACCGCGCCGACCCGAGACTTCATGGTCGTGCCGATCGACCAGGACGCGGCATTGTCTGACGAGCCCGCCACGCGGAGACCAGTCGAGACCTGCGTCTCGGGTCGGCGCGAGTGCCTTCTGCGTGCCGGCCAAGGCCCGGAGCGCCGACATTGTGGCGGTGTTCGTCAGGAGGCTGGTCATTGGCCACTCGGGACGCTTCGCAGACGAGGGAGTGATCGGGGTCAGTAGGTGATCTTCTTGCAGAGCCTGTAGGCTTTGCCGGCGTACCGGAATTCCGTCGGCGAGTTCACGCTGATCGTCGTCGGGACGCTGATCCTCATCGATGCTCCGTCGCGGGTAGGGATGCATGTCGAGGCGAAGCTGACGGTGGTGCCGCGCGCGACGGCACGCTTCACGTCGCACGTGTCTCCGCCAAAATTGGAGCCGCCGAACATGCCGTCGAGATCCGTTTTCGGGTTGTCCCAATAGACGAGACCTCCGCACCGACCCGCGCCCGTCCTGTACGAACCTGCCGTCAGGGGAAGGTGCTCGTCGGCTTGGCGCGCCAGGGAGCCGGTACGCCCGCCGTCGTCGGCGGAACAGAAACGATAGGTCTTACCGTCGAACGTGAAGCTGTCCGTGCCCTCGACATGAATACCGCTCCGCACCCGCCACGAATGCGCCGAGGCACCGTTGCCCTCGGAGTAACTCGCCTCGAAGGCGTAGGCGTCTCCCTGCTTGGTGACGGACTTCAACTCGCACGTGCTGCCGATGACGTCGGAAACGCCGAAGAGTTGCTGGGTCGGGCCTGTCGCTGCACGTCCATGGAGCGGTCCCCTTTCGGACAAGAACCAATTCCAATCATCTCTTTTCGCTGCGACCTTCTTCCGAGCGGTTTAACTGAACGTACGCGCGCAAATCAAACAGCGCCGTGGCAAACGTCCGGTGGAGGTGTTTGCCCCGATGAAACACCCTCTGCCTTCAGGCAGGTCGCTCGGAAGCGGATAGCGCGTAGGATCGGCAATGTTCCAGGTAGGCCCGCTCATGCGTGCCTATGAGATCCACGATGGTCGTCCAGAGCCAGGACGGCGCGTCCAAGTTCCGGCCATGGTGGGTCGCAAGCTCCGTTCCCCAGGCTCGCCGAACATCCTCGGTCATCTGCCGCGCGTGCGAATGGCCCACGACAGCGGAAAGGAAGCGGGCCGCATGGACCGCTTCCTCGACTGTCAGTTGATCGACATCCAGCTTCAAATCCTGCGGCAGCAACTCGCGGACTACGACGGAGTGGCCCAGCATGCGGCCCTGCACCATCCGTTCGCCCAAGTATGGCGACAACGCCCGCGCCCCGTTGACCACCCGCTCGGCCTGATCGAGGTTGGCCGGCATCGTCGAGGCCACGGGCGCCAACGGGTCCACAGCCTCCTTGATGTCGATCATGCAATAGCTCCGATCGGACTTCTCGCCACCGATCCGCAGGAGCACGGCGTAGCGCATGGTTCCGAGCGAGCTGCATCCTTTCACCCAGTAGGCACTGTCCAGGACCTTCACCGTCTGCCCTTCGCCGCGCCCATGGAGGGAGCGGACGAGGTCGGCCACCTTCGCCGACGTGACCAGCGTTTCGATCGCCTGACGTTCCTCGTCGGCGAGGGGCCAGAAGCGCTTCCCCATGGGAATCTTCGGCTCGACATGCTCCAGCCGCTCCCGGGCGAGATGTTCCCACCGGCGATGTGTCGCCTTATCGAGCACGGAGCGAACGGCCTTACCCGCCCGCGCTTCCGACAGGCTCTCGTCGTGTCCTGCCAGGGCGTCCTGGTAGCCCCGGATCATCTCCTCCAACATGTGGGCGGTGGCGGTGCCGGGCAGGTTCGAGCCTCGTGCCGCGGCCGACAGGGACAGGCCGAGACGGAGCAGGTCATGCGCGGGATTGCCGATCACCGTCTGGTCGAGATCCCGGATCTGGATGCGCACCTTGCCGGACGCGTTCGCCACCGGGCCGAGGTTTCCGGCATGGCAATCGCCGCAGATCCAGATGGACGGAGCCGCAGGGACGGATCCTTGATCGATTTCGCCGAGCCATTCGTAGAACTGCGCCGTCGAACCGCGCACGTAGGCGTGCGCCGACCGGGCCATCTTCCGAACCCTTTTGTCGTTCAGAATGGCGGCACGCTCGGAGAGCGCTGGGAACGGGACGATCGTCGACTTCGCGGTAGTCATTCTCGGTGCCTTACGCTGTACTGAACGGAGGGGGAACGCTCCGCACCCAGCTTCGTTCATGACGGAATCATGACTGCGCGACTCTGAAGCGGCAACGCCGGCTTCGACCGGTGCGCTTTCCTGACGCGCTCCAAGCAGGGAGAGGAGGCCACACAACCAGGCTCCGGCGGCACCACGACCGTAGATCTGGGCCATCGTGCTGCCGGATTGGGCGAATGACTGTTGGCCGAGGGACCTTGGGCAGCGCCTGATGGAGTGGTTGGATGAGTTCCCGACGGTGGATCCGCGAACTGTTGACCCTGAAGGTGGTGGCGTTCAGCCTGTGTGATCCGGCGATCGCGCGAGGCGGTCATTTCGGCGGGTCGGAACTCAGGCGTGGCGCACGCGGCGGCCATGGTTGTGACCGCGCGCGCATGGCGGTGTACGACATCGTGACGCTCGCGACGGTCACCGACAAGGCGGCGGACAAGGCGATGGCCGCCCTGGATGCCTCGATCGGTGCCGGGAACGGCCGTGTCCTGGTCGATGCGGAGACACCTTCGTCTATGACGAACAACACACCCGCTCACACCGTCATCATCGTCTTCAGCAGCAATGCCGACGCAGATGCCTGGCGGAAGTCGCCTGCGTTCCGAAGCGCCAGAGCAGACCTCAACAAGGCCGCTACAACCAACATCATGGCGTTAGCCGGAATCGCCGACCCCGGCCCTTCTCTCGCCGAAACGGCCGGCACGAAAGGGCAAGAGGGCATGGGCAACGACATCAAGCTGCCGCCCATGCCGGCGATCAAGGACATCTGCAAAGGTTTCTGATCGGCTGATCGAAGCCGGACCGACGGCCCCGCAATTTGGCCATGCCCCAAACGACCTGAGCCACGACCGCGACGGCTACGATCGTGAGGCCATGCAGCCAGCTCGCATGGCCCAGGTCGCCCTCCCGGTGTTCGGCGGTTTGGTCGAATTCGAACGCGAACTCTTGTGCGTCCGCAAAGGCGAGGGACGGCAGCGAGCAAGGCATCGCGGCGCTTGTCTAGGGGGAAGCCAAGGCTGACGCCTCATCAGCGTCGAGAGATCCGCATCGCCGGCACGCCGACGACTGCGATCCTGCTATCTCATCGACGCAGGGAGGCCGGGAACCAAGATCCGGGATAAAGCGTAGAACCAAGTTATTCGAAATCGCCTCATGGGATCGAGACAGTGCTCAACAAGCTCAGCGTCGGCGTTGCACTGGTTCTCGGGGCTGGACTCTTCCTTCACCTGAGTGTCCACCGGTCCGCTCCAGCCGTGGTCCAAGCTCAGGCGTCAGACGTCGCTGCGTTAGCGCCCCCGGCCTCGAACGATCGAAAGGTCCGAATCGTGTATCCGGCGCCCTACACCTCAGTGTCGGCAAACCAGGCTTCTTCGCGCGACGGCCGGCAGGGAGGCGCCACCACGCCGGTCACCTTGCCGAGCGCAACAGTCTTGTCGAGCCCGGAAGTAGGCACGTCGACGATCTCCCAGCCCGTCGTTGAGGCGACCGCAACCCAAGCGGAGCCGGCGGTCGAACCCACGCCTGCCGTCGCAATGGACGCCAATGGCCGAACGCCAGGTTCGTTCGATATCAACGCGGCATCCGTCGATGCCCTGGACCACATCGACGGCGGCGGTCGTATTGGGCGTGCAATCGCCAGCCACCGACCCTACCACTCGGTCGATGACCTTGTGAGGAAGCGGGTCCTCCGCAAGGACGTGTTCGAGCGGATCAAGGGCCAACTAGCTGCCAACTGAGCCGAGACGACGGCGCTTGCAGCCCCACTCTCCCAGACGGCACCTCGAAACTCAAGGACGTTCGCCTTCGATTGGTTCGTCAAAGCGCATCGCTACCTGCAGAAGGTGGCAAGGTCGTAGTTACGATCTGGCACCTTGTGACCGTGTGCCGCATGGAACAGCGCCCGCCATCGCGGCGAGTGCTGGAGCATTTAATCCCCACGGAGTCGGCTCCCTCGCGATCAGACCAAGCTGTGACTGTTGCCGTTCTCGTCGTTCAGCAGGCTGGCGCAAATTGGGGCAATAAGGCTCGGATCATTAAGCGGGACCGAGAGATACGGGCAGCCATCCTTCGAATGCATACTCCACGCGGCTCCGACCTCGGCTTTCCCGGCGAAGATGCAATGGCTCGTTCCGGCATTGGTCATGCGCTACGCAGGGACGATGCGCAGTGCGGCCCTGATGGAAAAGGGTGGTGAGGTCGCCGGTGTAGTCATTGCCTGACTTCGTGAAGGTACCGATGGTAACCGTGTCGATCTCCTGCTTCCGCTTGAGCCCGCGTCAATCGCGGCCTTGATGGCGGTCCAGGTACCAGGGGCGAACCGGTCGGCGAGCGTCGCGTCGGTCGCGCCTCGTTGCCGAGGTCGACGGGGACGAACGTGCCGGGAAAGTCCTCGACCGGCCGGCGGGCGAGGCCGATGACGTGGTGCCCGGCGCGGGCGAGGAGATTGGCCAAGGGCTCCAGTGCTACCCGGCCCGCCGTGGCGGCCGAGGTTCCGACTTTCACGCTGCGACGGTGGCGGCGCGACGCAGCGCTGGGAGCATGTCTTTCGGCTCGGGGCGGCGGGTGTAGTCCGGGTTCACCTCGGCGTAGAGCACCGTCCCGTCCTGCGCGATCACGAAGCGTCCCGGCATCGGCAGGGTCCAGCTCGGATCACCGTTGAAGGCTGGCAGGTCGTTCTTGAGGCCCTTGTAGAGGTCGATCAGATAATCGGGCATGGCGAAGCGCAGCCCGAAGGCGGCCGCAACGTCGTTGTGAGGGTCCGACAGGATCGGGAAGGCGAGATCATTCTGGCGCACCGACTTGCGGCTGTTCGGCGCCGTCTGGGGCGAGATGGCGACGAGCGAAGTCCCGAGTTTCTCGAACTCCGGCAGCGCCGCCTGAAGCGCCTGGAGTTCCATGTTGCAGTAGGGGCACCAGACGCCGCGATAGAAGCTCAAGACCAGCGGACCCTTGGCCAGGAGGTCGGCGGAGGAGACAGGCTGGCCATCGGGATCTTGCAGCGTGAAGGACGGGGCCTTGTCGCCGGCCTTCAACGCCTTCGTGGCAGCGCCCGAGGCGATCAGCTCGGCTGTGGCGCTATGCATGGTCTCGATCACTGAACACGGCACATTGTAGGGCGGCTTGCCGGCCTCGAAGTCGGCCTTGAAGGCGTCGAGCTTGGCTTGCAGGGTCATGGATTCTACTCCGGTTGTCGGCGTGTTCGCCTGGGGTGAAGGGTGGTTCGGCGGGGAAGAGGGCTCGGACGCGAGGCGCGACCGCGGATGTCGTCCCGTTCGAGAGCTGGCCGGCGGTCAGGCCGCCGGAACGAGGGCGTTGACGCGCTCGATGGCGCGCTGGACGGCGGGCCTGGACACCATCGCGTCGTACCAGCGCGCCACGTGCGGGGCGTCCTCGAAGCCGACGCCGGCGAACTCGCGCCGCCACAGCCAGCCGAAGTGGGCGATGTCAGCGATTGTGAGGTCGTCGCCGGTCACGAACGGGTGCCGGGCCAGCACGCCATCCAGCACGCCGAGTGTGCGCTTGGCCTCGGCCGAGAAGCGCGCGATGGCGAGCGGCTGCGGCTCGGCGGCCTGGCGCTGGAAGAAGCCGCTCTGCCCGAATGCGGGTCCGAGACCGGAGGCATGGAAGAAGAGCTGTTCGAAGACTCGGGCTCGGGCTCCGCCGGACGCCGGCAGAAGCCGGCCTGTCTTCTCGGCAAGATGGATCAAGATCGCGGCGGACTCGGTCAGCACCAGCCGGCCGCCCTCCGCCTCGGCGTCGACCAGGACCGGCACCTTGCCGTTCGGGTTCAGCGTCAGGAACTCGGGCGCCTTCTGCTCGCCCTTGCGGACGTTGACGCCGTGCAGCATGTAGGCGAGCCCCAACTCCTCAAGCGCGATAGGCACTTTGATGCTGTTCGGGGTGGCGAAGGCGTAGACGGTGAGCATGGCGCAGGTCCCGGCGGCTCGGTTGTGAGCGATAGGAGGAAAGTGCCCCAGCGCGGCTCGACACGACAGGAGGCTTGGGGCGATATCGCTCATTCTCGGGAGGAATGAGCGTGGACCGGTATCAGGCTATGACGACCTTCGTGCGGGTGGTGGAGACCGGGTCGTTCTCGGCCGCCGCCCGCCAGCTCAACGTGGGCCAGCCCGCCGTGTCCAAGACGATCGCGCAACTGGAGAACCGGCTCCAGGTCAGCCTGCTGGTTCGCTCCACCCATGGCCTCGCCCCGACCGAGGCTGGCCAACGCTTCTTCGAGCGCGCGCGTGCGGCCATCGTCGAGGCCGACGAGGCGGAGCTGTCGGCGCGTGGTGCCGGTGCCGGCCTGTCGGGTCGGCTGCGCGTGTCGGCGGCGACCACCTTCGCCCGGCTCCATCTGGTGCCGCTGCTGCCGCGCTTCCTTCGCGACCATCCCGATCTCGACATCGACATCGTGCTGGACGATCGCATGATCGACCTCGTCGCCGAGGGCATCGACGTGTCGCTCCGGATGGGAGACTTGCCGGACTCGACGGCCACGGCGCGCAAGATCGCGACCGGCGGCCGCTCGGTGCTGGGATCGCCGGGTTACCTGGAGCGGGCCGGCGAACCGCAGAGCCCGGCCGACCTCGCGAGCCATCAGGCGGTGATCTACAGCCAACTTGGCAGCGCCTGGAGCTTCACGCGGGACGGGACGGAGATCTCGGTCGCGGTGCACGGCCGGGTACGGGTCAGCGCGGCCGAGGGGCTCCGCGCGGCCGTACTTGCCGACATGGGGCTGGCGGTCGCGTCCGACTGGATGTTCACGCCTGACCTCGCGAGCGGAGCCGTGCGCCGCGTCCTGACCGCCTGGACCCTGCCGCCCATCGACCTCTGGGCCGTGTTCCCGACCGGGCGCATGGCGAGCGCCAAGGCGCGGGCCTTCGCGGGCTTCGTCGAAGTCGTGATGGCCGAAAGCGCCGCTGATCATTCCGGGCAGGCATAAGGCCTATCGCCCCAAGCCGTCGTCCGCGTTCGAGCGCCGAGCCGTAGACCTAGTCCGCACGCCGACACCGTCGGCACGACCGGAATAAGCAGCCATGACCCGCTTCGACAGCTACCGCGATGCCTTCCCGAACGCCCGCCTCACCCGCAAGCCGAACGGCGTGCTGGAGATCGCGCTTCACACCGAAGGCGGCAAGCTCGTCTTCAACGGCCACACGCATGAGCAGTTCGTGGACCTATTCCACGCCGTGGGCGAAGACCGCGAGACCCGCGTCGTGGTCCTTACCGGCACCGGCGACGCCTTCATGGATGCGATCAGTCCAGAGGGCTTCGACTTCTTCTCGCCTCTGGGCTACGACAAGATCCTGCGCGAAGGGCGCAAGGTGCTCACCAACATCCTCGACGTCGAGGTGCCGATGATCACGGCCCTGTACTGCTGCACAGCGAATATGCGCTGCTGACCGACATCATCCTGGCAACGCCCGAGACCGTGTTCCAGGACAAGCCGCATTTTGAGTTCGGCATCGTGCCGGGCGACGGCATGCACATCCTGTGGCCCGAGGTCATCGGTTCGGTCCGAGGCCGCTACTTCCTGCTCACGCGCCAGGTGCTCGACGCGCAGACCGCCAAGGCATGGGGCGTGGTCAACGAGATCGTGCCAGGCGAACGCCTGCTCGCCCGCGCCCATGAGATCGCGGACGGCATCGCGGCCCTGCCGCCGCTCACCAGCCGCTACACCCGGATCGCGTTGACGCAGCGCCTGCGGCGGCTCGTCGATGAAGGCATCGGCTATGGCATGGCGCTGGAGGGCATCAGCGCCGCCGAAGTGGCCCGGACGATGGCGGCCCAGGGCTGACTCTTCTGTATCGCCGCCCAGCCGGGTGCCGGGCGGCGCATACCCCTGTACCGGCCCTGGATAGTGAGACACCGACATTGATCCTACGCGGCGATTGCTGCGGGTGAAAGCAGGTCGTTCC
>NZ_JAMOIM010000064.1 GCF_026130545.1 Lichenifustis flavocetrariae | reverse complement strand
CCGCGCGCCCGCATGTCCTGCGAGAAGCCCGCGAAGAGCGACACGGGCTTTTCGACCCGATGCGCAACGGCCGTTCGGGCGCCGGGACGCTGCACCAGCAGCCGTTCGTCGACGAGCGTCTTGATTGCGCGGCGAATCGTCGTGCGGGAGATGGCCAGCCTCTCGGCCAGCGCACGCTCCCCGGGTATGGCGGTCCCTGGCCGAAGCAATCCCTGTCGCACGCTCGCCCGCAAGGCTTCAGTCAGCCGCTCATGCTTCGCGATCAGATCGTCCTGAAGCCCGGGTTCCTGCATGAGCCGGACGAGGCCGTCCGCAGCAATCATTGTTGTTTTACGGCTGTCGCTGGTCTGTGGAGGCATGGCGCGATCTTAGGCGCGCACCCAAGGCTTCGACAACAATCCCTTCGAGGCTCCAAGTGGCCTGCGGCGTAGACGGCGCCACATCCGCTCTGCGACGGCTGCGGAGCTGGCAACTGCCTTTCGGCGAACCTTCGACTTCGCGCTCGATGTTGCCTTTCTGAGGTCCAGCACACTCGCGCAAAAGCGGACTTACCCGCCGACAGCGATCCAATGGTAGACTGAGTCGCGCTGTATCGGCCGCTGCTGATCGGCGCCGAGCGATGTGGTTGCAGGTTCAAGGGAGAAGGCGATGCGGTTCGGGGCGAGTACCTTTATCTGGGCGTCGCCGTTCGGTGCGGACTCGCTGTACCTCATTGACAAGGTGAAGCAACTCGGGTTCGACCTGATCGAGATCTGCATCGAGGACCCGGCCACCATCGACACGGATGCGATAGGGGACGCACTGAACCACCATGGGGTCGATGCCCTGGTGTGCGGCGCCTTTGGCCCGAACCGCGACATGAGCGCGGAAAATGACGCTATTCGCGCCGACGCTGCACGCTACCTGCGCACCTGCATCGACATCGCGGCCCGGCTCGGCAGCCCGACCGTGTCCGGCCCTATGTATGCCGGCGTTGGGAACACGCAGATGCGGGATGTGGCGGGCCGTCGCGCGCAGCGGCAACGCTCTGTCGACGGGCTATCCCCCTTAGCCGATTACGCGGCCGAGCGCGGCGTAAAGCTCGCCTTTGAGCCGCTGAACCGCTTCGAGACCGATCTGGTGAACACGGTTGACCAAGGACTCGAGCTCATCCACGAGATCGGGCGAAACAACGTCGGTTTCCTCCTCGATACGTTCCACATGAACATCGAGGAGAAGAACATCCCGGATGCGATCCGGCGGGCCGGGGCCCACATCTTCGAATTTCACGCGTGCTCCAGCGATCGGGGCACACCGGGCGAGGATCATCTGCCATGGCCGCAGATCGTTGCCGCCCTTGCGGAGGTCACTTACACCGGGCCGGTAGTCATCGAAGCGTTCACGCCCAAGATCCAGGAGATCGCGCGAGCCGTATCGCTCTGGCGTCCCCTGGCCGAAAGCGAGGATGCCCTGGCAAGCGATGGCTTAGCGAATCTGCGACGCGTCTTCGGCTGAACCTCCGCTGGCCCGTCGTAAGCAGGCGGCGTCAACCCGGCGTGGATCTCGCGATCCAGGTTCTTGTCCGCCTCATCGAATGCGGTGGGTGCCGGGCCGCGGGGGTTCTTGGGGCCGAACTTGACATCCAGTGCTCCACGCTCTTTCGCATCAGCCGGGTTTTGGCCGAGACGGGTCTGCTGACCGTGTCGATGCGCGGCGTCCTCGCGCTCCGCCCACCCAGGATTCAGCTCGCGCAGCGCCGTGACGCAATGCTGCGGGAGGAGGACGCCGAGTGTGGGGTGCACGCACTCGGCCTCTCGCCCGCGCACACGGCACAGGCGACAAGCTTCTACGTCATGCGCAATCGATCCAGACAGCCAATTCCCGGAATTTCGCCGCGCACCGCGGTAAAAGATCGGGTCTTCCAAATGCGGCCATCGACAGTCCGTGGCGGAACGCTCTCACAGTGTGGAATTTGGCGCCGTGAAGCACAGCTGCTGGATTTCCGCGCTGTTAGCCAAGCACGCCCCCCACAGCGCTGCCCAACAATCAGCCGACATCGAAGCCTTGCTGGATGCGGGCATCGACGGGCTGATCGTCAGCGCTGTATCGGCGACCCTGATCGCCCCCGTGCTGCGGGACGCGGATAGATCGGGGTTGGCCCAGCGTCGGTTCGGTCATCCACCACGGCGAGGCCACGACCGTGCTGGTGCGACGAACGGCAGCGGGCGTGGCCGACCCAGACCGTAGGCTCAGTGCATCAGCCGCGCTGGATGAAACGATCTGGACCAAAGCCGACGTCAAAGCGGTTCTGCGAGTCACACCGGCGCAGGCGGGTGACCGCGCCGCAGTCGGGCGTTCTCTGAAAGTGGTGGTCGCCACGTTGTCACTCTTGTCGGCACCAAAGGAAAGCCAGCCTTGAGCTTGCCGATGCCTTAATCCACGCCCATGCCGCTCACTTCGAAGCGATCGTGGCCGACATGGGAAGCCAGTGCAAACACCCGTGCCACGTTCCCGATCGCCGGACAGCTGTCAGCGACCTTCCACAACCAAGCCGCAGCCTTCGTGCAACATATCGATAAGGCCGGCACCCCGGGCCGTCTCGCGATGGTCCAGGGCGAGGTTTACATTAAAAGCGTCCGGGAGCTTGGGCATTCGCGCTGTGCACAGTTCTCGCCGAAGCCGTCATGTGCAAGGCGGCCTTGAACCAGCCCCGGAGCGACGAACGTTACTTGCCGCCCCAGCGCTGGGGATAGCCTGGCATATCCTTGCAGCCGCACATGGCATAGTGCAGCGGCGGCATGTTGGGGTCGACGTACTGGTCGAGCGTCTCCTGCGTGACGACAGGCTGAGGCAGCTTCCAGGTGGGTCCGACAACCGGCTCTCCCTTCAGGATCTTGACGGCCGCGATCACCGGCGCGCGCCATTGGTAGGTCGGATAGGTCGGCGCGAAGGCGGTGAGTTTTTCCTTCTTCCACTTGGTGAGGAAGTCTTCCTGATCCTCGCCCGTGATTATCGGGTAAGGCTGGCCTGCATCCTCGAAGGCCTCGACAGCCGCCACGGCCGTCGCGCCCGCATCCATCCAGATCGCGTCGATCTTGCCGAAGCGGTTGATGTAGTCCTCGACGATGGTTTTCGTCTTGGCGTTGTCACCGCCCGTAAACTCGGCGCCGACCACGTTGATGTTGTTGGCCTTGAAGATCCGGTCGGCCGCGGCCCAGCGGTTCTCGAGCACGTCGACGCCCGGAAGGATGCGGAGGCCAAGCACCTTGCCGCCCTTGGGCAATTTGCTGACGATGAAGTTCGCCGTGGTGATGCCCCAGCCGTAGCCGCCGATCGGGTTGACGAAGGTCACGGGGCAATCGGTTTGCACGCCGCGGTCGAACACCAGCACGGGCAGCTTCTTGCAGGCTGCCTCGACCGCCGGAGTAAGCGCCGCCGTTGTGTTGGGCGACACGATCAGCGCGTCGCACTTCCCGCTCGAGACAAAGGAATTGATGTCCGAGATCTGCTTGTCGTCCTTGCCCTCCGCGTCGGCGGCCGTGAACGACTTGATGTCGGACTTCAGCATGTCGGCCTGGGCCTGCATGTCGGTCCAGCCGACGACCCGCCACGGGTTGTCGACGCCGGCGTTCGAGAAGCAGATGTTGTACGGACCTGGCTTCTTGTACTTCGACGTGTCGATCTGCTTTCCGCCGAGGTTCTGCTCCCAGGGTTTCCCCTCAGGACCTTGCGGCGTCATCTTAAGAAGCTCCTGCGCGTAGTCGAAGTCTTTCTGGCTGTTGAACTCCTGGGCACCCGCGCCCGTCGCCAAGCCGACCGCCAGCGCGGCAGCGCTGCATCTCAGCACAATTCGTTTCATTCCGTTTTCTCCCACTCGTTGTCGGACGTTGCGCGCCCGTTTACCCGCCGGTCCTCTGGCGATAGGCGCCCGAAGCGACGGCCGAGATCAGAATCAGCCCTTGCGCGGTGTCGCGCAGCGCCTGAGGCAGGCCGAGAAGATTGAGAAGCGTGAAAAGCGCGAACAGGCTCAAGGCGCCGAACACAACCCCGGTTATGCTTCCCCGGCCGCCCATGAGTTGCGCGCCGCCGATGACGCAGGCCGCGATCGCCTGGAGTTCAAGGCCCTGTCCGACATCGGTCGAGACCCCGCCGAAACCGCCCAGCATAATGCCGGCCGTCACCGCGCTGAGAGCCGAGATGACGAAGGCGCTGATCCGAGTGAGGTCAACCCGGATGCCGGCGAGCTCCGCTGCGCGCGGATTGTCGCCGACCGCGAAAACGCGACGGCCGAAGACAGTGCCGTGCAGCCCCCACCACGCGAGCACCGCAACGATCGCCAGAACGATGACGGACAGCGGCAGCTGACCTACCAGAGGGACATCGCGAAAGACGAAGCGACCGAAGGCGCGGAAATTGTCAGGAAGGTAGCCGCGCGGCGAGCCGCCCGACCACATCATCGCAACCCCGTTCACCGACAGCAGCGTGCCGAGCGTAGCAATGATCGAGGGAACCTTGAGGAAGGCTACCGCGATGCCATTGATGAGGCCCACCGCGACACCGATACCGTAGAGGGCCGCGATGGCGGCCCCGGTCAGCGACGGGTCACCCCCGGTGATCATCGACGCACCGAGCACGCTGAGGGTGATGAGGGAGCCGACCGACAGGTCGAAGCCGCCGGACACGAGCACAAAGACCTGTCCGGCCGCCAGGACCCCCAGCGGCGCGGCGCGGCGCAGAAAGTTCATGAAGCCGGCGGGCTCGATGTATGACGGCTGTTTCAGCGCAACGGCCGCGAACAGCACGAGGAAGATCACCACCCCGCTATTGATGTGGCGGGTCAGGGAGCCAGCGCGCCGGTGGAGCGCCGTATCGGGCAGCGCGATCGTCATGCAACATGACCCTTGTTGCGGAGCGAATAAACAGCCACAGCCGCGATCACGATGGCGCCCCGGATCACCTGTTTGGGGAAGGCCGGCACGCCCAACATGTTGAACGAAGCGTCGATGACGGCGAACAGCAGAACACCGGCGATTGTGCCCCACACGCCGCCGCGCCCGCCCGCAAGCATGGTCCCACCGATCACCACGACGGCGATGGATTCGAGGTCGTAAACGCCATCCCGTCCCACCCAGGGCGCGCCCGAGCGCAACCGACTTGCAAGGTAAAGCCCGGTCAGGCCGGCAAACAAGCTGCACAGCGTATGGGCTTGCACGATCACGCGGTCGGTCCGGATGCCGGCAAGCCGGGCGCCGGCTGCATTGCCTCCAACGGCGTATAAGTGGGCGCCGAACCGCGTGCTTCGCAAGAGCCAGGACACCCCAAGCGCGAGTAGGCCGAGGCCGAGCACCGACCAGGGCAATGGCCCGATTGCCCCGTAAGCGACGGCCTGAAAGGCCGGCGGCACCGAACCGGCAAAATTGTTGAAGCCAGACGACAAGACGCCCTGCAGGATCAGCCCCGACCCGAGCGTCGCGATCAACGGGCTCACCTTGAGCTTGGCGATCACCAGCCCGTTGATCGCTCCGACCCCGGCTGCGACGAGCAGAACCACCAGCACGGCCGGCACCATCATGGCGGGTGCGCCACGCATGATGAAAGAGGCCAGTACCGCGCCCACGCTGATCATGCTACCGACGGACAGGTCGATTGAGGCGCAAAGAATGACGAGGGTCTGCCCGAGCGCGACGGTGCCGAGCGCCACCGTCCGCTGCAGTAAGCCGACGATGCCTTCTGCACTGAGTTGGTTGAGCGATTGTGTCCAAAGTGCCGCGCACAGGTAAAGGGCGGCCGACCCGATGAACAAAAGCAATGGCACCGAGAACGCTCGGTGACGCCGCCGCGCAGGCTGGAGCGCCAGTGTCATGATCCGCATGCCGACGCCGGTTCAGCCACGGACCCGCCATGTCCTACCGCGAGCGCCATGACGTCCTCCTCGGAGGCGCCGCTCGGACATTCGCCCACAATGCGGCCCTCGTGCATCACGACGACCCGATCGCTGACCCCGACAACCTCCGGCAGGTCCGAGGAGATCATCAGGATGCCGCGCCCACGGTTCGCGAGGTCACGTATGATGGCGTAGATGGCCGCTTTAGCCGCCACATCAATGCCCCGCGTGGGCTCGGCGAAGATCAGCAGTTGCGGGTCGCGGGCGAGCCAACGGGCGATGATGACTTTCTGCTGATTGCCACCGGAGAGCAGGCGGATCGGGTCGTCGAACCGTGCCGCGCGAACGTCGAGCGCGCGCAGTCTCTGGTCCAGGGTCAAATTGCCCATGGCGCCTGCGCTTGGCAGAGCCAACGCCCGCGCAAAGGCACGCAACGTCAGCGCAGCGTTGTCCCGGAGCGACTGCCCAAGGGCCAAGCCTTCGCGCTTCCGGTCATCCGGCAAGAAACCCACGCCGGCGCGAATGCCGTCGCGGCTGGATCGCGGCGCGAACGGCTGCCCGTTCAACTGCATCGTCCCACGAGTAAACGGTCGGTCGCCGAAGATCGCCCGCGCGAGAGCCGATTTGCCGGCCCCCTCCAAGCCCGCCACCCCCACGACTTCGCCGCGCCGAACAGTGAGATTGATGTCTGAGATCGTGGCATTGCCGCCCTCGTTCACTTGGAGCAGCACGCCGCCGTCCGCTGCGCCGCGCGGCGGGAAGAACTCCTCGAGGTCTCGTCCGACCATGCAACGTACCAGCCGTCCCGTCGGCATTGCCTCGGTGCGGTCGGTCAGTACCTTTCGCCCGTCCTTGAGGACAGTCACCCGGTCCGAGATGGCGGCGATCTCCGGCATGCGGTGAGACACGTAGACGACCGCAACACTATCCCGGCGCAGCCGCCGCACGAGGTCGAGCAGCCGCGATGCTTCCGAGTCGTCGAGCGCCGCGGTCGGCTCGTCCATGACCAAGATGCTGGGCTTGCTAGCCAGCGCCTTGGCAATCTCCACCATCTGCTGCTCGGCCAAGGACAGATCGCCGGCTCGTGCGTCGACCTCGATCGAGGATTGCAGCCGGGCGAGGATCTCCCGCGCGCCGGCTCGCATGGCGGTCCGATCGAGCACGCCTCGACGGGTCGGCTCGGCGCCCAGGACGATGTTTTCGGCCACCGAGCGGTCGGGCAGAAGGCTGAGCTCCTGGTGGATGATGCCAATGCCGGCGCGCCGGGCCTCGACGGGGTGCGCGAAACTCGCGGGCTGGCCCTTGATGCGGATTTCACCGCCGTCCGGCCGATAGATGCCGCCCAGGATCTTCATCAAGGTGGATTTGCCGGCGCCGTTCTCGCCGCAGATCGCATGAACCTCGCCGGGGCGGCACTCGAAGCTCACGTCCTCCAACGCCCGCACGCCGGGAAACGACTTCGAAATGCCAATCATCTCCAACGCCGGGCTCAGCACGCTCGTCACCCCACGCCCGGCTCGCGGCTGAACCGCTGCGGCTCGGAACGTTCCCTCCAAGGCCGATCTTCGGACGTTTTAACGCCGCTGTCACGCGCTGGGGAGATGCATGAGCGTCCTTTTCTCGGGGTCGCGCAAGGGCGCTCCGGTCGCGTCGCAGAACCGCCTTTGACAATCGAGTGGATCGGTCGATTGAATGTGGCGGCCGACGGCTGGCCACGGTGGAGGACCACCATGGGTGGCCGGACGGCACTCGACGGAGGACAAGATGCCCGAGATCGAAAAGTACCTCTCCCGCCCGAACGGCCGGCTGCCAAACAGCCGCTTTCCGCTGCTGGTTCATCGCAATGGCATCGCCGGCGGTGGATTGGATACCGTCCAAGAGCGGTTCCGGAGCAACGGATGGTATAATAACTGGCGCTATCCAGGCGTTTACACCTACCCACATTTCCACTCGACGACGCATGAGTGCCTCGGCGTCGGTACGGGCTGGATGGAGCTTGAGTTGTTCGGCCGCGGTGGCAAGCGCGTGCGTGTTGAGGCGGGCGACGTCGTCGTCATACCGGCGGGCGTCTCCCACATGATGGTCGGACACTCGGACAACATCATGATGGTCGGTGGCTACCCGGACGGACGCGACTGGGACAACATGCAGGAGGAACATCTCACCGAGGAGCTGCGCCGCGCCGCCGCTAAGCGGGTCATGATGTGCCCCATCCCGGCCAAGGACCCGGTCACGGGCAACTCGATGCACGAGTGGATCGACGCTATGTCGTCTGTTGATGCCGACCTCAACGATTTTCGCGACAACCTCGACGCGCACTAGCCGGCTGCAGTGGCCGTTGAGCAAGACGATCGGTCTGCTCTTCTCAACCGTGAGCTGATCGTCGCGGAGCCGTCGTTCTACAGGTGGCTCGTGCCGCCGGCCGCCTTGGCGATCTTCTGTGTATCGGCATGTTTTACGGCCTCAGCGCCTTCTGGCTGCCGCTGTCCCATGCCATCGGCGGCAACGCGGCGCCGGCGTGCCAGGGCATCAAGATCGTGGCGAGCCTATTGACCATCACCTGCGACTGGCCGATCTCGGCGTTGCTGCCGGTCTTCGGCATCGTATTCCTCGGCCGCTCGGCGGTCGTGTTCGGTGGCTGGCTGGAGCGCTTGGGCCCTCGCAAGGGGCCTTCGTGGCCGGGCTGTGCTCGAGCGGTGGGTTCTTCCTGTCGGCGTTCGGTGTCGCCATCCATCAGCTCTGGCTACTGCGAATCGGGCTCGGCGTTGTGGGCGGCATCGGGCTCGGGCTCGGCTACATCTCGCCGGTTTCGACCCCCATCAGACGGTTCCCGACCGCCGCGGCATGGTGACCGGCCTGGCGGTCGTGGCCTGCAAGTCTCCCGAGTCCATAGGCGTGTGGGAGACAATGGTGGTGTCCGGGGTCGTCTATGACGGCGGGCGCCTTCGGCTATCGGGTGCCACTGAACGACAGGCGGGACCGGCGCAGGCACGGGCTCGACGACAGCCAGGGGGGCTATTGGACAACGAAGGTCTGTTTGCCCGAACCGCGCTCTCGAAAGCGGCCCGTCTGCTCGCGTGAAGAGTTTCGGGCGCCGTGAGGCGTACGAAAGTCGCCGAGGAAGGAACCCGCGGGGTCCAGGCTGACCTATGGGGATTTGAGCTACGGCGCGTTGTGGAGCGCGGCCAGACGATGCCGGGATGCGCGGTGACGCGGCATGGATGGCTGATTGCCTGAGCGTCGACGTGCTGATGGACGACGCTGTCTAGCGCCGGAGTGGTCGCTGTCAGCAGTGTTGTGAATGAGCGACGCATGCAGGCTCGATCGCCGGAGCGGGGTGGCTGCGACGTGGTTCAGGCTCATGCCGTGCCGGATCACGACGGCGCTCCGGGTGCTGCTGCTCTCTGGGGTGGCGCGCGCGGCTGCATCCAGCGTTCGAAGGTCTCGATGATGCGCATACGACCGCCGCAGCACGGACAGTGTGGACGCGGATCGGGCGGTTCGACTGCGACGACGGGTTCGGGTGGCGGCGAGACGGCCAGCAGCGCGCGGGCGCGGACGATGTTGGCCTTGCGGGTGGCGCTCGCGAGCAGGCCGTAGTGGCGGATGCGGTGGAAGCCGCGGGGCAGCACGTGCAGCAGAAAGCGCCGGATGAACTCGTCGGTGTCGAGCCTCATGACCTGCTGGCGCTCGGGGCCGCTGCGCCGGTAGTCCTTGTAGCGGAAGGTGACGCCGGTCTCGTCGAAGCCGATCAGGCGGCGGTTCGAGATGGCGACCCGGTGCGTGTAGCGCGACAGGTAGGCCAGCACGGCTTCGGGGCCGGCGAACGGCGCCTTGGCATAGACGACCCAGCGCTTCCTCCTGACGGGTGCGAGGTGGCGCAGGAAACGGCGCCGCACAGCCAGGTGGGCTTGGTCGCCGAAGAAGGCCAGCTTGCCGGCTTCGTGCAGGTCGGTCAGCCGGGTCAGGAACAGCCGGCGGAAGAGCTTGCCGAGCACCCGGACCGGCAGGAGGAAGGCCGGGCGCGAGGTGATCCACCGCGTGCCGTCGAGCGAGAAGCCGCCGCCTGGCACGATCATGTGCACGTGCGGGTGGTGCGTCATGGCCGAGCCTCATGTGTGGAGAACGGCCGTGATGCCGATGCGGGCGCCGAGATGCTTGGGATCGGCCGCGATCATCAGCATGGTCTCAGACGCAGCGCGGAACAGCAGGTCGTAGACCACGGCCTTGTTCTGCCAGGCGACGTCGGCGACTTCGGCTGGCAGGGTGAAGACGACGTGGAAGTAGCCGACCGGCAGAAGATCGGCCTCGCGCTCCGCGAGCCAGGTCCGTGCAGCGACTCCTTGACACTTCGGACAGTGCCGGTTGCGGCAGGAGTTGTAGGCGACCCGGAGATGGCCGCAGTCGTCGCAGCCCTCGACATGGCCGCCGAGCGCCGCTGTCCGGCAGTTCACGATCGCCGCCATGACCTTGAGCTGATGCAGGCTCAGGTGCCCGGCGTGGGCGGCCCGGTAGGCTGGGCCGGCGGCTCGGAAGATGTCGGCAATCTCCGGCCAGGAGGCCGGCACGCCTTAGCCGCCGAGCGTCCCCTGGTCGGGCATGAACAGCCCGAGCTTGTCGAGCGGGCTCGTCACGGTGCGCACGGTGCGGGTCGCCACCTTGGTGTAGAACGCCGTGTTGTCCAGTTTGGCGTGACCCAACAACGCCTGGATGACCCGGATATCGACGCCGTCCTCGAGAAGGTGGGTGGCGAAGCTGTGCCGCAAGGTATGCGGGCCAACCCGCTTGGCGATCTCCGCCGTCCGCGCGGCCTCGACCACGACGCGGTGGAGCTGCCGCGTGCTGATCGGCTTGCCGGCGTGCATGCCCGGAAACAGCCAGCCCTTGGGGTACATCACGCCCTGCTGCCGGCCGGCCTTCCACCACTCGCGCAGCAGGGTGAGCAGATCGGCGGCCAGCATGGCGTTGCGGTACTGCCCGCCCTTGCCGCGCTCGACCCGGATCAGCATGCGCTCGCTGTCGATGTCGCTGACCTTGAGGTGAGCCACCTCGGCGACCCGCAGGCCTGCTCCGTAGGCCACCGACAACGCCGCCTGATGTTTGAGGCAGGTGGTCGCGCCCAACAGTCGGGCAACCTCGTCGGGGCTCAGCACGACCGGCAGCTTGCGCGGGTAGGTCACCTTGACCAGCTTGCGTGCGAGGTCCGGCCGGTCGACCGTGTGCGTGAAGAAGAAGCGCAGCGCCGACACGATGGCATTCATCGTCGGCAACGGAACGCCGGCCTCGCGCTGCTCGACCTGAAAGCGACGCACATCCTCGGCCGTGGCCGTCGCGGGTGAGCGCCCCAGGAACGTCGCGAAGCGCCCGACATCACGAATGTAATTGTTCTGCGTCGAGCGCGAGAACTCGCGCATGGTCATGTCGTCGATCAGGCGCTGGCGCAGCGGGCTAATCGGGGCAGCGGGAATGAAGACGTCCATCGGAGGCTCCTCGGGTGAAAGGAACCTCGATGCTCAGCCCACCTCAGAAGCCGCTCAAACCATGCGCTCCGGACCGCCCCTGCCTCTCACCTCGCAGAATGTGCCTTCCCGCGCAGCGGGTTCGTTCATCGGCCAACCTCGCCCGTTCGCGGCCAAGCAACTTCAGCTAAAGTAGACCTCCCTGGCATCGTCGTGTCGGCAGGTGTCACGCGAACTCGGCTGACGGTCTCTGGCTGCGGTCAGTGACGATCACGAGCCAACACTCGAATCTGGCCGGTAGCGGCCGTCAGTAGCCTCAATCGGTGAGACATGGCGGTTCGGAAGCCGTGCAGCCTCGAACGTGTGTCGCGACGTCGGGCTGCCCGGAATGAGCTGCAGAGACGTCAGCAGGATTCGTCGCGAGATCTCCCCAAGAGCTTGGGATCGATTTGGGATTTCAATTTTGATTTCCCCCTTCTCAAGTTCAACAAGGATATCACGTCATGGCCAACAATAATCATACGCTCTCGCCAACGCCTGCACTGAACAACGACCTCCTGGCAGGCATCCGTCAACTCTTCAAACCTGATGAGATCGAAGTCATCGCGACCGCCTTGGCGGGATCTCCTCCGACTGACGTGATGTTCTTCGGAGAGATGTTCCGCCGGAGGCTTCGCGCGAGCAGCCTGCTTCAGTTGATGGTGCGCCGCTGGCATCTCGATGTCGGCACGATGGTCGACAAGTTGGAACGTGCGACGCCCGAGATGCTCATCACATTGGGGAGGGCGGTCGAGGCCTGGTACGACATCTGCCTTCGGGAAGGTCTCTACCCTTGGGGCAGATCCTCAAAAGTCGTCTTGTCGCGCGTTGGCTTGCACGCGGTCACAGGACCGGCGGCCTGGGGCTTCGCGGTTGCGATCCATTTGTCCATGTCGAGCGAGTTCGTCCTGCGGGATAGCCCGGATGCGGTGGCATTCGACACCATGCCGGATGTCGCGTCGCTGGCCCATGCCGTGCTGGAGCAACACCGGGACTGGATGACGGATCCTGATGTCGCGTATCGGCTCGTCACCCAACTCGCGAAGCTGACCGGGCACCGGTACTTCCGCCTTGATGCCCGCCCGGGCCGTCCCACCCTGACGGCAATCACCACATCGGCTCTGGCGCACGACTTGGCCGATGGCAGCCTTCAGCACCTGTGGCTGCAAGGCGTCAACGCACCTCAAAGCGAGGCGTAAGGCGACCTACGCCAGCGGTGACCGAGCACCTGCCGGTCCTGGAGCAGGAGAGATCCCGCTCCAGGAGATCTGCGAGCGACTGCTCGCAACTCGGACCATGTCTCGGAAGAAGCTTGCCGTCCCGCGGCCCACCGTTGCGTCGCACCGATCGGTGCTCCGTCGGGCCTTCGGGCCAAAGCGAAGGCGGATGGCACGGTCCGCGTCACTGCTGCTGCGGCGGTGATTGGCATTTCTCTCAAGTCACTCAGTTCTTTTGGGATTTCGATTTGATTTCCCCCTTTTCAACCTTCAACCATCCAGGATGACACTCAGATGACCGACACCAATCGTAGGCTCTCGCCAGGCGCTCAGCGGGTCCGTGAGCAGCGCCTCGCGCTTCTCGACGCCCATCGCTGGCCGCAGTTCGGAGGCACCGCGCTCGACCGCAAGCCGCCGCCCGTCTTCGCTGCCGGACGCGATGGGCAGCCACACGGCAGCGCCTTTCTCGGGATCATGCGCTGCACCGGCACGGATCGGATTGGCGCCCGACTGCACCATCCGGTGCGCGTGATCTCCGAGATGATCGCTCCCGATCCGGTCGCTCACCTGCGCGCCATCAACGCAGTGCGCTACGGCGAGACCTATCTCGAAGACACAGGTGCGTTCGGCCGCGCCACATCGGGATGGGACGACTGGACCCTGGAGCCGATCCCAAGCGACACGCCGGTCGCACCGTACAGCCCCGTGACGATCGCGGCTGACGTCCTCACCGTGGCGCTGCCACCCGGCCTGACGGTGCGCCAGTTCCATGCCGGCGTGACCCGCGCCATCAAAGCCACGGCGTTGCACCACTATGTGCGCACCCGCTCCGGCGAAGACTGCTGCACGCTGAGCGTGACGTCCCCGGAAAGACTCTGCCGCGCCACCAACGATCCGCTGGCCGGTGGAGGTCCGGTGGAAGACCTTCACCTGGTCGATCCGCAGCACGACCTGCGTCGACTGATCCGGGTGGTGGAGAATGTCGTCGCCACGGCGGCAAAGGCACCGCCGGGCGGATCGAACGCGGGCTGAGCGCGATCTGACGGTCGGCAGCCAGGCCGCGAATGGGTCAAGTGGCGGCCGTCGCAGACGACTGGCGGAACAGCCGGACCTCACCCGGCAGCTTGGCAGGCTGAGCTTGCCCTTCTGAAAGCGCGACCAAGGGCCTTTGTCCTCGCGCTGTCAGGTCCGAACACACAGGAAAGAGAAGGCGTCCCGCCTTTATGAAGCTTCAGAGTTTTTTGCCCCCGTTCTGAAGCTGGCGCAGCCGAGATCAACCAAGTTGGCGCGATTGTCCCCGCGGGGCAGAGACCCACCATGACCATAATCAATGATGCAAACCTGCGTTTGCCCGATGAGGCACGCGCCCTGACCGAAACGCTCTGGCCGCGCTGGCTCGCTGACCTCGACCGCTACGACGGGCGGGGGACCGCGGTGACCGATCCGACCGAGAAACTCCAGGTTCGGCTCAGCCTGATCGCGACCTCGCTTCTGCTAGCTGCCCTGCCAGCAGGCCAAATCGATGACCTGCGGGCCAAGACGCTCGTTGCGGCGTGGCTGCGCACGAACGATCTCGGCGACAATACGCTCGCGATGGTCGAAGCGGCCATCACGGCCGACATGGCCCGCCTGCAGCCCGTGGACGACCTGCTGGTCTGAGACGGTTGCAGCAGAAGGGCAGGGCCGAGCGGGCCCGATCCGCGTGGCGGCGACGCCGATCCTGGGTGATCCCGACCTCGATCCTCATGATGCAAGTGTCCGTTTCACGGTCAGACGCCTTTTTCTCCCCCCTTCTTGACCTTCCCACCAACAACCCGGCCGACGCGCGCTGCGCCGACGGATCGCAGCTCCCTCCACACAGCACAATCCAACCCTGCAAAGGAACATACCATGAACATCAAATCATCGACCGCCCTCGCATCCTGGCGTGTCGTCAGCGCCGACGAACCCAGCACCTTTGAGCGCATGTGCCTTGCCGCTCCTCCGGCGGACACCGCCCTGTACGCCTCCAGGGCCGATCGTGCGGTTGCCGACCAGAGGGAGGGCGCTCGCCTATCTCGCGGGCCCCTTCGGCTTGGCGCAGATTCATGGCAACTCCCGCCCTGACAAATGCGGCGCCGCCTGCGCGTCGACGATCAAGGCGCGCCGATCCTGAGTGATCCGACTTCGATCATCGCTGATGGGGACCTCTGCTTCACGGTCAGACTGTCTTTTTCTCCCCCTTCTTGACTTTCCACCAACAACCCAGCCGACGCGCTCTGCGCCGACCGGATCCCGAACTCCCTCCACACAGCACAACTCAACTCAACTCAACAAAGGAACATAACATGAACATGCAGACCTCGAATGCCCTCGCATCCTGGCTGGCGCTCAGCGCCAACGATCGCAGCGCCTTCGAGCGCGCCCGCTTGGCCCTGACGGCAGCCGCGCCGCAGCCCTCTCTCGAGCCCGAAGCAGCTCCTCCTCTGGCCCCGGCGCCGGAGAGCGAGCCTGTCACACAGCGCGTCGCGCAGCCGCAGCAGCTCAGCCTGCTGCCGTTGCCGGCCAGCGCAAGCCCGCGGCGCGGTCGCCTTGCACCTCCGCCGGTCGACACCGCTCTGTTTGCCTCCGCGGCCTTTCGCGCGGTCGCGGGCGGCGGTGGAACGGCCTTGGCGTATGTCGCCGGCTGCCGCGGCATGGCGCAGATCTACGAGGAGATCCACACCACGTTCTACAAGGCTGGATCGACCAGCGCCTCGGCGATCGCCGCGCGGATGCGCAGCTTGAACGACGCGGGCTACGCCTCCTATCGCCGGCTCGGCCATGAGGTCGTGGCCGAGCCTGAGTTCGACTGCTGGAGTGCCGCCAGCCTTCCGCTGCATGGTCCCCGGCCAACCAACAGCCCAGTCACGGGTCTTGGCAATGCGCTCCAGGTCCTTCTCCCGGCCGGCATGACCCATGAGGACTTCGACATCGCCCTCACCGAACACCTGCGGTCGGTGTCCCTGGCGACCATCGCGGCTCAGCCGGCCTTTCGCCTCACATGCATCGGTCGTGGCTTCGACATCGGTCGCCTGCAACGTTTCACGCTGAAGCAGGACAAATCCGGTTTCAAGGCGGCCTGTGAGCTCGTGCGTCTGTCGCCACGGTGGGACGCCGATGCCTATGCGGATCTCATCGAGGGCATCATCGCCGACTTCGTGCTCGCCCGCTCCCGTTCTGGCAACCCGAGCCCGATGAGTCGCCACGCCATCGAGCGCTGAGCGCGCGCCGGGGCGGCGGTCCCTGGTGATCGCCGCCCCGGCCGCCGGGCCTGAGCCCTGTTCCGCAACCTCCCTTGTTTCCACTCATCCTCTGGATCTCCAATGACCTCGGCCGCCCCGATCGTCTCACCCCCCTCTGTTGCCCTTGCGTCCTTGCGCGATGCGGCGAGCAACACCTCTCTCAGAGAGGCCATCCCGACCTTCACCCTGACGCACTTTCTCACCGCGGTGGGATGCCGTCTGCTCGCTGGTCTGCCCGCTCAGGTCTGGATCGAGGCCACGGTCGTGGCCGTCAAGGCCAGCGCCTACGGCCACCAGCTGGAACTCGTCGAGAGTGACGGCAGCGGCGGCGCGCCAACAGCACAATTGCGGGTGTTTCTCAGCAAAGAGGTGCGTCGCGCTATCGTCCAAGCCAGCGGCGCGGCCTTCGATCCCGCCCTGCTGGTCGGACTGACCACCTGCCTGCGCGTCGAACCCACCTTCTCGCCGCGCTGGCATCTGCAGGCCCGTGTCCTCGGACTGAGCGCCGCGACCCATCAGTCCATCGAGCGGCTCCGTGTCGACCAGTTGCGCCAGACGCTGCAACGGGAAGCGCTCTTCGACAGACAGCGGTCGCTCGCCACGCCACCGGATCTCACACGGCTCTGCATCATCCACCCGACCGGTGCGGCCGGCTATGCCGATGTCGCCGCCGAACTCGAGCGCTGGCAGAGCGCCGGTCTGCTGATCCTTCGGCACTATCAGGCACCCTTCGAGGGCGAACGCGCGACGGCCGGATTGATCGCGGCGCTGATGATGGCCGCTGACACGGTGGAGGGCGTCCGCCCCGATCTCATCATGATCGTCCGCGGCGGGGGCGCGAGCGCCGGCTTGCAGAGCCTCAACAACGAGACCCTCGTCCGCACGGTCTGCCGCTGCCCGGTGCCGATCGTCAGCGGCGTCGGCCATGCCATCGACCGCACCTTGCTGGACGAGGTGGCCTGGCGGGCCTGCGACACCCCCAGCAAGGCGCTCACCCTCGTGGCGCGCCTGATCGGCGCCCCCGCCGGCCGCGCCCGTGCCGATCTGGTCGCGATTACGACGGCGGCCGGCCAGCGGATTCAAAGCGCGGCAGATAGCCTGTCGCTGGCGCGGGACCGGGTGGTCACGGGTGTCGACAAGGCGATCGATCAGGCCGGGGGCGATCTCCGGACGCTTGAGGCCGGTCTCGAAAGCGCCACCCAATCCCACGGCCAGAGTCTCGCGCAGTGCCGCATCGACGCCGATCGTCTCTGGCGGGATTGCGCCGCGCACGGTCGGTCCCTGATCACTGACGCCGAGAGGGCCGGTCTCACCCTGAGCCACAGCCTGACAGCCGAGATCCGGCGCCGCCTCGCCCGCGTCGATCCGGGTGATGCGCTCGCCGCGGCTGTCACACGCGTCACCACCGCGCAGGTGGCGACTGCCGCCCAGCATTGCGACGCGCTGTTCGCCAGCATCACGGCGGCCGTCCGGACCCGCTTGGCCGTAGCCGAAAGCACTCTCGCTCGCACCGAGGCGCGCCTTGCCGAAACCGACCTCGCGGCCGTGCTCGGCCGTGGCTTCGCCCTCGTGCTCGATGCCGACGGGCACCTCATCCGCTCACAGGCCGCCGCGCTCCACGCCGGCCGCGTGACCCTCATGCTCGCGGACGGTCTGGTGACCGCCGTCCTCGAGACCTCTCCGGCCACCATTCTCAGAAAGCACGACCGATGACCCAGACCACACTTGGACCCGCCTCGACCCAGACCTATGCCGCCGCCTATCAGCGTCTCAACGAGATCGCCACGCGGCTGCGCGCGCCGGGTTCTGCTGCCACCATCGACACCCTGGCGGCCGACGTTCGCGCCGCCCGGGAAGCCTATCAGGCCTGCAAGGATCGCCTCGACGCCATCCGGCGCGAGATCGACCAGGAGATCGGGCCGGCCGACGCGGACGCCTGACCCCGACGCCACGCCGGGCGGTTGCGACGGACCCCGCGTCCAGCCGCCTTGCGCCGGCACACTCGGGCCAGGCCGCAGCCCAGCCCCCCTGATCCCGAGAGCCGAGACCCATCGTCCGGCCTCTCCTCATCCCCCTATCAATCTCACCAGCGAGCCTAACCATGACATCAGACACCTACCCACACTTCACCTTCGACGAGGACGACTTCGACCCCGTCGACGTGCCTGACGGCAGAGCCATCCCGCATGTTCTCGACGACATGGGGCTCGGCGTCGACGTCATCGACCGCAGGGCGCTGCGCGAGGCCATCCGGGGTCTCAGCACACAGGGCGACGGGTCTGACGACGAGACCTCCCGCGAGGAGGCGAGCCGTGTAAAGCTGCTGCGGGGCTTGCTTCACGGCAACGCTCTCTACAAGCAGTTCGTCGCTGGCACGCCCGAACTCATCGAGCGACTGGCTGGGCTTCGGAATGCCACGCCGAACTTCCGGGACGCCGCCGATGTGGTGCGCCGCGCCGCGCGCCTATCACTCGCCACCGCGACCCCGATGCGCATTCCGCCCCTACTGCTGCTCGGGCCGCCGGGCATCGGCAAGACGCACTTTGCGCAAGGCTTGGCGGCCGCGCTGGAGACCTCGGTCACCGTGATCGCGGGGTCGACACTCGCCGATCGCGGCGTTCTGACCGGCACCAACACCAGCTGGCGCGGGGCACGCCCCGGCGCGCTTGCCAAAGCGTTGCTGGCCGCTCCCACGATCAGCCCGGTTATCGTGATCGACGAAGTCGACAAGATGACGGGCCTCAGCGCTCACGACACCCCGCTCGACGCGCTTCTGACCATGCTGGAACCCGAGACCTCCCGAGCCTATCGCGACGAGTACTTTGATGTCCCGATGCGGGCCGACGCGGTCACCTGGATCATGACAGCAAATGATCTGGCGTCGCTGTCGGAGCCGCTGCGCGACCGGCTGCTGGTGCTCGACATCCCGGATCTCACCGCAGCCCAACGGTCGGAGGTTTACAGCCGCATCTTTGCGACCCTCAATGCCGCCCTCGGAGGCGCTTTTGATCTCGCCCCCGAGGCCCTGGCGTCTCTCGCCACGCTTAATACGCGACGCGCCAAGGCGGTGATCACCCAGGCTTTGGGCATCGCGGCCGACCATGAACGCCGGACCGTCACGGCTGCGGACATGATCCGAGCCGCGGAGCTGGTTCTCCCATCCGGGGGTTCGCGCGGGCGAGGGATTGGCTTTGGCCTGATGGGCTCCGTTCCGCAGCGGGGTTGATGATGGGCAGGGGAGCCGCGTCCGGATTGAGAACCCTGGCCCCACCAAAACTCAGGCTCGGACGGCGTGCTGGGAATGCTACAGGCGTGGGAGGCACATCTCCCGTTGCAACGGCTCAAACCTAGCCAGGTGCGAGATGGCTCGGCCCATCCATGCCCTCTGCGACAGAGAGCGGGCGCATTGCCGAGGTTGCTCGAAACGTGGACCGCGCGAAGTGACCACGGCTGCGAAAGAGTCACGAAGTTCCTGGATGACCCCGCCCTATAGAAGCCGACGATCTTCCGCGGCTCCTATGTCTGGTCTCACAGGCTGCGCCAGGGTCCGAAATTGTCCGGCTTCAGAAGGTCGGAACCGACGACAATCCGGCCCCAAAAACTCCGGAAACACTGTCTTCTAACTAAAGACAGTGTTTCCGGGTGAACTTTCTGCTTTTCTGGTTAAGTTACTCACTCAGACGACGTTCGAACCTTCATTCTCAACCGGTGTCAGCAACCAGATCCACTCTCGGTGAATGCCGATCATCTTGATCTGCTCGAGATCCCGCAAATCGCGGTTGAGGGTCGCATCTAACCCACCTTATTCACTGGCCTGATGATGGGAAGGTGGCGGACGTAGCGTATCGTCTTGAGGCAGCGTAGGATTTGGGTGCTTAGACCAACCCCACATCCGCTCTCGCGCTGCCAC
>NZ_JAMOIM010000063.1 GCF_026130545.1 Lichenifustis flavocetrariae | reverse complement strand
CGTCTCGATGCGCCGGACGAACCCGCACCCGTGCGAAGCGCGACGTCATGTCGAGGGCCGATCCTTCGCGCCATGTGACCGTCTGCCAGGTCTCGTCCGGCAATCCCAGCGCCAGGGTCTTGACGTCGACCGGCTGGTGTTCGGCGTCGCGTCGCAGGCGGGTCGGCCGTCGGCCTCGTCCGCTCCACTCTTTGGGTGGCAGTGGTCCCCGACCCTGGGGCCAGACGGTGGTGTTGGGCAGGAGGCCGGCGCTATAGGTCAACCCCAGCGCCGTAATGGCGTCACGCAGGTCCGTGTCGGCCCCATAGCCCGCATCCATCAGCACGACACCGCGCGGAACACCGGCCGCCAGGGTGGCCTCGATCTGACGGAACGCGATCTGCGCCTTGGTGGCGAAGGCGATCTCGGCCGGCACGCCGGCTTTGGCCCGGCGGATCGGATCCTTGGCCCAGTCTTCGGGGAGATAGAGCTGGTATGCGATGGGCAGGCTGGCCGAAGGATTGGCGATCGACAGCGAGACGGCCACCTGACAATTGTCCTGTTTGCCGAGTTGGCCGCAATACTGTCGCGCCACGCCGACGGAGTGCTTCCCCTTCTTGGGAAATCCCGTGTCGTCGATGATCCAAGCCGCAATCGGTCCGCTCCGCTCCATCGACGGCAAGACCAGGTCGCGAACCTTAGCCAGGACCCTCTCATCCGACCACGAGGCTTGACCCACGAAATGCAACAAGGATTGGTGCTGAGCCGAGACCCGGGCAGGCGATGTGACCGCTGCCATCGGCTCGACGCTCTTGCGCTCGCCTGGCATCAACAAACCCAGGCAGTAGTCCCGAAAGGGACCTGTCCGATCTGCATGTCCCACCGCCGGCGTCAGGGCCTCGACATAAGACGAAAATCGAGCGTCACTCTCCGACGTCATGCCCAACCCCACATCAGCCCGATGCCGATCATAGTGCCCGACCGCGACGTAAGACGACGAGGCTTTCTGACTCAGTAAGATTAGCAGGCTGCGGAAATTCGCTACACGAGAGGCGTTCGATCTGATTCAGTGACATCTTGGATCGGAGGATTTGATGCGCGGGACGGACGAGCAGACGGGTTCGCTTTTCAGCTATCAGAGCCCCGAGTCCATGGTGCCGGGAGATCATCCGCTTCGGGTGATCCGGTCCGTTGTGAACGCGGCGCTGGAGCGTCTGTCGCCCGAGTTCTCGCAACTCTATTCGCCCTATGGTCGTGCCTCGATTGCACCGGAGAAGCTGTTGCGTGCTCTTCTGGTGCAGGCGTTTTTTGGCGTCCGGTCGGAGAGGCAGTTGATGGAGCAGGTGCGCTACAACATGTTGTTCCGCTGGTTCATCGGACTGTCGATGGACGCGCCGGTATGGGACGTGACGGTGTTCACCAAGAACCGCGACCGGCTTCTGGAGGGCGAAATCGCGCGGAGCTTTCTGCTGGCGGTGCTGGCCGATCCCAAGGTCAAGCCATTGCTGTCGGACGAGCATTTCTCGGTCGATGGCACGATAATCGAGGCGTGGGCTTCGATGAAGAGCTTTCAGCCGAAGGACGGTAGCGACAGCCTACCGTCAGATCCGGGCCGCAACGGCGAACGCGATTTCCGGGGTGAGAAGCGGTCGAACGAGACGCACCAGTCGGTGACCGACCCCGAGGCGCGCCTCTACCGCAAGAGCGACGGTCAGCCGGCCAAGCTCTGCTATCTCGGCCATGTGCTGATGGAGAACCGAAACGGCCTCATCGTCGATGCCGAGCTGACGCAAGCCACCGGTTGGGCCGAGCGCGCCGCCGCCGAGGCGATGGTCGAGACCACCGCGCCCGCCGGCGGCGTCACGCTCGGGGCCGACAAGGGGTATGACACCAAGGCCCACGTCGCCAACCTGCGCGACCTCGGGGTCACGCCGCATGTGGCGCAAAACCAGAAAAACCGCTGCTCAGCCATCGACGGCCGTACCACCCGGCATCCCGGCTATGCGATCAGCCAGTGTATTCGAAAGCGGATCGAAGAGCCGTTCGGCTGGATGAAGGCGGCCGGTGGCTTCCGGCAAACAAAACACCGTGGACGCGAAAGAGTTGGGTGGATGTTCACCCTGCGGGCTGCCGCCTACAACCTCATTCGACTCCCAAACCTCTTGGCCACGACTTGAGGGCAAATGCCACGTCGAAAGCTGGTGTTTGCAGGCCAACGCCCATCGCGACCCAACTCAAACCCATGATCACAACAGAAAATCCACTATACTGACGCGAATTTCCGCAGCCTGTTAGATTGTCCAAGCTCAGCCGGTCGATATTGTTCGTCATGGCGATCAGTCTATTCGACTTTCCGCCTATTCTCAAAAACTCGCGAACGGAGTAGATTAATAGTAGAAATCCCATAAAAGATTTAAAATGACTGTGAAGTCCATCCTGATTACGGGAGCCAACAAAAGCATCGGCTTCGAAACGTCACGCCAACTCGGCAAGCTGGGGAACCGGATTTGGCTCGGTGCCGCGACGAGGAGCGCGGTCTGGCCGCTGTAGAGACGTTGACGGCAGAGGGCCTGGACGTTCGACTGCTGGCAATCGACGTCACTCGTGATGACAGCGTCCAAGCTGCCGCCGCCCGCGTGCAGGGTGAAGATGGAAAGCTCGACGGGCTGATTAACAATGCCGGGATTTCCGGAAAGTTTACGAAGCCTAGCCAGCAGCCAGTCAGTGATGTCCGCAGTGTCTATGAAACGAATGTGTTCAGTCCGGTCCGCGTAACGCAGGCTTTCCTACCCCTGCTCAAGGCTGCCGGACACGCCGACATCGTCATGGTCAGCAGTGGGCTGGCCTCGCTTGGCTGGCTCTGCGACCCGACGAACCAGTTCTATGGCGTCAACTTCATGGGATACAACAGCTCCAAGACGGCCCCCAATGCCGTGACGGTGGCTTTCGCCAAGGAGCTTGCGGTGGACGGAATCAAAGTCAACGCGGCTGACCCAGGCTACACCGCAACTGATTTCAACGGTCATAGCGGATACCGCACTGTGGAACAGGCTGCCGCAGGACTTGTATGGCTGGCGAGCCAGGACTCGTCTGGTCCTACGGGCCGTTTTTACTTTGAACGAGTCTTGGTTCCCTGGTGAACACGGGCCTGAACACGGCAGGAGGGGTCACAAAATGTTCTCGGTTTGGACCTGCTCAACAGTCAGCTGAAGTTTTCACATGGTCAATTTGAGATTTGCACACGAGCAAGGTAGATGAGAAGGCGCAGGCCGCTTTTGAGAGAGGCATTAGCGTGAGCTGACGTTCAGGACCTCCCGACCTTGCTGAGTTGCTGAAAGATCAGTTCTGGTGCCAGCCGGCTGGCGATTTTCAGGATGTTGCTTTGCCCCGGGCGGATCTCGGTCTGTCCGGCCTCGATCGCGGCGATCGCTCGCCGGACCAGAACATCGACCGCCATTCCCGTCTGCCCTTTCAAATGAGCGCCAAATTCCGCCGTGAAAAGCGGTGTGTCAGTTAAGGGCGGCGCAAGTTCAACCACGGTCACATTCGTGCCGCCGAGTTGAACCCTGAGACATCGGGTATAGGCCCGGAGCCCTGCCTTAGCCGCGGAATAAACAGGTGAGATCGGGAACGGCACGAACGCCAGACCCGAGGAGACATTGACGATCAGCGCATTCGGCCGGGATCGAAGATGAGACAGAAACTGCTGCACCATCCGGATCGGGCCGGTGAGATCAACGTCGATCTCTTGTGTAACGTCTTCAAGCGGCCGATCCTCGCCGAGCTTTACGATACGCATGATGCCGGCATTGTTTACGAGCGTATCAAGCCTCGGAAAACGCGCGGTCACCGCGTCGTGCAACGCACGAATGTCAGCGGCATTGCTCACATCGCTTGGAAAGGCATGAAGACCGGGAAAGCGGCGTTGGGCGTCTTCAAGCGCCTGCTTGCTCCGACCGGTTATGACGACGACATTGCCTCGCGCGAGCAATTGCCCCGCCAATTCGAGGCCGATGCCGCTACTGCCTCCGGTGATCAGAATGGTTCTTGCCGTAAACTTCATCTCGCGTGTCCCCTGCCATTGTAGTTGCAGATGACAGGATGATCCATGTACTCTCTAAAAGGAAGAAGGCACCTTCCAGTGCTATACTTACCTCACGGAGACTAGGGCATGTCAGTCGCGGCAAAATTCACAGAAGAGCAAATTGCGGCAGCAAAGCGCTATGCTGGAATGACGCCGCCGACCGCAATTGATCCCCGTATCGAGGCTCTTGTCACTGAACTGATCGGCCGGGTGGCCGACAAATGGACGATGTTAATCCTCGAAGTGCTGGCCGAAAACGGCACGCTCCGCTTCAGCCGCCTTGCCGAAGCCATCGGCGGTATCAGCCAGAAGATGTTGACCCAAACCCTGCGGGCGATGGAGCGCGACGGGCTGGTCAATCGGACTGTGTATCCCGTCGTACCACCCAAGGTTGAATACAGGCTCACCGACCTGGGTTTTACCCTTGGTGCTGCCTTTTGCGGTGTGTGGGTATGGGCCAGCGAAAACCTTTCACAGGTTGAGGAGGCTCGATCCGCCTTTGATCAGCGGGTCTGACGTGGCTGCCAAGTCATGATTGGCGCGACGCCTCATGCTGTCGTGCCCTCAATCCGGTTTGCAGGCCATGCTGCGAGCGCGGCCCCGACAATCCCGAGCAGAGCAACACGATCCGCGCCATCACGCGCCAGCACCGACAACCCTTGCGTTACTGCCATCACAAGTCCAGAAAGGGCAGCAGGATCGGTCTGAGGGGGCAACACGCCTTCATTGATGTCGCGTATCACGCGGGCCCGCAGATGCCGCTCGATCTCGCCCCTTAAGCCTGCCACGATCGCCTGGACGTCCGCAGAGGCAGCCGAACCGCTTGCCGTGGCGCTTGCCATCAAGCAGCCCCGGGGGGTCAGTTCGCCCGTATAGGCTTGTGCAGCAGCGGTCAGCATCGTGCGGGCCGCATCGAAGGCCGTAGGCGCGCCTTCGATCTCGCGCGCAATGTCGGCGGGATCGCCAAGATAAAGCCGTGCCGCTTCGAGGAAGAGTTGTCGCTTGTCGCCGAACGCCGTGTAGAGGCTGGGCGCTGTAATCCCCATCGCAGCCGTAAGGTCGTTGACAGAGGTTGTCTCATAGCCGGTGCGCCAGAACGCCAGCATGGCTTTCTGAAGCGCGGTTTGACGGTCGAACGACATCGGCCGTCCCATCTTCCGGCGCGTTTGCGCTTCCGCGACTTTCATAACGGTCACTCAAAAAGTGTTGACTTCATACCGCCCATCATAGCACAAGATACATAGCAATCACTATGAAAGCCATCCGGTCATGTCCCTTACCGCCTTCCGCACTCTTGGCCACTCCGGCCTCGTCGTCAGCCCCCTCGCGCTCGGCACCATGACGTTCGGCCAACAGAATTGGGGTGCGGACGAGCAGGACTCGCGAGCGATCTTCAATGCCTATCGTGCCGCCGGCGGCAACTTCATTGATACGGCTGACATCTATTCGGGCGGCACGAGCGAGGAGATGGTGGGCCGCTTCATCAAGGAGACCAACTCACGCGATGAGATCGTGCTTGCGACCAAGTTCGCGTTCAATGGCTCCGCCAGCCCACTCACGGCCACGCAAGCCGTTGGCGGCAATCCCAACGCCGGAGGCAACGGCGCAAAGAACATCCATCGCGCCTTGGAAGCCTCGCTGAAGCGGCTCGGGACCGACCATATCGACCTTTACTGGATGCACATTTGGGACGGCGTCACGCCAGTCGAGGAGATCGTGCAGACGCTGGGTGACCTCGTGCGGGCCGGCAAGATCCGGTACTTTGGCTTCTCCGACATGCCAGCATGGCTGGCCATGAAGGCTGCGACGATCGCCAGCGAGAGGCGGGTCCCGGGTCCGATCGCCATGCAGGTGGAATATTCCCTTGTCGCGCGCGACGTGGAAAGCGAGCATGTCCCTGTGGCGCGCGAGGCCAACATGGGCGTGGTACCGTGGAGCCCGCTCGCGGGCGGCTTTCTGACCGGCAAGTACGACCGGAAAGACACCAGCAACAGCGGGCGATTGAGCGGAGCCAACCCGTTCGGCAACAGCAAGTTTGTTGAACGAAACTGGGAGGTGCTGGACGCGCTAAAGGCGGTCGCCATGGAACTCGATCGTGCCCCGGCGCACGTTGCCCTTGCCTGGGCCATGGCGCGGCCGGGCATCGCCTCGACGATCATTGGGGCAAGCAAGCTGTCCCAGCTAGAGAGCAACATTGCAGCGGCAGACATCCGGATCAGCGAGGAGCAAATGCGCCGCTTGAACGAGGTGAGCATGCCCGCGCTTGGTTTTAGTTCAGGCTTGGCCGCGCCATTCATCCGGCGCATGGTGTTCGGCGGGCATAATGTGACCGGCTGGAACGAGTGATGCTGCCTTGAGCGACTGAAATAGGTGGAACGGTAATGTCCAATTATAGCGATAACGGCTATATGATCGTTGCGAATGTTGGCTCGCAGCGCGCGACTTGATCCGTTCTGCAAAACCGGTAGCATCGTATGACGCCTGCGTTGCCCTTTGGCGCTCGGCAGGCGTCCGCTTTTAAGGCAGCTTCACCAAGTTTGCTACGAGCGGTATGGATCGCATCGACTAGAAACAGAAAGCTGTCAGCTAAGGACTGCGACATCTGAAAACCGCCGTGCGACTCTATATCGGAGAAGCCCTGCAATCCGGCTCTGACCATTCGGATTGCATGGACTGAGAGATCATCCGGAACACCGTAGCTTTTGACAACTGCCTCGAAAACCTTGACCGCCCGCAAGGCCTCGGCCTGTTGCGCGTTTGACCCATGCTTGAGTGTTGCCTGAGTCAATGCGTACAGTCCGGCATGTTCGATAGCAAAGCGGCGATACACGTCCGAGATCGACAGAAGTGCTTGACGGCCGGAGCGCCCGAGGGCTGGCGCCGTGTCCAAACCCCCAAGCACTCTGCCCACCGCAGTCATAAACGCTTCATGCAATCGGCCGGTGAGAAATGCAGGCTAGACGCATGGGCGCGCCAAGATCGATCTGCTGCGCGCGCTCATTCCCGGCAGCCTGAATTGAACGAAATCTGCACGCAAATTGCGCCAGCCCCCCTTTGCACGCGGAACGTATCGAAGTCCTTCTCCGCTCCGGTTACCGGCGACGCAGGTGACGTCGAGCCTTGATGAGTCGCAGCCAAGAGGCGCCAACCCTCCTCGCTGCCATGCAGCAGTACCGTGTCGCCAAGTCGGGCGCAGACGGCGGCGAGCGAGTGCGCGGCGGCCGTTCCGATCAGGATCGTCGAGCCGGCCTGCGCTACGACAAACCAAGCGGCTTCCAAAAGATGGATTTTGCGGAACGACGAGTGTATCGCGCACCTCAATCCTTCTCTCTTTGACAAAAGAGTATCAATGCTGCGCTGCAAAGTGCGTAGTCAGGGCTGTTTGCATCGGCCATCTTGCTGTCGAAAGGTGGCCCGCAGTCGCCACGGTGCCTGAAAAGCACCCAATCAAACTTGGGTCCTGGGTCAAAGTCTCTCAGCAAGACTCAGCCAATATGCGGCTTAGGGGACGGAACGGGAAGGAGGACGTTTTGGAACCTGATCTCGAACTCGTTGGTGTGCGCGACGATCAGTCGTTCAAGATATGGTCGCACGGCTATCCGTTTCGAACCGTGCGGTGGCATTTTCATCCTGAATATGAATTACATCTTGTGACCGCGACAGAGGGCGATCGCTACGTCGGGGATCACATCGGACACTTTCGTGCCGGAGACCTGGTTTTCGTCGGGCCAAACCTTCCACACAACTGGATCAGCGAAATTCCTGCCGGCGAGACAGTAGTTGAACGCTGTCTGATACTTCAATTCACGGGCGAATTCATCAACAGCTGCATGGCGATCTTTCCAGAGCTCCGCTTCATGCAGCCACTTCTTGAAGAGGCGGTGAGAGGCGTTCGTTTCGAATCATCCAGCGCCGAACGAGCCGGCAACCTGATGCGCGAGCTTCTGGAGGCGCAGGATGCACGCAGGATCGCGCTCTTCATCAGTATCCTAGACGTGATCGGACATGCGGAACAGCAGATACCGCTCGCGAGCATTGGCTTTCAACCACGGCCCTCGGCCTATCTGTCCACCAGCATGAACCTGGTGCTCCAGCACATTGGTCGAAACTTCACCCGCGATTTAAACGAAACCGAACTCGCCAGGCTAAGCCGCCAGAGTGTCAGCACCTTCGCACGCTCGTTTCGCAAGCATACGGGCATGACCTTCGTTCAATACGTGAACGCGCTGCGGATCGAACTCGCATGCCAATACCTCTGTCAAAACGACCTGACCATTATGGCGATCTGCCACGAGGTTGGCTTCAACAATGTCTCGAATTTTAACCGGCAGTTCCTGGCCTTCAAGGGCATGTCGCCCTCGAAGTTTCGCAGCATGCGGCGCGACAGCAGCCGCTTCGTCTCGGCAGCTTGAACCGTCGCGGCCATTCCGCGGTGCGATAACACGTTCGCGCGCCACGGATTCCCTCACACTTGAACGTCGATATCTGGCTCCAGTCTAGAGAAGAGGAAACACCCATGATCCATCCTTTGACCTTCCCACGTCTCGGTGCCGCGGCGGCTTTCGCCCTGACGCTGCTCGGCGGGACTGCGGCCCACGCGGCACCGTTGTCGAACGTGACTGTGGCGTTCCTGATGCCCGACCAGGGCTCGACCCGCTATGAGGAGCATGACCATCCGGGCTTCGTTGCCAAAATGACGAAACTCTGCCCGACCTGCAAGGTCCTGTACCAGAACGCCAACGGCGACGCGTCGCGCCAGCAGCAGCAATTCAACTCGGTGATCTCGCAGGGCGCCAAGGCGATCGTGCTCGATCCGGTCGATTCCACCGCGGCGGCCTCGCTGGTAAAACAGGCGCAAGCGCAAGGCATCAAGGTGATCGCCTATGACCGGCCGATCCCGTCCACCCCGGCCGACTATTACGTGTCGTTCAACAACGAGGAGATCGGCAAATCGATCGCCAAGTCGCTTGTCGATCATCTCAAGGCCACCAAGGTGGCCGCGTCGGATGTCGGCATCCTGGAGATCAACGGCTCGCCGACCGATGCGGCCGCGGGCCTGATCAAGAAGGGCATCCACGAGGGCCTGGCGGATGGCGGTTACACAACGCTCGCGGAATACGACACGCCCGAATGGTTGCCCTCAAAGGCCCAGCAATGGGCAAGCGGTCAGATCTCGCGCTTCCAGAAGAAGATCGTGGGCGTTGTGGCGGCCAATGATGGAACTGGCGGCGCCGCGGTTGCGGCCTTCAAGGCGGCAGGCGTCGATCCCGTGCCACCGGTGACAGGCAACGACGCCACCATCGCCGGACTGCAGCTCATCATTTCGGGCGATCAATACAACACCATCTCGAAGCCAAGCGAGATCGTCGCGGCAGCCGCCGCCGATATTGCGGTCGCGCTCCTCAGCGGCGAGGCGCCGAAGGCCGAGACGACGCTCTTCGACACCCCCTCCAGGCTGTTCGTTCCAGCGCTCGTCACGGCCGAGAACCTCAAGGCCGAGATCGTCGACAAGACGGTCAATGGCAAACCGATAGAGACCGCGGCGGTTCTCTGCACCGACCGATATGCAGAGGGCTGCAAGAAGCTCGGCATTGCGCCCTGATCAAAGCCAAACGGGCGGTTTAGGCTGCTTATGTCTGATCTCTGAAGGGTTGCAAAAATGACAATGATACGGGAAGAAACGCGGCCGCCGAGCGATGTCGTGCTCAGCATGCGCGGGATCTGCAAGCAGTTCGGCGCCGCCTCGGCGCTGACTGACATCGACCTCAACGTGCACGCCGGCGAAGTGGTGGCGCTTGTCAGAGACAACAGGGCTCGCCGCGTCCTTCCGGCACCGGGCTAGCAACCTTTTCGGCCTTCCTGATCTCTTCGTCGATATCCTCGTTCTGCCCGATCAGGCGTCGCACGGCTGATCCCGCCAGTTCCGGCAGGCTGCCCTGCTCGGTGTGGAATAGTGCGATCAGGGATTTTACGCCGGCAGCGCCCGCCCTGCGCCAAAACGATGACGAACTCGGCGAGGTGTCCCCGCAGGATGTTGATCAGCATGGTCCGTTGCCGAACCAGCAGGTCGCGTACCTTTTGCAGCATCAAGCTCCACGTCAGATCGCGCCGCCTGACTGCCGCGTCACCCAGAATCCCACATAGCTCCATTCAACAACTTCAACCCCTCTCCCCTAACAAGCTGAAATAAGCACAATGGAACGTCGCCGAACGGCGACTGCATCAAGGGCGGAGCTATACCGTTGAGAGTCGAGAGAGCTCACGCATTTATTGAATTCCTTCAAGCCCTGTAGGGCATGCCGACGGGTCCGAGGGCGGCGGGTAGAACCTGGTGAGCTTTGCGTCGTTGAGATCGCAACTCAGCAAAGGTCCCGCGAGGTTCAGTGTGATCCAGGTCGTCTATGCCAGCAGAAGCGCCGTCCCACAGGGGGCCAAGCTTACCGTGCTCAGCGCAATTCAGGCGGCCTCGTACCGGCGCAATGCCGAACGTTCCATCACGGGCTTTCTGATCAATGATGGCCAGTTCTTCTACCAAGCTCTTGAGGGGCCTGCCAGCTGCGTTACGGCCCTGCTTGATCGCATTCGG
Organism: Lichenifustis flavocetrariae; assembly: GCF_026130545.1. Taxonomy (GTDB): domain Bacteria; phylum Pseudomonadota; class Alphaproteobacteria; order Rhizobiales; family Beijerinckiaceae; genus Lichenihabitans; species Lichenihabitans flavocetrariae. Next base: position 9,847 of record NZ_JAMOIM010000063.1, on the reverse strand, counting down.
GAGGATCCTCGGCATTCCGACATGCGCGTTCTTGCCGAGTCCTCCATCCAGGTCCGCGGCTTCGCTGAGTGGTCGATGGTCAGTTGGATGCGAACAGCCGCAAAGCTCAGCATCTTTGCTCAACATGGCCTCAACGATCGCCTCGATCTGGGTTCTATGCAGGCCCCCAGGGTCTTAGCCCTTGCCCGAGACCTTCAGGCCTGCGAGACCGCAGTGCGACGGCCCAGGTCGTTCCGGGCATCGGTGCGACCTCGTGCGCTCGCAGCTTGGTAATTTTACCACTCAATAGCGTCGCCCCAGCCGACGCATGGAACGTCGGTGACGGATGAGGGTGTGTCACGTATCTCGATACGAGCTGTCGACCGGCCGCAGGGTGCCGGCTGTTCGACGTGCTTTGGAGGGGAGACGTCCTGACGTCCTGGTGGTGCGGTGGGTCGATCGGCTCGACCGAAACTACCAGGACGTGACCGATACGATCCGCGAGTTCATGCGGCGCGACGTTGGCCGCATCGAGCAGTTTGGCCATCTCGCCTGAGGGCAGAAGTCCTCGGCGTCTTCGTGCTGATCGGCAGCGGCGGCGACGCGACTTGGATCCCTCTTTGCCGGAATCTTACTTTGCTTGGTTCCGGACCTTTGACCGTTGCGTGTGACCTCCCGTTAGCATCTTCCATGACACAAGTGACTGGATGAAGCTCACTGAAGGAAACGGCAGTGATCCTGTTGCGCCGTTTTCTTCGGTATCTTCTGTCTGCCCACGTGTGGATCGTGCTCGGCGTCGTCGGTCCACTCGGCATGCTCTCGGTTTCGGGGCTCATGCTGCTCGATTTGCGCCGAGACACGTGGGACAGGGCGGAGCAGACATCCCAGAACCTCCTGCAGGTGATCGAGCGTGATATCGCCCGCAACATCGAGATCTACGATCTCTCCCTTCGTGGCGTGGTCGACAATCTGAGAGTGCCCGGGCTTGCCGACGTCAGTCCGGTGCTGCGCCAGCTTATTCTTTTCGATCGCGCTGCAAGCGCCAGCGACATGGGTGTGATGCTGGTACTCGACGAAAGCGGCAACATCATCGATGACGCCGACGCGGTGCAACCCCGCACAGCCAATTACGCCGACCGCGAGTACTTCCAGATCCATAAAACCAATCGCGATCAAGGGCTCTACATCAGCAAACCATTGATCTCGCGCCTAACTGGCGTTCCAATGATCGCGTTGAGCCGACGGATCAACAAGCCTGACGGATCGTTTGGCGGTGTCGTGATGGGGACGCTGAAGCTGTCCTATTTCATGCGCTTGTTCGATCGGATTGGCTTGGGTCAAAACGGCGCGATTAACCTCTATCGCGACGATGGGACACGCATCATGCGCTACCCCTCCGTCGAGGCAGACATTGGAACGAGCATTGCCGGAACATCCAATTTTGAGCGATTTGCCCGGGACCGAAGTGGCAGCTTCACGAGCATCTCCGTCCGTGACAAGGTCGAACGACATTATGCATTTACGCACATTGCGGATTTGCCGCTTGTCCTCAATGTTGCCTTGGCGACCGGCGAGATCGAGGCCGAGTGGCGTTCCAAGGCCTGGATTATTGGTGGCACATCGCTCGTTTTGTGTGGGCTCACGATCATCCTCGCTTTGTGGGTCGGACGCGAGCTGCGCCATCGCACTGCCATGCAGGCCGAACTCGCCCGCCTCTCGCTGACCGATGGTTTGACAGGACTTTCCAATCGTCGTCGGTTCGATGAGGCGTTGCCTCATGCTTGGACCGGCGCCACCCGAACAGGGAAACCGCTGTCGCTGCTGATTGTCGATGCGGATCACTTCAAGTGTTTCAATGATCGGTATGGCCATCAAGTAGGCGATGATGTTCTCAGAGGTTTGGCACACTGCCTCATAGGCACCGTGCATCGCGATGAGGATCTCGTGTGCCGTGTCGGTGGGGAGGAGTTCGCGCTGCTCTTGCCTGAGACCGACCTCAGCGGTGCATTGCGGATTGCGGAGAAGGTCCACAGCGAAATCGCTGCTTTCAGGCTTTGGCCTGCCGGACTTGGCGCGGGTGCTGTCACGGTGAGCATCGGGGTGGCCTGTTCGGATGGTGGGCGTCGGACCAGCACCACATGCAACGAGCTTTATCGAAGCGCGGATGCCGCACTCTATGAGGCAAAAGCAGGTGGCCGGAATCAAACCCGTTGGGCTGGAACCACGGGACGCGATCTGGAGAAGTCCTCTCCTCTGCTGCGCATCGTGAACACCTGAGGCGCATGTCAGTAGATCGCGGTCTCGATGTCGCTGTATGGGACGCAAGCTGGACACGCCCGGGCGGGAGGCTTGGAATGCGATTGCTGCTGGTGGAGGAAGGGACATATCTTGGCGATCTGCTGACCGAGCATATCCATCGTGTCGGTTGGATGCTGGATGCGGTCGGCACGATCGCTGCGGCCACGGAGGCCTCGCGCTCGATCGCCTATGATCTGATCCTCATCGATCTCGGCCTGCCCGACGGCGATGGCAGATCCTTGATCAGATCCCTCCGGGCACACGGCTCATCCGTACCGGTCTTCGTCCTCACCGCACGAGGGTCGATCGAGGATCGTGTCGATGCGCTCGACAGCGGGGCCGACGATATCCTGATGAAGCCCTTCAATCCCAGCGAGGTCCTGGCGCGGTGTCGCGCCCTGCTACGACGAAGCAGCTCGCGCTTAGCAGACAGGATCGAGTTCGGCCGTCTCCATTTCGATCCCGCTTCCGGGTCGATCCGCGTTGGAGGCGACTTTGTAGGGGTCCCCCCACGGGAACGCTCCCTGCTCGCATTGCTGCTCCGCCATGCCGACTGCGTCGTGCCGAAAAATCAGATCGAGGTCGCCATGTCGGGCTTCGGGGAGGTGATCTCAACCAACGCCGATGAACTCGTGATGTCGCGCCTGCGGCGACGGCTCAGTCAGATCGACCCCGGCATCACAATCGAGACTGTCAGGGGCATCGGCTATTGGCTTCGGAAACTGAAGGAGCATGTCTGAGAGACTTCGAAAGCCTTTGCTCCCACAGCGCACCGTCGGGTTCAACAAGCGGCCGAGTTCTTCAAGCGGAACACGGAATTTACGGCGTCTTGCAATAGCAATTAACAGACACTATCATCCGTGATACTACAGGCTCAATTTGTGCGTACTTAAATCCAAGTAGCTTCTGCGCTAGGGTGCCGATAAGAGGAAACGCCCATGCGACGCTATACAACCGCCGGCCGCGATAGTCCGGCAGTCATGCTTGGAGACGTCGAAGATCCCCGTCCCGCCCCGGGTGAGCTTGGAATCGATCTTCGAGCGGCCTCCCTCAACTACCGTGACCTGATCGTCGCGTCACGCTTCGCCGACGTTGTGCCTCTGTCGGACGGAGCGGGCATCGTCTCCAGCATAGGCAGTGGTGTCGAAGGTTTCGCCATCAGCGACCGTGTTGTCATCGGGTTCATGCCGGGATGGGTGGAAGGCGAGTTCACCGAGGCCAAGAAGGGATCGAGTCTTGGCGGGCCAGGTGTCGACGGCGTGTTGGCGGAGCGGATCGTGGTGCCGGCTTCGGGTGTCGTCCGCATCCCCGATTCCTTGCCGTTTGAGGAAGCAGCGACTTTTCCCTGCGCAGGCGTGACCGCATGGTCGGCGCTTTTCGAACGGCGCCCGGTCCAACCAGGCGAGACCGTGCTGCTGCTCGGTACCGGCGGCGTGTCGATCTTCGCCTTGCAACTCGCGAAGCTGGCAGGCGCCCGCGTAATCATCACATCGAGTTCGAACGAGAAGCTCGAACGCGCCCGCGTTCTCGGAGCCGATCACGTCATCAATTATCGCGCGCGTCCAGGTTGGGAGGACGACGTCTTACGGCTGACCGGAGGTCGCGGTGTGGACCTAGCCGTCGATGTAGCGGGTCCAGGCACACTTAATCAGACGCTGAAAGCAACCCGGTTTGGCGGACGGATCTCGCTCATGGGTGTGCTGACAGGGTTCGACGGCCCGATCGATACGCTGGCTATTCTGGAGAAGCGGATCACCCTCCAAGGGATCTACGTCGGTTCGGTGGCCACGCTCCGTGCTCTCGTTGCAGCGGGCATCAAACCACAGGTTGACCGCGTGTTTGCGTTCGAGGAGGCAGCCGCGGCGTTCGACGCTCTTCGAGGCGCCGGCCACTTCGGCAAGCTTGTGGTGAAGATCAGCTGCTAGACGGCGCCTGCCAAGTGATGCTGCAAGTGAACGAGTACGGGTGCATAGGATTGACCCTCGCAATGTCTGAGGGGTCGCATTCAGACACTCGCCATGATCCGTCGTGCAGGAGCGCACGGAAAAAGGGTTGACGTTGGGGACCCGATTACAGAACCCTAGGAGCCTGTCCCGGTAACGGTCGAATTTCTTCGACAGCGCCGAGGTGATTTGATTCACTGCTCTGATGATGAAGAGCTTCCGGCCGTGGCGTGTTGATGAGGCCTGGCTCCTGCCGCCCTCGGTCCCGGATTTCGTGCTGCCAGACCACCCGGCGCATTTGGTGCGCGACATCGTTCGTGACGAATTGGACCTTGCGGCGGTCCTGTCGGCTTACACCGAGGCGCGAGGCTTTCCGCCCTATCACCCGGGCATGATGGTGGCCCTGCTGCTTTATGCCTACAGCCAGGGCGTCTACTCCTCGCGCCGCATTGCGCGGTGTTGCGAGGAACGGCTGGACTTCCAGGCTGTCACGGCTTTGAACCGGCCGGACTTCCGCACCATCAGCGAGTTCCGCCGCCGCCACCTGACGGCGCTGGGCGAGCTGTTCGTTCAGGTGCTGGCGCTGTGCCAGCGGGCGGGTCTGGTGGGCCTCGGCCATGTGGCGGTGGAGGGCACCAAGCTGCGCGCCAACGCCTCCAAGCACAAGGCCATGAGCTATGCGCGCATGGAGAAGGTGGAAGCTGAACTGGCCGCGGAGGTGAAGGCCTGGCTCGACACGGCAACGGACGCCGATGATCGCGAGGATGGCGAGCACGGGGCCGAACGGCGCGGCGATGAGATGCCGAACTGGATGGCCGACAAGCAGCAGCGGCTCGCCCGCATCCGTGCCGCGCGCGCGGCGCTCGAAGCCGAGGCGCGCGTCGCCGCGGCGGCGAAGGACGCAGAGCGCCCTGTGCCGTCGCCCAAGGCGGATGGCACGCCGTCCAAACGGAGCGGGCCCAAACCCAAGCGCCCGACCGGCACCTCGGAGCCGACGGCCCAGCGCAACTTCACCGATCCCGAAAGCCGCATCATGGTGGGCCGGGATGGGTTCATCCAGGCCTACAATGGTCAGGCGGCGGTCGACGGCAAGCACCAGATCATTGTGGCTCACCGCCTGACCCAGTCTGCCTCCGACCAGGACGGGCTGCTGCCCCTGCTCGACGCCACGGCCGTCAACGCCGGTCGCTTGCCCGACGAAGCATCGGCCGATCACGGCTTCTGCTCGGAGGCCAACCTCGCCGGTCTCGTGGAGCGCGGCGTGCGAGGCTATGTGGCGACAGGCCGGGCCAAGCGGCCGGCCGAGGGCAAGCCAGCCGGCGGGCCCCTGACAGCAGCTATGAGGCGACGGCTCAAGCAGGGCGGTCATCGCAGCCGCTACCGGCTGCGGAAATCCATCGTCGAGCCCGTGTTCGGGCAGATCAAGAGCGCCCGCGGCTTCCGCCAGCTTCTCCTCCGAGGCGTCGAAAAGGTCACCGGAGAATGGGCGTTGATCTGCACCGCCCACAATCTCGCCAAGCTCACCACATGATGACGGCGATCACGCAAATCCATCAGCGCCGTCCGCCCGCTAACCCACACTTTATGAGGCAATCCGTTACCGGGACACGCTCCTAGTCGGCAAGCTGTTCCGCCTGACGGTCAGCCCGCGCTATTCAATCATTGCCGCTCCAAAGCAGCCAAGCGATGTACCCGGGGGACAAGCCATCGTTCGAGCCTCAAGCGTTAATATTGCCTAAGCGGCTGGAAAGTAAGCATAAGGTCAGCACAAAAAAATCATCGTTGAGTAATGGACCATCAACTATTATAACATTTTTCGCCTAGGATCTCCAGCTTCCATTAGATGTTTCAAGCCAACGTCGACGCATGAAAGATGGCAGACCTCTTGGCGGGTTAAGATCGAGACTGAATAAGCACGCGCGGGGTCTCTCCTGGCTGGCGATTGTTCCCATTTTAGTGCTGCTTGTTTGGTTCGCTTCGAGCGGAAGGCAGACACTGAACGAGATCCGTGTAGCTTCTCAACGCGCTGTGCGGGTTGCGGAACTTCGTGAGACGATCACTTACCTGAATGAGTGGCTTTCTGCCGTCTCCCAGGTCGCGGTCTTGACCGGGGAGCGCCGCTGGGCAGATCGCTACGAGGAGGTAGCGCCAAAACTGGACGATGCCATCTCCGAGGCTGTCGCGTTGGCAACGCCCACAGGTCGGGCGGCACTGGCCAGCACGATGGGCGAAGCGCATCGCGATCTCGCAACCATGGAACGGCGCGCTATCGCGTCAGCGGCGGCGGGCGACAGATCGTCGGCGCAGGCCCTCCTCAACGGTCCGGAATACGCGTACCTGCAGGACGTCTATGACAATGGCAGCAACATTTTCGGTCAGCAACTGGCTGAGATTGGCAACAAGCAGGCCGCCGATCTGGACGTCCGGACCTGGTTGGAGACCCTGGGAATTGGGCTTGGGGCCGTTCTACTCGGGGCCACAGCCCTGTCCATCAGTAGTCGTACGCGGCTGCAGGGCGCGCTGGCCGTCACCACTGCCGCGGCGCGCACCGACGCCTTGACGCTGTTGCCGAACCGCAGGCGCTTCCACGAAGTCCTCGAGGCTGCATTGGCAGAGGGCCGGCGCGTGGGGCTTGACCATGCCCTGCTCATGATCGACCTGGATCGGTTCAAGGCCGTCAACGATGCCTTCGGGCATCCCGCAGGGGACGATTTGCTGCAGTCGGCGGCGGCCCGTCTGCGAAGCGCGCTTGGCGATGAGCGCTTCATCGCGCGGCTCGGCGGTGACGAGTTCGCCTTTATTCTTCGCTGCGATCCCGAGAAACCTGACATTCCGCGGGTTGATCCCGCCGCTGTCGCGGACCGGATCGTGAGCGCTCTAAGCGCACCTTTCATCCTTTCGGGAGGAACCGCCGTCCAGATCGGCGCCAGTGTGGGCATCGCAATTAGTTGCCCCGGAGACGACGGCGTAGGCGAACTCATGCATCGGGCCGATGTGGCGCTCTACCGCGCAAAGGCCGACGGACGCGGTTGCTGCCGCGTGTATACTGCAGGTATGCACGCTCATGCGCGAGCCAAGGCGATGCTCGACGAGGACCTCCATCCACCGATCTCCGAGGACAGGCGACTTCGCGCATGATAGCGCGTCGCTGGAACTTCGATGGAAATAAGTGTCGAACGCTCTGGGCTGTCGTCCAGGCTCAACGACTTTCTCCACTTGTCAGCACTAGAACTCTCGGCAACAGACCCGCGAGAATCTGCGTCATAAGCAAAACGTTCGGAGGAGCGCCTTGAATAGCTGCGCACGACGGCGGCATCCGCGTATCCGCCCGGCGAAGACCGCCTTGCGAGAGGTTAATGCGGCTGCGAAGCTTTGCTTGTAAGTCCACCTTATAAGCGCTTGTAGCTGCACAGCATGACCCAGATCACTCTGCAGACCGGCCCGGAACGTCGGCGTCATTGGAGCGCTGCGGCGCAGCGGGAGATCCTGTCGGCGGCGTTCATGCCCCGGGCGGTGGTGACGGAGGTGGGCCGTCGCTACGATGTGTCGACCAGCCTGATCTACAAATGGCGCCAGCAGGCCCAGGGGCGGTCCGATGTCGCTTTTGTGCCGGCTGTCCTCCTGCCGGAACCGATGACTGCCTCAGCGCCTCCGAAAAGCCCGGCGATTGTAGTCGAGCTTACTGGGGGGACCCGGCTGACGATCGATGCGCAAGCCTCGGCAGCATTGGTGGGGGCGGTGCTGAGGGCGTTGCGATGAGTCCTGTCGCCAGCAACGTCCGGATCTGGATCGCGAGCGGGCACACGGACATGCGCAAGGGGATGCAGGGCTTGGCCTTGCTGGTGCAGGAGGGCCTGAAGCGCGATCCCTTCTTATGTCTCGGGCGAGATTATGTGGCGGAGGCGCCCCGACGCCCGATCAAAACGGGCCGCGCGTCACTTCCTCCGCCACATAAGATCAGATGCTGGCGAGCAGTTGTAGGACGGCGTCGGTCGGCCGGAAGCGCGCGCCGCGGTCGGTTGAGACACCCGCCTTCTCAAGTCCCCGACGCATCATCTCGACATCCGCGGCGGCGTATCGGTGGGTTGTGGCGACCTGGGCGTGGCCAAGCCAAGTCTGGATCGTCAGGAGATCCACGCCGGAGCGGAGGAGCTTCATGGCGAGCGAGTGTCGGAAGATGTGCGGAGAAATCGGCTTGTCCCCCAAGCTTGGCCTGGTGGACAAGGCGTGGCTTGCCGCACGCCGTACGATATGCGTCGCGCCGAAACGGGTCAGGCGCTCGTTGTGGGCTCCGACGAATATCGGCTCCGGTTGATGATGGCTGAGGCCACGATCGCTCAACAGGGCCGTCAGCGATCGCACCAGATCCTGCGGAATTGGAACGACGCGGTCTCGGCGACCCTTGCCGTGAAGCAGCACCTGCGAGCGGCCTCGCTCCAACTGAAGGTCGTTCGCGTTGACGCCGATCGCCTCGGACACACGGGCTCCGGTTCTTGCTAAAAAGAGCAAGAACGTCCGGTCGCGCCGGCCGCGGGGCGTGGTCTGATCGGGGGACGCGATGATGGCGTCCACTTCCGGGCCGGTGAGGTGGTGCGTCACCTCGATATGGGCCCGCTTGATCGGGATCGTCAGGACCCGTTGGGCGATGCCGAAGGAGGCAGGATCGGCGGCGGCAACGTGGTGGAAGAACGATCGGATCGCGGCGAGCCGGGCGTTGCGGGTGGCGACAGAGTTGTTCCGCTTCTCCTCAAGCTCGTCGAGAAAGGCGAGAACGAGGTTCCGATCGAGATCATCAAGGGCCAACGCCGCCGGCTTCTTCCGTAAACGGGCCGCGGCAAAGAGGATCAGCATGCGGAGGGCGTCGCGATAGCTGGCCAAGGTCGCGGGGGTGGCGTTGCGCTGCTTGGTCAATCGGCGACGGAAAAAGGACTCCAGGAGCGGCGCCAGCAGGAGGTGCTCACTCATGCGGCGCCTCCGTCGAGGAAGGCGCGCTCAGCCGCAATGGCGAGGAGATCCGACGAGCCGGTGAGGTAGTAGGCCGTGTCGCTGTAGCTGGCGTGACCGAGATAGGTGGCGAGTAAAGGCAGCAGTGCTTGGACGTCCGCGCGCTGTTGGTGCCAAAGCGCGAGCCTGGTCACGGCGAACCGGTGCCTGAGATCGTGCGGTCGCAAAGGCTTGCCCTCATCAAAACCCGCGAGCTTGCGAGCCTTGGCGAAGTTCGCCTGCAGGCCGGCCGCCGACAGACGGCAGCCCCGAGAGCTGAGAAAGAAGGCTTCGCCCTTGGGCGTGGGGAACACGTCGTCTCGCTCGCGGGCATACCGGCGAAGGGCCGCCTGGGTCGTTGGGTGAACAGGCACCAGGCGGTCCTTACGAAACTTGGTGTTGCGAACGAGGATGACGCCGCTGGTCAGATCGACGTCGCCGCGATCGAGCCTAACCGCTTCGCCCGATCGCAAGCCTGTGCTGGCCAGCAGATCGATCGGCGTCGCCGCCCCGATCGCGTCGATGGCGCGGCGAACGTCATCCCACGAAAGCCGGGGCGGCAGATGGGCTAGCCCGGATTATGCAGGCCAATAAGCATTGAGGTGGATTTTCTCTACCGGACCGTGCCGTTTGTCCGATTTTGC
>NZ_JAMOIM010000062.1 GCF_026130545.1 Lichenifustis flavocetrariae | reverse complement strand
AACCGTGGCCGGCTTGAAGTCGGAATAGGTGGCCGGCTTCATATCGGAAACACTGGCCGGCATCGTCGGAATCCGCAGCTCGAACGACGGCGAAGCCGTACGCAAGCAACTGCTGCTCGTAGTCGGCCAACGCCGACGCCAGGCCGCGCTCACCCGCGGCTACCGCCTTGAGCGCTCGACCGAGCAGCGCGCCGTCGCGCATCGCCAGATTGGCGCCGCGCCCGAGCGTCGGCGTCATCGCGTGAATGGCGTCGCCCAGCAGCGTCACTCTGGTCGGAGGCTCCAGCATGCAGGGGACGCTGGTGTACATGTCGACAAAGAAGAAGGACGACGGATCGCCCGCCCGCACGACCTCGATCGAACGCGCGGGCCAGTCCGCCAGCATGTCTGCAGCGGTGCGTTGCAGCCGTTCGCTAGCCACCGACTCATCGTCTCGCGGTCGAGGGGGAAGCGCTCGTGACGTCCGCCAACGATCAGGACGATGTAGTCGTCGCGCCGTTGAATCTGCAGGCCAGAAGCAAGCATCCGTCCTGCGCGGTCCGGGGGCGTCGGAAAGAGGACCGAGCCGAGCTGGAGGAACACCTTCCGCTCGTCCCAGGCGATGGTGAAAATGTCGTCGAGCGCCTCCGGCGGCAAGAGGTCGCGTCCCTTCGCGATCGGAAGGCGGCCGTAGATCGCCCCCAGTCCCGCGTCGACCGTTTCGCATTCGGGCGCTCGCTGCGCCCGTACCGCCGAGCGGATACCGTCGGCTCCCACCAGCACGTCGCCTCCAGCGGTGGTTCCGTCGGCGAAATGCACGACGACCTGCGAGCCTCGGCTTTCGTAGCGGTCCAGCCTCTTCTCGAACTCGACCACGTCCTCCAGACCGGCGAGCAGGATTTGACGCAGCGTCGCGCGATCGACGTTGGCGTGCCCCGGGCCCCGGTCGGCGCCGTTCCAGAGCGCGGCATCATGCTCATCCGGCGTGGGCAACCGCTTGAGAATAGAAAGATCAGGGTTGAGGATGGTGGTGAAGGGCGCCGTCCACTGCGTGGTGGCGTTGAACACCGCCCACAACTCGGGCGTGAGCACCTCGTGCAAGGCGTTCAGCGCATCGGCGTCGAGGTGGAGGCGGTAACCCTGCGGGCGATCCCACGGCGTCTTGTCGCGCTAGAACACGCGAACTTCGGTCCCGGCCGCACGCAACGACTGCGCGAGCGTCAGCCCGCCGAGACCAGCGCCAACGATGAGTACTTTGAAACCAGGCATAGTTCGTCCCTCGGCCAAAATTGGCAAGGGACGTACCGGAAGCCTCGCCTCAGAACCGGCAGGGCACGTACGAACGCAAGAGCGTCACCCGGACTACCTACCGGGCCGTGACTTTTGCACGTCCAACAATTTCGGCTACTCCTTTGCCGGCGAGATGTCTACAGCGGCGACAAGCAACCGCTCTCGACCCGCCGTCCTGACCGATCGCGGTAGCCGGATGGCTACTCGCATGTCGGTCAACGGCCTCGGTCGGGACGCCCTGCCTTCGGAGATCGTTTCAGACACCCTGCGGCGCAACGGCCCACGACGCGCCCGCTCGGGGAGCCGCGACACCACGGGACCCGCCATGTGGCTCGCCCTCCGCGCCCTGGTGAATGCCGGCACCGAGCTGCTGGTCATCGACGAGCTCCCGACGTCGACGTGGTCAAGGCCGTGGTCGGCCGCTCGCCGGTGCTGCTGCGCGCCGACCAAGTCGACGCCATCGTCCGGGACCGCGACGACGCGGCGGGCGTCGTCTGGACCCGCTAGCGCCTCGGCATCGACCTCAGGGGCCTCGATGACCTCGCGGCGGGCGGGCTGATCCGGCGCCTCTCGGGACCCGTCGAGGAGATCCTGAAGGGCACGCGGTGCTGGCGTTCCGGGAGCGCTAAATGCTGACCGTCGTGGTGGCCCAGCGGCTTGGGTGCCGGAACCGCGACGTGCGGGCGAAGATGGCCGAGCTTGGGGTCGAGCCGGCATACGTGCTGCGGGATGAGAGGGGGCTGGTGTGGAGGCGGGCTGAGATCGAGAAGACGCTGACGTGAGGTCGTCCTACTCCGATTCGCCATCTGCAACTTTCTTCAAACGGCTCGTTAGAGATGCCAATATCACCGGGGACGACAAGGATAGCCGGAAGGATTATATACGGGACACGTAATCCTGCTGGCCGACCGAGAATACCCATGCAAACCGAAGAGGTTGCGCACCGTGGCCACGAAGGCGTCACCCCGCCCATAAAGGTGCTGCCACTGTCCGAGGGGCGCCGGCTGTTCGACGTCAACCTTTTCGGCCACGTCGGGATGATTCATGCGCTGTTGCCCGCTGATCGAGAGCGGCGGCTCGGTCGTCAACTTTTCTTCCTTGGCGGAAAGTTGGCGATGGCGACGTACGGTCCCTCCGCCGGCGCGAAGTTCGCGCTCGAAGCGGTCAGCGATGCGTTGCGCCGAGAGGTGGGGCAGCTTGGATTGAAGGTCATCGTGATCGAGCGGGTGCCGTCAAAACCGAGATGCTTGGGCAAGTCGCTGCCAATGGCGAGCACATCATCGATGGAATGACCACGGGGCAGCGTGGCCGCCATGCCACTCTCGTGCATTCAGTCATGTCGCAAGCACAGGCAGCCATCCCCAAGGGAGTGCCTGCCGAGGAGGCAAGCCGGGTCGTCGCGGACGCAATCACCAGCAAGCGGCCACGCACCCGCTACACCATCCGCCGCGCTGCGGCGATCATAGTCCGTCTCGTCGGGTTCTTGTCGGACCGGATGTTGGACAGCCTTCTCGCCCGCGGTCTCACGCCGCATCTTTTACGGCGCCACCCACGCCGTGAGCGCGAACGTCGCTCGCTCGTGGACAACGATCCTCGAGCCACACGTCGATGGCGGTTCAAGACCACGGTCCAGAACCTCGGACAGGGCCGGGCGCGGGAACATCTCGAAACCGAGACGCTGGACATGGAACTCAGGAGCAGGTGCAGTTGCTGGCGAGCGTGCCGGCGAGGACCTGCCGTCTTCAGGGTCGGATCACGGTTATGCGGAACGACCCGGCATGGGCTGCCGCGTGCGCAACGGCCTCGTTTGCGTTGTCCAGGGCGAACTCGCTGACCTCGAACTGGCCGAGGTCGAGCAGCCCGGCCCGGACCAGCGCGATGATCCCGAATACAGCGCTGGGCTCGAACATCCATTGACCTTGGATGCTGACGCAGTTCCGCATGATCCAGGGATAGGGTAACGACAGGTCATCGCCGCCCAGCATCCCAACTCCGCCCATCAGCACGGCCCGGCCGAATGGGCGTACTGCCATAACGGCGGCCCGCACCACCGTCGCGCTGACGGACGGCGGCAGGATGTCCAGCACGCAGTCAATCGGGCCCGATGCGGCGGCCTGCATTCGCGCGCGGTCCGCATCCTCGTTGCCGGCGAGGGTCACCGGCCGCACCCGCGAACCGAAGCGGCGCACTAGGTCGGCAAGTGTTCGTTCGTTGCGGCCGGGCGCCACCACGCAGCCCGCGCCCATCGCCAGCGCGGTCGCCACGGCGGCGCTGCCGTAGTTGCCGGTGGCGCCGCTGACCAGGAGCGTTTCCCCGGCTTGCAGCCCCGTCGCCAGAAGGCCGCCATAGGGCACGAGCGCCACGCCCGCCGCGCACCAGCGTCCCGCGTCCGCCTCGTCGATGACGCCAAGCGGGATCGCGTTTTCGGTCGGCACCATCATGCGTTCGGCAAACGGGCCGTTGTGGAAGTATTTCTGCAACCGCAAGCCCCCTTCCCCGCGGGAACTCCAGCCCTGCAGCGTGATGTCAGGGGCGAGGCCGCCATCGCGCGACCGCACGGTGGGATCGCAGAACACCCAGTCGCCGGGCGAAAGGCGGGTTGCATCCGGCCCGGTGGTGCGCACGCGGCCTACCGCCCCGCAGCCCGGCACCACGGGCAACTCCAGCGGATATCTGCGGGCACCACTGAACACATCGGCCGTGTAGGGCAAGACGCCGGTTGCTACGACATCCACGACGACCTCGCCGGTACCCGGGACCGGGTCGGGCACGGCGCCAATCGACAAGGGAGAACCGAATGCGAGGAGGGTGGCAGCTTTCATGGCGAGGCAGTCCCATCGTTGTGCATTGTAAATGGGCGAGCTTCGCAGGCACGTGAAGGACTGGTATGATCCTAGCATTGGCCACTACCTCCCAGGCGGTACGCATGATGGACACGGCCCGGAAGGCGTTCGGCGACTTTCTCCGTTCCCGGCGCGAGAAGTTGGAGCCACACGCGATAGGGCTTCCGACCGGAGGCCGGCGCCGGACTGCCTGGCTGCGGCGGCAGGAAGTGGCAGAGCTGGCCGGCATTGGCATCGACTGGTACATCCGGATGGAGCAGGGCAGGGCTGTTCGCCCTTCCGCCGCCACGGTGGATGCACTGGCGCGAGGGCTGCGCCTGAACGAGGCCGAGCACGCCCATCTGCGCGCACTGGCTCTGCCCAACATCCGCCCGGCCTTCGTACGCGAAACCGTGCCGAACACGGTGAGCCGAATCGTCGAGCGTCTTGAGCAGCCGGCCTACGTCACGGGGCGGCGGTGGGACGTGTTGGCGTGGAACGATGCAGCCTGTGCGCTATTCACTCATTTCGGCCGCGTCGCCGAGGCAGACCGTAATATCCTCATCTTTGTGCTGACCGACCCGGACGCACAGCGCGTGTTCGGTGCTGCCTGGGCCGGGCAGGCAGCGCGCATGGTGGCTCGGTTCCGTGGGACGCACGATCTGTGGGCTGGTGACCCGGCATTCACCGGCCTGGTGCGCAACTTGCGCGAGCGCACCCCCGAGTTCGCCGGCTGGTGGGACGCGCACGAGGTTGGCAGCAGCGCCGGCACCGGCGAGAAGGTGCTGTTTCACCCCGGTGCCGGCCCACTGCGCTACGAGTATGCGACGTTTCAGGTCAACGACGACCCGGCGTTGCGGCTCACGATGTATACCCCGGTCTAGGTGTTTGATCCCGGGGTTTGATGGTGCACTTTTCACGCGTGAGTGGAAGGAGGCACTATGGGCCAGGTTCACCATGGCAGCGCCACAACGACAGCGGCAGTCCGTCGAGCGATACAGCATAGTCAAGAGAGCCTGAGGGCACTCGCCAAGCGCTACGGGATCAATCCGAAGACGGTCGCGAAGTGGAAGAAGCGGATCTCGACGGCCGACCGCAAGACCGGGCCGTCAGATCCCAAGTCGACCGTGCTGTCGGTCGAGGACGAAGCCGTCGTCGTGGCGTTCCGCAAGCATACGGTGCTGCCGCTCGACGACTGCCTCTACGCCCTGCAGCCCACGATCCCGCACCTGACGCGCTCGTCCCTGCACCGCTGCCTGCAGCGTCACGGCGTCTCCCGGCTGCCCGATGTCGAAGGCGACAAGCCGGGCAAGAAGAAGTTCAAAAGCTATCCGATCGGCTACTTCCACATCGACATCGCCGAAGTCCAAACCGCTGAAGGCAAGCTCTACCTCTTCGTGGCCATCGACCGGACGTCCAAGTTCGCCTTCGCCAGACTCTCCCCCAGAGCCGGCAAGGTGGTTGCGGCCGAGTTCCTGCGCGACCTGATCGCGGCCGTCCCCTACGCCATCCATACGGTGCTGACCGACAATGGCATCCAGTTCACCAATCGTGCCTGCGATCGCTATGCCTTCTACCACATCTTCGATCGCGTCTGCGACGAGAACAGCATCGAGCATCGCCTCACCAAGGTGAAGCACCCTTGGACCAACGGTCAGGTCGAGCGAATGAATCGCACCATCAAGGAGGCGACCGTCAAACGCTTCCACTACGACGATCACGCGCAGTTGCGACAGCACCTCGCCGACTTCATCGACGCCTACAACTTCGGACGGCGACAGAAGACCCTCAAGGGCCTCACGCCCTACGAAGCCATCTGCAAACAATGGACATCAGAGCCAGAACGGTTCAGGCTCGATCCAATCCATCAAATGCCGGGACCGAACATCTAGGGGCTGTTGAGATTCACCTTGAGTTTATCACGGCCGCAGCCAGGTTGATGATGGCAGCGAAGCTCTCATCGGTCTTGTCGCTGCGCATGGCGACCCGTTTGAACTCCTTCAGCTTGCAGAAGAAGTTCTCGATCAGGTGCCTCCACTTGTACATTTCGGCATCGATCGCGAGCGGCATTGAGCGCCGGGGATGTTGCGAGATGACGACCTTGGCGCCGCGTGTATTGAGATCGGCAATGATGGCGTTACTGTCGAAGGCCTTGTCGGCGATTAGTGCGCCAAACTCGAGTCCTTTGATCAACGGCGCCACGCCGACCGTGTCGAAGCGGTGACCTGGCAGAAGAACAAAGCGAACCAAGTTGCCGAGAGCATCGGTCAGAGCAAGGACTTTGGTGGTCATGCCGCCCTTGGAACGACCGATCGCCTGGCCCGAAGTCCCCCTTTTGCACCCTGGCCGTGGCGGTGGACCTTGACGATGGTGGCATCGACCATGGCGTATTCCATATCGGGTTCGTTGGAGACGGCATCGAACAATCGCTTGAAGACGTCCGCCTTCACCCAGTCACGAAAGCGCTTGAACACGGTATTCCAGTTGCCGAACAGGGTCGGAAGATCGCGCCAGGAGCTCCCTGTCCGCGCGATCCAAAGGATCGCCTCCAAGAAGCGCCGGTTGTCCGCCCCACTCCGCCCAGGATCGCTCGGCTTGCCCAAGCAATGCGGTTCCATCTTCGCCCACTGGGCATCGGTCAAAACGAATCTTTCCATCCGCAGCTTGAATCACGACAACCGCCCCAGAGGAACCTCGATTCTCAACAGGCCCTAGCCCGAAGCCGATATGTTTTGTCACCAGTGTTTTGTCGTACCAATCCTACAAGGTCGGGCCGCGCCGCTCGCAGCGAAAAGAGCGCGGCTTGCGACAAGCCGTCATCTCGTGCACGACACCGCTTAGGGCAGGCCTACCGGTTGGCCCTCTCGGCGGCGTACCGCTTCTGGATCGGGACAGGAACGGCCAGGCGAGTTATGCTCGTCAAAGATCTCGGTCAGCTTTTTGGCGGTGTTCTCGATTGCCCAATTGCCCTTTGCGCACATGGAGCCAGCTAGGCGGCGCGCCTCGCTTGCCTGCGGTGGGGTGGCGAGCAGCAGCACGCGGCGAAGGTCGAGCCGCTCGACCTCATCGGGAAGTTGCGCCAGCGATCCGGATCCGAAGATCACCTCGCCCGATTGGACGTGTAGACGAACGGCTGCATCGGCTCCTCGCCTCGGACAATGATCGAAGCTCCCATCACGGCTCCTGCGGCCATTTGCGACGAGGACTCGTTTGCATCCGCGCGCCCAAGCTTGGATCAATGTCAATCTGGTCAAAATATGAGAGAAGACTATCGGATGGTGATTGTCAGCAAGGTGACCGTGCAGCGCCGAGCGAACTCACTGCGGCTTGATCTTGTAGGGAACGAGGCCCCTCTCCTGCGTACCGACATCGAGAACCCTGCTGACCGGCGGCACTGCGCGGTGGCGGCATGCGGACCGCTCGCAGACGCGACAGCCCGGCCCGATCGGTACGATTCCGTTGGTGTCGGCGAGGTCGAGGCCAGCCGCATACACTGTCTGCCTGGCATGCTCCACCTCGCAGCCGAGCACCACCGCCACCGAGCGGGGGCGGGCGAGGTGGTAGCCGCCGCCGCGTCCCACGGTTCGCGCCACGTTGAGGTACGTCACATCATCCGGCGTCCGGGCGAGTTGGACCAGGATCTGTCCGGGATTGGCGAAGGCTCGATAGACGTTCCAAAGCGGACACGGCCCACCGAAGCGCGAGAACTGGAACCTGGTCGCACTGCTCCGCTTGAGCACGTTGCCGGCGACGTCCGTCTTGACGAAGTAGAACGGCATGCCCGGCGCGCCGGGTCGCTGGAGGGTGCTGAGGCCCGCCGCCTCGGGTTGCCCAATTGGCGCCGATCGGGCATCAGTGCCTGCCCGGGACGATGATGAGGAACCACATGACCGAGAAGACCGCCGCCAAGGCCGCAAAGGTGATCCCCGCCAAGAAGCCTGCCTCCGCCGGCCTGATGAAGCCCGTGCAGCCCTCCAAGGAGCTCGGCGCCATCGTCGGGCATGACCCGATGCCCCGTACCGAGGTGATCAGCAAGGTCTGGGACCACATCCGCAAGCACGACCTGCAGAACCCGGCCAACAAGCGCGAGATCATCGCCGACGAGAAGCTGAAGGCGGTGTTCGGCCAGGACAAGGCGACGATGTTCGAGATGAACAAGCTGCTCTCGCCGCACCTGAAGTAAGGCTGGAGCGGGCAGGGCGCCGACCGGGCGCGAGCCGGCCGCTACGGTCGGGCGGCCTTGACCTCCGCCGCCGTCACGGCGTCCGGGTAGGCGTTGCCGAAGTGGGAGCGCACGTAGTCCGCGACGGCCGCGACCTGCTCGTCCGTCATCGACCGGCCGACGGCCGGCATCGCGCGCTGTCCGCGCACAACCACGGCGACGACGTAGCCGGCGGCCTCGAGGTTTTGGTCGCCCGCGAGCGATGGGTAGGATCCCGCGCCGATGGCGCCCCGGGCGTCGGCCATGTGGCAGCCCTGGCAAGCGTTGGCATAGAGGCTCGCGCCGTTGGTCTCGGCGAACGTCCGGCCGGGGCTCAGCATGTTGGGCGCCACGGGCGTAGGGAGCGCGTCGCCTGCACGCGTGGCCGAGGTGCCGGCCGCCGCGAGCGACGCGGCGAGCGCCGCGACCAGCCAAGCCGGGATGCGCCCGCTCATCCTCCGACGACCCGCTCGTGCAGGCGGCCGATCGCGTCGAGCGAGGACAGGATCGCGCCCTCCTGCCAGGCCGGCAGGTAGGACGCGTGCTCGCCGGCCAGAACGATGCGCCCGTCGATCCGGCAGAGGTCGTCGTAATGCGCGGCGCGCGCCTCCTCCGACCAGTTGCCGGCGCAGCCGAGCGTGAACGGCACGCGGTGCCAGGCGACGGCGATGCCATTGTCGAACTCGGCTCGGTACTGCGGGTGGATGGCCGCGCCGATGTCGAGGACGCGCGCCACACGCTCGGCCGGCGCCATCGAAGCGAACTCGTAGCCGTTCGCGCCCTCGAACGTGTAGGCGCCGAGCAGCACGCCGGGACCGCCGCCGTTCATCCCGGCGTTCGGGTAGGCGATCTGCCCGATCGGCAGGTCGGTGTAGCTGATGCCGCCGTAGATCGCCTCGTCCTCCTCCCAGAAGCGGCGCCTGAACTGCAGGCCGACCTTGAGCGCGGAGAGGTAAGGGACGGCGTCGATGGCCGCCTTCATCGGCGCCCCGACGTCGATCGGGATCTGGCTGAGGATCGAGAGCGGGATCGTGCAGACGCACCAGTCCGCCTTCTCCTGCGCCACCGAGGACGTGTCGGCGGCATCGGCGTAGGTGACCGTCACGCCGCCGCCGTCCTGCTGAATGCGGGTGACCTTGGCGCCGTAGCGGATGACCTCGCCGAGCGCCCGCCCGAAGGCCTTGCCGATCATGTCCATGCCGCCGACGGGCTGGAACATCGTCGTCTGGAACTCGATGGCCGAGAAGTTCTGGAGGTAGCGCCAGAGCCGCGAGCGCAGGACCTCCGACAGGCCGAGCGGCTCGCTGGGCGTCGGCGCGGCGCCGGGGCCGCCGCCCGGATCCTTCGCGTGGCCGCGATAGGCCGAGGTCAGCAGGCTCGCCTTGTAGGCGTAGTCGTCGTCGAGGGCGCCCCAGGACCGAAGGGCATGCAGAAGCATCTCCTTGTCCTCGGCCGAGACCGCCTCGTCGAGCTTGCCCTGCTGCGTGGCCTTCGCCAGCAGCTCGGAGACGTGCCCCTGCAAGTCGGCCTTGATCGCGCGGATGCGCTGCGGCCGGCCGTCGAAGGCCGACGCCGAATGGAGGTAGGCGTTGTGGTTGAGCTGCACGAAGGGCTCGAGCGCGACGCCGAGGCGCCGGCAGTAGTCGAGCAGCGCGCGGTGGTGGTAGGGGATGCGCCATGGGCCCGGGTTCAGGTAGAGCCCCGGGGCGAAGCCGCAGGATTGCCTGGCGCCGCCGAGCTCCGTGTACGTGTCGCCGCCCCGCAGCGTCCAGTTGCGTCCGCCGGGGCGCTCGTTGAATTCGAGCACCTTGACCTCGTACCCGGCGTTCCGGAGCTCCAGCGCCGCGGTCATTCCGGCGAGGCCGGCCCCGAGGACCAGCACCGAGGCGCCCTTCGGGTCCCCGTCGAGCCTGATCGGTCCGGCATAGTCGGATCCGGCGGCGAGCCCCAGGGTCGTCATCGCCCGGTACATCGCGGCGCTTCCGGCCGCCATCCCGATCATCGACAGGAGGTCGCGCCTCGTCGCCTTCACCGTTTGGTCACCCGCCATGCTCGGTCGTCCGGGCCGTCGTCTTGCTCGCGGCTGGCAGACCCTAGCTACCTTGGCGCCGCATGGGAACGGCGCCAGCGCATGCCGAGGCGTGCCCGCTCGTCGACGACGGATCGCCGCTACCCCATGGTGCGCTGGCTGGCCGTCCTGATCATGGGCGTGAGCGCTGTCGTCGGCGGCATCTGCGGCGCCTGGATGCTTCGCCGGGTCAACGAGCGGATGCTGCGGCTCGCCATTGTCGCGATCGCCCTGGCGCTGACGGTCGGGCTCTTCGTTCGCCCCGTCTGAGCCGCTCCGATCTTCTCGGCGCGCCGGCTGAGGAAGCGCCGGGGACGCCGCCTCGGCGAGCGTGTCCGGCTCAGGCCGTCAACCTGGCCCACATCCTTGCGGTAGTCCGGTCCAGCGACGGCAAGGCAGCCGGCTCCGAGGCGAGTGGGTAGAGACGT
Source organism: Lichenifustis flavocetrariae (assembly GCF_026130545.1). Classification (GTDB taxonomy): domain Bacteria; phylum Pseudomonadota; class Alphaproteobacteria; order Rhizobiales; family Beijerinckiaceae; genus Lichenihabitans; species Lichenihabitans flavocetrariae. The sequence goes on along the minus strand of NZ_JAMOIM010000062.1, from coordinate 9,861 downwards.
TAACAGTCGGTTGTTCTTAAGGCGGCATAAAGGCTTCCTGAAAAGGATAAGGCCTCATGCGCGTGCTGCTGATCGAAGATGATGCCAGCGTGTCGCGAAGCATCGAGCTGATGCTCGGTTCGGAGAAGTTCAACGTCTACACGACCGACCTCGGCGAGGAGGGCGTCGACCTCGGCAAGCTCTACGACTACGACATCATCCTGCTCGACCTGAACCTCCCGGCCATGTCCGGCTACGAGGTCCTCAAGACCCTGCGCATGGCTAAGGTCAGGACGCCCGTCCTCATCCTAGCGGGCCTCGCGGGGATCGACGCCAAGGTGAAGGGCCTCGGCTTCGGCGCCGACGACTAACTGACCAAGCCCTTCCACAAGGACGAGCTCGTCGCCCGCATCCAGGCCATCGTGCGCCGCTCGAAGGGTCATGCCCAGTCGGTGATCACGACAGCCGACATGGTCCTGAACCTCGACGAGAAAACCGTGACGGTGGCGGGGTCGCGGGTGCACCTGACCGGCAAGGAATACCAGATGCTGGAATTGCTGGCGCTCCGGAAGGGCAGCACCCTGACCAAGGAGATGTTCCTCAACCACCTCTACGGCGGCATGGACGAGCCCGAGCTGAAGATCATCGACGTCTTCGTCTGCAAGCTGCGCAAGAAGCTCAGCAACGCCAGCCAGGGCAAGAACTACATCGAGACGATCTGGGGCCGCGGCTACGTGCTGCACGACAACGTCGCGGAGCCTCGTGCCATCGCCGGCTGAACCGCAGTTCGCATCGCGCAAGCACGACCAATCCCGGTGCCGGCTCCGCTCGCCTCCGAGCCCCGCCTTGCTGTGCTAGAAAGACGGATGGATACCAAGCCACCCGTCTCGCGCGCCATCCTCGTCGGCGTCCAGCTCCCCGGCGTCGATGACGCGGCCCATGTGGCGAGCATCGAGGAACTCGGCCGCCTCGTGAAGACGCTCGGCTACGAGGTCGTCGGCACCCTGTCGCAGCGGCGGGAGGCGCTCGAAGGCGCGACCGTGCTCGGCAAGGGACGGCTTCACGATCTGGCTGCCCTCACCGGCGGCACGGGCGTGGTCGGCACGATGGCGACCGCGCCGAAGTCAAAGGCGCGCGAGCGCTTCGACGAGGACGCGGCCGGGCCGGCCGCCTTGCCGGTCGAGCCCGACCCCGACGCGCCGCCGAAGGCCGATGTCGTGATCGTCGACCACGAGATCTCGCCGAGCCAGGCCCGCAACCTCGAGCGGGCGACCGGCGCGGAGGTGCTCGACCGCACCGGGGTGATCGTCGAGATCTTCCATCGCCATGCGCGCAGCCGCGAGGCGAAGCTGCAGGTGGAGATGGCGCGGCTGCAATACGTCGTCCCGCGCCTGCGGGAATCCTCGACGGGCGGTGGCCGGCAGCGAGGCGTCGGCGCGGGCGAGTCCAACATCGACCTCGACCGCCGCAAGGTCCGGGACCGGCGCGCCGAGCTCAAGGCGCAGCTCGACGAGATCCAACGCGACGACGACCAGCGCCGCTCCGCGCGCGGCGACCAATTGCGGGTCGCGCTCGTCGGCTACACCAACGCGGGCAAGTCCTCGCTCATGCGCGCGCTCACGGGGAGCGAGGTGCTGGTCGCCGACCAGCTCTTCGCGACGCTCGACACCACGGTGCGGGCGCTGCGGCCGGAGACGTTGCCGCGCGTGCTCGTCTCCGACACGGTCGGCTTCATCAAGAAGCTCCCGCACGACCTCGTCGCCTCGTTCCGGTCGACGCTGGCCGAGGCGCTCGACGCCTCGCTGCTGCTCTACGTGGTCGACGCGTCCGATTCGACCCACGAGGCGCAGCTCGAGGTCACCCGGTCCGTCCTGCACGAGATCGGCGCGGACGCGGTTCCCTCGCTGCTGCTGCTCAACAAGATGGATCGCGTGGACGAGGCCAGTCGGGCCCTCCTTGCGGCCAGGCACCCCGAGGCGGTCTTCCTGTCGGCAGCCTCGGCCGACGACGTCGCGGCGCTGCGCGGGACGATCATCGCCTTCTTCGAGTCCGCAATGGTGGAGGACCGGCTCACGCTGCCCTACGCCAAGCAGGGCCTGCTCGGCACCGTCTACGAGAATGCGCGGGTGCTCTCGGAGGAGTTCGACGCAGACGGCCGCATCCTGCACGTCCGCGGCCTGCCGGGCGGGATCGCGCGCCTGCGGAAGGTGCTCTCGGCTTCCTAGCATTACAGTTGCGTTTTTAGCTTGAGATGAGCGCGTTTTGCTTGGGCTTGGTGAGCGCGTCGCCAGGATGACCATGCGATGATGGCGGAGGGGTGGAGGCTACGTTGCGCGAGCCGGTTGGTGATGCGCCGGATTTCCTGCACGGACCAGCGGATCAGGCTTGGCGTCGCTGGGTCTGCCGGATCACCCGGCGCAATGTTTTTGGGGGCGTCGGCAGGGTGTTGGCCTTGTGACGGATGGCCGCCATCAGGCGAAGGCCAGCATGACGAGTGAGACGTGGCGATGCCAGCCATGCCAGGAGCGGGTCTCGTTGTGATCGAGGCCGAGTTCGTTCTTGGCGGTCTCGAAACTGTCCTCGATCCCATCCGCCAGCCACCCCATCCCGCTTTGCGGGCGGGGTCCCCTGGCTGGCTCCGCCCAGCGGTGGCCTTCGATCCTGACAAGAGTAGCGATGTCGGTTCCGGCCGGGCACCAGGTTGTGAAGAAGGCGAGATCGCCGTCGGCAGTGTTTCGGCGGATGAGCAGGCCGCGTGTCCACAGGCCGGTTCGATCCTTGTCATATTCGGCGGCATTGAGGTCGGCCAGGGCACAGTAAGCCCAGTCATGAAGCCGTGCGCCCTTAGAGCCGTCCCCGGCCGAGAGGCGCTGCCAAACAGCTTCGTCCAGGCCTGCTGCAATCTGTTCGGCGGTGCCAGCGACAGGTGGACTGGTCCCCCAGGATCTGAAGTGGTGGGTCGAGTTGACCCCGAGCACATAGCCCTTGCCAGCACGCCGCAAGGCCGTTTCGAGGTCTCCCACACCGTAGACGCTGTCGGCCGCGACCCACGCGAACGGCACGCCGGCTGTGATCGCCTGCTCGATCATCGTCCACGCCAGCCGCGGCTTGGTGGCAAAGGCCGTCTCTGCAGGGACGTGCGCGGCCGTCATTCGCGCGGCATCGTCCGTCCAGACCTTCGGCAAATAAAGAGCGCGATCGATGAAGGCGTGCCCTTTGCTGGACACATAAGCCGCGAACACACCGATCTGGCAGTTCGTGACCTTGCCCGCCGACCCCGTATACTGGCGCGCCACGCCGCACGACGCCTTGCCTTGCTTCAGGAACCCCGTCTCGTCGATGACAAGAACCGCATCCTCGGCCGCCAGATGCTCGACGACATAGTCGCGCACAACGTCACGCAACCCATCCGCATCCCAAGTGCGCCCTTCCCAGCACCGCCTGTTGACGCCAGGGCCCTGGGTCACCCGCCGCTTCCGCCCGCATCCACCCTGTCTTGCGCCGCTCTTCACCCAGCAGGCCATCGAGAAAAAGCCCGGCTGAGGCTGCCATACGGGCCTGCTGGAACAGGGGCCGCAACCGAGCCTTCACATCACGAAGTCCTGACGCCCATAGCTCCAGCGTCGCCTCAATCGATGCTCCCACCATCCATGACCTCCGAATCATGGTGGTTCAGTGATTCAGAACACACTAAAGACTGCAACTGTAGTGCTAGAGCGTCGAGTAATCCATAGCCGTCGGCGCCGATCTGGACGGCGTAAGCATCTCGCTTGGTCTCTGTGTCCGGCAGTCGCATATCCTCGATCCGACGGCCATATCGGGCGTACCAGTCAGAGGGTGCAACCTTGCGTAACCAATCCGGCTCGATCACTGCAATTGTATTCAGCGCGGCTCGCATGGTCTCGCCGATTAACTCGAGGCGATTGAGAACCCGCAGAGCGCCAAGAACGTGGGTCGAGTCAGTTCGCTGACGACCACGCTCTTTCAACAGCCCAGCCGATCTCGCCGCGCCCAGGACCCTGTCGAGTAACCTCTCTTCAGCATCGTACTTCAACAACCTCGAACGAAACTCACAAAGAACGCTGTAGTCGAAGCCGGGATCCGCCAGCTCCAGGGCAAGCAGATACTTCCAATCGATCCGGGCCCGGGCGGCTTCAGCCGCCTGCCGATCGCTCAATCCCTCCCGAAACTGCATGAGCGTCACAAGTGCAAGGCGCCAGGCCGGATAGCCCGGCTGGCCGCGATCTGGGTAGAGGTCGGTGAAGTCAGCCTCGGTGAACACAGTGCCGAGCTGGTCCCTCAGCAGGATGTAGGGCGAACCGCCCGGAAAGGCGGCGCAGGCAACCTGGGCGGTTTGCATGGGGACGGTGATGATGGATTGCTTGCGTGGTGGCGACATGGCGGCGGTCCTCCCGCAATCGGGAATCCCGAACCAGCCTCATTGGATTCATTGCCCCCTCATATTCGCCAACAGGGTCCGATCGTTTTCCGAACATATGTCGTAGCTCCTGTCGACTCTTCCCAGAACCTGGAAAGGCCTGCCCACGACCGGCCCTGCTCGGGACCGGCTGCACCGCTTCCGAGCAGGCGACGGAACGAAGCGGACGGCTGCGTCACCCCGCGTGCGATCCACGGAACCTATCGGCGCAGGGCGGTCGCAATAAGCGAAACCCAGCGGCGCTCAGTAGCGACTTCCCGCGCTCGTTGGGGCGGCGCGCGTACGCGCGAAGTCCGCGCTGCGGGGTGGGTTCTACCCGGGGGAGAAACGATCCGGCGCGAACGGGGCGGGTGACGGCTCACCGCAGTCCCGTTCAGGATGTCCGCGGCCGAGGGCTCGGGCTTGCCGTGCAGCCTGCGAGCGCAGAATGGGCCCAGGGCGAGCAGCCGGGACGCCGCGTCTGAGCCGATTGGGTCGCGGTCGCCGGCTTTTTCGGAGCCGAACCCTTAGCGATTCGTTTTCGGCTCGGAGCCTACCTTGCTTGGCTGCACGCTGCGGCGTGCAGCCGTTCGGGATGCCTCATGCTTGGTGCGGAAGTGAAGCTGCTGCTGGAAGCATGCCCTTCGGCCGTGATCGTGCTGGATCCGGCCGAACACGTCGCGTTCGGCAACCGCGACGCCCGCGACCTTTTCGGCTTGGGAGAAGCCCTGGTTGGCACACCCGTCGCGGTTCTGGTGCTCCACTGGCCGCTACCCAACTGGCAGGGCTCGCGCGTGGTGTTGAGAGTGTGCGGCGGCCAGGAGCGATCCTGCACGGTCAGGGCGTCGTCGCACCCCGGACCGGACGGGCCGGTCACGACAGTGTGGATCGATAGGGATCAAGCCGCGGACCCTGCCGTGAGCGATGCCGAGCTTCGCCTGCGCTACGTGATCGATATGCTCCCGCAGGCGATCTGCATGTTCGACGCCGACGACCGCTACGTCTTATGGAACCAGCGCTACGCCGAACTCTACGCCGACATCGCCGAGCACCTGCGGCCGGGGATTGCGTTCGAGGACATTCTGAAGCTAAGCCTCAAGAGCGGTCAGATCCAGGAAGTCATTGCGGACCCGGACGCTTGGCTGAAGGAGCGGATGGCCAAGTTCCGTCGGCAGCTTTCCCAGGAGGAGCAGCAGCTGCGCAACGGACGGTGGCTGCGGCATGACGACCGCCGCACCCCCGACGGGGGTGCCATCGGCATCCGCATCGACATCACGGAGCTCAAGCAGCGGGAAGAGTGGCTCCGGCAGCTGTTCGATGCCAACCCCATGCCGATGCTGCTGTGCGACGGGCGGTCCCTCGCCATCCTGGAGGTGAACCGAGCGGCCGTCGCCTTTTACGGCTTCGCGGAAGCCGACATGCTGGCCAAAGCGGCCGAAGACATGCACATCCCCGACCAGAAACAAGCGTTCGTAGCCAAGGTCCTCGGCGGCGGCGAGGCACGCACGGTTTGGCGCCAGCGCATGGCCGACGGCCAGGAGCGGCACGTGCTCATCCACGTCAGGATGCTCCAGAAGCACGGCGACTGCCAGGTCCTCCTGACGGTCGCCGACGTCACCGACCGCGTCCTGGCCGAGGTCGAGGCGACGCGGCTGGCCAACCACGACGTCCTGACCGGCTTGCCGAACAGAATGCAGTTCTACCGCGCGCTCGACGACGCACTGCAACCGGAAGGACGCGCGCGCGTCGCCGTCTACTGCCTCGACCTCGACGGCTTCAAGCCGGTCAATGACGAGTTCGGCCACGCGGTCGGCGACGAGGTCCTGAAAAGCGTGGCCGAGCGGCTCAGGGCAGTCGCGAAGGAGCACCTCGTGGCTCGCCTTGGAGGAGACGAGTTCGCGGTCCTGGTCAGGGACTGGAACGAGATCGACACCGACTTGGCCGACCGCTGCGTGGGCGCCTTCCGCAAACCCTTCGTCATCAGGACGCTGCCGATCACGCTCGGGGTCAGCATCGGGATCGCGGCGGCCGAAACCGCCGGGACGGATCGCGACGCGCTCGTCCAAGCGGCCGACGGTATGCTCTACCAGGCGAAGGCTGCTGGCCGGAACACGTGGCGGATGACGCCTGCCGAGGTGCCGGGATCGGCGCGGGCGGCAAAATGAATAGCCGAACCGTGGGGCGCCGAGCGCAGCCTGTTCGCCGCGGGATCGCCCGCGCGCTGCTCGGGCGCCGGTGCTCGCCGGAGTATGGTTCGGCAAAGTCGCTTGCGCTTCGGCGATCAGATCGGGCTCAAGCTTACGAGGTCGCGACGGCCGACTGGGGGGTCATCCCGCAAGTCCTGCCCGGTCGCTACAGGATCGGATCCATTGATCATGCCACGACACCCAACAACCTCCGCCCCTCGCGACGCGGACGAGCGCCGCGGCAAGCCCGTAGTCGCGGTCTACTCGGTCGACACGCTTCCCAATGCGGATATGGAGCAGTTGGAAAGGCTGCGGCAAACGCTCGAAACGGTGCAGGAGATCATCGTTCCGCCGCGCGCCGCGCGGACCTTCCAGGTGCCGAAGGGGCAGTTCTTTCGTATCAACAGCATCGAGGGCGCCCAGGTGGGGGACCTCAACCTGTGGAACGCCAACGACCTGTCCGAGCGGTTCTTCAGCGGCAAGACGCGCGCGCTGCACGCCACCCACATCACTACCGGGGACCAGCTGTGGAGTACGATGCCCCATCTTCGGCCGATGGCGACCATCACGCACGACACCCTCGACTGGTACGGCTGGGACGAGGACGGGGCTGGCGTGCACGACGTTATCGGCACACGCTGCGATCCCTACACCCACCGCCGGCTCACCGGGACCGACTACCATTTCTGCTGCCATTCCAACCTGACGCGTGCCCTGGCGTCGGAACGGAACATGTCGACCACCGAGGCGGAGCCTCTCGTGCACGACGTTCTCAATGTCTTCATGTGCACCGGCTTCACGCGTGATACGCACCAGTACTTCATGAAGGCCAGTCCGGTCAGGCCCGGAGACTACCTGGAGTTCCATGCCGAGATGGACCTCCTATGCGCCCTATCGGCCTGCCCGGGCGGGGATTGCGGCGCCACGCACTCGAGCGACGTCCCGGCCTGTCATCCGCTCAGGGTTGACGTCATGCGCTGCGCTCCGAACTCGGGGCGGAACGGCCCGCAACCGGACAGGTGATGCGTAATTTCCCGGACCGTACGCAAGGTATCGGCACTGGCGGGGTGAAGGGAACGGCTAGAACGCGACGCGCCGACCATCGCCCGAACGACCGTTTCCGGGTAGCGCGAGCCGGCTCGGCACCGTCCGGAAACCGCCCAAGGACGAACGCGCGGGGTGCCCGTACTATTGTGAAATCGCCCGATCGTGGGTCTGGCGCAGTTTGCGTGCAGTTTTCGTTTGATTCAGGCTGTCGCCACCAACCGCGCGCGCAGCAGATCGACCTTGGCGCGCCCATACATATAGCGGCGCGCAATCGAAATGTGGCCGACGCGCAATCGAGGGCTGTTTCCGACGCACATTCGCTGAGACCGGAGGCGAGCCCCGACGCACAATATTTGAGACTGGGCGCATGATCGGAGAGACGGACGCGAGATCATCCGGACCGACGCAGAATGCATGAGACGCAGAAGCCCCTTGTCCGGCAAGCCGCAGTTGAGGGGGTCAACCGTGGGGTGATTTCCAGGCGGTTTTATGGTGAGGGATCGAGCCCATCTCGCGCCGAGCGGGAGCCGTCAGAAAAACGGCCGTTTTCCTTGTAGCCAAACCGCGATCGGTGTTGCCCTGAGTGGCATGATAGGCATCACCAAAGCAGGATGAGGTGCCACGCATGTTCGCCATTCTCCGGCAAGCCGGCGGCCGTCGGTATGAGGTCGATTTCGAGGACGACGCCGTCGTCGTCGATGTTGCTATGAACGCGACCACGGTCCAGATCACGATGACGGCAGCCGACGACGACGATCCCGAAAAGAAGCGCTTCGTGACTGTCGCAGTCCCGCGCGAGGCGTTGATCACCGCGCTGGCCGTAGCCGGTCGCTGTGCCGGTCCGGGCAGCAAACAGAAGCCGAAACTCGTCTCGTAGCGCTCCGGCCGTCAGACTTCTGGAGGAGATGCGCGCCGCCGGCCTGCAGACCTATCCGTCTCACGCATTTTGCGTCGGCCTGGACGATCTCGCGTCCGTCTCATCGATCGTGCGCTCAGTCTCACGGAACGTGCGTCGGAGGTTGTCTCCAGTCTCAGCTAATGTGCGTTGAAATGACCCTTGATTGCGCGTCGGCCACATTTCGATTGCGCGCCGCTACACATAAGGATGTCACATTGCGCATGAATGTCAGCAGCGCATCGGGTAATGTGATAGTTTGGTAGCCACTGCTCTTGACCCGTCTCGCTCCGGGTGCCCACCTCTCTTAAGCTTGGCGGGAAGCACGGGGCGGATGCAGATGTCGGACAGACGAGAGTTATACCGCAGCCCGAATGGTGATACCTGGTCTCTGGGCCGTGAGCCGCAGGATGGTCATGCCTTCGTTATTCATCAGGCGAACGGACCATCGGGTGGTCATCTATCCCCCATTGCGCTTGGAGATTTCTTGGCCTCGGGAGCGAACGGACCAGAACATCAGGCTCTACTTCGCCTGATCGGGACCCTGGTGGAGGTGCCTCCCTATGCCGAGGAGGCTATCACCTGATTTCCAATCAGGTGCTCTCAGGCCGTTCTGTAGAGGGGAAATCTGGAATACAGAGGCGTTTTCTGCACCGGGGTACCGCAAGGGTGGCGCAAGAGCTGAAATCAGGCCGTTTCGGCCGCCGTACCTCAGCCTCGAATGAGGCTCAAATCGTCGGCTCTGACCATGAACACACCAGCCTCACAACGTAGCACCGTCCGTCCATGGTCTTCATGGTTGCCGATGATCGTCACCACGTCACCGTCACGGCTCTCATTCCGACTGCTCAACTCCGCGATGGTCACTTCATATTCGAGCCGGTCGATGCGCATCGGACCCTGCATGGAACAACCTCGACTGCGGCGAACAGGTGAAGGGGCGGCCGAAACCGCCCCTTCGTTTTTTAACCGAGAGCTTGCACAAAATGTGTGATAGCGAGGGCAAGGTAGAGGGCGGCCGTGATCCAGTTCATGGTTATCCTTTCTACTGTGCGCCGCACGCCGAGGGTAAGTTTCGAGGCTGATCCCTCGGCGGCGGTTGTCGGATTGTTGCCGGGAAATTCCGGTGAATCAGCTCTATCACGATGCTGGGCAGCGTGACCATTCGCGCCCCCCAGCCGGCCGACAGCAAACTACGGGCGTGTCGCAAACCCTGTTGAAGGTTATAGCCGGCCCTATTCACGGACGCGCTTGGATTTCGCCAGTTTGGCGGCCCGATGCTTGCGGTCGAGGGTCATCGTGCAGCGTGAGGAGCTGTTCAGGATGGCGGCGATGTC
>NZ_JAMOIM010000061.1 GCF_026130545.1 Lichenifustis flavocetrariae | reverse complement strand
CACCCGGAAAGCCGACTGAGCGCCGGTGACGCCCGTCACCCGGCGGGCGTCACACCCTGAGGCTCAGGCCGCCTCGGTCTCGATCCTGTCCTGGAACATGTCGAGGAAATCGTCCCGTCCAACTTCGCCGAGATCCACGGCCTTCGCTCCACCGGCGGCGATGAAGGTCACGTCGGTGATGCCGATCACGTTCAGGATCAGGCGCAGGTACTGGGACGCGATGTCCCGATCGCGGATCGGAGATCCCTCGGTGTAAACGCCGCCGGAAGCCAGCAGCACGGTGGCCTTCTTGCCGGTCAGCATGCCCTTGCCGTCCTGCCCGAGCGTCATGCCCTTGCGGACCACGTGATCGATCCACGCCTTCAGGGCGGCCGGGACGTTGTAGTTGTAGACTGGCGTGGCAATGACGAGGTGGTCGGCCGCCAGCAGTTCGGCGACAAGCTCGTCCGACAGGCTCAGCACGGCCTTCATCTCGGCGGAGTGCTTCTCAGCCGGCGTGAAGTACGCCTGGAGCCAAGGCGCGTTCACGAACGGCAGATCGGTCTCCATCAGGTCGCGATCCACGATGTGCCCGTCCGGGTGCGCCGAGCGCCAACGTGCCACGAAGCGACGGGTGAGATCACGGGAGATGGAGTAGTCGCCGCGCGGGCTGGTTTCGACGACGAGGAGGTTGGGCATGGCGAATCACCATAGGTGGCTCCGAGGGCGTGAACCTGATTGGAGCGGTTGAACTCCCGGTACGCTGAACCGTGGACGGCCCCTTGAGGAGCGATTAAAAACCGATCATTTCTATCGGCGGGGATGATGGGTGATCGGAAGCCTCACGCTCGACCAGCTTCGGGTGCTGGCCACAGTCGCCGAGACTGGCAGCTTTTCTGCCGCCGGCAGGAAGCTGAACCGCGCGCAATCCGCCATCAGCCAAGCCGTCGCGACGCTGGAAGGCGTCCAGGGCGTCACGCTCTTCGACCGGAGCGGGCATCGTCCGCTGCTGACCGAGGTCGGGCGCGCGCTGGTCGCCCAGGCACGCATCGTCCTCGCGAGCGCCGGTCGTTTCGAGGCGATGGCTGCGGGCACGCGCGAAGGCATCGAACCTGAACTCGCGGTCGCGATCGATCCGCTCATCCCAACGGCCCCCCTCATCGAGAGCCTCCGCGCGCTCCGTGACACGTTTCCCCACTTGCCGGTCACGTTCTCGACCGAGGGCTTGAGAGGCGCTGAGCGAAGGTTGCGCAAGGGCGAAGCCGCGCTGGCGTTCTGTCTCCTGCTCCCGGTGGTGCCCGAGGACGTCGTCGCCCTCCCGCTGCTCAGGGCGCGTCTGGTTCCGGTCGTGTCGCCGGACCATCCGCTTGCGCGGCTCGGCCGTCCCGCGACACGCGAGGACCTGCACCAACACGTGCAACTCGTCCTGTCCGACCCGAACGCGCCGGACGGCCCGAGCTACGGCGTCGTCGGCACGAAGGCTTGGCGCTTCGTCGACATCGGCCGCCGCCTGGACTTCCTCATCGCCGCCCTGGGCTGGTGCCGGATGCCCGAACATCTCGTCACCTCGCACTTGGCCAACGGACGCCTTGTAGCCCTGCCGATAGCCGACGATCTCGGCCCGGCAGAACCGCTCACCATCTATGCCGCACACATGCGCGACAGATCCCTCGGACGGGCCGGCCGATGGCTGCTTGAGGATCTTCGAAGCCGCGTGAAGGCGGCCGAACCCTGATCTGCTCGAATTATGCGTGCGGGTGATCTTCTGGCGTGTTCCACCGTGCTGCATCACGGCCGGCATCGTGCGGCGTGCGAGCTTAGCGCACGGCGCCAAACGTCAACCCTCGGACGAAGGTGCGCTGCGTCAGCCAGCCGACGAGCAGGATGGGCCCCACAGCCAGCAAGGACGCGGCCGAGAGCTTCGCCCACAGCACGTCGCCGGACAGGGTCGCGATGTAGGCGCTGAGGGGCGCGGCGGTGGACGAGGTCATCTGGATGCTCCAGAAGGACTCGTTCCAGCACAGGACCACGGACAGGAGCGCGGTCGAGCAAACCCCGGGAAGGCACAAGGGAAACAGCACGTGAACAAGCTGCTGGACCGCTGTCGCACCATCGAGGCGCGCACTTTCGAGTATGTCGCGCGGGATCTCGCGCATGTAGCAATACAGCATCCAGACCACGATCGGCAGGTTTACCAGCGCAAGGACGAGGACCAACCCGAGCCGGGTGTCGATCAGCCCGATGACCTTGAAGATCAGGTACATGGGCAGCATGACGCCGATGCCGGGCATGAAGCGCGTCATCAGCATGCCGAGCAGGATGGTGTTCCGGCTCCTTCCGCCATGAAAGGCGAGGGCGTAGGCGGCCGGAAAAGCAAACAGGAAGCACAGCGCGGTCGCCCCGCTCGACTCGACGACGCTGTTGAGGATCGGCCTCAGGACGGGGACGCTGCCGTTGGCGGCAAGGAAGTTCTCCAGCGTCGGCCTGAAGAAGATCTTGGGCGGGAGATGAAGCGCGTCGAGATCCGTCTTGAAGGCCGTCAGGGCCATCCACAGGATCGGCAGCGACAGGCTCAGGGCCACCGCCCAGGCCGAAACCGTCGTCGCTATCTTCTTCAAGATCTTCATGGTGGGATCTCAGGCTTGCCGGTGTCCCACGGAGGTCGGCTTGAAGCCATCCACATCATGTGCTCTTGTTGCAGCTAGTTTGCGCGGTTCGCGCTTCACATCGCTGCCGAGTTCACATGGCCGACGTCGCCTCCCGGTACCGCCTTTCCTTCGTCGAGCACGAAGCGGATTACCGAGCGAACCTCCAGTTCTGCTGCGACCACTATCGGTCCGTGTCGGAGGTTTGTCGTCGGCTGAAGATTAACCGGGCAGCAGTTCAACCGGTACCTGGTGGGTTCGGCGATCCCGTCGCGCAACAACCACAAGCTCATCAGCGACTTCTTTGGCCTGGAGGAAGGCGAGCTGTTCGGCCCGCATACGGCCTTCGCGGCCACCTTTAAGCGCCGATTGCCGGCCGGGGATCCGCCCGCGATGCTCCGCCATCACGCAGGTCTGCTGCGCGCCATATCGAGCGCGAATGCGGCAAACTTGTCCGAGTACCAAGGTTTTTACTTCAAGTATTTCTACACCTACCTCGGAGCATGGCGGATCAAGCGGGGAACTTGCCCACTGGTACTACGACGGTGACGTGCTCGTCTCATCCGTCAAGCAGCGTTACCTCGGAGGGGACGAGACCGAGGACGCCGCGTTGCGGTTCGTCACTTACCGGGGAGTGGTCGGCCAATCGGGCGACCGCCTCTTGGTCATCGACCACCACCGAGGCACTGCCCGGGAGGTGTCGACCATGGTCCTTTACCCCAAGGCAAGATTGCTCAAACGCCTTCACGGACTGACCCTCGGCGTGAGCCACGGACCCGCCCGATCGATCGGAGCCGCGCGGGTCGTGATGGATTTCCTTGGAACGGAGATCGACATCCGGGCCGCGCTGAGCAGGCTAGGTACCTTCGACCTCGACGAACCGTCCCTGCCGGAGGCAGTCAAGCGGGCCGTCAGGAACGACATGCGAGATGATGAGACGATGTTCATGGCGCGTTGAACCCAGCGGCGATACGGCTGGGCGAGGTCGTCGAACGCGACATGATCGCCGTTCGGCTCGGCTCCGAGTTGCGCCAGGTGGTGGTCGCCTCGCCACTTGTCGCTAAGGCAGGCTGGCGCGAACTGCGCGTTGGTTGGCCGGATGCGGCCGAGGATCATGAAGGGGAAGTTCATGAGCCCCGAACAGACCACGGCCGGCACCGGGTTGAGCGGATGGGTGAAGGTTGCCTCGGCGGCAAACGAGATCGAGGGCCTGATCGACGGCGTGCTGCTCAGGACGAGGATCGGCAAGGCGTTCGCCTTCGAGCGGATCGACGCGCCGCGCGGCGGCGAGTGAAAGCCAGCGGCGCCGCAGGTCGGGCGCCGCAAACAGGCTCAGACCGGATCGGCCTTCCCCAAACCGAGTTCCATCCGCAGCCGGAACCCGATCCGGGCCTGGCATGTTCAATCAATGCCGCATTGCACCATTCCAGAACGGGTGGGGTGGCAAATGCCTGGACTGGATGGACCATGAAACACGTCTCCTCGCCTTTCAGGGGCAAGCGCGCCAGTCGCGCCGCCTCCATCGGTCTTGCGAATGCCGTCATGATGGTCGGCGGTGCGTTGGCGGCGTCGGCCGTCGCCAATTACGTGCTGGCCAAGCGTGCCGAGCGAGCCAACCCTCCGGAAGGCCGCTTCGTCGAAGTCGACGGCGTTTCCCTCCATTACGTCGAGAGTGGGACGGGCGACCCGCTCGTCCTGCTGCACGGCAACGGCAGCATGATCCAGGACTTCGAGACCAGCGGGCTCGTCGATTTGGCCGCCAAGTCATTCCGCGTCATCGTCTTCGACCGGCCTGGCTACGGATACAGCGAGCGGCCGCGAACGACCGTGTGGTCCGCCGACGCCCAGGCCAACCTGATCCATTCGGCGCTCGCCCGACTCGGAGTGTCGAAGGCGGTCGTGCTCGGCCATTCCTGGGGCGCGTCCGTCGCCGCATCCCTGGCGCTGCGCCATCCGGAAACGGTGACCGGCCTTGTGCTGGCATCGGGCTACTACTATCCGAGCGTTCGGTCCGACGTCGTGACCGCCTCAGGGCCCGCCGTACCGGTGATCGGTGACCTGATGCGCTACACCGTGTCGCCCATGCTGGGCCGCGCGATCTGGCCGCTCCTCATGCGGAAGATCTTCGGTCCGGCCTCGATGCCCGCCAAGTTCGCCGGCTTCCCGGTCGAGATGGCGCTGCGCCCCTCGACGATCCGCGCGAGCGCGGCCGAGTCCGCCCTGATGATCCCGAACGCCTTCGCGGCCCGAGGGCACTACGCGGAGTTGAAGATGCCGGTGTCGATCATCGCGGGCGACGACGATCGGATCGTCGACATCGAGCACCAGTCGGCACGCCTGCATCGAGAGGTGTCCCACAGCACATTCGACAGCGTGCCCGGCGAAGGGCACATGATCCATCAGACCGCTACCGCGAGGGTCATGGCCGCCATCGACACGGCGGCCGGTCGCTGACCGCGCGCGCCACCCGCGTACCGCTCTTCAGTCCGCCGGGTCCGCGACGCCTTCATGCCACTCGGCATACGGCGTCGTGCGCGCCATGTGGCGGTTCATGTCTGGGGCGCCGTCGTTCCACCAGACCGGGCCACGTTCGCCCAGGCCGACCTTGGTGGCATCCACGGCGGCTCGGGCTTCCTCCTTCAAGGCAGCCTCGTCGCCCTGCTTTTGGGCCACGCCGACGGCGAGTCGCGCCCTCATCAGTTCCGCAGTGAGGAGGACGCGCACGTCTTCGGGCAGTGACGGGTTCGTGCAACGCCACAGCCTGCCGCGCACCACGAAGTACCTGCCATCCGGCGTCACGGGGTACCGGCCGGAAACAAAGGTTTCGCTGGAGCGGCCCGGTCCTGACGTCATCAGAAATCCGTGTCTGTCTGCTCCGGCGGCTCCGGCCTTTTGAACCGCTCGCAAGAGTACAGATCGTTCTCGTCGAAAACGACCTCCTCGATCATGTAAGGCGGCCCCATGAACCAACCGACCGCGTCTTGAACGCAATTGAACGAGCATCTAGCCACGGCTTGATGTCGGCTAGGTCCCATAAGGTCGCGCCGTGCGCGGCGAAGGGATGAGGCTGCGACGGATTTCCTACGCACCTGAGCGGATCGTCGGCCCAGTGGGGGCGACGATCCGCTGCTCACGCGAAAGCCGGCACCAGGGCCTGAGCTGCGGGAAGCGGGCCGGGCGGAGGGCGGAACCCGGCGACGGGACAGGGCGGCGGATCGTCGTCATCGTCCCTTCGGGGCCGAACGCTCGTCCTTCCCCGCCACCGAGCGAGCGGCTTAGCCGACGCCCGTGGGAAGGGGCTCGCAAACAAAGCCCAGTCATCCCTCTGGCGCTTCTCGGGAGCGCCTTGATCACCGCCGAGTGGAGGATTACCGCCCGCCCGCCGGACAACCGTCTCGGACGGGTGGGACAAGCAACTCCTGCCGTCTTGATCAGCTTGAAACAGCGGCTCGTATTTTCGGGTAGGCTGCGATCGGGCCGGGCCGTCTTCGACCGGTCGCTTTGACGAGACCGACTTGCCGACATTTTCGTTGAACTCGAATCTGGGTTTCATCTCCGTTCTCCGCAATCAGGGCCTCCCGGTGCGGACCGGGAGGCGGGGATCACAGTGTTGATTGTCGAAGCGCTTCAGGCGGCCTTGGTCTGGCGCTCGGGCTCCTGCCCGATCTGGCGGGAGCGGATGTCCTGCACGTTCGAGGTTCCGTCGGAGGCGATCTCGATTCGCGTCGGCTTGAGTTGTTCGGGCACCTCGCGGACTAGGTCGACGGAGAGCAGGCCATTCTCCAGGTTGGCCGCCGCGACCTTCACGTGGTCGGCGAGGTTGAAAACCTGTTTGAAGTTGCGACCGGCGATGCCCTGGTGGAGGAGCTGCCGCCCGTCCTCCTGGCCCTGCTTCCGGCCGACGACGGTCAGCGTCGTGCCATGCTGTGTCAGTTCGATGTCGTCCGAGCCAAAGCCCGCGACCGCCATGCTGATGCGGTACTCGTTCTCGGTCTTCTTCTCGATGTCGTACGGCGGCCAGTCAGGCCGAGCCGTGTTGTTGTCGAGGAGGTCGAAGAGGCGGTCGAAGCCGACCGTGGAGCGATACAGGGGCGAGATATCGAAGGTTCGCATAGCCACATTCTCCCTTTGAGCAACATGGGTATCGAAGCGTCGCGACGGGGGCGACGCCCTCGATGTCGGGCCTTTCTGACCCCGACGAGCGGCGATTTGGGAGGCCGAAAAAACGGCTTCAAGGGGTCGGCAAGAAAAAAATCGCTCTCCCTCACAGTCGGGATCGAGGCTCGAAACGCGACGCAGGTTGGCGCCGACGCTACCCGCCGCTTCGACGTCGTGCCGCACTGGGCAAGATCGAGGTTCTGCACCAGATCGCGGGGATGACACGCTTCACCACGATGACGCGCGAAGCCGCCCTCGATCGGCTAGCGGCCGTCGTCCCGCACGTCGGGCGGGCTTACGCGTCCGCCCGCAATACCGATGTCCGACCGGGTCGCGAACCGACCACGACCGCCTTGTCGCCCTACCTTCGACGCCGGTTGCTGTTGGAGGAGGAAGTCGTCTCGGCGGCCCTGGACGAGCACGGCCCGGAAGCCGCCGCCAAGTTCATCGAGGAGGTATTCTGGCGCAGCTACTTCAAGGGCCACCTCGAAACGCGACCGGCCATCTGGACGCGTTACGATGCCCTGGTCGCCGAAGGCAAAGACCGGATAGACTCGCAATCCGGTCTGCGGCGGGCCTATGAGAACGCCGTGACCGGAAGCACCGGGATCGACGGATTCGACGAGTGGGCCCGCGAGCTGACGGACACCGGGTGGCTGCACAATCACGCCCGGATGTGGTTCGCCTCCATCTGGATCTTCACCCTCGGACTGCCATAAGCGCTCGGAGCCGACTTCTTCCTTCGCCACCTCCTCGACGGCGATCCGGCCAGCAACACCCTGTCCTGGCGATGGGTTGCCGGACTGCACACGCGGGGCAAGGTCTACGCCGCCCGCGCGGACAACATTCGGCGGTTCACCGATGGCCGCTTTTCGCCCCAAGGATTGAACGAGTTCCCAGAGGCGATCGAGGAAGACGATCCTCCGGGGTTGAAGCCATTGCCCAAGCCCGATCCGGTCCCGCACGGTGAAATCGCGCTCCTGCTGCATCTCGATGACCTCCGTCCGGAAAGCCTGCCCCTCGGCGACGCCCGAATCGTGCGGGTCGGTGGCCTGCTTGCCCACGCGCCCGATGCTGTCGCACACGTCCGTCACGCCGACGAGCAAGCCATGGCCGATGCCCTGGAGCGCGCCGGGGTGCATTTCGGTTGCGATGCGGGTCCGGCCACGGAGGGGTGGGCCGGCGACCTATCGATCGTCACGCCGTGGGCGCCCGTGGGCCCGTCCGCGTCGGCCCTATCGTCAAATTGCCTGCGGGTGCGTCGCCGATGGGACGATCTCACATGGCCGCGAGCCACGCGGGGCTACTTCCAGGTCAAGGCAGCCATCCCCACGATCTTGCGGGACACGTTGGGTCACTGAAACGGGTCCGCTCAACCCCAAGCGAGGACGCTCATGTCGAGGCAGCCTCGATGCTTCGGTACCAAGCGGCATAGGGCGTCGTCCGCGCCATGTGCCGATTCAGGTCGGGTGCTCCGTCATCCCACCAGACTGGGCCTCGTTCGCCCAGGGCCACCTTGGCCGCGTCCACGGCGGCTCCGGCGGCTGACAAGGCTTCATCGTCGGCGCTTCTCCGAGCGACGCCGACCGCCCGCCGCGCCCGCATGAGTTCTGCCGTAAGCTTGGCACGCTCGCTTTCCGGCAGCCCCGGATCCGTGCAGCGCCACAGCCTGCCCCCGACTACGAAATACCGGCCGTCCGGCGTCGTAGGGTAGCGTTTCGACACGGACCCTCCGATTGCTTTCCTGGTTCGGCGACTATCCGATCCTCACAACCGCTGGGCACGATGTCTGCTTCGAGGTCGGACGGATGCAGCGCCAACGGCCGCCGATCGGATGAAATGCTGGAGGCGCTCGAACGCGATTTGGGACAAGGTAAGCGGCTACAAGGTGGTGGCCCGGGCGGGGGCGCGTCCATGAGCGAAAAAAGCCTGTCGAACCTCATCGGCATGATCTACGAAGCGTCGATCGAGCCAGGGCTCTGGCCCGACGTCCTGCGGCACCTCGCATCGGCGACACCCAGCGTCGCCGCAATGATCTCGTCACACGACAAGCTTGCCGGCACGACGATCTTCCACCAATCGTTCGGCTTGAACCCGGATTACATGTCGGTCTACGCCGAAAAGTGGAGTGGTGCGGACAATCCGTTGGTCGGTGCCCTATTGTTGCTGGAGCCCGGCGAAGTTTCGGGACTTCCAGCCCTTATCGACTTCGAGGCGTTCAAGCGGCACCCATTCTATCTCGAATGGGGCAAGCCCCAGGGCTACAACGATGCGATCAACATGATGCTGGAGCGAACGCCGACGCGTTTCGCGTCCGTTTCGCTCATCAGAAACCACGAACAGGGGCTTGCCGACGCAGCGACGATCAAGCGCCTCAGGATCCTGATGCCCCACTTCCTTCGCGCGATCAGGATCGGCCGCGTCCTGGAGCATGCGTCCATCCGGGAAGAGACACTGGTAAGGACACTCGATGCCTTGGCATCGGCGGTATTCCTCCTGAGTTCGATCGACGAGATCGTCCATGCGAATGCCAGCGCCGTGCGGCTCGCCGACAGGGGCGTGACGCCGGAAAGGATCGTCGGAGCCTACAAGAGATGTCTCCGAGGCGAAATGGGCTCGCTTGGCGGGTTGATGGACCGAGGAGCATCGCGCGGCGAGTGCTCCTTCAGGATAGAGACCGCAGGGGGTGACGTCTTCGTCTGCCACGGCTTGCCACTCGCACTCGGCGTCGCAAGCAGGAACTCGAAACCCGCCGCGACCCTCGTCGTGGTCCAGGCCGCAACGTCGACCGAAAGCGCCACGAAAGCGCTCGCTTCCTTGTTCGGGTTGACGCCAAGAGAGCAGGAAGTGCTGTTCAGCCTTGTCGAAATCGGTGGCATCACGCCAACCGCAAGATTGCTTGGTCTGTCAAAAGAAACCGTGAAGAGTCATTTGAAGGCTCTGTTCCTGAAGACCCATACGCATCGCCAGTCCGATCTCGTCAGGCTCGTCGCGGGATGGCTGACGCCATTCGGCCCATCGGTTTGATCAGAGCCTCCCGCGATCCTTCGAGCGGAGGGCCACCGAAGGATTGGGCAGGCATCACGGATGCAGCTCGGCGTTCTTGCTATCCCTTCGCCGAGCCACACCGAGCAACGAGGATGCCCAACCGGCAAGGGGGAGGCTGGCGATCACCAGTCCGAGTGCCAGGACGGCTATCCCGGTCAGGCGCATGGGGCTGAACTGCTCGCCCAACGTAATCCGTGCGGAGAGCAGGCCGAACACGGGGACCAAGAGCGCGAACGGTGCCACGGAGCCCGCGGGATAGAGCCTGAGAAGATGGCCCCACAAGGCATAGCCTCCGAGGGTCGCGGCGACGGCGATGTAGAGGACGGCAAGAAGGCTGATCCACATGCCGCTGCTCATTACCGAGACGATCGCTGGCGGACCATCGACCGCCAGCGAAAGCAGGAGCATTGGCAAGGGCGGGATGACGCTCAGCCAGACGATGAGCGACAACATGTCGGTCCGGCCAACGGCCCTCAACAGCACATTGCCCACGGCCCAGCTGGCGGCGGCTAGGAGCGTCAGCAGCAAGCCGGTAAGCGTGACGCCCGCCCGTCCGACCGTCGCGGCGACCAAGATCAGGCCCGCCGTGGCGATGAGCAGCCCGACGATCTGGCGCGGGGCTGGCATCTCACGCAGGAACGCCCCTGCCAGGACCATCGTCAGAACGGCCTGGAATTGCGTGAGCACCGAAGCGAGGCCAGGAGGCATGCCCACGTGCATGCCCCAGAACAGAAAGCTGAACTGACCGATGAACAAGGTCGAGGCAAGCGCGACCATCCGCGACCACGACACGCGAGGGCGGGGCAGGAACATCGCCGGGAGCGACGCGATGCCGAACCGGAGCGCCACCAGAAGCAGGGGCGATATATGGGCGAGCGCCAATCGCGCGGCGACGAAGTTGAAGCCCCACAAGGCAGCGACGAGGACGCCAAGGGCGGCGTGGCGGGCGGACATCAAGCCGGCCTGACCGACAGCGCTATGAAGCAGACCCGAAGTCGTGAGCATCGCGTCACGGCGGCAAAGTCAGCTGGTAGATGAACTGATGCGCATGCCAATTGCCTGCTTCGTCCTCGACGAGATCGACGATGCGACGATCGATGAGCCCGCCGAAGAAGCCGATGTTCTCACTTACGAAGGCTTTCACGCTGGTGATGCCTTGCCAGACCAACGTCGCTTCGTATGAGGTCGATATCTTCTGCAACGTCTGCTTGTAGTCGGTGATCGTATTTACGATGACATACAGTCGAGTGTGCGGATGCATATATTTTGGAGCAACCTCAAGGAAGTCGAGAAGAATCGTATTCCCCCCGGTTCCCCCGCCGTCGATCGCCTGGGACTGAAGGGTGCTTATCGATGAGCCATAAGCCGGGGGTATGATCTCTTGCGGCAGGTTCGCGGTGATGACATCGAATGTTCCTTCGTAATCGCAGAAGAAGTGCCCCTGTCGCGTCTCGATGACGTCGATCGCATTCGCCATTCTTGCATTCAGGTCGGCAAGCCTGACGGCGAGTGGCGATATGTCCGTCGCCTTGACCTCGGTCGCACCCTTCTTCGCAGCCAGGATGGCAAGTAGACCCGTGCCGGTGCCGATGTCGGCCGCCCGGCGACAATCCTTGAAATCGATGTATTCGGCGAATTTCAATCCGAACGCCGAAGGGGGGAACACTTCGGGGTCGTGCCTGAGGGTGATCGTCTCCCCTTGGACGTGAAAGGCGTGAACCGAGGCGGCGTCAGTGAATCGGGCGTGTCCTCCGCAAAAAATCGAAGTTTCGGTCCTCTCTGGCACGTGCGGAGATGACATGGGCATCGCGTTCTACCGCTCCTGGACGTGTCATTTTGCGTGCGAGCGGAGCGGCCCACATCCCCTGATCGGGGGATCGCGGCGTATTTTACAGGCGGGTGGCTCCGATCGCATTTCGATCAGGTTCGGCTTTGATCATGGGGGTCCGTCATTGCTCCATCTGCCGCGGCATTTCCGACACCGTATTCCGCTCCAGCTCATTGAGCTGTTCCACCAGATCGACGGCTTTCTCTCCCCCAAGTTGACCTGGGGGGATGCCGTTGACGACGGCTGGCAGGTCCGTATCGATGTCGTAGCGAGCCCAAGTGCCGTCGTCCTCCAAGCGCATGTCGCAAGGCTGGGTTGCCATGGTGGCCTCCTCGGGCGGACCGTCAGGGTTGCGTGGGGGCGGAAGGAGACGCTTCCCTTTGGCCGTTCGTACAAGCCATGTCGGTCCTGCGTTCCGGTTCCTCGATGAAGGCGGCGACAAGGTCCTGGGCGCACGGGCTGAAATGCCGGACGTTGTGCCCGATGCCGGCGAACTCCACCCACCGGGCATGCGGTCCGATCGCTTCGGCGACGTGACGGCTTTGCTCGGGCGTCATGTTCGGGTCGAACCGTCCCGCCAGAACGAGGGTGGGCACCTCGGTGTCGTGCGGGACCTCGGGTTCGGGTCCGAGCGCCGACCATGTCCCGCAAACGCCCGGAGGCAACAGCGCGAGGTCGAGCGGGTTGGCGTCGGGCGCCGCGGGCTCGCGCCAACGCGGCCGATCCCTGCACTCGACGGCCGTGAACGCACCCTCGTTGCCGCTCCGCTTCGCTTCCGCCAGCAGGGCGGCCAAGGCGGTGCCGACCGGCTTCAGATCGCCGATCCGTGTCGCCGCGACGAGGCGCGGCAGGGTCGCGTAGGACGGGGGATAATAGACGAGCCGCCCCACGATCTCCTCGAACAGCGACGGCGTTAGTCGCACATTGTCGCCGGGCACGTTTACGGCCGGCGGCAAGGGAACGCGGGGAACGTCCTGCCCGAGCCGCAGCAGCGCGTCGCGGTAAAGGGCGGCCAGATCGGGATAGGTCCTGGCGCAAGCTGGATCGGCCTCACAGCCTGCGAAGAAGGCATCCCGCGCTCGCCCGACCCGAGCCGACCAGGGCATGCCGAAATAGGCGTCGGGCGGGTTCACGCTGTCGAGCACGGCAGACCTGACGCCCTGCGGATGACGCGCCAGCAACGTCATCGCGACCGTCGTGCCGTAGCTCTCGCCCACGACGTTCCAGCGGTTCACCCCGAGCGCGCGACGCACCCATTCGAAGTCCTCGACCGTCGTCGCCGTACCGAACGTGTCAAGGTCGACGCCGCGAGCCCGGATAGCGTCGTGGCAAGCGGCGTGGGCGGCGCGGCTCGCGTCCAGCGCCACAAGCTTCGGCTCCGTCACCACGGCGAGCATCGCGTCGACGAGATGGCCCTGGATATCGGGGCAAAGCGGGGGTTCCGATCGACCCGTCCCGCGCTGATCGACCAGGACCAGGTCGCGGTCGGGCGCATATGGATGGCGGGCTTGATAGCCGGCGTAGATCGTCAGGGGGCTGCCGGGACCACCGCTGATGAAGACGACCGGATCGGCCCGGGCCGGTTGCCGGGCGCTCGCTATGACGACAACGGCAAGGGAGAAGGTCGGGCCATCCACGTGAGCGTAATCGCGCGGCACGCGTACGACGCCGCATCGGAGGCGTGACGATACGTCGGCGATATCGGGCAGGTTCCCGCAGGATGTCGGCTCGAAGCGGGGAACGTCGGCAGCACGTCCAGGCGAACGAAGCGCGACGACCGCGAGCACTCCGAAGCAGAGGGCCAGGAAGGCGCGGAGCAAGCGTTGAAGAGCCATCATGGCCCTTGTTTCCCAAGGTTTGGTCTCGGCTGTCACTGCTTTCTTCGGTGGGCGGCGCAGCAGGCCCTGGCTCAGGACAGGAGGTAGAACAGCCCGCCCGACAGCAGGATCGTCGCCGGCAGCGTCAGGATCCACGCCGTTCCGATCTGCCAGAGCGTCGACGGCTGGATGCCGGCGCCCGAACCGACCATGGTCCCGGTGATGCCGCCCGTTACGACGTGGGTGGTACTTACAGGAAACCCCGAGAAACCCGCCCCGCCGATCAGGGCCGCTGCGACCAGTTCCGCCGCCGCGCCCTGGGCCGGGGCGAGATGCTGCTTGCCCAGCTTCTCCCCGAGCGTCGTGACGATGCGCTTGTACCCGATCATCGTTCCCGCCCCGAGACACAGCGCGCTGAGGATGCGAACCCACCAGGGGGCGTACTGCACCGACTTCATCAGGTCTTCGTGGATGGCCTTGGCGGAAGCCTTTTCGTCCTTCGAGGCGTCCTTGGCCTCGCCCACCGTGGTGAGTTCCGCGACAACACGGTTCAGGTCGTTGCGGACGGCGGGACGCTCTGCCTCGGGGATGTCGGTCGCCTGCCTGGCCGCGCCGAACGCCTCCCCGAGCTTGCGGGCGGCCATGACCCCCAGCGCCTTCTGGTCATCACCGTACCGCTCGATCAGGCTCGCCGCGACGGACATGCCCTTGGCGTCCGCAGCGAGTTGGTCGCCCGACATCGTCATGTTCAGGGCGTAGGCCGCCGGCATCAACCCGATGATCGTCAGCATGATGAGGCCGATGCTCTTCTGCCCGTCGTTCGTACCGTGCGCGAACGATACCCCGGTGCAGGTCAGGATCAGGATGCCGCGCATCCACCAGACCGGCGGCACCTCCTTTTCCGGCGGCTCGTAGAGGTGCTTGTCATGGACGACGAGCTTGATCAGACGGAACAGCAGCAGCGACAGGACGAACCCAAGGATCGGCGAGATCAGCAGTGAGGCCAACACGCTCCAGACCTGGTGCCAGTCAACGCCGTTGCCGATCCCGCGCCCGTGCACCAGGAGTTCTCGACCGCGATGCCGATGAGGGCGCCGATCAGCGAGTGCGAACTGGAGTTCGGCAGCCCGAGCAGCCAGGTCCCGACGTTCCAGGCCAGCGCCGTGATGAACAGCGCCGCCAGCATCCCGACCGCGACCCCGCCGTCCGGTGGCGACAGCACGTCGGGCGGGATGAGTTCGACCAGGGCGAAGGCGACCGCGATTCCGCCCAGGATCACGCCCAGAAAGTTCATGAGCCCCGACCAGACCACGGCCGGCACGGGCTTGAGCGAGTGGGTGTAGATGACCGTCGCGACGGCATTGGCGGTGTCGTGGACGCCGTTCGAGAACTCGAAGACCAGGACCAACAGCAGGCAGGCGAACAGGAAGGCGAGCGTCGCGGGGGAACCCGGCGCCAGGAATGCGAGCATGTGCGGGTTCCCTGTGCGGCCCTTTGGTGGGCAGCGGCTCACATCCACGTGACAGGCTTGTGACACGAAGTTCCAATGTGGTCCGGCAGCGATGCCCCCACCGTCTGCGTCGACCGCACCTACGGGCCCCTTTGACTGGCTGACTTGACCGGAAGACGTCTTCGCGTCGATCTGCTGCCGCAAGGTGCTGGCCGACCTTCATCCCCTGTGACAAGCACATTCCTCGCGAGGCAAGAAGCTCGTCGGGCACCGTCCTCCGCTGAGCTGCGGCCCTGACGTACGCGGCCTTGATCGCCTCCGGCACCTGGATCCCCATTGAGCCGCTAGGGACGCGGGCTCAAGCAAAGCAGGAGATCGACATGAGCGTGATCGGTAACCTGCAAAGAATGCCTCGGCAAGATCAGTAGCCTCATCATCCAAGCTAAGTCAGCCCGCATCGTCCCGGCCAGCCGGCCGTGCACGCCCATGTAGTGCCCGACGCGGATTGTCAGACCGGCCTGGGCGTCGCGCGCACGGCTGGCGAAACCGGACCAGCGCTTCTCGACGTGGCGAACGCTGGGAGTGGGCCGCGCAGCAAATATCTTGGCGGCTGGGGAGCCGGACTGGCGTCGACACGCGTTGTCGCTACGCAGCGAGTCGCTGCCCGATCCACCTCCGATCCAGACTCTAGGAAACCTCATGGCGAAACAGAAGCCGCGCACTGCCGTCATTCCCGTCAACGAAAAGGTTGGTGCCGGCGGCGAGTTGCACCAGACCGCGGCGGGGACGCATCCTCCGATGACAACCAACCAGGGCGGCATCGTCGCCGACGACGAGAACTCGCTCAAGATCGGCGAGCGTGGCCCGGTCCTGCTCGAAGACTTCGCCCTGATCGAGAAGCTCAACCACTTCAACCATGAGCGCATCCCCGAGCGCGTGGTCCACGCCCGCGGCGCGGCCGCGCATGGATTCTTCGAATTGACGGATTCCCTGGCCGAGTTCAGCAGGGCCAAGATCCTGAGCGAGGTCGGGGTGAAGACCCCGCTGTTCGCACGGTTCTCAACGGTGGCCGGCAACATGGGCTCGGCGGACACGGCACGGGACGTGCGCGGCTTCGCTGTCAAGTTCTACACCCAGGAGGGTAACTGGGACCTCGTCGGCAACAACATCCCGGTTTTCTTCATCCAGGACGCCATAAAGTTCCCCGACCTGATCCACGCCGCCAAGCAGGAGCCGGACCGCGGCTTCCCGCAGGCGCAGACGGCGCACGACACGTTCTGGGACTGGGCGTCGCTGTCGCCCGAGAGCACACACATGCTGATGTGGATCATGTCCGACCGGGCGATCCCCCGCTCGTTCCGGATGATGGAGGGCTTCGGCGTCCATAGCTTCCGGCTGATCAACGACGCCGGCACGTCGACCTACGTGAAGTTCCACTGGCGGCCGAAGCTCGGCATGCAGTCGGTCGTCTGGGACGAGGCGCTCAAGATCAGCGGCGGCGACCCCGACTTTCACCGCCGGGACCTTTGGAACGCCATCAACATCGGAAGCCCGCCCGAGTGGGAGTTGGCGGTCCAATTGTTCGACGAGGAGTTCGCGACGTCCTTCGACTTCGATATTCTCGACGCGACCAAGCTCATCCCCGAGGAGGTCATCCCGCTCCGGGTGATCGGGCGCATGGTGCTCGATCGCAATCCGGACAATTACTTCGCCGAGACGGAGCAGGTCGCCTTCTGCACAACCCATGTCGTGCCGGGAATTGACTTCACCAACGATCCGCTCCTTCAGGGACGGAACCAGTCCTACCTCGATACGCAGATCACCCGGTTGGGCGGACCGAACTTCGCCCAGCTGCCGATCAACGCACCGCGTTGCCCGGTCCGCAATTTCCAGCGGGATGGCCATATGCAGATGGCCGCGCCCAAGGGCCGCGTCTCGTATTCGCCGAGTTCGCTGGACTCCACGACCGAGCGGACGAATCCCACGATCGGGTTCAAGAGCTTTCCGGCGCGGGAGGCCGGCGACAAGCTGAAGGTGCGATCGCCGACGTTCGCCGATCATTTCAGCCAGGCCCGGCTGTTCTTCTTCAGCCAGACGGAGCCGGAGCAGAACCACATCGTTTCCGCCTTCATCTTCGAACTGAGCAAGGTCCAGACGGAAGCCGTACGCCTGTGCCTGATGGGGCGGCTTGCGAACGTCGACGAAGCCATCGCCAAACGGGTCGCCAACGGCCTTGGTTACGAAGGCCCGATCGCGAAGGCGCCTACGACCGTCGCGGTGCGGACCGACCTTAAGCCATCGCCGATGCTGAGCATCCTCGCGAAGGCCAAGCCGACCCTGAAGGGTCGCCTTGTCGGCTGTCTGGTTGCCGATGGCACCGATCCGAAGCTGGTGACCGCCGTCGAGGAGGCGGCCGTCAAGATGGGAGCGGAGATGAAGGTAATCGCGCCGAAGGTCGGCGGTGCCAAGGGGAGCGACGGTGGCCTGATCCGCGCCGACTTCCAACTCGCGGGCGGCCCGTCCGTGCTGTTCGACACGATCGTACTGGCGCTCTCGGCGGAAGGCACCGCGATGCTCACCAAGGAAGCGGCGGCCGTCGCGTTCGTGCACGACGCCTTCGCCCATCTCAAGGTGATCGGTCATTCCGCCGAGGCCAAGGCGCTGATGGACAAGGCGGGGGTCGTACCTGACGCCGGCGTGGTCGCGATCAAGGGAAAAGACGGGACAGCGTTCCTGCAAGCAGCGGCCAAGGGCCGGATCTGGCCGAGGGAGCCGACAGTGCGCGCCGTCTTCTGATCCCAAGCCACACGCAAGGTACCGGGGCCGCCGGCGTTCGGCGACCCGAGGCTCGACATCGTCGGCAAGGCCGACCTTCACGGCCTTCCGCCGGCGATAGTCATCACGGACCAGATCAATCCGCTGCAATCCGAGGTCAGGCGTTGGCGGCCAAGCGGACCGCGGGCCGGAGGTCGGCGATGCCGTCTTCCGGGCATGCCAGAACAGGCAACCGCGCCCTGGCTCGCCAGTCGTTCGGGTGACACCTTTGTAGACCCATGGTAATCCGGTAGATGCCAGCCAAACACACCCTGCACGTCGTGCTCACCGAGACGCTGGTCAAATACGTCCGAGACAAGGTCGTCGCCGGGCACCATCTGACTGCCAGCGACGTTATCCGCCACAGCCTTCACAAGCTGATGCAGCGGGACGACTTGCAAAAGCTAATGGTGGACGCCGGTCGCCGGGCCGACCCGAATGAGTGAAACCGCCGACGCAGACGAGTCGAGACGCCTCTTGGTCCTCGACGGCTACGGCATCCTCGACACCCCCGCCGAGCCCGG
This sequence comes from Lichenifustis flavocetrariae, assembly GCF_026130545.1. Classification (GTDB taxonomy): domain Bacteria; phylum Pseudomonadota; class Alphaproteobacteria; order Rhizobiales; family Beijerinckiaceae; genus Lichenihabitans; species Lichenihabitans flavocetrariae. The sequence goes on along the minus strand of NZ_JAMOIM010000061.1, from coordinate 2,874 downwards.
CTTCGACGGCATCGTTCTCCTGGCGAGCCAGATCTGCCAGGCGCCGGTCGCGCTCGTCAGCCTCGTCGCGGCCGACCGGCAATGGTTCAAGGCGCGGACCGGGTTCGACGGGCGCGAGACGCCGCTCGACGTGTCCATCTGCCGGCACGCCCTCGCCCGGCCCGGACTCCTGGTCATCCCCGATCTCACGCAGGATCCGCGCACCCGCGAGAACGCGCTCGTCACGGGCGAACCTTTCATCCGCTTCTATGCCGGGGCCCGGCTGGAGACACCAGAAGGCCTCGCCCTCGGGACCCTCTGCGTCATCGACACGAAAGCCCGTCCGGAAGGGCTCAGCGCAGCCCAGGCGACCGCGCTGGAGGTACTGGCGGGCCAGGTCATGGCCCAGATGGAACTACGGCGCACCATGCAGGCGCGCGACACCGCGCTCAGGGCGATGCGCGAAGGCGACGTCCGGCAGCGTCAGATCCTGGAAAGCGCGGTCGACTTCGCGATCATCGCGACCGATCGCGCCGGCCTCGTCACGGACTGGAACACGGGGGCGGAGCGGATCTTCGGTTGGACCTCGGCCGAGATGCGGGGCAAACCCACAGACCGCTTCTTCACGCCCGAAGACCGCGCGGCCGATCGCGTCGGCCTTGAGATGCGGCGCGCCCTGGAGGAGGGACGGGGCAACGACGAGCGTTGGCACCTCAGGAAGGACGGCTCGCGCTTCTGGGCCAACGGCGAGATGATGCCGCTTCGGAACGAGGCCGGCGAGCACATCGGCTTCATCAAGATCGTGCGCGACGAGACCAGTAGGCGCGAGGCGGGCGAGAAGCTTCGCCTCAGCGAGGAGTTCCTGCAAGGCGTGCTGGCTTCGTCGGACGACTGCATCCAGGTGCTCGACCTGGACGGCAATCTCGCCTTCATGAGCGAGGGAGGCCGACGCGCGATGGAGGTCGCCGACTTCGAGGCGCTCCGTGGCCGCGCATGGCCGGTCACGTGCCCCGACGACCTGCGACCCACCGCCAACGCCGCCGTCGAGGCCGCGAGGGCCGGCGGAACGGGACATTACCAGGCGCGCACGGACACCTTCGCGGGCACGCCGAAATGGTGGGACGTGCGGGTCACGCCCATCCTGGACGGCGAGGGCAAGCCGGAGAAGCTGCTCGCCATCTCCCGCGACATCACGGCTGCCCGGCACGCCGAGGCGGCGCTGCGCGAGGCCGAGGGGCTGAACTCGCTGATCCTCAATTCGAGCGGCGACTGCACCGTCGTGCTCGACCTCGACGGGCACACCCTGTTCGTCAGCCCCGGCGGCATCGAGGCCATGGAGATCTCGGACGTCGACGCGATCATCGGCCTGTCGTGGCTCCGCGTCTGGAAAGGCGCCGACAACGAGGCCGCCCGGAACGCCGTGGCCGAGGCTCGGGCCGGACGAAAGGGCCAGTTCCAGGGCTTCTGTCCCACCCTCAAGGGGACGCCCAAGTGGTGGGACGTGGTGATCTCGCCGCTGCTCGGTCCCGATGGGGAACCCGAACGGCTAGTCTCGGTCGGTCGCGACATCACCGCGTCCAGGCAGGTCGCCGAAAAGCTCGCGCGAAGCCAGGAGCGCCTGAACCTGGCGCTCGGCGCCTCGGGCATGGTGGGCATCTGGGACTGGGACCTGCGGGCCGACGTCATCTATGCGGACGCGAACTTCGCGCGGATCTACACTGTCGATCCAGAGTGGGCCGCCCGCGGCGCCCCGTTGTCCGAGTATGTCAAGAACATCCACCCCGACGACCTTTCGGACTTCCAGGCGGAACTGGATCGTCTGTTTGCCGGCGCCGAGGAGTTCTCGAACGAATATCGCATCTTCCAGCCTGGCGGCTCCGTGCGCTGGGTGCTGGCGCGGGGACGGCTGGTCCGGGACGACGACGGGACTCCCATCCGGTTCCCCGGCGCGTCGGTCGACATCACGGAGCGGAAGCAGGCCGAGGCCCGGCGCTTGGCCGTGCTGGACCTCGGCGATCGCCTTCGCGACCTGACCGACCCCGCCGAGATGGCCTTCGCGGCGGCCGAGGTCATGGGTCAGACGCTCGACGCGAGCCGGGCCGGATACGGCACGGTCAGCCTGGCCGGTGAGGTCATCACGATCGAACGGGACTGGGCCGTTCCGGGTGTCGCCGGGATCGCGGGCACCCATACGTTCCGGGATTTCGGCTCCTTCGTCGACGAGTTGAAACAAGGCTCGATGGTCGTCGTCGACGACACCGAAACGGATCGCCGGACGGTCGCCAAGACGTCCGCGCTCGATGCGATCGGCGTCCGCTCCGTCATCAACCTTCCGATCTTCGAGCACGGCCGGTTCGTGGCGATGTTCTATGTCCACGACGACAAAGCCAGGCACTGGGGCGTGGAGCAGACCGCCTTCGTGCGCAACGTCGCCGACCGCACCCGGGCCGCGATCGAGCGCCGGCTCGCCGAGGATCGGCTGCGGGACCTCAACGCCGATCTCGAAAGGCGCGTCGAAGAGCGGACACGCGAGCGCGACCGCGTGTGGCGCAATTCCCAGGACCTCCTGGTCGTCATCGATCGGCGGGGCGTGTTCCGTTCCGTCAGTCCCGTGGCCGAGAAGATCCTCGGCTGGTCACCCGACGAGATGCTGGGATTGACGGTGTTCGACTTCGTCCATCCGGACGACTTGCCCTCGACGGGGCGCTCCCTCGACAAGGCCAAGGGCGAGGAGCTGCCGACCTACCTCAATCGGTATCGCCGCAAGGACGGCACCTATCGCTGGATGTCCTGGGTGGCCGCGCCCGAGGACGACCTGATCTACGCCTACGGTCGGGACGTCACGGCCGAGAAGGAAAAGACGGAAGCGCTCCGACTCGCCGAGGAACAGCTTCG
>NZ_JAMOIM010000060.1 GCF_026130545.1 Lichenifustis flavocetrariae | reverse complement strand
TGGCCTGCGGCGTAGACGGCGCCACATCCGCTCTGCGACGGCTGCGGAGCTGGCAACTGCCTTTCGGCGAACCTTCGGCTTCGCGCCCATTGTCGCCGTTATGGCGAGCCATAGCGTTTTCGCAAAGCCGCCGTTCGACGAAGCTCCCGAGCGCGCCGCCATGCGCGTCGTTGCATTAGGAGCATCGAAATGGCGTCCATTCGGCCAGGCGCTGCGGTGAACAGATCGGCATATCTTCTCGGACGTCAAACTTTTCGGCAGAAGTATTTGCTGAATATTGTGGCTGCCTGACAAGTCATGCTCCTTCTTTTGCGCGACGAGCCATTTGACGCCGTCAATCGTATAGCGATGCGCAAGGGCTTGACCGATGGCGGCCTTCCATTGCCAGAAGTCGAATGGCACGCGTTCCCGTGAGGCGATTGGCTCGGCGTGACAACGACGCGACGGACCTTACGACATTATCCCGCGAGAAGTGGAAAAGTCACCCCTATGGCCCAGGCGAAGGCGATTGCATTGGCGATCCCCGCAACAAGGGGATGTCCCGTATGTCGATTGATCCATGCGCTAAAAAATCCATAGATCACGAAGAAAAGGGTGATGACCGGCACGATGATGATCAAGAAGAACAGGCGCTCGAAGTCAAAGCTGACCGCCAGAGCCAGGGACGCCAGGAAGGCGATTTTAGAGGCGAGATAGCCGCCGCTCCCAGCGCCCTCGCCTCGCGTCGCCCATTCGTCGCTCAAGAAGTAGATCAGCGTGCCTACCAGCATCGCCGCGACGAGCACAAGCCGCTCCGGGCCGGGGACAAACGAGGTGACGAACTGGTTGATCGGCCACACGAGGCCTACGAAGCCGAAGGCCATCACCGCGATTGTGGCGCCTGCAAATCGTACCGTGGAAACCGCCCGTAGCGGGCGCCTAGCGCAACTTCGTCGTGTCGCGACCAGGCAGGCGGCCGTGATCACCCCATAGACGGCGAAATGCGCCGCCAGATAATCGCCCACGAGGACGGGAAGGATATGGGTTGGCAGCACCCGGAGCATGAGCGGCGTCGCAACCATGGGTACCAGCAGAACGACCCACAAGCGGCGCCAGCCGAGTCCGGCGCCCAGGGATGGCGAGGCAAGTCGCGGTAGGAGCGCAGACAATGGGCGCGCCAGAATCACGACGGCGGCGATGAGGAGCATGATCCACGGGCCGCGCTGGTCCAGCACCGGCACGGCCCGTGGCGTTCCAAACACCGCATCGAGCCACATCAGCGCTTCGCGCATGCTGTCCTGGCTGAACAGTACGCTCGCGTGTTCAACATGGGGGCTGAAGGCGGCGCGACGACCGGTGCCGATTGCGACGTCGCCGTAGGTGACATCAGGGCTTGCTTTGTTCGGGACAATCGCGAGCCCGACAGCGCGCAGGGCCTCGGCCTTGAGCATGCTCTCCCAGTCGCCGACGATGACGAGCAAATTTCGTGGCGAGGCGGCCGTCACGACGGGAGAAAACATCGAAACCGCGATGGTCGCTGCCACATCGGGGGTCGCCTCGGCGTAGCGGACCACGATGTCAGATGCCATGGAATGGCCCAGCACGGCGAGCCGGCCGTCGCCGAGACTGCGGGCATAGGTGCCGACGCGCACCAGTTCGGCGAGAAGCGTCTGGGTCGCCCCATTGGCGTCGGTGATGCTGCCCGTGAGCGGGCTTGGGTTCCGGCCATGACCGGCGAAGTCGAACGTGACGGCGATATAGCCGTTGCGCGCGAAGGCCAGGGCGAAGGACTGCATCAGCTGCTGCGAGCCTGCAAAGCCATGGGCGATCACGACGACCGGCGGGCGGGTGGGGTCGGCGGGCCTGAAGATCGTCGCCGGGATGGTGCCGATATCGACTGCTGTGACATCGATGCCCACGCTTGCGGCGTGGAGATTGAACAGCGCCAACCCAATGCCAATGAGCGCGACGGCGGTGACCGTCATCCCAATCAGCCTCCGATGGAGGGTGCGTGTCACGCGCGTGTCCACAGACCGTCGTGTGTTGTGCGAGGCAATTTCTGACAGGTCGACAGCGAAGAGAGTTCGACCGGCGCCCAAAAGGGCACCCCTACTATGGTCCCCTGTGGCGGTAGTTGCTGTGTCAGGTGGACCAACGTCTGAACGCTATCCTCGCGACCCCGGCAGCGCGGATTGTGGATACCGCTGGCCAATCGGCGCCATCAGCCAGCATGCAAGCCCAGAACGGGTCGGCAGTCGAACTCTGGCTCATTCGGATCACGATGTTCCCGGATCGCGACGTCGACATCTGGTGACGTCGAGCGGTCATGGCGAAGCGCCGCCTCATGGCGTCTTTGTCAGCTGAGGCGAGTGTGGGGCTGCGGCAAAGTTTCGGACACACGACCGGCCACATGTCACTCGCGTTGAGGGTGCCAGCGCGAGTCCCGATAGCCGCGCACCACTCGGAAGACGACGTTTAGCAAGCGAACGCCAGTCAGGGCGACGATGATGCCAATCCGGCTTTGATCCTTATCAAGCATCGGCTCGATCCTTCCTGGTTGCAGAGCGCATAAATTGAGGTGTGTGGAGCACGAAGCGCTCGGCCTCGATCACCGCATGGATCGCATCGGCGGCCATGCCGTCGGCGCCGACGCTGGCGACATAATCGGGGTGGTCGATGAAGGCAGGGCCTCCCACGAGGATGCCGACGCTGGGATTCAAGGAGGCCTGCCGCACCATCCGGATCGTTTCCGCCAACGTGCTGAGGCTTGCATCGCACGCCACCGAGAAGCCGACCACCGTGAACCATTCGGCCTGCACGGCGCAACTGAGTTCATCGTCGACCGGAGACAGCACCATGTCGACAGTCCACGCACCACGCCTGAAGAACTCGGCCACCATCTGAACACCGAACGTGTGCCGGGCTCCCGGGGCCTGAACGAGCAACACACGCCGTGCGGGGTCGATCTTTCGATGTTCAAAGCCTAAATCGGCGCTCAGCGAGAGCATGATGCGGTGAAGCGTGCCGAGCGCGATGGTGACGTCCAAGAATGTACAAAGATCGTCGTCCCACAGCAGACCGAGGTGGCGGGCCGCTGGTGCCAGAAGGTCGAGATAAATGGCCTCAGCGGCGGCCCCGCTCGCTTGAAGGTCGCCAACGAACGCCGAAGGTTCGACTCCTTTTTCGTGGCCTATGAGAATGCGCGCGAAAAGGCCGACACAGTTTGCATTGATCGCGACGGCGGGTACGGACCGAGCCGGCTGGTTCTTCTTCACGCGCGCCGAAACGATGCGCGGGATGACCTCTTTCTCGATCGCGCGAATCAGAATGCTGACACGATCAGCAGCGTCGTTGTCGTTGTAGCGGCGACGGAGTTCGGTTTTTCGGTATTGCGCCTCCACAAAACTCTGAGCATCCAAGCCATCGACGATCTCACCGCCGAGCGCTCTGCCGGTATCACTTTCCTCCCGCACGCAGCCCTCCATTACGGCTGAACTCGGAACGCCCGATATTCGCGGGCAGAGGGCTGACGCGCGTTCCGGCAGGCGGACTCGAGAGACAAAGGTCCGCTTGCGACCTCTGCAGCCCCTTCTCGTATTCTCTTCTCACGGTCAGCACAGCAAGCCCTCAACGTTCAGCGGACGTGTAAGCCGATACAGATTCACAGTGTCAGGATACGGTTGTCAATCTTCATTGACATATGAGTTGGCTCGGTCACTTCGTCGCGCTCCGGCGGTGAGCGTATCGCGAGGCTTCGCTTAAGCGGTTGGTTGGATGATCGTGATGCCAGCTTCCGTCCGACCCTTATGAGGCACTCTAAATTGTTGACGTTTGCAACGAAACTTTCGCTAGAGGGTTCAAACTCTTCAATTTGTAAAGATGAAGAAGAACCAACCTACCTCTGTGCAGCCGGACGAACATCGAAACGAATGCATGCAGCTGGCTGTAAATTTAGATTGACGTCAATTCAGATTGACATTGGAATATCGGAGCGGGCGAGCAGCGCTGGCGACACCTGGCCGTATTTGGTCAATCTTCGTCAGGGCGCCGTCCGTGTTGCGATGGATCGTTGTCATGCCGGCTCCTGTTTTGTTTGGTGATTCAACGCCGATGTTCGTCGTGATTGTCACGATGGACCCACATCTTTCTGGGGCTTTAGACCGGGCACGGCGTCGCATTCTCCGCGATTTCCCTGGCATGACGATCGTTCTTCACGCGGCCTCGGAATGGGGGGCCGACCCCGATCGGCTTGCGCGTTGCAAGGCGGACATTGCCCAAGCCGACATCATCGTCGCGGCCATGCTGTTCCTGGAGGACCACTTCCGGCCGATCCTCGCCGATCTGGCTGCGCGGCGCGATCACTGTGACGGAATGCTTGGCCTCCTGTCGGCATCAGAGGTCATGAAGCTGACCCGGATCGGCCGCTTCACGATGGACGGCCAGCAGGGCGGGATCGTCTCTCTCCTCAAGCGTTTTCGGGGTGCCGGCAAGGAGCGGGGTGCCAGCGCCAGCGCCCAGCAGATGAAGATGCTGAAGCGGCTGCCGCAGATCCTGCGGTTTGTCCCTGGCGGCGCCCAGGATGTGCGGGCCTACTTCCTGGCGCTGCAATATTGGCTGGCGGGCTCGGACGACAATGTCGAGAATCTTATCCGCATGCTGGTTGAGCGGTATGCCGACGGGCCGCGCCACGCGTTGCGGACCAAGGCGAAGACGAGCGCCCCGGTTACGTATCCCGATGTCGGCGTCTATCATCCCCGCATGAAGGGAAGGATCGGCGAGCAGGCTGCCGCGCTACCGCGCGAGGGCCGGCGTGGGACCGTGGGCATCCTGGGTCTGCGATCTTACATGCTGGCCGGTAACGCGGCTCATTACGACGGTGTGATCGCAGCGCTCGAGCGGCGCGGCCTTTCGGCGGTCCCGGTCTTTGCCGCTGGTCTCGACGGCCGGCCCGCTATCGAGAAGTATTTCTTGGCGGATGGGCAGTCGACGATCGATGCCTTGGTCTCGCTCACGGGATTTTCGCTGGTTGGCGGCCCCGCCTACAACGACGCACAAGCGGCCGAGAACATCCTCGCTCGCCTTGATGTTCCCTACATCGCGGCGCACCCGGCCGAATTGCAAACCCTTGAACAATGGGGCGCATCCGACCGCGGACTGCTACCGGTGGAATCAACCATCATGGTGGCGATCCCTGAGCTCGACGGCGCGACCGGCGCGATCGTCTTCGGCGGCAGATCCAACAAATCAGGCGCGCCCTGCAAGGGCTGCCATCGCGCATGCACCTTTTCGCCAGGTCCAGACGATCGGGACATGCAGCCTTGCGTTGAGCGAGCCGAGATGCTGGCGGCCCGGGTCGATCGCCTTGTGACATTGCGTCGGTCGGAACGCGCAGAGCGCAAGATCGCCATTGTTCTCTTCAACTTCCCGCCCAACGCCGGCAATACGGGGACCGCCGCTTATCTGTCCGTCTTCGAGTCGCTGCACCGGACCTTGGTCGCTCTACAGATGGACGGCTACACGGTCGAGCCGCCGGCGTCCGTCGATGATTTGCGGGAGCGCGTCATCAACGGCAATCGGGAGCGGTTCGGCACGCATGCCAACGTTCACCTACGCATCCCGATCGACGATCATGTCCGCCGCGAGCCCTGGCTGCGCGAGATTGAGGCACAATGGGGCCCCGCGCCCGGGCGTCAGCAGAGTGACGGCAGTTCACTCTTCGTGCTCGGCGTGCAGTTCGGAAACATCTTCGTCGGAATCCAGCCCGCCTTCGGCTACGAGGGTGACCCGATGCGGTTGCTCTTCGAGAAGGGCTTTGCGCCGACACATGCCTTCTCGGCCTTCTATCGCTGGATGCGCGAGGATTTTGGCGCGCATGCGGTGCTTCATTTCGGTACCCACGGCGCACTGGAATTTATGCCGGGCAAGCAGACGGGTCTCTCCGGCCGAGATTGGCCTGACCGGTTGATCGGCGATTTGCCGAGCCTCTATCTCTACGCGGCCAACAATCCCTCGGAAGGCGCCATCGCCAAGCGGCGTGCCTCCGCCACGCTCATCAGCTATCTCACCCCACCCATCGCCCATGCCGGATTGTACCGGGGTCTGCTCGACCTCAAGGCCTCGATCGAACGCTGGCGAACGCTGGACGTCGACGGGAGCGAGGAGCGGAACAACCTCGCTGAACTCGTTCAGGCCCAGGCCGCCATCGTCGATCTAGCCCAGGCCGAGCCGCTTTGGGGCGCGGACACCGACGTGAAGATCCAGGCCATCGGTCATGCGGTTCTGGAGCTGGAATACACACTCATTCCCCATGGTCTTCACATCGTCGGAGAGCCCCTAAGCCGCCGGCAGAGGGTCGAGATGCTGGAGGCCGTCGCAGATGCGGCCCATGGGGTAATCCCTCCACGGGCCGCCATCGAGGCGATCGTCGACGGGGTCTCGCCCGATGCCGCATTGCGGGCCACGGGCTCGGCGCTCGACGAGAAGGCCTTATCGGTTCTGGCCGAACTGTCCAAAACCGACAGCTGGCTTGCCGACGACCATGAGATCCCCGCTATCCTGCGCGCCCTCGACGCGCGCTTCATTCGTCCCGCGCCCGGCGGCGATCTGCTGCGCACGCCGGCGATCCTGCCGACAGGACGCAACCTGCATGGCTTCGACCCGTTTCGCATCCCCAGCGCCTTTGCGGTGCAGGACGGGGTCCGTCAAGCCGACCGACTTCTGGCTCGACACCTCGCCGATGGCCGGCCTTTTCCTGAGACCATCGCCATCGTGCTTTGGGGGACCGACAATCTGAAGAACGAAGGCGGTCCCATTGCCCAGGCTCTTGCCCTGATGGGCGCTCGGCCACGGTTCGACTGCTACGGCCGTCTCGCAGGTGCGACGCTGATTGAACTCACGGAGCTCGGTCGCCCGCGGATCGACGTCATCAGTACGCTTTCGGGCATTTTCCGTGATCTGCTTCCCCTGCAGATCAAGCTGCTCGCCGAAGCCTCGTTGTTGGCGGCGGGGGCGGATGAGCCACTGGAGCAAAACTTCATTCGAAAACATGCCCTGGCGTTCCAGCAGGTGAATGGGTGCGATCTTGAAACTGCGGCCCTTCGGGTCTTCGGCAATGCCGACGGGGCCTACGGGTCCAACGTCAACCACCTGATCGAGAGTGGGAGCTGGGACAGCGAAGACGAACTGGCAGAGACTTATACGAAGCGGAAGAGCTTTGCCTATGGGCGTTCGGGCGTTCCGGTGCAAAACCACAACCTTCTTAAGAGCGTATTGGCCGGTGTCGACCTGGCCTATCAAAACCTCGATTCCGTCGAACTCGGCGTGACCACCGTCGACCATTATTTCGACACGCTTGGCGGGATCAGCCGGGCCGTCAGCCGGGCCAAGGGGGGCGTGTCGGCGCCTGTTTACATCGGCGACCAGACGCGAGGCGAAGGCGCTGTCCGCACGCTCGGCGAACAGGTCGCGTTGGAGACGCGCACCCGCGCCCTCAATCCAAAATGGTACGACGGGATGCTTAGCCACGGCTATGAGGGGGTCAGGCAGATCGAGGAGCACGTCTCCAACACGATGGGGTGGTCCGCGACGACGGGCGACGTTGCCCCGTGGGTCTATCAAAAGTTGACGGAAACCTTCATGCTGGATCCGGAGATGCGCCAGAGAATGGCCGGCCTCAACCCGACCGCAACCTCCAAACTGGCGAACCGCCTGCTGGAAGCTCACGAACGGCACTATTGGACGCCGGATGCCGCCACGCTGGAGGCCTTGCGCGGGGCGAGCGATGAATTGGAAGATCGACTCGAAGGTATCGGCCTCGATGTCGCGGCGTGAAAACTAATAAGTAATGGTTCGATCAAGGAATGAGTGGCGCGGACGACGTGAGCGGCTCGCGATTGACGAACGGCCGCTTCCCTCAAACTTTGATCCGAAGCCGCCTTTCCGCAATCGGCCAGGATGAGCCGAAGAGCGGCTGGACGGCAGTGCACCTTACCGAAAGTTGCCGGCCGCCAGCTTGGCCCAGTTTACGACTGCCGAGGACGCCTCGCGACTTTGTCAGGACAGCCTTAAGCGCGCTGGCGTAACGTCGCCCGGGTCGCACCTGAGGTCGATGTCGTCAGCCGACCATGGCCAACGCGCTGTGCCGATCTGTTCTAAGCCCGCTTCGTCCTTCCCGCATTCGGCGAGAGAAGCGTTTCCGCACCGCATTGAGGAGCGTCCATCTTGGCAATTCGACCCGCGACGCTCATTGTGATGCTCGTCTCGGCAGCGTCGTCGATCCACCCCGCCGACGCGACCGAGCCTCAGTGGCGTCGCGTGACGACCGCGCCATACGAGCTCAACAACAAACAGGACGCGTTGGCTTTCGGTAACCAGACAGTCGGCCTCTACGGCAACGGCACGGGCCGCATCTACCGAACTGACGACGCCGGTTCCCACTGGCGCTTGGTATGGCATCACCCCGGGACCTACGTGCGGGCGCTCGACATGGTCGATGCCGACCTGGGCTTCATGGGCAATGTGGGACCAGGCTACTTCGACGGCGTCACCGACACGCGCTCGCTCTTCGTCACCCGCGACGGCGGCCGCGACTGGACGCCGGTGAGATCGGTCGCCGGCGCTTCCGTCGTGGGCATCTGCGCCATCGACGTGCTGAAGGTCGACGGCAAAGTCGCGGCGGTCCGGGCCGGCGGGCGCGTCGGAGGTCCGGCCGCGATGATGACGTCGCGCGACGGCGGACAGACCTGGACGGGGCGCGACATGAGCGCCGTCACGGGCATGATCCTCGACATTCACTTCGTCGACGCACAGACAGGTTTCATCGCCGGCGCCTCGGCGTCCGACGAAGGCAGGGCGCACGCCCGGATCCTGAAGACCACGGACGGAGGCGAGACGTGGCGGGCGGTGTTCGACTCGGCGCGGGCCGGCGACAACAACTGGAAGCTTGCCTTCCCGAGCGCGCGGGTCGGCTATGCCACGATCATGAGCTACGCTGCCCCGCCGAGCGAAGCCCGCGGCTACGTGGTCAAGACCGAGGATGGAGGCGAGCACTGGCGTAAGCTCGTCGTGTCGACCGACCACGACTGGATCCCGTACGGCATCGCCTTCCTCGACGAGCGGCGTGGCTGGGTCGGGGGCGCCACGGGCGGCTACGAGACGACCGATGGCGGCGAGAGCTGGCACTCGGCGCACATGGGCCTGTCCACCAACAAGATCCGCTTTTTGCCGCTACCGGAGGGCGGCACACGCGCCGTAGCCATCGGCCACGACCTGTTCGTCCTCGACCTGCCGCCGGCGGCCGAGTGATGCGATCTCAAGCCGACCTTGTGATTTGTTTGTCGACAGCGGCGCATGGTTGCAAGCTGAGAAAACCCGTCGCAATGCCTCTGCCCCGATCGTAGTGCCCCTGATGACGTTCAAGCCGATCCCCATTGCCTTGCCCGCAGGGCTAGGAACAGCAGCAGGCCGATTGGCCCGGCCAGGAACGTGAGGACGAGGCAGGGCACGAGTGCCGCGTGCGGCATTCCGAGGTGCCCGGCCTCTTCGGCCTCCCAAGCGCCGACCCATAGGTCGAAGGCAAGATAGTGGACCCAGCCGACCAGCATCACGTGGGGCTCCGAGAAGGCACGTGCGAGGCCGGACAGCGTCGTCAGGTCCGGCATCGGGCCGCCGCTCCCCGCCAGCGCCGCCGCGACTCCGACCGCGTAGCCGACCGCCAGCACAACCGCAACCACCCGCGCGATGGCAACGAACCTCGCCTGGGCGAGCGGCGCGAGCAACAGGGCAATCCAGCCTGCGAGCGGCACCGCGTTGACGAGGCCGAAGAGCTGCTCGTCGCTCATGCGGCCGCGGCCGGCGCGCGACCCACCACGGCCCAGAGCGGGTCGCCGCGGCGGTCGCGTATGTAAACGTGCCTGGCCTCGACGAGCGAGAAGCCCGCGCGGGCGAGATAAAGCGCCACGAGCTCGGCGCGGTCGATGCCGGCTGACTGCCAGATCAGCACGGCCTTGGTCGGAAAGCACCGGTCCGAGAAGGTGACGATGAACGGCGCGCCGGGCTTCAGCACGCGCCGCACCTCGCGCATCACCGCAACGGGTTGCTCGAAATACTGAACCGACACACAGCAACAAGCACCGTCGAACGATGCGTCGTCGAGCGGCAGCATGGGGTTGCGGTTAAGGTCCTGCACGACGTGACGCGCGAGCCGGGGATTTGCGGCGAGTTCAGCTTCGTTCAGGCCGAGGCCCATCACTTCGGCGTAGATCACGTCCTCCGGCAGGTGGCTGATCCAGCTCGACATGAGGTCGAGCACGCGCCCGCCGACCGGCAGCATCCTACGATAGAGCTCTGTCACGGCTCGGATCGCGCGGTCGTCGATATGGGTGACGAAGCGCGGCGCGGCATAGAACAGTGGATCGGGCGAGGGGTCCGCCTTTGCGAAGGCGCGGGTTGGGAAATCAGGAAGATCGGTCATGTGCTGGGATAATGCGCGGGCCGTGTTGAATGTTCTGGTCGACAGGTTCAAGATCTTGAGCCTGCAGATCAAGCATCTTGACCGGGAGATCGAACGGCGTGCCAAGACCGATCCGGTCCGAGACCGCCTCATGACGATCCCCGGTGTCGGCCCGGAAGCCGCGACCGCCTTCACGGCGACCGTGCCTGCAGCGGAGACCTTCAAGTGCCGCCGGTACTTGTCGGCCTGGCTCGGCCTCCCGACGCTGCAAAAGTCGACGGGCGGCAAGCAGAAGCTTGGCGCCGTTTCCTTCGCGGACAACAAACCATTCGCGGCATGCCAATCCTGCGCCAACCCCGTGGCCCGAACAGCGGCGTCAGACCGCGCGCTCGGTGGAACGAGCGACTGGCCGCGCGTGAGCGATCAAGCCTTCCGGTCCAACCTCCAGGAGATGCCGAACACAACTAGGCCAGCGACGCCCAGGCAGGCTCCGACCCAGCCTGTCGAGGCGAAGCCGAATCCGGCGGTGATCGCCGCGCCGCCGAGCCACGCGCCCGCCGCGTTGGCGATGTTGAAGGCCGAATGCATCGAGGCGGCGGCGAGTGTCTGCGCATCGCCGGCGACGTCCATCAGCCGAGTCTGCACGGCAGGGGCAAGCGCGACGCCGAAGCCGATGAAGAACACGCAAAGGCACAGCATGACCGGATGCGATGCGGTCACCGCGAAGATGACGAGGATCATGATGTTGAACGTCAGCACGCCGCCAATCGTCTTCATCAGCGAGCGATCGGCAAGCCAAGCGCCGAGAAGGTTGCCCAGGACCATGCCGGCGCCAAAGATCGCGAGGATCATCGGCACGAATGCGGTCGGCAAGCCGGCGACCAGGGTCGTGGTGGAAGCGATGTAGCTGAAGGCCGCGAACATGCCGCCGAGGCCCACTGCGGCGAAGGCAAAGGTCAGCCAGACCTGTGGGCGCATAAGGGCGCCCAACTCCCGCAGCGCACTGGCATCGTCATGAACCTCGTCCTGCGGGAGGGTCAGCCAGAGCAGCAGCACGGTGACGATGCCGAGCGCGCCAACCAGAACGAACAGCGACCGCCACCCGAAGTGCTGACCGAGCCAGGCCACCAGCGGAGTTCCGAGAAGCGTCGCGACCGTCAACCCGAGCAGCACCCGGCCCACCGACTGCGCGCGCCGACCCGGCCCCGCCACCGACGCCGCGACCAACGCCGCGACCCCAAAATAGGCGCCATGCGGTAAGCCAGACAGGAAGCGCGCGCCCGTGAGCGTCAGCATGTCCGGTGCGACGGCGCTCGCCAGATTGCCCAGGCCGAAGGCTAGCATCAGTAAGAGCAATAGAGTCCGGCGGCTGAGCTTCGCGGCGAGCAGCGCGATCATGGGCGCTCCGACAACGACCCCGAGAGCATAGGCGCTGATCAGGTGGCCAGCCGTTGGCACAGACACCCCGAGACCTGCCGCGATGTCAGGCAATAGCCCCATAATGGCGAACTCGCCCGTGCCGATCCCAAAGCTGCCGACCGCCATCGCGAGCAGGATGAGTGTCGCCCGCCTCGCAGTGACCGGAGTGGAGGAAATGCCCAAGGGTTCTGTGGCGTCGAGTGCGACGTCAGTCATGAATGATTGCTCTCGTTTGTGCTGTTCGACCGCTGTCCAGGCGTGCGCTTAGCCTTGATCGATGAAGCGGCGGCGACCCCCAAGCGTCGCCGAGTCGGTCACCGCCGCCCTCGGCGCGATCAAAAATGCCACAGGCATGGTCGAGCCTTCGGTCGCGTCATGCAAGCCGGCGACCGGGATGGCTCGGCTGCGACGTCTGCATAGCGGACAATCGGGGCCATGCCCCTTAGGGTGCCGCTTGATATCCGTTTCGCGTGGGTCAGGCGCGAAGCCGGACCTGAGCCCTCCCGGCGATGGACGCCGATAGAAGTGCCGCCGCATCGCGGAAACGGAACCGCGACGATCGACGGCGGCATCTCTCCTTTCGGCCGGCCACTCTCAGTCTTCGGTGTTCAGCGATTTCGTAGAAGTTTGGACTATGGCGGTGCATTACGAGCGTGATCCGAATCACTTCTCTGGCTATTAGCCTTTCCCATTGTCGATTGTTTCAGCATCCTGAGATCCCCGACACCTATTAAATTCTCCGCCAGCGCGATGAGCTGGTAGAGCCCGATCGAGAGCACGACAGACACGAAAGCGACGCTCCAGATCATGCCGTAATCCAGGGTGCCACGGGACCGGTTGAGCAGGTCGCCAAGGCCGCCTCCAGTCGCCAGCCATTCAGCGATCATCACACCCAGCAGGGCTCGGGGGACGGCCAGTTTTGCGGCGGCGAATAGATAAGGGAGACTAGCAGGCACCGCGATGAGTGACAGGCGCTGGTATCCATCCCCGCCATAGGCACGTACCAGATCAAATGCCGCGCGCGGCACCATTGCGAAGCCACGCGCAAGGGTGACGAAAGCCGGGAAGAACGTCACCGAAATCGTGATTACCATCGTGACCGTTGTGCCCCGGCCGAGCAGGAGCACGAGCAATGGCGTGAGGGCAACCAGCGGCATGGTCTGAGACACAAGGGCGACCGGCATCAAGGCCCGCACGACACCCGGAACGAGAAGACCGGCTGTTGCTAGGCCGAAGGCGAAGATTAGCCCCGCCGCGACACCGACGATTGTCAGAGGAATCGTGGTCGCAAGGGCAACAAACAGGCGTGCCTGTGCGCTCGGCGCGCTTGCGTCCGTGACCAGGTAGCGGAACACCCCGGTGGGCGACTTGACCACGATCGACGGCAGGCCAGACATCGCGACCAGAGCCCACCAGAGCAGTAGCGGCACGAGGATCGAGGCCAATAGAACCAGCATGCGCGTCAGGGGGCGGGTCGGCTGCAAGGATCGTAGGGACGCGGGTGCCGGGGCGATCGTCACGGCACGGCTTCGACCGGTCACAAGTACCGCTACGATCGCCGGGATCGCATAGGCCAAGCCGGAAATGACCGTTGCCACTAGGCCGATGCCCCACAGCCGGGCCGGGTCGGCGCGGCCAAGCGATCCCAAGAGATAGGTGCCAAGACCCCAGCGCGCGCCGCTGCCGAACTCCGCCAGCATGGCACCCAGAACGGCATTGGGCGCCGCGACCTGTAGGCCGCCCAGCAGCGCTGGCAAGCTCGACCGCAACCGGATCCACCGCAAGATGGCGTTCGGACCGCCCCCATAGGCCCGCACCACATCGGTCGCGCGGGGGTCCACATCGCGCAGACCCACCGACATGGCAGTCATGGTGGGAAAATAGACAGCCAAGCCCGCCAGGGCGATGCGGGGCCAGTCTCCCTTGAGCGCCAGGACCAGCACCGGCGCGATGGCGATCGGTGGGATGGCAAAGATCGCGATGTTGAATCCGCGCGACAACTGCTCGACAAGGGGAAGGCGGACGAAGATGAGGGCCGCGGCGATCGCGACGACGTTGCCGACCAGAAAGCCGATCGTCGCTGATTGCACCGTGGCTAGAATATGCGGGCCGTAATCGGCCCGGTCCGACCAGAGATGCACCAGGATCGCGCTGGGAGCCGGCAGGGCGCCCCTGGCCACGAGCGCGTTTTCGCCGACGATCTCCCACGACACCACGAGGCCGAGAAGAAGCAACGCCGTACTCAGCCGGCCGGACGAGTCAGTTCGTGTCACGGGGCCGGGCCCGTCAGCATGGCCTCGACCTCGTCGGTGAGACGATGGAACGCCGCGGTGCGGAACAACTCGGTCGGACGCGGCCGCTCGAGCGGAACGTCGATCGTTCCCACGATGCGGCCCGGCCGACCGCCCATGACGACGACGCGGTCGGCGAGGAACACCGCTTCATCGATCCCATGGGTGACCAGCAGCGTCGTGGCGCGCCGCTCGAGCCAGATGCGCTGCAGCTCTAGGTTCATCTGGCGACGCAGGATCAGGTCCAGCGCGCCGAAGGGTTCGTCCATAAGGAGGACAGTCGGACTGGTAACGAGCGATCGCGCGATCGCCACCCTCTGGCGCATGCCGCCGGAGAGTTCTGCCGGGACGGCGGACCGGAACTTTTCGAGCCCCACCAAGGCGATCAGGTGCTGGATCTCGGCCGCCGCGCGGCGCTTGCTGCGGCCGAGCACGTCCAGCGGCAGCGCTACATTTTCGGTAACGTTCCGCCACGGCAGCAGCGCCGCATCCTGGAACGCGACGCCGATGCGTCCTGCCTTGCGGGCTATATCCGGCCGCTGCCCCCCAATCGTGACAGCGCCGGCGTCAACAGGCTCAAGACCCATGGCAATGCGCAAAAGGGTGGACTTCCCGCATCCAGAAGGCCCGATTAGGGCCGTAAAGGAGCCGGGCGGACACGCCAGATCGATGCCGTCAATGACCGGGAGCGCTGCACCACGAACCGCGTAGCTCTTGCCGACCTCGCGGAATTCGAGTGCGTCACCCGTGACCAAGGCTTAGATTTCCTGGAGCAGCGACGTGTCAAACATGTCCTTCGTGGCTTTAATCCCGATCTGGCCGAGTGCCTCGATGTTTTTGGCGATCCCCTCATCGTCCATCGTGAAGACGCCGCTTGCATGTTCGATCAGCGGTTTCTGTGCCGTGTTGAAATAGATCTCGTTGTCGATCGTCCGTCCGGTGCCCTTGTACCAACTCTGCGCGAACTTGGGCGGCCACACGGCCGGGTCCTTGAGGTTCTCGGCCCAGCCTTTGCGGCTGGCGCGCAGAAAGGCGACGAGTTCCTTGCGTTTGGTCTTGAGCGTGTCTTCCGTGACCACAACGGTGTCGTTGTAGATCGTGAACCCAAAATCGTAGAGCAGGAACGAAACGGCTTTCTCGCCCTGCTGGCTGATCGTGTAGGGCACGTTGGTGGTGAAGTCACTCGAACCGTCGATTTCCCCCTTGATAAGCGGCGTCGGATCGTAGGCGTAAGGCACGATCTTCAACGAGGACGGATCGATCTTGTTGAGTTTCAGCACCGCCTCGACCGAAACGACGTTGACGGGCGGCACCGCGATGGTCTTGCCGACCATATCCTGCGGCTTGAGGATCGGCTTCTTGGCGAGGCTGACGATGCCGAGCGGGTTCTTCTGGTATTGGGTGCCGATGATCTTGAACTTGGCGCCTTGCTCAACAATGGCTTTGACGGTCGTGTCGGGCGTCGTCAGGGTGACGTCCGCGTTGCCGGACAAGATCGCGCTTTCCGGGATGACATCGGGGCCGCCTGGCAAGTAGGTGAAATCGAGCCCTTCGGTCTTGTAATAACCTGCGTCGATCGCCGTGAAGTATCCAGCGAATTCGGCGTCGTTGTTCCACGAGGACTGCATCGTGAGGCTTGCGGTCGCGGCCTTGGCCCTGGTGAGGATCGAGGGCATGGACAGAGCGGTTGCGGCCCCGGCCGCGATCACGTGTCTTCGGCTGAGGGCATGCGTCATCGGACTGATCCTTTGGCTGGCGGAGCGGATGCGGGCGGAGCGATCCCGCGGAGCTTTTGCAATTCCTGCAGGGGTGGCGTGAGGGCGATCACCTCGGGTTCGAGAAGATGCCACTTGATGCCGCGTGGTCGCTGTTGCCGCTTGACCTCGATAAGCCGCGTCGGGGTTGCAATGGTATCGACGAGGATGTCAGTTTCGCTTGGAAACAGCTTCTCCTCGATAACCTGAACATCATGAACCACGGCGACCACCGGGGTCGCTTCGTCGGCGAGCCCCACTTCGGTAAACATACCCCATTCCATGTCGAAGAAGCCGTGGCCCTTGCCGAAGCGCACACCATCCAGCGACACCGCCGAGGCTCCGGTGACCATGAGGTCGAACCGGCCTCGTGAGGAGATCTCGGCCAGGGTAATGGGCCGTCCAAAATACTCGAGGCCGTCCAGCCAGGATGCGAACCGCTCCTGGCCTTTGGGGACCATCGATGGTTCGAGAAGATAGAAGCCGCGGTAGATGCCGTAGGTCGACACGACGAGCGACTTGCCGGCTTCCAGCATGCGCTGGCGCAGCAACGCCAAGCCGTTATCGGGCGTGACGAAGGCGAAGCGGGCTTTCTTGTAGACTGGCAGGCTGACAACGCGGTCAGTGGCCGCTTCGCTCCCTTCGAAATCGGGAATGACCTCGGAGAAGTTGAGGTGAAAGCGGGAGTCGGGCCGCGCGACCGGTCGCAGCCTCTCCCAGATCTTCTCCCGGACGATTTTGGTTCGCGTCATGGGCTGTGAACCGCCGGTTTCTTGATGACTATTTGATGAAACGAGTGTTTCATCGTTTCTAGAGTCTGTCACGCTGAAATTGCGGGCAGGGTGCTTACCGAACGGGACGATGCGAGAGTACGGAGATGGCAACACGGCTCGCGCTCCGCATTCAGGAGCACTACGAGAACCTCACCCCCAGCGAGCAGAAGCTCGCGAGCCTGCTGCTCGATCGCTCGGACGAGTTTCTGACGTTCTCGGCCACCGAATTGGCTCGACTTGCGGGCATTTCAAAAGCCACTGCGGCGCGACTGTTTCAGAGCCTCGGCTATCGCGACTTCAACGATGTGCGCCTGCAAGCCCGCGAGGAGCGCAACCGGACCGCGCCGGTGCAGCAGGTCGCAACATCGCTGCATCGCCGGGACGCGGTCGCCAGCGTATCGACCCACCTGCAGCGCGAGGTGGCCGACCTCGTGAGAACCTTCGAGACTTTGCGTTCGGACGCGCTGGCCGATGTGGCGGAGCGTTGCGCGGCAGCGCGGCGCCTGTGGTTGGTCGGCCTCGGACCGGACGCCGGATTGGCGCGCTACACCCGCGCCCTGCTGGCCCCGATCAGGCCCTCCGTCATGCTGCTCGGCGACGACCCGGAAAGCTGGCCCGAGGATCTGGCCTCCGCAGCCGGAGATGATCTGCTGCTGATGGTGGCAGTCCAGCCGTGGCCGAAGGCGCTGCCACGGCTTCTGCAGTTCGCCGGCACGACCAGAATGGGGGTCATCGCCATCACGGGGCCGAGGAGCCAGGCGAAGGTGTTGCGGCACGGGGGCCTCGCGCTGGTCTGCCATGGCTCGAACGCCGGGACGCAGTGGAGCTCGACGGCAGCGGCCAGCATGATCGCGCTCGTCGCTACGGCTGTGGCCGATCGTCTCGGATCGACCGCCGACCGGCGGGTGGACCTCATCCGCACGTTGCGGGAAGAATTCGACATCGACTGAAGGGGGCTTGCGCATGACGACGGACTGGAACGACGAGGGCGGGCTCCAGCTCGCCGCGGCCATTCGGGAGGGCAGGACCTCGGCCGCCGAGGCCCTCGCCGCCGCCCTGGAGCGGGCCGAGGACCTCGCGCATCTGGGCGCCGTTCGTGTCCTGGCGGCCGATCCCGCAACGGCTGAGGCGGAGCGGATCGACCGTGACCGCGCCCGCGGTGCGTCTGGCCAGGGCGCGTTCCTGGGCGTGCCATTCCTCGTGAAGGACCTCGGCACCCGGGTTAAGGGCCTGCCCACGGTTTGGGGTTCGAGGGTAATGCTGCGTCGAAGTCGGCCGGCCCCAGCCGACGACGATCTCGTGGCCCGGTTCAGGGCGGCGGGCCTCGTGATCTTTGGCATGACCACGGTTCCAGAATTCGGGATGACGTTCACGAGCGAGCCGCTGATCGGCCCGGCCGCCCGCAATCCGCTCGACGAGCGGCTGACGCCGGGCGGCTCATCGGGCGGCGCGGCGGCGGCCGTAGCAGCCGGCATCGTCGCTGTCGCGCATGCCAACGACGCCGCGGGTTCGATCCGGGTACCGGCCGCCTGCTGCGGTCTTGTCGGTCTGAAGCCGAGTCGGGGAGCGACGCCACACGGCCCTGATTTCAACAACTACAATAGCGGAATCGTGGGCAACTTCGTCGTGGCGCGCACCCTGGACGACGCCGCAGCGGTTCTCGACGGCTTGGCGGGGAATAGTCGCGGCCCGCACCCCGATCCGGCGATCGGCCCGGCGTGCTCCTCACTCGGTCAACCGGTTGCGGCGCTGCGGGTGGGCGTCGTCCAAGATCTTCCGGCGGGACTGCCGTTCGATGACAGCCGCCGCGATGCCGTGATTCGGTCCGCTGACGTCCTGCGGCGGGCCGGGCACACCCTGGTTCCCGTTGAGCCCGGCGCGCTGACCGCGATCATCGAACTGTCGGGGCTTGCGGCGGGGCGGGTTCTCTCCGCCAACTTGGCTCGTATGTTGGGAGAATTGGAACCGCCGCTGAGGTTCGACGACATCGAACCTCTCACGCGCGCCGCCTTGACCTTTGGTCAATCGCTGTCGGGCTGTGACCTGGTCGAGGCCGAGATGGCGATTGGCAAGGTGGGATGGCTCATGGCCAACCTCTTCGAGAATGTCGATGTTCTTCTCACACCGATGCTGAGCGGCCCGCCCCCTGCGATCGGTGCCTATCCAACCGACCATACCGATCTTGACCACCACGGGCGGCGCGGCTTCGCCCTCGCTCCCTTTGCTGGATTTGCCAACGTTGCTGGGACGCCCGCTCTCACAGTTCCGCACGGCCGCGACAGCATGGGCCTTCCTCTCCCCATCCAGTTGATCGGACCAATGGGATCCGATGTCCTCTTGCTGAGACTCGCGTGCAGCCTGAGGGCCGTCGAACCGTGGAGCTTTCAGTCGCGTGTCGCGGGGCTTGATTGAA
Source organism: Lichenifustis flavocetrariae (assembly GCF_026130545.1). Lineage (GTDB taxonomy): Bacteria > Pseudomonadota > Alphaproteobacteria > Rhizobiales > Beijerinckiaceae > Lichenihabitans > Lichenihabitans flavocetrariae. The sequence goes on along the minus strand of NZ_JAMOIM010000060.1, from coordinate 2,290 downwards.
TGGGGCTCGTCTGCACCGGAGCCAATTTCGCTACTTGGCGCTTGCCTCGAGAGAGGGCCTATAAAGGGTGGACAAGCGAAGACCAGATCACAGCCGAGAACGCCCCATCCTGTCTGGATCGCCCCCATGTTGGCCGTTTTGAACACAGCTTCACGCTCAACACCGAACCTGCGGCGCATGATTTGCGTACCATTGAGCCGCGACGTCTTCACGCCGGCACACCCAGACGTCCGGATGGGTCAGCACATGATCCAGGAATTGCTCCAGCCCGGCCGCACGGGCGGGATGGCCGATGAGGCGGGGGTGGAGACCGACCGACATCATCTTCGGGGCGGTCGCGCCTTCTCGACAAAGAAGATCGAACGCTTCGCGCAGGAACAGGAAGAACTCGCTCCCGGTCGCCACGCCGCCACGAACGAACTTCCCATCGTTGTTGGCCAGACTATAGGGCACCACGAGGTGGGACTTGCCATCGACGGAGGTCCAATAAGGTAGCTCGTCGTTGTAAGCGTCGGGATCGTAGAGGAATCTGCCTTCCTCCACGAGGAGCCGCCGCGTGTTCACGCTGGGCCCATAGCGGCAGTACCAGCCGGTCGGGCGGGCGCCCATCGTGGCCTGCAAGGACGCGATGGCGAGGCGGATGCGTTCGCGCTCCTGGTCCTCGGTCAAGGTCTGGTGCTGCTCCCAGCGGTAGCCGTGACAGCAGATGTCGTAGCCGTTGGCCTTGATGGCCTGTGTGATGGCCAGATTACGTTCGATCGCCAGGGCACAGCCGAACATGGTGGCGGTCATGTTCCGTTCGGCCAGGATGCGGAGGACGCGCCAGAAACCGACGTGGCTGCCGTAGTCGAACATCGATTCCGCAGCGAGGCAGTTCAAGGGTCCCGCGACCGGACCGGAAAACGGACGTTCGGTCGCGACGTGGTCTCACCCCGACGACCCGAGCGACCTCCAATGGGCCTCCCGCGGCCGGAGTCCAACTGAGCCCCTTGCCCCACCTATGTGGTCAGTCGCCTCGCGGTTCGGGCTGAAAGCTCGGTGGGTAACGCGCGTCAAACCCCAACAGGTCTTGGCGGTTCGGTTGTGGTTTGATCAGGACCGGCGACCCGTCATTGACGGTGGGGAGGACTGAACCTTCCTAAAATGATCGAGATCGGAGCCACCGCCCAGCCTGGATGGTCTTCTGGATCGAGCGATCGATCGACGAAGGCTGCAAATATGACGCTTTAGACCGGGCTGCCGGACGGCCAAGCCTACGAACTTCAACTCGAAGCAAGCCGTGCCGTGAAGTTCGGGCGAGAGGAGCCAGGTTTTCATGCTCGCCTCATCGGAAAAGCGCCCTTCTTGCGGAAGCGAGCGCGCCGGTCCTTCGACGACCAGGCTGGTTCCACAGAACGGCCGGGGCGAGAGCACGAAGTCGAATGGGTTCCCGACCTCTCTGTCAATCGCAGGCTCCGCAGGCCACCGTCGCGAAGCGGGGCTTGGATGTCCAATGGCACCGGCAACTCGCCGCACAGAGCCAGCGAAAGCGTATCCACGAAGGCGATCAGGGCAGATTGGTGATTTAACTCCGCTCGTCGAGCCCCAATGCATCCGCCCATACTTGCTCTCTTGGCGCCTGCGTGTCGAGGTAATACTGGGCGGCGGCCGCGTCCGCCTCATCCAGCCGGTGCCGGCTTGTAAAGCGTCGATAGATGACCCCGCCATGTCGCGAAATCAGCAGGGCGGCATGGGTGCCCCATACGCCGAGCGCGCGATCGACGCCCTGCGCCCACATCGGCGCGTGCAACGATGCGCCGACATCTCGGAACAGATGTGGCCGGCCCGTCTCGATATCGAAACTCGGTGCAGTCTCCCAATCGATCCAACCGATGTCATGCTGCTCGGCGGCGAGCAGCAGCGGCTCCCAGAGCTGATCGCTCCAGGCGTGGGCCAGTTGGCCTGAGACCCAGGCATGTGTCGGTTGGCTGATCGCCAGACCGCCGGTACCCCGCGCACGGAACACCATCACACGTCTCCCTCTGGTCAGGGTCGGCCGGCCGAGAAATCAGCCATGGCTCCTTCGTCGGCGAACGGCAGGCTCGTCTCAACGGTAACATTCTCGCAACCCCGGTTGTCAAACATCATCGACACGGCAGCTGTCGGCGCGGCCTTGTCAGCCCACCTCGATGGACCTCAGTGTCTGTCCGATGACATGTTGAGTCAACTGAGTCATTTATGATTCAAGGGAGTCCTGGGAACGGGGTTGCCGATGTGGACGCAAGAGAATCGCGGTTGTTACGACCGGAGC
>NZ_JAMOIM010000005.1 GCF_026130545.1 Lichenifustis flavocetrariae | reverse complement strand
AGGCATGCGGGTTTCACTGGCGATCGAACGACGGTCATGACATCGTGGTCACGACAACCGTCGGCTACGTGTCGGCGCGAATGGCGCAAATCAGGGTGAACGGTGTCGAGATCGTGCCGGACCAGGAGCACTGAGATGTTGAGGACCTGGAGCCTCCTGGCCCGATTGTTTGGCGGCGGCGCGATCCTCTTCGGCTTTTTCGCCGGATCGCATGCCCCGACCGACATCCAACTCGGGATTGTCACCACCAGCGTGATCGGCGGCGCGATCCTTTGCCTTGTTGGGGTTGGCCTGCTTGAACTGAACAGGCTGCAGGCCGGCCAGCGCGAGCTCATGGCACTGCTGACGCAGGCACCGGCGTCAGCGCCGCGCCCGAATTCGTTTCCGGCGGATGTCCGACGCTGAGAGCAGATTTATGATTGCGGCGCGACGCCCGCGCGGGCGCGGATGTCGATCCGTCAGCTGAGTGATGCTTGGCAAAACGGCCTCACCGGCATGTCTGAGGCCGACACGAACGAGGTTGGTCAACTTAAACGGACGCGATCGCAATCCGGATAGGCTGGGCAATCCACGCTGCGGCATCGCCGCCGATCATCGATTTGCACCCCGTTGCAAATATTCTGCTGGCTCGTCGCACAGAAGTTCCAGATCGCGTGTTGCACGAGCCGTGGGAAGCAGGTTGGAAATGTCGGATTGATGGTCGTGGCGTCGAAGCGGCGCGCCAGGCCGGCAATGATGGCGGCGCATCCACCCGGCGCGTAGCACCCCGCGCCATAGCTGTGCACGGCTCGATGTCGCCGGAGCGCGCCGGTTCGGTGCAGGAAGTTATGCACCAAGGTGTCGATGGCAATGAAGCCGGCCCCAACCTCGACCCATCGTGGCCGCCCAGGGTCGCCAGCCAGCAACAAGTCGGCAAGCATCATCGACCACAGCTTGGCGCCGATGCCGTGAATGTGCGTCAGGGGCTCAAGCACGACCCTTTGTAGGTCACCGGCCACCTTGACGGCCGGTCGGGTCGCATCGGCCTCAGCAAGCCTCATATCGAGCCAGGCGACCAAGTCGCCGTTGCAAACATCGCGAAGGAACAAGTGCAAGGCATAGGCGGCCCGGTTCAGCCCGCCCTTTCGCAATCTGTGCTGAGGTAGCGGACATCGGAGCATGAGCGCCGGCTCGGCACAGGTGCCCCGGCCTTTGCAATAGCTGCAGCCATCGAAACTCCAATAACAGCGGAGCTTGGGGCAACTCGGTGACCGCTCGAGCCCGCCTTCGATGTCGGCCCATGAGATCCCGCCATGCTTGGCGTCCCAGGCAAAAGCGACGCGGTCCGAGATGCCTTGAAGTGATACCAGCCCGATCAACCAGTCGAAGATCGCAGGCGTGTCATGGCGCGCGACGGCCGCTTGCACACCGGCGCGGCGCAGGTCAGCGGCGATCTGGTCGAGATAGTCGGGATTGGAGAGTATGAGCACCGGGCGCGTGACCGCGAGGGTGTGCTGCCAAGCGGAATTATCGAGGCGTGTCATTCGGCGCTCCGGCTAAACCGGTCAGGCTCATAGCGCGCTGCCAATAGTGCCGGTCAAGAGAGCCGCATTCCTGTTGAAGGGACCGACCGATCATGAATGCACGGCCAGTCGAGGCAGGTGGCCGCCTGAGTCGTCTGCCAGTCCGTGGGACCGCTATAAACCAGGCAAGATGCCGGGAGCGATGCTCCCGACTTCTGTTGTTTTCCGATCTTTCGACCGGTCAGAAGATGATCGCGTCCGACTGCATCACCCGTCCAAGACGTCGGATTTTGAGGTCCGCTGGCTCGTCAAGTTCACATAAAGCGAGCATGCCCGCCGAATGCTGGACCAAAGCCCACACCAATGCTGCAATATCATCGTCGTCGGCTTCTTGCATTTGAAGAACTGGCGCCAAAATTTCTCGAGCTTTCAGACGAGCGGATTCGGCACGATCTTCCGCCTTATCTTTCTCCCGGTACATGGAATCCACCCATTGACGGCCGCTCGCTTCAAGGCGGTCTCTTTGCTCACGCACTGAAATCTGCTCCTGGCGTGCCAGAGCCGCCGCATCTTCATTTGCCTTTAGATGAGATACATAGTTGGTCATCATTTCCGAGCTCTTCTGTCGAGGAGGAAGGTCCCTCCGAGCAACCTTTACGTGACGAGTATCCAAGCTCTCGCGCAGCGGCGTTCAACGAGGAGCACCCTTAAGTTCACGAGAGATCGCGAAAGCGAATACTCGATCATTCAAGCGGTAAGCAGCCCGCGAGGTGAAGACGCCCAATCGAAGTGTCATTTCGCGGTCGAGCATGAACAGAAGCATCCCCTCACGAGATTTCACGATCAAACTTGCCTGAACGCCCAATGACAGATGGTGTCCAGCCTTATGCGCATCCATTCGAAGCTTGAGGTCACGCCAGCTATGGCGGCCGGAGTGTCGGATCGGCTATGGTCCTTGCAGCATCATAGTCGAGCAGACAAGCGTCTGATCGGAACCCTTGTGACACAAAGTGGATATCGAATATGGGAACGTATGACCTCGTAGTAGGCGCTGCAGAAGAATTCTTAAAGGCTTCTGACAGCGTCTCTGCGAATAAGTCAAAAAGCAACATCCAGATCATCGACCATCTGAAGAAAAGGATTGAGGCTGGCACTCTACAAGTCAGCTTGTCAGATGGCTCTATGTTGAACTATTTGAGTGTTGCAGCGAATAATGATCCTCAGTCCGGAATTGTTAGCGGCGGCCCACGAAAAGGGTATTGGTACGATCCCGATGCAAAAAGCAAATCCGAAGCTAAGCCGATCGACGAAGAACAACTTGGGACTGGCAACAATAAAACTACCATTTATGAGCGGGATTTCTATCCGATCGTTCAGCTTTGGCTTGAACAAAAAGGATATAAAGCGAAGGATATGTCTAATTTGAAGAGTGGTGGTGCGTGGGGAAATCCTGATATTATCGGAGTCGACAGAGTGGAGCTGTTCGGTGCTGTTGAGGTCGACTTGGTTTCTTGTGAGGTTAAGCTTAACTCTGAAAATTGGGAAAGGATGATTTTCGAAGCAATTTCGCATAAACGCTTCTCTAACAGATCCTGGTTTTGCTATCGCGTCAAATCGGACGATGAACCCCTTCCAAAAGGAATTGAATACTATGCTGAACGATACAAGGTCGGCATAGTGCAGATATTTATTACGGATAAGGAGATGATGGAGATTAAAGACAAGAGCAAGGAACCGTTACATTTTATCGATAGGACGATTGAGAGGACGCCTGCGTTGTACGATTACGTGCCGCTCCGCGAGCAACGGGCTGTAGTCGAGCGTGCCTCGATATCGCTCACGGTTACATTCTGACCAAGCGTTCGAATTACGACACTGCTGGCGCTGGAACAGTGAGCATAGGCAGGGACGCGAAGAGGAATGGTTTGCGACATCAAACACGGTGAGGTGCAACGCTACCGGCCCGCTTAGTTCCGGTGCTGGGTTAAAGCGATAGTATAGTGGTCCGTATGACGCTTACCGGTGGGTGCTTTGCACCGAAGCAACTCGTTAGATCATTCTTGATGACCAAGCCGCTTCAATCATATTTAGGCCCCCAACGTCGCCACGGCGCAAGCGCTTCAGACCGAATTTGGCGCGCCAGCACCGTGCCCTCGTCATTGCCGAAAAGCAGGTGATCTAGGGTTCGTTCCCCCATGATGTCCAACATCCGGACCCGGTCGCCAGTCCGAAGCCAATCCTTCTTGAGCCGCAATTCCGCCGATCTTATCTCGCCGGTTTGTGAGTTGAAACCTTCCGGGAGAAACACTTCACGCATTGCCTTTTGCGGAGCCTTGAGGATGTACCCGGTTTGACGAAGGAGGTCCTCATAACTAACGTACTTGATGTGCACCGAGCTGACATTTTTGCGCAAACTACAATGCTTCCTGCGTAGCGGCCTGACGGCCTTTCTAAGCTCTTCCCGCGTAGCACCCCATGTCAGCACATGAGCGTGCCAACTAACCCAGTCACGGTGCGACCACCGACCTGTACGCTCCTTGAAAAGCGCAGCTTCCACCATCCCAACAAATGGAATGCCATGCAGCGCCTGACGAGTGAAGGCTTGCAGAACGCGGACATCGAACTCGGCGGCCGGTCCCGCTCGCCGCGCCGCCGCGCGCAAATGGCGATCTTTCGGCATCCATTGATCTCCCATCGGGCGAACGAACTGGGCGGGCATGAAAGTCACGAGGTGCAGAGGGCCTTGGCGAATGCCGCGATGGGCAAGAAAATGGTCTGAAGCTATGTGGACGAAGAAAATTCGAGACTCGGCATTATTGGCATAAAGTGCCGATCCGGCACCACGCAGGAGAGTTTCGTTGATTGTTCGACCGCTGGTTGTCGCAGTGTAGTTGACGTGGGGATTTTCGATATAGATCTTCATTCTGTCATCGGCCCAACGATGAACAGTAGAGAAGGTCTCGAGATCGACGATATTCACTGGCTTAAAGCCGGGTGGCCACTGGCGGGGGGGTCGTATTTCGAAAATAGCTGAATTGGGGATTAAACGGAGGCTGAACTGGGGTTGGGGTAGCATGTGACTCATGAATGGTGCCTTTTGCCCGTTTGCATGTGCTTAACAGTATTGTAACCATTACTGGCTCTTCGACGTACGTGGTTTAATATTATGAGGATGAAAGCCCGCGCTGGGTTAACGTGGCATGCTCCAGACACGGGCTTTCAAGAAGCCGCGTATATTCTAGCCCGAACGGCCCGATAAACTTGCCCGACGCAAGCTTACCGCCACAAAGCGAGCACTCTTGCCAACCATGCCGCTACGCTTGATCAGCATGCCGCTACGCTTGATCAGAAGGTTTGCCTCTTCACCCTCAGCCAAATTGCAAGCTTCTGAAATCAGCTCAGGCTCAGCATCGATGTCGAGCGTTTCGATCTTGCTCGGCTTAATCATCTTGTCGGCCGCTGCAGTAGGCACGAGCCTGGGAACGGCAAGCGTAACCGAGGTGGGGATCAGGTCATCAGCGTCGAGCTCGTCAAGCTCCGGCTGAGGGTCAGACCGGCGATTGCTTTCACTTGATGGAAGGGTTGGCACTTCTGAAACCGAGCTGGTTTGCCGAGCATAGCGCGTGGCCATGTCACCCAGTCCTTCGAATCCGCCGCACTCATTGAGGATCTCAGGGACAGTCTCCGGATCAACCTTTTTGTCGAAAAGGGGCATGAGCGCCTGGTTGTAATCGCGCATGCGTTTAATCTCCGACTCAACCCGCGCGTCGAAAGCAAAAACCAGGCACCATCGTAGAATTTCGTCGTCCGCTTCCATTCCCTTGGGCTTTCGCTTTGCCTTCACCCAGAATCTAAGTTTGACAAATTCTTGGTAGTCTTTCGGCGAGGCGTTCAGTCTGATCGCGGCCTTCATGATGACAGCCACATCCTGATATCTTCGGTTGCGGAAGCCTCGACGGTCTTTTTTAATATCTTCGCGAATGGTATTGAGTGCGTTGACGGGGCTCTTGATAGCTTTCTCAAACCGCAAACGCTGTTTATCGCGTTTACTGTCCAACCGTTTTTCAGGAGCGCAGCCATCTCGACGAACCTTGAAATCGCCGGTAACCGGCGATTTGCCTTGCTTGTTTTCGTCGTTTTTACGTGACATCGTAGGCATGGCTTAGCCCCCGATCTTGGCGATGTGCTGGCGGATATCTTCGACCCGCCACGCGGTAATTCGGGGGCCTATTTTGACCGGCTGCGGAAACCGGTTTTCTTTGACCGCCAGCCAGAGGCTAGATTTGCTAAATGGGAAAATGGCAAGCACGCCGGGAACCCGCATAAAGCCGGTTTCGGGAAGTGTGAACGATTTCAACACTGTCGTCTCCTAAGGCCCACTGTTGGGCCAAAGGAATCTTGCGGGATGAGAACTGGAATTAAGTCTGCGTGTTGGGAATATTCCCTAAGTCGTCGGTTTTTTCCTCAGCCTGGTTGCGATCGGGAGATCCGCTGCGTCGGCCCATTTTTGAGCACGCCTAGCATGTTTGCGTATAGTTTTGGCGTCGACGCTCACTCCCGCGCCTATGAGAGCATTTTCGATTTTGACGAACACACCCGGCTGGTCATCGGTATCTGGTTTCGAGAAATCGAAGCCGTAATCCTTCACCAAAACTCCCAGGAGGATGCGGTAGAACATATGCAACGTATTTTGATGAATGTCAGGAGTGCTTACTTCTCGCTGGATTGCTCGCGAAGACGGTAAAATATTTTTAAGCGCCTGAGGAAGCTCGAAACCGATATTGATCGCCCACTCGACGAAGTTCTTTGGTCGAATCGGCTCTGATAGGTCTCCGGCCTCGATCGCCAAGGACACTAACTTGCTTCGTCGATCGAATTTGTCGCGGAACAATGAGCCGCGTGGCCCAGGGCTGCCAACGCTCTTTCGATCGACATGATCGGGATCTTTACCCAATGAAAGAACTATAGACTCCTCTTCGGTCCAGACAGGTGCGATCCCCCAGTAACTGTAATCAGCATCGAAACTTGGATCGTTAAACTCTTCCCATTTATCACGACTGGCGCCTCGCTGTTTTCTTCTGGACTGGGCATCAGCGTGGTAAATAAGGATATCCCTCCTGTAAACATCGAGAAATTCGTCATCGTTCAAGGCCCTCAGCGATCTCCTCATTTCTTGAACTTCATTTAAAATCGCTCTAAAAAAAGATCGCCCTTCCAGTGTCAGACAACCGTCCAGAATGTAGACGGTCGGATCGATTTGCTCATATAGAACTTTCTGACGGAGGATCATTTGCGGATACATGTCCTCATCTTCTACTAAGCAGTCCAACACCAGATCGCTGTCGACCAGGCATCGATTTTGCTCGGAAATGAGTTCCGCAGCTTCCAGCATGAATTTCGGCGTCGAACCCAGCTTCGCCGCTATCAGCTTCGATTCTAAGCGTTCGCGAGGCGTCATTGGCAGTGAACCCAAGCGTGATTCGGGGTGTTCGTTGAAACAGATGGTTCATACTGACAAATTCTCCGCTGGATCGGAAGCGAATCCGCTCACGGAGAAAACCAACTGACTATCAAGGCCTCCCCTATACGGTTCGAACGGCAGAAGCCTCAGTCGAAGGGTGTATGAACGAATGGATGCGTCCTTCGATTGATGTTGCGCACCTTAGCTCTCCAGGTCTCGGGCAGGGGAGCGCTAAGTGGTTCACTGCCTCAGGGCCGTGGTGATATCCGCGGAACGCTGTCAGCAAGGCAGCTCAGGAGCCTCGCACGCTAGTCGCAAGTTGCGAGTTACCGCCAGACCAATCGGCGCGCTAGGATTGAGTTTGAATGCTTGACAGCCCTAGCGCGTGAAGCTGCTCAACCATTGTGTCCAGCTAGGTGCAGCGTCGTCCAGCCTTACACGCGGGACACATACTGGACACCAACCGCTGTCCTCAATGACAACACGTTGATATCGTTGGCGCGCCCAAGGGGAATCGAACCCCTGTTTTCGCCGTGAGAGGGCGACGTCCTGGACCGCTAGACGATGGGCGCTGCGTGATGGTCTCTATAGGGATGCTTGCTGTGTCGCGCAAGTCTGGATTGTCGTTCCGTTGGCGGCAGGTCTCGCGTCCGAGGGCGCCGTGCCACTGCTGCGGCTGTGCTGGGGCGTGACCCGGTGATCCTTCGTGCTTATGGTCGCTTGAGAGATTCGATCAGCGCGAAGGTCGCAGGATGTCCATGACGCAGATTTCCGAGCCCGCCCACGACCCCATCGATCCGGTCAGGCTCGATCGGCTCGCCGAAGTGGCCGTCAAGGTCGGGCTGCAATTGCAGGCGGGTCAGGATCTGCTCGTGACCGCGCCGATCGGCGCCATGCCTCTAGTCCGCCGGATCGCCGCGCATGCCTATCGGGTCGGCGCTGGCCTCGTCATTCCTCTGATCACCGACGACGAGATCACGCTGGCGCGCTTCCGGTTCGGCGCGGATGCGAGCTTCGACCGGGCGGCGGGATGGCTCTACGAAGGCATGGCTCACGCTTTCAGCCACAACACGGCGCGGCTCGCCATCGCGGGCGACGATCCGATGCTTCTCTCCGGGCAAGACCCCGCCAAAGTGGCGCGTGCCAACAAGGCGACCTCCACGGCCTATCGTCCGGCGATCGAGAAGATCACGGGATTCGATATCAATTGGAACATCGTCGCCTATCCGGGGGCCGCCTGGGCCGCCCAGGTGTTTCCCGGTGTCGCGACCGACATTGCGGTGGGCAAACTGGCCGAAGCGATCTTCGCGGCGTCACGGGTCGATGTCGAGGATCCCGTGGCGGCCTGGGCCGCCCATAATGCGGCTCTGCGGACCCGAACGGCCTGGCTGAACGGGCAGCGATTCAGCGCGCTGCGTTATGTAGGGCCCGGCACCGACTTCACGCTCGGCCTGGCCGATGGTCATGAATGGCAGGGCGGCGCCGCCACGGCCAAGAACGGCATCACCTGCAACCCCAACATCCCCACCGAGGAAGTCTTCACGACCCCGCATGCGTTGCGGGCCGACGGCGTCGTGGCCAGCACGAAGCCTTTATCCTACCACGGAACTCTGATCGACCGCATGGCCGTGCGGTTCAGTGAAGGGCGGATCGTCGAGGCCAGGGCCGCACGGGGCCAGGAGGTCCTGACCAAAGTGCTCGACACCGATGAGGGCGCGCGGCGGCTGGGCGAGGTGGCGCTCGTGCCGCATTCCTCGCCGATCTCGCGCAGCGGTCTGCTGTTCTTCAACACGCTGTTCGACGAGAACGCCGCCTGCCACATCGCACTCGGCCAATGCTACTCGAAGTGTTTCATCGACGGCGCCGCTTTGACACCGGAGCGGATCGCGGCGCAGGGCGGCAACAAGAGTTCCATTCACATCGACTGGATGATCGGTTCGAACGAGATCGACATCGACGGCGTGCATCTGGATGGCAGCCGCGTCCCCGTGTTCCGCAAAGGCGAATGGGCCTGATCGAGCGGGCGTGCCGCTAGGACGCCGGGCGCTTCACAGCGCCGCTACGCCAAAAACTCTTCCAGCACGATCTTGCCCTTGGCGCGTCCGCTTTCGATCAAGGCGTGAGCACGCTTGAGGTTGGCGGCACTGACGGGTCCGAAGCTCTCGGCGAACGTGGTTTTCAGCGTGCCCGCATCGACCAGTCGGGCGACTTCGTTCAGCAGGTCGCCTTGCGCCGTCATGTCGACCGTCTGGAAGGTCGATCGGGTGAACATCGACTCCCAGTGCAGCGAGATGCTCTTCGGCTTGAGGACGCTCACATCGAGTGCGGCCGGATCATCGATCAGGGCGAAGCGCCCCTGCGGTGTGATGAGGGCGGCAATCTCGGTCAGATGAGCGTCGGTGTTCGTCGTCGAGAACACGAAGGAGGGCTGGCCGATCCCGAGTGCCGTGATCTGCTGGGACAGTGATTTGCTGTGATCAACCACGTGGTGGGCGCCGAGCGACCGGCACCACTCTTGCGTCTCGGGACGGGAGGCCGTGACGACGACGGTCAGGTCGGTCAACTGGCGGGCGAACTGCGTGGCAATCGAGCCGACGCCGCCCGCGCCGCCGATGATGAGCAGGACGGGTGCGGCGCCCGGAACCGGTCGACGGACGGCAAGACGGTCGAACAGGGTTTCCCAGGCCGTGATGGCGGTCAGCGGCAATGCGGCCGCCTGCGCGAACGACGAGGTCGCCGGCTTGTGTCCGACGATCCGCTCGTCGACGAGATGAAACTCGGCGTTGGTACCCTGCCGACCGATCGCCCCGGCATAGAAGACGGCATCCCCGGGCCGGAACAGCTTCACCTCCGGCCCCACGGCTTCCACGATGCCCGCCGCATCCCAGCCCAGGACCTTCCATTGACCGGCTTCTGGCTGAGCGCGCTTTCGCACTTTCGTGTCGACGGGATTGACCGAAACAGCGTGGATCGCCACCAGCAGGTCGCGTCCATTCGGCGATGGCTTCGGCAGTTCGATATCGATCAGTGAGGCGGGATCGGCGATGGGCCTGGAAGTCTGATATCCGACAGCGCGCATGATGAACTCCTGGTTCGTCGGCAAACACCCTGGCGTGGCTCAGCCACAATTGATTTTGCTCTTTTTGACCAACGCCAGAGGCTGAAAGAGTCCTCGAAGCGGACTTAGATTTTAAAAGACGTCCCGGAACAGATTTGTTGTCGAGGTTCTTCACCTGCAAGAATGCAGACGACACAATTGCCAGAGGTCAAGAATGACACGCCGCCGGGCGCCGAGGCATCCGCGGCCTGTTTGTCTAGGCACCAGGGGTCGCGGCGTCGCCCGATAATGTGACATCCACCACGAGGATCCCGTCGAGGCCGCCCTTGGCGGCTTGCACAAGCTTCCCGCCAGCCGCCTGGTGCGCCGGGTGCTGCAGATAGGCGTCCCGTGAGGCTTCACTGGCGAAATCGACCGTAAACGCATGCGTAAAACCACGCGCCAACCCCTCCGGGCTGACATTGGCCCCCGCTGCAAACGTGAGCATGCCTGGGACGATCGTGCGCAGTGCCGCGAGCTCCGCAAAGATCGCGCTCTGCTCGGAAACATGTGTCTCCTCAGCAAACCGGACCAGGACGATATGACGGATCATGCAGCCTCATGGGTGTTGGTCGTGAAGCATCGATCCTGCCGTCCTTCATCACGCGCCATAACGGAGCAGTGATTCAATTCGACCGCTGGACCCCGCGCGCATCCATATATGTGGGTTTCGAGCCATTTGGTATGCCGTACCCGCTGTTGGGCCGGCCGGGGCCAGTTCCGAGCGGGATGAACGGACGCGTTATGGACCGCGCATCGAGACCATTCCCGAGCAGGTTGTTGTTCACGCTGCGCGGCGTCGCGTAGAGCTGGCCATAGGAGAGCGGTTGAGCCGCGGTCCCGGTGTAGACGCCACGCGCGTCAAAACCGTTCGAGCCTCCATAGGTGCCCGTCAGGTCGCGCGTCGTCGGCGAAGCGCCGAGGGGCTGCCGGGTATAGATCGTCCCGCCGCCCTGGCTGATCCCGGTCTGCGTGCCAGCGTTCGGTTGCGTGCCCCCATACGGCTGCGGACCCCCATACGGCTGTGTGCCGCCGTAGGCTTGGGTTCCGCCATAGCTCTGGGTGCCGCTCAGTTGCGGCGTGCCGAGGGTGGATTGAGTGCCGCCATAGACTTGCTGGCCTCCATAGGCGGGCGTGTCGCCCATCATCGGATTCGTGGGGTTCCGCTGCGTTCCTGTCGAGGGCTGGATGCCGTCGCTTTGCGGCGACCCATCGAGCGGCGATGTGCTTCCGTAGGTCGGCAGGGCGCCACTCGGCTGCGTGCTCCCGAATTGCGAACCGGTGTTGCCACGTTGCAGCCTGCCGCGTTGCGGCCCGCGTCCGTTTGTGGCGGCCGTGCCCGGCGGTTGCGCTGTGCCGTTCGGGGTGAGAACTACGGCCGGTGGGGCAGCGGCGGTCGCGGGTTGCTGCGGAGCCGGTGTTTGCGTGGTCCCGATCGACGGCTGAGGAGCTGGCGCCGGTGCTGGTCCCTGAGACGGGTCGCCCGTTTGCGGCTGGCCATCCGGCGGCGGTGCCTGCGCAAGCTGCGCCAGGATCGTGAGGCCTTCGCCATGATGGCCGGGCTGCTGCACGATGAGCGGCATGGCGCCCGCACCGACATGGATCACGACAGACGTGGCCGCTCCCAGAAGTCCAGAAACTGGCAGAATCTTCATCGCACATGACCTTTCGTCAGAGACTCCAAGGAAGGTCCCGCCATTTGGTTCCCCAACGGCATGTTTTTCGGTCGGATGCCAGGAACGGGCAAGAGAATTCCTGCGGCTGCCCGCGACAGGCCGGTGTTGGTCTACCGCGGGAGGGCGTCAGGGATCTCGGCGTCGGCCAACACCTCGATTGCGTCGCGCCGGATCGGAACACACCTTCTTGCCGTTGCCTCGGCGTGCCGCCATAGGATGGGCGTCTTCGCGGTGCCGACCGCCGATGCCTAGGACGGGTTTCCATGCGACAGGTTCTGGACGAGCTGCAACGGCGCCGCGCGCGGGCGGAAGCGGGCGGGGGGGAGCAGCGCATCGCGGCCCAGCACGCCAGGGGCAAGCTGACGGCCCGGGAACGCATCGATCTTCTCCTCGACGAAGGCTCGTTCGAAGAGTTCGATATGCTTGTCGAGCACCGCTCGACCGCCTTCGGCATGGACAAGACCAAGATCCCCGGGGATGGGGTGGTCACGGGCTGGGGGACGATCAACGGCCGCACCGTGTTCGTCTTTTCCAAGGATTTCACGGTATTCGGCGGTTCCCTCAGCGAGGCGCATGCGGGCAAGATCACCAAGGTTCAGGATCTCGCGCTGAAGATGCGGGCGCCCATCATCGGGCTTTATGACGCCGGCGGGGCACGCATTCAGGAGGGGGTCGCGGCGCTTGGCGGCTATGCCGAGGTGTTTCGGCGCAACGTCGAGGCCTCGGGGGTGATCCCGCAGATCTCGGTCATCATGGGTCCCTGCGCGGGTGGCGACGTCTATTCACCCGCCATGACGGACTTCATCGTCATGGTTCGGGACACGAGCTACATGTTCGTCACCGGGCCGGATGTGGTGAAGACCGTGACGAACGAGACGGTAACGGCCGAGGAACTCGGCGGCGCCCGCATCCACACCACCAAATCTTCGATCGCCGACGTTGCCTTCGACAACGACCTCGAAGCGCTCTTGCAGGTGCGGCGGCTCGTCGATTTCCTCCCCGCCAACAACACCGACGGACCACCGCAATGGCCGAGCTTTGACGATGTCGCACGCGGCACGGCCAGCCTCGAAACGCTGGTGCCCGAGAACCCGAACAAGCCCTATGACATCAAGGAGGCGATCGAAAAGATCGTCGACGAGGGCGACATCTTCGAGATCCAGGGCGCGTTCGCCAAAAACATCGTGACGGCCTTCGCACGGATCGACGGGCGCACCATCGGCGTGGTGGCGAACCAGCCCATGGTGCTGGCGGGCGTCCTCGACTCCGATGCTTCCCGCAAGGCCGCGCGCTTCGTGCGCTTCTGCGACGCTTTCGAGATCCCGATCCTCACCTTCGTGGACGTGCCGGGCTTCCTGCCGGGCACCGCGCAGGAGCAGGGCGGCCTCATCAAGCACGGGGCGAAGCTCCTCTTCGCCTACGCGCAATGCACCGTGCCGCTCGTCACGATCATCACCCGAAAGGCTTTCGGAGGGGCCTATGATGTGATGGCCTCGAAACACATCGGTGCCGACGTGAACTATGCCTGGCCGACCGCTCAGATCGCCGTCATGGGCGCCAAGGGCGCCGTCGAGATCATCTTCCGCAAGGATGTCGGAGACGCCGACAAGATCACTGAGCTGACGCGAGACTACGAGGCGCGCTTCCTGTCGCCCTTCGTGGCCGCCGAGCGCGGCTATGTCGACGAGGTGATCATGCCGCGCGACACCCGGCGGCTGGTCGCGCGGACGCTGGCGATGCTGCGCGCCAAGAAGTCCGAGCGGCCCTGGCGCAAGCACGATAATATCCCGTTGTGAGGAGGCCGCCATGTTCTCCAAGATCCTGATCGCCAACCGCGGCGAGATCGCCTGCCGCATCATGCGGACGGCGCGGCGGATGGGCATTGCCACAGTGGCGGTCTATTCGGAGGCGGATCGGGATGCCTTGCATGTCGCCATGGCCGATGAGGCCGTGTTCATCGGCCTCGCGCCGGCGGCGCAGTCCTATCTCGTGATCGAGGCCATCGTGGAGGCGTGTCGCGCGACCGGCGCCGACGCGGTGCATCCCGGCTACGGTTTCCTGTCTGAACGCGAAGCCTTCGCGGAAGCGCTTCGGGCCGCGAACATCACGTTCATCGGGCCGAACCCGCAGGCCATCGCGGCCATGGGGGACAAGATCGAGTCGAAACGCTTTGCCCGGGCGGCAGGCGTCTCGACCGTGCCGGGCCACCTTGATGTGATCCGCGACGCCGCCCATGCCGGCGAGATCGCGGCCGAAATCGGCTTTCCGGTGATGATCAAGGCGTCAGCCGGCGGCGGCGGCAAGGGCATGCGGATCGCCTCGAAGGCCGATGAGGTCGCCGAAGGCTTCGCGCGCGCGCGCTCGGAGGCGGCCTCCTCGTTCGGCGACGACCGCGTGTTCCTGGAGAAATTCATCGAGAACCCGCGCCATATCGAGATCCAGGTGCTGGGCGACAAGCACGGTCATGTCATCGCCCTCGGCGAGCGCGAGTGTTCGATCCAGCGGCGCAACCAGAAGGTCGTCGAGGAAGCGCCCTCGCCGCTGCTCGACGCGGAAACGCGGCGCCTGATGAGCGAGCAGGCCGTCGCCCTCGCCAGGGCGGTCGGTTACGACTCGGCCGGTACGGTCGAATTCGTGGCCGGGCAGGACCGGAGTTTCTTCTTTCTCGAGATGAACACCCGGCTCCAGGTGGAGCATCCGGTCACCGAATTGGTCACGGGGCTCGATCTCGTGGAACTCATGATCCGGGTCGCCGCGGGCGAACCACTCCCGCTCGAACAGGCCGACGTGCGGCTCGACGGTTGGGCGGTCGAAAGCCGCATCTATGCCGAAGACCCGACACGCGGCTTCCTGCCCTCGATCGGTCGACTCACGACCTACAGTCCTCCGGCCGAAGGCTCGCGGGACGGCATCACGGTCCGGGTCGATGCCGGGGTGGAGGAGGGCGGTGAGATCTCGATCTTCTACGATCCGATCATCGCCAAACTCGTGACGCACGGCCCGACCCGCGAGGCTGCGATCGCGGCGCAGGCCGCCGCGCTGGACGCCTTCGCGATCGCGGGCATCCGGCACAATATCCCGTTTCTGGCCGCCCTGATGGACCACCCGCGTTGGAAGCAGGGCGCCTTGTCGACGGGATTGATCGCAGAGGAGTTTCCCGGCGGCTTCGAAAATCCTGCTCCCAAAGGGGCCGTGGCCGAACGCATGGCCGCGGTGGCGGGTTTGATCGACCACCGTCTCAATGCGCGCAAGCGTCAGATCTCCGGCCAGCTGAAGGTCGCTCGCCCACACGCCTTCGCGAAAAAGCGTGTCGTGCGGCTAGGGTCTCAGGATTTCCGCTTCGAGGTGCATGACGATGCGCACGGCGCGGCGGCGATCCGCTTCGAGGGCGGCCAGGTTCTGTCTGTATCCTCGACCTGGAATCCCGGGAACCCGGTATGGCACGGCACGATCGACGGCGCCTCAATGGCCGTGCAGGTGCGACCGGTACCCAACGGCGTGATGCTGTTTCACGCCGGCACTTTTGCCGAAGCCAGGGTCTATACCGCCCGCGAGGCCGAACTCGCGCAATTGATGCCGCTCAAGAGTGCCGGGGGTAGCGGCAAGGCGGTGCTCTGCCCGATGCCGGGACTTTTGCGCGAGGTTCTCGTGGCACCCGGGCAGGTCGTGAAGACAGGCGAGGCTCTGGCCGTGGTGGAGGCCATGAAGATGGAAAACGTCGTCCGGGCCGAGCGCGACGGGACGGTCGATCGTGTCCATGCCAAGGCCGGGGAGAGCCTTGCGGTCGATGCCACCATCTTGGAATTCGCGTGATGGAAGGGGCGCTGCCGCCGGTCTTCGACCAGCCGGAGGCCGCATCCTGGCGCGCGGCCGCGTCGCGCGTCCTCAAGGGTGCCGACCTCATCGAGGCGCTCGTCTCTCGCAGCCATGACGGGATCGCTCTCGGTCCTCTCTTCGCGGCCGACCTGCCGTCGGGGCCCCAGCCTTGGCGGGATGCAAGCCGGCCGGTCGCCATACTGCAGCGCATGGAGCATCCCGTTCCGGCGGAAGCGCACCGCCTTGCGGTCATCGATCTCGCCAATGGTGCGACGGGCTTGACGCTCGTCCTTGCCGGCGCCTCCTGCGGCCGCGGCTTCGGTGTTCCCCCCACAGGGATCGCCATGGCGCTCGATGGCCTCGATCTCGAAGGTACTCCGTTCCGCTGCGAGTGCCCGACCTTCCTCGAAGCGCGAACTGTCGGCACCCTGCTCGGGGCGCTCGCGGTCAGGGGCCGCGACCTCACCGTCCTCGATATCGCAATCGACCCGTTGGGCGACATGGCGCGGACCGGGATGGTGCCGCGCATAGTTCGGGATCTCGGCGTGGAAGACGGGATGCACGCCGTGATGGCCTGCATCGCCGCTTGGCTGCGGGATCTTCGCCAATATGGATTGACCACGCCGGCGCTTCGTGCCGATGGACGGCCTCACCACGATGCCGGCGCCTCGGAAGCCCAGGAGCTCGCGGCCGTGCTGGCGACGGGCGTGACCTATCTCCGGGCGCTCGAACGCGAAGGCCTGGATGAGGCGCGCCGAGCGCTCAGCTTCACGCTCGCGGCCGACGCGGACCAATTCCTCACGCTCGCAAAGTTTCGGGCGTTTCGTCGCCTTTGGGCGCGCGTGGAAGAGGCTTGCGGCCTGCGGCCCGCCCCGATCCGGCTCCATGCGGAAACTTCCTGGCGTATGCTGTCCCGACGCGACGCCTGGAGCAACCTGCTGCGCAACACGATCGCCTGCGGTGCCGCCCTCATGGGCGGAGCCGACAGCATCACGGTGCTGCCTTTCACGAGTGCCCTCGGGCTGCCCGACGAGTTCGCGCGCCGTCTTTCCCGGAACACCCCCCTCCTGCTGTTGCAGGAGGCGCATATCGGCCGTGTCGCCGATCCCGGCGCGGGCGCAGGGAGTGTGGAGTTCATCACCGGGGCCCTCTGCGCGGAAGCCTGGCGGCTTTTTCAAGGCCTCGAACGGGCAGGGGGGCTCGCCACGGCCTTGCAAGCGGGGACATGGCAGGCCAGTATCGGGGCCGTCCGCGCGGCGCGTCGGACCGATCTCGCGTCGGGCCGCACCGCGCTCGTCGGCGTCACGTCCTTCAAGGGTCCGGCCGAACGCGAGCCGAGCGTGGTGGCACCACTGCCACCCGCGAGCGGGCCTGACGTTTCGAATGCTTCGGCCGTGTTCTCCGCTCTTCGGCCTGAGCGCGATGCGGAGGAATTCGAGAGCGAGGCGACGCCATGACGCGCATCCCCGATTTTTCCGGCATCGCCTTCGCGCCCGCCGGGGCCGACGCCCCGCAGGGCGGCGAACCCTGGCTGACCGCCGAGGGGATCGACGTGAAGCCACGATATGGCCATTCAGACCGGAGCGGCTGCGTGGCGATCGACAGTCTTCCCGGCGCGATGCCGTTCCTGCGCGGGCCTTATCCCACTATGTACGTCACGCAGCCCTGGACCATCCGGCAATACGCCGGCTTCTCCACGGCCGAAGCCTCGAACGCTTTTTATCGCCGCAACCTCGCGGCCGGCCAGAAGGGCCTCTCGGTCGCGTTCGATCTCGCGACACATCGCGGCTACGATTCCGATCACCCTCGTGTGGCCGGCGATGTCGGCATGGCGGGCGTGGCGATCGACTCGATCCTCGACATGCGGACGCTGTTCGACGGCATTCCCCTCGACACGATGAGCGTGTCCATGACCATGAACGGCGCCGTGCTGCCCATCATGGCGCTCTACATCGTGGCGGCCGAGGAGCAGGATGTGGCGCCGGACAAGCTCGCCGGCACGATCCAGAACGACATCCTCAAAGAATTCATGGTGCGGAACACCTACATCTATCCGCCCGAACCCTCGATGCGCATCGTCTCCGACATCTTCGCCTACACGTCCGCCAAGATGCCGAAGTTCAATTCGATCTCGATTTCCGGGTATCACATGCAGGAGGCGGGTGCGACGGCCGACCTGGAACTCGCCTATACGCTAGCCGATGGCGTCGACTACATCCGGGCGGGACTCGCGGCGGGGCTCGACATCGATCTTTTCGCCCCGCGTCTGAGTTTTTTCTTCGCGGTCGGCATGAACCACTTCATGGAAATCGCGAAGCTGCGAGCCGCACGTCTATTGTGGACACGCCTCGTCTCGCAATTCCAGCCAAAGTCCGACAAATCGCTTACGCTGCGAACGCATTGCCAAACCTCCGGGTGGTCGCTCACGGCCCAGGACGTTTTCAACAATGTGGTGCGCACGACGGCCGAGGCGATGGCCGCGACCCAGGGTGGCACCCAATCGCTGCACACCAACGCGCTTGATGAGGCACTGGCGCTGCCGACAGACTTTTCAGCCCGCATCGCCCGCAACACGCAACTCGTCCTGCAGCACGAGAGCGGTACGACCCGGATGGCCGATCCCTGGGGCGGCTCCTTCTACGTCGAGCGTCTGACGGCCGATCTCGCGGCGCGCGCCTGGACGCATATCGAAGAGGTCGAGACGCTCGGCGGCATGGCCAAGGCCATCGAGTCGGGCTTGCCGAAGCGGCGCATTGAGGAAGCGGCGGCCCGCACCCAGGCGCGGATCGATGCCGGTCTGCAGCCGATCATCGGCCTCAACTGCTACAGGCCGGAGAGCGAGGCGCCGCTCGATGTTCTGAAGGTCGACAATGCCGCCGTGCGTGACGCCCAGATCGTCAAGCTCGCGCGCCTCCGGGCGGAGCGCGATCCGAAGACTGTGGCGGCCAGCCTTGATGCCCTCCAAGTCGTGGCCCGCACCCGTGTCGGCAATCTGCTCGAAGCGAGCGTCGCGGCGGCGCGTGCCCATGCGACGGTCGGCGAGATGTCGGCCGCGCTGGAGGCGGTTTGGGGCCGGCACGCCGCGACCGCCAAGGCCGTCTCAGGCTTCTATCGAGGCGCGACCGGCACGGACACCCGCGCGATCGACCGCGTTGCCGACCTCACCCGCAGCTTTGCCGAGCAGACCGGCCGCCGCCCCAAGATTCTGGTCGCCAAGGTGGGGCAGGACGGTCACGACCGCGGCCAGAAGGTGATCGCCTCGGCCTTTGCGGATGTCGGCTTCGAAGTGGTGCTCGGCCCGCTCTTCGCCACGGCCGAGGAGGCCGCCCGGCAGGCTGCCGACGAAGAGGTGCATATCGTCGGTGTCTCGTCGCTCGCGGCCGGCCATCTGACGCTGATCCCGGCGCTGCGCCAGGAACTTGATCGACTGGGCCGATCCGATGCCATGCTGGTCGTGGGCGGCGTGATCCCGCCGGGGGATTACGACGCCGTCACGGCGGCGGGCGTGACCGCCATTTTCCCGCCCGGCACCGTGATCCTGGAGGCCGCCGAAGCCTTGATGGAGACCCTCAACGCGCGTCTCGGCTACGCCCAGAAGGACCCCTCCGCCTATATCGAGGCAAGCCGCCCATGATCGGCCGCCTCAACCATGTGGCGATCGCGGTTCCGGACCTCGATGCAGCCGCGGCTCTCTACCGCTCGGCTTTGGGGGCAAGCGTCTCAAATCCACTGCCTCTTCCGGAGCACGGCGTCACGGTCGTCTTTGTTGCCCTCCCCAACAGCAAGATCGAGCTGATGAGCCCGCTCGGCGCAGCCTCACCGATCAAGTCCTTCCTCGACCGCAATCCTGGCGGCGGCATGCACCACCTCTGCTTCGAAGTGGAGGACATCCTGGCCGCACGCGACACGCTCCTGGCGCAGGGTGCTCGCATGATTGGAACGGGCACACCGCAGGTCGGCGCGCACGGCCTGCCGGTGCTGTTCCTGCATCCCAAGGATTTCAATGGGACATTGATTGAACTGGAAGAATGCGCCAAATCATCGGAATGAGGCTAGGCTCCCGTCGCTGGGCGGTGCGAACCAGTCGGTCAAACTTGAGTCTATCCGCCTACCGTAGCAGGGCGGTTTCCCAATCCTGACCCTTTGAAAAAAGCCGCAAAATACTCACCTGAACGTCGTCGACCATGAAGGCGACCGTGATGCCCTTCTCAAACCCGATGATGCGGAGACCGGGACGAATATCATCCCGCCGGTGGCCGCGTTCGGATGCCAAATCGAACCCAAGGCAAAAGGCTTCGAGCCGCTCGATATATCCCAAGGCCACGCGTTCACCCGCAGCGTTTGCGATCCGTTCGTAAGCTTTATCAGGTCGCCTCCCGCCTCAGGAGAAAAATTGACGTGGCGTTGCTTCACTGCGTTCCTTTGAGGCGTGCCGCATGCAGCGTCCTCACGGCCCCAAACACCGCCTCGGTCGACAGGCCACGCGCTGGGTCAGCTTTCATTGCGTCATATACGGAAGCGACATCTTCCCGTAGCCATCGTTCGACAGCGGCGTCACGTTCTTGCAGTGCACGAAGCCCGGCTCGAACAACTTCGCTTCCCGACGCGTAGCTTCCTGACGCCACTAGAGAGTCAATGAAATTGGCGTGTTCGGCAGGCAGACTGAATGTTCGCTTCTCGATAGTGGACATTGCGGTTCTCCTGCTCGTCGCAAACGTCATCTGACAGTATGATATGTTCATACCTGGCTAAGATAAACAGTCCTGCCGTTCCGCACCCTTTCACGCGAAAGGATACGTTTGCCTCAGGGCAGCAGAGGTTCGGACAGGCTCAATCAACGCGCGAGATCGAGCAAACGGTCCACTGCGACGTGTCGCTCCAAATGCTCCGCCAGCGCGTCAAGCGTTGCCTCGACGGTGAACTCGTAGTCCATATCGGAGACCGGCGCGCCGAGGCGGCGCAGCCAGGCCGCACGTTGCTCGTCATTGTTGAAGAGCCCATGCACATAGCAGCCCGCGACCCTGCCGCTCGGAGAGGTCGCTCCATCCGCGGTACCATCGATGAATCGGAGCGACGGTCGGCACAGATCCGGCCCTTGCGTCACGCCGATATGCATTTCGTAACCCGAGAAGGCGGCATTGTCTGCCACAGAGGTGCCCTGCACGGCCTGAAGCGTCTTCGCGCCTGACAGCACCGTCTCGACCTGGAGAAGCCCGAGGCTGTCGCACGAGCCAGGCGGGCCTTCCACTCCGTTGGGATCGTCGATGCGGGTTCCGAGCATCTGGTAGCCGCCGCAGATCCCGAGCACGCGGCCGCCCCGGCGGGCATGTGCCAGGATGTCGATATCCCAACCGGCGCGCCGAAGTGCCGCGAGATCGGCGATTGTGGCTTTCGAACCCGGCAGGATGATGAGATCGGCAAGGGGGAGGGGATCGCCGGGACGCACCATGTGCAGAGCGACGCCAGGCTCCAGACGCAACGGATCGAGATCGTCGAAATTCGAGATCCGCGGCAGAAGTGGCACCACGATGTTGATCTGGCCTTGCTGATGATGTCGAGTCCGCATCCCTGTCAGAGCCATGGCGTCCTCGGCCGGCAGGCGATGCGCGTCGGTAAAAAAGGGCACGAGGCCGAACCCCGGCCAACCGGTGTGTCGTTCGATCAGGCGTATCCCCGGTTCGAACAGGACGGGGTCGCCGCGGAACTTGTTGACCAGGAAACCGGCCACGAGGGCCGCGTCGGCCGGATCGATCACGGCCTTGGTGCCGACGATCTGGGCGATGACGCCGCCGCGGTCGATGTCGCCGAGCAGCACCACCGGCACGTCCACCCGCCGGGCGAATCCCATATTGGCGATGTCGTTGTCGCGCAGGTTGACCTCGGCGGCGGAGCCGGCGCCCTCCACCAGCAGGATATCGGCTTCGCGCCGGAGTGCCGCGAAGCTTTCCAACACCGCGCCCATCAGGCCCGGCTTCATTCCCTGGAACTCACGCGCCTTCGCGTTTCCGATCACCCGGCCCTGCACCACGACCTGCGACCCGATCTCGCTCTGCGGCTTCAGGAGGATCGGGTTCATGTGCACGCTGGCCGGGACGCCGCAGGCACGGGCCTGTAGCGCTTGGGCGCGGCCGATCTCGCCGCCGTCGGCCGTGACGGCCGCATTGTTGGACATGTTCTGCGGCTTGAACGGCCGCACCCGCAGCCCGCGACGTGTCAAGGCGCGGCAAAGGCCCGCCACCATGAGCGACTTGCCGACGTCGGAGCCCGTCCCCTGGATCATCAAGGCGCGCGCGCCCATCAGAACTCGATGCCCGCCTGCGCCTTCACGCCGGCGCCGAAGTGATGCTTCACGACCGTCATCTCGGTGACGAGATCGGCGGCCGCGATCATCTCCGGCTTGGCGTTTCGTCCCGTCACCACGACATGCAGGTCCGCACGCCGGGCACTCAAGGCCGCCACGACTTTGTCGAGCGGCAGGTAGTCGTAGCGCAGGGCGATGTTGAGTTCATCGAGCACCACAAGCTGCACCGCCGGGTCCGCCATCAGGGTCAGTGCCTGGGTCCAAGCGGCTTCGGCGGCCGCAACGTCGCGTCCCCGGTCCTGCGTTTCCCAGGTAAATCCTTCACCCATCGTGTGCCAGCGCACATGCTCCGAGAAGCCTTCGAGCACACGCCGTTCGCCCGTGTCCCACGCGCCTTTGATGAACTGCACCACCCCCACGGACCATCCGTGTCCCAAAGCGCGGAGCACGAGACCGAAGGCCGCCGTGGACTTGCCCTTGCCGGGCCCGGTGTTGACGATCAGCAGTCCCTTTTCGCCGATCGTTTTGCTGGCGACCTCGGCATCCTGCACGGCCTTGCGATTCGCCATCTTGGTTTTGTGGCGGGAGACGGCGTCGGGTACAAGTTCGGACATGGGATCAGGGCATAGCGTGCTTTGCCACGACGGTCATCCGTCCCCGTGCTTTGCCGCGACCGTCGAAGTTCAGCGCGATCAGGCTTCAGGTCGCTTCCGGAAGATGCCATAAGCGGCGCATCGCGCCTCCAGACGAGGCTGATTGACCCCGGAAAGGCGGCAGGGCTCGCCAGCGGAACGAAGCCAATGCCCAAATCCCTCGCCCTTGCCGCCCTCATCGGGCTTGTCGCCGCCATCTCGCTGGTCGGCTATTTCGGTGCGGGGTCGGTCTGGTCGGCCTTTGAAGCCGTCGGCTGGGGCGCCCTGCTGGTGATCTCCGTCCGTGCGATTGAGACGTCCGGGGCCGGCGTCGCTTGGGCCTGGCTGTTGCCGGCCGAGAGCCGCCCGCCATTGCGCATCTTCATCCTGCTCCGCTGGCTTCGCGAATCGATCAATTGCCTGCTGCCGGTCGCCCAGGTCGGCGGCGACCTCATCGGCGCCCGGCTTCTCACCTTTTTCGGGCCGGCCGGAGGCCTCGCGGGTGCGAGCGTCATCGTCGATCTGTTCGTGCAGACGCTCACGCAATTCTTCTTCACGCTCTTCGGCGTGGCGCTGCTGATCGCCTATACCGGCGACACCGCTCTGGCCCGCTGGGTGCTGGTCGGCCTTGCCATCATGGCGCCGGCCTTGCTGGGCTTTTTCGCAGCACAACGGCTCGGCGGTTTCAAGCTGGTGGAGAAACTCTTCGCCCGTCTGGCCCAAAACCCAAAATGGGCCGCGCTCGGCGGCATCAGATCGCTCCACGAAAGTCTGCAGGCCCTCTATCGGCGTCCAGGCGCCGTGCTGGCCGCCATCCTGCTGCATCTCGTCATCTGGTTCGTGGGTGTCCTGGAGATCGATGTCGCTCTACGTTTCATGGGGCAACCGGTCACGTACTCGACGGCATTGATCATCGAGAGCTTGGCCCAAGCCGTGCGGGGCGCCGCCTTCGTGGTGCCGGGCGCGATCGGGGTGCAGGAGGGCGGCTTCGTGGCGCTCTGCGCGATCTTCGGCATTCCGGCCCCGACCGCGATCGCCTTATCGCTCGTCAAGCGCCTGCCCGAAGTGTTGCTCGGAATACCCGGTCTCCTGATTTGGCAGGGTCTGGAGGGCCGCCGACTCTTGCGCACCCCACCGGTTGATGCGAAGCAGCGTGAATCCTCGACCGTCTGAACCGCCTGGGGGAGTGCGGTTTCGTCACGAGGGTTGAAGATCTGATCCGAACAGGGCGGCAGGGCGTCGCTCGACCACCGAACGGCACGTCCGATGACCATTTTCCCCTGCGCCATATCGGCTTGGAGTGCAAACCAACGGGTGGCGTTCTGAGCCCGATTCTCCTCATCCTCTGGCTGCTGACTGGTGCCGGCTGCCTCCACGCGATCGCCTCCATCATCTGCCTCATCCGCTATGCGGGTCAGACCGACGACAGGCCGATCGCCTATCCCGCGGTCACAATCCTGAAGCCGCTGCACGGCGACGAGCCGATGCTGTTCGAGAATTTATCGTCCGTCGTGGAGCAGGATTATCCGGGCCGGATCACCGTGGTTTTTGGCGTGGGAGACCGGACCGATCCGGCGATCCAGACTGTCGAACGGCTGCGGCGCGCTTATCCGGAACGCGATCTTCGGCTGGTCATCGACCCTCGACGGCACGGCCGTAACGGCAAGGTGTCAAATCTCATCAACATGAGCCGTGACATCGACGGCGAGATCGTGGTGCTGGCCGACAGCGATATGCGGGTCGAAGCCGATTACCTCTCTCGCGTGGTCGGCGCGCTGCAACAGGCCGGTGTCGGAGCCGTCACGTGCCTCTATCGGGGCGTCTCTTTGCCAAACCTCTGGTCTCGCCTCGCGACCGGATGGGTCGACGGCCAGTTCCTGCCCAATGTCGTGCTCGGCCTGAGCTTGGGACTGGCGAAGCCCTGCATGGGGTCGACCATCGCGCTTCGTCGGGACACGCTGACGGAGATCGGCGGCTTCATGAGCTTCAAAGACCATCTGGCGGACGATTACGAGATCGGCGTCGCGGTCAGGCGTCTGGGCCTCAAGGTGGCCGTGCCGGCACAGCCCGTGTTGGGGCATATGTCGGCCGCGACGAGCCTGAGGGCGCTCCTGCGGCAGGAGTTGCGTTGGAACCGCACCATCCGGACCGTCAATTTTGGCGGCTTCGTCGGGTCCGTCGTGACCCACGTCCTGCCCTTTGGGATCCTGGCGGTGCTGGCCGATGGTCTTCACTGGCGGAGCATCGCCCTTTTGTGCCTCGTCATTGGGCTCAGGATGGCACTGCTCTTTCAAGTCAAACGCTTTGTCCAAAAAGACACAGTGGAGCTTTCTCTCTTCGTGGTTCGTGATCTTCTTTCTTTCGCCGTGTTCCTCGGCAGTTTTCTTCCCGGATCGATCGACTGGCGTGGTCATCGACTCCGTGTCCGCCCGGACGGACTTTTGACCGCGCCCGACAGCACAGGACCCTAATGCGAACGCTCTTTCTTCAAGCGCCTTCCTTCGACGGTTTCGACGGCGGAGCGGGCTCCCGCTACCAGGCCAAGCGCGAGATCAAGTCGTTCTGGTATCCGACGTGGCTGGCGCAGCCGGCCGCGCTCGTGGAAAACTCCAAGCTGATCGACGCTCCGCCGCACAAGACAAAGCTCGCCGAAGTGACCGCCCAGGCGAAGGATTTCGACCTGACGATCATGCACACGTCCATTCCGTCCTTCGCGTCGGATGTGAAGTGCGCCCAAGCCCTCAAGGCTGCCAATCCCAACATGAAGATCGGCATGATCGGCGCCAAAGTGGCGGTCGAGTCCGACAAGAGCCTCGTCCAGGCGCCCGTCATCGACTTCGTGGCCCGCAACGAATTCGATTTCACCGTGAAGGACGTCGCCGACGGCCAGAACTGGGCCTCGATCCCGGGTCTGTCGTTCCGCAACGACTCCGGCGTCATCGTCCACAACAAGGACCGCGCGATCCTCGAGAATATGGATTCGCTGCCCTTCGTCACGCCGGTCTACAAGCGCGACCTCGTGATGGAGAACTACTTCATCGGCTACCTGAAGCACCCCTACATCTCGATCTACACGGGTCGCGGCTGCAAGTCGCGCTGCACCTTCTGCCTTTGGCCCCAGACGGTCGGCGGCCACCGCTATCGCACCCGCTCGGTCGACCACGTGATCGAGGAGATCGTGTGGGCCAAGAAGAACTTCCCGCAGACCAAGGAATTCTTCTTCGACGACGACACATTCACCGATGATCTGCCGCGCGCCGAGAAGATCGCCGAGCGTCTCGGCAAGCTCGGCATCACCTGGTCGTGCAACGCCAAGGCCAACGTGCCGCGCGAGACGCTGAAGAAGCTCAAGGACGGCGGCCTGCGCCTGCTCCTCGTCGGCTACGAATCCGGCAACCAGCAGATCCTTCACAACATCAAGAAGGGCATGCGGATCGAGGTCGCGGAAAAATTCACCAAGGATTGCCACGAACTCGGCATCGCGATCCACGGGACCTTCATCCTCGGCCTGCCGGGCGAGACGAAGGAGACCATCCAGGAGACGATGGCTTTCGCCAAAAAGATCAACCCGCACACCATCCAGGTGTCACTGGCCGCGCCCTATCCCGGCACGTTCCTGTTCAACCAGGCGGTCGAGAACGGCTGGCTCGATGAAAAGAACGCCGAGCTCGTGGATGACAGCGGCGTGCAGATCGCGCCCTTGCACTATCCGCACTTGAGCCACACGGAAATCTTCCAGTCGGTCGAGACCTTCTACCGCTCCTTCTACTTCCGCACGGGCAAGATCGCCTCGATCGTCGGCGAGATGGTGCGGGACCGGCAGATGATGGTGCGCCGCCTGCGCGAGGGCGTGGAATTCTTCCACTTCCTGAAGGAGCGTCGCAGCCTGGATTTGGCCGCTTAGTCACGCTAAAGGCAGGGACCTTCGGCGGCGTTCCGCAACCCGGAATGCCGCTCTCCCACTGCCTCGGATTGCGTGTCGTCACAGGGTCATGAAGCATCTGATCGTCACAGCCGATGATTTCGGGTTGGCACGCGAAGTCAACGAGGCGGTCGAACTGGCCCACACACGCGGGGTCCTGACCGCCGCGAGCCTCATGGTCGGGGCTCCAGCCTGTGCCGATGCCGTGGAGCGGGCGAGGCGCCTTCCGGGACTGAGGGTCGGGCTTCACCTGACCCTGTTGGAAGCGCCGCCTGTCTTGTCACGGGCCCAGATCCCGGATCTTGTCGGGCCCGATGGGCTGTTCCGCACCGACATGGCCCGTGCGGGCGCCGATATGTTCTTCCGCAAAAACGTCCAGGCGCAACTGGCCGCCGAGATCGAGGCGCAATTCTCGGTCTTTGCCGCCACGGGCCTGGCGCTCGACCACGTCAACGCCCACAAGCACTTCCATCTTCATCCGACCGTCGCCACGCTGCTGATGCGCATCGGTCCACGTTACGGCATGCGATCGGTCCGGGTGCCTGACGAGCCGCATGTGATGATCCGGGCCATCGACCCGAAGGCGCCACGTCTCACGCCGCTGATCACGCAACCCTGGACGCAGCTCCTCAAGCGTCGCCTGCGCTGGGCTGGCTTCCGGGTACCAGACCATGTGTTCGGCTTGGCGTGGTCGGGCGGCATGACCGAACAGCGTCTCGCGGCGCTCCTGGTCCACCCTCCGCAGGGCGTCACCGAGATCTACACCCATCCCGCCATGTCCGGCGGCTATCTGGGCGCTGCTCCCGGCTATCGCTACAGCGAGGAGCTTGCGGGCCTGATGTCCGACTCCGTCCGTGTCGCCGCCCTGGCCTGCGGCGCCACTTGGGGCGGCTACGGCGACGTGGCAGGAAAAGCGGCTTAACCCGACCCAGGCTGCCACTGATCCTCACGTGTCATACCAAGCTGCATTCGGTTCGACCGGCCGCTCCTGGCCGGAAATCGGGTTTTTTCGCGACCCTCACCCCCAGTCCCTCTCCACAAGGGAGAGAGGAGAAAACCGCACGGGGCCGTCAGACAAAGCGTGAGCCCGACAGCCGCTTGCGGGGCCGAAGGACACGGCACCCGTAAAGCCTCATCAGGTTGGTATTACCTCGACGCACTGACGGGCCACTAATCAGCGCGAGGACGCATGACCTGTAGCGCCTTCCGAGACATCGTGCGGCCGCTCGGCACGATATCTTCAGCGAGGGTCGAGCGACCTGACGTCAGGCGACCGCTTTTTCAATCGCCCGAGCGGCCTCTTCCTCTTCGAACTCTTCCTGCTTCTTGGCGCCTTCACGCGGCGGTCCCATTAGGGCCGGCTGAAGGAACACGGCCGCGATCAGCGTGCAGGCCAGCGACAAGGCCAGCAACTTGCCCATGCTGGAGGTCCCCGGATGGTTCGACGACCAGAGGCTGCCGAACGCAACGGCCGTCGCCATCGCGGAAAAGAACACCGCGCGGGTCAGGCTCGACTGCAACAGGTGGGTTTGTCCGTCCCGCCACGCCATGACGAAGTAGATCTTGAAGGCGACCCCCAGGCCGAGCAGCAGGGGTAGCGCGATGATGTTGGCGAAATTGATCGGCAGTCCGATCAACACCGTCAATTCCATCGCGATCAGACCGGCAAATAGCAGAGGCACAAGGGTCACCAGAACATCGGAGATCCGCCGCAACGCCAGATACAGGATCACGGCGATCGAGCCGAGCGCCCAGAGCCCTGCTTCGATGAAGGCCCAGATCACCGTCTTACCGGACTGTTGGATCAGCACCGGCTCGCCCGTCGCGTTTGGAGCCACCGCCAGGACGGCATCGCTGAACTGCTGCAACGCGGCGTTGGTCCCTGTGATGTCCTTCGGCGTGATCTCGATCCGCGCCTGTCCGTCCAAGGTCAGCCAGTCGGTCTTGAGGTCCTCCGGGATCGTCGCGAGGGAGACGGGCGCTGCCGAAAGGGAGCCGCGGATCTGGTCGAGAAGAATATGCATCGGCGGCAGCATCGCGTCGCGGACATGCTGAAGGGCCTCGGCCGGCGCGGCCGCGAGCTTCGTCATCGAATTCGCCAAATGCGTGGCTGTGTCGGCGGCCGGGCCAGTTCCTTTGGCGGCGGCCTGCTTCAGCATGGCGGCCGCGCTGGCGAGAGCGTCCCGATCATCTTGTTCGTTCGGCGCGGTCTTCAGTTTGGTGGGTGCCAATTCGGGCCCGAGGTTCTCGGCCACGTCTTTCAGAGCATCGAGTTTGGGCTGTTGATCAGGCGGGATGAAGGTGTTGATGGTCTGGAGCGATGCCACTTCCGGAACGGCCGCGAGCTTGCCGGCCAGGACCTGGGCGGCGTCGAGGGAAGGCGCCAGAACCTCGATCTTGTTCGTCGTGGTGGCCGGGTCCTTGCGCAGATCGTCGAGTGTCTCCAGCGACTCTGAATGCGGGTTGTTGAGATGGTTCGGGTTGAAGTCGAACCGAAGGTCCCTGAGGAGGGGCAGGCCCGCAATCATGACGGCGAGCATGACGCCGACCACCCACCACCGGCGACGCTCCAGAAAGAGATCGAGCGGAGCCAGGAACGAATAGCCGACTTCCTTCCCTTCTGCCGGTGGCTTGAGGAGAATCAGCATGGCGGGCAAAACCGTAATGCTGGTGAAGAACGCGATGATCATGCCGGTCCCGGCGATGATGCCGAGTTCAGAGACGCCACGGTAATCGGTGGGCAGGAAGGAGTAGAACCCGGCCGCAGTGGCGGCCCCCGCCAGGGAGAGCCCCCGGCCGGCCCGCACGCCTGCGCCGACGATGGCCGGAAGCAATTCGGCCTTCCTGAAGCGCTCTTCGCGATAGCGGACGCTAAGCTGGATGCCGAAATCGACCCCGATGCCGACGAACAGCACCGCGAACGCGATGGAAATCAGATTGAGGGCACCGACCAGGAAGAACCCGATCCCGGCGGTCAGGAGGAGACCCACGGCTGTGCTGACGAACACGGCCACGATGAGCCGTACCGATTTCAAGGCGAGCCAGAGGAGCAGGATCACCGCCAGCACCGTGATGGCGCTGTTCAGCGCGAAGCCGTCCTTGACCGAGCTGAAGGCCTCGTCGTTCAAGGGAATCGAGCCCGTCAGGCGTACTTTGACGCCCGTACTCGGCACGAGATTGAGTTCCTTGACGGTCGTTTCGATAATATCGGTCGCGTGGCCGCCCGGCTCGATATCCGAAAAGTTGAGCTTGGGTTTCACCAAGACGAAGCGGCGCTTGCCTCGCTCATAATCATGGCCCTCCTGAAACAGGCTCTGCCAGGAGAACACGGCGGTCTTGCCCGCGAGCGCCTCATCGAACGGCACGGCGAATTTGGTGAAGAGCGGCGCCGCCTGATCGAGCGGGAGCTTGTCACGCACGACGCCTGTCGCGATCAACTGCACCGCCGAGGCGATGCCCCGCAGGGTCGGGTCGTAGGCGAGCGTGCTGAGCAATGGGGAGGATTGCTCGAGCCGGTCGGCCGCCTGTTTGACCTCGTCGAGGCTCTGGAACAACAAGCCTTCGCGGCCGTAGAAGGCTTCTTCAGGCGGCAGACGGACGAATTCGAAATTGCTGGTTTGCGGCGCGAGCTTTTCGACAAGCGCAGCCGCGGCCTGCTGGGCGCGTTCCGGCGTCTGTCCGTCGACCACCACCAGGATCAGGTCGTTGTTCTGCGGGAAAGCCTTGTTGAACTGGGCCTCGTACTGACGCCAGGGCAGCTTCGTCGAGATCAGCTTGCTTGAATCCGTGTTGATCGCGAAATGCGTAGCCGAATAGGTGACGGCCGCCACCGTCGCGACGAGCGCGAGGAGAAGAACCAGCTTGGCATGGCGGCAGCAGGCGGCTACGATGCGGGCAACGATCGTGGTCAGCATTCGGTCGCAAAAATCTCCGTGTCGACAAGCCCCGAACGGAGCGAGACTACCGCTACGCGGATCGGCCGTGGTTTTCAAGGCAGGCGGGTTCGCCTGATCGCGAGAGTGTCGTCTCGAATCGTTGATTGCGGATGAACGGTCGATTAAGCGATGCGTCGCAGCGGCCATGTTCTGGCCGATCCAAGAGTCGCAATCGGATCTCATGACGCAGCCCAATCGAATCCTCGTCGGCGTCATCGGCGCACCTCACGGCGTGCGAGGCGAGGTCCGGGTGAAGAGCTACACGCATCAGCCCATGTCGCTTGCCGATTATCCGGCGCTCTGGACCGGAGACGGTCGGCGCTGCCTGAAAGTCGCGGCGGCCCGTCTCCTCAAGGATGACATGCTGGTGGTTCGGTTCGAGGGACTGGTCGACCGCGACGCAGCCCAGTTGCTGACGAACATGCAGCTGCTCGTGGCCCGCGACGACCTGCCGCCGCCCGACGCCGATGAATTCTATCACGCCGACCTCGTCGGTCTGCGGGCCGAAGACGACAAGGGCCTGGATGTCGGACGTGTGGTGAGCCTGCAGAATTTCGGGGCGGGCGACCTGCTCGAAATCGCTCCCGCGTCGGCCGAGACCTTCTTTGTGCCGTTCACCCGAGCGTTTGTTCCGGTCGTGGACATTGCGGGCGGACGCGTCGTTCTGGCCGAGGGTGCCCTGTCGGAAGACCCGGACACGGACGCAGACATGCCCGGCGAGCCTTGAGCCATGTGGCGCGCCAGCATTTTCACTCTGTTCCCGGCCATGTTCCCCGGCCCAC
This sequence comes from Lichenifustis flavocetrariae, assembly GCF_026130545.1. GTDB lineage: Bacteria > Pseudomonadota > Alphaproteobacteria > Rhizobiales > Beijerinckiaceae > Lichenihabitans > Lichenihabitans flavocetrariae. The sequence continues at coordinate 276,102 of NZ_JAMOIM010000005.1, read as the reverse complement.
TGGGCCTCTCACTTGCGGGCGAGGCTCTCGCGCGGGGAGTGTGGGCCTGCGAGACTTTCGATATCCGTGATCATGGTCTCGGACGGCACCGGGCGGTCGACGATCGCACGGCCGGCGGTGGCCCCGGCATGGTGATGCGGGCGGATGTCGTCGCTGCGTCCCTCGATGCCCACCTCACCCTCGACGATCCACGCCCCCGCCTCGTGATGAGTCCACGTGGTGTGCCGCTCAACCAGAGTTTTGTTCGCCAGCTTGCCGATGGTCCTGGCGTTGCCGTTCTGTGCGGACGCTTTGAGGGGATCGACGAGCGTGTGATCGGCGCCCGGAACCTCATCGAAGTGTCGGTCGGCGACTATGTGCTATCGGGCGGCGAACTCGGCGCGCTGGTGCTGCTCGATGCCTGTGTCCGGTTGCTGCCCGGCGTCATGGGCGCGGCTGACTCGGAGCGCGAGGAGAGCTTCGAGAACGGCCTGCTCGAATATCCCCACTATACCCGGCCGCGTGATTTCGAGGGTGTTCCGATCCCGGAGATCCTGCTCAGCGGTGATCATGCGCGGATCGCGGCCTGGCGAAAGGCACAATCGGAAGCGCTCACGCGCAGACGGCGCCCGGATCTCCTGGCTACGGCCAAGCCGACCAAGACAGTGCCTGTCCCGCCCCGCGCCCCAAAAGGAGGCCTCATGCCGCAAGAGGATAATGACATACCCGCATTCGGGGCGCCGTTCGCCTGCGTGGATGCGCAGGACGGAACCCTCACGGTCCGGCACAAACACGAAGGTCATTGGTGGCGTTTCGAAGTGGCCGACAAGAACGGCCGCCTGCAGCTGGTCCATCAGGCGCACGGGGCGGGGGAAAGCGGCCATGCCCCCTCCGAAAGCCTTGCCCTCGACGCCTATGATTTCGCAACTTTGGAGGCGCGTCGCAAGGGCTGGGTGGATTGACGCGCTGGGGCGCCGAATGTCCTTCGAAAAGCGGGAAGCTTTCTCGCTCAGGGGTACGCCCTTCAAGCGCCGCCACCAGCCTTCATTGAGGGCTGCTCTGGACTGAAACGTGTCGTTGTCGCCAAAGAAAACGAGACAGTCTTGGCCGCAACACGGCGCTCGAACATTTCACAGATGCTTGCCACCGGTCAGCAGCCTCGGCGCTCTACCTTCCACGCTTATGTTCATCCATGGGCCAAAATGAAATCTTGCGGCTCTGAAGAACGTCGATTCCCACCTTGTCGGCCTGTCACCGGACAGTCGATAGGAAAGGCCGTTCCCCATGACATCTTTGTTCCAGAGATCGATGTGGCCTCCGAACATTCCCGTGACGCCATGGCCATCCCAACAGTTCCAGAACAGAACAACACCCTGCCGCCCGATCATGCAGTCGAAAGCAGCGAGTCCCGGCATGGTTCCTTTTGAAACGGTCTCTGCTCCTGCGCCTCAGGGTTGAACGAGACACCTCGTAAGCGGAGGATCTCCGCTATTGAGGGAGCTATGCTGGAAACTGGGTGACGGGGGCGATCAGGCGGCGCGCTCTGCAGGATCCCCACATGCAGGCCTGCAAGGGAAACCGGGTTGAAGATAAAGGTGTTTACAAGAATGGTCTCAAGTGCTTCCACAGGCGAATGACTGGCTAGAGAGCAAACCTAACAGGACAGATGCCGAGAGCATAACCGGGTAAGTGTATCTCCTCTAGGCAGCATCATTGATCGCGAGTGTCAGATCGCGTTCCGCAACGTCCATTATCTTCATGGATTGGTAGAAATAGTTTGGCTTGAGGATTTTCTTCTTAAGCGTGTGGTCCCGCCAAACAGGCGAGAGATTACCCCCCATTGGAGGCATGACCCAGGCCCAATGGCCGTAGCTCGGGCGCCGGGCAAGCGCTTCCTCCTCGCGAAAGCGCATAAAGAAGTTCGATAGGCTGTGATGGTCGAGAATGCGCACACCGGCCTTTTTAAAGGAGTGCAACACCGCGACATTGAGGTCGAGCATGGCTTGGTCGCGCCACAGCGGATCCGCAGTATCGAGCTTGATGGCGGCCGCGACAGCGGGAAGCTGATCGTATCGTGACGGGTCCGCAAGATTTCCGCTACCGATCTCCGTCCCCATGTAGAAGCCGTTCGATGGGGCAGCCGTGTATTGGATGCCGCCTACATCGAGTGCCATTCCTGACACCGCAGGGACCGCAAACCAACGCAAGCCAAGGAGCGAGAAAATCTCGTGGCGCGGATGGCTCAGTTCGATCTGCAGGACCGCCGGCTCGGGCAGGTTGAACCACTTGGGCTCGCGATCGCCGATCTGGATAATGATCGGCAGCACGTCGAAAGCTGTACCGGGTGGGCACCAACCGAGGTCGAGCGCAATCTGTGTAATTTCGATGCTTTTCGGGTCGCCGAGCACCGAGCCATCCTTTTCGCTATAGCCGGCGTAGAGGATCAACTGCGGATTGAGAATGCGAATGCAGGGTTTGTCGGGCGCGAATACGGAGATGATGGGTTCGATGTCGCCCCCGTTTGTGGCTTGTTCCAGGTGGTCGACGAGGGCCGAGAAGATCGCTTCTTCGGTGTTGAGGTGACGAAGGTCCCGAACCTTGAGCGAGCGCCAAAAGAAGCGGCCGATGCACCGGGCCGAGTTACGCCATGCGAGCCGCGCTCCGAAGGCGAGTTCCTCGTAGGTTTGAGTGTAGCTTCCCGTGGCCGCGATGGACTTGGAGACTTCGTGCCAGCGGAGGTCGAAGGCATCCGGTGCGCCGTGTTCGAAATAAAACTGCCGGAGAAATGCGTGAGCCTCGTCGAGAACAGAGCCGACCGGCGCAAGGTGAAAGCTGTGGGCGACCACCGGCTCTTGAAGATAGTCGAAGCTGTCGATGTGAGCGAGTTTAGTCAGCGTCCGACCGCGCGGCACGAAGCTCTCGACGATGATGTTGTCCTCTTTCCAACCGCCTTCACGAAGTGAAGACACCACTGCTTGCTGAAAGGCCGGTGGGCCGCACACGATCACAGCATCAGCCGTGTCGATCGGGTAGAGGCCGATCCAATCGGTGACGCGACCTGCGGCCGTTGTGTCGTGCACAATCAGGCCACAGCCCGCCGCCGCGGCCGCGGCCGCAATGGCGGCTGCGAACGTCGACCGTGCTGCACCGCGTAACGACCAATGGACCCTGACTTTGTCCGGTCCCCTTTCAGACATTTCGGCAAGTGCTGGAGTAATCCCAATGCCGGCCGCAATGAAAACCACGCCTTTCGACTTGTCGGGGCGCCGACTACACTGCGGTAACGAGAGGCGGAAGACACAGTCTGTCGTGGCGTGATCATGCAGCCAGCGCGAGAAAACGCCCATCGGATCGCGTTTTACCAGGATTTCGATGTCGCCATCTCGCGTCGTTGCCGCGATCGTGTAAGGCCGTGAAATACGTCGGTTCCCGATGGTGCACTGGACATGTACGAAGGAACCTGGATCGTCCGCCACTAACACCTCCGGGACGTAACGGAAACGGAAACGCTTCACGTCATCGCCGAGATCGTCAACGCCGACGAGTTCTGCATCGGCCATCGACCCTTCCCCGATGATCTCGTCGATCAGGGGGCCGCAGCCGCCGCAAACTTTTCCCGCGCCACACGCCCGCCCGATCTCAGTGCGGTTCGCGCACGTTCCCGTAAGCCCGACGATCTCACCGCGGGTCACGCCTGTGCAGGCGCATATCGGTTCGTCGGAGCGCTCCGCGATTGGCGTGGGTTCGACGTAGAGATTGCCGCATTGTTGGAACAAGGCGAGCCGCCATGGCTCCACCGCAAACCCCGAACGAAGAAGACGCACGAGTGCACCCAGTCCCGACCAAGTGGCGGGCGCAAGGATTTCCACAAGCCGCCCTCCTGCCAAGCCGATCGCTCGATCATCCCCGAAGGTCAGCCGATGTTCGCATTCCACTCCGGGCCGGCGAAACCGTGCCAAACCGCTCGGTGCGTCGCAAAGCAATCCGTCACGATTGAGACCGATCCTCTCACCTGCCAGCTGAGCCCCGCCGATAGGTAAATTCATGCCGATTTCCCCTGAGCACCAGGAAGGCCGAAGCCAATCTTGTGCAAAGCCACCGCAGCATCACTGGTAGTTTCAAGCGGGCGGGCGGGCAAGATGCCTTAATAGAACATTAAGAAGATTGGTTAACGACAAATTCGCCGATGCTATTCACGAGTTGGAAATCAGTGACATCTACGTCTAAGGCAGAGCCGCTGTTGATCTACCCTCCCCATTGTCGAGCGAGTACGATCCATGAAGGGTGTCGTTTTTACCGAGTTCCTGGACTTTGTTGCAGCGACCCACGGGTCCGATATGGCCGACGAGATTATCGAGGATGCGGCGCTACCTCATGACGGAGCCTACACCTCGGTGGGTACTTATCCCTTCCAGGAGATGCAGCGCCTCGTCGCGGCACTCTGCCACCGCACGAGAGCAAGTGCGGACGCGCTCCTGAAAGCTTTCGGTGGCCACTTGTGCTCTGCTTTTGCCATAAAATACCCCGACTTCTTCACGGCTTCAAAGACCCTGTTCGACTTTCTCGAAAGCGTCGATCAACACATTCACGTCGAAGTCTACAAGCTGTATCCCGACGCCGAACTCCCCACATTCCGGACGAACTCACGGGATGCCGGCCATCTCTCGATCGACTACGCGAGCTGCCGACCGCTTGAGTCGCTTGCTGAGGGCATGATCCGTGCCGCCGCCCGGCACTTCGGCGAGACCGTCACGATCTCGCGGCGGCGGGTGGAGGACGAAGCGGAGCCCTTCACCCGCTTTTTGATCGAACAGGCCGCTTGATGCAACCGGCGGCGGTGACGGTCGAGGCTCTTCAGGCAAAGTACGAGCGTCGGCTCAGCCGAGAGCGGCGAGCACGAATCGAAGCGGAAGAGCTGCTCGAAGCGAAGTCGCGCGAACTTTATTCCGCCAACCAACGACTGCAGCGCTTGGCGGAGGACCTCGAACAACGGGTGTGCGACAGGACCCACGAACTCGCCGACGCCCAGCGCAAAGCCTTGGCCTTGGCTGAACGCGATCAATTGACCGGCATCGCGAACCGTATGGTGTTCGCGCGCAGGGTTGAGGCGGCGATCCAAAATAGCCAGGTGGATCGGCGCGTCTTCGCCTTGTTTCTGATCGATCTCGACAACTTCAAAGACGTCAACGATGGATTTGGGCACGACGTGGGCGATGCCTTGCTCTGCCATGCCGCCGAGCGTATCGCAGCCGCGGTCTGTGGGCCCGACCGCGTGGCAAGGCTCGGTGGTGACGAGTTCGCAACATTGATTGACGACTGCACGTGCCCGGCCGATCTCGCCGCTGTCGCGACCCGGATCATTGCATTCCTCCGCGAGCCTCTCCGGTATCGCGGCCATGTCGTGGAGGCGTCTTGTTCCATAGGGATATCGATCTATCCCAACCACGGCAGCGATGCCGCCGAACTCCAGCGGTTTGCCGATTTGGCCCTCTACAGAGCGAAAGCCGCTGGTCGCACAACCTTCGTGGTCTTCGATGAGCAGCTGCGCCGCGAGTATGACGACCGCCGTGCCATCGGCTCTGATTTGAAGCTTGCGATCGAGCAGGGCGATGTGGAGCCATGGTTTCAGCCGATCGTTGAGGCACGCACGTCCAAACTCGTCGCGGTGGAAGCGCTCGCGCGTTGGCGACATCCTACGCGAGGACTTTTGCAGCCTGCCATGTTTCTAAGTCTCGCCGAGGAGCGTGGCCTGACAAACGAGCTGTTTATTGCCATGCTTCGGGGAACCTGTCGCAAAACCCTCTCTTGGGTCGGCTCGGGACTGATTAAACAGGCGTCGGTGAATGTTTCGCCGAGCCAGTTCCGCTCGGGCCAGCTTGCCCGTATCGTCGATAACATCGTCCGCGACGAAGGCTTTCCCCCTTCGGCTCTGATCGTCGAGATCACGGAGGATGTGCTGCTCAACGATCTCGGAAATGCCCGCCTGCAGCTCGAGGAAGTTGCCGGTCTCGGGGTTCACGTCGCACTTGACGACTTCGGCGTCGGCTACTCGAACATCGGCTACCTGCGACGCCTGCCTCTCCACCAGCTCAAGCTTGATCGTGTGCTCACGGCGGACATTGCCGAAGATCCTAAGGCCAGGACCATCCTTGCTGCCATTGTCGAGATCGCGCGAACGCTGGACCTCAGGGTGGTGGCTGAAGGTGTAGAGACGGTCACCCAAGCCGAGTGGCTCAGTCATCTCGGATGCGACAGACTCCAGGGCTTTTACTTTGGCCGGGCGACGGAGCACGATCGATTACAGGCGAGTTGGCAACCCGACGTCGTCAATTCCATGCCATCGCCGAGGCTGCTTCAAGGTTAGGAGGCGTCGGCGATTCATCGCTCTGGTTTCGGTGATTTGGGACGACAGTATAGTTCTAATCGCCGTGGAAGGTGTTGGTGGTGTTGCGGAGGTCCATCTTCTCGATGCAGGTCACTTCGCGCAGGAAACCCACGATCACGAGATCGCAACCCATGTCCGCGACTTCCTCGGGCGGAAGCTTGCAAGACAATAACGTATCAGCGATCGATCACGTGGATGATGACGCGCGAGCCGATCAGTTCAGCAGGGGAGGGAACATCGGTGGTGTCCGGTGTCGATGTAAGCTTCGTTCGATGAAGCCTCCCCCGTGCCGCCAGGGTCGCCACATTGCGGGCGCCGTGCAGCACTCGGATAGTGACAAGATCTCGTTCATTGGCCCGGCAATAGATGGCGAAATTGCCCTCGAACGTCACACGAAGGCCGTGGGCAAGCTGATCTCGTGCGGCGCCGATCTGAGAGAACTGCAGTAAGGCTCACAGGCAGCCTCGATGCGACCCAGCAGCCGCGTCGCTATGGCTTCAGACGATTCAAGCCTGACGTGTTCCAGATTTCGGCGAGATCGGCTTCGGCCGTTTCGGTCAGGCGGAGGTTGAGCGGGCGGCCAATACCTTCCTGCCTCGCTCGACGATGCGAGCGGTGTCGAAATCTTTCAAGCGGCCGGCTACCACGTCCGCAAGGCCCGTCTCGATGTCGGCTTTGAGCGCGGCCAGTTCCTCGAACTGAAGGGCGCGCTTCAACTTCCAATCGCGCAAGGCCGCGCGCACCACCTCACTGGCGGAGGCATAATCGCCCGTGTCGACAGCGCCTTTCACGACGGCCACCATTTCCGACGGCAAGGTGATGGTAAGACGCTCGATCTCAGCCATGGCAGTTTCCTCGCATATGGCATGCTATATCATACTTAGTATGATTGCCCCGGAGCTTCCGTTATCCCGTGCAAGGCCGGTCAGGTTCCAAGAACAGGTCGTCGATCGCCTTGCGCATGGCAGTGCGATCCGACGTCGACGCTGATGCTTGGCCCGGTCGCGGAGCATATGGCGCCGTTGGCAAAGGCCTTGAGATTGTGGCCTGGACTTTGATCGCGATGGCTGGTCGCAAGATAGGCCTTGGTCGTCCGCATGGCGGCCTTGTCGTTGACGGCCCGGCGGAGCACGGGTCGGCCTTGGCCGTTGCGCCAGAGCTGCTGCTCCTCGTCCCACTATCTGCCGTCGCCAAGATGCCAGACCTCTCACATCCGCAAATCTCTCTGCACCGCTGCCTCCGTTGCGCCTGACAGGATCAGCAATCGACAATCACCATCGCGGGATGATCGAGGGCCGGGAGAGGCGCTTTTGCGCCGCGAGGCGGACACCGGCATTGGGCGCGCCGAACCCGCGATAATTCCGCCGCTCCACGATTTCGAAGAAGAAGCGGTCGGCGAAGGAGCGCGTGAAGAGCTGGAAAAATTCGCCGGCCTCGTCACGGTCGTAGAGGATGCCCAAGGCGCGTAGATCGGCCATCACGGCGTCGGGAAGATCGTAGCGGGCTTCGAGGTCGTCGTAGTAGTTCTCGGGGATCGGCAGGGTGGAAAAGCCTGCGGCCCGAATGGCGCGCGCCGTCTCGAAAATGTCCTTGGTCTCGAAGGCGATATGCTGCACGCCCGAGCCGAAGAACTCGCTGAGGAACCGGGCCGAGGCAGTGTGCTGGCTCTGCGATCCGTTGAGAACGAGGCTGAGCGTGCCGTCGGCATTCTGCAGCACGACGCTGCGCACAAGGCCACCGGGATCAGCAATGTCCATGCCCGGCGCCTTCGCGACGTCGAAGATCGACGTGTAGAAGAGCAGCCACGACAGCATCTCGTCATATTCCATCGACTGGGCGACGTGGTCGATGCGCACGAGCCCAATGCCTGCATTCGCGCCGTCCTCGTCCACGGCCTCGAAATCGATGTCCCAGAGGCGGCCGAGATCACTCTTGTCGTCGATGAAATACAGCAGGCTGCCGCCGACCCCGCGGATGGCCGGAATGTCGAGCTCGCCTTCGAGAACCGGCTGCTGGAAGGGCGTTGCGAGCAGCGCCTCGGCGCGCGCCAGCACGGCCCCGGCATCCGCCACGCGCAGGCACATGGCGCAGACGGCCGGTCCGTGCATCAAATAAGCCGAATGGGCGAAGCCCTCGCCGTCGCTGTTGATGACGAGATTGACGCCGTTCTGCGACCAGAGCGTCACGTTCTTGGATTTGTGCCGGCCTTTCGGCTGGAAGCCGAGGGCGCGGACCAGGGTTTCGAGCTCAGCGACCGCGCCCTCGTCCACGGCGAATTCGATGAATTCGATCCCGCTGCAGGGCGAGCGCGCGGGCAGCAACCGACCGGTCGGGTTCTGGGTCCGCCGCTTGGCATCATCGTCGAGCAGGATCAGCGAGCGGCGGCCGTCCACCGCGACGGCTCCGGCCGCGCCGGCCCGGAACTGGTCGTTAAAGATCTCGAGCGACAGCACGCCGTCATAGCCCGTAGCCCGCACGGCATCGAGGAAAGCGCCGACCGGCAGGTCGCCTTGACCCGGCATGGTGCGGAAATGGCGGCTCCAGGACAGGAGGTCGAGCTGCAGTCGCGGGGCATCGGCGAGTTGCACCAGGGCGATCTTGTCCCCCGGGATGGCCTGGATGCTCGCCACATCGACCTCCCGTGCAAGCGTGTGGAAGCTGTCCAGGATGATGCTGACCGCCGGGTGGTCGGCGCGGCGCACGATCTCCCAGGCGCTCCAATGGTCGTTGATGAAGCGTCCCCAGGCGAGCGCCTCATAGCCGATCTTCAGCCCGCGCCGATGCGCCCGCTCGCCCAGCTCCCGCAGGTCGGCGGCGGCACGGTCGATGCCGCCCAGCGCATGCGGTGACACGCTGGAGCAGACCAGGATCAGCTCGGTGCCGATTTCCTGCATGACGTCGAATTTGCGCTCTGCGCGATCGAAAGCCTTGGTGCGGAACGGTTCCGGCAGTCCCTCGAAATCGCGAAACGGCTGGAACAGTGTCACCACGAGTCCGGCGTCCCGCGCCATGGCGCCGACCTCGCGGGGCGACAGGTCGTTGGCGATAAAATCGTTTTCGAAGATCTCGACCCCGTCGAAACCGGCCCGGGCAATGGCTCGGATCTTGTCCGGCAGCTCGCCGCTGAGCGACACCGTGGCGATCGACGTCTTCATGGTGTGTCTCCTTGGCGTTGAAGGTTTTGGATGCAGGGCGGGACGAAATCGCCTGGGGCCCGGATTAGAGCGGCGGAACCCATCGGCAGCGCAGTCGTCAGGTCTCGCCCGCCACCTCGGCCAAGCCGAGCAGACGGCGGGCCTCGGCAGCGGTCGCGACACGCCGGCCGCCGCGGGCCACAGCCTCGGCCGCCACGGAGACAAGTTCGGCATTGCTCGCGGCGAGCCGGTCCTTGGTGATGCGGATATTGTCCTCGAGGCCGGTGCGCACATGGCCGCCCATCGCGATGGCCCAGTCGCAGACCTCGTTCTGGTGACGGCCGATCCCCGCGGCCGTCCAGGTTCCGTCCGGAAACACGCGGCGTCCCTCCTCGACCAGGATCTCCAGCAGCCGCCGGTCGGCCGGCATGGCGTTCCTGACACCCAGAACATATTGCAGGTGAGCGCGGCGATCCATGAGCCCTGCGTCAACCAGACGCTTGGCGCCATGGATATGCGACAGGTCGAAGATCTCGATCTCCGGCTTCACGCCGTGGCGTTGCATCTTGGCCGCGAGTTCATCCACCAGCGGCGGCTGGTTCTCGTAGACGATGCTCGGGAAATTGACCGAACCGGTCGACAGCGAGGCCATGTCGGGCCGAAATTCGATCGCGGCGGCGCGTTCGGCGGGGCTGCGGCCCCGGCCGCCGGTCGAGAACTGGATGATCATGCCTGGACAACGCGTGCGTACCCCATAGAGCACGGTCTTGAACAGGGCGGGGTCGGAGGAAGGCGTCTCGTCGGGGTTGCGCACGTGGATGTGGACCAGCGTGGCTCCGGCTTCGAAGGCCGCATGGGTCGAATCGATCTGCTCGGTCGGCGAGACCGGCAGCGCCGGATTGTCTGATTTGCGCGGCACCGAGCCGGTGATGGCGACGCTGATGATGACAGGGTCGGATGGCATGAAGAGGGGTCCGGTCGGGCGAAGGGGAGGGCGTCGAGAAAACCATGGGCTTTGCGCAGGCCCGCGCCAGCACCACTACCATGGGCGGCAGCGCCGTGCATTCGAGCGTCCAGGCGGCGCCGGAGCGTTCGTTCTCATGCACAAGCGCCTGAAGCAGATGCCGGCCGATCCGGCGGTGAAGCGCGCCAGGTCCATCCGCGCCTCGGCCGCGTCCGAGAACGAGGCTTCGTTCTCGGCGTCGACGACGAGCGCCCCGAGAAGCGTATCGGCCTGGTCACCGCCGACATGCTTGCGCGAGATGATCGCGGATGAGGTCGGCCAGAATCGCGGGTGCTCGACGCAGGGAATGCGGCCGGCCCCCGCCACGGTTACGAAGCGGCTGCTCGAGATCAGGTCGGCAGTTCCCCGCACGGGACCGGGGGTATCGAGGTTCCGTCCGGGATCGGTGAACCGTGCTGTCCGTTGCAGTCCAGGAGGCGACGCGGGGCACCGGACCTCTTGAGGTCGTCCACGAAGGCCTCGACCGTCGTGGCCGCCTCGACGCCGCAGGTCCGGGGCACCGCCATGCACTGCTCGATGGCCATGAAGCGGTCCGGCAGGACGCGCATTCCGGGACGGTCTCTCGCGAAGGCGTCGAGCGCTTGGCGCAGGCCGGCGCCGGCGTCGAGCCCGCCGTCTACGAACAGGCGCAACGCCGCGCCCTGGTCGGGCGCCCGCTCGATCGCGGCGTGGCGCAGCGTGCGCGTAAGATGGAGGTCGTAGGCGGCCCTGTTGCCGGTGGCGATCCGCAGCCCGGGCCGGTCGAGGTCGGCGCAGCTTCGGAAGGGCGCCTCGGCCCGCACCATGTAGCTGGCCTCGATCTCAACGTAGGGCGCCGAGAAGGCAACCCGGACGGCGCGCTCGGGATCGGATGCCATGAAGGCGACATCCCATCCGTCGGCGTCGAGTGCCTCGTTGACGCCTTGCGCCGCCGCGAAGGCGACGAGGCGGGTAGGCAGCCCCAGGCGTTCGCCGAAGAGGCGGGCGAGGTCCACCGACACGCCGGTTGGCGGCCCTCCGTCCGCGGCCGCGCGGGCCAGCACCGGGTTGCCGGTGTTGATCGCGACTCGCAAGGTGCCGCTCGGGGCGAGCGCTTGAACCACCGTGGGATTGATCGCAATCATGGGGCCGCCCTGGGAAATGCGGCCCGCAGGGCGTCGGCGCCTCGCGACAGAATCCCGCCGTCGGTGCCCACTGCGGTGAACAGGGTGCCGACGTCGATGCAGCGCTGGGCGAAGGCGTTGTCGAGCGTCAGGATGCCGGCGGGTTTGCCCGCCCCGCGGATGCGGCGAATCGCGTCCTCCACAGCCGCAGACACATCCGGGTGACCCGGTTGGCCGGGATACCCCATCGAGGCGGCGAGGTCGGCGGGGCCGATGAAGATGCCGTCGACACCCTCGACCGCCGCGATGGCCTCGATCTCGCCAAGCGCCTCGACGGTCTCGACCTGGACGAGAAGGCACAGCTCTTCGGCGGCGCGACGCGCGCAGTCGGTCACGCGGCCGAAGCGGTTGGCACGCGTCCAGCCCGACACGCCGCGGAGGCCAGCCGGCGGGTAGAGCATCGCGCTGGTGGCGGCCCGCACCTCCTCGGCATTCTGCACATAGGGGATCAGCAGCGTCTGGGCACCGACATCGAGGTAGCGCTTGATCAGCACCGTGTCGTTGGTGGCAGGGCGGACGACCGCCGATACGGAATAGGGCGCCGCGGCCTGGAGCTGCGCCAGCACGGTGCTAGGGTCGCCCGGCGAGTGCTCGGTGTCGAACAGGACCCAGTCGTAGCCGGCACCTGCCAGCACCTCGGCCGCCGTGCCGCCCGGAAGCGAGCACCAGATCCCGATCTGCTGGCGGCCCTCGCGCAGGGCGCGTTTGAAACGGTTCACCGGCAGGTCCATGGCGTCGTCCTTCTCCGCTTCAGGGCTCCGTCCCGAACCCCGCCAGAGGGTGAGCCCTCTGGACCCCATTCAGCTCAGCCGAACCTGACCGCAATTAGGCGAAGCTGACCGCGATCGCGCCGAGCGGCCCGTAGTCGGCGTGGATCACGTCGCCCGAGGCGATGTCGACCGGCCGCGTGAACGAGCCGGCCAGCACGACCTGTCCCTTCTCCAGCCCAGAGTCGAGAGCCGCGAGCTTATTGACGAGCCAGGCGATGCCGGCAGCCGGGTGGCCCATCACGGCCGCCGACACGCCCGATTCCTCGATCACGCCGTTCTTCGACAGCGTCGCCCCGACCCAGCGGATGTCGACGTCCATGGGGCGAACCATACGGCCGCCCAGCACGATGGGGCCGAAAGCGGCGTTGTCCGCGATGGTGTCAACAATGGCGCGGGGCACCTCGGTCCGGTAGTCGATGATCTCCAGCGCGGGTGTCACGAACTCCGTCGCCCGCATCACGTCGTAGATCTGCGTGCCCGGCCCGCGAAGATCCTGGCCTATGACGAAGGCCAACTCCACTTCGAGTCGCGGCTTCAGGAAACGGTCGGCCGGGATGCGGGCGCCGTCAGCGAAGAGCGCGTCGTCGAGGATGCGGCCGTAATCGGGCTCCGTCATCTTGGACGCCATCTGCATGGCGCGCGACGTCAGGCCGATCTTGTGGCCGGCCACGCGCGCGCCCTTGGCGATCCGCGCCTCGGCCCACAGCGCCTGCACCGCATAGGCGTCGGCGATGTCCATCTCGGGATATGTGCGGGAGAGCTGCGGGATCGGGCGGCGCTCGACCTCGGCGTTCAGCAAAGAGGCGGCCGCGGCGCGGCGCTGGTCGTTGGTCAGCATGGCGATCTCACTTGATGGGCGGGCGGGGCAGCACGGCTTCGCCGGGCTCCATGCGATAGGTGTAGTCGAGCGAATACCAGGGGGTCCCGATGCCCGGGTCTTCGGGATGGAGCTCGTCGTGGCGCACGAAGGCGCCGACCAGCGCGGAAGTGACGCCGAACTGCACGTCGCTGTCGATGTGGGGATCGTTCGGGTCGTAGACCTGGGAGACCAGCACCTTGAAGCCGGGCTTCAGGATCAGCGCGTGGAGGTGAGCCGGCCGGTAGGGGTGGCGGCCCTGCGCGCGCAGCAGACGCCCCACGACGCCGTCGGTCGGGATCGGGTAGCCGATCATCATCACAGAGCGGAAGGCAAAGCGCCCCTCGGCGTCGGTGGTGAACTTGCCGCGCAGGTTCATCTCGGCTTGCTCGGGGTCCTGGTTCTCGTAGAGCCCGACCGGCGAGGCGTGCCACACGTCGACCTCGGCGCCCGCGATGGGTCGGCCCTTCTGGTCCACCACACGCGCGGTGACGAAGAGCGCGTCGCCCGGTGTCTCCGATCGCAGGATAGAGCCGCCATTCTCCACATGTGGCGAGTTCAGCCGCCAGAAGGGTCCGAGCAGCGACTGCGACGTCTCTGTGTTGCCGCCATCGCCGTTGTTGAGCAGGCACACCAGCGACGAAACGCCGAGCGAGCCCGCCATCAGCACGGTCTCATTGTGGGTGTCGCTGGCGAGCTTGCCCATCTCGTTGAGGATCGCCGCCGCGTCGCGGAATTCCGCCTCGGTCAGCCGTGTCTCGCGCACGAAGCCATGCAGGTGCTTAACCAGAGACACCATGATGGCACGCAGACGTGGTTCGTGCGTTCTTTCCATCACGGCGATCACGGCCTCGGTGACGTCCTGCTGGTTCTTGATGACCATCGTGCACCTCCCCGCCAGTCCCCATCGCCGATCATCGATTATCTGTCAACCGACTCTCGTCCGTTCCGGCCGCCGCGATCCGCCGCGGATGTATGACAAGGGGCCATGAACAGCCGCGGCGCGGCTGTTCCAACGGTCGGCGCAGGACGGGACCCAGCTCGCCGTGTTCAGGAGGACATCCATGCCGGATCTGTGAATCGTCGGCGTCCAGGCGCTTCTCAATCGAGACTGGTCCTCGCGCCACCAGTTGCCAATCTCGCGAGGTGCTTCTGCATCATGCTGCTGGACCGACCTCGACACGGCGGCGATCGGCGACATCGCCCCCTTCCTGGTGAAAGGGCAGGGGCCAGAGCGGACGGCCCTGGCGCCCGTATTCAGCGCCGCGCCTGGTTCCGGTCGTGAAGGCCTAGCCCGCGTCGAGGGGGCACCCGGTCATGCGACATTCGCCGACACCGTTTCACCTCGCAGGTGCCGAACAAGTCGACTTGCGGTCTCCTGAATAATCGATTATCGAAGGCGGATCAGCAGTGGAATTGGAAAGATGCGTTATGCTGGGGGGAGGCACGGACAGCGCGGTCTCCGATCGCCTCACAGAGGTCATCCGGGTCGTGGACCCGTCGGATGACAGCAAGAACACGATCGCGACGCGGCTGGTCGATCGCCTGCGCGAGGCCATTCTGTCAGGCGATCTCAAGCCGGGTCAGAAGATCAACCTCGACGCTGTGCGGCGCTCGCTCGACGTCAGCCTCAGCCCCCTGCGCGAGGCGCTAGCGCGGCTGACCGCGACCGGTTTGGTCGCGCTGCACGACAACCGCGGCTATTCGGTCACGCCCCTGTCGCTCAACAACCTTGCCGAGATCACGCGCCTGCGCGTCGAATGCGAAGGCATGGCCCTCGGTGCGGCCATCCGGGCCGGCGACTCCGCCTGGGAAGGCGAGGTCATGCGGGCATTGCACCGCCTCAACCGCACAGTCCGCGACCCGGCGGATCTGCCAAGCCTTGCCGCCTGGGAAACCGCGCATCGTGACTTCCACCGCACGCTTATCGCGGGATGCCACCTGCCCCTGCTGCTCGACTTCTGCGGCACGCTGCACAACCTCAACGACCGGTATCGCCGCATCCTGCTCGTCGCCGGCGGAGGGGACCGCAACGTCGCGATGGAGCACGGGGAGATCGCTCAGGGGGCTGTCGCCCGAGACGAGGCCTATGCGGTGTCGAAGCTACGCGAGCACATCTCACGCACCGGCGCAAGGCTGCTCGACCACCTCAAGCGGACGATGACGCCGTGACGCCCCTCGGGATCGCCCATTTCACCACCATCGAACTGCCGCCGGCCGAGCTGGTGTCGATGGCCGGCCGCGTCGGCTACGCATTCGTTGGCCTGCGCCTGTTCCCGGCCGCTCCGGGCGCGCCTCTCTACGCGGTGCCGCACGGCAGCCTGGAGGCGAAGGCGCTCCACGACGCGATGGAGCGAACGGGCGTCGCGGTGCGCGACCTCGAATTCGTGGTGATCGGGCCGGAGTTCGACGCCGCCGCGTTGGCCCCGGTGCTCGACGCCGCCAGCGCGTTTGGGGCAAAGCGGGTGAGTTGTTGCGGCGCCGATCCCGAACGGGCGCGCCTCGTCGCCAACTTGGCTGCCTTGTGCGACGTCGCGGCCCAGCACGGGATGGGCGTCGACCTCGAATGCATGGCTTGGCGGGACGTCGCCAGCCTCGGCGATGCCGCCGCCGTGATGCGCGAGGTCGGCCGTCCGACGGGCGGCGTGCTGGTCGACGCGTTGCACCTGTCGCGCACGGGGGGCACGCCTGCCGACGTGGCGGCGCTGCCGCCGGCCTTCATCCGGAGCGCCCAACTCTGCGACGCACCCGCAAGAAGCCCCCCGACCATGGAGGGGATCATTGCGGAAGCGCGCGGTGGCCGCCTGCCCCCAGGCGAGGGCGCCCTGCCGCTGCGCGAGCTCCTTGCCGCGCTGCCGCCGGGCGTTGCGCTCTCGGTCGAGGTGCCGATGGACGACGGCCGCCCGGCGGAGGATCGGGCGCGGGACATCTTCGACGCCGCGCGCCGGCTCCTGGAGGCGCCGCCGCCCTGACACCACTCCGGGCCGGCGGCCGGCCCCACCGTTCAACGCCCCGACAAGAGGGCGTCAACCACGCACACAAAGTAACGATATTGAGGGAGGACACCATGACCATCATCTCGACACCAGCCGCGGTCAGGGCCCCGCCGACGGCAACGCGCAGCCGCGCGCGCTTCCGCATCCTGGCGCTGATCTCGGTCGGTACCATGATCAATTACCTCGACCGCACGGTGCTGGGCATCGCCGCCCCGGCCCTGCGCGCCGACCTCGGCATCGACGCAGCCGTAATGGGCTTGGTCTTCTCGGCTTTCGCCTGGACCTATGCGGCGAGCCAGATCCCCGGCGGCGTGTTCCTCGACCGTTTCGGCTCCAAGATCACCTATTTCCTGTCGATCACCTTCTGGTCGCTGTTCACCCTTTTGCAGGCTTTCTCGGCCGGCCTCTATTCCCTGCTGTTCTTCCGCCTGGGCCTCGGCGTAGCAGAGGCGCCCTGCTTTCCAGCCAACAGCCGCATCGTCGGCACCTGGTTTCCGCAGGCCGAGCGCGCCACCGCCACGGGTACCTACACGGTGGGCGAATACATCGGCCTTGCCTTCTTCAGTCCGGTCCTGTTCTGGCTGATGGCGACCTACAATTGGCATGCCATGTTCATCGTGGTCGGCGTGGCCGGGCTGGTCTTCGCCGCCGTCTGGTGGATGGGCTTTCGCGAGCCGCACGAGAGCCTCTCGGTCAACCAGGCGGAACTCGACTACATCGCGGCCGGCGGCGGCCTCGCGCCGAAGGATGCCGCGCGCGTACCCTTCGCGTGGGCCAACGTGCGCCGCCTGCTCGGCTATCGCCAGATCTGGGGTGCCTCTATCGGACAGTTCGCCGGCAATGCCACGCTGGTCTTCTTCCTCACCTGGTTTCCCACCTATCTTGCCACCGAGCGCCATATGGGCTGGGTGAAAGTCGGATTCTTCGCCGTGCTGCCCTTCATTGCGGCCGCCATCGGCGTGATGGCTGGTGGGTGGGTGTCGGATCGGCTGTTCCGCAAGACGGGCTCCGCCAATATCGCCCGCAAGTCGCCCATCATCTTCGGCCTGCTGCTCGCTTCCTGCATCGTTACGGCCAACTACGTCGACTCGGACAGTGCCGTCATCGCCATCCTGTCGCTGGCCTTCTTCGGGCAGGGCATGGTGGGGCTCGGCTGGACGGTGATCTCCGACATCGCCCCGAAGCCGCTCATGGGCCTGACGGGCGGCCTGTTCAACTTCGCCAGCAACCTCGCCGGCATCGTCACGCCACTCGTCATCGGCTTCATCGTGTCGGCCACCGGATCCTTCGTCGGGGCGCTCGCCTTTGTGGGCGGCGTGGCGACGGTCGGCGCGCTCTCCTACGTGTTCCTGCTCGGCGACATCCACCGCATCGAGCTGGACACGGTGGGCTGAGCCGCTTCGAGACAGAGACAGGGAGCCAACGATGAGCCGCCTCGTCACAATCCTCAACGGGCCGAACCTCAACCTGCTCGGCATGCACCAGCCACACATTTACGGGCATGAGACCCTGGGCGATGTCGAGGTGGACTGCCGAACGCTCGCCACCGAACTCGGCCTCGAGCTGCGCTTCCTGCAAAGCAACCACGAGGGGCAGATCGTGGACTGGATCCACGAGGCCCGGGAAACGGCCGGCGGCATCGCCATCAACCCGGCCGCCTTCACTCACACGTCGGTGGCGATCCTCGACGCGCTGAACACCTTCGAGGGTCCCGTGATCGAGGTCCACATCTCGAACGTCCACAAGCGCGAGTCCTTCCGCCACCACTCCTATGTTTCGCTGCGGGCCGATGGCGTGATCGCCGGCTTCGGCACGCAGGGTTACGGCTTGGCGCTGCGGCGTCTCGCCCGCCTGATCGACGAAAAGGCTTGAACCGACCGGCCAGCGTCGCCTCTCGCGGTGGCGCGCCGATGTCGAGGGATGTGCATCAATGAGCAGATACGGCCGGGCGCCGTCGGTCCTCCTGGGACTGATCGGCCAGAACATCCAGGCATCGCGAACCCCCGAGATGCAGATGCGCGAGGCCGAGGCGCAGGGCCTGCGGTGCGTGTACCGTCTCATCGACCTCGCGGCGCTCGGCCTCGGCGTCGAGGCCCTCCCGGACCTGCTCGCGGGCTGCGAGCGCGCGGGTTTCGACGGGTTGAACATCACCCACCCCTGCAAGCAGGCGGTAATCCCGCACCTCCACGACTTGTCCGACGATGCCCGCGCGCTCGGCGCCGTCAACACGGTGCTGTTCCGCGACGGCCGCCGCATCGGTGAAAACACGGATTGGTCGGGCTTCGCCGAGCCATTTCGTGCAAAGATGGCGGGCGCCCGGATGGAACGGGTGGTGCAGCTCGGTGCCGGCGGGGCAGGGGCGGCGGTGGCCCATGCGGCGCTGACCTTGGGCGTCGAGCGCCTGACGGTGTTCGACATCGACCCGACACGGGCCGCCGCGGTCGTGGCCAATCTCACGAAGCACTTCGGGGAAGGCCGCGCCATCGCGGGTATGAATCGCGTCTCCGCGATGGCAGAGGCAACCGGTCTCATCAACGCCACGCCGATCGGCATGGACGCCCACCCCGGCCTTCCGATCGACGCAGACCTCCTGCGGCCCGATCTCTGGGTCGCCGAGGTGATCTACTTCCCGTTGGAAACCGAACTGCTCCGCCGCGCCCGCGCACTCGGCTGTCGCACGATCGACGGCGGCGGTATGGCGGTGTTCCAGGCCGTGGCGGCCTTCCGCCTCTTCACGGATCGTGAACCGGATGCCGAGCGGATGACTTTACAGTTTCAATCAATGAGCGAAGTTTTGTAACAGGTGCCATTTATGTCCAAACTCGCTGTCACGGAGCGGTTTGGAACGTCTGGTTCAGAGCAAGCCTCGATCGGCGTCCCACGGCCTCTTGGGGCGGAAGCCATTCGGCTACTCTCAGCCAACATGGAACTCTAGCGGGATCAGTCCCTTCTATCGCTCGACCACGTATTCCCACCGGTCGCCTGAGCGCTTTTTCGGAGGTTTCGAGCACGTCCTCGATCAGGCGGGTAAGGCTGGCGGCGTGATCGAAATCGGTGACGTTTGACGATCCGTTCTGGATATCCTCGTCGACGCTCTGCCGTTCCCCATCCCGTGAAAGACCGATGCGGCTCGACTGGATGCCGCGCGGCGGACCGCCAAGGCTGCCTTTCTCGCCCGTTACGTCAAGATGGAAGGGTGTGTCGGCCGTTTGCCAGCCCGCCACCTCCAGCCCGAAGGGTGTGCCACAGCCGAAACGCCCGTGCATCAGGAGGTGGTCGAAGGCTATGCGCGCACGTGGCTGGCGCGGCAATGCCCCCTTCGGCGGCTACAAGCATTCGGACAACGGCCGGAAATATGGGCGTGAAGGCATGGAAGATTATCTGGAAACCAAGGCCGTTCTCGGGTTTTACCGATAATTCCGCCCTGTCTGCCCCGGGCGGTTGTCGCGACGCGGAAATCCAGTCCTCTGAAGGGGAAAGCACCGTGGTCACATTCGTTTCGGAAAGCCAAACAGCCGCCTTCATCTCCCAGAAGGCGGCTTTCGGGCCCGTGCGCCAAGCCTTGATCGCGGCGGCTGGCCTTTCTGGAGGTTAAGTTCAAATGAGACCGGGCGCATCGTGCTTGGTCTTGGGACGTATCTCGGTCGAGAAGTCGCCTGCATATGAACAGGCGCGGAAAGTTCGGCGGGTTTGCACAGTCGCGTCTGCTTAAAGCCGGCGACGTTCCATTAATCCAGCCGCAGAACCTGTGCGGAGAACTCGAGCCACTTCCGGGCGACCCCCGAGGCGATGCTGCCGATCGCGTACATTTGGAATTTGGAAAGCATCTCGAATATCAATTGTTCCCTGATCCATCCGTCGAAGTCGAATCGCCGGAGAGTGTACGCGATTTTCATATATCAAGTGGATTGTCCTGCTGACGTTTTCTCTTTTGAGCAGAGCGGCCTACCTGTCGTTTTCTTAACCCTGAATCAGACTCGAAAGAAAGCGGCTGTTATTGCGGAATTAGACGCCACCGATCCGTTGCTGCCCCAGAGGTCAAAAATGCTGTTTTCTAATATTGGAATTGGGCGCAAACTGGCGCTATCCTTCGCTGGCGTGCTTTTGGTTCTGATGGTGCTTAGCGGTGTCGTCATCAAAAGCCTCAACGACGTCGATTCCGCTACCTTCTGGAATACGCATACCTATGAAGTGCTTGAGCGGGTGAGCCAAGCCATGGCTGGCATGATCGACCAGGAGACCGGGGTCCGAGGCTTTCTAGTCTCCGGCGATCAGAAGTTTCTCGAACCCTACCAAGACGGTCAGGAACATTTCGCACAGGCTTTCGACGCCCTGAAGCAGCTGACATCGGACAATCCTGTGCAGCAAAAGCGGCTCGATCAGATCAAGACGTTTTCCGAAGCCTGGAAAACACAGGTTGCGGAGCCGGAAATCAGGCTTGCACGTGACCCGGCAACCCGGGATCAAGCGCGCGCCATGGAGGCGTCTGGCGCGGGCAAGACCGCCATGGACAGCATACGAAGCCTGATGCACGAGACCGATGCGATGGAACGGGGGCTTCTCACAGCCCGCACAGCCGCCAAAGACTGGGCCTCCGCATTGGCACGATGGTCGATGATCGTCGGCACCGTCTTTGGCGCCTTCCTTGCCGTTAGCTTCGGCTGGCTGCTAACCCGCACAATTGCCACCCCGATCTCGACACTGACCCGGACCATGGGTCGGTTGGCGGCCGGAGACCTCGACGTTTCTGTGGAAGGAACAGACCGCAAGGATGAAGTCGGCGCGATGGCCGGCGCCGTCCGGGTCTTCAAGGACAATGGGCTCAAGCTCAAGGCCGCTGAAGCGGCTGCTGAACAGACGCGTCATATGGCCGAACAGGTGCTGGCCAAGACGGAAGCCGAGCGTGCCAAGGCGGCTGCGGAACAAGCGTTGGTCGTGGGCGCCGTTGCGACCGGCCTCGAGCGTCTTTCCACCGGACAACTCACGTACCGGATCGAAGACCGCTTCGCCGCCGATTATGAGAAGCTCCGGGTCGACTTCAACGGCGCTCTGTCGAAGCTCGAAGAAACAGTGACGATCGTGGCCCGGAACACGCACGCGATGCGCTCCGGCGCCACGGAGATCTCGACAGCGTCGGATGATTTGGCGCGCCGCACCGAACAGCAGGCCGCAAGCCTTGAAGAGACGGCCGCGGCTCTGGACGAGATCACCGCCACAGTGAGGAAGACCTCGGAAGGATCGATCCATGCCCGTGAGGTGGTGGCTACCACCAAATCGGACGCGGAAGCTTCCGGCAAGGTGGTGGACAACGCCGTCATGGCGATGAGCGCCATTGAGAAATCTTCACAGCAGGTCACGCAAATCATCGGCGTCATCGACGAGATCGCGTTTCAGACCAACCTGCTTGCCTTGAACGCAGGCGTGGAGGCGGCGCGGGCCGGTGAAGCGGGACGTGGCTTCGCCGTGGTTGCCTCGGAGGTTCGCGCGCTTGCGCAACGCTCGGCCGAGGCCGCCAAGGAAATCAAGGCGCTGATCGCGACATCCAGTCAGCAGGTGAGCGCGGGCGTCGGGCTCGTGAATAGAACAGGCGAGGCTCTGAAGAGGATCGTCGGACAAGTGGCTGAAATCGACAATGTCGTGAGCGACATTGCCACCAGCACCCAAGAACAGGCGACGGCGTTGCATCAGGTCAATACGGCGATCAACCAGATGGACCAAGTCACGCAGCAGAACGCCGCCATGGTCGAGCAATCGACGGCCGCAAGCCATTCGTTGGCCAAGGAAGCAGGGGAACTGGCGCAACTGGTTGGCCGCTTCGAGATCACCGAAGGAAGATCGTCCGAATACCGCGGCACCTCTCGCTCAGGTGCGACGGCGGCTCGCCTGAAGGTGGCCGCCGCGGGAGGCGCTGCCCGCAAGCATGAGGCTGTTCCGGCAGGCGACAGCTGGGAGGAATTCTAAACTCGGCCACGACCGCATCGACGGGTGCTGAAGGATAACGGGGGTCGGACCTTATGCCGGCCCTGGATAGCGCGAGCCGGTTCGAGAGCACCACAAACCAGACCTTTTTCTGATGACAGACCCCTTTCAGTCGGCACATCGAACGGCGTGATTGGATGGCCTTAAGACCGTCGGGTTCAGGGGATTTGAAAGCGAAATCAGATCTTCGTGGTGTGCTCCGCGGGGGTGCAGGACGTCGAACCATGGTACGTGTTCGCCATGCCATCGATCCCGTTGCCGTTCGTCGTCTCGTTCGTCCTCTGCCTGGTCCTCGTCAGGATGGGGCGGCAGGATAGGGAGACGTTTGGTCTCTTCGGCTGGCTCGTGGCGGTCTCGGCCGTCCAGGCGTTCCTATCGGGTCTGCACTGGAGCGTTGGGTGGCAGTCGACACGGCTCATCCAGCCGGTCGTCGCCGCCGTCCTGCCTGCGCTGGCCTTCATGGCCTTCAAGGAGCTTCGTCGCGGAGAAGCGGCGACGCCGTCCGTACTCTTGCTCCATCTCGTCCCGGCGGCGTTTGTCCTCGCTCTTGTCGCCCTATGGCGGTCTCCGATCGATATCGTACTCTTTGCGATCTATCTCGGATACGGGGTTGCGCTTCTTCATTCCGCCAAGTGGGGTCCGGACGGCCTCTCTGCGACGCGCCTCGGAGATAGCACAACCGCCCACAAGGCGCTGGTCGCAGTCGCCCTGCTGCTCATTCTGACAGCTTTCGTCGATGCCGGCGTGTCACTCGCCCTCGCCTTCGGTGATGCTCGGCAGACGACAGCGATCCTGACCGTAGCGAGCGTTCTGTGGCTGGCCGCTGCCGGATACGCTGCGACGTTGGCCGATGCGAGCCGACCGGAGACCGAACTGATCCTGGACAGCCTCATGTCAGGCGTTTCGGAAGTTGCCCCGGCTTCGCACCCATCGCAGGATGCAGGCGCTACAATCGCTCCGTCCTTCGCACAAGTGGGTTTGGACGAGGATACGTCGATCCTTCGCCGGATCGACGTGTTGATGTCCGAACACCTCCTATATCGCGATCCGGATCTGACCTTGGAGCGACTGGCGCGCCGTGCCGGCATTCCCGCAAGGAGAATCTCGGGCGCCATCAACCGCGTCCATGGCCGCAACGTCTCGCAGTTCATCAACGAGTACCGGATCGATGATGCCAGGACGCGTCTCCTGGCGACTGTCGATCCGATCACCTCGATCATGATGGAGGCTGGTTTCGGCACGAAGTCGAACTTCCACCGCGAGTTTCAAAGGGTGACCGGCATGACGCCGAGCGCGTATCGACGCTTAGGGGGCGAGGCTCCAGCTGTCTCGATTGCGCGGCGGGCGAGCCCCGCATCCTGACTCCATTCCCGAAGGCGGGACTTGGTATCCGACCGTTCTCAATCATGATCCGGGACGTCCAGGAACACGTTCGAGGACGCGTCCGGCGAGTTTGACGATCATCCCTTCTCCTGTGAACCAAACCCGCATCCGGAAGATCGCGGCGGGTTGCGTTCGACGACGACCGCGGATCGGAGGGCAACGCGATGGGATTTCGAAAGCTGGTCCTGGCGGCGTTCGGGAGCATCGCGCTTCTGGCATCAAGCGCGCCTCAGGCTGAGACCGCCAAGAGGGGTGTGGGCGTCTACAGGCGAGAGGTCCCCTCAGCAGAGCGCGGACGCCCTCTCGATGTCACCGTCTGGTACCCGGCGGCTCCCGGCGGTGAGGAGATCGTCTTGGGAGACACTCCGTTTTTCCGCGGCACCTCGGCCCGATTGGACGCGCCGATCGCGGATGGCCGCTTCCCGCTTGTGCTTCTGTCGCATGGGGCAGGGCTTGCAGGAAGCGCCGAGGCGCTGAGCTGGATCGCAGCGCCCTTGGCGCAACGTGGCTTCATTGTGGCGGCTCCGACCCATCCCGGGAACGGAGGTCAAAACCGATCCGCCGCCGAGACCATGAAGCTCTGGCTCCGCCCGGCCGATATCACGCTGACCCTGGATGCGATGGGGCGAACCAGCCTCTTCGAGCGGCATCTTGCGCCGAACCAGATCGGCGTCCTCGGGCTTTCCATGGGCGGCGGTACCGCGCTGGCGTTGGCAGGGGCCCGCTTCGACCCGCAGCTCCTGGCGGCCTACTGCGATGTGGATGCCCGCAATCCATCTCTCTGCAGCTGGGTTCGGCAGAGCGGCGTCGATCTCCACACCATGGACATGCACGATGCCGGTCGCGACCATCGCGATGAGCGTATCAGATTTGCCATCGCGATCGATCCGGCCCCGGCGGATGTCTTCGACAAGAGCTCGCTGTCGAAGATCGGCATCCCCGTCGATCTGGTGAACCTTGGGCGGCCGGGTGAAATCCCCGTGACGGCGCAAGCCGCCGATGTCGCAAAGGCAATCACGAGGTCCCAGTACGCTGTGATCAAGGATGCCAGCCACTTCAGCATGTTCGGCGAGTGCAAGCCCGGTGCCGCCGAAGCCGCCGCGTCGGAAGGTATCGAAGAGCCGATCTGTTCGGACGGCGCGGGACCGTCGCGTCGGGCGATCCATGCGCAATTGGTCGACATGGTCGAAGCGACCATCCGCCGGAGCCTGGTAACGATCGTCAGATGAAGGGATGGCATCGCCTCAGGGCCACGGTTCTGTCGCGCTTATCAGACAGCGAACATTAGTGAGTCCGGACGCCCAGTAGGGGCTCACGGAAGCACGGCTGCTGGACGTGGAGCAAGACGGTCCGAGGCTACGGCAGCTATTGCCGCGCCGAGGCCCGCCACCGGACTATTGAGCATGCACCCTTCCGTAAGCGCCAGGTCGCAGGCGCCAGCCATCAAGGCCTGTGCCAGCGCGACCCGTGCGGCCCCAGCTCGAATTGCATGTTGATGGTGGCCGGAGAGACCCTGTCCGAGTACCTGACCGACATGAACAGGAACGACCTCGTCGTCGCGGTCGACCTCCGCAGCCGCACGCCGCCGCTCGCCTCGCTCTGGAAGCGGCGAAGACCAGCGACAATCGCATCCTTCTGATCAGCGATCCCACCTGCGGCGCATTCAAGGACCTCGCGACCTGGACGATCGTTTGCGAGGGCCGCAGCACCTGGGCCTTCGACAGCGACATCAGCGCGATGAGAATCATCCATCTGCTCGGCTTCTGCGTCGCTGGTCAGCTGGCGCGCGCTGGCCGCGAGCGCATGCGCGCTGTCGGAGCCATGCGAGACCCGGCGCACGTGTTGGAGCGGAGCGCTCCCGAGACATTCATGGTGTTGGGTTCGATCGCGTGGACCTCACCGCGTCCAGCTGCGTGCCGACCGCGTCTGTGCAGAATTCTCACCATACGCGTTTCACAAGTTGATGTGTCGTGGCATTCCCGAGAGGGTGCAGGCTGTTCTCGATCGGAGTGTCCCATGCAGGTGTCGGCTATGTCGCTGAGAGCGAAGATCCAATACGTCAAAACATCCAAGCGCGACGCCGAGGTCGACAACGTCGCCATCGAGGGCACGGTCAAGGAGGTTCTTGCCGCCGTCCGCGCGCGGGGCGACGCGGCCGTTCGCGAGTATTCAAAGGTTTTCGACAAGTCCGACGTGCCCGAGTTCGAGGTGTCCATGGCCGACCGCCATGCGGCGCTGGAGGCCCTTGACCCGCAAACCCGCCGGGACACCGAGTTCGCCATCGCCCGCGTGCGTGCCTTTGCGGAGGCGCAGCTCGCCACGATGCTGCCGCTCGAGATCGAGGCGCTGCCGGGCCTGAACCTCGGCCATCGGGTGATCCCGATCGAGACGATCGGCGCCTATGTGCCCGGCGGCCGCTACCCGATCCTCTCGGCGCCCGTGATGACTATCGTTCCGGCCAAGGTCGCAGGATGCGACACGGTGATCGCCTGTCTACCCCCGGGCGCCCACTCGGCCATGATCGCCGGCTGCCACTTGGCCGGCGCCGACCGCATCTTCCGGATCGGCGGCGCGCAGGCGATCGCCGCGATGGCCTTCGGCACAGAGAGCGTCCCGGCTGTCGACAAGATCGCCGGCCCGGGCAACGCCTATGTGAACGAAGCGAAGCGGCAGGTCTTCGGCCCCGTCGGCATCGACCAGTTGGCCGGTCCGAGCGAGATTTTCGTGGTCGCCGACGAGACCGGCGACCCGGAGATGATCGCGACCGACCTCTTGGCCCAGGCCGAACACGACGTGCGGACCCGGGTCGGGCTCATCACGACCGACCGCGCCCTGGCGGAGGCTACGCTCGTGGAGGTCGAACGTCAGCTCAAGACCCTGTCGACCGCCAACGTCGCAGGCGAAGCCTGGCGCGATTACGGAGAGATCGTGGTCTGCGCCGACGAGCAGGCCATGATCGGCTACTCGGATTTCATCGCGGCCGAGCATCTGCAGGTTCACACCCGCGATCCGCACGCCACGGCCAAGGTCCTGCGCAACTACGGTTCGCTGTTCATCGGCCCGCTCTCCAGTGTGGTCTACTCCGACAAGTGCTGCGGCACGAACCACACGCTCCCCACCATGGCGGCCGGCCGCTACACGGGGGGCCTCTGGGTCGGATCCTACGTGAAGATCTGCACCCATCTGTGGCTCGACGAGCGCGGCGTGGCCGCGGTTGCGCCCCCAGCGATCAGGCAGAGCGCGACGGAGGGCATGGAAGGGCATCGCCGCGCCGCCGCCTTCCGGCTCAGCAAAGGGCAGTTGCTCGCTGACTGACCCGGATGGCTCAAGCCGCGGCGGCGATCATCGCGGATGAGGCATCGGATCCGGGGCCTGTATCCCGCGCCCCAGCTCCCGACGAGTTCCGAGGATTTTGCAAAGCAATGCAACGCAATTGCCGTCTTGCGGCATGGTGGCGACCTGCCGCACATCTATGGGATGCTGAGCTTCAGGGTCGACCTCCACCCGTGCTCGCCTTTGGAGACGTGCCCCATGACGGTCCATACACGCGTTCGACCTTTCAACACAAAGGACACCTATCCCGAGCAGAAGCTCGACAACGACTTGTGCCAGACCGTGGTGGCGCGGGGCACCATGGTGTTCGTGCGCGGCCAGATCGGGCAGGACCTCGACACGGCCGCAAGCGTGGCGATCGGCGATGCCGCGGGGCAGACCGAGCGGGCGATGTCCAACATCGCCACACTGCTGAGGGAAGCCGGCTCCGAGCTTGAGCACATCTGCAAAATCACGATCTATATCGTCGACCCGCGCTACCGGGAGGCGGTCTATCGCGTCGTTGGCAAGTGGTTGAAGGGCGTGTTCCCGGTCTCGACCGGCATCGTGGTCTCGGCCCTCGCCCGGCCGGAATGGCTGGTCGAGGTCGACGCGATCGCGGTCATACCCGAGGCCCGTCCATGACATTCTCGATCGTTGCGCGCTGTGCCGAGACAGGTTGGTTTGGAATGGCGGTCGCGTCATCGTCGCCTGCGGTGGCAGCCCGTTGCGCCCATGCGCGGGCGGGCGTCGGGGCGGTGGCGAGCCAGAACATCACCGACCCGGCGCTTGGCCCCCGTGTGCTCGACCTGATGGCACTCGGGGCGAGTGCCGAGCAGGCGATTGCGGCCTTGCGCGGCTCGACGGAGCACATGGACTATCGGCAGGTGCTGGCGGTCGACAACCGTGGGCGGACCGCGACCCATTCCGGACCGCGGGCGCTTGGGGTGTGGGCGAGCGCCGAAGGCGAAAACGTCGCTTGCGGCGGCAACCTCCTGGCGGACCCGCAGGTGCCGGCCGCCATGGTGGAGAGCTTCGAGGCCTCGCAGGGCCACCTGGGCGATCGCCTGCTTCTCGCCATGCGGGCGGGCCTCGCCCGCGGCGGCGAAGCCGGGCCGATCCATTCGGCGGGTCTGAAACTCGTCGATGCCGTGTCCTGGCCCGTGGCGGATCTGCGGGTGGACTGGACGCAGGATTGCCCGATTGCTGGTGTCGAGGCGCTCTGGGCTCTGTACCAGCCTCAACTCGACGCCTATGTGATCCGCGCTCTTCATCCGACGGGTGCGCCGAGCTACGGGGTGCCGGGAGATCTGTAATTCGGCGCCAGGCCTGCCGCCTCGGAAATACCGACGCGCGGTTTCGGTTAACCCTGCTTTCCGGGCTGGCCGCATCCGCTACGCTGGTGGCAGATCAGGCGCCCTGGCCCTCATCCGGCACGGTCTGTCTTCCGGACCCGCGGGCGTCCCGGATCGCTCAGGAAGGAAGTCTCACCAATGTCAGTCGACAAGATCAACACGCTCGTGGTCGGCGCCGGCCAGGCGGGACTGGCCATGAGCGAGCATCTTCGGGCGCATGGCCTGCCGCACCTCGTGCTCGAACGCGCCCGCATCGCCGAGCGCTGGCGCTCGGGCCGTTGGGACTCGCTTGTAGCCAACGGCCCGGCCTGGCACGACCGCTTTCCCGGCATGGTCTTCGCCGACGCCCATCCCGACAGTTTCGTGACAAAGGAGCAGGTCGCCGACTATTTCGTCGATTATGCAAAGATGATTGAGGCACCGGTCCGCTGCGGTGTCGAAGTGCGCAAGGTGCATCGTCGGCCCGGCTGTCCGGGCTTCATGGTCGAGACATCTCAAGGCATTGTCGAGGCGCTCAACGTGGTGGCCGCGACGGGTCCTTTCCAGAACCCCGTCCGGCCTGCGGTCGTGCCGGATGCGGCCGGCCTCACGCAGCTGCATTCGGCCGACTACCGCAATCCGAAGCAGCTCCCGGCCGGCGCCGTCCTGGTCGTCGGGGCGGGCTCGTCGGGCGTGCAAATCGCCGATGAGCTGCTGCGCGCAGGCCGACGCGTCTACTTGTCGGTTGGACCGCACGGGCGTCCACCCCGCGCCTACCGGGGCCGGGATTTCTGCTGGTGGCTCGGCGTGCTCGGCAAGTGGGATCTCGAGTCGCCGGGTCCGAACATGCAGCATGTCACGATCGCGGTGAGTGGTGCCCACGGCGGCGAAACGATCGACTTTCGGCGGCTCGCGGCCGCCGGCATTGTGTTGCTCGGGCGCACGGAAACGTACCATGGCGGCTTGCTGACCTTTGCGGGCGATCTCCGCGAGAACATCGCTGGGGGCGACGCCAACTACCTGGGACTGCTCGACGAGGCCGACGCCTATGTGGCCCGCAACGGCCTTGATCTGCCCCCCGACCCCGAGGCTCGGGTGATCGGGCCCGACCCGGACTGCCTCACCCACCTGATCCGAACGCTCGATCCTCGGCAGACCGGCATCACGTCGATCCTTTGGGCCACCGGCTACTCGGTCGACTACAATTGGCTCCCTCCCGAAGTGCTTGACCAAAACGGCTTGCCGAAGCAGACGCGCGGCGTCGGATCGGAGCCCGGCATCTTCTTCCTGGGCCTACCCTGGCAGACGCGCCGCGGCTCGAGTTTCATCTGGGGTGTCTGGCACGATGCCAAGTACCTGGCCGATCGCATCGCAACCCAGGCCAAGTACCTAGCCTATGAGCCACCTCCGTTGTCCCAACCCGTCGACAAGGTCGCTTGAACACCTCCTCCCGTAGACGAGAACGCATGACCACGCTCGAGCTCCTCGATCGCCTCGTGGCGTTTCCCACCGTCAGCCGCGACCCCAATCGCGCGCTGATCGAGTTCGTCAGGCACTATCTCGCCGCACGCGGCGTGCAAGCGGAGCTGTTCGAGGCGGAGGCCGGACGCAAGGCCAACCTGTTCGCAACCGTTGGCCCCGCCGACATACCCGGCATCCTGCTGTCCGGCCACACGGATGTGGTGCCGGTCGACGGCCAGCCCTGGACCACCGATCCGTTCCGCCTGACGCTAGATGACGGGCGGGCCTTCGGGCGTGGGACGACTGATATGAAGGGCTTCCTGGCAGCTGCCCTGCGACTTGTCGATCACGCCGCCCAGGCGACGTTGCGCACGCCCATCCACCTCGCCTTCAGCCATGACGAGGAGACAGGTTGCGTCGGGGTCAGGCCGATGCTCGCAAGTCTTGCGGCGCGCGGTTTGCAGCCCCGGTTGGCCATCGTGGGGGAGCCCACGTCCATGCGGATCGCGACGGGTCACAAAGGCAAGATCGGCGCACGGGCAACCTGCTGCGGCGTCGCAGCCCATTCGGCGCTTGCGCCGCGCGCGCTCAACGCCATCCACCTCGCCTGCGATTTCGTGGCGGCCGTGCGCACGCGGCAAGACGATCTCGCGCGGGAAGGTGCGCGCGACCCGGACTACGATGTCCCCTATTCGACCCTCCACGTGGGTCGCATCGCCGGCGGCACGGCGCTCAACATCGTCCCGGACCGGTGCACGATCGATTTCGAGATCCGCAATATCGCGGAGGACGACAGCGAGGCCATTCTGGGCGGGCTGATGGATGCGGCCGCGGCGATCTCCGACCGGAACCGGCGGGCATTCCCCCAGGCCGACATCCGCATTGAGGTGTTCAATCGATATCCAGGTCTCGCCACTCCACCGGACGCCGAGGTGGTGCGCTTCGTCGAAGGTCTCGTGGACGAGCCCGAGACCAGCAAGGTTGCGTTCGGCACCGAAGGGGGGCTGTTCACGGAACAGCTCGGCGTACCGGTCGTGGTCTGCGGTCCGGGTTCGATGGACCAGGGTCATAAGGCCGACGAGTTCATCGCGCTCGATCAGCTCGAGGCCTGCGATCGAATGATGGAGCGACTGCTCAAACGCTGCCTTTGAGCCTCGCTCGGGCACTGTGGTCGACCCTGCCCAGAGACGCCCGTCGCGACAGAACGGGTGAGACCGTGTAAAGCCAGCCTTGAGGGGCCCCTCGGCCCGAGCGTTGGCGGGGCGTACCGGCCGATGGAGATCAGGGCCTCGTGCGTTTCACTCTACGTCAGCTCGAGTATTTCATCGCAGCTGGCGAAACGGGCAGCATCACGTTGGGGTCCGAGCGTGTCCACATCTCGCAGCCGTCGATTTCGGCCGCGATCTCGCATCTCGAACAGGAGTTCGGCGTCCAGCTCTTCATCCGCCATCACGCGCAAGGGCTGTCCCTCACGCCGACCGGACGAAGCATGTTGTTCGAGGCCAAGAAGGTCATCGCCCAGGTGGAGGGGCTCTATACTTGCGCCTCCGAGGCGCACGGGCAGATCCGCGGCACGTTGTCGTTCGGCTGCATGGTGACGCTTGCCCCGATGCTGGCGCCAGAACTGGCGCATGCCTTTACCCAGTCGTTTCCGGCGACACGGGTCCGGCATGTTGAAGGCAATCAAGAAGAGCTTCTATCAGGGCTTCGGCGGTCCCAGATCGACATTGCCCTGACCTACGATCTGCAGTTGCCGACCGACATCGACTTTCGTCCGCTCGCCCGGCTGCCGCCCCATGTTCTGCTGAGCGACGGCCACCCGCTTGCGCGCCACTCGGCCCTGACCCTCAAGGAGCTCGAGGCCGAACCGCTGATCCTTCTCGACCTGCCGCTCAGCCGCGAGTATTTTCTGAGCCTGTTCATCAAGGAGGGGCTCAGCCCCAATATCGTGACACGTTCGGCGCACCAGGAGGTGATACGGACCATGGTGGCGAACGGTTATGGCTACACGCTGTTCAATGTCCGGCCGCGGTCGGATGTCGCCCTCGATGGCCGCAAGGTGGTTCGGGTGCGCTTGGCCGGGACACATCGCCCGATGATCGTTGGCTCCGCCACCCTGAAAGCGTTGGAGCAGACCCAACTCGTACGCGCCTTTGCGACCCACTGCGAATCCTTCGTTTCGGACAGCTACATCTCGGGTATGGTGGCCCCCCAATACGAGGCGCGTCCGGCGAGTGGCTGAGCGACCCTGGCCGCCGGACGCAAAAGCCTTCGGGAGCACGTGACAGCCAGGCTGAGATCTTCGAAAGGGCCAACGGCGTCTTGCGTTTAAAACATAGGCTTGTCGCCCAGCATCTCAACAATCGCCTGCTGATCCTGCACCCTTTCGGAGCATCCCGGCGCTCGGACGCCAGCTTCGGAATATCCGAGGTCGAGCACCATAAAAGCTGGACTTGACCGTGATCCGTCGAGGTTTGTTTAGTGGCCTGGGTCCGCCATGGGCGGTGCCAGCCGAACTTCCGCAGCCAGGGGCGTTTCGATGAGTGCAACCGAACCGCCCGCATCGCCCTGGCCCTCTCGCCCCGTGATCCGTCGCACGTGTGGCCGGGCCGGGTTCGTTCCGCCCTTCGCCGGGCAGCGCGGCTTCAGGCGTCATTGATGGCTGGCGGGCAAGCGTCAGTGGACCAACGGCTCCCGGCTTCCAAGCCGCTCGTGACGTTCTCGAACATCGACAAGACCTATGATGGGGAGACCTTCGTCACCCGGAACCTCAATTTCACGATCCAGGAAGGGGAATTTCTCTCACTTCTCGGGCCGTCGGGGTCGGGCAAGACCACGACTCTCATGATGCTCGCAGGCTTCGAAGCGCCGAGCGGCGGCACGGTCTACCTCGGCCAGAGTCGGTTGAACGAGACGCCGCCGCACCGACGCAACATCGGCATGGTGTTTCAAAACTACGCGCTGTTCCCGAACATGACGGTGGCCGAAAACATTGCCTTTCCCTTGTCTGTCCGGCGGGTGCCGAAATCCGAGCAGCGCAGCCGCGTCGAGCGGGCGCTCGGCATGATCGAGCTTGTGCATGTGGCCGGGCGCCGTCCGGCCCAGCTATCTGGTGGACAGCAGCAGCGTGTGGCCCTAGCCCGGGCGCTGGTCTTCGAACCCAAGCTTGTTTTGATGGACGAGCCGCTCGGAGCGCTCGACAAGAACCTGCGCGAAACCATGCAGTACGAGATCAAGCGCATCCATGAGCGCTTGGGTGTCACGGTGGTGTATGTGACCCATGATCAGTCCGAAGCCCTGACGATGTCGGACCGTGTCGCGGTGTTCCACCACGGCCGAATCCAGCAGATCGCAACGCCGAAAATTCTCTACGAGGATCCGGCTAACGCCTTCGTGGCCAACTTCATTGGCGAGAACAACGGTCTGCCCGGCACGGTGACGGCCCGCGACGCGCGCTTCGCCACCCTCGCGCTGACGCCCGAGCTGTCGATCCGAGGCCGCGCGGGCGAAGGGGTGGCGATCGGCACGGCGGCGACTCTCGCGCTGCGTCCTGAGAATGTATCGCTCGACGACGAGACAGGGGGTGAAAACAACCATCTCCGTGGAAGCATCGACGAGGTGATCTACTGCGGGGACCATTGGCGATTGCACTTGACGGCGGCGGACCGTGCCGGCTTCGTCATCAAGGTCCCGAATAAGACCGCTATGGCGCCGCCTCAGCCCGGGATGGTCGCGACAATGTCCTGGAGCCCCGACGACTGCAAGATTGTTGCAGCGGACGGTGCCTGACAACCTGTGTTCACCAGTTTCGAGGAGGTCGCAAATGTTCAATGTCCTTAAATCGAGCCGCCGCATGCTTCTGATGGCGACGGGCGTTATGGCGCTCGCGGCACCGGCCGTTGCGGCCGACACGTTGACGGTCGTGACCTTCGGCGGCAGTTTCGAAAGTGCCGTCGACAAGGCTTTCTTTGTACCCTTTACGGCCAAGACAGGGACCAACATCGTCAAGGAAGACTACGATGGCGGTCTCGCCAAGCTGCGCGGCATGGTCGAGGCCGGCAACACGACATGGGACCTGATCGACATGGAGACGAACGACGCCATCGCGGGCTGCGACGAGGGTCTCCTGCAAAAGCTCGATCCGAAGCTGCTCGGCGACACGTCCGATTTCATCCCTGGCGCGGTCTTGCCATGTGCGGTTGCGTCAATGGTCTGGTCGACCATTTACGCCTACGATACGACCCGTTTGACGACCGCGCCCACCACGATCGGCGACTTCTTCGACGTCACCAAGTTCCCGGGCAAGCGCGGCATGCGCAAGAGTCCAAAGGTCGCGCTCGAGTGGGCGCTGATCGCGGACGGTGTGCCGGTCAAGGACGTCTACAAGGTTCTAGGCACGCCGGAAGGGCTCGACCGCGCCTTCAAAAAGCTGTCGACCATCAAGAGCCAGGTGGTCTTCTGGGACGCAGGCGCCCAGGCGGCCCAGCTCCTTGCCGACGGAGCCGTCTCAATGACAATGGCCTACAACGGCCGCATCCGGGTCGCACAGCAGCAGGACAAGCGTCCCTTTGCGATCGTGTGGGATGGGCAGGTCTACGATTACGAGTGGTGGGCCATTCCGAAGGGCGCGAAGGACACTGACGCGGCCAAGCAGTTCGTCAGCTACGCGTCGGGGCCCGACACGATCTGGAAGCTGTCAAATTACATCGCCTATGCGCCACCGCGAAAGTCGGCCGTGCCTCAGGTCGACAAGGCCGTGCTGCCCTACCTGCCGCTCGCTCCAGACAACTTCAAGAACGGGCTGCAGATCGACGCGCAGTTCTGGGCGGACAATTTCGACAGCATCAACAATCGTTTCACGACGTGGCTGAGCCAATAGTGGCGGGTGGCGGCCCGGTTCGCCGAGCGCTGCCTGTTGGGCCATGACACTGACCGGACGTCGCGGCATCGCGACGCCCACCATTGGTTGACCAGGGGATGCACGGTTTGTCAGCATGAGCGCCAGGGAGGCAACCGCACTTGATGGCGTAAGGAGCCGGACGGTTGATCCGCGGGCCGGCTACCGGGCCGCGCAACGACGCGAGTCCATGCGGGCGTTCCTGCTCGCCGTTCCGCTGCTGATCTTTCTTGCGATGACCTTCATTGTGCCGATCGGCAAGCTCTTGATCATGAGCGTCAAGACCGACGAGGTGGCGAACGCCGTGCCGAAAACTGCCGCTCTGCTGGCCAGATGGCCGGGACCGCCGGCCTTGCCGTCGCGGCAAACGTTCGAGGCCCTGGCGGCCGACCTGCAGGCCGCGCAGGACGGGGGAACGCTTGCGTCTGCGGCCCGACGGCTCAACACCTATGAGCCGGGCTTCCGCTCGCTGCTGTTGAAGACGGTGCGGCAAATGCCGATCGCCGAGGGCGAGCAGGCCGACGAGGCTCTGCTCCGGATCGACCGGCGCTGGGGCGAACCCGAAACATGGCGGCTCCTTGGACGGGCCGCCCACCGCTGGACGCCCGATTTCCTGTTGACCGCGATGGATCACAGGGTCGGTGTTAGCGGAGCGATCGAGCCCGTCGAACCCTCGCAGGCCATCTACGTCGGCGCGTTCGTGCGGACCTTCGCGATCAGCGCCTCCGTGGCCTTGATCTGCCTCGTGCTCGGCTACCCGGTCGCCTTTTTGCTGGCCACGCTGCCGGCACGGCAAAGCAATTTCCTGATGATCTTCGTCATAGTGCCGTTCTGGACCTCGCTGCTGGTGCGGACCACGGCGTGGTACGTGCTCCTGCAGCCGAATGGCGTCTTCAACGCCCTTCTGATACGCAGCGGTCTGACGACGGCACCCATGGCGTTGATGTTCAATCGCACGGGCGTGCTGATTGGCATGACCCACGTGCTACTTCCCTTCATGATCCTCGCCAACTACGCGGTGATGCGGGGCATCTCGCCGGCCTACCAACGCGCGGCGGTGTCGCTCGGGGCTCATCCGGCCCTCGCGTTCCTGCGCATCTACGTGCCCTTGACACTGCCCGGCATCGGGACGGGTGCATTCCTGGTCTTCGTGCTGGCGCTCGGCTACTACATCACGCCGGCGCTTCTCGGCGGCGCAGGCGACGAGATGATCAGCCAGCTCGTGGCGCTGCAGATGGATCGTCAGTTGAATTGGGGGCTGGCGGGGGCGCTGTCGGTCTACCTCGTGGTCTTCACGCTCGCTGTCTACGTGGTGTTCAACCGCCTGGTCGGCATCGACCGGCTGCGGCTCGGATGACATGGGAAACCATCAAACAATCACGTCCGGGCGGCGATCATGAGCACTGAGACCACCGCCGTCCTGTCCGAGCGGATCGCGCATCGCGGCGTTCGGGTGTTCTCTGCCGCCGTGCTGGTCTTTCTGGTCGCGCCGATCCTCATCATCGTTCCACTCTCGTTCAACCAGAGCAGCTACTTCTCCTACCCGCTGACCGGTCTGACGCTCGGCTGGTACGAGCTCGTTCTCGGATCGCCCGAATGGCGGATGGCTATTCTCAACAGCTTCGTGATCGGGCTCAGCGCTACGGCGATCGCGACTGCGTTGGGCACGCTGGCGGCGATCGGCATCAGTCGCCCGAGCTTCCCGCTGCGTGGCGTGATCGTGCCGATCCTGATCGCGCCGATGATCATCCCGATCGTCGTCGTCGCGGTGAGCCTCTACCTCGTTTTCGCGCCCCTCGGCCTGACCAACACGCATAGCGGGGTCATCCTGGCCCATGCGGCGCTCGGCACGCCCTTCGTGGTCATCACGGTGACGGCGCGTCTCATGGCCTTCGACACGACCCTGTCGCGTGCGGCCGCGAGCCTTGGGGCAACACCGTGGGAGGTGTTCCGGCGGGTGATGCTGCCCCAGATCCTGCCGGGCGTCGCAACGGGCAGTATCTTCGCCTTTGCGACCTCGTTCGACGAGGTCGTGGTGATCCTGTTCATCGGCGGCACGGAGCAGCGCACAATCCCGCGCCAGATGTGGGCCGGCATCCGCGACCAGATCAACCCGGGCATCCTGGCCATGGCCGGGCTATTGACGGTCTTTGCCGTGGTCCTGTTCCTCCTGATCGGCTGGCTGCAGGGCCGCTCCGGAGCTCCCGCCCGATAGCGGATTGCGAGGCGCCCGTTCTCCGCCGGGGCAGAAGGACGCCTCGACCGTGGCGCAACTATTCCGCGGCGAGCGCAAAGGAACGGTCGAAGCCGGTGGTGCGGTCGGCCAGGTAATGCATGAAATCGTAGATCGGACGCTCAAGGTAGGACAGGTGACCTGCCCGCGCCGTGGCGGCGTTGAGGCCGCGGAACACCTTCTCGGTGCAGCCGCGATCCTCGACGTTCACGTCATCGAGAAGTGTCTTCAGTGTCGCCACATATTCGTCGGCGCGCGGATCGGCCATGAACTCGGGCGACAGGCCGCCGCCAAAGATCATGGCGACCTGGCCGGTGCCCTTTGGGTGAAGCGAGAGGTACCAAAAATAACCGGGCGTGAGGGTGATCAGGTGGCTCGGATAAAGGGCGAGCAAGGCCGTCGTCTTGCGCCAGCGGCCCTCGAGCCGGGTGTTGGAGGGGTGCGCGTTGCCGATTGGCAGCGACGCCTCCTTGGTGATCCAATGATAGTTGAAGGCCGCGAGGCCGGGGGGGCACTCCATCTCGGACAGCTTGGAATGCCCGCCCACCGTGTCGGCATGGCACACCGGGAGGTGGTAACTCTCCATGAAATTCTCGGCCAGCACCTTCCAGTTGGTGTCCCACACGTGGGTCTCTCGGAAGCACTCGACGTAGTTCTCCATCCCGTAGTCCGACACCATGTCGGCCACGGGTGCGAGGGTCGTGGAAACGCTCGGGCGTTCCCGGTCGAGCGTGATATAGATCCAGCCGAGCCACTCCTCGCAGCGGATCGACGGCAGCACGTAGTCGTCCTTGCAGAACCCGGTGGTCGCCGTCATGAACGGCGCACCGCGGAGCCGGCCGTCGAGCCCATAGGTCCAGGCATGGTAGGGGCAGACGATCGCGCGCTTGTTGCCCGTGCCCTCGATCAGCGTCGACATGCGGTGCAGGCACACGTTCGAGAAGGCGCGAAGAGCGCCCGCTTGATCGCGCAACACCATCACGGGCTGGCCCGCGAGCTCATAGGTGAGATAGTCACCGGGTTGAGCCAGGCTGCTCGACCGGCCGACGCACATCCATTCCTTGGAGAAGATCGTCTCGATCTCCCGCGCCAGAAACGCGGTGCTCGTGTACACGCTCGGTGGCATGGCTTTGGCGTCGGGAAAGGGCCGTTGCGCCGCTTCGAGCAATTCGGCGCTTGGTTGAGCAGGCGACATCAGGGTCCTCTCTCGGCATCGGTGCCGCTATGTTTGGAACGAGCGGCTGGGCGAAGACTGAGCCAAATTCAAGAAAGCGCAAAACTCAAATAACCTTGCATGAGACCAGCAACGATATGCTTCGCTTCACACTTCGCCAGTGTACCTATTTTCGGACCGTGGCGACGCACGGCGGAATCGCTCAGGCGGCCCGTGTGCTCAACATCTCCCAGCCCTCTGTGGCGCAGGCTATCGAGAAGCTCGAGGACGTGACGGGACTGGTGCTGTTCGACCGGCACCATGCGCGCGGTCTGACGTTGACCATGCAGGGCCGCATCTTCCTCCAGCACGCCACGCGGCTCGAACAGCAGGCCGAGCAGGTGCAGCGCGAAGCGGCGGCGCTGGCGGCCGAGACCGCAGGCGAGATCCGCCTTGGAATCTTTGCAACATTGTCGCCCTTCTATTCCGCCGGCCTGATCCGCGGCTTTGCGGTTGCGGCCCCCGGTGTCGTGGTCCAGCCACGAGAGATGTCGCTTGCCGAACTCCCGGAGGCGGCCCGGACCGGTTCGATCGATGTCGCCGTGACCTACGATCGCGGGGCCGCACTGGACGGCTTGGCAGTCGCGACGCTCGCCGAGCTTCGGCCCATGGTGGTGCTGGCCGCCGATCATCCTCTTGCGAAGGGCCAATCGATCGCCTTGGCGGACTTGCGAGATGAGCGCTACGTGATGCTCGAAGGGCCTGGGAGCCGCGCCTACTTCGAGGAACTGCTCGCCGAACATGGCCTCGCACCAGCCATGTCTTATGTGTCGTCCTCTCTCGAAGCTGTGCGGAGCGCAGTTGCGGCGGGTTTCGGCTTCACGCTGCTGGTGATGCGACCACCGTCCTCCCTGACCTACGATGGTCGTGAGGTGAAAACCCTCACCATCAGCGACGACGTTCGCCCGCTCCGCATTGTGCTCGCTTCGCGTGACGTCGCCCATCCCGGACAGATCTTGCGGCAATTTACCGACCACGCCACGGCCTACTTCTCGGAAACCTGTGGTGATGTCGGGTCTCGGGCCCGCAAGAGCCTCGCCAACAAGCCAATAAGCCTAGGCCTATAACGAGGAACATTGTGCTTCATGTCGCCGGCGATTTGCCTCGTGCGCGCCCTTCTTCTTGTAGGGGTCTAGGTGGGGGCGGTGAAGAATTCGCATCGAAGGATGCCGGACCTTGCGCGTCCCTCAATGCGGTGTCGCTTGCGCCTAGTCATATGACGAGCGATGGAGCTGGAGATGCCGAACGGATCTCCAGTCCGATGCTCGATGAACGGTGGCTCCTCAGAGCCCGTCGAACAGCGCGGTCGAGAGGTAGCGCTCGGCGAAGGACGGGATGATGATCACGATCCGCTTGCCTTCCATTTCAGGCCGGCTGCCGACCTCGATGGCCGCCGCCACGGCCGCGCCCGATGAGATTCCGACCGGTGTTCCCTCGATCCGTGCAAGAAGCCGGGCGGTGTCGAACGACGTCTGATTGCTCACGGTCACGACTTCGTCGATCACGGCGCGGTCGAGCACCGCGGGCACGAAGCCGGCTCCGATCCCCTGGATCTTGTGCGGCCCCGGCTGGCCGCCCGACAGAACCGGCGAATCCTCAGGCTCCACCGCCACAACCCGCAGGGCAGGATTTCGGCTCTTTAAAACCTGTCCGACGCCCGTGATGGTGCCGCCGGTCCCGACGCCGGAGACGAACACGTCAACTTGCCCGTTGGTGTCGTTCCAGATCTCCTCCGCGGTCGTGCGGCGGTGGATGGCCGGATTATCCGGGTTTTCAAACTGCTGCGGGATCACCGCCTCGGGATCCTCGGCCAGCAGTTCGTTGGCTTTGGCGATGGCACCCTTCATGCCTTGGGCCGCGGGGGTCAGCACCAGATCCGCACCCAGGAGGGCCAGCATCTTGCGCCGCTCGACCGACATGGATTCGGGCATCACGAGCTTCAGCTTGTAGCCCCGGGCGGCGGCCACGAACGCGAGAGCGATGCCGGTATTGCCCGAGGTCGGCTCGATCAGCGTGGTGCGGCCGGGCGAGATGCGGCCGGCCTTCTCAAGCCCGTCGATCATGTTGACGCCGATCCGGTCCTTGACGCTGGAGATCGGGTTGAAGAATTCGAGCTTGCCCAGCAATTCGGCCTTGACGTTCTTCTCCTTCGCGATGCGCGAGAAGCGAACCAGCGGCGTGTCGCCGATCGTCGCCGTGATCGAGTCATAGATCCTGCCGCGTCCCGGCTTGCGCTGGGCGGTGTCGTCATTCGCGGCGCTTTCGTCGGATCGAATATGGGCCAATGACATGGGGTTCTCCCTGGGATTTGCGGTCGGGACCGTCAGGTCCGTCTAGCGAATTTATATACGACGGCTGGATCAGATGTGAAACTCGTCGGTGGTCGCACTTGCGGAAAGAATCCGCTTGTCTCCGGCCCGTCGGCAAAGGTCCTCAACCGTCAACTCGTCCAACCTGTTCAAAAAGGATTCCGTCGCACCCGCAAGAGCCGGTGCGATCACGTCTTCGAGCAAGCCCGACGTCCTGGGGGGAGGCTGGCTCTCTTCCGCGTCCTTCAGAAGCACGCGCATGATCTCGCCGGCGCTGATCCGCCGTCGCTCACGGGCCAGTTCATAGCCGCCGCGAGGTCCGCGCGTGCCTTTCAGGACACCCGTCCGCACGAGCCGCTGCAGGAGCGGTTCGAGATGGCGGGGGGTGAGGTGGTGACGCTCCGCGAGCGCCTTGGCAGCGACCGGCTGTCCGCGCGCATGGAGCGCCACATCGACCACGATGGCGAGCGCCAGCAGAATGCGCCGGGGAACCATCGGCTCAAGGCGTTCCTGCAATATCGAGCCCGGTCGAACCGAAGGCACCGGCACCACGTTGCGTCATGTCGAGGCTCGCCTGTTCGGACCAGGTCACACGCTCGTAGCGCGCGAGCACCATCTGGGCGATCCGGCTGCCGCGGTGGATCATGAAGGGTTCGCTGCCGTGGTTGATCAGCACCACCTGGATCTCCCCGCGATAGTCGCTGTCGATCGTTCCAGGGGCATTGAGAACCGTCACGCCATGGTTGAGCGCGAGGCCGGAGCGCGGCCGCACCTGTGCTTCCCAACCCGACGGCAAAGACAGGCTCAACCCGGTCGGCACGATGTCGCGCGCCCCCGGTTCGAGGACGAGGGTGGTGTTCGCCGGCAGCGCCGCCACGAGATCGACACCCGCGGCGCCTGTGGTTTGATAGCTCGGCAGCGGCAGGTCGGCGGCATGGTCGAGACGGCGGA
Organism: Lichenifustis flavocetrariae; assembly: GCF_026130545.1. GTDB lineage: Bacteria > Pseudomonadota > Alphaproteobacteria > Rhizobiales > Beijerinckiaceae > Lichenihabitans > Lichenihabitans flavocetrariae. The sequence goes on along the minus strand of NZ_JAMOIM010000005.1, from coordinate 234,744 downwards.
TGAAGACGGATGTGGGGGTCACGGCAAGATTCCGGTGAGGGTTTCGGCGCAGCGCGCGATCAGGCGCCGCGCGACATCGATCTTGGAGAGGGTTGGCCAGCTTTCGATTCCGGCGCGCGTGACAAGATGGACAGTGTTGCGGTCGCCTCCCATCACGCCGGTGGTCGGCCCGACATCGTTGGCCACGATCATGTCGCAGCCCTTGCGGTCGAGCTTGGCGGTTGCGTGTTCGAGAAGTCGGTCGGTCTCGGCCGCAAAGCCGATCACCAGTCGAGGCCGGGCCGAGGCGCTGCGGCCGACCGTGGCGAGAATGTCCGGGTTCTCGATGAGGGAGAGCGCGAGGGGCTCCCCGTCAGAGTGCTTCTTCAACTTGCTGTCGTTTTGTCGCGACGGCCGCCAATCGGCCACCGCGGCCGTCGCGACAAAGAGGTCGGCCGGCAGGGCATGCTCGACGGCATCGAGCATCTCGCGTGCGGTCTCGACCCGGATGATGCGGGCGCCAGCCGGGTCCGGCAGGGAAACGGGTCCGGAGACGAGCGTCACGGTCGCGCCAGCCTCGATCGCGGCCTCCGCGATGGCGTGACCCTGCTTGCCGGACGAGCGATTGGCGATGTAGCGCACCGGATCGATGGGCTCATGCGTCGGCCCGGATGTGATCAGAACGTGCCGCCCTGTGAGAGGTCCGGTGGCACCCGGCTGCAAGGCCGCGACGGCCTGCGGGAGGCGCAAACGCGTGTCGCTTTGGAGCGCTTGTTCGGCCGCCGCCACGATGGCCAGCGGCTCCGCCATTCGGCCCGGGCCGTATTCGCCGCATGCCATCGATCCATCGTCCGGACCCACCACCAGAACCCCATCCCGGCGCAGCGTGTCGAGGTTCCGGCCCGTGGCCGGATGCAGCCACATGCGCAGATTCATGGCGGGCGCGATCAGGGTCCGTTTGTCGGTCGCGAGCAGCAACGTCGAGGCCAGATCGTCGGCGAGTCCGTGCGCCATCCGGGCCATGAGGTTCGCGGTGGCGGGCGCGACGATCACGAGATCGGCGGCGCGCGACAACTCGATGTGCCCCATCTCAGACTCGGCGGTCAGTGAGAACAGCTCGTCATGAACAGGGGTGCCGGTGAGGCTGGCCACCGACAACGGTGTCACGAAGGCTTTGGCAGCGGTGGTCATGACAGCACGAACAACGGCACCGCGTTCGCGCAGCCGGCGAATGAGATCGAGCGCCTTGTAGGCCGCGATCCCGCCGCCAATCACAAGCAGGATCCTTTTGCCCGCCAAGCTCTGTTCGGCCATGCTGCACCGTCGCGGACGCAGAGTGGGCGGCCGAACCGCCCGTGCTCCCGCTTCGTCATAGCGGTCCTGGCCTGGAGGTCAAATCATCGTTGATAGTGGCAGCGGATCGGTTTGAATTTGTGTGTTTTATGGAGGATGCGACGCTCGGGATGTCCGCTTGCAAGCACTTTCTCACTTCAGGCGTCGCCTGCGACCTGCCACCCGTCAGTCTCGTTGTACGGACTGGCCCGCGAGAAGCTGCGCGTAGACGGCGAGCCTGTTTGATACGAATTCGGTGAAGAGCCGCACGCGCTTCGTCTTGCGTGTCTCGCCCTGTGTGAGAAGCCAGACCGTTCCGTACATGTGCAGGTCGGTACCCGGCACCCTCGCGAGAAGGGGGTCGGCATCGCCAATGAAGCACGGCAGTGTCGTGATCCCGAGGCCTTGCCGCACAGCAACGATCTGCGCGTCGGCGTCCGTGGTCCTGAATGGAACGCCCGTCGTGCGGACCTCACCCTCGCTGGCCCAATCCGGAATTCCATGCATGCTGATGACAATCCACCGGATGGGATCGGGCGCGCCGGCACGCCACGCTTCTAGTCGATCGCGACCTATGTAGACGCCGCCGAACAGCTCCGGTCCCTTCAAGCCGTGAAGGTTCAGCGGTAGGGTTTTGCGGTCGTAAACGACGCGGATCGCGACATCGGCCTCCCGGTTGGTCAGATTTGCCAGCTCACCGGACGACAAGATTTCCATCTCGATGTCCGGATGCAGGCGCGCGAAATCGGCGAAGTCCGGCATGAGCAGGTGGGTCGCGAGAGGCGGCGTCAGCGTCACCCGCAGAAGCCCTCGCACGCTCTGGTCGCGACCGAGGACGCGCGTTTCCAGCTGGTGCGACGACGCTTCCATCTGTTTCGCGAGATCGAGGACCTCCTCGCCAGCGGCCGTCAGGCGATAGCCCGCGGGCAGCTTTTCGAACATCTGCGCCCCGAGGCGTTCCTCGAGCTGAGCGATGCGTCGCAGCACGGTCGCGTGGTTCACCCCGAGGCGCCCGGCGGCAGCCCGCACCGAGCCTTCGCGTGCGACGGCAAGAAAGTAGCGAACGTCGTCCCAGTCGATCATGGTGCAATCTTGCGCCGCGCTTTGCGCCTGCCGAACCTCGTATTCAACGCATCGTAGAGCGATACGAACGGCCGTTCCAGCTTATGCACGATGGGTGCGGCCCAGTTCCGAACGGCGGGCACCGATCGTTGCGGGTGCCGTCAGTCGTCGCACCGGATCGTTTTCGCACCACCGATGTGCGCGCATCCGCACTCAGCGCCTGACTCCGGCGGACCTACTTTGAGGTGACCGGGGCGTCCCCGAACGACCCGAAGCGGAAGCCTGGAAGGAGAAGTCATGGGAAAGCTTGAAGGTAAGGTTGCTGTCGTCACGGGCGGTGCCACCGGCATCGGCCGCGCCGCAGCAAAGCGCTTTATCGAGGAGGGTGCCTTCGTCTTCATCTTCGGCCGTCGACAGGAAGCGCTCGACGCCGCCGTGGCCGAGCTCGGGCCCAAAGCCCGCGCGGTGAAAGGCTCGGTCTCGGATGAGGCCGACCTCGACCGACTCTACGCCGCCGTGAAGGCGGAGCGCGGAACCCTCGACATCGTCTTCGCCAATGCCGGGGCGGGAAGCCCGCTTCCGTTGGGCCAAATCACCGGCAGGCACATTGACGAAACCTTCGACACCAATGTGAAGGGGACGATCTTCACGGTTTAGAAGGCGTTGCCGCTGATGGGCAAAGGCGGTTCGATCATCCTGACCGGGTCGAGCGCCGGCACCACGGGCGCCCCTGGATTCACTGCCTACAGCGCCAGCAAGGCGGCCGTGCGCAACCTCGCTCGGACCTGGGCGGAAGACCTCAAGGGCACAGGCATCCGGGTCAACGTGCTGTCGCCCGGCGCGACCGCGACCGAACTCGCGAAGGAAGCGCTCGGCGAGGAGGGCCAGAAGGTCTTCGCCTCGATGACGCCGCTCCAGCGCATGGCCGACCCGGCGGAGATCGGGGCCGTGGCTGCCTTTCTCGCGTCGCCGGACAGCAGCTTCATGACCGCCAGCGAGGTCGCGGTCGACGGCGGCCTGGCACAGCTCTGACGCGCGGCGCCAGGCACCTCATTCGATTGATCGGAGCGCCATCGGGCGCGGCAAACTGAAAGACAAAGTTATGAGCTACGCAATTATCGGTTTCGGCAAGATCGGCCAGGCTCTTGCCAAGGCGTTTGCCCGCAAGGGCATAGAGGTGTTCGTGGCAACTACGCGCGACCCGGAAAGCTTTGCAGCCGATGCGGCCGCGATCGGGCCTAAGGTCACTGCAAAAACACTGGCGGAAGCCGTCAAGGCCGACGTCATCTTTTTGGCGGTCCGTTACGAGTCGCATCGGGATGTCGCGAAGGCTTTGCCGAGTTGGGACGGCAAGACCGTCATCGACGCGATGAACCTGTTTCCAGTCCCTGAGGAGCTGGAGGGTATTCCGTCCTCAGCCGTCGTCGCGAAAGCGTTCAACGGCGCCAAGCTCGTCAAAGGGTTCAATCACCTGGCTGCGGCCACCCTCGCGGCCGATCCGGTCGTCGAGGGCGGCCACCGGGTGGTGTTTCTATCGAGCGACGACGAGGATGCGATCGGTCCCGTGGCGGCCTTGGCCAAACAACTCGGGTTCGCACCCATCAAGCTCGGAAAGCTCAATGAGGGTGGCGCTCTGGTGCACGCGCGCGGCCGCACGTGGGGCAAGCTGATCTTCCAGGACCTGTTCAAGAAGGAGCAGTAACGGATTTGCTGTTCACCGTCAGAGGTGCTGCTTGCCGGGCCCGTCTGTGACAGTCCAAGCGGGCCAAGTCATAAACCAAGGTCCGGAAGCGGCGAGGGCTTCGACGTCGCCTTCCAGCCAAACGGCATTTAGCGTCTGGCACCATTCCCATCCTGAAAATCGAAACTGACGCTCGGCTTGAAGCCGCTCAGGCGACGCGGCTGTTTCGCTCGTCCGCCTGGCGGCGGCGCGCTTCGAGGTCCTCCACCGCGAGGCTAGCCAAATGGGCGAGGAGCACACGCTTGGGCTCGTCGAGCGCCGGCCGAGCGTGACGGTCCGCGACCCAGAGCGCTCCGACATGCTGCAGATCCTCGCCGGCCAGAAGCGGGGCGGCGGCGATGAAGCCAAATCCATGCTGCCGTCCTTCGTCCCGGAAGCGCGGATCGAGCGCGGCATCGGGGACCACCAGGGGACTTCGCCCACCGATCACCTGGGAGCAGAAGAGGTGTGAGATGCCGTCCGGCACCTCTTCCGGGCCGTGTTGGCCGATCACCTCCACATCGTTGTGGTCCAGCAAGGCCACGAAGGCGACCGGCATGCCGAGAAGGACTGTGGCCATACGGGCGATACGGTTCAGGCCTGACGAGGGCAGGAAAAGTCCAGCCTGCCGGTAAGCGGCGACCAGAGCGAGGCGCCGTTCATCGCCGATCAAAGGCGACCACGCCGCGCGGGTCTTCGTGGTCATGACGCCGTTCCGCCCCAGCCGCTTCGCGTCGTAAAGTGCGCGATCCGTTTCGGCGATCAGGAGGGCACCGACCGTCTCGAGGTTCTCCCGCGTCGGGACCACCGTGGCGCAGCCGATACTCACGGTGACGACGCCGCCTCCGGCATTGCCCTTGTGCGGGATGCCGAAATCCTGGACAGCCTTGCGGACCGTCTCCGCCATGAGCGCGGCGGCTTCGCTGTCGCAACCCGGCAGCATCACGGCGAACTCGTCGCCGGCAAAGCGTGCCGCCATGTCGGACGGTCGCGTCAGCGCGGCGCGGGCCGCCGTCGCGACCCTTATCAAGCACGCGTCGCCAGCCTGATGCCCATGACGATCGTTGAAGGATTTGAAGCTATCGATGTCGATGAGGATCAGGGACACGCAGGTGTTGTGTCTGGAAGCGCGGCGGCATTCATTGTTCAGAGCCTGGTCGAAGCGCCGCCGGTTGGCGAGATCCGTTAAAGCGTCGCTCCCGGCCAACTTGTTCAGCTCCGCATTGGCGACCCGCAACGCCAATTCCGCGGTTTTGCGGTTCGAGACATCGCGGAGAACCGCGATGAGCCCGGCGTCGCCGGTGAGAAGGCTGAAGCGCGCCTCGACCCACAGCAATTCGCCCGTCTGCCGGGTGGTCCTGAAGATCGCCTCAGCTCCGTCCCGGCCCTCGCGTGTCCGCGCAGCCGCGGCGGCGAGGGACGCACGGTCTTCCGGTGTCAGCTGATCGCCCATGACGCTGCCGAACAACTCGCCAGGGGGCCGGCCAAACATCCGTGCCGCCGCCGGTGACGCATAGGTACAGAGCAAGTCGTTGTCGAACTGCATAATGACGTCAGGGCAGCATTCGACGAGAGATCTGTAGAGTTGATCATCATCCCGGTCGAGACCTTGTGGATGCTCGCGCATCCAATGCAGGGCAAAGGCTGTAACCGACGCGGCAGTGGCCAGCACGCATGCGAGGGACAACGGAAAACTGAACGCTGAAATAGAAGCCGTCACATTCGTGTCCTTCAAACCAAGGAAAGACTAGAAACACGGCCTTGCGCAACCGTTAAGTGATAGACGAAAGCCCAGCAGGACTCCATCTCTTCTTCGGCAAAGTAGATCCATATCGTTACAGAACAGTCCGAAAAATCATGACAAATGCAATAATCCAGAGCGCCAACGTCAGCCAGCGGATCCGGCGCATTTGAGCGCTCGCAAGGCCTTCGACCGTTTCTCCGGACAGGCCGAGGCCATTCTCAGCGGCATCCTCGAGTTGCGAGACGATCCGCTCGCCTCGCGTCATGAGTTCTGGGAGCGCCACGGCCGCATGATAGAGCGACTGCAGGCTTCCGCCGAGATCCTGGAGCTTGGCTGCCGGACCGAGGTTTTCTTCGATCCAGGTCCGCACGACCGGCTCGGAGGTGGCCCAGAGATTGAGCTTGGGATCCAGCGAACGGGCGACGCCTTCGACCACCACCATGGTCTTCTGCAACATGACCAGTTCGGTCCGGGTTCGCATGTCGAAGAGGGCTGTGATCTCGAAGAGCAGGGTCAGGAGCTTCGCCATCGAAATCTGGTCGGCGGTGCGCGAATGGATCGGCTCACCGATCGCCCGGATGGCCTGCGCGAAATCGGCGACCCGGTGCGTCCGCGGGACATAGCCGGCCTCGATATGCACTTCGGCCACCCGCTCGTAATTGCGCGTGATGAAACCGTACAGGATCTCGGCCAGAAAACGACGTTCCTTCCTATCGAGTCGGCCCATGATGCCGAAGTCGACGGCGACAAGCCTGCCGTCCGGGTCGACGAAGAGATTGCCCTGGTGCATGTCGGCATGAAAGAAGCCGTCTCGTACCGCATGGCGCAGAAAGCTCTGCACCACGATGCGCCCGACGTCCGGCAGGTCCACGCCGCGCGCCTGAAGTCCCGCCACGTCGGACAGGGAAGTGCCCGCGACCCAATCAAGGGTCAGAACGTCCTTAGCGGTCAGGGTCCAGTCGATGGCCGGCACCCGGAAATCGAAATCGTTCTCGGCATTTTCGGCAAATTCTGACGCCGCGGCCGCCTCGATGCGGAAATCCATCTCCATCGTGACCGATCGCGCCAACGTGTCGACCACATCGACGGGCTTCAAGCGTCGGGCGTCGGGCAGCCAGCGCTCGGCGATCCGGGCGGCAAAGTACATGTCCGACAGGTCGCGCCGGAACAGGCGCGCGACGCCCGGACGCGCGACTTTGACGGCCACCTCGCGACCATCCGAGGCGACTCGGGCCCGATGCACCTGCGCGATCGAGGCCGCGGCGACCGCCGGAGAAAATTCGGAAAACAGCTGTGCGAGCGGTTTGTCGAAAGCCGCTTCGATCGTGGCAACCGCCACGGCTTGGGGAAATGGTGCGACACGGTCGCGGAGGGACTCGAGTTCCTTGACCGCGACAGGACCCACGATATCGGGCCGGGTGGCCAGGAACTGACCGAGCTTGATGTAGGAAGGGCCAAGCTGGGTGACGGCCGCCGGAAGCCGCGTCATTCCTCCAGCGACGTTCCGCCGTGCGATCAAGCGTGCGACCGCGAGCGGCAGGCGCGCCTCGACCGGCACCATGCGCGGATCGATGCCGGAAAATACGCCTTCGCGGGCCAGAACGAAGCCGGCGCGCGCCAAACGTCCGAGGTGGCCGAGGTTGACCAAGCCGAGAAGCATCAAAGCTTCCAGGCGGAGTGGATCGCAACGATTCCGCCACTCAGCCGCGTGAACGAGACATTGTGGAATCCCGCGTCGGCAATGAGGTCGGCGAAATGATCAGCGGTTGGAAACTTGCGGATCGATTCGACGAGGTAGCGGTAGGGCTCGCCGTCGCCCGTCACCGCACGGCCGATCTGAGGAATCACCTTGAATGAGAAAAGGTCATAGATGCGGTCGAGGCCCGGCACGTCCACATCGGAGAATTCCAGGCAGAGAAAATGGCCGCCACGTTTCAGGACGCGATGGGCCTCGGCCAGCGCCAGATCGATGCGGGGCACGTTACGTATGCCGAAAGCGATCGTGTAGCAGTCGAATTGGCCGTCCGGCAGTGGCAGGTCCTCGGCGTTGCCGGTCACGAATTCGAGGTTGCCCGGATGCCGACGTTTGGCAGCGCGCGCCTCGCCCACAGCCAGCATATCGGGATTGATGTCGAGAACCGTGATCTCGGTGCGCGGTCCGCCGGCGGCCGCGACCCGGAACGCGACATCGCCCGTTCCTCCGGCCACGTCGAGATGCCGGAAGGCCCGCACCCGCGACGGTTTCACCATGGCGACCAGGACATTCTTCCACATCCGGTGCAGACCGCCCGACATCAGATCGTTCATGATGTCGTAACGTTCCGCGACTTTGTGGAACACGTCATCGACCAGACGCTGCTTTTCGCCCAAAGCCACATCGGCGTAGCCGAAATGGGTCATATCGTCCGCATCGGTCTCGGATGGTTGTTTGGAAGGCATTGATCCGTCCTGGTTTCGGCGCCGGACCATAGAGGATCGGAAGGTCAATTCAAACGGTGCACCCGAGGCTCTTCGGGCTTATAAGACCCCATGCCCGAACTTCCCGAAGTCGAAACCGTGATGCGCGGCCTTGCGCCCACCCTGACGGGTGCACGAATCGCTGCCGTCGATCAAAATCGCGCGAACCTGCGGTTCCCGTTTCCGGAACGATTTGCCGAGCGGCTCACCGGCCGCACCGTGCAACGTCTCGACCGGCGTGCCAAATACCTTCTCGCCTCGCTCGACGATGACAGCGTGCTCGCCATGCATCTCGGCATGACGGGGTCATTCCGAATCGAGCGTGATACGGCTGTCGCGACGCCGGGCGGCTATTACCATGCCCGCGCTGCGGCCGGCGTGCATGACCATGTGATCCTGCATCTCGGGGACGGCACGCGCGTGACTTACAACGACCCGCGCCGGTTCGGGTTCATGACGCTGATCGCATCCGGCGAGCTGCCCAATCACCCGCTGTTCCGCGCGATCGGGCTTGAACCTTTGAGCGAGGAGTTCGGCGGCGCGGCCTTGGCGCGCCTCATGAAAGGCAAAGCCACCCCACTCAAGGCCGCGCTGCTCGACCAGACGCTGATCGCCGGCCTCGGCAACATCTATGTCTGCGAGGCTCTGCATCGCGCCGGCTTGTCACCGCGTCGAGCGGCCGGTTCGATCGTTCGGGCCGACGGTCGGCCCACCCAGCGGGCCGAGAGACTGGCGACCGCCATTCGCGAGGTGCTCGAAGAGGCCGTGGCGGCCGGCGGCTCGACGCTGCGGGATTATCGTCGTCCCGACCAGACGCTCGGGACGTTTCAACACACGTTTCGCGCTTACGACCGGGAAGGCGCCCCCTGCGGCACGGCTGGATGCGGGGGCCTCATCGGCCGCATCGTGCAAGGCGGGCGCTCGACCTTCTTCTGTGGCGCCTGCCAGCACTGAGCGTCTCAATGCCTCTTCCCTTCGCTTTCTGACGAAATGGGTATTTCGGCTAGCGGAATTGGGGCGGCAAGTAGCCCTGGCGGATGATCCTGAGCCCCGTCTCCGAGTCATTGCCAGGCGACTTCTGTTGGGCCATCTCGAACGTGCGCTGCGCCCCTTCCCAATCGCCCTTGTGATATTGGGCCCAGCCTCGGATGATCGCGAGGCCGTGCGGTTCGGCCGATTTCGTACCGCGCCGCGCATCCATCATCGCAAGCGCCTGATCGTAGTTACCCGACTTGTAGGTATCCACGATCGCGGTCGCGTTGGCGTCCCAACCCTCGCCGCCTGAACCGGAGGACCGTGGCGCGTGTCCGCCCTTGGCCACGCGGACCCGTTTTGCGGTTGGTCTGGGTCGCATGGCCTCTTCGAGCTCGGCCAGTCGCGGATACTGGGTCTTGTAGGTGGTCATCAGGGTCGCGACGGTGCGCTCGTCCTTCAATTGCTTGGCCGAAACCATCACGCCGATCGCCGCATCCTGGCTGGGTTGCCAGGACATTGACTTCTGGAACCAGGTTTCCGCCGCAGCGACCTGCTTGGCCTTCATGAGCGACCAGCCGTAGGCCTGCGCCCCGACCGCGTCCTTCGCCGTGTCGACAGCGGTCACGAAGGCCGCGATCTGGTCGGGCTTCGGCGTCACCGGAGGTGTCGTAGCGGTCAGCAGGCCCGACATGACCTGGATGAAGGCCTTCCGGTTATCGGGCGCCAGATCACGGCTGCTCATCGCAAGGTCGAGCGCCTCGGCCAGCTTGCCTTCCTCCCGCAATGTCAGCGCCAATCCTTCGCTCGACTTCGGGTCGGCCTTGATGGCCAGGGCCGATCGGAACCATGTCTCGGCCTCCGGGAAAGCCTTGCGGCTGTACTGGTACCAGCCGAGCAGCTGCGCGTCGGGCGCCGAGCGGGACGAATTGGCATAGCTGGCGAGCTGGTCGACCTCGGCGGGTGTCAAAGAGGCGCCAGCCTTGCCGGCCGCAGCGTCGCCGATCCGCGTCCGCACCGCGTCGAAGCGAAGGACGTCGAATTCATTGCGGCCATCGCGCCCGCGACGCCCCAGCGCCATAAGCCCGTCGACCGCGCCAGGCGCCGTCAGCACGGCGCTCGCCTTCTGCATCGTCGCAAGCCGCTCGGCCGGATTGTCACAGCTGGTCAGAACATAGCGATAGGCGTCCGAAGCGCGGGCCTCGTCACCCGTCTGCTTCAGGGCTTCCGCGGTGCGCCACAACGCATCGACATCGCCGCAAACCAGGAGCCCACGATTGTTCGACGCGACGTCCAGGACATCGCCCCACTGCTTTGCATTTGAGGCGGCGACCAATTGGTCATGCGCCTCGGCAAGTTGGATTTTGGTGGCGAGATCTGCCGATGGCTGCCAGTCGGGGTTTTTCTGCCGTTCGGCATCCATTGCGGCGTGCAGACCGGCCAGATCATGCTTGGCGAAAAGATCCCACAGGGGCTGTTCGTCGATCATGCTGCGGGAATCGGTAAACAGATCTTGCGGCGGTTCCCAATTGGGGTGCTGGCTCCGCAGCAGGCGGATTTCCGCGGCGACACGGGTCAGATCGTTCTGCGAGGCATAGTAACGCAGCGCGCTGGTGTCGACCTCCTTGCTGGCCTGTTTCGGCGCACCGGCCGTTTCGGTTGAGGCGGGCTTGGCGAGCTCCAAGATAAAGGGGCTCTGGGAAGCCTGTTGGGGCCTCTGCACCGGAGCCGCGACAGCTTTCGGGGCGGCGAACAGATCGGCGGCCTTCGCTGACGATGGCGCATCGTCTGCGCGGGCCGCAAAGGCCGATGCCGTCATCACGACGCCAGCCAGGAGGACGTGCTTCAGAGACATTCGGGATACCTTTCCTCGATGAGAGCCATCGTCAACAGTCGGAGCGTTGCGGGATAATAGAAGGTGTCGCGCTGCGCGATGAGCGCTTGGGGAAGAGGTTCGTCTTTCGCGAGGCAGCGTGAGAGGGCGACGATCATGCGAACGCCCGCGCCGTCGATCGGCCGGAGCGAGGCTCCGCTTTTCAGATCGATGACGAAAGGACTGCCGCCGTGCTGTCCGGACCCCAATGTGGAAAAGCGACTGGCTTGCGCTTCCGACAGTCCGCTCCAGGCGAGATAGAGCGGAATACGGATTGCGTCGTAGCCGAAGGTCGGCGGAAAATTCCGTGCGGGCTGCGGCGTTTTCCCGGCGAGCGACACCCAGTCGGCCGGCAGGCGCTGGGGGCCGAACCGGCTTTCGGTGATGATCTTCAAACCCGCCGCCTTGATGCGGGCCCATTCGATCTCCGGCGCAACGGCGATGAGCGCGTCGAAGGCCGGAAACACGAAATAGGACGGGTTGACGATCGGCCCGTCGGGCTGGTCTCCGGCCCGGAACCCGAAACCGCCCGGCAGCAGTGTCGGACCGGCAGGCGTATCGATGATCATTGTCCTGCCGACCGCGAGCGCAATCGTCCTGGCGCGTTCCCGGTAGGCCGGTACCCCGAAGGCGGCGGACGCCCGTGCAAGGCCCCAAGCCATCAGGAGATCCCCATCGGTGGCATTGTTGCGATCGGCGACCGCCTTGGCCTTTTCATCCCAGCGCCATGCCGCGAGGCCATCGGGGCGGACGAACAGATGTGTATCGGTCCAGCCCCAGATCTGCTCGAAGCCCTGTCGGTCCTTGGCGAATGCGGCAAGCAGCAGGCCGTAGCCCTGACCCTCGCTGTGTGACGCGTCGTTGTTGCCATTGTCCACGACGCGCCCGTCCGGGCTTACGAAACGGGCTTTCCACTCCTTCCATTCGGCCTCGAACCAGGATTGCTGAGCCTGTTGCACGAGGCGATCCGTTGCTTCCGACGATTCTGTCTGATCGGCGGCGGGGGCGCCGCTCGCACGAGCTTGCACCTGGCCGCCGAGGATAATCGCCGACCCCATCAGGAGCGCAAGCAGGCCGCAGCGGGTCATCGCGACCGTTTCCCGAGGATGTTGAGAAGCGTGTGGGTCGAAAGGCCGAGCAGGCAGAGGAGCACCATCAACACCGAGACGCTGAGCAGGATGTTGCTCGAAACGATCCCGCCGAGGATCGGCTGCACGTCCGTCAGCGCGACCGTCCTCGGAATGACGTAGCTCAACTGCGTCGGCTCGACCCGCTTGAGCCCGTCCGCCTTGGGATCGTAGGCCACCGCTTCGCCGGCCAGGTCGCGCCAGTGATTGTTGGCGATCAGGGCCGCATTGGCGCTAGCGATAGCGTCGGTCGAGGAGCCTGTCACAACCAGCCACCGATCCTGGCGATCCGAAAAGCGCGGCAGCTCGATCCCGGCTATCCGGCGGCTGTCGTCCTGGGTGGTCACGTCCGCCAGCAGCAGGCTGTCGTCGTGCACCGGCAAGATCACGTGATTGTCTTCGAGGCCCGAGAAGAAGAAGCCGTTGCGTCGCAACCAGGCGGAGCCACCCATGGCTGTCGCGTGGAGGGCCTCGAGAGGGGTCGAGACCTGCGTCTTGCCACGTCCCAAGGAGCCGGCCGGTTCCCCGACGGTGCTGTCGTCGGTCACGTCAGCGCGTTTGAACTCGCTGCGCAGAGGCCTCGCCAACATCTCCGGCAGGCTGGCAGACGCCCCGATCACGATTCCCGGCTTGTCGGAGGCCACCGGCTGGTCAAGGTTGAAGCGGATGCGTCCGGCGCCATCCTGGGTCGCCATATTGGCCACCAGGGTGAGGCCAACACCGGCCGCCGCCGGATCGCCGCTGGTCAGGTAGATGTCGCGATCGCCGTCCTGTTCGCGATCGTTCTCCAGCATTGCGGCGATCTGCGGCGCGGTCTGCATCCGGGCCAGATGCGGCATGACGAGTTCCGACGTGTCGGCGATCGTCAGCCGCGGCTGGGTCGAGGCGGACGACACCGTGCATTGTTCATCGCTTGCCGTCGGGGTCGTGCCTTCGATTTCGATGGCATTGTAGCCCGGTCTGAAGAATTTGAGCGGCAGGTTGAGGAGGGCGTGGTCGAAGTGGTCCGGCGAGCCGGCACCGAGCGGAAGGCTCGACACCAGCGCGCCGTTCACCCGAAACACGAGGGCCGAAGAAGGTGCCAGGCCCTCCGCCCGAGCGCCGTCGATGTAGAGACGGGCCATTCCGTAGTTACTGGGATAGAAATCCCGCGGCAGGGTCACACCCAAGGTGCGGGTCAAATGACGCCCCGTGAATGTCACGCTGTGGATGCCAAGATCGGCAAAGCTGATGCTGCGGTCATCGACCGCGACACCGGCCGATTGCGTCGCAAGTGCCTGAAGACCTTGCGCGGATCCCTCGGCTGGCCGATCGCTGGAGCGACGCAGAGCTTCGATCGTCGCGCTGAACCCCGTTTCGTCCGTCGCGTTGGCCACCACGGTCAGACGGTTCGACGCGGGATCGCGCTCAAGGGTCAGGCCGGCCTCCTGGCCGACGCGCCGGTCCGCGGCCGCGTCGCTGCCATCCATGACGATGTCGAAGCCCGGTCCGTTGCCCGGCTCAGGTCCCACATCGACAACCGGGCGAAGCAGATGCGCCCGTGCGGCGAGCGCCCCGACGAGGTCGCCGGCCCGGCTGAGGAGCACAGGGTCCGGGTCACCGGCAAGCCGTACGTGGATACGGGTCGTGCCTTCGGCCGCGAGCGGCTCTCCGGCGAGGTCATCCAAGCTCTTGCCTGCGGCCTGCATCTGGCGGGGAAGAACGAAGCCCGTCTGGGCGGGGTCAAGCGATGTCCAGAGCTCGAACGTGGCCTTGACGGAACAGTCGACGCGATGGGTCATTGTCACGTCGACCTGGACGGCGTTGAAGCCGGGGACCAGAACGCCGGTCGGGATCTTGACCGCAACGGGGGTCATCCTGTCGGGGCTCTTGATTGGGAGCGAGCTCAAGGGGCGACCGTTGATCGCGACCTTGAGGACCGAGCCTTCGGGCAGCGCCGAAACCGTGTTGAGAAGGCCCAGTTGCAGGGTCGTGATTTGGGCGGCTTCGTTGCGGTTCAGGAAGACCGGCCAAGCTGCGCTACTGTTCTCACCCCGGAAGGTCATAAGGTCGCGGCTGGCCGGCATGCGCTTGAGCACTGATGCGTCGGCCGGGCGCTGGAGGATCGGCGCGAGGCCTTCAGCCGGGGCCTGGGTGGCCGTCAGGCAGATCGGGGCCGAGACACAGGCCGCGACCGTGCCGAACCGCAGCCAACTTGGGAAGCGATGGTGAAGCATGGGAGGATCCGTTCGGACAGAAGTGAAATCAGGCGGGGTTGCGCTCGGCCGATTGTTCCGGGCTCGAGCCGGTGACCTGCCGTTCACGTCGGAACGCCACGTAGTAGCAGCCGCGGCCGATCTGCTTGAGACAGGTGAAGACGAAGAAGGCGGTCCCCAATCCAACGCCGTAGAGCTTGTAGGCGCTGCTGCGCGTCTGGTGCACGCGACCGATGTCGGAGAACACAACCTCGGCCAGCATGCGGAAGCGGTCAGGCGTCACACCGTAGAACTTGAGTCCGGTGCCGCGTCCATTCTCGAAGGCGCGCCGTCCGGCTGTCGCGACCGGCACCGTGAGTACGGCCTCCGGATCGAGCGGATGCGTCATGGTCACGGTTCCCAGGGCTTTCACCGGGAGGGGGGTCTGATCCAGGACCCGCACCCGCAGACCGCCATAGGACATGTCCTCGATCAGCACCGGGATGGACTGCTGGCCGAAGCTCAGCACCGCCTTGTGCTTGGTTTCGACACGCGGGGTTGTCCGCCGCTCGCGGAATTCCGAGACGGCGCCGAGTGCGATGCCGGTCAGGAACATGTTGAGCAATGTCCAGACGCCGACGACGGTCAGCATGTCACGGGAGGCGGGTTCATGAGCGTAGCGGAAGGCGATGACGCCCATGCTGAGCGTCACGAGCCCGAAGATCAGCACGTAGGGGAGAGCCATGCCCGAAAGGCGGCTTTCCTTCAGCGAAAGTCCCTTGTCGGTGACGTTGAACTTCGGACGGCGCGGATCGACGAAGACGCTCAGCACAGCCCGGAACAGGTGAACCGACTGAATATACTCGTAGACGTCGGAAGCCCAGGGCCAGCGCAGACGGCCGAAGATGTAGCTCTGGATCATCATCGCCGAGATCATATACGTCATCGTATAGGCGAAGAATTCCTGCTGATTGGCGACATATATTTTCAGATTGAGGAAGATGTAGAACATGGGCGCGAAAATAAACGCCATGCGCGAGAGGGGAAACAACCAGAACATGCTGCTCGACAGGTAGCAGAGCCGCTGCGGAATGGTGAGGCCCTCCTTCAGCAGCGGGTTCTTGAGCAACAGGATCTGGACCATGCCGCGGCACCACCGCGAGCGTTGACCGATGAACGTCTCGAAGGTCTCGGGCTGCAGACCGGCGATCATCGGCTTGTCGATGTAGAGGCTCTTCCAGCGGCGGGAGTGGAGCTCGAGCGCGGTCTCGGCGTCCTCGGTGATGGAGGAGCCATGGAAGCCACCGACCTGTTCCAGCGCTTGGCGGCGAAGCACGGCCGCCGAACCGCAGAAGAAGGCTGCGTTCCACGTGTCGAGACCCTTCTGGACGAGACCGTAGAACATCTCGTTCTCGGCTGGCATGCCGCGTGCGCCCAGGTTCTTCTCGATCGGATCCGGGTTCAGGAAGAAATGCGGCGTCTGGACCAGGAACAGCCGGTCGTCTGTGCTGAAGTAGCCGACGGTTTCTCTCAGGAATTCCTTCGCGGGCGCATGGTCGGCATCGAAGATGACGACGAATTCGCCATCGCTGTTGATGAGGCCGTTGTTGAGGTTGCCGGCCTTGGCATGCGTGTTTTGCTCACGTGTCAGATATTGGACCCCGAGATCGGCGCAGAGCGCCTGGAGGTTCTTGCGGCGGGCCATTGCGGCCGCGGCTTTATCGGGGTCGTCCGAACCCACCTTTTCGTCGGTGCCACCATCGTCCAACAGGAAGATCTTCAGCTTGCCGTCCGGGTAGTGCATCGCCTTGGCGGAGACGAGGGTGGTGGCGAGGATTTCGACGCTTTCATTGTAGGACGGAACGAAGACATCGACCGTGGGCGCCGCGTCGGCCGAAAGACGTGGGGCAGGCGGACGATCCGTCGGACGCGCCACAGTGAAGAGACTGAGGAACATCATCGTGACGCAGTAGGCTTCCGCCACGGCCAGGAGGACCCCCGGCACGAAGTCGAGCGGCGATTCCAACGACGGGATGGTGCTGGTGGCACGCCAGAACACGTAGCGAAGGATCACGAATGTTCCGAGACCCAGGAAAACCGGCCTGAACGGACCACGCAGGCCCGTCATTTTGATTGCCGCCATGATGGTGAGACAGGCCACCGCGACGGCCAATTGCGCCTCCACCCCAATTGGCAGGGCAGCGGCAATGAGGACAAAAACACTCAGCAGCGCCCACGCTGCAGTTGCGGCAAAGACCATCGAAAACTCCACGCCCATCGACATGCGTATGGCAATGCCCTAAATATGATTTTCTTTGAGATGCAGTGCAACAGGATGTTATTGGCAGCATTCATTGCGGTAAACGAGTATAAAATATTAGGATATTGAGTAATTTATACATAGTTAAATCTTAAGGTGGTGGGGTCGTATTCGTCATCGATCGATTTCAAAACTAAGATGCAATATTTTGATAAGGGCTCCGACCTCGTGCTTCCTGGGGGCGCCCCATGTCACCCGATGCGGCAGGGTTCGACAAAAAAAACCGCCTGAGCTTTCGCTCGGGCGGCTTCAAACAGAGCGGTCACCTCAAGGGCGACAACCTGGAATTTGGGGAACCTATACGCCCCGCCGCATCAATCCGAAGATCAAGGACACGACCAACAGGACGATCGCGACATAGAACACCATATGGGCAGCCCCCATAGCGGTGCCGGCGATGCCGCCGAATCCGAGGAAGCCGGCCACGATCGCGATGATCAGGAAGATGATGGCCCAGTGAAGAAGATTACCGAAGTTCATCGCTTACACTCCTATACGCTGGGTTCGACCCCGCGAAGCTAATGTGCCCGAGGCGTTTCGGCAACGATGCCACATAAACGCCTTGGTTGATCTTCCAACGATCAGATTTGTTGGGAGTTCCAGCTTCTCAAGAGACTTTCCACGTCCCGTCAGAACATGCGGACCCGAGCGGCATCGATCTCGCGTCGAAAATACCCTCGATCAATGCTTTAGCCGTGTGAGGCTGCCTCAGAGCGTGAAGTCTCGGCTTCGGACGAGAGAGCTGTCGCGATGGCGTCCAGCGCCGCCTCGGCCTCGTTTCCATTGGGGCCGCCGGCCTGGGCCATATCGGGCCGCCCTCCGCCGCCTTTCCCGCCCAGACTCTCGGCACCGATGCGAACGAAGTCGACCGCATTAAACCGTGCGGTCAGGTCTTTTGTGACGGCGACCACGAGGCCGGCTTTCCCATCGGGAGCCACGCCCACGATCGCCACCACGCCCGAACCGATCGCCTGCTTGGCCTCGTCCGCCAATCCCTTCAGGTCCTTCATCTCGACGCCGGAGATGGCACGGGCGAAGAAGCTGACGCCTGCCACCTGCCGGACCGCCGATGCTGCGTCCTGACCTCCGGCTCCGCCTCCCATGGCGAGGCGCTTACGCGCCTCAGTCAGTTCGCGTTCCAGGCGCCGGCGTTCCTCAATGAGGGTGGCGAGCCGCTCCGGTACGATTTCGGTCGGCGCTTTCAGGAGCCCCGCGGCCTTTTCGAGAAGCTGCGCCTCGGAGCGAAGCTGCCGGCGGGCCGTCGCACCGGTGAGAGCCTCCAGGCGGCGGACCCCGGACGAGACGGCGTTTTCGGCCACCAGCGATATGAGCCCGATGTCGCCGGTGCGGCGTGCGTGGGTCCCGCCGCAGAGTTCGACCGAATAGGGCGCGACGGCGCCGTTCTCGCCCTCGATCGTACCCATGGACACGACCCGGACCTCGTCACCGTATTTTTCACCGAAGAGCGCGCGCGCGCCGCTCGCTCGCGCCTCATCGAGGCCCATGAGCCGGGTGGTGACCGGCTCATTGCGAAGAACCATGCTGTTCGCGAGCTCCTCGACGGCCGCAAGTTCGTCGTCGCTCATCGGCTTCTGGTGGGAGAAGTCGAAGCGGAGGCGATCCGGCCCGACGAGCGAACCCTTTTGGGCCACATGCGGTCCCAGGACCTGCCGAAGAGCCTCGTGCAGAAGATGCGTCGCGGAGTGATTGGCCCTGATGGCGGTGCGGCGGGCATGGTCGACCGTGAGTTCGACCGCCGCTCCTTTCACGATCGTCCCGTCTTCGACCGTGACCGCATGGACAAAGAGATCGCCAAGCTTCTTCTGGGTCCCGGTCACCGTGACCCGAAGACCGGGCGCCGCCATCGTCCCCGTGTCGCCCACCTGGCCGCCCGATTCGCCGTAAAACGGCGTCTGGTTCAGGATGACCAGCCCGGACTGTCCCGCCGGCAGGCTGTCGACCTCGTGACCGTCAGAGACCAGCGCCATCACGACGGCTTCGGCCTTTTCTTCGCGGTAGCCCAGGAACTCGGTCGCGCCGACCGCCTCCTTGAGGCCGAACCAGATCGCCTCGGTGGCGGCCTCGCCCGACCCCGACCAGGCGCGTCGCGCCTCCGCCTTTTGGCGCGCCATCGCGGCCCCGAAGGCGTCCTTGTCCACCCCGATATCGCGGCTTCGCAAGGCCTCCTGGGTGAGGTCGAGAGGGAAACCAAACGTGTCGTACAGCCTGAACGCGACGTCGCCGGACAGCGTCGCCCCAGCGGAAAAATCGCGCGTCTCGTCTTCAAGCATCGAGAGACCCCGCGCGAGGGTCACGCGGAACCGCGTTTCCTCCAGGCGCAAGATCTCGGCGATCCGGTCTTCGGCGGCAACGAGCTCTGGAAAGGCTTGTCCCATCTCGCGGACAAGGGTCGGGACCAGGCGCCACATCAGGGGTTCGCGGGATCCGAGCAGCTGCGCATGCCGCATGGCTCGTCGCATGATGCGGCGCAGCACATAGCCACGTCCTTCATTCGACGGATCGACACCGTCCGCGACCAGAAACGACGCCGCGCGCAGGTGGTCGGCGATGATGCGGTGGCTCGCGGCCTGTGGTCCGTCGGGATCGACGCCGGTCGCAGAGGCGACGGCCAAGATCAGCGCGCGCATCAGATCGATGCCGTAGTTCGACGTTACGCCCTGGAGAATCGCAGCGATCCGTTCGAGGCCCATGCCGGTGTCGATCGACGGGCGCGGCAGGGGCACGCGCTCGCCGGGAGCGACCTGCTCGAACTGCATGAAGACGAGGTTCCAGAATTCAAGGAAACGGTCGCCGTCCTCCTCAGGGCTGCCGGGGGGGCCGCCCCAGAGCTTTTCGCCTTGATCGAAGAATATCTCGGAGCAAGGACCACAGGGCCCGGTTTCGCCCATGGCCCAGAAATTGTCCGATGTCGGGATTCGAATGATCTTGCTGTCGGGAAATCCCGCAATCTTCTTCCACAGATCATAGGCTTCGTCGTCCGTATGGTACACGGTGACGAGCAGCCGATCCTTGGGCAGGTCGAAATGCTTGGTGATCAGGGTCCAGGCCAGTTCGATCGCATCGGCCTTGAAATAATCGCCGAATGAAAAATTGCCGAGCATCTCGAAGAATGTGTGGTGTCGGGCCGTGTAGCCGACATTGTCGAGATCGTTGTGCTTGCCACCGGCGCGGACGCATTTCTGCGAGGTCGTGGCCCGGTTGTAGGGGCGCTTCTCCACCCCGGTGAAGACGTTCTTGAACTGGACCATGCCGGCGTTGGTGAACATCAACGTCGGGTCGTTGCGAGGCACCAGCGAACTCGACGGAACGATTTCGTGGCCCGCCTCGCGGAAGAAATTGAGAAAAGTCGACCGGATCGCGTTGACGCTGCTCATGCCAAAACTCGACTGCGGGTTCACGGACAATCCGGTTTCCGCCCTCGATGTCACGGCTGCGAGGCAAACGCTCCGAAGTGGTTGGAAAAACCAGAACGAATGTCTTCTAGCGAGCGCCTCAGGCCCTGTCGAGCGATGCGCGTCATCGCCCGACACCTGCCATCGCCGAGGACGGCGACTTAAGCTTCGCCTTCGTCTTCGGGCTCAGGAGTGCCCAGGATGCGCTCGGCGATCAGGCCCGCGTTTTCCCGCACGGCCTGTTCGATGCGCTTTGCGATTTCCGGGTTGGCTTTGAGGAAACCCTTCGAATTCTCACGACCCTGACCAAGCCGCTGGCTGTCATAGGAGAACCAGGCGCCTGACTTCTCCACGACGCCTGCCTTGACCCCGAGATCGATGAGTTCGCCGATCTTCGAGATCCCCTCGCCATACATGATGTCGAACTCGACCTCCTTGAACGGCGGTGCGACCTTGTTCTTCACCACTTTGACGCGTGTCGAGTTGCCGAGCACCTCGTCGCGATCCTTGATGGCGCCTGTGCGGCGGATATCGAGGCGTACGGAGGCATAGAATTTCAGCGCATTGCCGCCTGTCGTCGTCTCAGGCGAGCCATACATGACACCGATCTTCATGCGGATCTGATTGATGAAGATCACCATCGTGTTCGACCGGGAGATCGAGCCCGTCAGCTTGCGCAACGCCTGGCTCATCAGCCGCGCCTGGAGGCCCGGCTGCACATCGCCCATCTCGCCTTCGATCTCGGCGCGCGGCGTGAGGGCCGCCACGGAATCGATGACAAGCACGTCGACAGCGCCCGAGCGCACCAGCGTGTCGGTGATCTCAAGCGCCTGCTCGCCGGTGTCGGGCTGCGAGATCAGCAGGTCTTCGAGATTGACCCCGAGCTTGCGGGCATAGATGGGATCGAGCGCATGTTCCGCGTCGACGAAAGCGCAAACACCGCCGCGCTTCTGGGCCTCCGCGATGACATGGAGTGTCAACGTGGTCTTGCCCGAGGATTCAGGCCCGTAGATTTCGATCACGCGGCCGCGCGGCAGACCACCGACCCCAAGTGCGATATCGAGGCCCAGTGAACCCGTCGGAATCGTCTCGATCTCCACGGCCTTCTGGTTCTTGCCGAGGCGCATGATCGAGCCCTTGCCGAACGCACGCTCGATTTGCGAGAGCGCCGCGTCCAGCGCCTTGGTTTTATCCACAGAGGTTCCTTCCACGAGGCGGAGATCAGCCTGAGCCATCGATGAGCACCTTCTTGTGACATGGGCGGCGGGACGCCGCAACGCCTCTCAATGTACTTGGTTTGTTCTATTCCGCAAGAGGGAGACGAACGAAAATCGGGTGACGTTCAATGAAGCGAGCGGGAGTCAAGGAGAGTTGTGAACTTTCCCCTAACTGGTGCGTTTTCGGTGCAGAAAAGTGGAGAACTCCTCATGGACCGCATGACGTTTTATGCCGCAGGTGCTCTTATGGCATGGGTGTTGGTGGCGACCGCCGCAATTCTCTAAGCGGTCAGCACAAAAAAAGGGCCGAGGCGATGAGATCGCCTCGGCCCTTTTTGTGTCCATTTAGCGGGAGTAGAACTCGATCACGAGGTTCGGTTCCATGTGCACCGGGTAGGGCACCTCGGTGAGACCTGGAACGCGGGTCATCTTGGCGACGAACTTGGACTGATCGATCTCGAAATAATCCGGCACATCGCGCTCGGCGAGCTGGGCGGATTCAAGAACGATCGCCAGCTGCTTCGACGTGTCCTTCACCTCGATCGTGTCACCCACCTTGACCTGATAGGAGGCGATATTCACGCGACGGCCGTTGACCTTGACGTGCCCGTGATTGACGAACTGGCGCGCCGCGAAGACCGTCGAGACGAATTTGCAGCGGTAGACGACCGCATCCAAGCGACGCTCCAGCAGCCCGACGAGGTTCTGGCTCGAATCGCCCTTTAACCGGATGGCTTCGGCATAATATTTCCGGAACTGCTTCTCGGAGATGTTGCCGTAATAGCCCTTCATCTTCTGCTTGGCCTTGAGCTGGGTGCCGAAATCGGTCGGCTTGCCCTTCCGGCGTTGGCCGTGCTGGCCGGGGCCGTATTCACGGCGGTTGACGGGACTCTTCGGGCGACCCCAGATGTTCTGCCCGAGACGGCGGTCGATCTTATATTTGGCTTGTATGCGCTTTGTCATCGCGGTTCCTCGCGTGAGTGGGTGAGGAACGCGCCCTCCTGTGCCGCACCTTCGCCGCTGACGAAGGTGAAGCCGACAGATCGCTTCTCATGCAGAGAAAAGATCGCGGGTGCGTTGCCATCCGCCGAAACCGGCGCATGGACTTTAGCTCCGACAAGCGAAAGGCTTGCGGAGGTAGGGGTGAGCTACAGAGCCGAGCGGCAGATGTCAATGCCGGGCCCATGTCCTGACAAAGTCCTGCACGCGGGTCCGCTGCGTCGCGTGGACAAGCCGCGCCGGGCTTGGCACTATGCGACCGGACGCAAATCGGTTCATCTCGTTGTGCGTTTAGACCAGCACGTTGGGCGATCCCGCGTGCCTCATCAAAAGGCTCGAATCGAAGGATGAATCCCGGCGAACCGGAACTGGACCCGCCGTTCGAGGTCGTCGAGCCTGTTGGACAGCGCTCGAACGTCGTTCTGAGTTCGCCACATTCCGGCGACGTCTATCCGGATCGTTTCATTGCGAGCGCCCGATTGGACCGGCAGAGTCTGCGGCGGTCTGAGGATGCTTTCGTGGATTCGCTGTTTCGCGGCGGCGTCGATTGCGGGGCACCTCTGCTGCGTGCCCGGTTTCCACGCGCCTTCCTGGATGTGAATCGCGAGCCTTATGAGCTCGATCCACGCATGTTCGATGGGCGTCTGCCGCCCTTCGCCAATACGCGATCGCCGCGGGTGGCGGGCGGCCTCGGTACGATCGCGCGTGTCGTCGGTGAGGCGCAGGAGATCTACGCGCGTCGGCTCAGCGTCGACGAAGCCATTGTGCGGATCGATACGCTCTACAAGCCTTATCATGCGCGGCTGCGGCAGCTCATCGAGGAGGCGCAGCATCAGCACGGCACCGCGCTTCTGATCGATTGCCATTCCATGCCGTCGTCGATTGTTTCGACCAACATGGGTGGGACCCATGACGACAAGGTGCGCGCCGATGTCGTCCTCGGCGACCGTTATGGTACGAGCTGCGATCGCCGCGTCGTCGACGTCGCCGAAGCCACCCTCAAGGGGTTCGGTTATCTGGTGGAGCGCAACAGACCCTATGCGGGGGGGTTCATCACCGAACATTATGGTCATCCGGCCACCCACCGTCACGCCCTGCAGGTCGAGATCAATCGCAACCTCTATATGGAGGAGCGGACGCTGCGGCCGACTGCCGGTTTCGCGACGTTGGCGGGCCACCTTGCGGAGATGGTCGCCCGGCTGACGACCGCCATGATGACCGACACCCGTGTCGCCGCGGAATAGGCCTGCACGAAAAAAAGGGCTGCCCGTGTTGCCACAAGCAGCCCAAGTCTAGGGAGGAAACGCCCAAGAAGGGCATGTGCAGCAACAAGGTTGCTGCACCGCACTCATATGCCACCGCATTGCACAATATACAAGGGCCTCTAGTTCATTTCATAACGCGGCGTGCCGCATCGCTGACTGGGTTCTCGGCCTTGCAGCATTTCGGGAGAATGTGATGACTGCCGTAGATTTCGAAGCATTCGTGGGGGAACTGGCGCGGGCCGCCGGTGAGGCCGTTCGGCCGTTCTTTCGAACCGCTCTGTCGATGCGGGACAAGTCGGCGGGCGTCGCCTTCGATCCTGTGACCGAAGCCGATCGGGCCGCCGAGACCGCGATGCGGCAGATGATCATGGAAACGTTTCCGGCGCATGGCATCGTGGGCGAAGAGTTCCCCGACCATCAACCCGATGCCGAGTACCGCTGGGTGCTCGACCCGATCGACGGCACCAAGAGTTTCATTTGCGGCTTCCCGACCTGGGGCACCTTGATCTGCCTCGAACACAACGGACGCCCGGCCTATGGCATGATGCACCAGCCTTTCACGCGCGAGCGCTTCATGGGCGATGGCGCACGCGCCAGCTGGTCAGGTCTCAATCCGCACGGAACCGAGATCAGCCACCATCTGCGAACCCGACCCTGCGCCACCATGGCGGAAGCCACAACCATGACCACGAGTCCCCGGCTGATGCAGCCAGCCGAGCGAGACCGCTATGCACGCGTCGAGGATGCGGCCCGTTTGTCACGCTATGGTGGCGATTGTTACAGTTATTGCATGCTCGCGGCCGGTCACGTCGATCTGGTCATCGAAAGCGGGCTCAAGCCCTACGATATCGCGGCCTTGATTCCGATCGTGACCGGCGCCGGGGGGCTGGTTACCACCTGGGATGGTGGGGACGCATCGCAGGGCGGTCAGGTCATCGCGGCGGGAGATGCGCGCGTGCACGAGCTGGCCCTGGCGCTGCTGAACGGCTGACGGGGTGCGGCCTGGACGATGCCGGCTCTTGGAATTCGGGAAGAGCTGCTCGTTCAGCCCTGACCGGACGGGCCGGGGTCGAGGATCTTCTGCATGAAGAGAAGATCGAGGTAGCGTCCAAATTTGAAGCCAACCTCCGGCAGCGTGCCGACGACGGAAAAGCCGAACGCTTCATGCAGGGCGATCGAGCCCTGGTTGGTGGCGTCGATGCCGCCGATCATCACATGCTTGCCGATCGATGCCGCCGCCTCGATCAGCCGAGGTAGCAAAAGTCGCGCGACGCCTTTGCGGCGGTGCTGTTCGTGCACGTAGATCGAATGTTCGACGGTGCGGAAATAGCCGTCGTGGGGGCGGAAGTCGCCGAAGGTGGCATATCCCATCAGCGTATCGCCCTCGACGGCCACCAGGAACGGGTAGCCCTTGGCGCGCCGCTCGGCCAGGATCGCCGCACGGTTCGCGAGATCGACCGGGTGGACCGACCAGATCGCGGTCGTGTTGAGGACGGCATCGTTGTGGATCTCGAGGATCGCCGGGAGGTCCGCGTCCCGGGCGTCCCGGATCATGCAGGGCATAGGGTCATTCCAGTCTCTCGTCTGCGTTTCAGGACGTCGGCCGGCCGGGGATGTCCCCGGGGTCTCCTGGTGGCGCTTCCGCCGTGAAGGCACGACGGCGGTGCACCGCGTGCCCCTCCGCCCAGTCGAGTTCCTCCTGGACGGTCTGGAAGGCCACATCGCCGATTTTCTGGCTCCGGCGCAGTTTGTGCAAGGCCTCGCGCTCCGCCCGAATGGCCTTGAGCCTGAGGCGTCCAAACACATGCGGCTTCAGCGTGTCTTCGGGCGGCGTGTCTTCCCGCAGCCTGAAATTATATTCCTTGCGCAGGATCATGGCTTCCGGACGGCTGTCATGCCGAAGCGTGTCGAGCGCCGCACGCGCGCTTTCCTGGCGGGCAAATACCTCCTCGCGCGCCACCATCCCGTCGTCGGTGAGCCTCAGCCATCGGATCAGCGGACCGAGCGTCAGACCTTGGATCACCAGCGTGCCCAGAACGACCGCGAAGGCCGCCGATATCATCAGGTCGCGATGAGCCAGACCCGAGGCGCTTCCTTCGGGGAGCGCGAGGGCGGTCGCAAGCGTCACGATTCCCCGCATGCCGCACCAGCCGAGCACGACGGTCCCGCCGAAGCTCGGCATGTGAGAGCGGTCGCCACCCGCGCGCCGAAGGCGGTACCGGACGCCCGCCGCATAGATCATGGTCCAGCCTAGTCGAACCAGGATGACCGTCAGGAGGATCGCCAGGGAAAACCCGAGATAGCTGCCGAGCCGCCCGTCGGCGGTGCGTCCAATCTCCTTGAGCTGGAGGCCCATGAGGATAAACGCGAGGGCATTGAGGACATAGACGGCCACATCCCAGACCGCAAAGGAGCTGACCCGGGTTTCTGCGCCGCCATGCGCGGAGGCGTTCCTGGCCAGCGTGATGGCATAGGCCACGACGGTCAGGATGGGAGAAAGGCCGAGCGCGTCTGCGAGAACCCAGACCGCAAACGTCCCCACGAATTGCATCACGATGGAGACAGGGCCCTCCGCGAGGCGGCGTGTCAGCAGGGGGAAGAGGCGCGCCAAGGCGTAGCCGAGCACCAGGCCGCCGAGCGATCCGAGCACGAAGAGCGGCAGCGTCGTCCATGCCGAAAAATGTCCCGTCAAGGCGTAGAGAGCAACCCGATAGATGAGGAGCGCGGTGGCATCGTTGAGGAGGCTCTCGCCTTCGAGAATGACCAGAATCCTGTAGGGCGGCGACAATTGGCGCAGCACGGCGCTGGCCGCCACCGCGTCGGGAGGCGCCACGATGGCGCCGAGCGCAATGGCGGCGGCCCAGGGAAGATCCGGCACGAGCGCATGGCTGACCAACGCGACGGCCACGACCGTCACGCCGACGGCGGCGATGACGAGGCTGCCGATCGGCCGCCAGTTCGTCTTGAGGTCCCGCAAGGAGGTGTCGTAGGCTGTGTCGAGAAGAGCCGGCGCGACGAACAGAACCAGGGCGAGGTCGGGATCCAGCCGGGCCGAAATGGTTTCGCCCGGCAACAGGGCGAGCGCCGCACCACACACCGCCAGAAGCACGGGGAACGGCAGGCCGATCCGCTGACTGAAAGTCGTGAGAACTGCGGCGCCCAACAGCAGGACAATAACGAGTTCGAACAGGGCCATGTCGCGACGCTAAAGAAACGGCAGTGTCGGCTCAAGCGTCACGGCACGCTCAGGGACGCGGATCAGCCTTCCACAAAGAAGAAACCCAGCGCCAGCAGAGCGTAAACGCCAACGAGCAGCAGCCCTTCGAACCAAGTGGTTTCGCCATCCGCGGCAACCGCCCGGACGATGAAGGCAGTGCCGGCGATGGCGAAGAGTTGAAGCGGGTTCGAAAATACGAGCGTCATCGGATGGCCCATGAGCCATGACACGAGGACGAGCAGCGGCGCCACCACGAGGGCGATCTGGATGGCCGAGCCGATGGCAATATTGAGGACCAGGCTCATCTTGTCCTGCCGCGCGAAGGTGACCGCGGCGAGCAGATCACCGCCTGTGCCGACGAGCGCCAGAACCACCACGCCCAGGAAGGTCGGCGAGAAATTGAGGGCGCTCGCGGCCTCCGTCAGCGCGTCCGACACGATCTCGGCTTCCCAGGCCACCATGGCGGTGGCGGCCACGAGAACCGCGATGGTCTTGCCGAGCGACCATGTGGGCTGGCCTCGCTCGTCGCTGCTGGCGAAAACGTCGCGATGGGTCACGAGGGTGTAGATGAGATTGCCGCCGTAGAGCGCGAGCAGGATCGCCGAGACGCCAAGACTCAGTTGCTCGTCGGACAGGCCGACGTGATTGTTGTGGACGACGCTGCGGGCGGTGAGATCGAAGGTCGCGGGCAGCAGCAACGCCACTGTGGCAAGCATCAGCAGCGTCGACAGGAGGCCGACCCGCTCCCGATCGAACACCTGCTTGTCGCGGCCGAGCCCGCCCGCCAGGATCGCGAGCCCCAATCCTAAGAGGGTGGTGCCCATGATCGAGCCGGTCAATTGTGCCCGCACGACCTCGGCCTGCCCGTCAAGCAGGACGAACAGGGCCAGGATGATCTCGGCGACACTGCCAAGGCTGATGCTGATCAGGCCGCCGACCGCCGGTCCCGCACGTTCGGCGAGTTGCTCCGTGGCGCGACGGGTCCAGTCGGCCAGGATGCCAAGCGCGACAGCACTGAGCCCGAAGACCCAAGGCGCGGGCGCATGGATGACGTAATGGAGCAGCAGCGAGAGGGGAACAGCGAGAAGCGCGAGAAGAGCCATGCGGCGCTAACGCCTAGATCATCGATTCGACTGTCTTGAAGACCGCATAAAGAAATCCGGCGCTGAGAGCTGTGCCGATGACGCCCGCGACAATGCCCGAGACAACCAGGAGGCCGTCGCGCTCGACCTGGCCGAGACCCACGAGGCACACTGCGACCCCGAACGGGACCTGTCCGATGAACGGCGCCGCGAACAGCATTCCAATGGCGAGCGACATGAGGAGAAGCCCGCTCAACACGCCGCCCATGCGCGCGTCGAACAGGTTCCAGCGCGGCTGCGACCAGCGCTCCAACCGGTTGACGAAGGGAAGCGCCCGCCCAACGGCGCGTACGAAATCCGCCCGGGGGACCGATCGGGTCATCAGTGATCGCGGCAACCAGGGTGAGGGCCGCAGAAATACCATCTGACCCGCGACAACGATGAGGACCACCGCACAGAGGGCCGGGATCGGCGGCGGCATCGGCAGGCAATTCGGCAAGCCCAGAAGAACGACGAGCAGCGCGAACGACCGGTCGCTCAAGGCACCGAAGATCGTCTTGACCGCGATGCGCTCACCAGGCTCATTCGCGAGAATCGTGAGCACTTGGGACATGCGCATGGACCGAACAATGACCCTTCAACGTGGCCGCGCGTTGTAACGGTCCTCGCCCTGGAAGGAAAGCCGACCTTTCCTGACCCGATGCTCCGCGCAATCGGTAAAGGCCGGGTTGCCGTCAGACACCGAGCCTTTGCTGGACATAGGCCAGAATCGCGGGGTCACGGAAGTCCGCGCCGGCAACGGCCGCTCCCGCCTTCACCAAGGTGGCCGGATCGAAGGATGTTGCCAATCCTACGACTCCCAGTTTGGCCGCGACCGCAGATGCGATTCCCGCACGCGAATCCTCGAAGGCCACCGATGTGGAGGCTGCGGCGCCGAGCGCGTCCAACGCCGTGAGATAGGGCAGGGGATGTGGCTTGGCCTGCGCCAATTCGGGCCCGATCACGATGATCTTGAATCGATGCCGGAGCATCAAAGCATCTAGGACAGCATCTGCATTGAGGCGCGGCGCATTGGTGACGACGGCGCACGGGATCTCCTTGGCGTCCGCCCAATCGAGGAGGGCTGTCAGCCCGGAGGCGGCTTCGATTTCGAGAATGCGCTCCCGATAGGTCGCTTCCTTACGCTCCATGATCTCGGCATGTTCAGTCATCGCCACGTGGGGCAGAAACTCGGCCGCGATCTCAGGATTGTTCCGACCTATCACCCGCGCCTTGTAGATGTCCCAGTCGATCGTCACCCCGTGAGGCGTCAAGACACTGTTGAATGCCTCGAAATGCAGGTGATCCGTTTCGGCGATCGTACCGTCGAGATCGAAGAGAAGGCTTGATGTCATAGCGTCCGTTACCACGGCCTGGGGCGACCGGGGAAGTCCGCTGCGCCGTCGCTAACGCTCCGTTAACCGTGTCCGTTTAGATCTGGTTTACGTTCCCGATGCCGCTGAGAACCCCTCCATGAGCCTCGCCGAAGACCTTCCCCGCTCCTATTTCGGCTCTCTGAGCCGCCATACTCCACAGAAGCTGCCGCGCGTCTCGCTGGCCGATCTCGCAAGCCGGTCTGTTTCGGAGGACGGCAAACAGATATCGAATCGCGCTGGTATCGCGCCAACGCCGAGCGTTCACCCGGAGGCCGAACAGCATGAGCCCGCGGTCGTGCCGATGCCGCGTAAATCCGAGCGGGGCGCCACCGGCGAAACGAGCCTCGATCTTCTCGATCGCGCCTCGAAGGGCATGTCTTTCATCCTGGGCCGCTACAAGCAGCTTGAGGACCACGTGAAACAGATCGACGCCTGGTCCAACGCGCAGATTGAGGCCGCGGAAACCCAAGCTGCGCGGTGGCAGGAAGCGGCCGCCCTTGCCGAGAAGCGGCTTGAGGAATGTCAGAAAAGCCTCGACATCATGGTCCGACGTGCGGAAACGGCGGAACAATGCATGCATCGCGACAAGGAAGCCCTTGAAGTTCTGCAGAGTCGCATCATCCAGGCCTTCGGGTTTGGATCAGAAGCGCATGACGCGATCAGCGCGGGACTGGAACTGGACCAGCCAGGCGGTCGGGCGAAAGATCAACATCAACAGCAGGCCAGAGCCGGTAGGCAGTAGGACGTCTGTCATAAGTCTTTGACGAGGCGCAACGCGTCGTAGATCGCCGCATGGGTGTTGCGGGCCGCGACCGCATCACCGATCCGGAAGAGCTGGAAGGCGCCTTCGGGATTATGCAAGCGCGCCTGTGTGCGTCCGGCGATCAAGGCGTCGTGATCGACCTCGCCCCCGTTGCGAGCGAGGGGCTTCAGCTCGAAATAGAGCTCGTCGAGAGGCCTTGTGCCGCCATTCACCACGACCTGATCGACGAGGCGCTCCTTCGCGACGCTGCCGTAATCGCTGCCGATCTTCGCGAGGATCTGATTGCCCGCGCGAACCGCCGAAAGAAGCCGGAACGTCACCGTGAAGGTCACATCCTGCTTCTGCAGTGATCGCATATAGGGCACGAGGTTCATGCCCATGACCTCCGGCGCGAAGGTGCGATCGGGTGTCATCACTTCGAGCCTGGCTCCCGCTGCCGCAATCACTTCGGCGGCCTGCAGGGCGGCATGATCGCCCGCATCGTCGAACAGCAGCACGTTCGATCCGGGTTTGACGTCGCCGGACAGGATATCCCAGGCCGAGACCACAAGGTCGTTGCCTGCCGTCAGCATCTCGACATGGGGGAGTCCACCTGTGGCGACGATCACGACATCGGGCCGCTCGGCCTGCACCACGTCGGCATCCGCCCATCTGTTGAACCGGAACACGACCCCGCGCGATTCGCATTGCGCCATGCGCCAATCGATGATGCCCATCATCTCGCGGCGGCGCTGGCTCTGCGCCGTAAGACGAACCTGCCCGCCAGGCTGGCCCGCGGCCTCGAAGACCACGACCTCGTGGCCACGGGCCGCAGCGACGCGGGCCGCCTCCAGACCGCCCGGACCCGCACCGACGATGACGATCCTGCGCCGGTCCGCGGCCTTGCTGATGTCATGGGGCATCGACAATTCCCGCCCGGTCGCGGGGTTGTGGATGCACAGCGCCTCTCCGCCCTGGTAGATTCGATCCAGGCAATAGTTCGCGCCGACGCAGGGACGAATGTCGTCTTCGCGCCCGGCCATGATCTTGCGGACGATGTGCGGATCGGTCATGTGGGCACGCGTCATGCCGATCATATCCACCTTGCCGCTCGCCACGGCATGCCGCGCCGTCGGAACGTCGGGGATGCGGGCCGCGTGGAAGGTGGGTAAATTTGTCTCGGCCCGGATCTCGCCGGCGAAATCGAGATGCGGCGCACTCGCCATACCCTGAATGGGAATGACGTCAGTCAAGGCGGCGTCCGTATCGATATGGCCGCGAATCACGTTCAGGAAGTCGATGAGGCCGCTCGCCTTGAGACGGCGCGAGATTTCGAGACCTTCGGCCTTCGTCAAACCCCCATCGAGAACCTCGTCGGCCACATAGCGGATGCCAACGATGAAATCGGACCCCACGCGCTTGCGGATGGCGGTCAAGACCTCGAAGGCGAAGCGAAGCCGGTTGTCGAGAGATCCGCCGTAGGGGGCCTCGAGCGTATTGGTGGCGGGAGACCAGAACTGGTCCATCAGATGCCCATAGGCTTCGATCTCGATCCCGTCGAGGCCGGCGGCTTTCATGCGTTCGGCCGCGTCGGCATAGTCGCCGACGATCCGCGTGATGTCCCAATCCTCGATCAGCTTCGGCACGGCCCGATGCGCCGGTTCGCGATGATGTGACGAGGAGACGACGGGGAGCCAGTCGCCCCGGTCCCACCGCGTGCGACGCCCGAGATGCGTGAGCTGGATCATGACGGCGGCGCCATGCTCATGACAGGCATCGGCAAGCTCGCGCATCCAAGGAACGACTTCGTCCTTGTAGGCCAAGACGTTGTTGAAGGCAGGAGGGCTGTCGGTGGCGACCGAGGCCGAGCCGGCCGTCATGGCCAGCGCAATGCCGGCTTTCGCGCGCTCGGCGTGATAGGCCCGGTAGCGCGCCTTGGGCATTCCGTCTTCCGGATAGGCCGGTTCATGCGCGGTCGTGATGATGCGATTGCGCAGGACGAGATGTTTGATGCGGTAGGGTTGCAGCAGCGGATCGTTGCTCATGGAACCAGTCTTTGCGCCGAAACCAGGCGCAAAGACCATCGTAAAACCGACCGATCCGCAAGAGTTCCCGTCGCGTCACGCTCACACGGTTGCGGCGACGCGTGCTTCGGAGGCGGGTGTGAACGGGTGGATCGTCGCGTCGTGCGGCCGGAACAGGAAGCGCCGCGCGACATCGGCATACCCATTGTAGACGAGGCCACCATTGTCGATGACAAGGCGCTGGCGATTGGCGCGATACCACGCCGGCAGCTCGTACCACGGCACACGCGGCAGCTCATGATGCGCGGCATGAAGGTTGTTGAAGAGGAAAAGCGGCCCGAAGAACCAGGCGTTCTCGACGATCGCGGTTCGCTCGAACACCCCTTCGTGGGCGCGATGCTCCGCGAAGGATCGCAAGAGCAGAAGCGACGTGCCGGCGTAGATGGTCAGCCCGTAAAGAAGTGGGTCGACCCGGCAGACCCCGAGCGTCCATAGGAGGACAGGGACGCAGCCGATCGCATGGGATCGCCAGATGCGCCGATGCCATCCGGGGCGTGTTCGTACAGCATGGAACTCCACCACGAGATAGCGGCTGATGTTCCAGGCGGGGCCGATGACGAGGCGTCCCGCCAAGGTCGTATGAGCCCGTACGACGAGGCGACCCAAGGGCCCTAAGGCCTGCCAATCCGCAGGCGACCAGTAATAGCTCTCAGGATCATCGAGCGGATCGGTCAGCTTTTCGTCGCAGTGATGCACGAGATGCGACATTCGGTAGGATTCGAAGGGCAACCACAGCGACAGGGGAACGGACGCCAATGCCCGATTGACTCTGGACCAGGGGGTCGGATGGCCGTGGATGAACTCGTGCTGCATGGAGGAATGCCATGCGATCAGGAGCGCGCCGAGCGGCAGGAACACCCAGACGGGCAGGCGGTCGCTCCACCATGTCAGCCCAAGGAAACTGCCGTAAATTGCGAAACAGAGTGCGATCGACGGCCATTCGAGCCTTTTCGATCCCGGTCCCGACATCTCATCAACTCCCGGTCAGTGCTGCTGCGAATCGCCGCACCCCATGATGAAGGCTTCACGTCAAGACTCAACGATATTGATGTCGCAAACGGCCGCGTTTGTTTACAGTTATATCTTCTTGCCGGTTTTGATCTCTTCGCGCGACTGTCCCATGAAATCCAACACTGCCTCCGTGTTTCGGAAACGCCTGGAAGCCGTCCTCCTGCGCTCCGGCGAGAATGCTTCCACCTTTGCTCGCTCCGCCGGGATCGACAGGTCCACGCTGGCCCAACTGATGTCCGGAGACGATCCGCGCCTGCCGCGGTCCGAGACGCTGATCGCCATCGCGCGGCATGCCCGTGTCTCGGTCGACTGGCTGCTCGGACTGAGCCAGCGCGAGGAGGCCGGGGCCGAAATCATCAGCGCCATGCTGCAGATCGAGGAGCACGGCGACATGCCGGCCGGCGATCATTTCACGGCTTGGCTCAAGGAAGCGGAAGGTTTCCGCATTCGAACAGTCCCGGTTGCGCTGCCGGATTTCCTCAAAACGGAAGCGCTACTGCGCTTCGAGTATCGGCGCGGCTTCGAAAGTGCCTCACCGATCCAGCTGAAGGCCGTGCGGGCGCGGCTCGATTTCATGTGCAGCCCGGACAGCGACGTTGAGGTTTGTGTCGCGTTGCAATCGCTGCAATTGCTGGCGCGGGGGGAGGAGCGCTGGGCCGGCTTTCCTGCCGAGGACCGGCTCGCGCAGATCGAACACATGGCCCGCATCTATCACGCGTCCTATCCGAGTCTGCGGCTCTACCTCTTCGACCTGCGGGACGTCTATTCGGTGCCGTTCACGGTGTTCGGCGCCAAACGGGCGGTCGTGTTCCTGGGGCCGAGCTATTTCGTCCTGAACGATGCCGACCATATCCGGATGTTTTCGCGGCGGTTCGACGATCTGATCCGCCTCGCTGTCGTGCAGCCGCACGAGGTCGAGCGCACCATGCGGGCGCTGCCGAACCTCGTGGGTTGAGACTCGGTCAAACTGTTCCTGCGGACCGCCACCCGAAGGTGGCCCTGATCCGATCCCGCAACCCATCGCGGACGCTGCGATAGGCGTCGAGCACGACGCTGCGGCTTCCCTCGACTGCGGTCGGGTCCATGGTGGGCCAGTACACGACATCCACGGCCATCGTCCGCGTGAATTCGAGCGCCTTGTGATGGGCCTCCGGCGACAGCGTGACGATCAGATCGAAACTCGTGTCTTCG
Organism: Lichenifustis flavocetrariae; assembly: GCF_026130545.1. GTDB lineage: Bacteria > Pseudomonadota > Alphaproteobacteria > Rhizobiales > Beijerinckiaceae > Lichenihabitans > Lichenihabitans flavocetrariae. Next base: position 200,348 of record NZ_JAMOIM010000005.1, on the reverse strand, counting down.
AGGCTTTCGAACATCTGTGGCTGGTGACGCGACAAGTCGACCCCGACTTCTTCCATGACACTCGTGACGAACGGGTCGCGATCACCCGGCCGCACCCCCGCCGAAGCCACATAGATCGAACGCCCGAATTGCAGCCCGGCCAGGGCGGCGGCCATGGGCGAGCGCACCGCGTTCTCGGAGCAGGCGAATAGGATCGATTGCACGCTGGCCGTGCTGCCGAACGTCATGGCCCCGCCGTGCCCCGCATCGCGGTCAGCCTTTCCAGTGCAGCGCCGTCAGGAGCGTGAAGAGACGTCGCATGGTGGCGAAATCGGCCTCGATCTTGCCGCGCAAGCGTTCCGCCAGCCGTTCCGCGCCTTCATCGTGCAGTCCCCGCCGACCCATGTCGATCGCTTCGATCTGGGACGGCGGCGCGGTGCGGATGGCCGCGACATAGCTCTCGCAAACCATCATGTAGTCCTTGAGGATCGATCGGAAGGGGCGCAACGACAACAGGTGCAGGACGACCTTGTCGCCGCCGGGGGTTCGGATATCGAAGGCGAGCTTCGCATCGTGGATCGCCAGGGTCAGCGCGTAGGGGCCGCCCGCATGGCCCGGCACGATGAAGCGGTTCACCTCGATCAGGTCTTCGATCGCGGTGCGCCGCTCATGGGCTTGATCCGGTGTTCCGTGGCCGATCGACGCTTCGTCGAGCGTCACGGAAACAAGACAGTCCTGGCGCGGCGCGTCAGCCACGACGGGTGCGGATGTCGACCGATGCAGCATGGGCGTCGAGCCCCTCGGCCCGACCCAGCGCGATGGCGGCCGGTGCCAAGGCCGCAAGATTCGTCGCATCGCAACGAAGGATCGACGTCCGCTTCATGAAATCGAGAACTCCCAGGCCGGATGAAAACCGAGCCGAGCGCGCGGTCGGCAGGACGTGGTTCGATCCACCCACATAGTCGCCGATCGCCTCTGGTGTGTACGAACCCAGGAAGATCGCGCCGGCATTGTGGATAGCGTCTGCGAGGCCTTCGGCATCCTCGGCGATGATCTCGAGATGTTCGGGCGCGAGGCGATCAACGAGCCGCACCGCGTCCCGGAGATTGGGCACGAGGATCACGGCGCCGAAATGGCGCCAGCTCGCGCCCGCGATGGCGGCGCGGGGCAGGGTGGCGAGCTGCCGCTCCACCTCACGCTCCACATCCGCCGCGAGCGCCGTGTCGTCGGTGATCAGAATGGATTGCGCGGCCGTATCGTGCTCGGCCTGCGCAAGGAGATCCGCCGCGATCCATGCGGGTTCGGCTGTGCGATCGGCCAAAATGACAACCTCCGACGGCCCCGCGATCATGTCGATGCCGACCGTGCCGAACACGCGGCGCTTCGCGGCCGCCACGAAGGCGTTGCCGGGTCCCACGATCTTGGCGACCGGCGCGATCGTCGCCGTGCCGTAGGCGAGAGCGGCCACTGCCTGGGCGCCGCCGACGCGGTAGATCTCATCCACGCCCGCGAGGCGGGCCGCGGCCAGGACGAGCGGGTTGAGCACGCCGTCGGGCGTCGGCACCGTCATCACCACCCTGGCGCAGCCCGCCACCTTGGCCGGCACCGCGTTCATCAGCACCGAGGACGGGTAGCTGGCCGTGCCGCCCGGCACATAGAGGCCGACCGCCTCGATCGGGCGCCACCGCCAGCCGAGTTCGACACCGAGCGCATCCGTGAAGCGGAGGTCCGCAGGTTTCTGGCGAGCATGATAGGCTTCGATCCGGCCATGCGCGAAAGCGAGAGCGTCCCGTGCGTCGCGTGGCGCGCGATCGATCGCGTCGTCGATCTCCGCTTCGGACACGCGCAAGCTTTGCGCCTTGAGGTCGACCCGGTCGAAACGGTGCGACAGCTCGATCAAAGCTTCGTCGCCCTTGGCCCTGACGTCGTCGACGATTGATTTGACGGCGGCGTCCACGTCCGCATCACTGTCGCGCGCCGCTGCCAGCAGTGCATCGAATGCCTGTTCGAACCCCGCCTCGCTCAGGTTCAGCCTGTTCATCGCGTTTTGCTCCCGCCCGTGCAGGGTTCTGCTTAGCGAGCGGCGTTCGCGTCGTCGAGTTGGTGCTTGGGGCAATCCGACACGGGCCAGCGATCCCCGAGATCGCGCATCTCCGCTTCCAGGCAAGCCACATCGAGCTTGATCGCCTTGCCGGCCGCGAAGGTCAGCCTGACCTCGCCGGCCGGACTATCGGTCGGCGTGAACGACACCGCGAGGAGTTGAAGTTGCAGCGCGGGGTCGTTCTGCCCAAAGCCGATGCGCTGGACGCGTGACACCTGCTCGAAGTGAAACCCCGCCCGCCGCCGCTCCTGGCGGCCGGCCGCCAGACTTTGCCATTCGATGCGCGAGACAACCAGCGCGAAGCGCTGCGCGCCCGGAAGGTATGCGATATCGGCCAGGTCCAGCAGGGCGTCCTGCAGATGGGCCGACATCACTGCGAGGTCTTCCTCGTCGAGGACGACGAAGCGGAGCGCCTGATCCTGTATGGACGATGTCTGGTTCGCGCTCATGTCTCGGTCGCCTTGGTGCGGGCAGGTGCTCCTGCGATCGACAGGAAGGATAGTTTGCGTTCGGGCTGAGACAAGCCTCGGACCCGATCCTCGTCGTGGAGAGGGAACTCAACACCTTCTTGGCGCGTCACCCATACAGTTCTCGCCGGCTGAGACTCGAACGGCTTTCAACGCGCAAGAACATCGTCAAGGAGGAAGTTTCTATGCGCATTTCTACGTTGATCGGAGCCGTTGCCCTGGCCGGCCTTATCTCCGCTGCTGCCCCCGCCATGGCGCAATCCGACGGCGCCATGCCGATGAAGCATCACATGATGCACAAGCGTATGATGCACCATAAGATGATGATGCACCACAAAATGCGGATGATGCATCATCGCTCGATGCACCGGAAAATGATGAACAAGATGTGAAGAAGATTTAGACGGGCCTGATAAAGGCTCTTGCTTCATGTTGCGCTAACAAGCTGGGCCGGCGACTCGCCGGCCTTTCGCTTTATCAATACCGAAGCCTTCAGTGGCTGCCCGAGAGACGCTCGACCACCGCACCGCACATGCTGAGCTTGCGCTCGAGGTTTTCGAAGCCGCGATCGAGGTGGTAGACGCGATTGACCGTTGTCTCGCCTTCGGCCGCGAGCGCCGCGATGACGAGCGAGACCGAGGCCCGCAAGTCGGTCGCCATGACCGGCGCCCCGGTGAGGGTCTTGACGCCTTCAACGATCGCGGCATCACCTTCAAGACGGATGTGGGCTCCGAGACGTGCCAACTCGCTCACATGCATGAAGCGGTTCTCGAAGATCGTTTCCGTGATGCGCGAAGTGCCCTTGGCCTTCGTCATCAACGCCATGAACTGCGCCTGGAGGTCCGTGGGAAACCCTGGGAATGGCTGCGTTGTGATGTCCACCGGCGAGATGCCAGCCCCATTGCGGGCGATCCGGATGCCTTCGTTCGTCGGGGTGACGCGCGCACCAGCTTGCGCTAGCGCGTCGAGCGCACCCTGCAACTGGTCAGGCTGAGCCCCTTCGAGGAGGACATCGCCGCCCGTCATGGCGACCGCCATGGCATAGGTACCGGCCTCGATCCGGTCAGGCAGAACGGCGTGTCGCGCACCACCCAGCCGGGCCACGCCCTCGACCTCGATCGTGGTCGTCCCGGCGCCTTTGATGCGGGCCCCCATCTTGACCAGGCAAGCCGCGAGGTCGGCCACTTCCGGCTCACGCGCGGCGTTGTGGATCACGGTCTTGCCCTCGGCCAGCACGGCTGCCATCAGGGCCGTATGCGTGCCGCCGACCGTCACCTTGGGAAAATCGATCTCGGCGCCACGCAGGCCACGCGGCGCTTTCGCGACCACGTAGCCGGCATCGATCTCGACAGTGGCCCCGAGCCGTTCGAGCGCCATGAGAAGAAGGTCGACCGGCCGGGTTCCGATCGCGCAGCCGCCCGGGAGAGACACGCGCGCCTGACCCATCCGGGCCAGAAGCGGCGCCACCACCCAGAAGCTCGCCCGCATGGTGGAGACGAGTTCATAGGGGGCCGTGGTGTCGACGATATGTCCGGCCTGCAGGTGAACGGTCTGGCCCGAGATGGCTTCCTCGCCCGCCCGCTTGCCGTTGATCGAGTAATCGACGCCGTGGTTGCCGAGGATGCGCACGAGCGAACTAACATCGGCGAGCCGCGGCAGGTTTTCGAGCGTCAGCGCTTCTTCAGTAAGGACGCTCGCGATCATCAACGGCAGGGCGGCGTTTTTGGCGCCCGAAATCCGGATCGTGCCATTCAATGGCCGGCCGCCCACAACACGAATACGATCCATTCAACCTCGCTTGGCCCGCATCCCCCGCGGACGAATCCTTAGCTCTCGTCGCCCGGTGCATCACGCGATTGTGGCTGTGTCGCGTCGCGACCGCGCGTCTGGTCCTTCCGACGCTTTAGATTGGCCCGAAGAGCTTGCGCCAGCCTCTCTTCGCGCCGCATGGCGTTTGAGGAAGGCGAGACGATGGTGCCCTCCGGGTCGGGAGGTTTGCGATCAGACACGCCGATTATCCCGCACCGGCACGCCAGCCTGTGTAAGGGGGTCGGCACCCAGCGGCAAGTCGGGCCGGCTGAGCGCCGCGGGCGTCGCGCCGTTCAGCGCCGCCGCGAGCTGCACTTTGTCGAGCTCGCCCTCCCATCGGCTGATCACGATCGTCGCGACACCATTGCCCACGAGATTGGTCAAGGCCCGGCACTCGCTCATGAATTTGTCGATGCCGACCAACACGGCCAGGGCCGTGATCGGGATATCGGGCACGACCGTCAATGTCGCGGCCAGCGTGATGAAGCCTGCGCCCGTGACGCCCGACGCGCCTTTGGAGGTCAGCGCTGCGACCAGGAGGATTTGCAGTTCCTGGGCGAGTGTCAGGGGCGTGTTGGTGGCCTGCGCCAGAAACAGGATCGACAGCGTCATATAGATGTTGGTGCCGTCGAGGTTGAAGCTGTAGCCCGTCGGGATCACCAAGCCGACCACCGACTGCGAGGCCCCGAGGCCGCGCATCTTCTGGATCATGCGCGGCAGTACGGTTTCGGACGAGCTCGTGCCGAGAACGATCAGCAATTCGTCCTTGATGTAGACGATGAAGCGGAGAATGGAGAAGCCGGAGTACCAGGCGATTGCGCCGAGCACGACGAGGACGAACAGGACGCTGGTCCCATAGAAGGTCGCGACGAGCGCCCCGAGGCTCAGTAACGATTTGATCCCGAAGGCTCCGATCGTGTAGGCCATCGCCCCGAAGGCACCGATCGGCGCGAAGCGCACGATGATGCCGATGACGCGGAAGAACATGGCGCCCGCCATGTCGATCCCGACCGCGATCCGCTCGCCCGTCTGGCCCAGATGCGCGATCGCGATGCCACTGAGAATCGAGATCAGCAGAACCTGCAGGAGATCGCCTTTGGCGAAAGCGTCGAAATAGCTGCTCGGGATCACGCCCAGCAGGTGGGCCACGATGGAATCCTGTTTCGCGGCCGTCACGTAATTGGCGACGCTGCTCGCATTGATCTTCGCGGGATCGATGTTGAAACCGGCGCCCGGCTGCACGACCTTGGCGACGATCAGGCCGAGCACGAGCGCGACGGTCGACACGACCTCGAAGTAGACAATCGCCTTGATGCCGACGCGTCCGACGCGCTTGAGATCGCCAACGGTCGCGATGCCATGAACCACCGTGCAGAAAATGACGGGGGCGATCATCATGCGGATCAGCGCCACGAAGGCATCGCCGAAAGGCTTCATGGCAGTGCCAAGCGCCGGGTCGAACGCACCGAGCGCAACACCGATCACGATGGCGATCAACACCTGGATGTAGAGGTTTCGATACCAGATCACTCGCGATGGCGCTGCCGCGTCACCTATCGCTCCAACCATTGTTCTCTCCCCGCGGCCGCCTACTCCATCACTGGGTGCGGCATCTGTCCTTCAAGGCCGGCTTCCTGAACCTGCCGACGCCGATCCATGAGAGGGCGCTCTTCGAGAATGGCAAGAAACAGAAGGGCCAGCAACAAGCCCGCGTCGGCCGCCATGAAAACGTTGCGGAAGATGGCCGCGAGATGGGCGGCATCGTTGCCCTTGATGATGCTCGCCGCATCATGATGTCCACCGGCCGATACCCCGCCCAGCAGGATCGAGCCGAAGGCCGCGACGATCAGGGCGCCGCCGAGCGAGCGGAAGAAATTCATGCTCGCCGTTGCGGTCCCGAGTTGGTGCAGCGGGACTGTGTTCTGGATGGTGATCGTGGCGAGCGGCAGGATGGTGCCAAGACCGAGGCTGATCAGCAGCAGCAGCCCTTCGAGTTCGCCGCGCGACAAGCGTCCCACGAAAATCGCGAGACAGGCGCAGGCGCCGACCGAGATCAACATGGCGGCGAGCGGCACGCGCTTGTAATGCTTGAAATAGGTCATCGAGCGGCCCGAGAGGGTCGCCCCCGTGACGGTTCCGACCATCAGCGGGATGAGAGCCACACCTGATTCACTGGCCGTATAGCCGATCACGCCTTCGAGGTAGATCGGCACATAGATCGTGAGGCCGATGAAGGTTCCCATGGCGAAACAGGCCGCCAGCGTCGCCGAATAGACCACCCGGTCGCTGAGCACGGTCAGCGGAATCAGGGGCTCACGCGCGTACATCAGGCGCAGGACGAACAGGGTCCAACCGACAGCGGAGCAGATCAGCAGCGAGAGAATGACCTCCGACGTCCAGGCGTAGCGAATGCCCGCCCAGCTGAGCGCCAAGAGAAGCGTGACCGTCGCGCCGATCAGCAGGACCGCCCCAAGGTAGTCAAGCCGATGTCGCCGCTCGTGCCGGGGCAGGAGCTTGAGCTTGTTGTTCGTCATCGCAAGGGCCGCGATGCCGATCGGCAGGTTGATCCAGAAGATCGACGACCAATGCAGGTGCTCGGCCATGAAGCCGCCCAGGAGCGGGCCGGCGAGAGACGACAAGACGAATACGCTTGCGATAAGCACCTGGTAGCGCGCGCGCTCTTTCGGCGACATGATGTCGCCGATGATGGTTTGCGCGAGCGAGATCAGCCCGCCGCCACCAAAACCCTGCAGCGCGCGCGCGGCGGCGAGCGCCAGCATGGTGGGCGCGAGGGCGCAGGCGAGCGACCCGACCATGAAGGTCGTGATGGCGATCAGCAGGGATATTCTGCGTCCATGGATGTCACTGAACTTGCCATAGAGCGGCGTGACGACCGTCGATGCGAGTAGGTAGGCGGTGACGACCCAGGGGAGGTTGTCGGCATCGCCAAGTTCGCGCCCGATGGTCGGCATGGCGGTCGCCACGATCGTCTGATCGAGGGCGGCCAGCAGCATGGCGGCCATCAGGCCGATGACGATCGAGCGGATCTGGCTGTCGGTCAGACGTGTCTCGGGTCGAGACACGCCAGGAGGGGCATTCATGGTTGCGCTTTCAGGTCGGCCGCGACGCAGCCTCGGGCATGTCAGACCCCGATCCGCCCCACTCCAGGCAATTTCATGGCAGGATGGCGAATGTCGAACCCGATCACGCCGCCGAACAGGTTGAATTCGATGCCCTCCACCCAGGCTAGCGTCAGTCCCACATAGCCACCGAGCGTCATCCGAATGCCTGTTCGGGACGGCGTCGGCGCAAGCCAGCGCCCGTCGATGGGATAATCCTTGCCGATGGCGGTGGGTGGCAAAGCGGTGCAGATCTCCGGAACGGCTTCCATGATGGCGGCCACGAACGTGTTCGAGTTCGGTCCCGGCCAGGCCCGGTAATCGCCTCGGTTGCGGAACTTGTAGCTCTGGATCGCCGCGCGCATGCGGGGGATCATCGCTTCAGCGCTCGCGCCGTCGGCGGCGAAGACGAGATCCGGAATCTGGCCAAACCAGCGCCCATCGGGCTCGAACCCATCCACCCGGATCGGATCGCCCCAGGCCGTGAGGTCCCAGCGTTGATAGCTGGGCGCACCCGCCGGCTTCAGCACGATCCAGGAATGCACCGCGAAGATGCCGCGCCAGCTCACTGTCCGGGCCGCATAGATGCGCACCACAGCACCCGGGACCTTTGCCGCGGGCGCGAGCAGCCCTGCGCTCGATCGATCGGCTGTCCACCACATGCGCGCCGGCGACTGGTAATAGCCGAACGCTCGCCATGCGATCGGCCCGAAGAAGGCGAGGCAGAACAATATGAGCAATGCGGTCACGGGACGGGGCATGATCGGAGAGTTGCGGCAAAAAGCCAAGGCATGACGCATAGCTGGCGATGGCTGGCCGCAACGGCAAGCTGGTCACATTGACCGCAAGCGCTTCGTTCCCATCTCTAGGTGGTCCAAGGATAAGAATGCCATGACCGCATTTTCATCGTCCGTTTCGCCCGCCGTCTCCGATATTGCCCGCCTGACGCGCCTTCGTCGCCTGGCCTGGATGATCGACGGTGCATTTCGCCTGCCGGGCACACGATTTCGCTTCGGACTGAACAGCTTGATCGGTTTGACGCCGGCCGCCGGCGATGCGGTGCTGGCCGCTGTCTCGCTCTATATCGTATGGGAAGGACGCGCGTTGGGCTTGCCGCGCCATAAGCTTGTGAAGATGCTGGGCAACGTGGGTGTCGAGACCCTGGCCGGCGCGGTTCCGGTTCTCGGCGATCTTTTCGACATGACCTACAAGGCCAATCTTCGCAATCTGGCGATCATTGAAGAGCATCTCGGCATCCCTGTCCGGGGTCATCGGCCCGCACGCGCCGCTTAACGCTCGGCTGGGTTCAGTGCCGGAAGAACAGCTCGGCTTGTGGCTGGTCCTGCAGTCGTGCTTATGCCCTGTCGGCGCCGGGTGGGTGATGCGATGCCATCGTATCCGCCGATGTCCGCGAGCCGCCGCGCTCTGGAGCGCGCCCGGCCACCTCGCGGTCGTCACACGGCTACGGGTCGGGAAACGCACGCCTTCGGGAGCCTCGACTAAGAAGTCTGTGCCGCTGGTAACAGACCGGAGCCGACCTATCGCAGCCGCCCGATTGATGAAACACCTTGTCCCAAAACTGTCGCCGGAACTACAATCTTCGGACACTTCGGGGGCTGCGGCGTCACGGCAGCGATCCGGCTGTCAGGGCCGCAAAGCGCCGCAGAAAACGCTCCTGCACAAGCTCCGCCGGAAGCGGCGCGAGATGGCTGTGCCAGCGCGCGGCCTCTGGCAAGGGCGCACCGAAGTAGAGCGTCGCCTCGCTCTCGGAAAAGCCCGCGAGCCCCGAGGCTTCGAGACGGGCCGCCATCTGATCCGCGAGTTTGATCTCCCCCGCCATCGTTTCGGCCACTTCGGCCACGCCGAAGCGGCTCAGCACGGCGGTCAGCACGCGCAGCTCGATCGCCTTGTAGCTTTCGCCCAGCGCCACCTTGAAGGGCGAAATCAGGTCGCCGACCACATATTCGGCCGCATCGTGCAGCAGCGCCGCGAGACCGGCCTTCGCGTCACCTGGCGCCTGACGATCGGTGAAGATCGCTTCCACCAGCAAGGCATGCTGGGCCACGGAAAAGATGTGCGGTCCGGCGGTCTGCCCGTTCCATCGCGCCACTCGGGCCAACCCGTGGGCGATATCCTCGATCGCGACATCGTCGGGATGCGGGTCGAGCAGATCGAGACGTCGACCGGACAGCATGCGCTGCCAGGCGCGCGGCTTTCGCGGGTCGCTCATCGCGACGCCATCGCACGGCAAGCCTCGTGCCGGAAGCAGCCGACGAGATGATCGTTGACCATGCCGACGGCCTGCATGAAGGCATAAAGAATGGTCGGGCCGCAGAAGCTCAAGCCTTGGGCCTTGAGGTGCTTGGCCATCGCCCGCGACGCCTCGCTTTCCACCGGCCCCTCGGCGGTCGTGCGAAACGCATTCTGGCGTGGAGCACCGTCGACGAAACTCCACAACAGCGTACCGAAGCCGTCCCGCTCCTGCTCGGCCAGGAAGAATCGCGCGGTCGCGATCGTGTTGAGGATCTTGGCCTTGTTCCGCACGATTCCGGCATCCGCCATCAGTCGCGCGATCTTGGCCTCGTCGTAGCGGACGATCGTCTCCGGGACGAAACCGTCGAAGGCCAGTCGGAACGCCTCCCGCTTGCGCAGAATGGTGATCCAGGACAGGCCCGCCTGAAAACCGTCGAGGATGAGCTTTTCGAACAGCGCGCGATCATCCCATTCGGGCACGCCCCATTCGGTGTCGTGATAAGCCACGTAAACGGGATCCGCTCCGGCCCACGGGCACCGACACCTCCCGTCGTCATGAGACACAGGATCGACGCGGCGGACGGGCTTCGGACGGGAGGCAGATGGCATGTCCCTTCTTACCGCCTTGCGGGGCCCGTTGGAACCATGGCTTGGTTCCAGGATGTCTCCGCCTTGGCGCTTAACGGACATCATGGCGGCGGCGACGTGATGTCGGCCTCCGCCTCTCCGATCCTCCCGCCCCGGCGCGAAACGCGGCCGGCTTCGGCGTCGTCATAAATCATCGATCGAACATCGACGGCATTGCGGCCGGCCAGCCGATGCGCTACGAGAAACCCAAGCAGGCACCCGTAGCTCAGCTGGATAGAGCGCTGCCCTCCGAAGGCAGAGGTCACACGTTCGAATCGTGTCGGGTGCGCCAATCACCATGCATTCGCTGCCATCAAAGGCCCTTCACCTGGAGCCACGTGCGGAGGGCCTGAATGAGTTCGGCCTTGCGTTCCAGCGGCAGCCAGTGAGCGCCGGGCAGGCTCGTCACGGTGAGGTCCGCGCAGGCCGCGCGCATCGGGTCGCCCAGGCGATTGCCGATGATGCTGTTCATATGATCATAGTCGCCGTTGATGAACAGGACCGGGAGTGACAGTCGGCCGCCATCAGGGGCCTTGCGCGCATAGGCGATGTTGGCGTCGTCGTTGAGATACCACCTGCAGGGAGGGCGGAAGCCATGCGCCTCGAACGCCTGCACCAGCGTTTTGAAGTCCTCGGCCGGCCAGAGAGCCGGGTCTGGTTCGGTCGGCGGTGCGCGATGCGCGGTGCCGAAGCGCCCTCCGTTACGCGTCACCGTCGCGTTCGGCGCGGGCCTGCCGACGCTGGCGGGATCGCCTGGCCGGAAGATCGACGCCAGCGACGCGGCCTTGTCCGCATCCAGGTCGGCGACCGCCGCCTCGAAATGCGTGTTGTAGTAGCGGTAATAATCCCATTGGCCGTCCGGATACAGGTCGGCAGGATAGATTGTCCGGTCGACCAGCGGGACGAGCGTCGGCAGAGCGTTGGCGTCGGGAAAATATGGCACCGAGACCAGCACGACGCCACGGCTGCGCTCGGGGTGATGCGCCACCAGCGCTCCGGCCACGACGCTGCCCCAGTCGTGGCCGACCCAGATCGCAGGCTTGCCGCCGAGGTGGTCATGGAGTTCCGTCATGTCCGCGACGATCTCCTCAATGGTGTAGGCGTCGTTGGCAGCAGGGATGGAAGAGCCGCCGTAGCCGCGCATGTCGGGAACGACGCAGTGCCAGCCGTCGGCCGCGAAGGCCTCGCTCTGGGCGCGCCATATCACGCTGAGCTCCGGCCAGCCGTGCAGGAACATCATCAACGGTCCGTCGGCCGGTCCGCATTCGAGACAGTGGGTCGTGTGGCGAGGCGTGCTGTAGACGCGCGAGGCCAGTGTGGGTCGAAGGGGGGCTGTCATGATCGACACTCCAGTTGAATTCGGACGGCCCTAGGCCTGCTGCCCTGCGCCGAGCGTCTTGCTATTGCGGACGCCACGACAGGCGGCGGGACGCCTCTTCTGTCCACTCTGAACCCGTCACGATGAGGGCCACGACGCTCTCTCGCAGGATGTCCACGTCGGCCTTCTGCGGAGCGGCGGCCGACGGGGGCAGGCCGCGGGGGACTTAAGGCAGCGACCGGTCAGACGTCATCGTTGCCGAATTTTCGGACGAGAATGTTCAATCGGTCCTCGTCGCCGATCGCGGGGATGCGTTCGGATTGCATGAGGACGACCATTCCATGCAGCGCGCTCCACAGCACTTCGGCCAAAAAGACCGATTCTTGTCGATGTGGCCCCAGTGCAGTGACGAAGGCGGCGAAGGCCGCGCGAAGGGCGGGCGGCGTTTCCTCGCTGGCGAATTTGATCTTCGTCGGCAAGACGAACATGGCCTCGTAGACGACCGGCCGCGAGCGGGCAAAATCAAGATAAGCCGCACAGACGTTGCGCAAGGTGTCTGTATCGCCAGTCGCATTTGCGGTTTCCGCCTCCAAGCGTGCCGCAAGTTCCTTGAATCCTCTGGTGGCCACCGCGGCCATGATCTCGGCCTTGCCTTTGAAATGGCTGTAGAGAACCGGCTGGCTATAGTCGATGAGCGCCGCGAGACGGCGCGTGGTGACGGCATCCCAGCCCTCGGCTTCGGCGAGTTCACGCGCGGTGGCCAGAATGAGTTCGTAACGTTCCGCGCGCTGGCGCTCTTTGCGTTCCACGATCGTCATTCAGAAATCCTAACGGCGCACCAACACCTGTCAACGCTAGATTCCCCTTGACGCCCTATTCTAGCATCGCTAGATTAATTGCAGACGACAGGAGCAAGCCCCATGACCCAAGACCATCTGCTGATCCAAATCGGATATGTGCTTTCCGGCCTGATCGCGGCCGCAATCCTCTTCCTCGGCGCGCGCTTTTGGCTGGCACCCTCCATCGCATCGGCCGGGTTTGGCATCGCCGAGTCGCCACCGGCGTCGACTGGATTTAACGCGTGGCTGTCTGTGAAAGGCACACGAGATCTCGCAGCCTGCCTCTTCGTCATCCTGCTCATCGCCAGTGGATCGCCGCGCTTGCTCGGCGAATTCATGCTCATCGCGAGCCTCATCGCCTTCGGCGACATGGTGAGCGTGCTTCGCTCGGGCGGAAGCAGAGCCCTCGCCTTCGGCATGCATGGCATGACGGGGCTGGTCATTGTCGCAACCGGCGCATGCCTGATCATCGGCGCCAGGTGACAACTGATCTCATACTCAACACTGGAAAGGACGAACAATGACGACCCCAACGCACGCTGATCTGGTGAAGCTCGTCCACCTTCTTGCCGAGATCATGTCAAGCCACGATGCGCCGCCCCGCCAACGGTCATAACCCCGCGCCCTGCAGGCCCTCGATCCCGGCAATCACACGCGTTGGAGCGCACCCAAACCCCGCACGCCTGCTGGTCGCGATGGCAACGTAGATCGCCATCGCCACCGGGGCGCCTGACTGATGATCTCTCGACAGGAGACCGCCATGCGAACCTATGAAATGCGAATCTACTCGCTGCGCACCAAAGAGGCGCTCGATTTCTACGCCTCCACAGTCTATCCGCGCCACCTCGAAAATTTCGGGCTGTTCGGCGTCGAGGCTCACGGCCTATGGACCCAGAAATATGATGTGGGGCATCGGGTCTTTGTGTTGGTGTCCTACGCCGAGGGCGACGATCCCGGCGAGGTCGCGCAGCGCTACATAAAGAGCCCAGAGGCCGCGAACGATGCCAGAGGCTTTGATATCGCCGACATCCTCAGCGTCGACTCGACGATCCTCCTCCCGTCGGCAAGTTCTCCGCTTCATTGACGGGCGGCAGGATGGAAGATCAGCGATCAACTCCGCCTTTCTCGGCAGGACCCGCGGACATGATCGTGGGCCTCTTCACCGCATGAGCCACCAAGCAGCGGCAGCGACCGGGAGAATGGGCGTTCTGTCAAAAGCAGACGCTGGCCTGTGTTTCGAGCCCCGACCGATGTCGACCAAAACGGGTCGTTTCTCTTCGTCGGGACGAAGGCCGAGGTTTGGCCCCATTGTCTATGGGCCTGCGATGAGGTCCCTGATCCGGGACGCGAATGCCTCCATGACGAAGGGCTTGGTTAGGACGGCCATGCCGGGTTCGAGGTGCCCATTCCCGATGACGGCGTTCTCGGCGTAGCCTGTGATAAACATCACCTTCAAACCCGGGCGGACGACGCGGCCGGCATCGGCCATCTGGCGACCGTTCATGCCGCCGGGAAGCCCGACATCGGTGATCAGCAGGTCGATGCGGACATCCGACTGGAGCACTTTCAGGCCAGCCACCCCGTCGGCGGCCTCAATGGCGGTATAGCCGAGATCCTCCAGCACCTCGGTCACCAGCATACGCACGGTCGGCTCGTCGTCGACGATAAGCACGGTCTGACCCTGCTCGGCACGCGGCACCTCCGAGAGATCCGGGATCGCGGCGGTGCCTTCGGCCGGGCCATAATGCCGCGGCAGGTAGAGGCACATCGTGGTGCCGTCGCCGACCTCCGAATAGATCCGCACCTGGCCGCCCGATTGGCGCACGAAGCCGTAGATCATCGACAGGCCGAGGCCGGTGCCCTGGCCGATGGGCTTCGTCGTGAAGAACGGCTCAAAGGCCTTCGAGATGACGTCGGGCGTCATCCCCATGCCGGTATCGCTGACGCAGAGTGAGAGATACTGTCCGGGCTCAAGGTCGCGCTCCTTGGCGGCATGGTGGTCCAGCCATTTGTTGGCGGTCTCGATGGTGATGCGGCCGCCATCCGGCATCGCGTCGCGTGCGTTGATGCAGAGGTTCAGCACGGCGTTCTCGAGTTGGCTCGGATCGACCAGGGTCGCCCACAGTCCGGATGCGCCGACCACCTCCAGGGCGATCTCGGGACCGATGGTGCGGCGGACGAGATCCTCCATGCCGGCGACAAGGCGGTTCACGTCGGTCGGCTTCGGGTCGAGCGTCTGACGGCGCGAGAAGGCCAATAGACGATGCGTGAGTGCGGCGGCTCGCTTCGCGGCGCCTTGGGCAGCGTTGATGTAGCGATCGAGTTCCGTGAGCCGGCCCTGGTTCATCCGGGTCTGCAGCAGCTCGAGGCTGCCGGATATGCCGGCGAGCAGGTTGTTGAAGTCGTGTGCAAGGCCGCCGGTGAGCTGGCCCACCGCCTCCATCTTCTGCGATTGGCGCAGGGCTTCCTCGGCGGCCATCAACTCGGCTGTCCGCTCCGCGACGCGCAGCTCCAGGGTTTCTGCGAGCGCCCGCAGTTCCGCGTTCGCACGGTCGCGCTCCGCTTCCACGGCGCGTGTGTCGTCCATGTCGAGAAGGACGCCGGGGAACCGCAGTGGCGTCCCGTCCGGCGCGCAATCGACCCGCCCGTTCGCCTCGATCCAGTGGTAATGTCCGTTGGCGCGTCGCACCCGATATTGGTGGGCGTAGCTGCCGCCGCGCTTGATGACGTCCTTAATGGCTTGGATCAGCCCAGGCTTGTCGTCGGGATGAACGGTCGCGACCACCTGCTCGAGGCTCAAGCCGTCACGACCGAGGGCCGGATCGAGACCGAAGTTGCGCGCGAACCCTTCGTCGACCGTAAACCGGTTTGTCGGCAACTCCCAGACCCAGGTCCCGATGATCGCTCCGGCCGAAAGGGCAAGCTGGACGCGCTCGATGTTCTCCCGGGCGACCGCCTCACTTTCCCGCAGGCGACGCTCGGCGAGCACGCGCTCGGTGGTCTCGACGACGATCGCGATGACGCCAGCCGGGTGCCCGGCTTCGTCGAGCACGGGCGAGTAATCAAGGTTCATCCAGACCTGTTCCGGCACGCCATAGCGGTGGAGGGTAAGTTCCTGGTCCTTGTAGGCGAGCGTACCGCCGGCCAATCCGACCTTCATGACATTGTCGTTGAAGTCGGCGACCTCGGACCAGCCCTCCCGAACCTTGGAGCCGAGCAGCCGCGGATGACGCCCCCCGGCAAAGCCCGAGTAGGCGTCGTTGTAGATCATGACGCCGTCCTCGCCCCAGAGAAGGACGATAGGCACCGGCGAGAGTAGCGTCATGGCGACGGCGGTACGCAGGCTCTGGGCCCAAGTCTCAATGGGACCCAGCGATGTGGCGCCCCAGTCGAGCGCTCGGACGAGCTCTCCGACTTCGCCGCCACCCATGCCTAACGGGTGGACGGAATGGCCTATCGGCACGGTACTGACGTTCACTCCGGCGCCTCGCTCAGATTTGGCGACGGCTCTTTTACATGATCGTCTTAAGAAAGGGGAATTTAGAACGTTACGAGGCCGATAGCGAGTCCGCCTCGCACCAACACCTGCCGTTAACCGCTTGCCAGCTTGCGTACTTTCGAGCCACGATCGATGCGCATTCCGCACCCGACCGGCGCGCCCCCGAGCCCGGATCGGCATGTCGGGCTGGAGGGCCAGGAAGGAGCGTCACATGGCCGATGAGCGTGACATCGCAAATCCGAACCCCATCGAGGGCACCGCCTCCGACATGATCGACGCGAGGCTCAAGGAGCTGAACGACTGGCGGGGCGAGACCCTCGCCCGCATCCGTCAGCTTATCCGAGAGGCGGACCACGATGTGGTCGAGGAGGTGAAGTGGCGCAAGCCGTCGAACCCCGCGGGTGTTCCGACATGGTGCCACGCCGGCATCCTCTGCACTGGCGAAGTCTATAAGGACAAGATCAAGCTGACTTTCGCTCAGGGAGCTTCTCTCGAAGATCCGGCAGGCTTGTTCAACTCAAGCCTGGATGCGGGCGTTCGACGTGCCATCGACATCGGCAGGGGTGAACACATCGACGAAGCTGCCTTTCGGACGTTGATCAAAGCGGCCGTCACCCGCAACACGAGAAAGCGCTGACGTCTCGTTTCTCCACCCGGGCCAGACCTTCGGCGTCGCACCGTGCGGCCTGTTTGCCCCGCGTCATCACCAGACTCCGGGTCGCTGCCGGAGGCTGATATCCGGCTTGGAATTGGTCCGCTTCCAGCCCGATCGACCAGCGATTGCGTCGGCGCAGACGATCCGTCACTATGTTCGCGCAAGCCCCGCTGAAGTCGGGGCGCGGGAGGTGGGAAACGGTCGAAGTGGATGCCATTTTGTTGGCGCGGGGGCTCTCGAAGTCGTTTCGAGGCATTCAAGCGGTCGATGGCGTCAATCTGACGGTCAGGCGCGGCACTATACATGCGCTCATCGGTCCGAATGGTGCAGGGAAGACGACATGCTTCAATCTGCTCACCAAATTCCTGAACCCGACGAAAGGTGTCATCACCTTCAACGGTCATGACATCACACGAAGATCACCCGCCGATGTGGCGCGGCTCGGCTTGGTGCGCTCGTTTCAGATCTCGGCGGTCTTTCCACAATTGACGGTCCTGGAGAACGTTCGCGTGGCGCTACAGCGCAAACGTCGAGACAATTTCGCGTTCTGGCGATCGGACCGCGTGCTCAAGAAGTTGGATGGCCGTGCCGGGCAACTTCTCGAAGAGGTCGGCCTCGAGGGTCAGAGCTCACACCGGGCCGCAGACCTGTCCTACGGGCGCAAGAGAGCCCTCGAACTCGCCACCACTTTGGCGCTCGAGCCCGAACTCCTGCTGCTCGATGAACCCATGGCTGGCATGGCGGTCGAGGAGATCGAGCGGACGGCGGATCTCATCAAGCGCTCTGCCCGAAACCGGACGGTGTTGATGGTGGAACACAACCTGTCCGTGGTCGCGGCATTGTCTGACGAGATCACGGTTCTGGCCCGCGGACACGTGCTCGCGGAGGGAAGTTACGCGACGGTGAGCCGGGACGAGCGTGTGATCGCGTCCTATATCGGGTCGGGTCATGGCTGAGACGCACCCGGCCGGCGCCGCGCCACCGCTCCTGAAAGTGCGAAATCTCGAAGGGTGGTATGGCCCTTCTCACGTGCTGCACGGCGTCGACTTCGACGTTCCGGCTGGCGAGGTTGTCACGCTGCTCGGCCGCAATGGTGCTGGCAAGACCACGATCCTGCGCGCCATCATGGGGGTCCTTGGCCGACGCGCGGGATCTGTACGAATGAACGGCATGGAGCTGATCGATCTCCCGTCGCGGCTCATCGCGCGACGCGGCATCGGCTACTGTCCTGAGGAGCGCGGTATTTTCGCGAGCCTCAGCGTCCGCGAGAATCTCGAACTCCCGCCCGTGATCGGGCCGGGTGGACGATCGACCGGTCAGGTTCTCGACTTGTTCCCCAACCTGCGGGCGCGACTGAATAGTGGCGGGACGCGTCTCTCGGGCGGGGAGCAACAGATGCTGGCGATCGGCCGCATTCTGCGAACGGGCGCGCGCCTGCTTCTGCTCGACGAGCCGACAGAAGGGCTTGCCCCGGTGATCGTGCAGGAGATCGGCCGTGTCATCGCGCAGCTCAAGCGCGATGGCTTTACGGTTCTGCTCGTCGAACAGAATTTTCGCTTCGCCGAGACGATCGCAGACCGTCACTACATCGTCGAGCAGGGCCGGGTCATCGATATGGTCCCGAACGCGGCGCTCGAAGCCAAAAGGGAGCAGTTGCACGGCTATCTCGCGATCTAGGAACGCGGATCCGTGCGACGATCAGGGAGGACGGGAATGGGTGTCGCAAACAGGGTGGCCGCGCTGGCGCTGGCCTTGGCGGCCTTCACAGGCGGTCCGGGACAGGCGGCCGACGTCAAGATCAAGGTTGGCGTATTGAACGATCGATCGGGGATCTATGCGGATCTGGGCGGCGAAGGGTCGGTCGAGGCCGCCCGCATGGCGGTCGAGGACTTCAAGGCGGCCGACAAGGGCATCATGGTCGACATCGTTTCGGCCGATCATCAGAACAAGCCCGACATCGGGGCGAATATCGCGCGCCAATGGTACGATCAGGATGGCGTCGACGTGATCCTCGACGTTCCGACCTCGTCCGTGGCGCTCGCCGTGTCCCAGATCACGCGCGAGAAGAACAAGGTGTTCATCGATTCGGGCGCAGGCGCGGCCGATATCACGGGCAAGCAGTGCTCACCCAATACCATCCTCTGGACCTACGACACCTACGCGCTCGCCAAGGGAACGGCGGGCGCCATGGTCAAGAACGGCGGCAAAAGCTGGTTCTTCCTCACGGCCGACTACGTGTTCGGCCATTCGCTGCAAAAGGATGCCGCCGCCATCGTGACGGCGGCCGGCGGCACGGTCGTGGATAGCGTGAACGTGCCCTTTCCGGCGACCGACTTCTCGTCCTTCCTGCTCCAGGCCCAGGCGTCTCATGCCGACGTCGTTGGTCTCGCCAATGCGGGCGGAGATACGGTGAACGCGATCAAACAGGCCTCCGAGTTCGGCCTCACCCAAGGCGGGCAGAAGCTCGCCGGATTGCTGGTGTTCATCAGCGACGTGAACGCGCTCGGGCTCGAAGCCGCGCAAGGCCTCAACCTCACCGAGGCCTTCTATTGGGATCTCAACGACGGCACCCGTGAATGGTCGAAGCGCTTTGCCGCCCGCCACGGCGGCAAGATGCCGACTATGGTGCAGGCTGGCGTTTACGCCGGCCTGCTGCACTATCTGAAAGCCGTTGATGCGCTGAAGTCGAAGGACGCCGCAGCCGTGCTGGCCAAGATGAAAGCGACGCCGACCGATGATCCGTTGTTCGGACGCGGGTCGATCCGTGTCGACGGGCGCACCCTGCATGACATGTACCTGTTCCAGGTGAAGACCCCGTCGGAATCCAAGGGACCGTGGGACTATTACAAGCTGATCCAGACGGTTCCCGCCGCGGATGCGTTCCGGCCGCTGGGCGAGGGCGGCTGCCCGCTGGTCAAGGGGTGAGCGGGCGGGCCGTCGAGGCATTCAAGACGGGACGCTGAGGCCGCATGCACAGTATTTTCGGCATCCCCACCCCCGCTCTATTCGGCCAACTTCTGCTGGGGCTGATAAATGGCGCCTTCTATGCCATGCTCAGCCTCGGGCTCGCGGTGATCTTCGGGCTGCTCAACGTCGTCAACTTCAGCCATGGCGCCTTCTACATGCTGGGCGCTTTCACGGGATGGCTGCTGCTCGCCGGACTCGGCCTTGGTTATTGGTGGGCTTTGCTGTTGTCCCCCCTCATCGTCGGTGTTCTGGGTATGGCTGTCGAGCGCTTGTTGCTCGCCCGGCTGAAAGGGCTCGACCCTCTCTACGGCCTGTTGCTCACCTTCGGGCTCGCCCTGATCATCCAGGGCGTATTTCGCAACATCTTCGGCGTATCCGGACTGCCTTACGGGGTTCCATCGCAACTCGCCGGCGCCCGCAATCTCGGCTTCATGATCCTGCCGAATTACCGAGGGTGGGTCATCGGCCTGAGCCTCCTGGTCTGCCTCGCAACCTGGCTTGGCATCGAGAAAACGCGCCTTGGCGCCACGCTTCGCGCCGCCACCGAGAACGCGACCCTGACAGAAGCGTTCGGCATCAACGTGCCGCGCCTCGTCACCCTCACTTACGGCTTCGGGACCGCTCTGGCGGCGCTCGCGGGCGTATTGGCCGCGCCAATCTATTCGGTCAACCCCAATATGGGCGCCGACCTCATCATCACCGTGTTTGTCGTGGTGGTGATCGGCGGCATGGGCTCGATTCTTGGGTCCATCGTCACGGGCTTTGGCCTCGGGCTTGCCGAAGGGCTCACGCGGCTGGTCTATCCCGCCGGTTCAGCCACAGTGGTTTTCGTTATTATGATCGTCGTGCTTTTGGTGAAGCCCGCCGGCTTGTTCGGTCGATCCACGTGAGCGCGACCGCCGAGAGCAATGCCGCGACGAAGCCCCCCGTGAAGGCTACGGCGGCCGCGTCCCGCTTGTGGGGGTTCGGCGTGGTCGCGCTGCTGATCATTCTCGGGCCAGTCGTCGTTTACCCCGTGCTCCTGATGAAGGTGATGTGCTTTGCGCTCTTCGCGGCGGGGTTCAACCTTCTGCTCGGCTTCGGGGGGCTCCTGTCCTTCGGACATGCAGCCTATTTCGGCATCGGCAGCTATGTCAGCGCCTATGCGGCGAAAGCGTGGGGTTGGCCACCTGAGGCGGCGGTCACGGCCGGAACCGCCGCTGGCGCTCTGCTCGGCGTGATCTTCGGTGTCGTGGCGATCCGCCGACAGGGGATCTATTTCGCGATGATCACGCTGGCCCTTGCCCAGCTCATCTATTTCGTCTGTCTCCAAGTGCCATTCACCGGAGGGGAGGACGGTTTGCAGTCCGTACCGAGAGGCAAGCTGCTCGGCCTCGTCGACCTGTCGAACGACCTGACCCTGTACGGGGTCGTAAGCGTCGTGTTTTTTCTCACGCTGTTGCTGGTAAGCCGGATTGTGCACTCGCCCTTCGGACACGTCCTTCGGGCCATTCGCGACAACGAGGCGCGCGCGATCTCTCTCGGCTACAAGACCGTCTGGTACCGGCTTGCCGTGTTCGTATTGTCAACGGTCGTCTGTGCTCTCGCGGGCGCGATGAAAGCCATCGTGTTCCAGCTTGCGTCGCTCACGGACGTTCACTGGACGACGTCGGGCGAGGTGGTGTTGATGACGTTGGTCGGCGGCATGGGCACGCTCTTCGGTCCACTGGTCGGCGCGGCCGTGGTGGTCGCGGCCGAGTTCTACCTCGCGTCCATCGGCTCCTGGGTTCAGGTGATCGAGGGTGGCATCTTCGTGGCCTGCGTGCTCGGCTTTCGCGCCGGAATTGTCGGAACTCTGGCCGATTTTGGCCGCCGATCCATCGCGGCCCGTCAGGGAGCCAGCGCACGGGCTGCCGTCAACTGAGCTTGAACAGGGGCAGGCCTCATTCCAGGCATGGGCTGACAGGCTGGGGCGCGACGATGGTCCGCCCTATCTCCTGAAGCGAGACAACCACGGGCCTCTGCTTTACGCCTTTTCGTCGTAACTGCGGTGAGTGGGGGGTCGAGCATCCTCGGATTGCCGGTCTCAGTGGCACAAACCTCGCGGCGCACGCACGGGCCTGCATGTCCCCGCAGCCTCAGACCACGGTTCCGCGCATACCAGCCTCGCCAGGGCCTGCCGGCATTGCGCTCGTCACCTGCCCACCCCACCCTAAGAAAACAGCGACCGCCTGGAGTTCTTGATGCCAAATGTCGCGACGATCCAACCTGGTGACTACGCTGACGCGCCTGAAACCGGGCTGTGGCCCGCCCGCCGGACCTCGGTGCTCGACTGGCTTGTCAACCGAACCCGCGATCAGCGCTTTCTCGACAACATTTTCGTCGAGCTCTGTCAGCGCCTCGAGGCGAGCGGGGTTGGTGTCGCCCGTGCTGCGATGTTTCTGCAGACCAATCATCCCCAGTGGCTCGGCGTTCGCATCTACTGGCGCCGCGGCATGACAGAAGCGGAAATGAAAGGATCTGAATACGAGTCGGTGGATTCGGACACCTATCTCCGCAGCCCGGCCGCGGCGATCCATGCGGGTGTGCCGGAGATCCGCGCCCGCCTGCACGCCACACCCGGGGCCGATGATGCTTTCCCGATCCTGCAAGACATGCGTCAGGAGGGCATGACCGACTATGTCGCCTGGCCGTTTTCGTTCACGCTCGGGAAGCAGCACTTCATCACCTTCGCGACCGACCGGCCGGGCGGCTTCCGGGACGACGAACTCACACAGCTGGTCGAACTGCTCCCCGTCCTCGCGACCGTGGTCGACCTCAGGCTCAAGAACCGCCTGGCGCGGCTGCTGCTCGACACCTATGTCGGCCCGCACGCCGGCGAGGCGATTCTGGGAGGGGCCACGAGGCGCGGCAGCGGCTTTACTGTTGAAGCAGCGATCGTCGTGGTCGACCTGCGAGGCTTCACGTCCATCTCCGATTTATGGCCACGGGACGACGTGATCGCTCTCCTGAATGACTATTTCGATGCGCTGTCCGAGCCCATCGAGAAACACGGGGGCGAGATCCTGAAATTCATGGGCGATGGCTTGCTCGCCATCTTCCCCGACGATGCCAAAGCCGCGACCCGGGCCGTGGCGGACATCTGCAGGTCCATGGCGGCCCTCAACCTTTCGCGGCAGGCGAGCGGCCAAGACCCGCTCGGGTACGGTGTGGGCGTCAACTTCGGCGACGTCATGTACGGCAATATCGGTTCGCGCACGCGGCTGGACTTCACGGTGATCGGGCCTGCCGTGAACATCGCCTCCCGGCTTGAGACTCTCACAAAGACGGTGGAACCGCATGTGCTGTTCTCGGCGGCCTTTGTGGCCCGCACGGGCTGCCGGGCGATGCTGAAGCCCGTCGGCACCTATCCGGTGCAAGGTGTCGGTCAGCCGATCGACGTCTACACCTTCGCCGAAGACCCCGTCCTGTCGGAGCCCCAAAGCTGCTCTGCCGAAAAGGGCTGACGCTCAGGCGAACTAAAGGCGCGCTATTGCGGTCGCTCTTACAGCAAGGATCTCTCTATGCTATGAAGTGGTGCGAGCCGAGATTGCATCGGTCACCCCATCGATCTACGCACGCCTTCGGCGGGTGGCGACATTCTCGCCAAGCCGCGCCACCTGCTCGCCACGACATTGGGCGTCTCGTGAAAACAGGGGCTCGATACGATCGGCGAGGAAGGACTTGTCCTCTCCTCGCAGATCGAGGTGGGTCTCGGGGCCAACGATCGGCTGAAATACTATTTCTGATTGCTTCAGATCGCCAGAGGTTGCCAAAAGTTGTGCATCCAGATCGGTCGACACCAACTCGTTCCCGACTCAATCATTGACGATCGCCACCTTGATGGCGGAGCCGCGTTCGGCGGTGGCTAGCGCTTCGGCGATCGAGGGCAATCCGTACCGGTGCGTGACGAAAGGCGCGACATCGATGCGCTTCCGCGCAAGAAGGTCAAGCGCACGCTCGAAATGGATCCGGCTCAGCCCGAAGGCGCCCGTGAGGATCAATTCGCTGTAGTGGATCAGGTTGATGTCGAGCGGCGCGCTTTCGCCGATCGAGAAGCCCGCGAACAGACTGACGCGACCACGGCGGCGAACCAGATGGAGGGCCATGTCGGCCAGCGCCGGGACTCCGATGGCGACGATCGCGACATCGGCGCCGAGCCCGCGTGTCTGGTCGAGCACGATGGCGCGAAGATCCTCGCTTGTCGGGTCGACCGTGAAATCGGCCCCTGCGATCAGGGCCGCCTCCCGGCGCGATGCGCTCGGTTCGCTGACGATGACGAGGCTCGCGCCCGAGAAGCGGGCAAGCTTGACGTGGAGCAGCCCGATCGGCCCCGCCCCGAGGATCACCACGGAATCACCCGGCCCAACCGCCACCTTTTCCTGGCCGTTGATCACGCAGGCGAAGGGCTCAGCGAGGGCCGCCTCCTCGAAAGCGAGGTTCTCCGGAATCTCGTGCACGTTGCCGGTTGCGAGCGCGCGAGCCGGCACGCGGACATACTCGGCAAAAGCCCCATCGATCTCATAGCCGATGGCAGTGAGGTTCTGGCAGATATTCTCATGGCCGAGCTTGCAGTAGGCGCAGGCCCCACACGGGATCGCAGGATCGATGCAGACGCGCTGCCCGACCCGGAACGGCCCCTCTGCATCGGCCTCGACGATCTCGCCCGCGAATTCATGGCCGATGACGGACGGGTATCGTACACCCGCCGTCTTGCGCCCCCGAAAGATGCGGATGTCGGTCCCACAGACCGTCGCGGCGCGAACCTTGACGATCAGGTCGCCCGGCTCGCGCTTCGGGTCGGGCACATCGCGGAGCTCCATGACGTTGGGAGCCTGCAACAATCCTGCTTTCATAGAGACCTCCGTGGCCGGCGTCGGGGCGCCGTCGCGCCGTGTCAGGCGGCGTGAGATACGGATTCGGCCGCCGCCATCGCGGCTGCGATGGCGGCAAACCGCGCGAATTTTCGCTGGTAGGCGGCATGGCGAGTCGGGTCCGGCTCATAGCCGCGTGTGATCTTGACCAGGTGGCGCACCGCCCCTTCGAGACTGGGATAAAGCCCGAGCGCGGTCGCCACCGAAAGCGCCGCGCCCTGCGCGCCAAGTTCCGTGCAGGAAGGCACTTCGATCCTTAGACCGAGCACATCGGGTAAGATCTGTGGCCAGACCGCGCTGCGCGCCGCCCCGCCGGCCAAGCGTCCCACCGTGGGTGCCGCGGCGTCGTCGCCCCGGCGCAGGCGATCGATGTCGCTGCATGATGACCGGCTCGGCCGCCTCCCCGTATCCCAACAGGCTCCATTCGGCCGCAAGCGCTCCCGCGCGGCTATCGGATAAAATGATGCCCGGCAGAACCAGGTGGCCATGCCGGTCGACGGCATAGAGGCCGTTGCCGTGCCCTGTCGTGGGACATCCCCATAATGTCGGCGGCGGCGGTGCCGCTTTTCTCGAGGACATTCCGAAAATCCTGAGACACAGTCTGTAAATATGAACTTAAGAACTTTACATAACACAAATGTATTGGCAGTTGCCAGTAGCGCGGCTTGAATCGACGAAGAAGATCAGCCGGAGCTGGCTTACGCGGCCTGTGTCGCGTCGGGAGAAGTGGGCTCAGGATGTCACAGGCGGTCGGCTTCAGCCGACAGCGATCGCACTGCCGTTGAGGAGGCCGGTCCCGACCCCTCGCCTCGTTCGGCGCTGATCTGCGACGTTCGATCCCCCATCCCGCCCCGACACGAGAAGCGGTCTGTCCATCAAACCCGGAGGATTTCATGCCTTCTTTGAAGACGTTGAGTGTTGGCAGCGCCGTCTCGCTCGCCGCCATGTCAGTCGCTGGCACCGCCTTTGCGGCCGGCGCCGATCAAGGTGGCCTGATCCACCTGGCCACCAAGCAGACCATCGGTTCATCCCGAAGGTGATCCATCCCTGGTACGAGGTCGTGACGGCCGGCTCGATGTTTGCGGCCGAGGAGTTCAAGAAGTCGGGGATCGACGTCGATGTGCGGTGGGATCAACCTCTGCAAGCTGACGTGTCCGACCACAACCAGCGCGCCGAGACCAATATTGGTACGGCACAGTGCTCCTGAATGTTCGGGCTATTGGCAGCGCGTCATCATCGGCTCCGCGGTGCTCGTCGACCTGTTTCGGCGCAAATAGGCGAGGCAGTGCCGTCGCGCTCGTCTATGCTAAGAGGGACCATCGAAGAAACAGCGGGTTACGGCGTGGCCGAAGACTACGACCTTGAACAGGACATAAGGACCCGGGCGGCGTGGCTGTATTACATGGAAGGGCTGACCCAGGACGCGGTGGCTCAGATCCTCGGACTGACCAGGGCGCGGGTGCTACGCATGCTCGCGGCCTGCCGGGAAGACGGTACCGTGCAGATCCGCGTCACCACCCAAATGAGCCACTGCACGGAGCTCGGCCGCCGTCTCGAACAGCGGTTCGGATTGGAGCGGGCGGTCGTTATTCCGCAGCCGCAGGACGACGAGAAGATTCCGGCATTGATCGGCGCCGCGACCGGCGCCCTGCTGCAGGACATGCTCGAAGACGGGATGACGGTGGGTCTCGGCTGGGGACGCACATTGAGTTCGAGCTTGCCTCACATCCAGCAGCGGCGGTTCGAGAAGATGACCGTGGTCTCCCTCCTCGGCGGCCTGACGCGGGCCGCCCTGTTCAACCCCTCGGAATTCGCCTGGCGTTTTGCCGATCGTCTCGGGGCCGAGTGCTTCATGATGGCGGCGCCCGTCTACGCGCCGGACACGCGAACCCGGGAGGCCCTCGTCAATCATAGCGGGCTTGAAGACATTTTCAGGCACGCGCAAAAGCTCGATCTCGCCATCGTGAGCGTCGGTGACCTGTCGCCCAACTCGACACTCAGTCGCTACGATCTGATCGGTCGCGAGGATGTGGGTTCGCTCGTCCGCGGTGGCGCGGTCGGCGACCTCCTTTGTCGATTCATCGATGCGAAAGGCAAGGTCCTCGACCACCCCCTGAATGACCGCGTCATTTCCGCGACCCCGGCCATGCTGCGCAGCGCGAGGAAAATCATCTTGTCCTCCGGGGGATGGGAAAAAGCCGATGTCATTCGCGCGGCGCTCCTGTTGATCGAACCGCAATGCCTCGTGACCGACGAACATATCGCCGAGGTGCTGGTGAACTGACGGAACGCCATTTTTGCAGCTGCATGACGGCGGATCTGCGTTTCGTCGCATGTTGAGGAGCCCGCTCACCTTCGCCGAAGCCTCCTCGGCCCGTGTACTACCGTCCCGTCTACCGTATTGATCCACTCATACGGCCATTCGCCGCGCCCAAAGCGCAACCCATTGCCGACATGACAGTCTATACGGGTCGACATTTCATCGAGACTGCGACGGCAAGCCCGACCCCAAACGCCAGCGACGCCGCCCACGCGAGAATGTCATGTCTGCGCCCCCGACTGTGCCGCCGCCGGCACCCACATCGCTGTCCAGTTCCCTGAAGCGCAACATCGAGGCGCTGGCGGAGCGACGACGCCAGGAGGCCGCTGGCGCCACAAGGCAAGAACGCTTGGCCGAGGCCATCACGGCCTTCACGGGCAGCATGCAGTTCGTTTACTTGCACCTGGTGCTCTACTCGGCCTGGATATTCCTCAACCTCGGCCTTGTCCCGGGGATCCCAAAATTCGATCCCTCCTTCGTGATCCTCGCGATGGAAGCTTCCGTCGAAGCCATCTTCCTGTCGACTTTCGTGCTCATCAGCCAGAATCGTACGGCTGCGGCCGCGGACAAACGCGCCGACCTCGACCTCCACATCAACCTGCTCACCGAACACGAACTCACCAAGCTGACCGAGGTGGTGACCGCCATCGCGTTGCGGCTCGACGTCCAGTTCCCCGACAAGGCGGAACTCGATGAAGTCAAGCGGGACGTCGCGCCGGAGGCGGTGCTGGATGAACTCGAAGCCCAGCAGGACGGAAGATGACGCTGGCCTGCGGGCAAGCCGGTCATGGCGGCATCCCCGCATAATATTTCAGAATCTCGTGCCAAATTCGCAGGCTTTTTTTTGAGAGACCCCTTGAAACGGCTTTTCGGCGTTCTCAGATCATCGCCCGTCAAGGCCTGAAGAGCTTGACTCGGGCGTCGCGGCAGACGTTCGCGACGTGATCCGTACCCATGTTGCTCAAGGGAGAATGTGGCTATGAGAACCTTCGATTTCGCTCCTCTTTATCGGTCCACTGTCGGCTTCGAACGGCTTTTCGACATGTTGGACTCCTCTGCAGCCGGCCCTGACTGGCCGCCTTACGACATTGAGCGGAAAGGCGAGAACGACTACCGGATCAGCATGGCGGTGGCGGGCTTCGGCCAGGGGGATATCGAGCTGACCCAGCACGGCAACACGCTACTTGTCTCAGGCCAGAGAAAGGCAAAGGAGAAGGGCCGTGACATGCTGCATCAGGGCATCGCGTCCCGCGCGTTCAAGCTCACCTTTAATCTCGCCGACCATGTGAAGGTTGTGGGTGCCGATCTGCACGATGGAATTCTTTCGGTCGAACTCACGCGTGAGGTTCCCGAGCAGTTGAAGCCCCGCCGGATCGAGATCGGGACATCCACGAAAGCCGTGACGGGTCAGGACAACGAACCCGTCGAGATCGACAGCGGCGACCAGCGCCGGGTCGCCTGATCACCTTTCACTACTCGAACACTGCGGTTCTGCCTCCCGGTCTTGCCGGGAGGCTCATTGCGGAGAACGGAGATGCCCGACACCAGTAATTCTTCGCGGTTGGTCGGCAACCAGGCCGGCTGCGATCCCGGCCTCACGATCACCTTCACGCACCCGGACGATGTGCTGCACAGCCGCGTCCTCAGTCTTGCCGAAAAGCGAGCCGTCCTGGCCGGCTGGGCGTCCGATGCCCATGCTGTGCCAAACCTGCCGTCCCTGCGCCAGCTCGACAGCGGCGCCATCGTCAGCATCGACACGGTCCTGGAAGCTCTGCGGTCGCTGGATGCCACGCCGGACACATCGACGGCCGCGCCGCGCGTCTTGCCGCCAAAGCTGCGCGCTGCCGTTCTATCCCGGTGGCGTCGTCCTTCGCGCCGGGGAACCCGGGATGACGATGACGAACCGCCGCCGTGTCCGGCAGCCGCGCTTCCGCCCGGCGTTGAACTCGAACTTCGCCGCAGACGCGACGAGAACTGGAGACTGGCGGCGGCCTGACAGAGTCCGTCCCGATCCACGACGGCTGTGTCGGGGCTTCGAACTGCCGAGACGGCATTCTCGCGACCGAGCCCTGCCAGCCTGACATGTCCTGACGCGATTTCAATATTTGGCGATCAGCCCCAACCCAGCGATCATGAGGACGCCACCCGCGACCCGGGCGAGACCGGCCTTGTGGACCGCGAAGCCCAGCAATCCGAAGTGATCCATGGCCAACGAGACCACGATCGCGACCGTGACGCCCATGAACACCGCGGCGCCAACCTTATCGGCCACGAGCACGGTCGCGAGCACGTAGACGGCACCGAGTGCGCCACCGGTCCAGCCCACCAGAGCACGTGCGTCAGAGCCGTCGCTGGAATGCGTTGTCCGGCGAACAAAGTTGCGACTATGGCGACCAGCAATGTCGTAACGAAGGTGGCCGTTCCAACCACCACGGCGGCCCAGACGGGCGCGCCGAGCCCCTTGTTCAGCGCCGCGTTGGCACCCGTTTGAATGGTGTTAAGGAGCCCCGCCAGAACCGTGAAGGCAATAAGGATGGGCTGCACTGTTGGTCCTCAGGAAGGGGTCGTTCTGAAAATGCGTTGAGTTCGTTCGCGAATTGCAAGTCGACGGGAACACGCCGTCCTTTGGTCGGGTCAACCATTCAGAGACGCCGCAAGGTATGGGCCTCTACAGAAGCAAGATGAGAGGGGCCACGGGTCTCGTCGAGCAGAATGCACTGATCCCTCGGCCGAAAAGAAGCCTCGCTCCGTATTATAAGATCGCAAGCAACTTAGTGTCGCAAGCAACGCGCCATCGTCATTCGGACGTCACTCTTCATCTAGCGTGGCTATGCAATCCTGTGTTCCGGCCGTGGTTCGAACTGGACTTTAAGCCGCGGGATCTCCCGATCCATTGCAGGAGTTCATCGCAATGACTTGATCCAATTTAGAGATCGAAAGGAAAAATCATGCCCGACAACGAGAACGCGATCTCACGCCGTCTGATGGTTGGCGGCGCCGGGCTTGGCCTGGCCGCAATAGCCGCCGCTGCTCCGGCCTCGGCCCAGGGCTCTACCGACACTGCAACGCCCAAGCCACTGCAGGATCCAACGACCAAGTATCCCCGACCGCCCTATCCGCGCCAGACCCAGCCATGGCCGGGGCTCGCCGGCAAGATGGATCCGAAGCCCGATCACGGCGAATTAAGCTACAAGGGGACTGGGCGTCTCACAGGCCGCAAGGCCTTGATCACGGGCGGCGATTCCGGCATGGGACGTGCCGCTGCGATCGCCTATGCCCGCGAGGGCGCCGATGTCGCGATCAACTATCTTCCCGCCGAAGAGGCGGACGCCCGCGAGGTCGTCGACCTGATCCGGGCCGCGGGGCGGAAGGCGGTGCCTATTCCCGGAGACCTCAGAGATCCCGCCTTCTGCCGTCGCCTCGTGGACGATGCGGTGCGACAATTGGGTGGTCTCGACATCCTCGTCAGCAACGCGGGGCGACAGCAGTCCCGTGCATCGATCCTGGAGGTTTCCGACGAGGACTTCGATGCGACGATGAAGACAAACATCTACGCGCCATTCTACCTCATCAAGGCCGCCTTGCCGAACATGAAGCCGGGCTCCGCGATCATCGCGACGACCTCCGAGCAGGCTTACGACCCTTCACCCGACCTGTACGATTACGCACAGACCAAGGCTGCCACGATGAACTTTGTGAAGTCATTGGCCAAGCAATTCGGTCCGAAGGGCATCCGGGTGAACGGTGTTGCACCGGGGCCGATCTGGACTCCGTTGCAGGTTTCCGGCGGCGCCTCGGAGGGGAAGGTCGTGACCTTCGGCGCGACGGCCCCGTTGGGGAGGGCAGGGCAGCCGGTTGAGTTAGCCGGCATCTACGTCCGGCTGGCCGAGGACGACGGTAGCTACACCACGGGCAATGTCTATGGCGCAGGCGGCGGCCAGGGTCAGCCTTAGAGTCAATGCGACCCGACCTGTGGCATGAAGGGGAACAAAAAGATGAACAGAATCACATCTTTGGCCGCTGGAGCGATTGTCGCGGCTATCGGCTGCCACGGGGCTCAGGCCCAGACGCCGATTCCTCCGTCTCCGCAGGACTTCGTGATGGCCGCATCGCAGAGCGACCACTACGAAATCATGGCGGCGCATCTGGCACTGGTGCAAGGGCAAGACCCTCGTGTCCGCACGTTCGCCGAGGGCATGGTCCGGGATCACACGCGCCTGAACGAGGACCTGCGCAAGGCCGCGATAGCCTCAGGCTTGCCGTCGCCAAGCCCCGGCATGTCGAGTGATCAGGCGGCCTTGCTCAGCGGTCTGCAAAGCCTCCGGGGGGCCGACTTCGACAAGGCTTATACGCGCCAGCAGGTACTGGCGCATACGCAAGCCGTAGCCGTCGAGGACAGTTTCGCGGCCGCGGGAGCGGAAGCAAACCTGAAGAAGGCCGCCCAGTCCGCCGTGCCCACCATACAGGATCACTTGAAGATGGCGAGGCAGCTCAGCGCCGAGGTCGGTGGGTCCTAGGGCCGACGGCCTTCTACTTTCTCCTGCCGGGCGGGATGAACAATCCCGGCAAGCTGCGCTTGGACGACAGGACCGTGACGTTCGTCGGCCGTCGTCAAGGCGGGCAAGCCGCTCGCCGCGATCTGCCATGGACCTTGGATGCTCATCAATGCGGGCGCCGTCGAGGGCAAGACCCTGACGTCCTGGCCGTCTTTGCAGGCGGACCCGCGCAACGCGGGGGCCACGTGGCTTGACCGGGAGGTGGAAAGAGACGGCAACCTGGTGACCTCGCGCAATCCGAAGACCTCCCCCGCCTTCTGCAAGGCCGTTGTCGAGCTTTTCGGGCAGTCCGCGTAGCTCGGCCACGAGGACCAAACGAGGCAGGCTTGGAAGAACCTTATCTGACAACGTGGTAAGCGAAGAGCGGCGAGGCCCCTCGGGAGACAACGAGTTGAAGTCGGAATATCGGCGGCATGTGAGAAAGCTCGTGACATCGGATGGATTCGTCGATGCGCGGGTCACATCCTCGTGATAGAGTTTGTTTCGGAGTTCAGTGCAAAAGCGTTTGGCCTGGAGCAAACAGACATCCCGCATGCTACTACAAGCAGAACAGCCCGACCATTCAGAGGGGCTCGAGTCATCTTATCGCGCGTACGAGATTGGACCGGACGGCCGGGTCAGGTCATCGATCCCGATTAATGCAGCGTCGGATAAGGAGGCTGTTGCTAAGACCCACAAGCTCTCCACAGATGGCCTAGGGTTCGAGCTTTGGGATCGAAGCCGCCCTATCCTCAAACTGCCAAACGACCACGCTTCAGCCGGTAAGTAATATCAAGGCAGCATAGGCTTTGAGGGGAGCGTCAAAGGGTATTTTGGTTCAGCCTCGCGCCGACGACTGAGATCCATGGCCGTATCGATAATGCACTCCACTAGCATGAATGTCTGACCGCGACCCGTTGCTCAAGGACGACCATCTGTTCCTCAAAGCGAGCTTCTCTCGAACGAGCTCTCCGAGGAGCGTTCGGGCAACCATTTCCGCCCCCAGTTGGCCGGCAACGGCAGAGATCGAATTGCCGTCAAAATGAACGGACACTTCTGTATAATCACCAGAACCCACAATCTCGTACAAGCCCGTAAAAGCGTCGCCGTTGAGATTATATCCGATCTCCTGTCCCGCCACGTTCCTCTCCCTAGAACTCAAAGCGCCATAAGCGCCCCCCGATTCTCTCGGTGTCTTTGATCTTCTAGTGTAACGCTCAGATCATGAGCGGAGTTGCGTGGGGTCCAGGCGAGTTGCCCGCCGCGGATCCCACGACGAGAACGGTTTCGCCGCGTGGCGATACGGCGGATCCTCCGGATGCCTTGTCGTCAGGCCTTCCGCGAATTGACCATTTTCATAACCGCAGTTCTCACTTTCGACTGCATCGTTGCGGCTGCATCGAGAGCTTCCTTGTCACTGTAGCCGCTAAACAGCTTCGCGGCCTCTTTGACGGCAGCTTTTAGGCCCTCCGTATCATAGGCCCGCGCGATGAACCCCTCGTGCGATTTAGGGTCGGCACGCTCAGATTGCGCTCTTTCAGATTTACTCATGTCACTATCCTCGCCAGTTGGGTCCCGCGCTGCACACAGCCCGGATGGGCATGACGTTCAGGAAAGACCTACAAATGGTGACGTTCGGGGTGGGATGGTAGGATGCGTGGGCGGTGGTCAGGGTCGCATGCGGAAAGAAAGCGCGAAGACAGCAACGATCGCACCACAATCTCCACCCTATCACGGAAGGAACAAACGTGTCGCAACGGGCTGCTGCTGGACGCAAGGGAGCCGATCGCGTGGACATGAAAATGGTTCCGGCCCACGAGGTCCCCGTGACATTGCGTATCACATTGTGCAATGCAGCAACAATTGCTCAGGTAGAAGATTGACAGACCAGCAGCGACCTCTCGGCTTGGGCTGCGCAAAGGTGCTTAATGAACATGCATACAGACCTTATGGCTCGACTCGCCGGCCTTCAATCTTCGAGGGGCTTGGCCGGGGTCGGTGCCGATCGTCTCGATGTGATGGCGGGGTTCGGTTCGAACCCAGGTAATCTCGGGGCGAAAGTCTACGTTCCGCCGGGGCTGCCCGACCATGCGCCTCTTGTTGTCGTGCTGCATGGATGCACGCAGACGGCAGGCGGCTATGACAATGGGGCAGGCTGGTCGAGCCTCGCGGACCTGCATGGCTTCGCGCTCCTCTACCCCGAACAGCAGCGCGGCAACAATCCGAATGGCTGCTTCAATTGGTTCGAACCGGGCGATACCCGGCGCGACGCCGGCGAGGCACTCTCGATCCGACAGATGGTCGCCCACATGCTCGACCACTATAGGCTCGACCCGGAGCGCGTTTTCATCACCGGCCTTTCGGCTGGCGGCGCGATGGCATCGGCGATGCTCGCCACCTACCCTGAGGTCTTCGCGGGGGGCGCCATCATCGCCGGGCTCCCCTACGGCTGCGCGTCGTCGGTACCTGAAGCCTTCGAACGGATGCGGGGCGGCAATGCGCCGACCGAACAGGTGTTAGGCAAGCTTGTCCGCGCTGCGAGCGGGCACGAGGGACCATGGCCGCGAGTTTCGATCTGGCAGGGCACCGCCGATTATACGGTGGATCACTCGAACGCAGACGTCATCCTCGACCAGTGGCGCAACGTTCATCGCCTGGCGCCCACGCCGGATCGAACCGAGATGGTCGACGGCTACCCACGCAGGGTCTGGGTCGATGCAGATGGGCGCGACCTTGTCGAGGAGTTTCGCATCGCCGGCATGGGTCATGGGACGCCGCTCGCCACGCGCGGTCTCGAAACATGCGGGGAGAGTGGGGCCTATATGCTCGACGTCTCGATCTCGTCGACGCATCATATCGCGCGGTTCTGGGGGCTGATCGGTCCCGGTCGCGAAACGCATGCGACGTTCACGACTGAACGTGGCCGTGAGCCTACTCTCGATGGCCTCGCCACCGCCGAGAAGCCCGAGGTTCTCGAAGCGGCCGGCGCCTCGCGTCTCCAGTTCCCGTTGCGATTTCCGGCATCCGGGGGCGTGGACCCTGCTAAGGTCATCGAAGATGCTCTGCGAGCCGCCGGTCTCATGCGCTAGTCGTCCCAAGGGGCGTCTCGTCGGATGCGATCGAGTGGTCGACGCATTGCAACCGACGACCCATCAGGATGACGACACATGCGGACCAACGACCCGAACGCAACCAGCAAGGCCACGCAACCGCTGAACGAACTCCGGGAAATTCTTCTGCATGCGCAGAATGCGAAATCTCCCGAGGAGGCACACGTGGCTCTGATCGATGTCGTCGACGGGCTCATCACGCATGCGGAAAAGCAGGCGAGATTGCTTGAGGACTTGCGGAGCGACATGAGTCACAAGCAATCCATCGTGTCGAATTTCGATGGCGGAAGCTATGCCGCGCCGTCCACTGGGCTCGGTTTGCACGCCAATGACGAACGTGATCCCTGAGCAAAGGCACTGTTTCGCCGCACCGCCGGCGTGCGGACGCGCCCTAGTTCAAACGCTTTCCATGGCCATACAGCCGGTGTCGAAGCCGCGCCGACAGCCTTCCGGCATGCCCGGCGACTCCAGGTAAAGAGAAGGTTTCGGCCATGTCGATCTCGGAACTGACGCTTGCGCCCGCCGTCTCGGCGCGTGAGTGGGCCAAAAAGCTAGGTCGTTATCGACAACCGAGCACGTGGCGAAGCATCTACGAACTCGCCGTGACGCTCCTTCCGTTTGTAGGATGCTGGATCGGCATGGCCTGTGCGATCACGTTCGGCTACTACTGGTTGTTTGCGCTCTTGCTCGTTCCGACCGCGGGACTCGTGGTGCGCCTGTTCATGATCCAGCATGATTGTGGGCATGGATCTTTCTTCCCCGCACGCGCCGCGAACGACTGGACCGGACGGTTGGTCGGCATCTTGACGATGACGCCATACGATTATTGGCGTCGCACCCATGCCATCCACCATGCGACCGCTGGCAATCTCGACAGCCGAGGCATCGGGGACGTCGATACGCTGACGGTCGCCGAATATCTCGCGCGCTCGCCATGGGGGCGACTGCGCTATCGACTCTACCGGCATCCGGCAATCATGTTCGGGGTCGGTCCTGCTTATTTGTTCGTGCTGCAATATCGGCTGCCGCTCGGGTTCATGGGGGCGGCGCGACCTTGGTTGAGCACGATGAGCACGAACCTCGCCATCGGGATCGCGGCCTGTCTCCTCATGTGGCAGATCGGCGTTCTGCCATTCCTGCTGGTCCATATTCCCGTGGTGCTGCTCGCCGCAGCCGGCGGCGTTTGGTTATTCTATATCCAGCATCAATTTGAGGAGACGCACTGGGCCAAGGACAAGGAGTGGACCCTGCACGAGGCGGCGCTTCATGGCAGTTCGCACTACGATCTCCCTTTCATTCTCCGGTGGTTCACGGCCAATATCGGCATCCACCATGTCCACCATCTCTCAAGCCGCATTCCCTATTATCGGCTTTCGGCAGTGCTGCGAGACCACCCGGAACTGAGAAGCGTCGGCCGGATCACGCTTTGGCAGAGCTTCGCCTGCGTACGCTTGGTTTTGTGGGATGAAGCCCGCCAGCGCATGATCTCGTTCCGCGAATTACCGCGCGGCAAGGCCGTGCCGGCCGGTGTCTGACGAGGGTCGGGAGATCCGCAGCCCTGTTCGGCTTAGGATGTGCTGACCGGCCG
The DNA here is from genome assembly GCF_026130545.1 of Lichenifustis flavocetrariae. Taxonomy (GTDB): domain Bacteria; phylum Pseudomonadota; class Alphaproteobacteria; order Rhizobiales; family Beijerinckiaceae; genus Lichenihabitans; species Lichenihabitans flavocetrariae. The sequence goes on along the minus strand of NZ_JAMOIM010000005.1, from coordinate 164,270 downwards.
ACACAGGCCAACGCGGGATATTCATCGCGCGGATAGCCATAGTAGGGTAGCACGACGACTATCGAGAAAGGCTGTGGCTGCCTCGCTCGACCAGGAGCTTCAGGCTGAATTCCCGGCCATAAACGATGGGCCGGTCACCTGTGCGCCGCGGCAGGTCAGGCCAATTCTGGTCTTCGTCACTCAGGATTTGCCCAGGTCGCGATTGATCGGCCGTCTCGAGCGGTCGAGACCTTGATTGCCAGAAGAGCGATGATGCCACCGGCCAGCACGTCCACGACATAGTGGCCGCTGATTGGAACTGCCGACACGAACATGATGACATTCAGCAGAGCCGTAGGCCAGCGGAGCCAGCGGGATGCCCACGCGCCCCAGCCCAGGATGATCGCCGAGGCCGCGTGGAAGCTCGGCATGGTGATGAGGCCGCCTAGAGTTTCGATGCCCAGAGACTGGATTTGTCCATTCCTCAGTCCATCGAGTACCATCGGGGCGCGCCAGGCCACGCCAGAGCCGACGTTCCGCACCGCGGCCCGCGGGATTCTAAAATGCGCGTAGCCAGCGAGAGCCGGGCAGAATGGAAATATGAGGAGACAGGGAACGAGAGCAAGCGCCAGTACGGAGAGGATCCGCCACGCTTGGTCGCTTCGCTCCACCATGCAGAACACAAACAACAGAAGCGCCGGCTGCCAGTTCAGGGACGAGTAGGCGCGGCTGAGTACCGCCATAACGGCCGGGTGCTGGTTGATGGCCATCATCGTGCTCGGCCAGTCGAAGCCGGGAAGCAGGACCCGATCCCATGCGTTCAGCGTGTCATCCGCATAGGGCCAGCTGATTTTCGCGAGAACGGCGCTGGCCGCCGCAGCCAGGGTCGACATTATGAAGAAGATCGCGACCGCTTTTGTGCCTTGCCCGATGCAGCGCAGTCCGAACAACTGGCACGCGAGCCCGCAAAGCCACATGCCGACGAGCACGATAACAACATCGTCCAATTCGGCGCGATAGCCGATCGTGCCCGATACGAGCCCCACGGCAATGATAATTGCGAAGAGGGCCGATGCCGCCAGAGCCGGCTCGCTGCCCTGGGCCACCATCCTGCCGAACAGGTTTCGCGCGGATGCGAACACGCACGACCTGGGCGGAACTCCGACACGGCTGGGCAGGATGGCACCCGGCCAATCGCGCAGCGTCACGCGCGTTAAGCCGCGTCGGCCTGGGCGGGCATGTCGTGACGCAACATCTGTGAGTCCATGCAGCGAGGCCCGGGCGTCAGATTCGACGCGACCCAAGTTAATCCGGGAATCCTAAAGCGACGGTGAGCGACCGAAGCTTTCACGGGGTCGGCTGCACGTGTGGTTAAGGGCTGCCGACGCGGAGGGAAACGCACAGCGTCGAGGAGACGCAACGTTCAAATCCGAGCGTCCGTGCTCTCGTGATCGACGGACACCAGAGACGCGGAGGCATGTGACCGCAGAAGGCTACGCGACTCCATTTGTATCCGCGTTCTTCGACGGTGCTCGGTGTCATCCGCGCTTGGCTTGCTTTTGACGCGCTTTGCGCGCGGCGTATCGGGCGTCTCGAACCTCTTTCTGGTCTGCGAGATTCACCAGCGCGAGTTTTGCGCGGTCGCGCCTGAGAGCGAGAGCAGCCTGCTCCTCGGCCTCGAGCTCGGCTTCGCGCGTCAGGGCGAGAGCTAATTCTTCCTCAGCACGGAGGCGTTGAACTTCGGCGTGGTCTGCGGCGCGCTTCTGTTTGATCGCGTCTTTCTCAGCCGCACGGGCGACCCTGGCCTCGTGGAGACTTCGACGTTCCGCCGCTTTCGCGATCAAGGCGGGATCGTCTGCACCCGGCCGAGCCTTGTGCTTTTCAACGGCAGCCGCCTTTGCCTTGGCTGCGTCTTTAATTCTGTCTGCGAAATTGGCGTGATTAAAGGAAGACAAATCGTATCCGGTCTCTAGATAAGCCTCGAACCGGAAGTGTTCCGATGAAAAGCGTCGTCATGTAAAGACGATGTTCTTGGCCAAGATAGGGCCTCGATGGAGGTGAACCAAGTGAAATATATCTCTGAAGCTCTTTTCAGATCGATCTCGATGACGTGAGACGATCGTGTGCCGGAAGTTTGGCGGCAGCAACGAGGTCCGATATCTCACCGGGTTGGCCAGTTGTATCGACGATTCTGGTGCGGCTTGGTCCCTAGTGTTCTGAGTGGAACGCTTAGTACCCGCTCAGTCGGCTTGATCGCACTCCTGAGACGCCAGGAGCGGAGGGTATCTTTTGTTCAGGTTGGAACACTAGCGGCTCTCTCAGGTATCATAAAAGGACGGGGTGGCGCTACGCATCAGGCCGTGTCATCGTCCAGTGTCTGCCGCTAAGTGCTGGGTCGATATGCGGATTGTCATTCTCAACGGGCCGAACCTCAACCTCCTCGGGAGACGTCAGCCCGACATCTACGGATATGAAACGCTGGCGGATGTCGAAGAGCGATGCCGGAGGCTGGCGGGCGAACTTGGCGTTGAGATCGAATTCCACCAGAGCAACGCCGAACATGCGATCATCGATGCGATCCATGATGCTCGCGAGACCGCGGACGGCCTCATCATCAACCCGGCGGCGTTCACGCACACTTCGGTCGCCATCATGGACGCGCTGAAGACCTTCGAGGGGCCTATTGTCGAAGTCCATATCTCGAACGTCCATCAACGTGAGGCCTTCCGGCATCACTCCTATGTGTCGCTCGTCGCCACGGCCGTCCTGGCGGGCTTCGGTACGAATGGCTATCTGCTCGCGCTCCGCCATGTCGCTCATGTGCTGCAACGCGATCAGGGATGACGGCCTACGCAGGAAGAGAGTCCACCTTGGGCTAGTTGGCTCGACAGGCGAGGCGCAGACACTCACCTGAGTCCGATCGGCTGTTGCATCCGGGACCAATTCGAACCTAATTGGGCGGACGATGTCTGACGATTTTGCCGATCGGTATGGAAATGGGCTCGCGGTTCGCCGCGCGGTGCTCGGGGAGGCTCATGTGGCGCGCGCGACCGCGGCCGTCACTCCCTTCGACACGGATTTTCAACGCTTTATCACGGAGAGCGCCTGGGGCTCGGTCTGGGCTCGTCCCGGACTGACCCGACGCGAGCGGTCGCTCATCACGCTTGCGCTGCTGGCGGCCCTCGGACATGACGACGAGATGGCGATGCACGTCAGGGCGACGCGCAACACCGGCGCGACTCCGGCCGATATCACGGAGGCCCTGTTGCATGTGGCGATCTATGCCGGAGTTCCGGCCGCAAACCATGCGATCAAGATCGCCAAGATGACGCTGGCCGCCATGACGGAGGAAGACCAGGTGGCGGGCGCAGCCGCGCAGGAGAGTACCCCCGATGTCCCATGATGGCCCCTTCTATCAGCGGGATCGCGACTGGCATTCGCCGGCTTTCACGCCGGGCTATAAGACTTCGATCCTTCGCTCGCCCCAGCGCGCGCTGCTCTCCATCGAGAACACGCTTTCGGAAATGACCGGGCCGGTCTTCGGGCGGGACATCCTGGGACCACGAGACAATGATCTCATCACCAATTTCGGCGGAACTGGCGAGGCCATCGGCCAGCGGCTGATCGTCTACGGTCGCGTCCTTGACGAGAACGGGCGCGGATTACCGGGTGTCCTGGTCGAGTTCTGGCAGGCGAATGCGGGAGGGCGCTACCGACATCACAAGGAGGGCTACCGGGCTGCGCTCGACCCGAATTTCGGCGGTTGCGGTCGCGCCATCACCGACCAGGATGGCGGCTACCATTTCCGCACGATCAAGCCGGGGGCCTATCCATGGCCGAACCGCGTCAACGACTGGCGCCCCGCGCATATCCACTTTTCAATCTTCGGCGAAGCCTTTGCCCAGCGTCTCATCACGCAAATGTATTTCGAGGGCGATCCGATGATCTGGCAGTGCCCGATCGTCGGCACGATCCCAAGCCGGGAGGCGATCGAGACGCTCGTGGCGGCGCTCGACCGGCAGGCCACGACCCATATGGACGCGCTCGCCTACAAGTTCGACATCGTGCTGCGCGGGCGGCGGCAGACGATGTTCGAGAACAAGTTGGAGGGACATTGATGGTCCAGCCGCTGAAGAGGCGCAAGGAAAGCCCGTCGCAGACGGCCGGACCCTACGTCCACATCGGCACCAACCCCAATTGGGTCGAAATCACGGGCGTCTGGCAGGGTGATCTGGGGCTCGATCTCGTGGCGCCGGAGGCCAAGGGCGAGCGCATCCTGGTCAAGGGTCGCGTCTTCGACGGTGCCGACCAGCCGCTCACCGACGCGCTCATCGAGATCTGGCAGGCCGATGCGGCGGGGCTCTACAACTCGCCGCAGGACAAGCGGGGGCAAGCGGATCCGCATTTCGTCGGCTGGGGCCGCCAGCCGACCGACGCCAGGACGGGCGAGTTCAGGTTCGAGACCCTGAAGCCGGGGCGTGTGCCCTTTCCCGACGGCCGGCTGATGGCGCCGCACATTACGGTGTGGGTTGTCGCCCGTGGCATCAATATCGGTCTCCACACGCGCCTCTATTTCGGCGATGAGGAGAAGGCCAATGCCGAGGATCCCGTCCTGCTCCGTATCGAACACCGCGCCCGGGTGAAAACCTTGGTCGCACCCCGAAGTGAGGAGCAGGGCCTGCCCTGCTATACGTTCGACATCCACCTGCAGGGACCGGACGAAACGGTATTCTTCGATATCTGACACGAATGGGCGAGAAACGATGTCACGCAAGAAGGTCTACCCCGATGCGGCTGCAGCGCTCGAGGGAGTTTTGTTCGATGGCATGACGATCATGTCGGGGGGCTTCGGGCTCTCGGGCAATCCCGAGCACCTGATCCCCGCCCTGAAGGCGAGCGGGGTCAAGGATTTGACCGTGATCTCCAACAATTGCGGCGCCGATGGGTTCGGCCTCTGGATGCTGCTGGACAATGGGCAGATCCGGAAGATGATCTCGTCCTATGTGGGCGAGAACAAGCTCTTCGCCGAACTCTACCTCACCGGACGCCTCGAACTGGAGCTGAACCCGCAGGGCACGCTCGCCGAGCGCATCCGCGCTGGCGGGGCCGGCATTCCGGCTTTCTACACGAAGACGGGTGTCGGCACGGTGGTGGCCGAAGGTAAGCCGACGGAAGACTTCGACGGCGAGACCTATGTGCGGGAGACCTGGCTCAAGGCTGATCTCTCCATCGTGAAAGCCTGGAAGGGTGATAGCGAGGGCAATCTCGTCTACCGGAAGACCGCGCGCAACTTCAATCCGAACATGGCCACGGCCGGTCGGGTCACGATTGCCGAGGTCGAGGAGATTGTGGAGCCCGGGACGCTCGATCCCGACACGATCCATACGCCCGGCATCTATGTGGATCGGATCATTCAAGGCAAAGCCTATGAGAAGAAGATCGAGCAACGCACTGTGCGGAAACGCGCGACCGCAGGGGAGACCGTCTGATGGCCTGGACGCGTGACGAGATGGCAGCCCGCGCCGCCAAGGAATTGAAGGACGGTTATTACGTCAATCTCGGCATCGGCATTCCGACACTGGTCGCGAATTTCGTGCCGGCGGGCGTCTCGGTGACGCTGCAGAGCGAAAACGGGATGCTCGGAATCGGTCCTTTTCCCTACGACGACGAGGTCGACGCGGACCTGATCAACGCCGGCAAGCAGACCGTGACGGCCTTGCCGACGTCGAGCTTCTTTTCCTCGGCCGACAGTTTCGCGATGATCCGGGGCGGACACATCGATCTCGCGATCCTGGGCGCCATGCAGGTGGGCGAGAAGGGCGATCTCGCCAACTGGACCATCCCGGGCAAGATGATCAAGGGCATGGGCGGCGCCATGGACCTCGTGGCGGGCGTGAAACGCGTGGTTGTTGTAATGGAGCACAACGACAAATCGGGCGGCGCGAAATTCCTGCGCCAATGCACGCTGCCGTTGACCGGCACGGGCGTCGTCGATGTCGTGATCACCGACCTCGCGGTGTTTACGATCGACAAGAAGGGCCACGGCGGCGCGACCCTCGTGGAACTCGCGCCCGGTGTCACAGCTGCCGAGGTGCGGGCCAAGACGGAAGCCGACTACACCGACGCGCTCGCCTGAAGCTCCGCGCCGCAGTGATGTGTCGCTGCAAGAATAAAGGCGGACGGCCCCGGACGGTCTGACCGGGGACACGGATCGCGGAGGGTGGAATGAGCAATCTGCGCAGCGACGTGGGGAGCGTCGACATTGGCGACCTTCTCGACAGCGGCATGTGGTCCGGTCTGCAGAAGACGGTGGCCTGCCTGGCGGCCCTGGCGGTCCTGCTCGATGGGTTCGACAGCCAGCTGATCAGCTTCGCGATCCCCGTGCTCATCAAGGAGTGGCACGTCACGCGCGGCGATTTCGCGCCCGTCGTCGCCTGCGGCCTCATCGGCATGAGCATCGGCAGTTTCTTTGCCGGATGGATTGGCGATCGGGTCGGCCGGCGCGTCGCGGTCCTGGGCAGCCTCGTTCTCCTGGGCCTCGCCACTTGCGCGATCGGCTTCGCCGACAGCCTGTTCACCATCGGCGTCCTCCGTCTGCTGGCGGGTCTTGGCATCGGCGGCGCGTTGCCGACCGCCACCACCATGACGGCGGAATTCACCCCATCCCGCTACCGGACCATCGCGGTGACGGCCACCATCACCTGCGTGCCCTTGGGCGGCATGCTGGCTGGGCTGTTCGCCGGCCAGATCCTGCCCGCCTTCGGATGGCACGTGCTGTTCTGGACCGGCGGCATTCTTCCGTTTGTCCTCGGTCTCGTGCTCCTCTTCGGCTTTCCGGAATCACCGCGGTTTCTCACGCGTCGACGCGACCGCTGGCCCGAACTCGTCGCACTGCTGCAGCGCATGGGGCGCAAGACCTTGGAGGGTGCGACCTTCACGGACCGGACCGAACAAAAATTCGAAACGCGGGACGGGGTGGGTGCCTTGTTCGAGGCCGGCCGAGCGCGGGACACATTGGCGCTGTGGGGTTCGTTTTTCCTCTGTCTGCTTGCCGTCTATAGCGCCTTCAGCTGGCTTCCCACCATGTTGGCCGCTCAGGGACTCGATGTCGCGACGGCTGGGTCCGGACTGACGGCCTATAATTTCGGCGGCGTGATCGGCGCCCTGGTCTGTGCCTTCGTGATCTCTCGCTTCGGCTCGCGATGGCCGCAGATCATCTGCGCTCTAGGGGCCGCCGCGAGCGCGCTCATTCTGGAGCGCCTAGGGCTCGGCTCACCGGGTGCCATGGTGTTCTGGCTCGGATTGCACGGGCTCTTCGTCAATGCGGTGCAATCGACGCTTTATGCCGTCGCGGCGCATGCCTATCCGACGAAGATTCGGGCGACCGGCACGGCGACGGCGCTCGCGTTCGGCCGGCTTGGTGCCGTTCTGTCGGCCTTTGTGGGCGCGGCGGTAATTTCGGCCGCCGGTCCGTCCAGCTATCTGAATGTGCTCGCGGCCGCGATGCTGGGCGTTGCCCTGTTCCTCGCGCTGATACAGCGCCATGTCGGGGCGGGATCCTCGGCCTCTGGTCCGCTCGCGCCTGTGCCGAGCGGCGCCGCCGAGTAAGGCCCGGGCCGAGATAACTGATAGAAAGGCGTAGCGCATGACGTTTTTCAACTGCCACGGCACCGTTCTCCATGCCACTCGCGTCGGCGACCCCAAGAAACCCGTCGTGATCTTTGCAAATTCGCTCGGCACAGACGCGCGGATCTGGGACGCGGTGGTGCCGCAGATGCTCGACCAATACAGCGTGGTCGTCTACGACAAGCGCGGCCATGGTCTGTCCGACGCGCCACGTGGGCCCTACACGATCGACGATCATGCGCGCGATCTTCTTGGCCTAACCGACCTTCTCCAGATCGACCGCTTTGCCCTTGTGGGACTCTCGGTCGGCGGCATGATCGCGCAAGCGATCGCGGCCGACCAGCCGCATCGGCTAGCGGCTCTGGTGCTCTGCGACACGGCCGCCAAGATCGGTGACGCCGCGACCTGGGACGCGCGCATCGAGGCTGCCGAGTACAAGGGGCTCGACTCCATCGCCGACAGCGTGCTGGAGCGGTGGTTCACTCGCGCCTACCGGGCCGGCGAGCCCACCGCCATGAAGGGCTGGCGCAACATGCTGACGCGGCAGCCCGCGGGAGGCTATGCTGCGACCTGCGCGGCGATCCGCGACGCGGATCTGCGTGAGCGCGCGGCGACGATTTCGGTCCCGACACTCTGCCTCGTTGGGGATCAGGATCTCTCGACGCCGCCCGCTCTCGTACGTGGCACGGCGGATCTCATTCCGCACAGCCGCTTCGCGATGATCACGGGCGCCGGCCACATCCCGTGCGTCGAGCAACCCAAAATACTGGTCGACCTGATCTCACAGCATCTGTCTCAGGCGGGCTATCGTTGACCCCAGGCCGCTCACTGCTCGGCGCCCTCGTCGGCGACGCCGAACTCGAAGCGCTCTTTTCGGACGAGGCCGATCTTCAGGCCCAAATCCGAATAGAAGCTGCTTTGGCCATGGCCGAGGCCGAATGCGGGCTGATCGCGCCCGAAGCCGCGACCGCAATCGGGGAAGCCTGTGCACGGTTCGTACCGGATCTCGCTGTCCTGGCCGGCAGCATGGCGCAGGATGGCGTGATGGTGCCAGGGCTCGTGAGGCAGCTGCGCGCGGCCGTCGGCGACATCCATGGCGCCGCACTCCACATGGGTGCGACCAGCCAGGACCTCATCGATACGAGCCTGGTGCTGCGGCTCGGCCGGGCAATCACGATCCTGGAGGCTCGGCTCGACGCGCTTGGGGCAGGCCTCGTGGCCCTGAAGGCGCGAGATGGTAGCCGGCGCCTGATGGCGCATACGCGCATGCAGGTGGCGCTGCCGTTTAGCGCGGCCGACAAGATCGCGACCTGGCAGGCGCCGCTCGTCCGCCACAAGACGCGGCTCGCCGAACTGAAACCTCGGCTTCTCCTGCTGCAACTCGGCGGCCCGGTCGGCACGCGGGTCGAATTGGGTGAGCGGGCCGACGCCATTGCGGCAAATCTCGCCGCCCGGCTTGGCCTTGGTCATGCGCCGCCCTGGCATTCACAACGGGATGGCATCGCTGAATTCGGCTCCTGGCTGTCGTTGGTGTCAGGCGCCCTCGGCAAGCTCGGCCAGGATGTCGCGTTGCTGGCGCAGAACGAGGTGGCCGCCCTCAAGGTCGCGGGTGGCGGCACCTCGTCCGCTATGGCGCACAAGCAGAACCCGGTCGCGGCCGAAGTGTTGGTCGCGATGGCACGCTTCAACGCGGGCGCCCTCGGCACATTGCATCAGGCCCTCGTCCACGAGAACGAGCGCTCCGGCGCCGCGTGGACGCTGGAGTGGATAGTGCTGCCCCAGATGGTCGTCACGACCGGCGCAGCTCTCACGACGGCGCAGACCTTGGTCGACGCCCTCAGCTTCACGTAATTGCCGGAGCGCGGAGCTCAGCCTGGAGAGCTCCCGGCCGGAAGGAGATCTGCGCTACGAACCTCGTCGCCCGGTGGCTTTGAATCCGCTGCGATGTGCTCCGCCCGTTCCCGCACCAACTTCGTGACCCCCAGGAGGTCGATTTTGCCTCCCCCGAGGTCCGGAAGCTTATCCACCACCAGAACTTCGGCCGGCAACGCGATCTCGGCCACGTGGCGCTCCTTGGCGAAAGCCACGTAATCCACCCGTCGGGCGTGTTCCTTCTCGGTGACCAACACGATGCGCTCGCCTTTTCGCGCGTCGGGGACGGTGGCGGCCGCCGAGCGCGCGTCGGGCCAGAGGGCGCTCGCGAGAGCTTCGATCGCGGCGAGCGACACCATCTCGCCGCCGATCTTGGCGAAACGCTTAGCCCGACCTTTTATGGTCACGAACCCGTCCGGATCGATCGTCACGATGTCGCCGGTGTCGTACCAGCCGCCTTCTGGCGGCTCCAGCATGCCGGGATGTTCGGCCCGCAGATAGCCGAGCATCACATTGGGGCCGCGCACCTGCAGCCGCCCGCCCTCTTCGATGCCCGGGACGGGATCGAGGCGCGACTCGATGCCGGGCAGGAGCCGACCGACTGAGCCGAAACGGTTGAACATCGGCGTGTTCAGCGCCAGGACCGGCGCCGTCTCGGTCACGCCATAGCCTTCCAGGATGCGGAGTCCGAACCGCTCCAGATAGATCCGGCGCGTCGCATCCTTCACGGGTTCGGCGCCCGCCACGATATAGCGGAGCGAACGGAAGTCGTAGGAATTGGCGAAACGCGCATAGCCGGTCAGGAACGTGTCGGTGCCGAAAAGCGCCGTCGCATTGGTGCCGTAGATCAGTTCCGGCACCAGCCGATAGTGCAGGGGCGAAGGATAGAGATAGACCTGCACGCCCGAGACCAGCGGCAAGACCAGGGCGGCCGTGAGCCCGAAGCTGTGGAACAGCGGCAGCACATTGAACACCCTGTCGGTGCGGCCGAAATCGATCCGGGCCGCCACCTGCGCGACATTCGCCAGCATGTTGCGATGGCTGAGAACGACGCCCTTGGGCACGCCTTCCGAACCCGACGTGAACAAGATCGCGGCTGCGTCATCGGGCTTTCGGGAGATCAGCGGGCGGCTTGGGCTGAGGAAACCGCGCAGCTTGTCGGCGGTTCCGACCGTGGCGCGGACATCCTCCAGATAGACAAGCGTCAGGCCGCTCTGCGTCATGCCTTCGGTCAGCTTCTCGAGCCTCGCCTTGGCGATGAAGGCGTGCGAGGTGAGAACCGTGCCGACCTCGGCGGTTCGGCAGGCCGAGAGCACGGCCCCGAGGCCGGCCGAGAAGTTGATCATGGCGGGCACGCGGCCGGCCGACATGACCGCGAAGACCGTCACGGCAGTGCCGTTGGCATTGGGCAGCATCACGCCGAGCGGTTTGCCGAGTGGCGCAAGCGGCATCAGCTTCCGGCCCAAGATGTTCATGCCGAGGATGAGACGGCCATAGGTCATCTGACCGCTCAACGGGTCTTCCAGGCATATGCGGCGCCAGCCATTCTTCTTGCCGGCGGCAATCAGGGCTTCCGGCACCGTGAGGTCGGTTGGCGTGCTGCGGAAGACGAGGTCGGACATCACGGTGTAGAGTGCCACACCCGCGGCCTGGCGGCGCTTGCGGCCGACGAGGTCCGGATCGATGTCGAGCCGCACCGGCTCAAGTATCGTGACGATGACCTTCGGCCACCAGTGTCGGCTGATCTCCCGTTTGCTAAGCCGCGAGAAAGGCGTCTGCTCCAGACCGTCGATGTGGACCGGCACGACTGGCACGCCGGTTTTGTCGGCGATCAAACCGACGCCGTCATAGACCTTCATCAGATTTCCAGTGGCGCTGATTCGGCCCTCGGGAAAAATCACCAGCGTTTCGCCCTCCCGTACGGCATTGATAAGGGTGCGGGTTGCGAGGGGCTTGGTCGGGTCGAGCGGCATGGCGCGGGTGAGGCGCAGGGCCGGCTTCACCCACCAGCGCTGGGCAATGTCGCTGTCGATGGCGAACACAGGATCCCGGTCGAGCAGGGAGAGAGCGAGGCCGGCGTCGAGAAAGCTGACGTGGTTCAAGGCGACAATGGCGTTGGGACCGGCCTTGGCGAGGTTCTCGGCCCCCCGCACCTCCATGCGGTAGGCCAGCCGATAGAACAGGACGAGAAAATCCCGAAAGGGGCGGGTGGGCAAGGTGCGATAGACGATGACGGCGACCGCGAGATTGCAGGCGCCGAGCAGCAGGAAGAGCGAAGGCGTCTGCAATCCGGCCGCCTGGAGCACCGCCAGGAGAATGGCGCCCCCCACCATGAAGGCGGCATTCAATACGTTGACGGCCGCAATGGTGCGGGCTCGGCGGGCTTCGTCGCTCCAGGCCTGAAGCGCCGTGAAGGCCGGCACGATGAACAGGCCCCCCGACATGGCCAGGAAGAAGAAGTCGATCGCAACCCGCAATGTCGGACCGCCGGCCAGGAATTGCCAGATGCCGAGCGGCTCCAAGCCGGGTGCGTAACCACGACTGCTCCAGCCGACTTCGAGGCTGAAGACGCCCATCAGGACCGTGGCAAGGACGATCGGCAGCAGGATGTTGCGGCCATGGCTCAGCCACGCCGCCAGTCCGGAACCCGCCGCGATCCCGATGGCGAAAACGGCGATCAGCATCGTCGCCACATGGGCATCGCCGTTGAACACATGCCGGACGAGCGACGGCAGAAGGGCCAGCGCCACGGAGCCGACGAGCCAGAACCAGCTGGAGTAGAGACCGCAGCGCCACAGCCTTGAGTCGGCATAGAGGTCGCGCAGGAGAGACCCAGTGGATTTGAAGATGTTGACCTGGATGACGAGGTCCGGTGCGCCGCGTTGTGTCGGGGGAATCATCCGGCTCGACAGCCAGCAGAGCACGGCAAAGACCATGACGAGCCCACTCAGCCAGGCGGAATCGCTCGCCGAACTCGCGGCGATGCCGGCCGCAATCGTTCCAAGCAGGATGGCCAGGAAGGTCGCGGCTTCGACCAGCGCATTGCCGGTTGCCAATTCCTCGGGTGCCAGATGGTCTGGCAGGATGCCGTATTTGATAGGCCCGAACAGCGCGGCGATGACGCCGAAAAGCCCGAGTGCCGCAAACAGCATCGGGACCGAATGCAAGGAGAAACCGGCCACCGACAGACCCGCGGCGGCGATTTCCGCCAATTTCAGGCGCTGTGCGACGGCCGCCTTGTCGTAGCGGTCGGCGATCTGCCCGCCCAACCCGGACAAGAAGAAGAAGGGCGCGATGAACGTGGCGCCCGCGAGCGGCACGAGCATGTCATTTCCAGCGGCGCCCATCTTGAACAGGATGAGCAGCACGAGCGCATTTCGCAGCACATTGTCGTTGAATGCCGAAAAAAACTGGCAGGCGAAAAGCGGCGCAAAGCGCCGGGTCGTGAGAAGGGTCGTGACCATCGTGCTCCGCTCGCGATCTCGCACGCCGAAAAGCGCGGCCTTGCCCTATCTCTTGTCGACCGGTTTGACCAGTTGGGCGAGTCCAAGGACCCGTTGCAGCCCGTTCAGACCCGGACGACCGTGACCGGTACAGCCTCGAGTGCGCCAACGGGATGCGTCAGGTCGAAATCGACCCGCCAGTGCACAATGAAGTGGGACGAGGTGGCGTGGAAAAGTCCAACTTGGTCATCCGTCGTATAGGCGTAGTGGCACACCTCGCCCTGGTGGCAGCCGTGCAGCATCGCGATCAGGTTCGGCAGCATCACCTTTTGAGTGATGAGTGCCGATTTCACGCATGCGGCCTCACCGGTTTCAATGCGCTTGTCGCACTCCGACAGCGCGCGTTCGATGAGGTTCGCGGGCTTGTCGACCGTCTCCTCGATCCGCAGCGCGTGGGGGATTGGGATCTTTGGAAGCGTCATGTCCGAGATCATCGGCAGTGCCGAACTCGAACAGGCCGAAAGGCCCAACGCCACGATCGAAGATAAAGGTAATGTCCAGATACGCCGCATAGTACGGATGCCCCCGCGAATACCTTCGATGAACGGGCCTTGATCCGTCTCGTGCGCATCAAGGCCGTTTTCTTGCACATTCTCAGGGTACGGCGATCGAGATCGATCGCCGCATCGGGAGGAATATCTGAGCCCTTTACGAGCGCGCCGAAAGAGCTGCCTCTCGGTCGAAGTGGATCGTTGCGTGATACCTCTGTCCATGAGGGCGATGATGATCGCGCCGCCGCCCGGTGTCGAGAGTGCTGTCGGCCAGGCTTTATCTTCGGCCCGGCTTGCCTCGCCAGTTACTGAGGTGGCAACGCGCTGAAAAGGTCGATCTACTGCACGGTGCCGCTAGCCCAGACAGGGTCTTGCGGCCAGTAAATGACAAGGTTTCCATCGTTTTGGAGAATTAGGAAGGAACCGTTTTTGCCATTTGTGTTGGTTGCCCAGGAGGGTCGACCATCTGTGTGATAGAGCACGAAGTTTCCATCGCCCTGCATGGCGGCTCGTTTTATATCCTGCCCATTGGTGCCGGATGACCAAAGGGCATGATGATCCCGCACTCTATAAAGAACGAGATTGCCGTCTTCTTGCAGGATAAGATTGAAGCGTCCGTCACCTGAGGTGATCGATTGACTTGGAGTTAGTATTTGTGCAGCAAATAGCTTGTCTGTCATAATAAGCCTCTTCAAGATAGGGCGCCTCGATGTCGTAAAAATCGCAAGCGCGCCCGAATAAGCTCACCATCTTCTTCGACGGTCGTCATGGTGCGTTTGAGTGAGGCGGGTGCAAAAGCGACGTCGAACGTACCCTGATCATGATGTGGCCGTTCGATGGCTTTCCCCGTCCCACACTGACAGTCGCACGGGGAGAGCCATCGCTCCTAAAATGCTTGTGCGGAGTCCGAAGGTGTCTGGTCTCAACGGATCGGCGGCGACAGAGCTGTTTTTCGGCCCACTTTTTCCGCTACGATCAGCGACGAGCGAAAGCTATCAGGATTGGATCTGCCGTGACTGCGTCGAGAGCCCTGGAACCCGTGGCGATATCCGCGATCATAGCGATGCTTGGCATGGCCACACCTGCAATGGCGACATCCCCAATGACACCTGCGGTATTTGCTGTGGCCAACCGCACACCGGTCCTCACCGCTCATGCCGAAGGCGCGCAGATCTACGAGTGCAAGACCGGATCGGATGGCCAAACCGTCTGGGCGTTTCGTGAGCCCATCGCCACATTGATGGTCGATGGCAAGACGGTCGGCCGCCACTATGCCGGGCCGAGTTGGGAGATCGGGCACGGCGAGATCGTCAAGGGCAAGGTCTCCGCAAACGCGCCCGGAGCGGCCCCGGGCGACATTGCGCTGCTGAAGCTCGATGTCGTCGATCATGAGGGCAGCGGCGAATTGCAGGCGGCCTCGCTCGTTTTGCGACTCAACACGCATGGGGGCGATGTGAAAGGATCCTGCTCGACGCCAGGCGCGCTCCGCGCAGAGCCTTATTCGGCCGATTATCTTTTCTTGAAGTAGGACATTCCGACGCGCTCGCCGGAACCCCTTCAGCGCGAGTCTGAACCGGGCAGGACCTCACTCAGCTCGCACCAAGACCGCGACGGGCAGGTGCCTGAAAGCGTCGGCACTGGAAATGTCACGACCGTCCCATGTCCGGCCCGTGAGGACATCGGTCCAAGTTCCACCTTTCGTCTCGGGTAGCGCGATCCTGCAATCGATGTCGAGCGGGTTCGCGGCGCGGCGCGCTGGAAAACGAGCAACGGCAACGAGGATGTCTGTGCTCCCATGGCGACGGCGGTATCCTAAGATAGCCTCTTTACCCCCCTCGATCTGCACGGGGATGTACTCTCCGCCGCCAAAAAGTTCGGCAAAGTCGCGGCGGAGTTTCAGGAGGCGGACCAGAACCGCGAGCTTGATGCGACCATCGCGCCAATCCGACAGGAGCGAGGACATCGTGTTCCCGTCCGTCGCAGCGAGCTCCCCCAGCATCGTTTCACGCTGCGAGAAATCCACGGGCCGACGGTTATCGGGATCCACCATCGAGAGGTCCCACAATTCCGTGCCCTGGTAGATGTCCGGGACGCCGGGTAGCGTCAGTTTGAGAACGGTTTGCACCAAACTGTTCTGCACGCCGAGTTCGGCGACGCGCCGCGCGAAGGGCAGGAAGGCTGGCAGGAAATCCGTCGCCAGCGCGCCCGTCAGGGCATTGTCGATGAAGCTCAGGGTCTTCTCTTCGTAGTCGGCATTGGGGGCGCTCCAGGAGGAATGGACCTTGGCCTCGCGCATCGCCTTGGTGATCGCCCCCTTGACCCGCTCGGCGTAGGTCTTCATGGCCTCGGACCCCGCCGCCGGCGCGTCGAGCAATTCGGGTGGCCAAGTGCCGACCAACGTCTGGAGGATCGCGTAGATGTCGTTGCGGTCGGGGGCGGCCTCCGGATCGCCCTGCTGTTCTTCGAGTTGCAGCAGCTTTCCCCAGGCGGCCAGTTGCACGGCCCATTCGTCGGGAATTTCCGACAGTGCCGCGAGACGCGCCCGTGCGTCCTCGCCGCGTTTCGTGTCGTGGGTGGAGGTGCCCAGCATGGAGTTCGGCCACAGCTTGGCCCGCTCGGCATTGGCCTTGTGGAACGTGTCGAGCGGTAACTCGAAATGCTGCGGATGGCCGCCGACCTCGTTGAGCGCGATGAACCGGTTGTAGCGATAGAAGGCCGTGTCCTCGAGCCCCTTGGCCATCACGGGGCCGCTATATTGCTGCAGCTTCATGGCGCTTCGGAGCGCCGCGCTGCGGCTGTAGCCGGAGCGCGGTTCCGCCACGAGATCGCCGGTCAGGACAGCGCGCAAGAACTCATAGACCGACGGGTCAATGGTGCCCTCGGACTTCCGGGCCTGGGTGATGGCTTGGTCGACCGTGAAACGGTCGAACCAGGTCGGCTCACCCTCGAAGTCCAGATAGGTCCGATAGACCGGGAAGTTGGCCACGATCTCGCGGATGGCCCGGCGGAGGAGATTGCGCGTGAAATCGGCCGTGGCGGGCTTTTGCATGGCGATGCGGACGATGTCTCGGGCGAGCCCGTTGAGCTCGCCTGCCATCTCGGTGTCCATGATGCGCTTCTTGCACTCGCGCAGAATGCGATTGAAACCTTTGGTTTCGCCGCTGAAATTCGCGTAGATGCGGCTGAAGGCCGTCTCGTTGCGGGCGTCGATCATCACGCCGAGCAGAAGGTTCGTCACCTCGTAGCCCGTCGTGCCTTGCACGGGCCACTCGGTGCGGAGCTTCTCGTGTTCCGCCAGGATCTTCTCGATGACGAGGTAGAAGGGTTGGTTGTCCGGGGTTGCAGGCGCCCTCGCGCGCAGGCGTTCCAGATACCCCTTGGGGTCGAGCAGACCGTCGATGTGGTCGATGCGGAGCCCGTCGATCGTGCCGTCCGCCAGCAGGCTGAAGACAAGACGATGCGAGTCGTCGAACACCCTCGGCACTTCCATGCGCAGGCCCGCCAGTTCGGCGATGTTGAAGAACCTGCGGTAGTTGATGTCGTCGGCCGCCACGCGGAAATGCGCCGGGCGCCAATGCTGGAGACGGATCAACGCATCGAGGCGCGACCAGGACGCGGCATCGCCCGCCTGGCCGTTGAACCGCGCGACGGCCGCCTCGATCGCCTTGGCGAAAGCGGGGTCGCGGCGGGTCTCGTCCGCCAAATCCCGCTTCAGCTCCTCGGCACGCGCATGCTCGCCCGGACGCCAGTTCGGCAGCGTCGAAAACTCATCGCCCAACCGCTCCAGCCGGCGGCTGCCCGCGCCCAGGATGGTTGCATAATGGAGCGGGGAGACGGGAAGTTTGTGCGCATCATAGGCCCAGACCGCGAAACTGCCGGCCTCGGCATCGTATTTGAGCTGCAGTTTGCCTGCTTCGAGTTCGGCTCCGTATTGCTCGCCCAGGAAAGGGATCAGGACGGCCTCTTTCAGGTCGGGCCTGTCGGGGTTCCAGTCGATATCGAACCAACCGGAATGGACAGAATCCTGGCCCCATTCGAGGACGTCCAACCAGATGGGATTGTCGGCTCCACCGACGCCCATATGGTTGGGCACGAAGTCGAGGATCTGGCCAAGCCCATTCGCCTTCAGGGCCGCGTTCATGCGCGCGAAAGCATCGGCGCCGCCAAGTTCCTCGTTGAGCGCATTGTGGTCGACGATATCGTAGCCATGCGTGCTGCCCGGTCGTGCCTTGAGGTAGGGCGAGGCATAGAGATGGCTGACGCCCAGCTTTGCCAAATAGGGCGCGAGCGCCGCCGCATCGTCGAAGCCGAATGTCGGGGTGAACTGCAGGCGATAGGTGGCGCGGGGGATCATTGGGGTGAAATCTCTCGGTGGCACACGTGTCCCGCGACCGCGAAAGCGATCGGCGGGCGGAATCTTTCGGGTCAGTCACTCGTGACATGCGCCCGCGCCCGGAGGACGCGGACATCGTGCGTCGGCTCACACAGCGCGGGGTCGACTGTCGGTGAGAATCCAACGCACGGACCAAGGTTCTAGTGCCTTGCCTGTCGCGTCACCTTCGAGCCAGATGGAACGGCCCTCTCCAGTGGTAAAGCCCTCTTGCGGGTCTGCCTTGAGATTGGCTTCAAGGACCAGCGTCATGGCTTCACCGGCGCGCCACTCGACCGCCACGGCCGAAGGTCCGATCACGCGCGCGGTGCCGGCACGGGTGATCGACGGGAGCAACGGCACGATGTGCTGTCTTCGGGCCGCCAGCACGTCCCTGGTCCAAGCCAGAACGGCATGGTGCGGATCCGTCTCGATTTCATCCCACTTCAGCTTGGCCGAGCGAAACGTGCTCTCCGCCTCGGGATCGGGAATGCGCTCCCGTTTTTCGGGGTCCTGAAATTCCGGGAAACGGGCGAATTCTTCGCGGCGTCCTTTGCGCACGGCCTCGGCGAGATCGCCACTAAAATCGCAGAAGAACGGGAACGGGGTCGAGGCCGCCCATTCCTCGCCCATGAAGAGCATCGGGATCTGCGGCAACAGGAGGTAGACGGCCGCGACGGCTCGCACGGCCTCGGGCGGCGCGATCGCGTTGATCCGTTCCCCGAAGGCGCGGTTGCCGATCTGATCATGATTCTGGATGAAGGCCACGAAGGCTTCCGGCGGCAGATCGGTACTCGGCTCGCCGCGCTCCGTCTCCCGATACGGCATCATTTCGCCCTGAAACGCAAAGCCCTCGGCCAGCGCCCGGCCGAGCTTTTCCGTATCGCCGACATAATCCTGGTAGTACCCCTGATGCTCGCCTGTCGCAGCCACATGCAGCACATGGTGAACGTCGTCGTTCCATTGGCTGGTGTATCGGTCGGCGCCGTTGCCCGGTGTCACGCGCGCCAGGCGGCTTGCCAAATTGTCCTCGTTTTCGAGGATCAGGTGGACAGGCCGATCCGTGATCGTGGCACGCACACGCTCCACGAGTTCACGCAGCACATGCACCGGACTGTCGTCCACGATGGCGTGAACGGCGTCGAGCCGCAGCCCGTCGAGATGAAATTCCTCCAGCCAGTATAGCGCGTTATGGATCACGAACTCGCGCACGGGGGAACTGTGCTGCCCGTCGAAGTTGACGGCCGCCCCCCATGGGGTCTTGTGGCGCTCCGTGAAGAAGCCGGGCGCATAGGCGCCGAGGTAATTCCCATCGGGACCGAAGTGGTTGTAGACGACGTCGAGCACCACGGACAATTGGCGCGCATGTGCGGCGCAGACGAAAGCCTTGAAGTCGTCGGGGGTGCCGTAGCGACTCTCGGGCGCGTAAGGCAGGACACCGTCGTAGCCCCAGCCGTGCCCGCCCGGGAAATCCGACACCGGCATCACTTCGATCGCCGTGACGCCCAGCGACACGAGATGATCGAGCTTGTCGATTGTGGCCGCGAACGTACCCGCGTCCGTGAAAGTGCCGACATGGAGTTCATACAGAACCGTCTCTGCCCAGGGGCGCCCCCGCCATGCGCCATCCGTCCAGTTGAAGGCGTCGGGATCCACGACAAGGCTCGGCCCATGCACGTCATTCGGCTGGAAACGGGATGCGGGGTCAGGGACGAGCGTCCCGTCGGTCAGACCGAACCGGTAGCGGTCGCCCGGTTGGACGTCGTGATCGAGGACCTCATGCCAACCTTCAGGATGAGACGCCATCCGCCTCCGCCGCGGACGCCCTTCCTGTTCGATCACAAGATCGATCGCCTGATGGGCGGGAGCCCAAAGGCGGAACAAGGTGCCTTCGCGCTGCCGCCACTCGGCACCGTGCGGCATCGTATGCCGCCGGCGGATCTTACCCGTCATCAATCGTGCCTTATTCAGGAGTTTCGGCCTTAGCCGGATCTGGCGTTGGAGCCGGCGTGCGCGTGCTCAGGACAAACAGCGCCAGGGTGCGCCCGCCGATCTCATAGGGCGTGCCGATCTTGAACCGCTCCCGCTTGTGTTCCGGATCGGCGCTGTCGAGGAGCAGACTCCACTCTCGGCCGTCAAGCTCGTCGGGCAACGTGAAGTCTACAGCCTCATGGTGCGAATTGAACAGGATCAGCAACGTCGAATGATCGCCGTCCTGCGGCACGGAATGCACTTGCGCACGACCATCCATCAGCATGCCGATGGTCTTGGCGCCGCCGTCCCAAT
The DNA here is from genome assembly GCF_026130545.1 of Lichenifustis flavocetrariae. Taxonomy (GTDB): domain Bacteria; phylum Pseudomonadota; class Alphaproteobacteria; order Rhizobiales; family Beijerinckiaceae; genus Lichenihabitans; species Lichenihabitans flavocetrariae. The sequence goes on along the minus strand of NZ_JAMOIM010000005.1, from coordinate 144,144 downwards.
CCGCCTGTTCGGCATCGTTTCCGTCCGGCCTGATCCAACGGACGTCGTGGACCCCGTGCTCCTCGTCAAGTTTCCCGGTGTAGAAGCGATTGCGTCGAAGCACCGGATATTTATGGCGCAAGGCGGCACAGCGCTTCGTAAAGGCCAGCAAGGTCTCGCCGTACTCGCCGATATCCCAGTTGACCCAGGAGATCTCGTTGTCCTGGCAATAGGCGTTGTTGTTGCCTTCCTGAGAGCGGCCGAATTCGTCGCCGGCGAGGATCATGGGTGTCCCCTGAGAGAACAGGAGCGTCGCCATCAGGTTGCGGTTTTGCCGGGCCCTCAGCTCGAGGATCTCAGGATCGTCGGTCGGACCCTCAACACCGCAATTCCAGGAGCGATTGTCGCTGTTTCCGTCCTGATTGTCCTCGCCGTTGGCTTCGTTGTGCTTCTCGTTGTAGGTCACGACATCCTTCATCGTGAACCCGTCATGGGCCGAGATGAAGTTGATGCAGGACCAGGGCCGTCGCCCTTCGTGGTTGAAGGTCGCCTCCGAGGCGCACAGGCGCGTGGTGATCGTGCTGATGGGCGCATGACCACGCCAGTAATCGCGCACGTCATCCCGGAACCGGTCGGTCCATTCGGCCCAACCTGGCGGGAAATTGCCGACCTGATAGCCGCCGGGGCCGATGTCCCACGGCTCCGCGATCATCTTCACGGTGCTCAGCACGGGATCGGTGCTGCAGACCTGCAGAAAGGCGCTGCGGCGGTCGAATCCGTGGGGACCACGCGCCAGGGTCGAGGCCAGATCGAAGCGGAACCCGTCGACGTGCATCTCTTGCACCCAGTAGCGCAGCGAGTCCGTCACCATCTGCATCACACGCGGATGGGCGAGATTGAACGTATTCCCGGTGCCGGTGTCGTTGTTGTAGAAGCGCGGGTTGTCGGGTTGCAGCTGGTAGTAAGAGCAATTGTCGATGCCCTTGAACGACAATGTCGCGCCCTTCTCGTTGCCTTCGGCCGTGTGATTGAAAACGACATCGAGGATGACTTCGAGGCCCGCGTCGTGGAACCGGGCCACCATGTCCTTAAATTCCCTGACGCTGTTCAGGGGGTCGGCCGCATAACGCGGATCCGGCGCAAAAAAGCCGATCGAATTATAGCCCCAGAAATTGGTCAGACCTTTATCGATGAGGAACTTGTCGGTCACGAAAGTATGGATCGGCAGGAGTTCCACCGCCGTCACGCCGAGATCCTTGATGTGGCGGATGATCTGGGGTGTGGCGAGACCCTCGTAGGTTCCGCGCAGGTTCTCGGGCACGGCTGGATGCTGCTTGGTGTAACCGCGCACATGGGTTTCGTAGATGATCGAGTTCGACCAGAAATTCCGCGGGTTCCGTGGTTGCCGTATCCCCGACTTGTGCATGTCGGCCACGACGCATTTCGGCATGAACGGGGCGCTGTCCCGTTCGTCGAACGTCGTGTCGTCGCCGCTTTCCATGATGTAGCCGAAAACGGCCGGATCCCAGATCAGATCGCCTGAATGCGTCCGCGCGTAGGGGTCGAGCAGCAGCTTGTTGGGGTTGAAGCGGTGTCCACTTTCCGGCTCGTAGGCGCCATGCACCCGATAGCCGTAGAGCGTGCCAGGCTTCACTTCGGGAAGGTAGCCGTGAAAGATCTGGTCGGTATATTCCGGAAGCGTGATGCGGTCCGTCTCTCGCTGACCCGAACTGTCGAACAGGCACAGCTCCACCTTGGTGGCATGCGCCGAAAACAGGGTGAAGTTGGTGCCGCGCCCATCCCAAACTGTTCCGTGTGGATGGGGTGAACCTTCCTGAAGGAATCGCTGCCGTACCATTTTGTTCATCGGTGATCCTTGTCGGCGCGAAGCTAAGGCCTCGCTCACGCTTTCCCGACTCCGAACGCGCGAAACGCGAAAAGTGTGCGCCGCAAAGGCGTCGCGATCGCATTCCTGTTATGTTGGGTGATGCGCGGCCCATCAGAACCGCGTGGCGCTGGAAATCGGCTCGGCCCGGACCCGCACGGCGCTAGCTGGAGGAGAAGCCATGACCCGCGCCGAGGCCCTTGCTTATAACAATGGCGTCGAAGCTGTTCTGGCGATCGCCCGCCGCACCGCGACCGCCATCGCGGGAACAAGCCGCCGTCGGGTTCATGAGGATTTTGCGGTCGCGGCCCTCAATGAACTCGCGGAAGCCGCGCGAGGCCTACTGGTACCCGTGCCGGAAGACAATGAGTCGCGTCGGCGTTGAGCGCTCTCGGGCTTTTGCGGTTGCTCATGGACGGTCACCTGTCTCAGGTTGTGGTTCGAACGAAATAGAGCCATGTAAGCCATCGATCTTACCTTGAAGGAATTCTGCATGAGCGCCTTGTTCGAACCCATGCGCCTGCGGGCGCTCGATCTTTCCAACCGCATCTTCATTGCACCGATGTGCCAATATTCGGCGGAGGACGGCAGCGCCACCGACTGGCATATGATCCATCTGGGGCAGCTCGCGCTGTCGGGCGCCGCCCTGCTGATCATCGAGGCCACCGCGGTCTCCCCCGAGGCGCGGATCACCCCGACGGACCTCGGCCTCTGGTCGGACGAGAACGAGGCGGCACTTGCGCGGGTGCTCACGGCCATCAGAAGGTATTCGCCCATCAAGGTGGCGATTCAACTGGCGCATGCCGGCCGCAAGGCCTCCAGTCGAGCTCCCTGGGAAGGCGGAGCGCAGATCGCCCCCGAGGCGGCGGACGGTTGGGACACGGAAGCGCCTTCCGCCGTGCCGCATGCGGAAGGAGAAGTGGCGCCGCACGCTCTCGATGCCTCGGGACTTGATCGGGTCCGCGACGCTTTCGTGGCGACGGCCCGGCGAAGCGTGCGGCTCGGCCTCGACGGCGTCGAAATCCATGCCGCCCATGGTTATCTGCTGCATGAGTTCCTGTCGCCGATGGCCAACAAGCGTACCGACAGCTATGGCGGCAGCCTGGAGAACCGCATGCGTTTTCCTCTTGAGGTCTTCGAGGCCGTGCGTGCCGCCATCCCGGACCAGATCCCGGTCTGGGTCCGCATTTCAGCCAGTGACTGGGTGGAGAGCGGCTGGGACATCGAACAATCCGTGGCCTTCTCCCAGGCCCTGAAGGCACGCGGATGCGATGCCATCCATGTGTCGAGCGGAGGCGTGTCGCCGCTGCAGGCGATCAAGATCGGAGCGGGCTATCAGGTGCCGTTCGCCGGGCGCATCAAGGCGGACGTCGGCTTGCCCACCATCGCCGTGGGACTGATCACCGAGCCGCATCAGGCGGAGGACATCGTCGCGCAAGGTCAAGCCGACGCTGTCGCGCTTGCCCGCGCCGTGCTGTACGATCCGCGCTGGCCCTGGCACGCGGCGGCCGCACTAGGAGCACGCGTGGATGCACCGAAGCAATATTGGCGGTCTCAGCCGCATGGAATGAATGACTTGTTCAAGAATGCCGCCGTGGGGCAGCGTTAAGCCCGTCTGCGACGAAGAAGGCCGGACACTGAGTCCGGCCTTTAATTTTCTCAGGGGCAGGGATGGCGAAGCCCGTCGTAGCCTAGGTAAGTCCCACTCGACGGGTCGTAGGACTTGTAGCGCTGGGAACAATAGGCTGTGTCGTCGCCCGCCGGCGCGACAGGCGCGTAAGCATATCCGGGATCCCCAGCATAGGCTGGATCGCCATACCCGTAGCCGTAACCATAGGCCGGTGCGGCCTGCGCCGCGAGGGCGCCTCCGATGAGCGCGCCGGCCGCGAGTCCGGCGACTCCCGCACCGATCGCCGCGCCTCGTCCACCCCGGTAGCCATAGCCGCCACCGCCATAGCGCCGGCCTCCGCCGAATCGCGGGCCGCCGCCAAATCCCCGATGCCCGAATCCACCCCCGTGAGGCAAGTGGCGCATGCCATGGCCGCCTCTGAACTGCACGTCGGTGAAGAGGGGGGAGGCCGCATCTTTGACGCCGGGGTCAAATCGAACGACCTGCGCCGATGCCGGCAGACTTGCGGCGAAGATCGCGGCTCCGGCTAAGGCCGCAATCCAGGGCGATGATGTCATGTGTTGCACTCCTTTTGGAACGTGCAACGAAACCTGCCAGGAGAAGTTGCTAAGGAATCGCCATTATGGCTAAGTTTTCATCTTCATGATGCGCCGTCCGTCAAGCTGCCTGCACGAAACTGTCGAGCACCATCTTGCGTCCGGCCTTGTCGAATTCCACCGTCAGCTTATTGCCGTCGACGAGGACGATGGTGCCGGGCCCGAACTTCTGATGAAAGACCCGGGCTCCTTTCGTGAAGCCCGACACGTTGCTTGAACTCGCGACGAGTTCGCCTTCGATCAACCGGGAGTCCCGACGCAACGGACCACGATTCTCGGCGAAATCCTTGGCCCGCGCCGTGCCGCCTTGCTGGGCGCGCTGCCAACCCGGTGTCGTATAGGAGGACGCGAAGGCATCCGGCCGGTCGAAGCGGGAGGCGCCATAGGCGCCGTAACGCTTGGCCTGGGCACCTTCCTTGACCTCGACATGGGCTTCCGGCAGCTCATCGACGAAACGGGAGGGAATCGTGCTCTGCCAGAGGCCGTGGATGCGGCGGTTGGTGGCGAAGAAGAGCTTCGCGCGACGCTTGGCGCGGGTGATCCCCACATAAGCGAGACGGCGTTCCTCTTCGAGACCCGCGCGGCCATTCTCGTCGAGCGAGCGCTGATGCGGAAAAAGGCCTTCCTCCCAGCCTGGCAGGAATACGGTCTCGAATTCGAGACCCTTGGCGCCGTGCAGCGTCATGATCGAGACATGCTCGCCGCTCTCGTTGTCACTCGTATCCGTGACGAGCGAGACGTGATCCAGGAAGGCGCCGAGATCCGGGAAGGCCTCCATCGAGCGGACGAATTCCTTCAGGTTCTCCAATCGCCCCGCCGCCTCGGCCGTGCGGTCCTTGCTCCACATATCTGTGTAACCGGATTCCTCCAGGACGGTTTCGGCCAGCCGCGCGGGCGGCGTCGTCTCCATGAGGCCGGACCATCGGGTGAAACTCTCCATCAGGGCCCGGATGGTCTGTCGCTGTTTGGGCTTCAGCTCGTCGGTCTCCACGAGCTGCCGGGCCGCCTGCATTAGCGGTACTTCGAGGGCGCGTGCCGAATTGTGGATCGTCTGCAGGGTCGAATCGCCGAGGCCCCGCTTCGGCGTGTTGAAGATGCGCTCGAAGGCGAGATCGTCGGCCGGCTGGGAGACGCAGCGCAGATACGCGAGGGCGTCGCGAACTTCCAGCCGCTCGTAGAAACGCGGACCGCCGATGACCCGATAGGGTAGGCCGAGCGTGATGAAACGTTCTTCGAACTCGCGCATCTGGAACGAGGCGCGCACCAGGATGGCGATCTCGTCGAGCGATTGTCCCTGACGCTGCAGCGATTCGATCTCGTCGCCGACGAGCCTCGCTTCCTCCTCCGAATCCCAAACGCCCGTCACGGTCGGCTTTTCCCCGAGCGCGTCGTCGGTGAACAGCGTCTTGCCGAGTCGGTCGTCGTTGTGGGCGATCAGATGGGCGGCGGTCGCGAGAATATGGCCGGTCGACCGATAGTTGCGTTCGAGCCGCACCACGGTGGCGCCCGGAAAGTCGTGCTCGAAACGTAGGATGTTGTCGACCTCCGCGCCGCGCCAGCCATAGATCGACTGGTCGTCGTCACCGACGCAGCACACGTTGTGGCGTCCCTGTGCCAGCAACCGCAGCCAGAGATATTGGACCACGTTCGTGTCCTGATACTCGTCGACCAGCATGTAGCGGAAGCGGTTCTGGTATTGCGCGAGAACATCGGGGTTTTCGCGGAAGAGCCGCAGGGTTTCGAGCAGCAGGTCGCCGAAATCGGCGGCGTTCAGTGTCTTCAGCCGCGCCTGATAGGCGGCATAAAGCACGCCACCCTTGCCATTGGCGAAGGCGCCCGCCTCTCCCGCCGGCACGGCTTTCGGCTCGAGGCCGCGGTTCTTCCAGCTGTCGATCTGGTTGGCGAGGCCGCGCGCGGGCCAGCGCTTGTCGTCGACGTTCTCGGCCTGCAGCACCTGCTTCATCAGGCGGATCTGGTCGTCCGTGTCGAGGATCGTGAAGCTCGATTTCAAACCCACGAGCTCGGCGTGCCGACGCAGGATCTTGGTCGAGATCGCGTGGAACGTGCCGAGCCAGGGCATGCCCTCGGCCACCGGGCCAACCAGCGCCGCGATGCGCTCCTTCATCTCGCGTGCCGCCTTGTTGGTGAAGGTCACGGCCAGGATTTCGTGCGGCTTGGCGCGACCGGTCGCGATGATGTGCCCGATGCGGGTGGTCAGGACCCGCGTCTTGCCCGTCCCCGCACCGGCCAGAACCAGGACAGGACCATCGAGGGCTTCAACGGCCCGGCGCTGTTCGGGGTTGAGCCCGGCAATATAGGCCGGCGTGCCCATCGTGGCCCGCGCGCGCTCCGCCAATCCGCCGGAGCGGGGGCCAGTATGGGCGACGGCGGGGGCTTCAGCCAAAAAACGAACTCCAAATTGGCGCGATCATCGCCGCCGCATGGGTCGCAAATAAGACCGCAGGCCACAAGAACAAAGTGGGAATCAATCGAGTTTGGGGCGGTCTGCGCCATTCGGCTCCCGCCCGACAGTTCAGAAGCCGGCCTGATCCTCCGCCTCGGCGGCGCGACCATGCTTGGCACTTGCTTGGGTCCTCAAGACCGCAACGGTTCTGCCTCGCATAGTCGCCAGTTCGCGTGATCGGAAGGTGTCAATCGTGCGTTGCGCCTTCTGATTCGGGAAACTGCTCCATAGATCGATGGTCGATCGACGATCCCTAGCCGACCTTGGCGTGACGCTTGTTGAGCCGGCTAAATAGCCCAAGCAAAATCGTCCCGGCGGCAAAGAGCGGCAGGCCGGCCGGCAGAGGCACCGTGGAGACCGGCGCGAAGGACACGCCGCGAATGTCAACATCGGAGGGAGCCGCATAGAGCGTGTTGAAGGTCTCTCCCCCGGCTTGGGCGATGGTGCTGAATGAAAGGTCGTCCGTGATCTCGTAGAGATAGCTTGGGGAGAGTTCGTTCAGGCCGTAGCTCGTCGCGAACAACTCCACCTGGTTTCCAACGACTTCTCCGGTCAGACCGAAAAGTCCCGTCACGCCAGGCGCGGTCGGTGTGTTCGAGTTGGCCTTGCCATTGTCTTTCAGGTCCAATCCAGCCGCGAGGTCATACTGCAACGTCCAAACGTTGTTGGTCAGTACCCATTTTTGCAGACCGCCCTCGCCGAGAGCCGCCTTTTCGACATTTCCGTTCTTTGGCTGGCCGCTATCGGCGACATAGAGGACCGATGGGCTCGCGAAGAAATATTGCTCTGGACTGAGGTAGACGAACTTGCCGATCCGGCTGTTGTTCACCCCGTTGGCCAGCCCGGCCGTCAGGTCAATCGACCCGTTGTTGCCGCCTGTCGTAGAGAACGGCGAAGCGGGAGGAACGATGTGGGTCTCCACAAGACCTGCCGCGGAGGTCGGAAGGGTTACTCCGGGGCCCGTGAGGCTGCTCACATTAGTGAAATTCTGATTGCCACCGTTGGGCGGATTGTAGTCGCGCGACACGTAGAGGGTGTTGTTGAAGATGGACACGTCGCGCGTGTCCGTGCTGGTGTCGATCGCGGTCGCGGTTGAGGCGCCACGGGTCGCGTAGAACACCCCTTGGGTCGTATCGCCTTTGGCTCCTTGTCCCGAAACATAGAAGGATGAGCCGTCGACGGTGGCGGCGCTGCGCGGATTGTTTGTGTTGAACACACCCGTGAGCGCGGTGCTCGTGTCGACCTGCCCGTTCCCGCCGATCAAGGCTACCACGCGCGGCACGGTTGTGACGGACTGTCCGTTGAGACTTGTCGTCTGCCCCAGCGCCGTCATGCCATAGGTCGCGGCTCCCGACGCGGCGTTGAAATTGCCGGCATTCACCCCGTAGCCCATGAGGGTGAGGTACTTGCCGTTCGTCGACTGCTGCAGGAAACCTTCCGAAGCAGACCCATATTCACCCGAGATGGCATGATTGCCGCCGCTCGACGTTTGCGGCAGCGCGAAGGAGCCGACCGAGGTCGCCGAGGTGCCACCCGCCCCAAGGCTGAATTCCTGCAGCATGATGGCCGAGGCCTTGTCGAGCGAGGTGCCGGTGACCGTATCGATCACCAGATCTCCTCGCGTGAAGTTCGTGAGAGATGCGGCACGCAAAGCGGTCGGCGCCGCGCCGGCAAGAAGTGAGAGAGCCAATATCTGAGGAACGCTCTTTCCTGTCAGTGTGACAAACTTCCCGTACGGCATCGTGGACACTCTCCTAAATAAACAATCCTTAATGTTGGTAGGATCGGGCCGTGACAAATCAGTGACATTTAGCGGGATCTTTACGTCCGAACCCTCATCCTGTTGCAAAATTCCACTCAACCTCATTGGGTCGCGTTCACGCACGGCAGAGCGAATTCTGATAGCCGTGTTGCATCAAGCGCCTGGATCCCATGACCATCGCACTCTTCCTCGCCACCGCGCTCGCCGGTTTCGCCTATGTCGTCTCGCCCGGACCTGCCTTTCTGGCCGTGTTCTCACTCGCGGCCGCGCGTGGACGCCCCGCTGCGGCCCGTTTTCTCACCGGGCATCTCGCAGGCGACGTGCTCTGGAGCGCGCTGGCGATCGCCGCACTGGTCGGGGCCAATCGGCTCGGAGCCACGCTCTTCGATGCGCTCGGTCTCGTCTGCGGCCTCTATCTGATTTACCTCGGGTTTAGAGCCCTCACGACCCGCGCCACGGCCGAACCCGAGCCCATCGGCGCGCAGCGGCCGGGGCTGACCGGAATCGCCTTCGGCCTCACGAACCCCAAGGCCTATCCGGTGGCGACCGCCATGTTCGCGGCCATCGCTTTGCCGTATGCGGGCGCACTGAGCTGGATCGACGGGCCGAAGCTGCTCTTGGCCGCTTTCGTCGGCTTCGTCCCGGGTTATGCCCTCATCGTCTTCGCCGCGGGCCTGCCTTTGGTTCGCCGCTTCTTCGCCCGGCACGGTGTCGTGGTGACCAGGGTGGTCGGCGCCATTTTCATGCTGTTCGGCGGCCGAATCCTCTGGGATTCGGGCCGCAACCTCGCCTTCCGACGCTGAGCCCTCAGAGGCCCTTGGTGGCGCCCCCGTCGACCCTGATCATGCTGCCTGTCACGTACGAGGCCGGCGCGCTTGCCAGGAAGGCCACGACGGCCGCGAATTCCTCCGGTGTGCCGTAGCGCTTGGCCGGGATCTCGGCCTGGGATTGGCGGCGGACCTCCTCGATGGCGAGGTTCTGTTTGCCGGCGCGGTTTTGATCGAGACTTTCGAGCCGCTCGGTCGCGATGCGGCCGGGCAGCACCATGTTGACCGTGATCCCATGCTCGGCCACCTCGTTGGCGAGGCTCTTCGACCAGCCCGCGACACTTCCCCGGATCGCATTCGACACGGCGAGATTGGGGATCGGCTGCTCGACTCCGGAGGATCCGATGGTGATGATCCGGCCCCACTTCCGTTCGATCATCGGCTTGATCAGACGGTCGGTGAGATGAAACACCGAGGCCGCCATGCTGGCGAAGGCCTTGGTCCAGGTCTCGGTTGCGGTTCCGACGACACCACCCGGCGCCGGGCCGCCGCAATTGTTGACCAGGATGTCGATGCCGCCCCGTGCCAGCAGCGCGTCGGCAAGTCGGTCGACGCTGGCCATGTCCGCGAGATCGAGATCATGGATGCTGACAAGGCTCGCCTCCCGTTCCGTCAAGGTACCGCGCCAAACCTCGATCTTGCCGCGCGAGCGCGCGGCCGCGGCCACAACCGCACCCTCGGCCACGAAGGTCGCCGCAATGGCCTTGCCGAGACCCTGGCTCGCGCCCACAACCAGCACGCGTCTGGCCGCCAATTCGAGATCCATGACAATTTCTCCAAGTCCGCTTCGTGAACCGCTTGAACACCGCTCGGCGGCGTCGACGCAAGGGGAATGGGCCGAAGCGGGCCGCGATCATGACGATTGGGGCGCCGGCTACGACGATGGCGGACTCTGCCGCCTTCAGGAAGGCTGCATTCGACCCGTGCGGCAGGTCGATTATAATTGTTGTGCCGGTGTCCTCCGTGAGGCCAAATCGGTCTTTCGATTGAGGCGATACGTGAGCGATTGGGCTGAACAAGGTTTCACCGTCCCGATCTCCGATGTGGCTCACGTGCGTGCGATTTTGGTCGAAGCTGCAAAACGGCGTTGCACGCTCAGCTATTCCGAGATGCTGCTGGCGCTCGGGCATCGTTTCACCCGGCCGAAGATGCGGGCGCTTTGCAAGACGCTCGATGCCATCGACGAATCGGCTCGGACCGCCAAAGAGCCGGACCTTGCGGTTCTGGTCGTGCGCGAATCCGATGGCCTGCCCGGACAGGGCTGGTGGGTCGGTGGACCGGCCCAGCGCATGGGCTATGACGGTCCGTGGACCGGCGCGGCGGCGGCTTTCGTTCTGCGGATGCAGCGAGTCGCTTTCGATTATTGGGAGCCGAAGAGCGATGCCTGAGATCGAACCTCGCGAGATCGCGATGCCGGGCGAGGACGACGAGTGGCTCGAAGCTGACGGCCTCGGCGGTTTCGCGTCCGGCACCGTGGCCGGGCTTCGCACCCGCCGCTATCATGCGCTGCTTCTGACTGCCACCAACCCGCCGGCCGGCCGGGTGGTGCTCGTCAACGGCATCGAGGCCGAGGTCGAGACGTCGTCTGGTACGATGCCGATCACGTCGCAACGCTATGCGCCCGACGTGCTGCACCCGCGTGGCTTCGAGGCGATCCACAGCTTCTCCCGTGAGCCGTGGCCGACCTGGACGTTCGTCCTGGCCGATGGAACGGAGATCGTCTTCGAAATTGTCGTCGACCCCGACGCCTGCGACACGCTGCTGCGGTTGCGTCGCGAAGCCGGTACGGGCCCCTGCCGGCTGACCGTCCGGCCACTGATATCGGGGCGGGACTACCACGCCCTCCATCACGAAAACCCTGCCTTCGATTTCGCCGCGACGGTGCACGAGTCCAATGTGTCGTGGCGGCCCTACCAGGACCGACCCGCGATCAGCGCCCTGACCAACGGCACCTACAGGCACGCGCCTCAGTGGTATCGCCAGTTCCTGTACGCGGCGGAACGCGAACGCGGCCTCGACTGCGTCGAGGATCTGGCGTCGCCAGGGTCGTTCGGCTTCGACCTTGCCGCCTCGGAGGCTGCCGTTATGGTGCTGCGGGCCGGCGAAAGCGGCAATATGCGGCCGGCCGCCTATGCGGCCAGTTTGATGCGGACGGCACGCGAGACCAGAGCCGCGGCCGGGTCCCGTCTGCGGCGCAGCGCGCAAAGCTACCGCGTGGATCGGGGGCAGGGCAGCACGCTGGTGGCGGGTTATCCGTGGTTCACCGATTGGGGTCGGGACACGTTCATCGCTCTTCGCGGGCTGTTGATCGGACTGGGCGATCTCCATACCGCGCAGGCGATCCTTCTCGCCTGGGCCGAAACCGTCAGCCAAGGCATGCTGCCCAACCGCTTTCCGGACTTGGGTGATGCGCCGGAATACAATGCCGTCGATGCCTCGCTCTGGTACATCGTCGCGGTGCATGACTTTCTCGTGGCCTGCGAGACTGTGCGGCAGCCTCCGGGTTCGCGGGTGATGGACACGCTTCAAGCCGCGTGCGAGGCGATCGTGGCGGGCTACACCGTCGGCACAAGATTCGGCATCGGGGTCGATGAAGACGGACTTGTCGCGGCCGGCGAGCCTGGCCTGCAGCTCACCTGGATGGATGCCAAGGTGGGGGATTGGGTGGTCACGCCGCGCATCGGCAAGCCGGTCGAGGTTCAAGCCCTGTGGATCAACGCCCTGCATATCGTCGCCACGCTCTGGCGTCCCGAACTCAAAGCCGCAGAGGCCAGAGCCCGTTCGGCCTTCGCGGCTCGATTTGCTGACCCGGCCGGCGGCCTCTACGATGTCGTCGATGTGGACCATGTTCCTGGCACCGCCGACAGCCGCGTGCGGCCAAACCAGATCTTCGCGGTCGGCGGTCTTCCATTCCCTGTGGTCGCGGGCGCGCAAGCGCGTGGCATCGTCGATCGGGTGGAAGCGAAACTCCTGACGCCCCTTGGCCTGCGCACCCTGGCAACGGACGATCCCGCCTACCAGGGCCGCTACCGCGGCGGCCCTCGCGCGCGGGACGGCGCCTACCATCAGGGCACCGTTTGGCCGTGGTTGATGGGGCCCTTCGTCGACGCTTGGCTCGCGGTCCGCGACCGCACCGAGGCCGCGAAGGCCGAGGCGCGGGCGCGATTTATCCCACCGCTGGCCCGCCATATCGAAACCGCCGGCCTCGGGCATATCTCCGAGATCGCCGACGGCGATGCCCCTCATCGGCCGGGTGGATGCCCATTTCAGGCGTGGTCTTTGGGCGAATACATTCGTATCCGGCGTATGCTCGACCTCGATGTCGACTGAGAAAGTGTTGCCCCATGACGGATCAGACCGCCGAGACCCCGCCATCGTTGCTGGACACGGCCGAGGGCCGTCGCCTCGCGGCCGGCGCGCGTGAGGCCTGGCATCATTGGGGGCCCTATCTCAGCGAGCGGCAATGGGGAACCGTGCGCGAGGATTACAGCGAGGGCGGCACCGCCTGGGATTACCTGCCGCATGATCACGCCCGGTCGCGGGCCTACCGCTGGGGCGAGGATGGCCTTGCGGGGTTTTCGGATGATCGGCAGTTACTATGCCTTGCGCTCGGCCTGTGGAACGAGAAGGACCCGATCCTCAAGGAGCGCTTGTTCGGCCTCACCAACAGCGAAGGGAACCACGGCGAGGACGTCAAGGAGCTCTACTGGTTCCTCGACGCCACACCGGCCCATTCCTATCTCAAGATGCTCTACAAATATCCGCAGAGCGCTTTTCCCTATGCGGATCTCGTCACCGAGAACGGGCGCCGCAAGGGGCGCAACCTGCCGGAATACGAGCTCATCGATACCGGCATCTTCGATCAGCGCCGCTACTTCGATGTCGAGGTCGAATACGCCAAGGCGGCCCCCGACGATATTTTGATGCGGGTCACGGTCACCAACCGCGGTCCGGACGCGGCACCGCTGCATGTGTTGCCCCAGCTCTGGTCGCGCAACACCTGGTCCTGGCAGGCGGACGCGGTGCGGCCGCTGCTGCGCGAGAGCGAGGGCCCCTCTGTTGTCGCGACGCGCGGCACGCGGCCGCCGCTCACCTTCAGGGCGCTTCAGCCGGTTGAATTTCTCTTTTGTGAAAATGAGACCAACACGCAGCGCTTGTTCGGTTGGGGGACGGTTCCGCATCCCAAGGACGCCATCAACGACGATATCCTGGCCGGAACCCGCAGTCGGGTAAATCCACTGAAGGAGGGGACAAAATGCGCGGCGGTGAGCCGCCATGAGATCCCCAGCGGTGGGACCCAGGTGCTGCGCTTTCGCCTCGCCCCATCCGATGACGCGATGGATGAAGCCAGCTTCGATCGCGTCTTTGCCGAACGCCTCCTGGACGCGGACGCCTTCTATGCGGTGCTGCAACAAGGAATGGACGACCCCGACGCACGCCTGGTCCAGCGGCAAGCCTTCGCGGGGATGATCTGGTCAAAGCAATATTACCACTTCGATGTCCGGCGCTGGCTTGCGGGCGACCCGACCGAGCCGCCGCCCCCCAAGTCGCGCCGGAAGGGGCGTGACAGTGATTGGGAGCATCTCAACAACGCCGATATCATCTCCATGCCGGATACTTGGGAATATCCCTGGTACGCCGCCTGGGATCTTGCCTTCCATTGCGTGACCTTCGCGGCGATCGATCCCGAATTCGCCAAAGGGCAGCTCATCCTGCTCACCCGCGAATGGTACATGCACCCGAACGGGCAGTTACCGGCCTATGAATGGGCGTTCGGTGACGTCAACCCCCCCGTCCATGCCTGGGCGGCCTTGCGGGTGTACGAGATGGATCGCGCGCTCACCGGGGTCGCCGATCGCGCGTTCCTGGAGCGTGTCTTTCACAAGCTCATGTTGAACTTCACCTGGTGGGTCAACCGCAAGGATGAGGCCGGCCGCAACATCTTCCAAGGCGGATTTCTCGGCCTCGACAATATCGGCATCTTCGACCGCTCCGCGCCCTTGCCGACGGGAGGCTATATCAACCAGTCCGACGGCACGGCCTGGATGGCCATGTACACGCTCAACCTGATGCGCATCGCGCTCGAGCTGGCCGAGACCGACCATGTCTATGAGGACATCGCCAGCAAGTTCTTCGAGCATTTTCTCTATATCGCCCAGGCGATGACGAATGTCGGTGGGATGGGGGTCGGCCTGTGGGACGAGAACGACCAGTTCTACTATGATGTCCTGCATCTCCCGGACGGACGCATGATGCCGATGCGTATCCGCTCGCTCGTCGGGCTCATTCCCCTCTGTGCCGTCGAAGTTCTGAACGCCGGCATGCGGGAGCGCTTTCCGGGGTTCACGAGTCGAGCGACTTGGTTGCTGCAGCACCGACCGGATCTGGCCGAGTTGGTGTCGCGTTGGGAGGAGACCGGCAAGGGCGAGTGCGTCTTATTGGCCCTGCTGCGTCGCCACCGCATGAAGGCTTTGCTCATGCGGATGTTGGACGAGACGGAATTCCTGGCCGACCACGGCGTCCGGTCGCTCTCCAAGGCCCATGCGAAGGCCCCCTTTGCGATCGACTGGGACGGAAGCCATTTCGTGGCCGACTATGAGCCGGGCGAATCGACCAGCGCGGCTTTCGGCGGCAATTCAAATTGGCGTGGCCCGATCTGGATGCCGATCAACTATCTTCTCATCGAGTCGTTACGGCGCTTCGACGGCTTCTACGGGCCCGAATTCAAGGTCGAGTGCCCGACCGGGTCAGGCCACTACCTTGCGTTGAGCGAGGTCGCCGACGAACTCGCCCGTCGCCTCACGCGGCTCTTCTTGCGCGACGCTGCCGGGCGCCGTCCCGTCCTGGGTGACAACAGCCTGATGCAGACCGATCCAGCTTTCCGTGACCACATTCCGTTTCATGAATACTTCCACGGGGACACTGGCGCGGGGCTCGGGGCGGCCCATCAAACAGGCTGGACCGGTCTGGTGGCTCTTCTGCTTTTAGATCATTCTCGGCCGAAGGCGCGCTGACGTCACGGAGAGCTTTTCGGCCGCGTGCCTTCATCTGAAGCGCGTCAGCGTGCCTGGATCACATCCATCACGGTGTCCCCTCGGCCCTTTTGGGAGTGAGATTGGCCTTGAGGAAGTCGGTCTTATCCCGTTCTTTCCCGGTCCAACCAAGACAACTCCCACATCGACCCCGGACGGCGCTTTCCTAGCGTTGAGACGGCCAGGGAAGCTTTTGCATCCCTTGAAACACAAGGCCTTGCGGAAAGAATTCGCCGATTGTCGGAATGATCTCGCTCCCAACCAAGGTTTGCAATTGTTTAATTTTTGCCAGTAACTCGTGGTCCCGCAGCGACGTCAGTTTAATATTAACACCATCAAGAACTCCCGTTGGGCGCGGGGCACAGTGCTTGATTAAGATCAGGCTGTCTTCCTCTTGAGAAGCATCGCAGAAAAGGGAAGCATCCGTCGTGTTTGCCAGACCTAGCGTGCGGTG
The DNA here is from genome assembly GCF_026130545.1 of Lichenifustis flavocetrariae. GTDB lineage: Bacteria > Pseudomonadota > Alphaproteobacteria > Rhizobiales > Beijerinckiaceae > Lichenihabitans > Lichenihabitans flavocetrariae. The sequence continues at coordinate 128,515 of NZ_JAMOIM010000005.1, read as the reverse complement.
CATGCGAGTGATCGACGGCCGAGTCAGGAAGAAATGATGGACACCGAGAAGGGAGTAGAGCCGCCGATTCCGGCCAGCCAACAACCCGCTTTGTGTCTGCAAGACGAAGGAGGAGAAGCCCTCCTCAAAACGCTGATGGATCAAATTCCGGATTTTATCTTCGTTAAGGATATGAGCAGCAGATTCGTGTTGGCCAATGCGGCGATCTGCACAGCCTATGGATTGCCCTCGGCGGCACTGGTGGGCAAAACCGACTTTGATCTTCACCCTTATGATCGGGCCGATGCCTTTTCCGTTCGTGAACAGGAGATCCTGAAGTCAGGTTCCCCAATGTTGAATATGGAGGAAACGTTTCCGGACAGCGAGGGGATCTCGAGGTGGTACTCCACCACGAAGGTTCCGCTTCGTAGCGCGAACGGACCGATCGTCGGTCTCATTGGCGTGGCGCGCGACATCACTGCACGCAAACGTCTCGAAGCATTCAGTGTGCAGCAGAACGCCATTCTGGAAATGATCGCGAATAACGCGGCCCTGCCGGATGTGCTCGGCAAACTCGTCGAGCTGATTGAGTCCCAGTTGGACAAAGTCATAGGGTCTATCTTGATCTACGACTCGGAAACCGGACGCCTACAGCACGGCGCCGCTCCCAGTCTTCCCGAAGAATATTGCCGCTTGGTCGATGGAACTGCCATCGGCCCGAAAGTCGGTTCATGCGGAACTGCTGCGTACCGCGGCATGCCCGTCAGCGTGACCGATATCCAGTCCGATCCCCTCTGGCATGACTACCGGGAGTTAGCGGAGCGGTTTTCTCTTCGGTCATGCTCCTCGACGCCGATCCTGTCGCATGACGGCTCTCTCCTGGGTACATTCGCGATGTATTCCAGCAAGGTCAGATCGCCGAGCGTCGAGGAGACGCACTTGATCAATGTCGCGTCGCGCGTTGCGGGCATCGCGATCAATCGGCATCGCGCCGAGGAGCGTCTCGTCCGCATGGCGCATTACGACGCGCTCACCGGGCTGCCCAATCGCGTGTTGTTTCGCGAGCGATTGCGCGGCGCCCTTGCGCAACGTTCCGTGAGACAGTCCCGGGTGGCTTTGACCTTCATCGATCTCGACGGTTTCAAGCGGGTCAATGATCAGCTCGGGCATCAGGTCGGGGATCTTCTTCTCAATGCCGTCGCGGTCCGGCTGCAGGACATTTCCGCGGGAAAGCAGACCGTGGCCCGCCTGGGCGGCGATGAGTTTGCGATCGTGCAGAACCTCAGTGCGAGCGAGGATGCGACGACCTGCCGCGACTTGGCGACGACGATCGTCGGAGCTCTGAGCGCTCCTTTCGACATTCAGAGCCATCGGGTTCTGACGGGCGCCTCGGTCGGGATCACGATCGCGCAGGACGATGAGGACGACATCGAGGCTCTCTTGCGCCAAGCCGATCTCGCGCTCTACCAAGCCAAGGCGGACAAAAGTGGCGCCGTTCGGTTCTATGATCCGGGTATGAGCCGTCGTATCGCGCAGCGTCGATCTCTCGAAGATGATCTCCGGCACGCCCTCGCGTCGAACCAGTTTCAGCTTCATTATCAGCCGATCATCGATCTCGCGTCCAAAGATGTGATTGGTTTCGAGGCACTTTTGCGCTGGGATCATCCAGCACGCGGAATGGTGGCGCCGCAGGACTTCATCTCGATTGCCGAGGAAATCGGCTTGATTGTCCCGATCGGTGCGTGGGTCCTGCAGCAAGCCTGCCATCAGGCGATGCTTTGGCCCGATCCCATGAAGATCGCCGTCAATCTTTCGCCGGCGCAATTCCGAGACAGTGGATTGTTCGAAACGGTCATCAGGGCTCTTGCCTCGTCGCAACTGCCTCCGCAGCGGCTCGAACTCGAAATCACCGAATCCGTCATGCTGCTGGACAGTGCGACCAACCTTCGGACGTTGCACCAGCTCCGTGCCCTGGGGGTTCAGATCTCTCTCGACGATTTCGGTACAGGGTTTTCATCCCTGAGCTACCTGCGCACATTCCCGCTCACCAAGATCAAAATCGACCGATCCTTCATTCGTGATCTGGGCAAGAACCCCGGCTGCCTCGCGATCGTGAGGGCCATCCTACGCCTGGCTTGCGACTTGGGAATGAGAACGACGGCCGAAGGAATCGAGACGGACAGTCAACTCGAAACGCTTCGATTCGAGGGATGTAGCGAAGGTCAAGGTTATCTTTTCGGCCGTCCCGTGCCGGCCGATCAAACTACGCTCTTCCTGGCTGGCCAGCGCAGCGATGCGCCGGCCCTTCAAGCCGCAGCCGAGATCGCGGCCGGACAGACGGGTCTACCCATAGACAAAATCGATCGGCAGCGAGCAGATAACCAGCGGAGTTGCCTAGAGATTGGTCACGAGGTCTAGGTCCAGCCGGCATCATCCCTCATTCGGGGGGCGCAACCTTGGCACGATTCCCGCATAAGTGGGATCGCAGCCTCGCTGTATGCCTTCTTGGCGTTCCTCCCTAAACTTGAGCCGCCTCCGGGCGGCTTTTTTTTGGCCGCAGCCCGTTGCTCGCACGCCGGCCAGTGTCGGCTGGCGGAACTGGGGCAGACCTTTGTGGGTTCACCTTGCGATTCAACAGCGATTAGCGTCGAGATTCGTGAGGGCTTGGCGACGTGATCTGAGCGAGGATGACTATCGTCGCGGGCGGTTTTCTAGCCGCGGCCTCCCTCGTCGCCATGAACGGCGCCGTTGCGCAAACGCCACCGGATGCTGCGCGCGGTCGAGCCTTGTTCGAGGCGCGCTTCAGCCTGTGTCATGCGGACGGGCATCGTCGTGAACGACCAATCGGTCTGGGGTCGTCCTGTCGGGATCGCGGTCGCGCAGGATGGCGCTCTTCTCGTCTTCGAAGACGGGAACAACACGGTGTGGCGCGTATCCTGGGTCGGCGGCGGGCACCAATAGGCGGCCGCGATGGCGTGCCGGGTCGGCTCTCACCTACTCGGCTGTCAATCGAAACGAAGCGCTTCTCTTCCATGAGAGGACGGTTTCCTCCGCCGTACTGGGTGAAGCGGTTCTCAGTAGAGGGTGCGATAGGCCGGTTCGGGCATCACGGCGTGATTCTTCGGCCGAGACAGCGTTGGACGAGAGCCGAGCGGTCCGCCTCCGCGTCGCGGTGAATGAACCATTTCATCAGATGCCCGGCGGCCTCGGCATGGCGCAGGATGTAGGCGCGGTTTTCCGGAAAAAGCCCGGCCCGCCAGCGGTTGAGCAGGATGCGGGTCATGACGCGCGCCAGAACGGCCTCATAGACGGCTGCGACCTCGGCAACGGACAGTGGTGCGACCGTGTCATAGCCGGAAATCACCTCGCATATGGCCGCGAGAGGATCGCTGCTGCCGATGAAATAGCTCGCCAGGATTGCGATGTCGTTGATGCGGGGTGCCTCGACCATGTCGCCGAAGTCGATGATGCCGGCGACCATCGTCGGATCCGTCTCGCTGAGAAGGACGTTGCTGCCGCTGAGATCATTGTGGATGACATGGCGTGGCAGGGACTCGGCCTGGGGCCTGATATCGCGGACGAAGCGCTCGATCAGGGCCACAAGTGAGGCGCGGTCTGACGCGTCTTCGATGTCATCGGCAATCGGCAGGAGGCGGTCCACCTGCATCAGGTCCCACAGGAGGACGCGGCGCGAGCGCGGATGCGCGAAACTTGCCAGCGCGAGGCCAAGCGTGCCGGCGGATCGGCCGAGATTGTGCCGCAGAGCCGGAGTCACATCACTCGTATGTGGCGCCACACCGGGCAGGAGGGACAGGAGGATCGCGGGCTGCATGCGGCCCGCGATCTCGGGCGTGCATTCGGGATGGCCGGTGATGGTCGGGATGAGCCGCGGGACGGCGCATCCGACACCGGCACGCGCCATATGAAGAAGAGCACCATGCTGGAAGTCGCGCGTCTCGGCATCGTCGGCATCGTTGTAGAACTTCAGGACGCAGGGGATATGCCCGTCCGGCTCCACACGGAAGTTGCGGTCCCGCTCACCGGAGAGAGGCTGGAGTCGACCTTTGAGGCCGTAGTGGTCGCGCAGGACCACGACGGCATCCTCCGCGCTGATCGCGGGCGGTGGTGTCGCCAGAAGTCGTGCAGCATCGCCGAGCGCCGGTTCGTACATCACCCGATCAGCCGCAAAGTTTTCACGCCATTGTCTTAAGGGGTTCCGGCTCGCACGGAAACCGGGATTGCGCCCGTCAGCGCGGGCCAAGCGTGGCGGTCGATGTCGTCGGCGTTGTCCCCTCGGCGACGTCGCCGCATCGCGCAATCTCCGGACTTCAGAGTTCAGCGCGGCTGGGTGGCAAGCATGGCGGGTCGTTCCCCGACCCTCTCCACCCATCGGGCGAGGCGCGGAGCTGCCTCGCGCCAATCATGCGGATAGCGGAAGTCGATATAAAAAAGCGCGACCGCCGTCGCGATCCGGTCGATCCGCAAAGCTTCGGCGCAGATTATATCGGCTTCCGTTTCAAGACGCGCCAGAGTTCGGGCGATCCGGCGCTCGAGACCCGCGATGACGCCGGGGCTTTGCTCGCCCGCGGGACGCATACGCTCCATCTGGCGGGCGACGCCGGCCTCCATCAGGCCGAGCACCAGGGCCCAGCGGGTCGCGACCTTGAGGTCGGTTGGAATGAGATCGACCCCGGGCGCGAGCGAAGCGAAATAGCCGCAGATGACCCGGCTGTCGAACAACGCGTCGCCGTCTTCGAGCAGAAGCGTGGGGATCTGCCGCAGGGGATTGTGGGCGTCGAGCCATTCGGCCGACCCCACGCTGATCACGCGGTTCTCGACGCTGACGCCGAGTTCCAGAGCAGTCACGAGTGCCATGCGGCCGAACGGTGTGTTCGGCCCGTTCAACAGGATCATGCGAGCCAGGGCTTGAGGGCCTCGCGCACGGCCTTGGCGAGCGGTACCGCGGTCGGCGTGTCGGAATGAATGCAGTAGCACTCCGCCCGCATCGGCAGATCCTTGCCGTTGATCGAAGTGGCGAGGCCCTCCTTGGCCACGCGGACGGCGCGTCGCGCGGCCTCGTCGGGGTCCTTGGCCTCGTGCTCACGGGTGATGATCAACTTGCCCTCGTCGGTATAGTCGAGGTCGGTGTAATATTCGGGAATGAAGGCAAGGCCGCCGCCCTTATAGACCTCCTCGTGAACCGTTCCGGCCATGCCCATGACCGGCACACCGAAGAGCGCGACGGCCTCGGCGATGGCGCCCGCGACAGTCGCGTCGCGGCTGGCGGCACCATAGAGCGCGCCGTGCGGCTTCACGTGGTTGAGCGGCATGCCTTCCAGATCGAGGAAGGTTTTGAGCGCTCCCACCTGATAGACGATGCAGGCGACGAGCTCGTCATGCCCCATCTTCATCTCGCGCCGCCCAAACCCCTGCAAATCCGGGAAGGAAGGATGCGCGCCGACCTTGACGCCATGCTGCTTGGCAAGCCTGACCGTCTTGCGCATGACGCTGGGATCGGACGCATGGAAGCCGCAAGCGACGTTGGCGACATGGATCAACGGCATGATCCCCTCGTCGTCGCCGCAGCGATAGAGCCCGAAGGCCTCGCCCATGTCGCAATTGAGAACAATGGCCATCGAATGCCTCCTCGATGCGGGGTGCTGATGGGCGCCTACGATGACCGAGGAAGGCGCGAGGTCAAATCGGATTGTCGGCGGTTGGCCATCAGGGGAATCGATATCAGCCGCAAACCCGTTTTCTCCCGCTCACGCGGAGGAAGGGATGCGCACTGCTTCTTCGGTTGCCTGGAAGGCGCCCTGCATGAAATCCACGAAGGCCCTTGCGGCCGGCGTCATCGCCTCGTCTCTCAGCCAGACGACGCCGACATCCATGGTCGGCACCGGATCGGCAATGTCCCGAGTGTCGATACGTTGTGCCTCGATCGACCAGGGCCGGTAGACCATGTCGGACAGGATGGTGACGCCGAGCCCCGCGCCCACCATCGAACGGACCGCTTCCACCGAGGAGGTTTCGAAAAGGATCTTGGGGCGATGCCCCGCGATGTCCCAATAGCGCGAGGCGGTGTTCAGCGCCTCGTCGACCGTGAGCGCCACATACGGATAGGCGGCGATGTCTGCCAAGCCCACGCGCTCGCCCTGCAGAAGCGGGTGATCGGCTGGCGCCCAAAGCCGGCGCGCCGAACGGAACAGGGTCTTGGAGGCGAGCCGCGGATCGGACGTGACGTTGGAGGTCAGCAGCAGCGCGATCTCACCGCTACCGCCGATCAGATCCCGCTCGATCGCGCTACGCGCGGCCTCCCGCAGAGTGAATTCGACATGGGGGAAGATGCGGCGGAAACGCAGCAGCAGCGGCGTCAGGAAATAGCCCGCAACCGTATAGGTCAGCGCGATCGCGAGTCGTCCTTGCACCTTGCGCGGGATTTCACCTGAGACGGCCAAAGCCTCGTTGCAGGAGCTGATCACCTTCCGGGCAAGCGGCAGGAAGCGCAGTCCCGCATGGGTCAGCATCACGCCGTTCGACCGCCGTTCGAACAACGGGCCGCCGAGGATCGCCTCCAACTGCTGGATCGACGCCGTCAGGGCCGACTGTGAGATATTGTGCTCGACGGCAGCCCGGCTGATCTGCCCAGCGTCGGCGACCGCCAGAAAGTGTCGGATCTGCTTCAGCGAAAAGCTCACGCGGCCTCAAAGCTCCTGACCGAGGTATCCACTCACTCGATACCACTCTGCGGGGAATTCTATTTTACATCGGCCGTCTCCGTGGCAAGCTCCGCTTACGTTTCGCTGTCGCCGCCGAAGGAATGACACGCATGTCGCTCTCGAAAACTCTCCAGCCGTCAAACGTCAGGCCGTCGAGCCACGTCCTCCGGACCCTCGCCTGTGTCGTCGGCGGCTCGGGGCTTCTGGCGCTTGCCGCCCATGTCGCCGTGCCGTTCTGGCCGGTGCCGATCACCTTGCAGACGCTCGCCGTGCTCGGGCTCGGCGCGATGCTTGGGCCGGCGGTGGCGGTCGGTACGCTGATGGCCTATCTCCTGGAAGGGCTGTGCGGGCTTCCGGTCTTCGCGCACGGCAGCGGTTTTGCCGTCCTGGCGGGTCCCACGGGTGGCTATCTCCTCGGCTATGTGCCGGCCGCGTTTGCGGCAGGGCTTGCGGCCCGGCGGGGATGGCTCGCGAAGCCTCTCTCGGCCTTCACGGCCTTTCTGCTCGCCGACGCGGTCATCTTCGTGCTCGGCGTGGGCTGGCTCGCTGCTCTGTTCGGTTGGGAGAAGGCGGTGGCGGTCGGCTTCACACCCTTTCTGATCGGTGAAGCCCTGAAACTCGCGCTGCTTACAGCCGCCACGCAAATGAAGCGCGCCTGAGCGCTTTTCACCGACCCTGCTCGGTCAGTGCGAAGCGGCGAAGCCGCTGTGGTAATCCATGCAGCGCCGGGGAGCCGGATCGCCGCGCTTCGCTCGCGATGACGACCGTCAGCATACAATTGCTTTAACCGACACGAGGGACCAATGGCCATCACCACCGTCGCGTGCCCCCTGCCGGGAACCTTCTACCGCCGCCCGGCTCCGGATCAGCCGCCCTTCAAGGGCGAGGGCGATGCTGTTTCGGTCGGTGATACGCTTGGCCTCGTGGAGGTGATGAAGTCCTTCACGCCCGTCACGGCCGAAATCGCGGGCACGATCAAGCAGTTTCACGTCGAGGACGAGGATGCCGTGATGGCGGGCCAGCCGCTTCTCGACATCGAGACCTGAGCGGATGGCGCTCAGAAAAATCCTGGTTGCCAACCGGGGCGAGATCGCGGTCCGCATCATCCGGGCGGCGCAAGACCTCGGCCTTGCGACCGTGCAGGTCTATTCCAAGGCCGATGCGGATATGCTTGCCGTCCGGCTGGCCGACGAGGCGGTGGAAATCGGCCCGGCTCATCCGGTCAAATCCTACCTCAAGATCGATGCCATCCTGCAGGCCGCCCGCGACACGGGCGCGGATGCGATCCACCCTGGCTATGGGTTTTTGGCCGAGAACGCCGGTTTCGCCGAAGCCGTCGAGGCCGCCGGCCTCGTCTTCATCGGGCCTACGCCGGAGACGATCCGCACCATGGGCGACAAGGCGGCGGCGCGTGCCAGCGCCCAAGCCGCAGGCGTGCCGGTGGTGCCCGGCAGCGATGGGGTGATCTCGGATCTCGCGACGGCCCCGGCGCTGGCCGAGGCCATCGGCTATCCCGTGATGATCAAGGCGGCGGCGGGCGGCGGCGGGCGCGGCATTCGCGTCGCCCAAGACGCCGACGAGCTCGCGACCCTCCTGCCTCAGGCGAGCCAGGAAGCACGCTCGGCCTTCGGGGACGGTTCCCTTTATCTCGAACGCTTCGTGCCCCGCGCCCGGCATGTCGAGGTGCAGGTGCTCGGCGATGGCCGCACCGCGGTCCACCTGTACGAGCGCGAATGCTCGCTACAACGCCGTCGGCAAAAGGTATGGGAGGAGGCCCCGGCGCGTGCCTTGCCGAACGACGTTCGCGCGGCGCTTTGCGCCTCGGCCGTGCGGCTGGCCGAGGCCTGCCATTACCGTGGCGCCGGCACGCTCGAATATCTCTATGACGATGCGAGCGGCGAGTTCTTTTTCATTGAAATGAACACCCGCATCCAGGTCGAACATCCCGTGACCGAGATGGTCACGGGCATCGATCTCGTCCGCGCGATGATCCGCATCGCCGGCGGCGAGCCGCTTGGGCTCAAGCAATCCGACATCGTGCTGCGCGGTCATGCGATCGAGGTCCGGATCAATGCGGAGGATGCCGCGCGCGACTTCATGCCCAATCCCGGCACGGTGTCGGGCCTGACCGTGCCCGGCGGCTTCGGGGTGCGCTTCGACACGATGCTGTACACCGGTTACACCGTGCCGCCGTTCTACGATTCCTTGCTCGGCAAGCTGATCGTGTGGGATGACACGCGCGAGGGTGCGCTGCTGCGCCTCCGCCGCGCGCTCGCCGAGTTGCAGGTCGAGGGCCTCAAGACGACCGTGCCGCTCCACATGGCGTTGGCCCGCGACCCGGACGTCGCGGCCGGCCGCGTTCACACCCGTTGGCTGGAAGGCTGGCTTCCCACCGCATCGTTCGAAGGCCCATCCCAAGGAGGCGCTGCGCCATGACCTCACGCTATTCCTTCGGCGGTGACGAGCACATCTTCGTCGAGGTCGACGAAGCCATGTCGCTCGACGCCTTCTTCAAAAGCCTCTTCCTGTGCAAGGCGATCCGAGAGGCTGGCATCAAGGGCGTCACCGAGATCTGCCCGGCCAACGCCTCCTTCCAGGTGAAATTCAACCCCGACGTCATCGCGCCGGACGACCTGCTTCGGGAAATCCAGGCCCTGGAGGCCGCGAGCGGCCAAGCCGAGCCGGTGCTGAAGACCCGCATCGTCGAGATGCCGGTTCTGTATAACGACCCCTGGACACACGAGACCCTGATGCGCTTCCGCGAGCGTCACCAGGACCCGACCGGCACCGATCTCGACTACGCCGCCCGGATCAACGGGTACCCGAACGTCACCGACTTCATCGCCGCCCATGCCGGATCGCCCTGGTTCGTCTCCATGGTCGGCTTCGTGGCGGGCCTGCCGTTTCTCTACCAGATGGTCGAGCGCGCGCGGCAGATCGAGACGCCCAAATATCTGCGGCCCCGCACCGATACGCCGAAACTCACGGTCGGGCACGGTGGCTGTTTCGGCGCCATCTATTCCGTGCGCGGCGCGGGCGGCTACCAGATGTTCGGCATCACGCCGATGCCGATCTACGACCCGAAGCAGGAGGTCGGATATCTTCGCGAAGCCATGACCTTCTTCAAGCCAGGCGACATCGTCCGCTACAAGGCGGTCGACCGCGAGGGCTACGACCAGGCGGTGCGCGACGTCGACGCCGGCCGCTTCGACCCGTTGATCCGCCCCGTCACCTTCGACCTGCGCGAGTTCTCGAAAAACCCGACCGCCTACAACCACTCGCTCGAAGGAGTGCTCCATGGCCATTAAGGTCGTCAAACCGGGTCTCGCCACCGCGGTGCAGGACCTCGGCCGGCCCGGCTACTACGATGTCGGGATCCCACTTTCGGGCGCCATGGACCGGTTCGCGGTGCGCTGCGCCAACCTGCTGGTCGGCAACGACGAGGCTGCGGCGGCGCTCGAATGTGTCTTCATGGGGCCGGAGCTCCTGTTCACCGCCGACGCGCTGGTCGCCGTGACGGGCGCGGAACTGCCCCCGAAAGTCGACGGCGTGCCGCAGGCCGGGTGGACGAGCTTCGCCATCAAGGCGGGCCAGACACTCGCCTTCGATTTTCTCAAGCGCGGCGCCCGCGCCTATCTCGCGGTCGCGGGTGGCATTGATGTGCCGCTCGTGCTCGGCAGCCGTTCGACCTATGCGCTGGGCGCCCTTGGCGGATTCGAGGGGCGCGCTTTGAAGGCTGGTGACGAACTGGCGCTCGGCGCTCCAGCCGGTGCGGGCGTGCCCGGCCGCACGGTGCCTGAGGGGCTTCGTCGCGGTGCGATCCCGACCACGACTCTGCGCGTCGTTCCGGGCCTCTACCATCACCGCATCACGCAGGGTTCGGCCGATGCCTTCTTCCGCGACACCTGGAAGGTCGCGCCCGAAGCCGACCGCATTGGCTACCGCTTCCGCGGCGGCCAGCCCCTCACCTTCGTCGAGCGCACGCCGCCCTTCGGGGCTGGTTCCGACCCGAGCAATATCGTCGACAGCTGCTATCCCTACGGGTCCATCCAAGTGCCCGGCGGCACCGAGCCGATCGTCCTTCACCGCGACGCAGTCTCGGGCGGCGGCTATTTCATGCTCGGCACCGTGATCTCCGCCGATATGGATTTCATCGGCCAACTCCAGCCGCATTCCAAGATCCAGTTCGTGCCGGTCACGATGGCGGAAGCGCTGGCGGCCCGACGGGAACGGCAGGCGACGTTGGAGGCCGTGCGGGGACTGCTGGGGCCAGGATAGCGCTGGAACCGAAGTGAAATCCCGCCCTCGCGCAGGAAGGGCGGTAGAATTTTGCTCTTGGATCGCTTCAATTTTGCCTATGGCCTGTCGTCGCGAGCGAAGCATGGCGATCCAGGCCTCCGCGCTGCATGGATTGCCACGGCGGCGTTGCCGCCTCGCAATGACGGCGTGGTGCTCTGCCTCCCATGCGATCACCTTGCCGCGCCGTCGGGTTGAGGGACGCATTTTCTTCCTTCACGGGGACCCACTTTCGTACTCGTCGGCTTGGAAACATCACCGGTTCGTCCCGCAGTGACCAACCGCCAGAACCAAACCAGTTGTTGCGTGGCCATGCGAGACCGGCTCACTATGGCGTAGCAAGGGACGGCTGCTGCCAGGAGGCCATCATGGTGAAGCATCGCGCGTTACGTGCCTCAGTCTTCACCCTCGCGATCATGGCGCTGCTCCCGCCCGCCTTCGCGTCAGATAAAGCGCTGAGCGATTGCGTGTCGCTCGGCGTTGAACGTCGGATCTCAGGCTGCACGTCTTTCATCGCGAGGGGAAAAGCCGTCAAACCCGGCAACCTTGCGATCGCCTATGACAACCGTGGCAGCGCCTATTATGCGAAGGGCGAGTTCGATCGCGCCATCGCGGACGACAACAAGGCTCTCGAACTCAACCCGACCTATGCCATCGCGTTTGGCAATCGGGGCCTCGATTACGAGGCGAAGGGCGAGCATGATCGCGCCATCGCGGACTTCAACCAAGCCATCGCACTCAACCCGACGTTTGCGGTCGCCTACCACAATCGCGGCATCGCCTACGAGGCCAAAGGCGATGGAGACCGTGCGATCGCCGATAACACCAAGGCGATCGACCTCAATCCACGCTTTGCCGATGCGTATAACAACCGGGGTAAGGCTTACGGTGCCAAAGGCGACTACGATCGCGCCATCGTCGATTTTACCAAGGCGATCGCGGTCGATCCAACCCTGGCCCTCGCTTATGGGAACCGAGGCGCGGCTTACGGGGCCAAGGGGGACCACGACCGTGCGATCACCGATGAGAGCAAAGCGATCGAGCTCAATCCACAGAACGCAGTCGCCTACAACAATCGCGGCATTTCCTATGTATCGAGGGGCGCACTCGACAATGCCATAGCGGATTTCACGAGGGCGATTGAACTGAGCCCGACATTTGCTGGTGCCTATATTGATCGCGGCAAAGCCTATGAGGGCAAGGGTGAGTTAGATCGCGCGATTGCGGATGACAGCAAGGCGGTTGAGCTCAATCCGACCTACGCGCTCGCTTTCAGCAATCGGGGCGACGTCGAGGAGGCCAAGGGGGACCATGACCGTGCGATTGCCGATGACAGCAAGGCGATCGAACTCAATCCAGCCTTTGCCGATGCCTTCGAGAATCGTGGCAAGGCTTACGAGGCCAAGGGCGATCTCCTGCATGCGGTTTCGGATTTTCGAAAGATGCACAAACTGGTTCCCGACGATCTCGATGCGAGCGCCAACATTGCCCGCATTGAGCACATGATCGCCGCGAACCCACAGGGCACGGAATCGTCGCCGGCCATCGTCGCTCCGCCAACGGCCGTGGCCACTTCACTCCCGACAGGAGCTGGCGACGAACGACGTGTCGCCCTTGTCTTCGGAAATTCCGATTATTCAGCCGTCGAGGCCTTGCCGAACCCCAAACGCGATGCGGAGAGCATCGCGGCCGCTTTGCGAAACGAAGGCTTCGTCGTCACCATGGCGGTCGACGCCACCAAGGCGCAGATGGTGGCGTCGTTGCGTGAGTTCGAGACCGACGCGGATCGGAGCGATTGGGCTCTCGTGTATTTCGCCGGCCATGGATTGGAGATGGGCGGCCGGAATTATCTCATTCCGGTCGACGCTCACCTCGCGAACGACCGCGACGTCGACGATGAGGCGATCACGCTCGATCGCATCGAGAACGCGGTTGCTGGCGCCGGCAAGCTTCGCCTCGTTTTGCTCGACGCCTGTCGCAACAACCCGTTTGTGGCGCACATGCAGCGGACTGCTGGCATCAGCCGCTCCATCAACCGAGGCCTGAAAAGCGTCGAGCCAGATTCCGGGACGATGGTGGTTTTCGCAACCCGCGCCGCGGACACGGCCGAAGATGGCAATACCGATCATAGTCCCTTCGCGGCGGCTTTTCTGAAAGAGCTTCGCACGCCGGGTCTCGAAGTCCGGCGCTTGTTTGACACGGTGCGGGATGACGTCCTCGACGCGACCGACCACCACCAGATGCCTTTCAGCTACGGCTCGTTGAGTTCGCGCCAGGATTTCTACTTTCTTCCGCCGAAATAGACGGCCGTCGGTGCTCGCTTCGCCGACCCTCACTCACCCACGATCGCAAAGGCACGCACCGGTGAGCCAGAGCCGCCCTTGAACTTGATCGGCACCCCGAAGAACTGAAATTCTCCCTGGCCCAGAAGCGCCTCGAGATTGACCAGCCATTCCCAATGGCTGATGCCGAGATCGCGGCAGAGCCGGTGCTGGGCGAAGATGTTGTCGGTGGGCTTGTCGGTCGAGGGACCCTCGACGCCGTGCATCTTGGAGCCGCGGTCGAAGAGCCATTGCGTGGCTTCCACCGTCAGCAGCGGGTTCTTCCAGACGGAATCGAGCGAGGGGTAGTTGCGGGCGTGAAAACCCGTGCAGAGCAGCACGATATGGCCGTCGACCTTGATGCCGGCCTTGGCCTCGGCCGCATCCATATCGGCGGCTTGGATGTCGCCGAGGTCGGGGATGTGGCGCAGGTCGAAGCAGACGGCTTTGCCGAAGAACAGGTCGAGCGGCATCTCGTCGATGGAGGCGCCTTGAGGCCCGACATGCCGGAAGGCATCCACGTGGGTCCCGACATGATCCAGCATTGCGATGAAATTCGTCTGGAACGTCATGGCGTCGCCGGGCACGCCAAGCCCGAGAGCCTTGCTGCTTTCATGCGTCAGATGGGTGGCGAGCACCGGCCGCTGAAACAGCTTATGGGCCGGCATGTTGTCCTCGACGGTGAGGCTGAGATCGATGACGGGCATCGGGTGCTCCTTTGTGACATGGCCGCGTTTCACACGGCGACGAGGTAAGGGGGGATGCTGTTCGGCCGCGCGATGATGGCTACGATCTTCAACTGGGCGATGCTGCGGCGGCAGGCGGCCTTCAGGTGATCGCGCCACCATTCGGCCGCGGCTGCGGCCGACCCGTTGAGGAGAAGTTCGACGGTCATGCGGAGCTCAGTGAGCGCGGCATCGTCCTGCGGCAGGCCGAGGCGAGCGAGCGAGCGGGTGGCCGCGTCGAGCACACTCATGTTCTGCCGCACCATGGCGCCGAGCGCCGTGTTTGGGGCCGTGGTGACGCAGAGGTCCAGGAATCCACCAAAAAGTGCCGCGGCGTCCGCGTGAGCCGATGGACTGCCCGAAATCTGGCCATGCAGATGCAGGAGCGCGGCGCGATCCACTTTCGGCGCGGCGGACAGGAGCGCCGGCGGCTCCAGAATACTGCGCAGGTCGTAGCAATCCTTGAGGGCATGGGCGGTCAGCGGCCCGGCGATCCATCGTGAACTCTGCGTCTTGCGCAGGAGGCCGCGCTCCTGAAGACGGCCGAGCACGTCGCGGATGACGGTCCGGCTCACGTTGTAGTGGGACGCGACTTCGGCCTCCACCATGCGGAACTCGCCGAAGACCAGACAGGCCGAGACCGCCTGTTCGAGGTCGGCGACGATCCATTCGCCTGAGTTGCGGGTCTGCAGTGCCTCGTCCACCTCGTCCGAGACGACGAGGCCGATGTCCCGCACGTCGGTGCGAAGGGGCGGCACACGGCTTGCCGCGTTGCCGACGAGAAAACCGCGGCCTTCGAAGCGATGAATGAGGTCATCCTCTTCAAGCCGCAGCAGCGCGCGTTGGACGGGAGCCCGACTCGTCTGCAGCACGGCCGCGAGCGGCGCTTCCAGCAGCACGAGCCCCTCCGGCAGGTGCTTACGGGCGATGTTGGCGCGCAGGACACGCTCGACCAGGGCGTAACGCCTCGCAAGCTTCTGCTGCGGGCCGACCGGCTGGGGAACCGGGCTTTCCGGTGAGGCGAGAGGAGCAGGTAAGTGCATTTTGTACACGATAGACGCGGGACAGGAGGCTGAAAAGAGCTGTATAGGCCGCAATTGGCATGTTGCTGTTCTTCTAATCACTGCCGAAAACTTTGGCGTGAGAAGCACACAAAGTGAACTTGCGCACAAAAGACGTTTCTCATAGCGTCTGCCTTGTCGCCGATCGGGCGCAGGGGAGACGTGTCTTTGCCTATGGCTTCGCAGACGGGGCGGAACGAAGGAGCGGTCGGCGGCTCGGTTTTGCGGCTCGATCGGGTCAGCAAGTTCTACGGCGCCAAGGTGGCCCTCGACGACGTCTCACTGACGGTTCCCGACAATGCCTATGTGGCGCTCCTGGGTGCGAGCGGATCCGGCAAGACGGTTCTGCTGCGGACGATCGCCGGTTTCGAGACGCTCGATCGCGGCGTGATCACGCTCAAAGGCAAGCCGGTCAACGAGGTTCCCGCTCACCGTCGCGCCATTGGTTTCGTGTTCCAGAATTTCGCGCTCTTCCCGCATCTGAGCGTGGTCGACAACGTGGCTTTCGGGTTGAAGAATGCGCCGGGCGTGAAGCTCGACGCCCGTGCCATCGACACCAAGGTGCGGGCCATGATCGAGCTCGTGGGTCTCTCGGGACTCGAGGGGCGCGCCGTGACCGCGATCTCCGGCGGCCAGCGCCAGCGTGTGGCCCTGGCGCGCACGCTCGTCACGGAACCGCAACTCGTGCTGCTCGATGAGCCGCTCGGCGCGCTCGACGCCAACCTGCGCAGCCGCATGTGTGGCGAACTGCGCCGCATCCGGGAGCGGCTCGGGGTGACGTTCCTGCACGTGACAGGCAGCGAAACGGAGGCGCTCGCCATGGGCGACCAGGTCATCGTGCTCGACCAGGGTCGCATCGCCCAGATCGGCCAGCCCGATGAGGTCTATACGCGGCCGCTCGATGCCCGGGTGGCGCGCTTCCTCAACTGCTACAACCTCATCGAAGGCCGCGTGGAGGGACGTGGCTTCGCGACCGAGGGGCGCCTGCTCCCCTGTGCCCAGATCGGCCCGGCAGGGGCTGAGATCTATGCGTTGCGGCAGGATCTGATCGAGGTGGCACCCCCCGCCCAAGGACCCAACGAAGGACCGCGCCTGCCCGTGACCTTCGTGGCCAGCGAATATTCGGGGCCTTCCATCACTTCGTTCTTCAAGCTTCCAAGCGGTGCCGTCATCACGGTGGAAAACCATCTGAGCCACCGTGACCCGCAAGTCTTCGAGCCGGGCCGCTCCTACGATCTCACCTGGAAGGTCGACGATGCGCTGATCCTGGCGCGTGGCACCGGAGCCCGGGCATGACGGCCCTTCCCACGACCACAGCGACGGCCGCCGCCGAGGCGTCGTCGAACAAGCGCAGCCGCACACCTTATCTGCTCATCGCGCCCGGCGTGATCTGGATGTTGTTGTTCTTGGTGCTGCCGATCCTGATGATGGTCTATGTCTCGTTCTGGACGCAGACGACCTTCAAGATCGAGCCGATCCTCACGACGAAGAGCTGGCAGACGTTCTTCGCCAGCGACACCTATCTCGGCGCGCTCTGGACCACGGTTCGCATCTGGCTGATCGTCCTGGCCGCGACCCTGCTGGTCGGCTATCCGACGGCGCTGTTCGTCGGTCTCTTCGTCCGCAACAAGACCACCGCGACGGCGCTTCTCGTGCTCTGCGTCATCCCCTTCTGGACCTCGTTCCTGATCCGCGTGCTGGCCTGGCGGCCTATGCTCGGCAAGGAAGGGGCGATCAACATCATCCTCCAGCACCTGCACATCGTCTCGCAGCCGATCGACGCGTTGCTGTTCACGGAACTCTCCGTCGTGATCGGCATGACGCAGATCTACTGTGTCTTCATGGTGGGCCCGATCGCCTTCATGCTGGGCCGCATCGACCCGAGCCTGATCGAGGCCGCACGCGACCTTGGTGCGGGTTTCGGACGCATCTTCCGGACCATCATCTTTCCCTTGAGCCTGCCGGGTGTGGTGGTGGGCGCGATTTTCGTCTCCGTGATGGTGCTGGGCGAGTTTGCGACCGCGGCGGCCTTGTCGGGCCGCAAGGTGAACCTGCTCGGCAACATCATCGTCACCCAGGTCGGCTCGCTCAAATGGGCCTTCGCGGCGGTAGCGGGTGTGGTGCTGACGGTGATCATGGGCGTGGTGGTGGCGGCACTGTTGCGCCTCGTCGATCTCAAGCGGGAGCTCTAAGCCGATGCATGCGCCCGTCCTGAAGCCGATCCTCGCGGTCTACACGGCCCTGTTCCTTCTCTTCCTCTATGGGCCGCTGCTCGTCCTCGCGATTCTGTCGTTCCAATCGGGACCAGAG
This sequence comes from Lichenifustis flavocetrariae, assembly GCF_026130545.1. Classification (GTDB taxonomy): domain Bacteria; phylum Pseudomonadota; class Alphaproteobacteria; order Rhizobiales; family Beijerinckiaceae; genus Lichenihabitans; species Lichenihabitans flavocetrariae. Next base: position 111,104 of record NZ_JAMOIM010000005.1, on the reverse strand, counting down.
GGCGGCCCGCAATTCCCCATCGTCGAATGGTCGACCTATTGGTATCGCGACCTTTTCGGCCTCAATCCGCCCTCGCGTATCGCGCCGCTGCCGATCAGCGACGGCCTTGTCCGCTCTCTCGCGCTCGCGCTGATGACCACCGTGGTCTCGACGGTGCTGGGCGTCATGTCGGCCCAGGCCTTTCGGCAGAAATTCACCGGTTCTGGATTCGTCTTCTACCTCATCGTGCTCGGCATGATGGTGCCGGGGGTTCTGGTCGGTCTCGGCACGGCGCTGCTCGCCAACAGCTTCGGGATCGACCGGCACTGGTGGGGCACGGCTTTCGTGCTGCACGTGGTCTACACCTTCCCGTTCGCATTCCTCGTGATGCTGGCGATCTTCAACCGCTTCGACCCAACGATCGAGGAGGCGGCCTGGTCACTCGGTGTTCCGCCCGGCCGCACCTTCCGCAAGGTGACGTTTCCGCTGATCTTCCCGGGGGTGCTCTCGGCGATGCTGTTCTGCTTCACGCTCTCCTACGACGAATTCGCCCGCACGCTCTTCGCCTCGGGCCGCGACCTGACGTTGCCGCTCGCGATCTACGGGACTTTCGCGGTTGAAATCCATCCGAACATCTTCGCCTTCGGGGTGCTGACCACCCTGTTTTCGCTCGCGCTCCTCGGGATCTACGCGATCCTGATGAGCCTGTCGGTCCGCCGCGCCCAGCGCGTGCTCGTGCAGGAGGAAGCCTGATGGCCGACAAGGGTGTGGCAATCATCACCGGCGGAGGCTCTGGCATCGGCCTCGCGGTCGCCCAACGGCTCTCACGCGATGGTTTCGCAGTCGTGGTGAACGATTTTGTGGCCGATCGGGCCGACGCGGCCGCCGCGTCGATCGTCAGCGCGGGTGGCACCGCCAAGGCCATCGGCGGCGACGTGTCGAGCGAGGCCGATGTCGCGGCGCTGGCCAGGCTCGCCGAAACACTCGGCCCCTGCGCGGTGCTGGTCAACAATGCCGGCTTCGTGCATCAGGCGCGCTTCACCGACCTCACCCCGGCCGATTTCGACCGCATATTCGCGGTCCATGTGCGCGGCACATTCCTCTGCACGAGCGCCGTGCTGCCCGGCATGCTGGAGCGGGGGCGGGGCGCCGTCATCAACATGGCGTCGCAATTGGGCCAGATCGGCGGGATTGAGCTCGTCCACTACAGCGCCGCCAAGGCGGCCATCATCGGCCTCACCAAATCGCTCGCCCGCGAGGTCAGTGCGCAAGGCGTCAGGGTCAACGCCGTGGCGCCCGGCCCGATCAACACGCCGTTGGTCCGGGCCCTGTCGGAAGACTGGCGCCGCGCCAAGGCGGCCGAATTGCCGCTCGGCCGCTTCGGCGAGCCCGACGATATTGCCGGCACCGTCTCGTTCCTGGCTTCCGATGACGCGAAGATCTACGTCGGCCAGACGCTTGGGCCGAATTCCGGCGACGTGATGCTGTGAGCCCAGATCGCTTCACACCGATCTTCATGCTGAGGTGGCCGCGGGGCGGCCGTATCGCATTCTTCCTCGGAGGAACACCATGCCGACAGTTCTGATTACGGGCGCCGGGATCGGCATTGGTCGCTCGGCGGCGCTGAGCTTCGCCAAAGCCAGTTACCGCGTCATCGTCACCGACATCCTCGACGCCGGCCAGGGTGTGGTGGACCAGATCTTAGCGGCTGGAGGCCAGGCCGAATTCCACAAGCTCGATGTGCGCTCGACCGAAGAGGCCGAGCGGATCGTCACCGATGTCGAAGATCGCTTCGGTGCGCTCGACTGCATCCTGGCCAATGCAGGTATCGCGCATCGCGTGCCGCTCGACAAATTGACCGACGAAAAATGGGACACCACGCTCGACATCGACCTCAAGGGCATGTTGCGCGTCATCCGTCCCGCCGTCCCTGGCATGAAGCGGGCCGGCAAGGGCTCGATCATCTGTCTCTCGTCGATCATGGGGGTCGCCTATGGCTGGGACGAGCACGTTCATTATTCGGCCGCCAAAGCCGGCGTTGTCGGTCTCGTGCGGGGCTTGGCCGTGGAACTCGCGAAATCGGGCATCCGCGTGAACGGCATCGCGCCCGGCTACATCCGCACCGCGCAATTGCTGTCGGAGGAGCATTCGTTGGGGCCGGCGGGTGCGGAAGCGGCCGGCGCCTTCATCCCCATGGGGCGGATCGGTGAGCCCGAGGAGATCGCCGATGTGGCACTTTTCCTCGCCTCGCATGCGGCCCGCTACCTCACGGGTCAGGTCATCGTGGTCGACGGGGGACTGTTGGTCGGCCGCTATTGAGACGCATCATCAATCATCGAACGGGAGCTGGAACCAATGATCGACAAGCTTGATCTCGACCGCCGCACGCTGCTGAAAGGCACGGCGGGCGCCATGGCACTGGCGCTTGGGGGCGGCACGCCGTTCCTCTCCTCGACGCGCGCCTATGCGGCGGCGGGCGACCTCGCCAAGGAGCAGTTGCGCACGATCGGCCTCAGCGTCACCGTGCAGGACCGCATCCTGGCCGACTTCAAGAAAGCCTCGGGTGTCGGCTCGACCTCCGGGACGGCCGCGACCTTCCCGGATGCGCAGACCAAGATCCTGTCGGGATCGAAGGACTACGACTGCTGGGAGACCATCGGCGAGCGCTTGCCGGCCGTTGTACAGACCAACAATATCGAGGCGGTTCCAGTCGCTTCAATTAAGAACTGGGCAAATATCCGAGAGACCTTCACCAAGCCCAGTCCGAAATGGGACAAGTCGGCGCAAATCGTCGGGCAGATCTGGGCCGACGATGCCCAGACGAAGCTCTGGATGGTGCCTGCCGTCTATAACTACGATTCGATCGGCTACAATCCGGATGTGCTGAGCGCCGAAGAGGCCAACACCTGGACAGCCATCTTCGACCCCAAATTCAAGGGCAAGTCCGGCCTCAACACCGACCCGTTGATCGCCTTCGGCCAGGCCCTGTTGGCCATGACCTCCCTGAAACTGCTCGACGTGAAGAATCCCGGCAACCCCACCAAGGAAGAAGTCGAGGAGGGGGCCAAGTTCCTGGTGTCCAAGAAGAAGGACGGGCAGTTCCGCGCGCTGTGGGGTGATTTCGGCGAACTCGTGAACCTGCTTGCGTCGGGTGAGATGGTCGTGTGCGACGCTTGGCAGCCGGCCGTCATGGCCGTCAAGGCGCAAGGGAAAGCCTGCAAATATGCGGTGCCGAAGGAAGGCTACCGCGCCTGGGCGATCGGCCCGGCCATGATGGCCGGCACACCCAACAAGGATGCTGTCGCGAGCTATGCCGACTTCTGGCTGTCGGGCGAGCCGGGCATCACGGTGTCGGAGCAAGGCTATTACTCACCATCGACCAATATCCAGAAGGTGATGAACCCTGACAAATATGCCTTCTGGTACGAGGGCAAGCCCTGGAAGGGGGCGGGCGAGCGCGGCATCAAGGAAGGCGATCTGCGCGACGGCGGCTCGCTGACCGAGCGCGCCGCCCACGTGGCCTACTGGCATCAGTGGCCCGACCAGTACGATCTCGTCATCCAGAAGTGGGACGAGTTTTTGAGCGCCTAATGCCGATTCTCCCCTCTCCACAAGGGAGAGGGGAATGCCGGGAAGCTCAGCTGAGATGTGTGAAGGCCGTCGCCGCAAGCGGGCGAAGGGTGGCCGGTCGAATCTGATGAAGCTTGGTATAACGCGTCCATTCCCTTCTCCCGTTCGCTGGGGAGAAGGGATGCCCGAGAGTGATTGAGAACGAACGTGCCCCATGACCTCGAACTGATCGGCGTCGGCAAGACCTACGACAATGGCGCGCCGGCCGTGATCGACTTCAACCTGAATGTCGAGAAGGGGGAGTTCATCGCCTTTCTGGGCCCGTCGGGCTGCGGCAAGTCGACGACCTTGCGCATGATCGCAGGGTTCGAGGACATCACGATCGGCGACATCTTCATCAAGGGCAAGCGGATCAATGATCTGCCGCCGGAGCGCCGGCCCACCTCGATGATCTTCCAGAGCTATGCCCTGTTTCCGCACATGAGCGTACGGCGCAATGTCGGCTATGGGCTCGACGTGAAAGGCATGGCGAAGCGGGAACGCGATGCCAAGGTCGAGCGTATCCTGGATACCCTTGGCTTGACCGATATCGCCGACCAGAGGCCCGACCGTCTTTCGGGCGGGCAACGTCAGCGGATCGCGCTCGCCAGGGGTCTCGTGGTCGAGCCCGACATCCTGCTGCTCGACGAGCCGCTCGGCGCCCTCGACGCGAACCTGCGGAAGGCGATCCAGGCCGAGCTCAAGCTCCTGCAGATCAACCTCGGCATCACCTTCATCTTCGTCACGCACGCGCAGTCCGAGGCGCTCACGATGTCGGATCGCATCGTGGTGATGAGCAACGGCCGCATCGAGCAGATCTCGACCCCGCGCGACCTCTACACTCGGCCGAAGAGCCGCTTCGTGGCCCAGTTCATCGGTCGCAATACGATCCTGCCCGGTACGCTGACGGCGGCGAACGACGGCTTTGGCGAGGTGCAGACCACCCATGGCCGCTTCCGCGGTGTGCCCGAAGGCAAGATCGCGCCCGGCGCCGCAGCGGCTCTCGTGGTGCCGGCCGAAGCCTTTACGATGCTGCCGATCGGCGGAGGGGCCTCTGCCGGTGTTGGCAACACGCTCGATGCGCGCATCGAGAGCCGCGACGTGGTCGGGCCGATCATCCGCTTCCAACTCCTGGTCGAGGGCGGCCAGTCCGTTGCACTTGAAGGTCACATGGAGCATTACGCGAATGGCTTCCCGGCGGGGTCGCCAGTGCGCGTGTCCTGGGATGCCGCCAAGGCGACGATTATCCCGGTGGCCGCATGACCGGTGCGCCTGACTTCACCGGCCGCTCGGCCCTGCAGATCGCTGCCGTCCTGGCGGCCGGCACGGTCGATGCCGTGGCCGTCGCTGATGCGACGCTGAAGGGCATCGCGGATTGTCCCGACAAGGCCGTCTTCACCGCCACCATGCTTGAGCGTGCGCGGCGCGAAGCCGCAGCCTCCGCTGTGCGGCACCGTGATGGACGTCCGCTGAGCCTCCTTGACGGTGTGCCGGTCGCTTGGAAGGACCTGTTCGACCTGCAAGGCGAAGTGACCCGTGCAGGCTCGCTCGTGCTCGACGATGGCGCGGCGGACGCGGATGCGGCGTTGGTGACCCGGCTGGCCGAGGCCGGCATGGTCACGGTCGGCAAGGTCAACATGACCGAATTCGCCTATTCGGGGCTCGGCCTCAATCCGCACTACGGCACGCCGGTCAATCCGTGGAGCCGTGACGAGCCGCGTGCGCCTGGCGGGTCCTCGTCGGGCTCCGCCGTCGCGGTGGCGCTAGGTCTCGTGCCGATTGCCATCGGCTCCGACACGGGTGGCTCCGTCCGCATCCCGGCCGCCTTCAACGGCGTGATCGGCTACAAGTCGTCCGGCGGCCGTTGGCCCCTAGCGGGCGGCTTCCCTCTGTCGCGGACGCTCGACACGGCGGGCGTGCTGTGTCGCAGCGTCGTCGATGCGGTTCTGGTGGATGCGGCGGCGCGCGGCCTCGCGGCCCCCGATCTTCGTCGCGGCAGCCTGAAAGGCTTGCGGCTGATCGTGCCAACCAATGTGATCTGGGACGGGATCGAGCCCGCCGTTGCGCAGAATTTCGAAGCGGCGCTCGCCCGCATGGTTCTGGCTGGGGCGATTGTCGACCGCCGCGTCCTGCCATCACTCGACGCGGTCCTGGCGCTGAGCGCCAAGCACGGCGCCCTGGCGGCCTTGGAGGCTTACGATCTTCACAAGGAACGCCTCGCCACGGAGGCGCCTCACCGCATGGACCGCCGTGTCGTCGCGCGTCTCAGGGCGGGAGCCGCGATCGGGGCCGCGGCCGAGGCCACGATTCGCGCGGCACGCCCACAGATGATCGCCGAATTGGCTCCCATTTTCGACGGCAGCACGCTGATCGCCTTTCCCACGGTGCCGCATGTTGCGCCCAAGATCGCGGCGCTCGAAGCCGATGACGACCTCTTCGTCGCAACCAACCTCAAGACGTTGCGCAACACGCTCATCGGTAACTTTCTCGATTGGTGCGGCGTCTCGATCCCGACCGGCTTCGACGCGTCGGGCCTGCCGACCGCTCTCCTGCTGTCGGGTGGCCCGGGCCGCGATGACCATCTGCTCGCGACGGCCCTGGCGGCCGAACCCGTGATCCGGGACGCGACGCACCAAACCGATCCGCGCTGAAGAGCAGGGGACCGGACACAACACGGCTGAGAGGAAAGGACCCACAATGGCCAAGGAAATTCTATGCGGCTTCGGCGTCGACGTCGACGCGGTCGCGGGCTGGCTCGGCTCATATGGTGGCGAGGACTCGCCGGACGATATCTCGCGCGGCCTGTTCGCCGGCGAAGTCGGCAGCCCGCGCCTGCTGAAAATGTTCGACAGGCTCGGCATCAAGACCACCTGGTTCATCCCCGGCCACTCGATCGAGACCTTTCCCAAGGAAATGAAGGCGGTGGCTGATTCAGGCCACGAGATCGGCATCCATGGCTACACCCATGAAAACCCGATCGCGATGACGCGCGAGCAGGAAACCGAGATCCTCGACAAGTGCATCGATCTCGTCACGCAACTCTCGGGCAAACGACCGACCGGCTATGTCGCGCCCTGGTGGGAATTCTCGACCGTGACCAACGAGCTGCTGCTCGAACGCGGCATCAAATACGACCATTCGCTGATGCACCACGACCATCAGCCCTATTACGTCCGGGTGGGCGATAGCTGGACCAAGATCGATTATTCCAAGAAGCCGTCCGAATGGATGGTGCCGCTGAAGCGCGGCCAGGAGACGGACCTCATCGAGATTCCGGCGAGCTGGTATCTCGATGACCTGCCGCCGATGATGTTCATCAAGAAGGCGCCGAACAGCCACGGCTTCGTCAACCCGCGCGATATCGAGCAGATGTGGCGGGACCAGTTCGACTGGGTCTACAAGGAATATGACTACGCCGTGTTTCCGATGACCATCCACCCGGATGTCTCCGGTCGACCCCACGTTCTGATGATGCTGGAGCGCCTCTACGAGCATATGAGTTCGCACGCGGGCGTCAGATTCGTCACCATGAACGAGATGGCCGACGACTTCGCCAAGCGCTCCCCGCGCCATAAATAGCCCATGTGTGCGCTCTGCGGTGTTCTCGGCGGGTCGGAGCACTGGGCCGACGCCCATGCACGGCCCGGCGCCTTCACGCGCAACACGAGCCCGCTCGAACGCCGCCGCGAGCGCGCCCGGCGCGTCACCGAAGCCAATCGCATCCTCGGCCATTTCGGGCTGGGGCTGTCGGATTGGCAGGGCACGGCCTTCCAGCTGTCGACCCGAACCGGCAAGACGGAGCTCGTCGACAACCTGAGCCACCTTTGGGCGGCAGCGGAAAAGCTGCTCGGCCGGCCGGTCGACCCGCTCGATCCGGGTCTGCTCGCGAGGCTGGAGCGGCGCGCATGAGCGACTATCCCGACTTCACCCCCGTGATCCTCCTCACCGGCTTCCTCGGCTCCGGCAAGACGACGCTTCTCGCCCGCCTCCTGAAGGACCCCGCCCTCGGTGACACCGCTGTCCTGATCAATGAATTCGGTGAAGTCGGGCTCGATCATCACCTGCTTGACCGTATCGACGACCAGATGGTGCTGCTGTCCTCGGGGTGTCTTTGCTGCACCATCCGGGGCGAGTTGGCGGAGGCCATCAAGGCGCTGCACTCGAAGCGCGCGCGCGGCGAGGTGCCGCCCTTTCGCCGCATCGTGGTGGAATCGACAGGCCTTGCCGATCCGCTACCCGTGATCGCCACGATCACGGCCGATCCCGTGTTGAAGCATCACTTCCGCATGGGCGCGGTCGTCACCACGGTCGATGCCGTGAACGGTCGCGATCAACTGGCTCGTCAGCCGGAAAGCGTCACCCAGGCGGCCGTGGCCGACCGTCTCGTCCTGACCAAGACGGACCTCGCCGACACAGCCACGACGGATGCCACGATCGACGCTTTGCGGGCGCTCAATCCCGATGCGCCCCTCCACCGTGCCGCCACCGATCCCCTCGATGCCACTGCGCTGCTGAGCGATCGACCGGCGCTGACAACGGCTCTCGAAGGGTTCCGCTGCGTCGCGGCACCCGATCTCGCTGCGCCCGCGCATCTTGCGGCCATCGCCTCCTTCGCTCTCGTCTTCGAGGCGTCGATCGACTGGACGCTGTTCGGTCTCTGGCTCACCATGCTGCTCAATCGGCACGGCAGCGCCATCCTGCGGGTCAAGGGTCTGCTCAACGTCGAGGGCTCGGAGACGCCGGTGGCCATCCACGGCGTGCAGCAACTGGTGCATGTGCCGACCCACCTGGCGGCCTGGCCCAATCCTGATGATCGCCGCTCCCGCCTCGTCTTCATCACCCGCGGCCTCGACCCCGCTCTGATCGAACGTTCGATGCAGGCCTTCGGTCTCAAGCCTGCCCGTGCTCCGATGGCGGCGGCGTGAGAGCACGCGGCATGGGCGACTCCCGTCCGCATTTGCGCGTGCTCGGGACCGAGATCACGCTGATCGAGCCCCTGCGCCGCATGGCCGAGGAGGAGCTCGGCCTCTCGCTGTCCTTCGAAGTGCTCGATTTCATGTCGGCGCAGCGCAAGGCGGCGCTGGAGCCTGACAGTTTCGACATCTACGACCAGTGCTTTCACAACCTGGACATCGTCTGGTTCTGGCGGGCGATCCAGCCGATCGAGCTCGCGCGGATCACGCGCTGGCCGGAGATGAGCCCGCTCACCACGCAGGGGCGGATCAGTCCGCTCGCCTCGTTCGGGCGTGGCGAGAACCCGGTGCGCATGCTTTATGTCCAGCCCGACCTGTCGCTCGCCGAGCGCGAGACGTCCCGCATCAGCATGTTGCCGACGGTGCACAATCTCGACGCCTTCGCGTATGCGCCCGATCTGTTCGCGAGCCGCGCGGTCGACGAGGTCAGCTGGGCCTGGCTGTTCGATCCGGAGGTGAAGGGCCGGCTGTTTCTTGTGGACGAGCCGGGGATCGGCGTCTTTGACGCGGCGCTCGCCTTTGAGGCGCGCGGCGAAATCGGCTTCCAGGATATCGGCAATATGACGATAGCCGAGATCGACGCCCTCATGGCCCTGCTGTGGGCCCGCAGGAAAGAGGGAATGTTCGCCGGCCTGTGGCAAACCGCCCAGCAGGCGGCCGATGCGATGCTGGCGGGCCGCGCCGGCATCGGCAGCATGTGGTCGCCCGGTGCGGCACGGCTGCGGCAGGCCGGGCGCGCGGTGATCGAAGCCGTCCCGCGCGAGGGCTATCGGGCCTGGCACAGCGGCATGTGCCTGTCGTCGCGCCTGAGCGGACCGCTTCTCGATGCCGCCTATCGCTATCTCAATTGGTGGCTCGATGGACAACCCGGGGCCCTCTTGGCGCGGCAGGGCTTCTATATGTCGGTCCCGGGACCTGTGCGAAACGCCATGATGCCGGCCGAATGGGACTATTGGTACGGCGGCAAGGCTGCCTCCGTCGATATCTCGGGCATCGACGGTCGCCCGATGGTGGCGGCCGGCACATCGCGTCCCGGTGGCTCCTACTGGCAGCGGGCCGAGCACATCAACGTGTGGAACACGACCATGGACGAATACAACTACCTCGCCCGCCACTGGTCGCAATTCGCCGAGACCTTTGCGTGATTCACGCCGGATGAGGCGTGACGAAAGCTGCCGGAGATGGCGGCTTTGTCGAGCCAGGACGAGGCTGTCTCGCGAAACGCCTACCGGTTCTTTTCGCTCGCGGCCGATGTCGGGATGACCAGTCCGTGAAGGATCCAGTGGCCGTGGACGGCATACCGAAGCGCAGGCTGTTGCCTTGCGAGCAGGCCGAATCTTGAGCGCATTGCGGACTCCCGATGACACAAGAACGGCACTCACCCGATCGGGGGATGCCGAGCCGCGAGAAATGCTGTTCCATTTTCCGCCGCATGTTGACTTGCCATGCTGGCGTAAGCCGGCGCCGTCTTTCCAGATTGGGCGGCGCCGGTCGCATGGTCTCAACCAAGCCGGACCGCTCTCCCGTACCGCGTGAAACATAACGGGAACGCCGTCAAAACGCGTGCGAATGCAGCGGCGCCGACTTGAGTGCATTGTGGTTATCCACTGTCTATCCACCGGCAGGATACTCGTCTGGACCGGAATGCGCATCCGGGGCACGATCCGGCATTGCTTCGCGTAGGTTTGCATCATGAAAAATTCCTCCCACGCGCTTACGACAGTCACGCGCGCCATCGAATTGCTCAAGGAGGCAGGTGTCGCGGTCGCGGCTCTTCCGAATACCCTTGCCGGTAGCGCTTACGACGATCGACATTCCACGACACTGCGGCGCGAGGCGGACGCGTATCTGGTCCAGGCGAGAGAGGCTCGCCTCGCCTCGCCGGGCGGGCCAGAGACCCCGATTGGTGAACCGACATCGCATCAGCGCGACGCGTCGGCGCTCGGTTTTGCGCTGCTCCGGATTTCCGATCCGCATCGGCTCGGATGTTGTCGGGAAATGAGAAGCCGGAGGTCAAGTTCGCGCGGTTTCAAATCCCTGACGGCCGCCTTCAGGCCTCGCCGGCTGTCAGGACGGCCCTATGGCGGTCGGTGCCGCTACGCTCACGCTCCCAGTTGATGGTGGGGATCGCGTGAAGCGGTCCAGGGTCCTTACTCCGCAGCGCGCAGGAACTCCTGTGCGGTCTCGCGCATCGACGGCACCCAACTGCCGTGCGCCTTCATGAGGTCGTCGACGAGATCGGCGATTTCCTGCATCGACAGTTCGGCGGCCGTATGCGGGTCCATCATGGCGGCCTGCTTGAGGTGATCGAGACGCCCGGTCGCGATGGCTTCAACCGTCAGTTCCTGAACGTTGATGTTGGTCTGCATCAGGGCCGCGAGCTGCACCGGAAGGCGGCCGATGCGGGTCGGCTGGATACCGTTGTGGTCGACGAGGCACGGCACCTCGACGCAAGCGCCCTCGGGAAGGTTCTCGATATAGCCATGGTTCGCCACGTTGCCGTTGATGACGGTGGGCTCGTTGGTCAGTTCGGCCGCCATGATGCGCGCCGCGTATTCATGGCTTCGCTTCACCTTGATCTTGCCCCCGGACAGAAGTGTCTGCTCCTGCTTGTCCCAGTTCTTGATCTGCTTCTCGCAACGGCTGATATATTCGTCGAGCGGGATATGGAATTTCTTGATGAGGTCCGGCCGATCGCGCTTGATGAACCACGGCACGTATTCGGCGAAATGCTCGGAGGATTCGGTGACGAAATATCCGAAGTGCTTGAAGAGCTCGTAGCGCACCCGGTTGGTCTTCGGCATCGTGCCCTTGGCCAGCACCTCGCGGATTTTGGGATAAAGATCCTGCCGCGTGCCGTCGGGCATCAGCCGCTCGAATTCGAGGAAGAAGGCGATGTGGTTGATGCCGGCGCAGCGCGAGACGATCTCGTCTTCCGGCACGCCGATGTCTTCCGCGAGTTCGGCAGTGGTGTTCTGCACCGAATGGCAGAGACCGACCGTGCGGATGTCGGGCGCCAGGCGTGACAAGGCCCGGCAGTTGATCGCCATCGGGTTCACGTATTGCAGCATCAGCGCCTTGGAGCAGAGCTCACGCATGTCGTTCGCGATGTCGATCAGCACGGGCGCCGTGCGCAGGCCGCGCATGATGCCGCCGATGCCGAGCGAATCCGCGATCGTCTGTCGCAGGCCGTATTTTTTCGGCACCTCGAAGTCCGTCACCGTGCCGGGCTTGTAGCCGGCCACCTGGATCATCAGAACCACGTAGTCGGCCCCCGCCAGCGCGCGCCGGCGCTCGGTGGTCTTGCTGATCGTCGCCTTGGCACCGAGCTGCTCGACGAGCTTGCGGGCCACGGCTTCGGAGGCCGTCAGGCGCTTCTCGTCGATATCCATCAAGGCGATCTCGGCCTGTTTCAGGCGCTTGTCCTGCAGGATGTCGCCGACGAGGTTCTTCATGAACACTGTCGAGCCGGCCCCGATCATGGCAATCTTGGTCATGGGAGTTGATCCTTCGCTGAAAGAAAAAGACCGTCCTGCCCGAGCCTGTGCTGGGCATCCACGCTCGCGGCCGGGGAGGTCGACGCGCTCGCCTGGATGACCGGGACAGGCCCGGTCACGACGGTAAGAGGTTTGTCAGGTCACGCCGCCACCTCGAAGGCGGCGCGCACGAGCCGCTTCGTGTAGTCCTCGGTCGGGTGGTCCATGATCGTGTCGGTCGGGCCGCTCTCGACGATGCGGCCGCGGTTCATCACCACGACATTGTGGCAAAGCGCCCGCACCACCTTGAGGTCGTGGCTGATGAACAGATAGGTGAGGTCGTAGCGCTCCTGAAGCGCACGCAGGAGGTCGATGACCTGCGCCTGCACCGACAGGTCGAGCGCCGAGGTCGGCTCGTCCAGCACGATGAAGTCCGGACGGAGCACCACGGCCCGGGCAATGGCGATGCGCTGGCGTTGCCCACCCGAGAACTCATGCGGGAAGCGGTTGAGAACGTTGGGGTCGAGTCCGACATCGCTCAACGCCTCGCAGACGCGCGCCTCACGGTCCCGCGCCGACGTTCCAATCCCATTGACGATCAGTCCTTCCTCCACGATCTGCCGCACGCTCAAGCGCGGGTTCATCGACGAGAACGGATCCTGGAAGACGATCTGCAGCTTCGGGCGCAGCGGGCGCATCTCTTCGCGGGTCTTGTTTTCAAGGTGTTCCCCGCACCAGACGACGCTGCCGCTTCCCCTCACGTCGAGGAGACGCAGGATCAGCTTGCCGAGTGTCGACTTGCCCGAACCGGATTCTCCCACGACCCCGAGTGTCTCGCCCTTGCGGAGCTGCACGCTGATGCCGTCGAGCGCCGCGAGCGTCCGGCCCTTGCGGCGCGAGAAGAAGCCGCCGGTCGAGAGCACGTAGTCGAGCCGGGCATCGGCCACATCGAGCACCACCGGGCGCTCGGCCGGGACCGGGCGCGGTCGGCCCTTCGGTTCGGCGGCGAGCAGCGTTCGGGTATAGCCGTCCTGCGGAGAGGCGAAGAGTGCGGCGGTACGGTTCGATTCCCGCAATTTGCCGAGCCGCATCACGCATACCGCGTCGCTCACGCGTTTCACGACGGTCAGGTCATGGGTAATCATGATCACCCCCATGTTGTGCGAGCGCTGCAATGCGCGGATCAGCCGAAGGATCTCGGCCTGCACCGTGACATCGAGCGCCGTGGTGGGCTCGTCGGCGATCAACAGCTCAGGGTTGTTGGCGATCGCTATGGCGATCATCACACGCTGGCGCTGGCCGCCCGAAAGCTGATGCGGATATTGCTGAAGCCGCGCCTCGGGATCGGGGATCTGCACCTCCTTCAGGCGGCTCAAGGCCTGTGCCATGGCCTGCTTCTTTGTGAGCTTCTGGTGCCGAACGATGCCTTCGCAGATCTGGTCGCCGATACGGTAGATCGGATCGAGGGAGGACATCGGCTCCTGGAAGATCATGGCGATGTGCTTGCCCCGGATGCCGAGCATCTGGCCTTCGGTCGCGCTATCGATCCGGGTGCCGGCGAAGCTGATGCGGCTGTCGGGGCCGAGCGTCGCCGTGCGGGGCAGCAGCCGCATGATGGCGCGTGCCGTGACAGATTTGCCCGAACCGGACTCGCCCACCACCGCCAGCATCTCGCCGCGCTCGACCGCGAAGGACAGGCCGTCGACGGCCTGCACGATGTGCTCGTCGCGCTTGAAGTGCACGGACAGATTGTCGACGGTGAGGAGCTTGGATGGCGTGGTCATCGCGTCGTCCTCAACTATGGTAGGGGTCCATCGCATCCCGCAGCCCGTCACCCAGCATGTTGAAGCCGAGGACGGTGATCAGGATCGCGCCGATGGGCGAGAGCACCCAAGGGTAGGAGCCGAGCGTCTGCAGATCCTGCCCCGCGTTGAGCAGCAGGCCCCAGGAGATGAGCGGCGGCTGAACCCCGAGACCGAGAAACGACAGAAAGCTTTCGAGCAACACGATCGACGGGATCATCAACGTCGTGGCGACGACCACCTGGCTCATGACGTTCGGCAGCACGTGACGGAACACGATGCGGCTCGGTCGCGCGCCCACGGCTTCCGCCGCCTTCACGTAATCGAGGCCACCGACCGCCAGTGTCTTGCCCCGCACCTCGCGGGCGAGCTGCGCCCATTTCAGGCAGGCCAGGATCGCGGCCAGCATCAGGAACACGTTGAGGGGCGAGGTGTCGCGGGGAATGATGGCGACGAGGGCGAAATAGAAGGGCAGCTCCGGCAGCGCCAGCACGAATTCGACGACGCGCTGAATCCAATGATCGACCGCGCCGCGCGCATAGCCCGAGACAACGCCTACGACCGTGCCGACCAGGGTGGCGACACCGACCACGAAGGCGGCCATGAAGAGCGTCAGGCGGCTGCCCTGCAGCAGCCGTGCCAGCATGTCGCGCCCATCGCGATCCGTCCCAAGGAGGTGAAAGGGGCAACCCTCCGGCGCCGTCAGAAGATGGCGGTCGAGCGTCAGGCCGAACAGATCATAGGACCAGCCGGCACCGAACAGGGCGGGCCGGCATTCCGTCACGGCGTCTTCCGACAGCGTGGGTTCGAAGGTGACGGGATCGACGTCGGCCTTGATGGGGTGGGTGAAGGGCAGCAACCCGAAGCCGCTCGCGCCGACGAAGTGAACGGCCTGCGGCGGCATGTAGATCTGGCTTCCGTCACGGGCAGCGGGATCGTAGGGGCTGAGGAAATCCGCGAAGATCACGGCACTGACCAGCAGCAGCACGAGGACGCCGCCGATCATGCCGGTGCGATTGCTGCGGAAGCGCCGCCACACCATGGCGCCATAGCTTTGCGACCGGGCACCCGCAGGCAACGACTTGGTAAGGGCGAGGCTCGTGTCGGTCGGGTCTTCGAGATGGGGCTCGACGAGAGGCACCATCGTCATGCGTGGGCTCCTTCGCGGACACGCGGATCGATCAGGCCGAGCACGATGTCGGCCATGAGGTTGCCGACGACGAGCAGCACCGAGAGGATCAGGAAGATGGTGGCCGTGACATAGGTGTCGTGGCTGATGAGCGAAGAATACATCAGCGGCCCGATCGTCGGGATCGACAGGATAATCGCCGCTTCGAGTTCGCCGGACAGCATGTAGGGGAGGATCACGCCCTGATACATGACGAGCGGATGGATGGCGTTCGGCACCGCGTGTTTCAGGATGACGGTTCGCTCGGGCAGCCCCTTGGCGCGGGCCGCCTCGATGAAGGGCTGGCGCAGCACGTCGAGCAGGTTCGACCGCATCACCCTGAGGTTGTAGGCGAGGCCGCCGAAGGCCGCGATGAAGATCACCGGCCAGACGTGATGCACGAGGTCGAGGAAACGCCCGAAACTCCAGGGCGCCAGGACGTACTCGGCCGAGAAGAGCGAGCCGATGGCGGGCGAGCGCACCACGAAGGCGAGCACATAAAGGATCACCAGCGCCAGGAAGAAGCGCGGGATGGTCATGCCCAGGAAGGCGAAGACGGTCGCGGCCGTGTCGCCGATGCGGTGCTGGTTGACGGCCGCGAAGATGCCGAGGCTGACGCCGATGACCGTTGCCAGGATATGGCAGCAGAGCGCGATGCCGAGCGTGTACCAGAGCCGCCGGCCGATGACTTCGCCGGCCGAGGCGTTCTGCTGGAACGAAGGGCCGAAATCGCCGTGCAGGACGATCCCGCCGATCCAGCGGGCATATTGCACGATCACGGGCCGGTCGAGGCCGAGACGGACGCGTGTGGCCTGAGCCAATTGCTCGGCATCGGCCTCGCTCATGCCGCCGCGGCTGATCGCCGAAGCCTTGACCGTGGAGGCATAGTCGCCGGGCGGCGCCTTGATGAGCAGGAAGGACACGAGGCTGACCACGAGCACGAGGACCAACGCCGAGAGGATCCGTTTGATGAGGAAGAAAACCATGCGGTTGCTCCGGTATCCCCTTCTCCCGCTCGCGCGGCAGAAGGGGAGTTCCTGCGACGGCTATTGCACCCCTGGTAGCGTCTTGGCGCCCAGTTCCGGCACCTTGCCTTGATCCTCCGCCGCAACCCAAAGGCGTTCCCGCATGATGCCGTCCTCACCCCAGCCGTAGCCGTAGATCGGCGAGCCCGGCGGCACGTTCTTGAAGCGCTTGTTGATCAGGATGGCGCCTGGATATTGGATGAGCCCCACGGTCTCGACGTTCTGCGTGAAGACGTGGTCGAATTGGTGAAACAGGTCGTTGCGCTTGTCGGAATCCCGCTCGGTTCGGATCTTGTCGATAAGCCCCAGCATCTCCTTTTCCGGCGGCATCAGGTTCTGGGCCTGCGTGGCCGTGCCGAGGTGCCAATAGGGCCCGCTCCAGTCGAGCGGCGCGATATAGTTGAGCTGCATGACCGGCGCCGTCCATTCACGGTCACCGCGGTTCAGCGCGATATCCCACTGGCACTGCGGCAGTACCTGGGTGAGGTCTTCCGTCGTTGGCCGCAGGACGAGGTTGATGCCCATCTCACGGAACATGGTGACGAGCGTCTGGGCGATGTTGATGTCGGTCGTATAGCTCGTGCGATGCGTCAGGTAGAGGTCGAGCGGCTTGCCCGCCATGGCCGAGCCTGCCGGCCAGGTGCGGATGCCGTCCCCGCCTGCTTTGAAGCCGAGCATGTCCAGTGCCGCCTTGGCGCCGCTCAGGTCGTAAGGGTAATAGACGATGGTCTTCGGATCGGCGAACTGGCTTTCCGGATGGATGCCGCCCGGATAGGGCGCGATGAACGGGCCCTTGACGAGCGATTGGCCGATCGCCTGCCGGTCGATGCCCTGAGTCACGGCGCGGCGGAACTCGAGATTGCGGAACAGCGTCCGGACCGCCTTGTCACGGGGATCATCGGCGCCGCAGACGTCCGACATGTTCAGATAGAGCGAATGGTCGTAGGCCCGCGGGCCCCAGATGATCTGCACCGGGAAGCCCGGGTCCTTGGCGCGCCGCAGCGATTCGAGGAAGATCGAAGGGTCTTCCATGTTGGCGTAGTCGGCCGAACCCGCGACGGTCTGCACCGTGCGGTCTTCCCAGGTCGAGAGCTTGTATTGCACCTCGTCGAGGTAGGGCAGCTGGTTGCCCTTGGTGTCGACCTCCCAGAAATAGGGGTTGCGCCGCATGACCATCACCTGGTCGGGCTTGTACTGCGTCACCGTCCAGGGCCCCATGCTGACCCAGGGCGTATGGTCGGGCTTCAAGGCATTGATGTAGCTGTCGTAGGTGGCCTGCGGATTGTACTTCGGATGCAGCGGCTTCAGGATGTGGGCCGGCCCCGGGCAGAGCTTCTGGAAGCCCATCTGGTAGATCGTGGCGACCGGAAAGGCTTCCTTGAAGGTCCAGAGCACGGTCGCGTCATCGACCTTCTTCAACGTCGTGCCCTCGCCGAAAACGCCGGGGCGTGCCCAAGCCGGCACCTTCGGATCGGAGATGTTGTCGTCCCACATGAACATGACGTCGTCGGCCCCGAAGGCTTGGCCGTCCGACCATTTGGCACCCTTGAGGAGATGCATGGTCAGTTGATGCCCGTCGGGGCTCCAGTCCCAGGAGGTAGCGAGCTGCGGCAGCGGCTCGACATGTTCCTTGCTGAGCATCCACACCGGCGCATTGCGGACGAGGCACTGGTCGATGATCTCCTCGACGCCGCCCCAAGCCATGATGTTGCCGGCCATCCAGTTCCAGCCCTGCGGCCTTGAGCCGGAGACGTGGCGGATGACCCCACCATATTGGCCGACGCCGTCAGGTGCCGATTTGGTGACGTCCACCACGACCGGCTCCGGCGGCAGGCGATCCTTCACGGCAGGCAGCTTGCCGGCCTTGACGAGGTCGCTGACCCAGGCGGGCTCCGCGTAGGCAGGCAGAGTCCTCACCTGCATCAGGTCCTTGTAGTCGATGCTGGTGGTCTTGCCGCTCTGCATGGGCGGGGCGGCCTGAAGCGGCACGGCGCCCTTCAGGCCGTCGGCCGAGGCCGTGCCCGAGATGAGCGCGAGCGCCGTCGAGGCGGCCAGGACACGGTGCCGCGCTGGACGCAGCGGCGGAGCCACGATCGTCATTGGTTTTCTCTCCCTTGTCGCCGATTATTCGGCTGACCGTCGGCCTCTTCGGGCCCGTACGGCTGTCATCATGCGTCCAGGCGGCGGGTTTACGCCACCACTTCCTGGTCGGGCTGCCGCCGGCCGTCGGTCTTGATGCGCGCGGCGCGCATTTCCGCGACGCTGCGCACCTGCTGGCGTGCCGCGCCGGCCCAATCCCGCGTCTTGACCGTGCCCTTGGCGAGGCGCGCCTTGGCGCCGTCGATCGCGTGGGCATATTGCGGCAGCCAGTGCGCCTGGGCGACCAGCATCTCGTCGACCATCTGCCAGACTTCGTCGGGCGAACAGATGGCGCCGACGAGCGGATCGTGCAGGACCGCCTGCTTCAGGAGGTCGACGTCGCCCTTGAGAGCCGCATTCACGGACATGCGCTGTACGTTGACCGAGGCTTGGCATGTCGCCGCACAGGCCTCCGGCAAGGTGATGCCGGCCCGCATGTTGAGCCCGAACGTGTCGACGAAGCCGGTCGATTCGATGATGCAATCATCCGGCAGATTGGTGATCACGCCATTGTTCTTCACATTGAAGTGGCCGCGGTACACCCGGCCCGTCTCCAGGGATTCGATGATGTAGCTGCCGTGTTCGAGCGATCGTTTGGCGGGATCGATGCGCTCACCGGCTTCTTCGAGATAGCGCGGATATTCTTCTTCGAACCAGTTCCGCCCCTCGGTGCAGACCCGGAGATAGCCGCCCGTCTCGCCGTGGATCCAGTGGGACATATCGATCCAGCGGCCGATCTCGTCGGGACGCTTGCGATACCAGGGCAGGTATTCAGAAAGGTGTCCGTTGCTTTCGGTCGAGTAGACGCCGAACCGTTTCAGCACGTCGATCCGCACCTTCTCCTGGCGCGAATAGACCGGGTGGCGCTCGAAGGCCGCGACGAGTTCGTCGCGTTCGATCCTCCGCCCCTGGTAGCGGATATCGGTGTACCATGTCTGGTGGTTGATGCCCGAGCAGATGTATTCGACTTCCCTCGGGTCCTTGGCGCCGAGCACTTCGGCGATCTGCTCCCAGCCATGCTGGATCCCGTGGCACAGGCCGATCGTGTCGACCCCGCCCGAGTCAATCGCCGCCCAGGTGTTCATCGCCATCGGATTGGCGTAGTTCAGGAGCTTGGCGCCCGGCTGTGCCACCTCGCGGATGTCGCGGCAGAAGTCGAGCAGTGCCATCATCGAGCGCTGGCCGTAGAAGATGCCACCGGCACAGATCGTGTCGCCCACACATTGGTCGACGCCATATTTCAACGGGATCCGGATGTCGTCCGCGAAGGCTTCGAGACCCCCGATGCGGGTACAATTGATCACGTAGTTCGCGCCGTCGAGCGCTTCCCGACGATCGGTCGTCGCGGTGATGCGAGCCGGAAGGCCGTTGCTTTCGACGATCCGCTCCAGGATGGTCCGGATCATCTCGAGGTTGTGGGCGCTGATATCGGTCAGCGCGAATTCGACCTCCTGCAGCTCTGGCACGCAGAGAATGTCCTTCACCAACGTGCGGGTAAATCCGACGCTTCCGGCGCCAATGAACGCGATCTTCAGCCGCGCAGCCATGGGCTTCTCCCTCTGTTCGACGAAGCGGCCTTTCCGGCTGTCTTGTTGCGAGAACTTTACCTCGCTGGACAGACCCGGCCCAAGAGGTGATTTGTACTTCCATGGGTAATCCTGAACTGCTTCTCCTCAAGGCCTTGGCACCGGTCATGAGCACCGTTTCGGTGCCGCGCGGGCGGAGACGGCTGCACACGATGCCGACGAGTTGCGGCTATGAAATCCGCCATGACGAGCCCTATCACTGGAACGGACTGCGACGCGGACAGACCCCCTTCACGGTGCTCCAACACACGGTCGCGGGGGCTGGTAACCTTCTCTACGGCCGCCGCCGTTATCGGCTCGAGGCCGGGGACACCATGCTGGTCATCGTTCCGCACAACCATCGCTACTGGCTGGAGGCGGGCGGATCGTGGGAGTATTTCTGGCTCTCGACGACCGGCCAGGAGGCCGTGGCGATCCAGCGCGACATCCTGGCCGTGGCGGGTCCCGTGTTCCGCCTGCAGGAGCGCACGATCGAACATCTCGCCGGCTGCTGCCGGCGATTGATCGAAAGCCGGGCTGAGGCGCCGGGCATGATTTCCGCCATGGCCTACGAGGCTTTGATGGCGCTCTACGACGATGTGCTGTTCCGCAGTCACGAGGCCGAGCCAGGCGGAGACGGTCGCGTGGCGAAGATCGTGCGCCACATCCGCGCCCACTTGGCGCAGCCGCTCGACATTCCCGGTCTCGCGGCACTCGCAGGCCTGAGCCGCACACAATTTACCCGGGTCTTCACCGCCCAGGAAGGACTTCCGCCGGCCGAGTTCATCCTGCGCGAACGTATGACCCAGGCGGCCCGCCTGCTTGGCCGCGCCGAAACACGCATCGGCGAGGTCGCGAAAGCCTGCGGCTTCGACGATCCGAATTATTTCGCGAAAGTTTTCCGCCGCACCTTCGGGATCAGCCCGACTGAATTCCGAACGACGGGCATGTATTCATCCGCGCTGCGGTCCGGCTCGGGAAACGCAATGCGGTGAGATCGTCTCTCAGTTCCGCAGCGCGGGCGTGGAGCCAGGGAGGTCCAGGGCCAGGACGGCGTCCTGCACCGCCTCCAGAGATGTGAAGCGTGGAGCGTAGCCCAGAATACGTTCCGCCTTGGCGATCGCGCAGTTGGGGCTCCGGGCAATGTGCTCGTAGGTCGTCTGCGCTTCCTCGGAATCCTGCCCAGCCGCCCAGGCGTCCCACGGCAGATAGGCGAGGTTCGGTTCGTGACCGAACCAACGGAACATCGCCTCGGCATAACCGCGCAACGTCAAGGCCCCGGACGAGACCGCATGGAAAGCCTCCCCGGTCGAGGCACGCCAGTTGCCAACCGCTCTCATGACCATCTGGGCGACGTCGTCAGCATGGACGTGATGGACCGTTTCGAGGCCGAAGTTCGGCAACGTCAGGGTGTCGCCCCGGGCGATTGCCGCGAAGACCTGCGGGTTGAAGTGCCCGGCTGGATTGAGCGGCGCCCAGCCACGGCCAACGATATGACCGGGGTGGAGAATCGTCGCCGGAAAGCCGTCGCGACGCGCGCGGTCGAGCAGATAGGCCTCGATGGCCGCCTTCTGCACCCCATACGTTCCGAACGGCCGACGTGGCGCCTCCTCGGGCGTGGGTACGACGCTGGCCGGCCCGTGCACCCAGATCGTACCAATATGGACGAAATGCTGGATGCTTCCGTGCAGAGCCTCGGCCAGAGCCTGGGCGCTCGGGACGGTGAAGCAGACGAGATCGACCACGATATCGGGCTTGAGTGCCGCGATACGCGTTGCGAAGTGGCCGTCCCGATCCTCGGCCTCGCGGTCGGCCGTGACGGTTTCGACCGCCTGCCATGCCGCATGAGGCAGGTAGGGTGCCCGCTGGCCTCGGGTGACGTTGATGACGTCATGCCCAGCCTCGACCAGCCGAGGCACCAGATAGGTGCCGATATGGCCACTGCCTCCGATCAGAACGATGCGGGCCATGCTCAGATGACTTTCGGCAGGAGGGTTTCGGCGCGGGCGATCAGGGTGACACCGCAGTCGAGAGCGCGATGCACGGAGGAGATGAGTGACCCGATACTCGGGTCGAAGCACGCCGATCTTGGCCGTCGCATCGGAACTTCAAACTGCATGTGGAAATGTATAGGGCACAAGTGGCGAGTGCCAATGGCAGGGAAGAGCGAGGGCGACGCCACCGAGTTAAATAGAAGGGGATCGAAGAAGGCTCCGCAACATCTCCCCACTCCGCTAAATGAGATTGATCAGGGCAAACGATGAAACAGCTATGATCCTGCGAACCGGTTGGGTCTGCCCGCCAGTTGCGCTAGAACCCGTGCTGACGGACGGCGGATCGCCGTGTGGGAAGTGAATCCATCAATATGTCCATCGAAGACGCCCCGACCTTCTCGGGCGTGAGTTTGCGGCTGCGTCTGGCGCGGCAAACGCGGGGCCTGACCCTGAAAGCCTTGGCCGAAGCCGCCGGTTGTTCTGAAAGTCTCGTGTCGAAATACGAGAACGGAAAGGCCGTGCCGTCACTGCCGACCCTGCATCGCCTGGTGCAGGCGCTCGGCATCAATATCGGTTGGATGTTCGAAGAGAGCCACGGCGAGGAGGGCATCATCTTCCGGCACGGGTCGCGGCCGCTGATCGCACTCGATCCGCTGCGGCGGGGCGAAGGTATCAGTCTTGAGCGCATCATCCCCTATGCGAGCGGGCATCTGCTTCAGTGCAACATCCATCATATCGAGGTCGGGGGGGAAAGCGCGGGGCCGATCCAGCATGCCGGCGAGGAGGTGGGCTATGTCCTGCGAGGTCGCATCGAGCTGATAGTGGACGACCGTACGTTCTGGCTGGATCAGGGTGACTCCTTTGTATTCTCTTCGGAACTTCCGCACGCGTACCGGAACGCAGGGGATGAACCTGCCAGCATCTTCTGGGTGAACACACCTCCAACCTTCTGATGAGGTTCAAGGTTCTTGACAATTTTTCAAGAGACTTGAATGTTGGCTGACGGAGTAGCTCCGGGGGGATGCGGTCCGTCGTAGAGAGGGATTTCACGCGATGAACCGGACGATGATGTTGCGCGGCGCTGCGCTCTCAGCCCTCTTGGCCTCGGGCGCATCCGCGGCCCAGGCCGCCACCTACGCGTTGGTGACGATCAATCAGCAGGCCCTGTTCTTCAACCAGATCAACGATGGGGCGAAGAAAGCCACCGATGCGGCCGGCGACAAGCTCGTGATCTTCAACGCCAACAATGTGCCGAGCGCCCAAAACGACGCGGTCGCGACCTACATCACCCAGAAGGTGGATGGCATCGTGCTCGTCGCGATCGACGTGAACGGCGTCAAGCCTGCCATTGTCGATGCCAAAAAGGCTGGCATCCCGGTGATCGCGGTCGACGCGCAGATCCCCGGAGGAGACAACGTCGCCTTCGTCGGGGTGGACAACACCAAGGCCGGTGAAGATATCGGCACCTTCTTCGCCGATTACGTGAAAAAAGACATGGGCGGCAAGGCCAAGGTCGGCATCGTCGGCGCACTCAACTCCTTCATCCAGAACCAGCGACTCGATGGCTTCAAGAAGACCGCGTCGGTCAGCGGCGTGACATTCGCCGATACGGTCGACGGGCAGAACGTGCAGGACGTGGCGCTCACGGCCTCCGAGAACCTGATGACCGCCAATCCGAGCATGAACGCCATCTACGCGACCGGCGAGCCGCAATTGATTGGTGCCGTCTCGGCCGTCGACACGGCGGGCCGCAAGGACAAGGTCAAGGTGTTCGGCTGGGATTTGACCGCCCAGGCCATCAAGGGGATTGACGAGGGCTGGGTCACGGCGGTGGTGCAGCAGGACCCCTATACTGAGGGAAAAGTGGCGATCGAGTCGCTGCAGAGCCTGAAGAAGGGCGGCAAGGTCGAGCCTGTCATCCAGGTGCCGGTGACGATCGTCACCAAGGCCAATGTCGACAAGTTCCGGGACATGTTCAAGTAAGAGCAAGCCGAACACGGAGGTAGCATGGCCGCCCCCATACCCAGGGTCCGCATGCGCGGGATCTCCAAGCGTTATGGCACGATCCAGACGCTGAACGATGTCGCGCTCGACCTCGCCCCTGGGGAGGTCCTCGGCCTCGTCGGGGACAATGGGGCGGGTAAGTCGACGCTCAGCAAGGTCCTGTCGGGTGCCGTGGTGCCCGAAGATGGCACCATCGAGATCGATGGCAGGGAAGTCCGCTTCGCCTCCCCGGCCGATGCGCGCGCCGCCCACGTCGAGATGGTCTACCAGGACCTGTCGCTCTGCGACACGGTGGATGTCGCCGGCAATCTGTTCCTTGGCCGCGAGCCGCGCCGGCGTATCCTCGGCGTCTCGTTTCTCGACAAGCGGCGGATGCGGGCCGATGCGGTCGCGATGCTGCAGCGCCTGGGCATTTCGGTGCCGGACATCACGGTCCACGTCGAAAACCTGTCGGGGGGACAGCGTCAGTCGATCGCGATCGGCCGCGCGGCCTCGTTCGACCCCAAGGTCCTGATCATGGACGAGCCGACTGCTGCGCTCGCGGTCGCCGAGGTGGAGGCGGTGCTTGAACTAATCCGTACCGTGAGCGCGCGGGGCGTGAGCGTCATCCTGATCACCCACCGGCTGCAGGACCTGTTCCTGGTCTGCGACCGCATCCAGGTGATGTATGAGGGCCGCGCCATTGCCGAGCGCCAGATTGCCGACACCAATGTCGAGGAGGTCGTCGACCTGATCGTCGGACGCAAGTTCAGCGCACGCTCGGCCCGTAACACCCAGGCCGAAGGGGTGGCGATCTCATGAGTACCCCGGCGCAGATCTCGAGCGTCCCGACCCCCGCGACGCGCCTGCGGCCGCGTGGCCTGAAGGACCGTTTCTTCGCCAATGGCGGGGTCGGCTCGATCGCTGTTTTCTTCGTTTTCGTCGTCGTGCTGTTCTCGGTCGCGACCGAGGACTTCCTGTCCGTTCCGAACATCCTGAACATCCTGCGGCAGTCGTCACCGTTGCTGATGGTGGCGGCCGCCATGACGCTGGTGATCACCACGGGCGGCATCGACCTGTCGGTCGGTTCTATCTTGGCGCTTGTGAGCGCCCTCTGTGCGATCCTGATCCAGGCCGGCATTCCCTGGGCTCTGGTGGTTCTGCTGATGCTTGCCTGTGGGGGGCTGATCGGTGCGCTGCAGGGCTTTTTCGTCGCCTATGAGGGCATCCCGGCCTTCATCGTCACCTTGGCGGGCCTAAGCGTCATCCGTGGCGTCGCGTTGCTGACGACGGGAGGGTATTCCATCCCGATTCCAGCGACGCTCTCCTTTGTGGAACTCGGGCGCGGCTGGTTCCTTGGTGTGCCCGTGCCGGCCATCATCGCAACCGGCATTGTGGCTCTCGCCTTCGTGCTTTTCACCCAGACGCCGTTCGGCCGCTATGTCACCGGCATCGGCGCCAATGCCGAAGCGGTGCGCCGCGCGGGCGTCAACACCAAAGCCGTGACGCTCTTCGTCTACGTGCTGTCCGGCACCATGGCGGCCCTGGCGGGTGTCGTGCTCGCGGCACGGCTCGGCAGCGGCTCGTCGAACGCCGGCCAAGGCTTCGAGCTCGATGTGATCGCGGCCGTGGTGCTCGGTGGCACGAGCCTGTTCGGCGGGCGCGGCACGATGGTCGGCACCGTGCTCGGCGCGCTGACGGTGGCAGTCATCGGCAATGGCTTGATCCTGGCCCACCTGTCGCCGTTTCTTACGCCGATCGTCACCGGCACCATCATCCTTGTGGCGATCTGGATGAACTTCCGTATCTTCCGCGGCGCCGCCCGCAAGCGCTGAGGATTCCACATGGACACCAGCTTGGTCCCCGTCGGCGTGAGGAGTGGCACCGTAATGACGGTGCATGGGCCGATTCCGGTGGAGCGCATGGGGATGACGCTGATGCACGAGCATATCCTGCTCGATGCCTCGAAACTGTGGAACTGCCCCTGCGCGGCCTCGGAACTCGCGATGTCCGACAAGCCCGTCAGCATGGAAGACATCGGCGAATTGCGGATGAATCCTTTCCTCAGCCGCGACAATTGCCTGCTGCTCGACGTCGACGTCGCTGTGGGCGAACTCGGAAAATATTACGAACTGGGCGGCGATACGGTGGTCGACCCGACCAATCTCGGCATCGGGCGTGATCCGGCGGCCCTGCAACGCATTGCACGGCGCAGCCGATTGAATGTCGTAATGGGCTCGGGCTTCTATCTCGAAGCGTCGCATCCGGACTGGTTCACCCGCATGGATCTCGACGAGGCGACTGCCTTCATCGTCAACGATGTCGGCGGAGGGCCGACGCAACCCGACGTGATGGCGGGCATCATCGGCGAAGTCGGCGTCAGTAAGGATTTCACGACCGCCGAGCGCAAGTCGCTGCGCGCCGCCGCGCGAGCCTCGCGGATCACCGGCGTGCCCTTGTCGATCCATCTGCCCGGTTGGGAGCGCTTGGCGCATGACGTGTTGGACATCGTCGAATGCGAGGGCGCCGACCTCAATCACACGGTGCTGTGCCACATGAACCCGAGTGGGCATGACGCCGGTTATCAGGTGGCGCTCGCGAAACGCGGCGCCTTCCTGGAATATGACATGATTGGCATGGATTATTACTACGCCGCACAGAACGCGCAGTCGCCTTCCGACGAGGAGAACGCCCGCGCTATTCGCGGATTGATCGACAAAGGCTTCGGGCATCGCGTGCTGATGAGCCAGGACGTGTTCCTGAAGATCATGCTGACCCGCTACGGTGGCTTTGGCTATGGCTACATCCTCAAGCATTTCGTGCCCCGCTTGAAACGGCACGGTCTCGACCGGGCCGCGATCGATCTCATGATGAAGGAGAACCCCGTCCGGGTGTTCTCGGCCGCGACATGAGCTTGGACCGCCCCGCCCGGGTCCACGTCGTCGGGAACCTGTGTTTCGACACAACCCTGGTGGTGCCGCATTTTCCCCGGCCCGGCGAGACGTCGGTGGCTTTCGAGAGCCGCGTGGGGCTGGGCGGCAAGGGCCTCAACCAAGCTGTGGCGAGTGCCCGAGCGGGAGCCGACGTCCTTTTCTATGCGGCCGTCGGGGTCGACGACGTCGAAAAGGTCCTCATCGTGTTGTCGCGGGATCCGCGCGTCATGCCGATGCTCACGGGCCTGGCTTTTCCCACTGACAGTTCGACGATCCTGGTGCAGCAGGACGGTGAAAACGCCATCGTCAGCGCCATCGCCTGTGCCCAGGCCTTCGATCCGTTGCAGGACGGGTTCGCCGATCACCTGCAAGCAGGCGACATCGTGCTTCTGCAAGGCAATCTGACCGCCGCCACGACGCGGGCCTGCCTGGCCGCCGCCAAGGCTCGCTCGGCCATGACGGTCCTCAACCCAAGTCCGCTTTTTCCCGTGGAAGACATCGGGTGGGACTGCGTCGACCTTCTTGTTCTGAACCGTAGCGAGTTGGCCACGCTGAGTTCCCGGACCGATGTCGAGGACGGAGCGAAAGCGATGCTCAAGCGCCGCGTCGGGAATCTGGTCGTGACTCTGGGCGGGCAGGGTGCGCGGGCTTGGTGGTCCGGCGGGGCAATCGCCGTTGAGGCCCCGTGCGTCGAGGTGTGCGACACGTCAGGGGCCGGGGATGTCTTCTGCGGGGTGCTGGTCGCGGCCCTGCTGCGAGGCCTCGACCTGCCGGAGGCCTTGCCTCAGGCCGTTGCGGCAGCATCCCGGTCCGTTACCCGCTCGGGCGCTCTCGCGTCTTGCCCGACGGAGGCCGAACTCGCGGTCCTGGCGCGGTCTCCCATTGGAAAGCAGGCCTCATGAGCGACGATAAGCCGGTGTCCGGCATTGCCGGCGATGCGATCATGGCCCTGTTCGGCGCTCCCAAGGCGCTGATCGGCGTCATCCATCTGGCGCCGCTCCCGGGCGCGCCGCGCTATGCCGACGAGGGGGTCGATGCCATCTACACCCGCGCTCTCGACGATGCGCGCGCCTATCTGGACAACGGCTGCGACGGCGTCATCGTCGAGAACCATGGCGACGTGCCATTCAGCAAGCCGGACGACATCGGCCCCGAAGTGGCGGCCCATATGGCGGTGGCGGCTGATCGCATCCGTCTGACGCTTGGCAAGCCGGTCGGCATCAATGTTCTGGCCAATGCGCCGATCCCGGCCCTCGCCATCGCGTCGGCGAGCGGCGCGGGTTTCATCCGGGTCAACCAATGGGCGAACGCCTATGTGGCCAACGAGGGGCTGCTCGACGGCGAGGCCGCAAAGGCGATGCGCTACCGCGCCCGGCTGCGCGCCAAGGGAATCCGCATTTTTGCCGATGCTCACGTGAAACATGGCGCGCATGCGATCACGGGCGACCGGGCGGTCGAGGAACTGGTGCGCGACCTCGTGTTCTTCGACGCCGACGCCATCATCGCCACGGGACAGCGGACCGGCCACGCGGCCGATCTCGGCTACATCCGACAGATCAAGCAGGCATCGCATCTGCCGACGCTCGTCGGGAGCGGGGTGACGGCCGACAACGTCGCCGCCATCCTGGACATCGTCGATGGCGTCATCGTTGCCTCGTCGCTCAAGCACGGCGGCGTCTGGTGGAACCCGGCCGATCCCGCCCGCGTGCGCGCCTTTGCGGCAGCCGCCGGACGGTGATGATGCGTGGGCAACCGAACCTTCAAGGACAGGTGTGATGGACAAGAAGAAAGTCTTGCTGGTCGGCGAAAGCTGGGTGAGTTCGGCGACCCATTACAAGGGCTTCGACCAGTTCGGCAGCGTGACTTTTCACCTGGGCGCCGAACCGCTCGTCGCGGCCCTTAAGGACAGCCCCTTCGAACTCACCTACATGCCCGCGCACGAGGCCGTGAATGGCGTGCCGAGCACGCTCGAAGGCCTCAAGGCCTATGATGCCATCCTGCTCTCGGACATCGGCGCCAACTCGATCCTGCTGCACCCGGATGTCTGGTTGCATGGCAAGACCTATCCGAATCGCCTGAAGCTCCTGCGCGACTGGACCGCTCAGGGCGGTGGCCTCGCCATGATCGGTGGCTATTTTTCCTTTCAGGGCATTGACGGGAAGGCTCGCTGGAGCCGCACGGCCGTCGAGGAGGCGTTGCCGGTGACCTGTCTGCCCTATGACGATCGCCTGGAAATTCCCGAGGGCTTCAAAGCCAAAGTGGTCGGCCCGGCCGACCATCCCGTGCTCCAGGGCCTCGGCACAGACTGGCCGGTGCTGCTGGGGGCCAATGAGGTCGTGCTGAAGACAGGCACCGGTGTCGACGTGCTTGCGACGCTACCGGAGGACCAGGGCGGCCATCCGCTTCTCGTCACCGGAACCTTCGGGCAAGGCCGTACGGCGGTCTGGACGTCCGACATCGGTCCGCACTGGCTGCCACAGACCTTCGTGGATTGGCCGGGCTACGCGACCCTCTGGCGCAATCTCTTGGGATGGCTCACGGCGCGTTAGACACACCTAGGTCTGTGCGAGACCTCTACCAGCTTCCGCATCCAACCCATGTTCCAGGATCTCCGCGTAGCGCGCAGCCGATCGGGCGACGATCGCGGGTCCGTCGTGGACCACGTCGAGACCTGCAAAGACGCCATAGATACGTGCGTAGCGCCAGGGTGCCAGCAGCGCGGCGATCCTCCGGACCTCCGTGGCCGGCAGGGGCAGCATGTTCGGGTAGCTCCGCATGAAGGAGACTCGCCGGCCGCCAGGTGCAACCTGCACGATGTCGCCGGGGAGCAATGTGCCCGCACCATCCGCCGTGTCGGCCCAATGCAACGCGGTGCCGCCGGCGAAATGTCCACCGGCGCGGATCAGCGTGACGCCGGGAAGAAGGTCGAGCGTCTCGCCCGACCAGAACCGGATCCTTGGGTCGGGCCGAACAACCCAGGCGCGGTCGGCGGCATGGAGGTGCAGTGACGCATCGAAGGTGGCGGCCCAATCCATCGCCGTCGTGTAATAATGCGGGTGGGATATTGCGATGGCGGCGAGGCCGCCAAGCCCCCTGACAAGTTCCTCGGTGGCCGGATCGAGGAGAGAGATGCAGTCCCATAGGATGTTGCCGCTCGGGGTGCGCAGCAGGAAGGCACGCTGGCCGATTGCAAAGGTCGGAACGGTCTGCACGCTCATGAGACCGGGTTCGTGAAGGCGCCACGCATTGCGGTGGTCAGCTTCCAAGGCTGGGTGGGTGGTCCAGCCCTGGCCCGCTGCCGGCACATACTGGCGCTCGTCCTCGCAGATCGGGCATCGCTCCGGCTGTACTGGCGCTTCAGGAAAAGACGTGCCGCATGCGGTGCACAGAAAAACGGCCATCGATCGTCGCTTCCTTCGCGCCGCGCGATACTGACGCGGCCCTTCATCTAAGGCGAGGAAGCGTGGGGGAGAAATAGCCAGTCTAAGAAATCGGGAGCGGTTTCCACTTTCTCTCGTCATCTAAGAATAGTGGGTCGCCAGGATGCGGTCATTTGGGCAGAGGATCGTACGGCTTTAAGAGCCCGGCTCGCTGCCAAGGTCTTGTGGCTGACGGTCGGTTTCTCGACGAAAGTAAGCCGCCAAGATCATGCGTGGGGCGGTAACGGGGCTCCATCCCGCTTGGATTTCATCCAATCCATCGCGCGGTAATAGCGGAGCGTCAATTGCGGGCCGTAGCTCATGTAGAGCGGCGCTTTGTGCAGCGGCTCGATCTTGAGCGACAGGTCCTTGTCCGGCACCCCCATGGCCCATTCCGAGAGAATGCCTCCGAGCATGCTGCCCGTTGGCACCCCGCGACCTGACAAACCGGTCAAGGCAATGACCCCTGGCGCGAGACCGTAGAGGCGCGGAATCGTGCGGTGCTGCATGTCGAGCTCGCCGAACCAGAAATACTCCCAGCGGATCTCCTGCCTGATCTGCGGGTGCAGCCATTTCAGCCGGTCGCTCATGACTTTGTGGGTGTAGGTCATGTCGCGGCCGCGTGCGCCCATCGGGAACATGGACGCGACGATGCGGCCCTCCGCATTGTATTTGTAGACGTAGATGTCGCCGCGACCGTCGTGAATGGTCGTGTTCTCTGGGAGGACGGATGTTCGTTCTTCATCGCTCAGCGGCTGTGTCGCGGCCACGAAGACGCGCATGATCTTGAAGCTCTGGTCGAGCTTGGGCCATCCGTCGACCGTATAGGCGCCGGTCGAGAAGATGACCTTGTCGGCCAGAACCGCCCCTGTCCCCGTCTGCACTGACCAGCGTCCGCTCTCGGGCACGACCCCGGTCACCTTCGAACTTGTGTAGACGCTGCCGCCTTCCTGAATGACGGCCCGGGCGAGGCCCCGTGCGTAGCCGAGCGGATTGACGTGTCCGCCTTCGGTATGGAACCAGCCGCCGAAAAAGCGCGGGCTGCCCGTGATGGCCTCGACCTCCGCCCGGTCGACGAAGCGGGTCTTGGCCCCGACGGCATTGTAGTCCCGCACCTTCTGTTCGATCGCCTTGATGGCGCTCGGGCGCGAGGCCGCCTGGACGTATCCGTTCTGCTGCCATTCGCACTGGATCTGGTAGCGCCTGATCATCGCCGAGACTTTGGTATTGGCCTGGGTCTGCCGGGCGATGAGGCGTTCCGCCCAGGGCTGCCCCAGCATCTTGCGAAGCGACGGTAGGCTGTAATGCGTGAAGGTCGGCGTACAATGGCCCGCGTTGCGACCGGACCCGCCGAAACCGGCCTGCTGGGCCTCCAGCACCACCACGCGGACACCCTGGCGGGCGAGTTCCAGTGCCGTTGTCAGGCCCGTGTAGCCGGCACCCACGATGCAGACGTCCGCCTCGACGCGACCCTCAAGGGCGCTGGTCGTGGGGGCAGGGGCAGCCGTGGCGAACCAAAGCGAATCCTCGAAAGGCGAAAACCGCGGCATGGCTCTTCTCCAGGTTCGACCGCGAACGCGGCTGACGCGACAGACGTGACGAGGTGCCCGCCCTTCTCAGCAGGCTGGCTGCAGCGCGAGATCATCGCGGATGCAGGCCTTCTGGTGGCCGCCGCCGATATGAGCGAGGGGTGGGACGGCCTCGGCGCAAGCCGGGATCGCGTAGCGGCAGCGCGTGCGGAACGCGCAACCGGATGGGGGCGCGAGCGGGCTCGGCAGGTCACCCTTGAGCAGGATGCGCTGGCGGCGGCGGCTCGGGTCGGCCACTGGCACGGCCGAGAACAGCGCTTCGGTGTAGGGATGCCGGGGATTGCGAAACAGCGTCCGGGTGTCGGCGATCTCGACGATGCGGCCGAGATACATGACCGCGACGCGGTCGCAAACGTGACCCACCACCGCGAGATCGTGGCTGATGAACAGGATGGTGAGATCGAGCTTGCGCTTGATCTCCATCAGCAGGTTGACGACCTGCGCCTGGATCGACACGTCGAGCGCCGAGACCGGCTCATCGGCCACGAGAAAGTCGGGCGCCAGCACGAAGGCACGGGCGATGCCGATCCGCTGGCGCTGGCCACCTGAAAACTCGTGAGGGTAGCGCTCGGCGTGGCTGTCGGCCAGTCCGACGGTCCGCAACGCGTCGCCCACGCGCGCCTCCACTTCGCTGCGCGAGATGCCGGGGTTCTGGATCCGTAACGGTGCCCCGACGATCTGGCCGACCGTCATACGCGGGTTGAGCGAGGCGAACGGATCCTGGAAGATCATCTGCATGCGGGCGCGCAACGGACGCAATTGGCGCTTGCTCAGCGTCGACACATCCTGGCCGTCGAACACGACGCGGCCGTCGGTGAGGTCGGTGACCCGCAGCACCGCGCGGCCGAGCGTGCTCTTGCCGGATCCAGACTCGCCGACGAGACCAAGGATCTCGCCACGCCCGATCTCGAACGTCACATCCTCGACGGCCCGGACGGTCAGCCGTGGAGACATGAAGCCGCCGCTGGAAAACCACTGCCGAAGCCGGTCCACCCGCAACAGCGGACCATCGCGCGGGATGGGGGGTGGTGTCAGGGCCATGATGCTCATGGACGCGCCTCCAAAGCCGCCACGGCGTCCCAGCGGAGACATCGTACCTGCTGGCCGTCGAACGCATCATCGAGCGGCGGCGTGGTGGCGTCGCAGAGTCCCGGCAACGCGTAGGGGCAGCGTGGCTCGAACGCGCACCCTGGGGGCAGGGCGGTGGGGCTCGGCACCGTGCCGGGAATACTGGTGAGCGGGACGAAACCATCGGAGACCGTGAGGGTCGGGACCGCGCGGAGCAAGCCTTGTGTGTAGGGCATGAGGGGCGCGCGCATCACCGGCCCGACCTCGCCCTGTTCGACGATCCGACCCGCATACATCACCATCACGCGGTCGGCGATCTCGGCCACCACACCGAGATTGTGGGTGATGAAGACGATGGCCATGCCGGTCTCGCGTTGCAGATCCTGCAGCAATTCAAGGATCTGGGCTTGCACCGTGACGTCGAGGGCGGTGGTGGGTTCGTCGGCGATCAGCAGAGCGGGGTCGCAGGCGAGCGCCATGGCGATCATCACGCGCTGTCGCATGCCTCCTGACAGGTGATGCGGAAAGGCGGCCAGCCGGCGGCGGGCATCGGAGATGCCGACGCGGGCCAGCAGGTGTTCGGCCCGGTCGAGCGCTTCACGGCGCCCAACGGGACGATGGGTCATGACCGCCTCGGCGATCTGGTCGCCGACACGCTGCACGGGATTGAGCGAGGTCATCGGCTCCTGGAAGATCATGGCGATCTCGTTGCCGCGCAGCGCCCGCATCGCGCGTTCCGGCACCGCCAGAAGGTCGCGGACCGTGCCGTCACGGCTGCGGAACAGCGCCTGACCGTCGAGACGTGTGCGGGGCGCTGGCGGCGTGAGCCGCATCACGGCCAGGCTCGTGACGCTCTTGCCCGACCCTGATTCGCCGACCAGCGCCAAGGTTTCGCCCGGCGCGACCGTGAACGAAACGTCGTGGACCGCCGCGACAGGCCCTGTATGGGTCGCGAAGGCGACCGACAGGTTGCGGACATCGAGGACCGCTGTCGCGATCTCGGGCGCGCCCATCAGGTCAGATCCATGCGGGCGTCGAGGGCGTCGCGCAACCCATCCCCGATGAAGTTGAAGCTCGTCACCGCGAGCGTGATCATCAGACCGGGAAAGATCGCGAGCCACGGGGCCGAGTTCAGATATTGTTGGGCATTGTTCAGCATGTTGCCCCAGCTCGCGGTCGGCGCCTGGATGCCGTAGCCGAGGAAGGAGACATAGGCCTCGGCCAGGATGGCACGGGCGACCGTCAGGGTCGCGGCCACGATGATCGGCCCGGCGGCATTGGGCAGCAATTCGCGCGTCATGACATAGCGTCCCGAGGCCCCCAGCATCTCGGCGGCCAGGATGAAATCCCGATGCCGCAGGGCCTTGATCTGTGCCTGCACGACGCGCGCGACCTCCATCCAACCCGTCGCCGCGATGATCAGCGTGATGGTGAGGATGCTGGGCTTGATGAAGGCCGCGAGCGCCAGGAGCAGGAAGACCGACGGGAAGCACAGCACGGCATCGACGATCCGCATCAGGACGGTGCCGACCAATCCGCCATAATAGCCTGCTGTGACGCCCACGCTTGTGCCGATCAGCGTGCTCACCACCATGGCCATGAAGCCGATGGTCAGCGAGATGCGCCCTGCCATGAGCAACCGCACCAGAAGGTCGCGACCGAGCTGGTCGGTGCCGAATAGATGACCATTGCCCGGAGGCGGCGCGAAGCGGTGCCTCAGATCGATGTGCAGCGGATCGAAGGGAAGGATCATCGGTCCGAAGATCACGGCGAAGACGAGGACCAGGATGACGCCCGATCCGAACATGGCCAACCTGTGCCGCTTGAAGCGGCCCCAGGCGCGGCTGCGCGGACTGGTACCAGCCAATCTCCGGTTCGGCAGGACTGCGGCGGCGACCGTGGCGGAGGACATGCGGTCTCCTTACCGGCTAGAGGCGGATGCGGGGGTCGGCCGCGGCACTGAGAATATCCGCGAACAGGC
This sequence comes from Lichenifustis flavocetrariae, assembly GCF_026130545.1. Taxonomy (GTDB): domain Bacteria; phylum Pseudomonadota; class Alphaproteobacteria; order Rhizobiales; family Beijerinckiaceae; genus Lichenihabitans; species Lichenihabitans flavocetrariae. The sequence goes on along the minus strand of NZ_JAMOIM010000005.1, from coordinate 76,401 downwards.
TCCCGATCAGCACCAGCACGGCCGACACCATCAGGATGCCCATGACGACCGGGTAGTCGCGATAGCCGAGCGAATCGAGAAACAGCCGGCCCATGCCGGGCCAAGTGAAGACGGTCTCAGTCACGAGGGCGCCGCCGAGCAGGGTCGGCAGTTCCAGGCCGGCCAGCTCGATCATCGGCAGCAGGGCGTTGCGGAAGGCATGGCGCAGCATCACGGATTTTTCCGACAACCCTTTCGCTCGCGCGGTGCGGATGAAGTCCTGGCTGATCACGTCCAGCATGGCGCCGCGCATGTAACGGCTCCAGATCGCCACCTCGACGAGTGCCAGCACGACCGCGGGGGCGATCAGATGGCGAAAATAATCGCTGAACGAGCCGTCCCCGACCGTGGAACGGCTGCCGGCCGGCAGCCAGCCGAGCTTGACGGCGAAGATGTAGATGACGATCAGCCCGAACCAGAAGGTCGGGATGGAAAGCGCCACCATGGCGCCCACGGTGGCGAGGCTGTCGAAGATAGACCCGCGCCGGACCGCACCCAGCACGCCCACCGTGACACCGAGCAGCACGGCGAGCGCGATGGCGGTCAGCATCAGCTCGAACGTCGCCGGCAGGCGACCCGAGATGATGGCCAATACCGGCTGGTTGTCCCGGTAGGAATGGCCCCAGTCCCCCGTGACGAGGCGGCTGACCCATTCCCAATATTGCAGCGGCAGGGGCCGATCGAGCCCCATCTCATGGGCGATATGCGCCAGCTGCTCCTGGGTCATGCCGGGGATCAGGGCGAATTGCGACAGGGGACCGCCGGGTGCGAGATGCAGTACCGCGAAGCCGATCACCGAGACGAGCGCGAGCAGTATGACGCTCTGGATCAGGCGATTCAGGAGAAAGGAAGCCACAGGGTCCTCCTGTTGCGATGCCCGGGAGCGCCACAGACAGTTCTCTCCGCCCGCGAGGGCGAAGAAAGCCTGGGCGCCACCATGAACACGTCAGCAGACGTCGCGCGTCACGCCCAATACCAAGTATTGGCATTGTAGCAATTTTCCTGCACGCTGACGTCTGGCGCGAAGCCCTGGAGCTTGCTCTTCACACCTTGAACCATCGCGTATTGGAAGATCGGCAGGTAGGGAAGGTCCTGGCGGGTCAGCTGCTGCATCTTCAGATAGGCGGCCTTACGCTTTGCCTGGTCGACCGTCGAGGCGCCCTCGGCCAGGCAGGCGTCGACTTCGGGGCTCTCGTACTGGCAGGTGTTCTGGCCGCCGCCGCCTTTGGCACCGATCGACTTGCTGGCGAAGAAGTCGGTCGCGTCGGGGTCGGGGCCGACCATGAAGTCGATGCCGACCATGGCGGAGTCGAATTTCGACATCATCCAATAGTCGCCCCACATCACCGCGGGCGGCAGGTTGCTGATCGTCATCTTGGCGCCGATCTCGGCCCAGTTCTGCTGCAGCAATTGCTGGGCCTGTTCGCGCACATGGTTGCCGGCCGTGGTGGAATTGGTGAATTCCAGCCGCACGCCGTTCTTCTCGCGGATGCCGTCTGATCCGGGCTTCCATCCAGCGTCGTCGAGTATCTTCTTGGCTTTCTCGGGATCGTAGCTCTGCTTGGGCAGATCCGGATTGTAGGCCCAGGATTGCATGGGCAGGTAGGATTCGGTCGGCGTCGGCAGGCCGTAATAGATCTGTTCGATGATGCTCTTCTTGTCCATGGCCCAGTAGAGCGCCTCGCGAACCGCCAGGTCCTTGAACACAGGCTTGCCGAGGTTGAGGCCGATATTCTCAATGAAGGCCTGCGGCACCGGAGTCACCACCCTGTCCGCGAGGGCCTTGGCTTCCTCATAATGGTCGGGCGTGATGCCCTGCAGCCCGATATAGTCGATGTCGCCGGTCTGGAACTGCGTGTAGAGCACCGTCAGATCGGGGACGTATTTGATGACGAGGCGTTCGAGGTAGGGTCCGCCGCCATGATAGGCCGGATAGGCCGCAAGCGTGATGTGATCTCCGGGAATACGCTCGACCCAGGTGAACGGCCCGGTGCCGACCGGCTTGTTGACGAAGGCGGGCTTGTTCGGGTCGGCCTCCTTCTCGAAAATGTGCTTCGGTACGAAGAAGGTCCAGGACAGGATGGCCGGATAGGGCGCGTAAGGCTTGTCCATGCGCCATGTCAGTTCCGTCGGACTGACCACCGTGATGTCGCGCACGAGTTCGTGTCCGGCCTTGCGCCCCGCCAGGAATTTCGGGTTCTGGATCAGCTCGATATTGTATTTGACGTCCTCGGCCGTGAAGGGCGTCCCGTCGTGCCATTTGACGCCGGGCTTGAGTTTGATGCGCCAGTGGAGGCCGTCGGCCGAAAAGCCGCCATTCTCCACGGTCGGGATCTCGGATACGAGATCGGGCACGAAATTGCCCTTGGGGTCGACGCGCCAGAGCGCACTGAACAGATTGAAATAGACCGCCTCGTCGACCTCGATGTGAACGAGCAGGGGATGGAACACGGTGGGCTCCTGCGACAGCCCGATGACGACCTGGCCCGTGGGCTTCGCGGGCGGCGTCGCCGCCAGCGCTTGTGCCATCCAGCCAGCCTGAGGACCGAGCCAGGCGAGCGCGCCGGCCGAGGCTCCGAGCGCCAGAAGCCGGCGCCGGCTTGGTCCTCCCGCCGAAGCGGTGCAGGTGGTGTGACGATCGTCGTTCATCCTGGCGTCCCCTGTTTCAGATCACGCGGGATCCCCGCCCGCGTTCGGGCATGCTGGCGATCAGATCCCGGCAATGGGCCGGGGATTGGACCCGTCGCTGTAACGCGACAGTCGGAAATCATGCGGGTTGACGATCGGCGTCTCGCCGGTGGCGAGATCCGCCACGAGCCGGCCCGCACCCGGCCCGATGCCGAAACCGTGGCCTGAAAACCCCGTTGCAACGATCAAGCCAGGAACGGTGTCGACCGGCGAGATGACCGGCACGGCGTCGGGGGTCACGTCGATCATCCCGGCCCATTCCTGGACGACCTGGGCCTTGGCAAAGATCGGAAAGGCTGCCGTGAGCTTGGCTAGGGCCTCGCGGTTGAATTGGCGATCCGGTGGCGGATCAAGAACCCGGACCTTCTCGTAGGGCGAGACCTGATCGAGCGGCACGGGGGCGGCTTCCGTCATCTCTTGCACGAAGCGATGGTCGACCCGGAGCTTCAGCGCCTTCTTTTCACTCATGAAGGCGGGCCAGAAGGCTTTGGCGAAGCGAAAGCTGTCCGGCACGATCGGCACGACATTCACATAGCCGTTGGCGATCGAGTAGCCGCCATCGAGGCGCTTGCGATAGGCCGCGCCCTCGAACCAGAAGGCCGCGGTCGGGCCGCCTTCGAGTGGGGCTGTGCGCATGACGCTCGCCCGCACCTTCAGCTGCGGCAGGGTGACGTCGAGATCCTTGAGGAAGCGGCGCGACCAGGCCCCGCCGGCCAGCACCGCCGTCGTGGTGCGGATGCGCCCGCGCTCTGTCACGACCGCCGCAACCCGGCCGCCAGCGCGGTCGAGCCCCCGCACGGCGCAGTCGGTGAGGATCACGGCCCCGGCCCGCTGTGCCGCGCGGGCGATGGCCGGCGCCGCCTTCTGGGGCTCGGCGCGCCCGTCCGTGGCGCAAAACAGAGCCGCTTTCCAGCGGCCGCCACCCCCCGGCACATGCTTGTCGAACTCGCTACCGGAGATGATGCGGGCGTCGATCTGATAGGGACGGGCGTGTTCGAGCCATGTCTCATAGCGGGCCACATCGGCGTCGTTCTCGACCGCAAAGGCGGTTCCGGTGGTACGGAAGCCGGTCTCGTCGCCGACCGTCTCGTTCATTCGCTCCCAAAGGCGCAGGCTTTCGACGATGAGCGGGATCTCGCGGGGGTCGCGCCGCGCCTTGCGGACCCACCCCCAATTGCGGCTCGATTGCTCGCCGGCGATGTGACCTTTCTCGCAAAGCACGACTTTGACGCCCCGCTTGGCCAGGAACAGCGCCGCGCTCGTGCCGATGATGCCGCCGCCGATGATGACGACATCGGCTTCTGTCGGCATCTCCGGATTGGGAATGACGGATTCGACTTGGGGTCCCATCGTGTCTGCGGTCCACTTGGTTTCAGAGGGCGCTCAAAGAGCGGGTTCAAGCGCCCAGTTGATCGGGATTTCGGCAACGCTCGCGGTATTGGGCAGATCGAGCACGAATGCGACGATGCGGCCGATATCGTCGGGCTGTGTCAGTTGATCCGGGCGGCCCGGTGCGGCGGCCGCCATATCGGTCGCGACGAAGCCGGGGCAAATGGCGGTCGCCCGAATTCCCTTGTCCCAGCCCGCCTGGCGGATGGCGTGGGTCAAGGCAAGGGTCGCGAATTTGCTTGTCGCATAAAGCCCGGATTGCGCGGAGGCGACCCGTTTTCCCGACAGCGACACCACATTGATGACCCGCCCGCACCCCGTCGCGCTGAGCCAGGGCCACGCGGCGCGCACAAGACGCATCGGCGCTTTCACGTTCACCTCGTAGACGTCGTCGATCTCATGGTCTTCGGCCTCGATCACGCTTTTCGGAATCAGGATGCCGGCATTGGCCACCACGGCATCGATCCGACCGAACCGCGCCACGGTTGCCTCGACCCACGCCGTCTGGCTGCCGCGATCACGGGCATCGTAAGCCTGCACCAGCGTATCGCTGCCGCCGGGCGGCACGTCCATGGCTGTCGGCGATCTTACGCCCAGGCTGAGCTGCCAGTCGTTCGCATCAAGGTGACGCGCGATGGCGGCGCCGATGCCGCGGTTCGCGCCCGAGATCATGACGACCCGACCGGTCCCCTCGGCACTCATCGGTCTCGGCTCCTTCCTGGAGGGGGGCTCACTCCTCCGCGTGTGGATTCATGTCCAGGTAGGTCTCGTAAACCTTGCGCAGAAGCCCGAGCAACTGCGCGCGTTCGGCCGTATCGAGCGCCGCGAAGAACTCGTCGTCCTGCCGCCGCACCAGATCCCTGGTCCGACTCACGAGGGCTTGACCCTCGGGCGTGAGATAGAGTTCCCGCGCCCGGCGTTCGACCCGCGACACCTTCTGCTGGATGAGGCCGCTGCGCTCCATCTGGTCCAGGAGCTTGCCCATGGCCGAGCGGTCCTTGCGGATGAAATGCGCGATCACGGAGGGCCGAATGCCGGGATTGGCGCCGATCAACAGAATGGTCGAGATCTTCCCCGTGCCACCGGATAAGCCGAGCGGCACCGTCTGCTCGTCCAAATCCCGACTGACCAGAAGATTGACGGTGCGAACATAGAAACTCAGCAACGTTCCAAAAATGTCGAAGTCGATGTTCTGGTAATCGATCGTTTTGGGGGCCTGAGCCGCATTGCGCTGCCGCATCGCTCTTCGGCGTTTCAGCGCGTCGGGGACAACCGGAGCCACGGCTTCCTTCCCTATACATCAAGCCCGCTACGCGGACTTGGAAGGCAGAAATAGCAAGAGGAGACTTCACGGTCTCGCTATCATCAAAGAAGATGCGATGACGATTTCGGGGTCGAAGACCCGCGCCGCAGCTCTCCTCACTTACCCGTACAGGAGCTGGTCTATCTTTCGTCAGCAAAGCTTCCAAAGTTGGCACCTCGCATTTTGCCGGTTTCGAAATGCGGAAGAAAATGACGCCAACACGAAAGTCTCTCCGAACTGCGAGAAACGACAACACGGGTATGTATTCTGATGATGGTACATATCCACTATTAGGCGCGTCAAGCGTGCTTTCTGTGCATGCTGCAGAAATATTGGATGCGTTTTTGCCTCTGTCTTCACCGTCTAGGCTGGGTGGGTCGCATCATCGAGAGCATTCGACCGAGTCGGCAAGCAAATCGGTGATTCCAAAGGCTGACCTGGCTAAAATTGTGCTTCGATGGCGGCTTTGTCGATCACCAACCAGACTTGCACGATCTTGGCGTCCTGGAATTCAAAGAAGACGTTCTCAGTGAAACGCAGTCTCTTGCCGTTGATGGCGAGACCCAGGAATGTCCCTTTCGGGTCCTGTCTCGGTTTGAATGCGACGGTGGCCGTCACCGGAACACGCTCCCTCTATATCTGGCGCGGATCAACAAGAGCCACATCCGCTGGGCGCCGCCTGATGATCCGTCACCCGCTCACAGCGGGCGCACGTATGCGCTGCTGGGATCATGTCGGGAGCGACCGCCCGATTTCGTGAGGCTTTGTGCATTGCCGGCGCGGTTGCGGCGCCGCGGAGCTCGTTGCGGCCACGAGTCCGGGCGCGTAGCGTCAAGGCCTGAAGGCGATGCGACGATGATCAAGTTGCCGATCCCTGGCCATTCGGCATTGGAGAAGGCCGGGGGACATGGGCAACCCGCGCGCGGCAGCGGACGATGCCCGCAAACGTGTCGCGCTCCATATGCCATCGCGGCTATGCGAGGCCGAGTAAAAGCCTGCGGCACGTGCTCGTAGGTAAACGTTACATCGCGTGTCTCGGCCGCGGCGCGAGCGGGAAGCATGACATTGAACAGGAAGGATCGTCCATGCGGACCCAAGTAGCGATCATCGGTGCCGGGCCGGCCGGCCTGTTCCTCGGCCATCTCCTGCATCGCGTCGGAATCGATGTCGTCATCCTGGAGCGGCGCACACGGGCCTATGTCGAGGGACGGGTGCGGGCCGGTGTGCTCGAACGGGGCACCGTCGCGCTGATGCGGCGGCTCGGCCTCGACGAGCGCATGACGCGGGAGGGGCTCGTCCATGCGGGCACGAAGCTCGCCTATGACGGTGATATCTTTCGCATCGACCTTGCGGATCTGACGGGCGGCGCCAGCGTCATGGTCTATGGTCAGCAGGAGGTGATGCGTGACCTCTTCGAGGCCGCCGCGATGCGTGAGCTCCCCATCGTGTTCGAGGCGGAGGATGTCGTGATCGAGGGTATCGAGAGTGACGGCCCGACCGTGCACTATCGCACGGACGGTGTGGCGCATCGGGTCGACTGCACGTTCATCGCCGGTTGCGACGGTTTCCACGGGGTCAGTCGGGCCGCGATCCCGCCGGATCGTCTCGCCACCTTCGAGCGGGTCTATCCCTTCGGCTGGCTCGGCATCCTCGCCGACGTCCCCCCGGTCGATCACGAGTTGATCTATGCCAACCACGCTCACGGCTTCGCCCTCGCCAGCATGCGGTCGGCGCGGCGCAGCCGGTATTACATCCAGTGCGGGCTCGACGAACGCATCGAGGACTGGCCCGACGATCGCTTTTGGGACGAGCTGGCTTTGCGGCTCGGGCCGGAGGCGGCGGCTGCGCTTGTACGCGGCCCGTCCTTCGAGAAGAGCATCGCACCGCTGCGCAGCTTCGTGACCGAACCCATGCGCTACGGGCAGCTGTTCCTTGCGGGCGATGCGGCCCATATCGTGCCTCCGACCGGCGCCAAAGGCATGAACCTCGCCGTCTCCGACGTGATCATCCTGGCCGAGGCGCTGATGTCTTATTTCGCCGAAGGCGATCGTTCAGGCATCGACCATTATTCCGAACGCGCACTCGCCCGGGTCTGGAAGGCCGAGCGCTTCAGCTGGTGGTTCACCGGCTTGACTCACCGCTTTCCCGAGATGGATGCCTTTGCGCGCAAGATGCAGCTTGCCGAACTGGCCTATATGCGTGGCTCCCGTGCCGCCCAGACCGTGCTCGCCGAGAATTATGTCGGACTGCCGCTCAGCTGATTTTTCGACCGTCATAATAGCCTCGGGCCTTGAACTGTCGAACGGCAAGTCGAGCGGCCCGCGGATGCCGGTGCGCTCCAGATTTTCTTTAAGCGGCCGTCGACGCCGAGGAAGTCTTTGGGGTGACGGTCGGAGTCTGGTTTCGCAGACTGGTAGAATGCAGTCGGCGGCCGACTTCGCCGATCGCCATCGGTTTCAGCAGCTCGGCGGCAACCAGATAGGCCACGACGATCACGCCGGTCGCCGCCAGCACCGAGGCAGGCGGCAGCTGGAATCCGAACCAGGCGCCGGCGGGCGTGAAGGGCAGCAGCATCGCGCCCAGCAGGGCCAGAAGCGAAGATGCCGCGAGCGCGGGGCTCGGAAGGCTGCGCCAGGGGCGGCCGTTGGTCCGGATGATAAAGATGACGAGGATCTGCGTGATCATGCTCTCGAGGAACCAAGTGGTCCGGGATTCCTCGGGCGCAACGTGGAACACAGCGATCAGGAGCCCGAATGTTGCGAAATCGAACAGCGACGAGAGGGGGCCCATCACGGCCGCGAAGCGGATGATGCCCTTCATGTCCCAGACCTGCGGCTTCGCGGTTGCCTCGGGCCGCACGCCGTCGAACGGGATGCCGATCTCGGAGAAATCGTAGATCAGGTTGTTGAGCAGGATCTGGGTCGGCAGCATGGGCAGGAACGGCAGCGCGACCGAGGCGACCGCCATGGACAGCATATTGCCGAAATTCGAGCTCGCGCCCATGCGGACGTATTTGAGGATATTGGCGAAGGTCCGCCGGCCTTCCTCGACGCCATCCGCCACGACGGCGAGATCCGAGTCGAGCAGGATCATGTCGGCGGCAGCCTGCGCCACGCCGGTCGCGCCATCGACCGAAAGCCCGATGTCGGCGAGCTTCAAAGCGGGCGCATCGTTGATGCCGTCGCCGAGAAAGCCGACGATCTCGCGGCCGGCCTGGAGCGCCTTCACGATGCGGGATTTCTGGTCGGGCGCGAGACGTCCATAGGCGTCGACGGTGCGGACCTGCACGGCCAGCGCCTCGTCGCTCATCGCCGCGATATCGGCGCCCGACAGCACGGCCCCGGCATTCAGGCCGACCAAACCTGCGAGGCGCTTGACGACGATCGGATCGTCGCCGGACAGGATCTTGACCCTGATCCCCGCCGCCGCGAGCCGGGCGATGGCGGCTTTGGCGGTCGGTTTGGGCGGGTCGGCAAAGGCGCAAAGGCCCTCGAAGACCAGGGCCGATTCGTCGCTCATCTCGATCTCACGGGTCGGCCCCGACCAGACACGGGACGCCACGGCAACGGATCGCAGGCCGTCTTGCGCCAGCGTGCCGACCCTGTCGGAGGCGCCTTGCCGTTCACTAGCCCCCATCGGCACAATGGCCGTGCCGTTCCGCGTGGCGGTACAATGTGCCAGGACCGCTTCGGGCGCGCCCTTGACGATCAGCAGCACACCTTCCGGCCCGGTGACCAGAACCGACCCCAGCCGGCGGGAAAAGTCGAAGGCCCGGCGGCCGGCGAGCGTCCACCCCGAGGCGGCCGTCGTGGACCCCTGCATGAGCGCCGCGTCGAGTGCGCCGCGATCCCCGCTGAGGGCGGCCGTGATTGCCCCCAGTTTCGCCGCGCGCGGATCGTCGGATCCGGTCGGATCGAAACTATGGGCCAGGGTGATGGCAGCCGAAGTGAGCGTGCCTGTCTTGTCGGTGCACAGTACCGTCATGGCGCCGAGATCGTGGATCGAGGCGAGGCGCTTGACGATGACCTTGCGCTTGGCCATCCGCATCGCTCCCCGTGACAATGTCACAGTGGTGATCATCGGCAGAAGCTCGGGGGTCAGGCCGACCGCGAGCGCGACCGCGAAAAGTAGCGAATCGAGGACCGGGCGTCCGAGGAAGACCCGTGTCGCCAGGACGATCACGACCAGTGCCATCGTGAGCCGCGCGGTGACGAGCCCATATTCGCGCAGATCGCGCTGGAAGGGAGATGGGGTTTGCACCTCGGCAAGCGCCGCGGCCGCGGCGCCGAACACGGTCGCCTTGCCGGTATTGACGACGAGCGCGGTCGCCTCGCCGCCTTGCGCCACCGCCCCGCGGAAAACGGCGTTCGAGGCTTCGCCGGCCGTCTTGGCCGTGACGCGACCAGCATGCTTCTCGACTGGATAGGGTTCCCCCGTGAGCGCCGCCTCGCCGGTCACGAAGGCGGTGCTGTCGAGGATCAGCGCGTCCGCCGGAATGATATCGCCCGAGCGGATGCGCAGGATATCGCCGGGCACGACCTTGTCGACATCGATGTCGCTGAAGACGCCGTCGCGTTTGACCTCGGCTTTGAGGGCGACCGAGCGGCGCAGCAGGTCGGCGGCCTTGACGGCCTGCCCCTCCTGCACCGTGTCGAGGCCGATCGAGAGCGCCAGGATCGTCACGATGATCAATCCACCGATCGCATCTCCAGTGGCAATCGACACGACGCCAGCCGCGAGAAGGATCAGCGACAGTGGCTCCAGGAGCCTGTGGGCCACGGCGCGGAGCAGGCTTGTGTGCTTGACCTCGGCATCGCTGTTCGGGCCATAGGTCTCGAGCCGGACCGCGGCATCGCCAGCCGTTAGCCCCGCGGTGCCGCAGTGGAGCGTGGCGCACAGCGCCTCGGGCGTCTCCGTCCAGAAGGTGGCGAGCCCAACTGCGGCGCGGGGAGCAGCGGTGGTCATGGCGGTGTTTCCTGGTCGCGCAGGGTCGCATGGGTCTCGTCGGCGATGACCTGTTCCTCGTCGGTCGGAATGACGAAGACGGCGATCTTTGCCGATGCCGCTGCGATGTGCGTCGCGCTCATGGCATTGGCGGAAGGATCGAGCGCGACACCGAGCCAGGCGAGATGGTCGCAGATCGCGGCGCGGACCTGCGGCTGATGCTCCCCGATTCCCGCGGTGAAGACGAGCGCGTCAAGGCCGCCGAGTGTATTGGCGGTCGCGGCGATTTCGCGTGCGATGCGGAACGCAAAGAGATCCAGAGCTTCTCGGGCGGCAGGCTCCGGGCTGGCGAGAAGCTCGCGCGTGTCGGCACTGAGGCCCGAGACCCCGAGAAGGCCTGCCTTGTGGTAGAGCATGTCCTCGACGGCCTCGATGCTCATGCCGCGTGTCTTGACGAGATGAATGAGCACACCGGGGTCGAGTGCCCCGGGGCGTGTGGCCATGGGGATGCCGTCGAGCGTCGAAAAGCTCATGCTTGTGTCGCGGCTTTGACCGCCCTCAAGCCCACAGAGGCTCGCCCCGCTGCCGAGATGCGCAATCACCACGCGGCCAGCGGCGACGTCCGGGGCGATCCGCTTGAGCTCTCCCGCGATGAAGGTGAACGAGAGGCCGTGAAAGCCGTAGCGCTTGACGCCTTCATCGAAGAGCGCGCGCGGGATGGCGAAGCGGCGCACGAGATCACTTTGTGTGCGGTGGAACGCTGTGTCGAAGGAGGCGACCTGGGGAAGGGTGGGCCGCAAGTGCCGGACCGCCCGGATCAGACGGACGCTCTGCGGCTGATGCAGCGGTGCCAGGGGGATCAGGCCTTCGATCGCGGCGAGCGTATCCTCCGTGATCCGGGCCGGCCCCGCGAAACGGTCGCCGCCATGGACCACGCGATGGCCCACGGCCGCGAGATCGGCGCGAGCGAAATGCTGCGCGATCCAGCCGAAGGTCTCTTCGATGACATCGTGAAGATCGTCGGTGACATCTGCTTTCAACGGGATCTCGGTCGTGCGCTCGTGCTCGGTGAGATGGAGGGTGAGAGGCGCTTGACGAAGATCGATCGCGCCCTTGCCAAAGGACTTCGGCCCGTCTTCATCGGTGGCGAAGAGGCCGAGCTTGATCGACGACGAGCCTGGATTCAGGGTTAGGAGGATGCGGTCACTCATGCTGCGAACCCGGCGTGCAGTGATGAAACATGTCGGCCCGCACCTTGCCGCGTAACGCCCAGTAGAACCAAACGGCGTAGGCAGGGTCTCGATCCACACGACCGAGACCTGAAGATCGATCTCGCTTTTGCTTCACGGATGCAGGCCTTCGGGCACGACGTGCCAGACGATCACCCCTTACGCATGACGCCGGGGCTATGACCTGTGGGCCAGACGCATGATTCAGGACCGGATCTCGTGGGCGGCTGGCCACCGCCAGTTGAGAACTTCCGGCATGTCGATTCCGTGCTGGCCGATGTAGCGCCAGTGCTCCACCAGTTTGTCGCGGATCGCCTGCTTGGCGTAGGCGCGGTCCGCACTGAGATGGGGCACCCGGTCGATCGCGTCGATCACGAGATGGAATCGATCCAGCTTGTTGAGAACGACCATGTCGAAAGGCGTCGTCGTGGTGCCTTCGTCCTGAAAACCGTGGACGTGAAAGTTGTGGCTGTTCGCGCGGTTGTAGATGAGCCGGTGGATCAGAGCCGGATAGCCGTGGAACGCGAAGATCACGGGTGCGTCAATCGTGAACAAAGCGTCGAAATCGGCCTCCGGCAGCCCGTGGGGGTGCTGCGATTTCGATTGCAGCGTCATAAGGTCGACGACGTTGATGACACGGACCTTCAGGTCAGGCGCGTATTGGCGCAGCAGGTCGACGGCGGCGAGGCATTCGAGTGTCGGAACATCTCCGGCGCAGGCCATCACGAGGTCGGGCGCGCCGCCGCGGTCGTTGCTGGCCCATTCCCAGATGCCCAATCCGCGCTCGCAATGTTTGATCGCCGCATCCATATCGAGCCATTGTGGCTCGGGCTGCTTGCCCGCGACGATCACGTTGATGCGGTCCCAGCTGCGTAGGCAGTGGTCGGTCACCCACAGCAGCGTGTTGGCGTCCGGAGGCAGGTAGATCCGCACGATGTCGGCCTTTTTGGTGGCCACGTGATCCATGAACCCCGGATCCTGGTGGCTGGAGCCGTTGTGGTCCTGCCGCCAGACATGGGAGGTGAGAAGGTAGTTGAGCGAGGCGATCGGTCGGCGCCATTCGACCTCGCGGCTGGTCTTCAGCCACTTGGCGTGCTGGTTGACCATGGAATCCACGATGTGGATGAAGGCCTCGTAGCACGAGAACAGACCGTGGCGGCCCGTGAGCAGGTAGCCTTCGAGCCAGCCCTGACAGGTGTGCTCGGAAAGGATCTCCATGACGCGGCCATCGGGGCTCAGGTGCTCGTCATCGTCCGCGACCGTCGCGGCGTCCCAATCGCGCCCGGTCGCCTCGAACAGCGCCTGCAGCCGGTTCGATGCGGTCTCATCCGGGCCGAGGACGCGGAAGTTCCGGGTCTCGGCGTTGAGACGCATGACGTCGCGGAGGAACCCACCCATCACCGCCGTCGCTTCGCCATCCGTTCCGCCGGGATGAACCACGGCCACCGCATGGGTCGTGAAGTCGGGCATATGCAGGGCGCGCATCAGCGCGCCGCCATTGGCATGGGGGTTGGCGCTCATGCGCCGGTCGCCGACGGGCGCAAGAGCGGCGATCTCCGCATGTAATCGTCCGGTTTCGTCGAACAACTCGTCGGGCTTGTAGCTTCGCATCCAGTCTTCGAGGGCTTGGAGATGGCCCGGCTTGCCCATGTCGCTGATCGGCACCTGATGGGAGCGCCAGGAGCCTTCCGTCTTCAAACCGTCGACGGTTTTGGGTCCGCTCCAGCCTTTCGGGCTGCGCAGCACGATCATCGGCCAGCGCGGCCGACCATGCGCGCGACCGAGCCGTGCGGCGTCCTGCAGTTCGTGGATCGCCGCGATCGCCGTATCGAGGGCTGCCGCCATGGCCTGGTGCATGAGCGCCGGGTCGTCGCCCTCGACGAAGATCGGGGTATGGCCGTAGCCGACCAGCAGGCTTTCGAGTTCGCTGTGTGAGATACGGGCCAGCACGGTGGGATTGGCGATCTTGAAGCCGTTCAGGTGCAGGATCGGCAGCACGGCGCCGTCCGTCGCCGGGTTGATGAACTTGTTGGAGTGCCAGGCCGCCGCGAGCGGTCCGGTCTCGGCCTCGCCGTCGCCCACGACGCAGGCGGCGATCAAGCCCGGATTGTCGAGCACGGCGCCATAGGCGTGCGCGAGGGAATAGCCGAGCTCGCCTCCTTCGTGGATGGAGCCAGGCGTCTGCGGTGCGGCGTGACTCGGGATGCCGCCCGGAAACGAGAACTGACGGAACAGCTTGCACATGCCGTTCTCATCCTGCGCGACCTCTGGATAAAGCTCGCTGTAGGTGCCTTCCATATAGGTGCTGGCGACCACGCCCGGCGCACCATGGCCCGGCCCCGCAATGAAGAGCATGCTGAGGTCCCGCGCCTTGATCAGCCGGTTCAGGTGCACGTAGATGAAATTCAAGCCCGGCGTCGTCCCGAAATGGCCGAGCAGGCGCGGCTTCACATGCGCCATCGTGAGCGGCTCGCGCAGCATGGGGTTGGCGAGAAGGTAGACCTGGCCGACCGACAGGTAGTTCGCGGCGCGCCACCAGGCCTGCATGAGCCGAAGCTCGTCCGGCGCGAGCGGCTCTGCGGCGAACGTGGCGGGAGTGTGAACGTTCATGGGGGCGATCCTTGCGACCGGGTGGCAGGCTTCGCCAGAAGCGGCGCCGCGATGGAGACCATGATGCCGCAACGTCGCGACCGGTCCGTGATGGTTTGGTGACGGTCGCACCGTTGCGTCACCGCATGAGCCAGACTGCCGGGCTTCGGATCAGACGACCGCCAGGTCGTTCTCGACCATCGTGACACCCGGGGCGGCCCATGCGGTCCTGGCTGCCACCTGCTTTTCGTGCAGCGACTGAACTGTACCGGCCAGCCGAACGACTCCTCCGGCAGCACTCACATCGATCGTCTTGGGATCGAAGAACCAGGAGCGATGCAGGGCATGCGTGATGTCGTCGCTCAGATTGCCCACACTGACTTTCGGCGTGAGCGTGATCTGGTTGTCCAATCCCACCACCCCCGGCAGCCCGCGAAGGTCCGACTCGGCGTCTTCCCGTTGGAAATTCCAGGGCACCTGCCCGCTGAGGGTGAGCCAGCCCTTCTCCACCTTGACGGTCACATGATAGTCGCGGTCGGTCTCGTGCCATGCGAGCCGATCCAGAGCCGCCCGGGCAATATCGTCGTCGTTGCGCTGGTCGCCATCGGGCAACCGCACTCTGATGTCTTCCACCACCGCCTTTACGCCCCTGATGCGGCGTGTCGCCAGTTCGGCGGCGTGTTTTTGGACGAAACTAGTGACATGGCCGGAAAGGCACACCACGCCGCCTTCGGCAGTGACGCCGATGTGGGCCGCGGTCACGCTCGGCTCCCACCCCAATTCCTCGAGTACGGCTTTCTGCAGATCATGATCGGGGCTCATGGAACGTCTTTTTAAGTTGGAGAGCGGACTAGCTGTATTCGAATGTTTCTCTGCAAATGACGTCGTATTCGGACACGTGCGGATGCTGATGACTTGCCGGTCTTGCAAGGAAGGTGGCTACTGCCAGTCCTCCGCCTGTCTGAACCTTGCTAGATCAACTGCAGGAGAGCAGTTGGGTCGAGCGATCCCGACGCCTCAGGCTGCCTTGTCGACGTCTCCGCTGTATTGCTGCGCATAGTGTTCGCTGGCCAAGGCGATATGACGCGCCGCGAAGGCCATCTGGCCGTGGGCGATCTGGGCATGATGAGCGGCGCGCTCGTGGTCGCCGGCTTCGAGTTGCCTGGCCGCTTTGGCATGATGCTGCGCCGCCGTCTCAAGATGAGCCGCCGCCGCCGTATGGTTCTCGGCGGCCTTCGATTTGATCGACATGGGATGCCCCGCTCGCCCTGTTCAAAAGGGCGCTGGTTGTGAGTCTCGACCGGTTCGATGACCAAGCCCTCACGAGAGTGCGCCGTCATCACGGCCCGGCGCGATAGGCGACCTTCGGCGGGACGGTCCGCTTCATAGGCACGGTTTACGCCAGAAGTCGGCGCGCGGCGGGACCCGTCTTCGCGAACCCACTATGCAATTCCGCATGGCGTGAAAGTCCCTAAAGGGCCACCTGCTTCGGTTTGGGCCCCGCAAGCTTCCACGAAGTCGCTCGCCTGCAGCCCTGAGCGGCTTCTATTTGGCTCCGGTCGCTATTGCGATGTCGGCAGGCACGGCCGGGTCCAGTCGGTCGGCCAGCCCGCGGACCCATTTGGTGATGTGATCGAGGGTCACCCGGATCCGGGGTGTCTCGCGATTGTCCTTGTGCACCACCAGCCAGATGCCGGCGCTCGGGATCAGCGAGGGCAGGGGCGGCACCGTCAGGCGGATCAATCCGGGCTCGCGATCGGCGCGAAAGCGGAGCAGGCTCGCGAGGCCACCGCCTTGGACCGCTGCCGCGAGCGCCGCGGAATGGCTGCTTGTCTGCATCGCGATGCGGGCGCGCGGCGCGAGCTCGGCGAGCCAATCGGTCTGGGTCGCGTCCTGGATGCCGTCCAACTGCGTGATCAGGTGATGGCCGGGGCAGCCATCGCGGACATCGAGATCCCCGTGGCGCGCGAGATAGTCGCCGCTCGCGTAGAGCCCGAAGGCCGCGACGCCGATCCTGCGGACCACGAGATCATGCTGCTCGGGCTGTCGCAGACGCACCGAGATGTCCGCCTCGCGCATCGACAGGCTGAGCTCGCGCGCGTTGGGAATCAGTTCGATCATGATGTCGGGATGCGGCACATGCAGCGTGCCGAGACACGGGGCGATCAGGTTGCTGGCGATCGTCTCGGAACAGGTGACACGCACGAGGCCGGCCAAACGCGTGTCGCGACCGATGACCTGGCGTTCCAATGCGAGCGCTTCCGCCTCGACCCGCTCGGCCTGCTTGCGCACCTCGTCGCCCGCCAAGGTGGGGACATATCCCTCCGGGGTCCGGTTGAGCAGGCGCACCCCGAGACTGGTTTCGAGCGAGGCGAGCCGGCGCCCCACCGTGGACTGCGCGACATGAAGGCTCTTCGCGGCCGACGAGAGGCTTGAATTCCGCGCGACGGCCAAGAAGAACCGGAGATCGTCCCAATCAAGCATGAGCGACCTCCAGCGATCCTCTTCGTCTAGGGGCCCTGCGGATCGTCTTCACGCGTAAGGTCGCAAAGGCTCAGCAGACGATCTTAACATATGATGGATTCTGGAGATACCTGCCTCGCCTCGACCCGTCGGCCAAGCTGGGCCATCGGCGCCTGCATATTTGGATAGCCGGTAACGAAAAATAGACTGTTCCACCGACTACCGGGCGGATCCATAAGTATAACCGTACTCTAAATATTTCGAACTGCAGGAGATACGCTGCGATCCTCGAGCAGAAGCAACGACCTTTCGAAGGAACTCTGATGGCGGGGGAGCGCTAAATCCAGCGAGATGACACACTCACCTGCGAGTCTGGAACGTTCCGTTTGGTGGTGAAAAAAGTGAACGGGTTCCTCCGCTTCATGGTGTTCCGACGCACCGCCGAATGCGGGGTGCCGCAAGAACTTCTCGGCTCCGGCACCGCAGACAACCAGCGCGCCGCGATGCTGTCGGCGCAGCAGATGGCACATCAATTCGACCGGTGAAGCCCGGGTCTTTGTGGTCCAGGGAGACGCAAAGCATGTCAGGTCGGTCCTTCGCCCTCGTCCGTTGCCACCGGGATCTCGTCCATTGCCCATGGCTGCACGACGCACAACTCCCAGGGATTGACCGATGACCTATTCGACCGTGATGACGCATATGGACGTGGGCTCCGAGAACAGCGGGGTGCTGCGGGTGACAACGGCCCTGGCCAAGCGGTTTGGCGCTGGCGTCATCGGCATCGCGGCCTGCCAGCCGATCCAGATGGTCTATGGCGACGGGTATGTCGCGGGAGACATGATCCAAGAGAATCTTGCCGAGATCGCGCTGGAAATGAAGGAAGCGGAAGCGCGTTTCCGATCCGCCTTGACGGGCAAAGCCGCGCCTCTGCAATGGCGTTCGGTGAATGCCAGTGTGCAATTGTCCGACTTCGTGGTGCGTGAGGCGCGCGCCGCCGACCTCATCATCACCGGTCCCGACCTTGGATGGTCCGCGTTCGATGCGTCGCGGCGCGTGGTCATCAGCGATGTGGTTCTGCAAGCCGGGCGACCGGTTCTCATTGTGCCGCCAGGAGCGGAGGACCTGCGACTGGAGCGCGTCGTCATTGCCTGGAAGGATACGCGCGAGGCGCGCCGCGCCATCGTTGATGCCTTGCCAATGCTCAAAATGGCCGGACAGGTCATCGTCCTCGAAATCACAGTTGAAGATGACACGAAGGACGCCCCTGGCCGCCTCGATGACATCACGGCGTGGCTTCATCGCCATGGCGTTGCCTCGACCTACGATGTTGTGGCGTCCATTGGTGACGACGCCGCGCAACTGAACGGGTTGGCGGAAGCCCAAAGCGCCGACCTGATGGTCGCCGGGGCCTATGGGCACGGGAGGCTTCGGGAATGGGTGCTCGGCGGCGTGACGCGCAACCTCCTGTCTCACCCGAGCCGCTGCACCCTCGTTTCGCATTGAAGGTGCCGCGCGGGATCCTTATGCCAGATCGCCTCAGCCATCACGATGCACGGCGTCAGCCGATCTACCCGCAATTGCATCGCAACCGATGGCGGCTTGATTTAGCCGCCATCGGTTTCCGGCAAACCGCCCTACCTATGCGGACCGCCAGGCGGCAAGGTCACTGGAGCATCGAACTCGGGTCACGGCCTGCAGCGGATGACACATGGTCAGCCGACCTGTGTCCGTTGGAACCCATATCTGGTCGATCTTTGGGGCAACGCTGCAATTGGCGGATCGGAAGACCGAAGGCACAGATTCACGCCTGCTAAGCTGGCGTTATCAGGCGCTTGTGGGCGGCCCGCAATTCTTCGATCGCTTCCTCGATCTCAGCGCGCTGCCGTTCGAGATGGCTGATCTGTGTGGCGATCTGCTCTGGATTGAGAGAAAGCGCTGTCGGGGGTTGAAGCGACCCGCGTTTTGTCGCCAGCATGTCCCTGATTTCACCCAAGGTGAAGCCAAGTTGCTTTCCCTTGAGAATCAGGATGAGGCGCGATTTGTCCTCCTCTCGATAAAACCGAGCCGTCCCGTCGCGATAGGGAGACAGCAAACCGCGATCCTCGTAGAATCGAAGCGTCCGCAGACTGACGCTGAACTCCTTTGCAAGGTCGCCGATGGTAAAGAGTTGCTCACGTGGCTCGGGACGAGCCTTGGCCTTAGATGAGGGTGCTGACGACTCGGAACGTTGGGGGACGTTCATCATTGGTACCGTGTGTTCAGCGTGGGGTATACGCACTGGCGCGCAGCCACGTCATAGTAGGCGACACGAAGCGGAGTGCAACCAAAAGTTGCATTGTCACAGGAGCATATCACCCAATGTGAGACGGAGGAGCTACAGGCACGTGTTAACGGCTTGTTTACCGTGCCGAACGAAAGTCAGCTGGCCCGCTTCGCAAGCTGATCGGCATACATGCGTCTGTCGTTAACGCATCGTCCGATTGTTCGAAGCGGACCTATGATCTGATCTCCGGCCTGCTGGGCGCGTTATGAACAAGCCAGTTCCTTGGAACGTCAAAGGCGTCGGATTCGATGCCCGTGAAGCCGCACGGATTGCGGCAAAGCGGGCTGGTCTCTCTGTCGGCGACTGGTTGAATAATGTCATTTCGGCGCGTGCGGCAGAGCTCGGCGTGAACACCGACGAGGTCAACCAAAGGGATCGTCTCGAAGCCATCGCGACCCGCCTGACGAGGCTCGATGAGCAGCACGGTGACGAGCCGGCCTCGTTGGACGCGACAGATGATGGGCACCAGGGCGAGACACAGATGCGCGCCTCCGGTGCCGCCCTCGTGGATGCCACGGCTGATGTGTCGGGCGGAGCCGGGTTGCTAACCGAGCGAGCCACGACTTTGCCACCGCGTGCAAGTTCTGCAGCGCCGTCGAGGGGGCGTCGTGACGGCATGCGGGCGTCGGGGCCATCGAGTACGGCGTCATGGACGGCGCGGAGCGGGCTTGCGTCTCAGTTGAAGGGCATCGCGGGCGGGCGTCTCGGGGAACAGAGCTTCGGGCTCGCTCCGACTCTCGATACCGACATGGAGATGGGGGAAACCGGGACGAATGGGAGCTCACGCGCTTACATGCAGCCTGAGAATGGCGAGCTTGCCCAAGCCCATGAACCCCTTGGGTCGAGGAAAAACGTACGTGCTGCCGCTCGCACCCCGGACATGGACGTGGAGCGGCTCGATGCGCGGCTCACATCCATCCTGAAGAAGCTCAACCGGTCCTTCGAAGATGCTGATCTTTTCGGGGAGGCTGTCGCGGATCGTTCCGATGAAGCTCCTGCCTCGATAAAAAACGCCAGCCTACAGCCGCTAGCGTCGAATGGGGGGCGGCGTGACGAAGTCGGAACCCGCATGGTAGAGCCGGCCCGCGTGGCGCGGCGGGAGAGAGAAGCCCAGCCATTGGCGCGACGTGCGGAAAAAGCGGGCGGTCCCGCGCCCTTTGCCGACCTGCACGCTGATTTCAAATCCCTGGCTGAACGGTTGGACGCCCAGACGATGTCCTCTCCCCGAGGTGGCCCACTCTCCAGCGAGGCCGGGACGCCCGATTCTCCGCGACAACCAGGCTCGACGCAGCCTGTGTCCCGCCCGGGCGATCGATCGACGGATCGGTCAATCGACGCGCTGCGCCGCGAGGTGGCGCTACTGTCCGAGAGCCTCTCGCAGCTGGCACCGCAGCAATCCGTGACTTCGTTGGAAACGGCAGTGCGGGAACTGATCGGGCGGGTCGATCTCTCGAAGCTCGACGGGGTGCAGGCCTCCGTTCTCGCGCCTGTCGAGCGGCTTAGCCTCGAGATGCGCGAAGCGATCCGCGCGGCAGACCCTTCCAAGGCCATGGAATCTGTGCGTCGCGACATGCGGGGTCTGGCGGACAAAGTCCAAAGTCTGCAGCAGGCGAGCGATCACAAGGCTGTCGCGGAGATCAGAAACGAAATCCGTGCGATGCACGAGGTGATCGACACCTTCTCGGGCCGGCTCCAAACCTCGGAACGGCTCCATGATGAGATTCTGGCCCTAGGCAACCAAGTCAGTGATCTGGCCCAGCGGACCTCGCCGGCTGTGTCACGCGATCTCGGCAACGCGATCGGCGACATCCGTGGCTTGCTGAAGGACTTGGGATCGAACGGGATCTTAGGGACCATCGATCGCAGGATCGAAGCCTTGTCAGCGCGGATCGACAAGATCGCGGAGGCGAACCAGCAGCCACAGACGCTGTTCGAGGATCTCACGCGACAGATCGATCAGGCGCACGAAACGCTGGCGGCCCGCCTTTCGGCGCGTGTGTCTCCGCCGGTCAGCTTGGCGGGGCTCGAAGAACGTATCGGAACTCTATCGGCCAAGATCGATACGTTCAGCCGGGCCTCGCAGGACGTGAATGCGCTCTACGGCCTTGTGGGCGGCTTGGCCGACCGCATCGACGATGCGCGAAATCCACAGGCCGACGCCGAGGCGATGAACGCCCTCCAGGCGCAGATCGGCCAATTGATGGAACGTCTCGACCGCTCGGACACGGGCAGTGCGGCCCTCGCCGGGATCGAGCGCCTGATCGGCGACCTGTTCCTTCAGATCGAACAATCCCGGAACGTCGCCATCGATGCGGCCGAGAATGCGGCCCGCACCGCGGCTCAGGACACATTGCGAGCCGCCCTCGACAATCCCAAGCTGAACGGCGGAGAGCTCACAGTCCAGACCGGGCTCGACGTCGATCACGTGAGCCAGGGGCTGGCGGAACTCCGCCGCATCCAGGAAGCCTCGGAACGTCGCGTCAATACGACTCTCACGGCCCTTAACACGACGCTGGAACGCCTGGTCGATCGCCTCGTGACGGAGCGCACCGCGCCTGAAGCGCGTATGTCGATCGCGGACGCGGACACGGCCCCAAAGCCGGCCCGCCGTCGCAATCGGTCCCCATCGGAAACCGTCCTCCCCGAAAGGCAAGATGCGCGGCATAAGTTCGATCCCGAACAATTTCTGATCGAGCCTGACGTGGCGCTTGGAATGCTCTCGGCTGCGTCCGGCCACGATGGGGCCGCGCCGCCCTTCGCGCCAACACCGGACATCGGCCCGAACGCGAGATCGTCGTCGGCAAGCAGCGTCGCGCCGCTCATCGCCGCCGCGCGCCGCGCCGCGCAAGCCGCCCAAGCCTCAGCCATGGAGGCCTCGCTGACCGCCGGCGCTGCGAAGAGCGATCCGGTCTCTACCGACACCGAACAGAAAGCTCATTCGTTCTTCGCAAGGAAGCGCCGCCCGCTTTTGCTCGGATTGGCGGGACTGGTGTTGCTCCTCGGAACCTTGCAGATCGTCCGGCTTTCCACCACCGGCGACAGGACGGTCGACCTTCCGCCTCGCAAGGTGACGGGCGACGCAGCTCCAATCGGCGGCGAACAGGCAAGTCAGGATGCCGACGCTCGCGCCCGAAAGGGAAGTGAAGCCCCGGCTGATCCAACACCCTCAACGCACGTCGATCCTGCACCTAAGGCGCCGCCAAGTGGCACGTCGCTGCTGACGCCTCCGGAACAGAGGGACGTTGTTGCCTCGCGCTTCATGGGTGGGGCCGCCATCCCGACGGATCCCCAAGCCAGTGCCTCACCGCAGGTTGCGGCGCCGCCCGATACTGGAATGAGCGGGATCAGCCCGGGTTTGCGCGATCTCGCCTCGAGCGGCAATGCCGCGGCCCAGTTCGAGGTTGCTGTCCGCCTGTCCGAGGGACGTGGCGTGACGCGAGACGCCAAGCAGGCGGCAGCCTGGTTCCAGCGTGCCGCGCAACAGGGCCTGGCCTCCGCTCAGTACCGGCTGGGGTCGATCTACGAAAAGGGGGTCGGTGTCGCAGCCGATCCGGCCCTGGCGGTGGCCTGGTATCAGAAGGCGGCCGGACAAGGCAATGTTCGAGCGATGCACAATCTGGCGGTCATGTCGGCGGAGGGCGCCGGATCGAAGCCTGACTACGGCAAGGCCGTCACGTGGTTCACGAAAGCGGCCAGCTACGGGGTGCGGGACAGCCAGTTCAATCTTGCCGTCCTGTTCGCGCGCGGCTTGGGTGTCCCTCAGAACCTCGAGCAATCCTACGCATGGTTCGCGCTCGCAGCCGACCAGGGTGACGCCGACGCTGTCGCTAAACGCGACACGATCGCGGCAAAGCTCGACGCCAAAGGATTGGCCAACGCCAAGGCTTCAGTCGCATCCTTCCATGCGCTGGTTCCGGATGCCGCCGCCAATGACGTGCCGGTGCCTCCTGGCGGATGGGATGCTGTCGCGCCGGCCAAGACAGCGAACCGCAAGGGCGAGGCACGCATCAGCAGCATGTGAGGTTCGGTGCCCTACAAAAAAGCCCCGGGCCGAAGCCCGGGGCTTTTTTGTTTCAGATAATCGAAACGATCACGCCGAAGGTTGCGGTTCCAATTCCGGGCCCGGCTTCGGACGGCCCTTGCCCACATTCGGTACAGCCGAGGGACGCGGCGGGGGCTCGTCGCCAGACTCACGCACGGGCGGGCGCCCCTTGAGAAGTCCAAGGATTTCGTCGCCCGTCAGGGTCTCGTATTCGAGCAGCCCCTTCGCGAGGGATTCGAGATCGTTGCGGCGCGTCGTGAGGATTTCCGTTGCTTGAGAAAGCCCCGTCTCGACCAGACGACGCACCTCCGAATCGATCTTCTGTGACGTGGACTCGGAGATGTTTTGCTGGCGACCCATGGAGTAGCCGAGAAAGACCTCTTCCTGGTTCTCGCCGTACATCACCGTGCCGAGCTCGTCGGAAAAGCCCCAGCGCGTCACCATAGCGCGCGCCAGCTTGGTGGCCTGCTCGATGTCGGATTGGGCTCCCGAGGTCACCTTCTCCTTGCCGAATACAAGCTCCTCAGCGACCCGGCCGCCCATCAGCACCGCAAGACGGGATGTCATCTGCTCGAAGCTCATCGAGAGTTTATCGCGCTCAGGCAGCTGCATCACCATGCCGAGTGCGCGTCCACGCGGGATGATCGTGGCTTTGTGGACCGGATCCGTCGCCGGAACCGTCAGCGCCACGATCGCGTGTCCACCCTCGTGATAGGCGGTGAGCATCTTCTCCTGTTCGGTCATCACGAGGGTTCGCCGTTCAGCGCCCATCATGATCTTGTCTTTCGCATCTTCGAATTCGACCATTGTGACGATCCGCTTGCCGCGTCGCGCCGCCATCAATGCCGATTCGTTGACGAGGTTCATCAGATCGGCACCCGAGAACCCCGGTGTCCCACGTGCCACCGTCTTGAGATCGACGTCGGGCGACAGCGGAACCTTGCGCACATGCACCTTGAGGATCCGCTCGCGACCGATCACGTCTGGATTCGGAACCACGATCTGACGATCGAAGCGGCCCGGACGCAGAAGGGCGGGGTCGAGAACGTCCGGCCTGTTGGTGGCTGCGATCAGGATGATACCTTCATTCGCCTCGAACCCGTCCATCTCGACAAGAAGCTGGTTCAGGGTCTGCTCACGCTCGTCGTTGCCGCCGCCGAGGCCCGCCCCGCGATGACGCCCGACAGCGTCGATTTCGTCGATGAAGATAATGCAGGGCGCATTCTTCTTCGCCTGCTCGAACATGTCACGGACCCGGCTCGCGCCGACGCCGACAAACATTTCCACGAAATCCGAACCCGAGATCGTGAAGAATGGCACGTTGGCTTCACCCGCGATGGCGCGCGCCAGCAAGGTCTTACCAGTGCCGGGCGGTCCAACAAGCAGGACGCCACGCGGAATACGACCACCAAGTCGCTGAAACTTCTGCGGATCACGAAGAAACTCGACAATCTCTTCAAGATCTTCCTTGGCCTCATCGACGCCAGCGACATCTTCAAATGTCACACGCCCATGTGCTTCAGTGAGAAGCTTCGCCTTCGACTTGCCGAATCCCATGGCTTTACCGCCAGCCCCCTGCATCTGCCGGGACATGAAGATCCACACGCCGATGAAAGCGATCAGCGGAAGGCCGTTGACCAGCAGAGTCACCAGCCAGGAATTGCCATCCGATGGGGGCTTGGCCGTGATCGACACATTCTTCTTGTACAGCGTCTGGACAAGGGAAGGGTCGTTCGGCGCATAGGTCGAGAAGGCCCGGCTGTCGTTGAAGTGGCCTGTGATCTCGGCTCCGGCGATCGTCACCTCACGAACATGGCCTTGATCGACCTCGCTCAGAAGCTGGCTGAAGCTGATATCTTGCGACTGCGAGCGTTGGCCTGGATTCTGGAACAGCAGAACAAGGGCCACGACCAGCAGGAATATGATCACCCAAAGGGCGAAGTTCCGGAAATTCGGATTCATCTCTGACCCGTGTCTCAACTGATGCCCCGACACTTGCGCACCGGGAAGAGGTGTACGTCGACTGCATCCGCCCGACGGGCCGCACCGATGTCAAACTGCAATGTATGCCGCGCGGGCGGCGTTGCCAAGGGAACGGCCGAGGATCATCCGGTCGCATTTAACGACAATGTAATTCAGAGCCGTGAAAGGACGCGATTCAGCGGCCTATGCTGTTGCGCCGCGTTTGCGCAAACCTTCTGGCTGGATCGTCAGCACCAAGTGGCGGTCGAGGACGACAGTGCAATGATGCAAGGTGCGGCGCAGCGGCATTCCCCGAGCCGCGCTGTCGCGAAGCACGAGAACCAGAGCTTCAAGGCGATCGAGCCGCACTGGGGTTGATGCGACCAAAGTGGTCAGAGCGTCCTCGATCACGCGAAGCACGAGTTCGTCGGGTTCGGCGAACAGGTCGGCCGCCTGAAACCTGCGTTGGTCCGGCGAAGCCTCTGCGGCGCAGCGTCGGGCGAGATGATCGGCCGCACTCTCGAGCGCGGCCTCCGCCCGCGCGAGCCGCTCCGCGAGCGCACCCAGGCGTTCCGGCGTCAGCCCCTCCGCCGCAAGCTGCGGGGTCAATCGTCGCCAGCGTGCTCGCGCGAAGCGTGGATCCACGTTGGAGGGATCCTGAAGGAAAGGCCAGTTGTTGCCTATGCAGAGCGAGACGAGCGTCTCTTTACGCAGGTTGAGCAACGGGCGGACCAGCATGAGTCCATTGCGGGACGACACCGGTCGGATCCCGCAAAGGCCGCGCAGACCGGATCCGCGCGCGAGCCGGAACAGCAGTGTTTCGGCCTGATCGTCCAGCGTATGCGCGGTCGCGACATGCGAGGCACCCACGTCGGCCGCCAGTCCGAAGAGCAGATCGTGGCGTGCGTCCCGGGCTTTTTCCTGGATCGCGCGGCGAGGCTTGTCGCCGTGCCAGCGCAACAGATGGAAGGGAAGCCCAAGCCCTCCTGCCGCAGCCTGGACGGCCTCAGTCTCTGCCGCCGCTTCTGCGCGTAGGCCGTGATCGACCGTGGCCACATAGAGGGGGACGCGAGAGGTGAGGTGCCACGCGGCTGCAAGATGCATGAGGGCCGTCGAATCCGGACCTCCTGAGACAGCGAGCACGACGCCATTGGCCTGAGCGAGATGGCGAAACAGCCGTGGCAAGTCGAAGCTTTGGGTTGTGACCGGCCCGAGGCTGTCCGGCACGACTCAGCAGCGGGCTCGTTTCATCTCACGGTCGACGCTCGCGCGCACGTCGGCCGAAGCGGCCGGGTAGCGGCGTGTGACCTCTTCATAGGTTGCGCAGGCCTGCTCCTTCACCCCCATGGCGTTCAGCGACATGCCCAATCGCAAAAGCGCGTCCGGCGCGCGGGGAGCCTTGCTGAAGTCGGTCGAGAGCCGAAGATATTGCTCCGCGGCTTCGCGATGCCGTCCGAGCCGTGAATAGGTTTCGCCGAGCAGGTACACGGCATCGGGCACCAGCCGGTCGCGCGGATATTTGTCGATGAAGCCTTTTAGGCCCGTCGCCGCGCTATCGTATTGACCTTGCTTATAGAGATCCAGATCGCTGTTGTACTCGTCGCGCGTGCCGCCCGGGACGAGGCTCGCGACCTGTCCAGGACTCGGTACGGCCGGACGCGGAACCACGACGCTGTCCGTGGTGGGCAAGGCCGGCGAGACGGTGTCGCCGGGCGTCCGCCGCATGAGGTCGAGCGGTGCGTTCGGGGTCGCATCGACGATGCGTGCCGGGGGCGTCCCGGTCTCAGAACCGTTCAGGGGTGAACTCGGTGCGGTCGAACCGAGTGGGCGCGGAGCGCCGGGCGCGGTCGGGTCGGACGACGGATCGAACGCATCGCCGGTGCGGCGAGCCAGCTTCGGGCCCGTGACACTTGGGCCGGACGCGGGCGTGGTCGGAGTGACTCCGCTGGCGTCCAGGGGCATTCCTGCGGCGCCATCGAGGGCCGGGTCGGCTTCCGTCTTCTTGACAGGTCGGGGCGCGGCAGATCCTGCTCCGCCAGGACGGCTAAGGTCCTGGAACCTGAAGTCGACATCCTGCTGCATCTTGCGCAGATCGTCCGTCAGTTTCCGGTTCTGGAACTGCAATTCCTCGATTTGACCGGTCAGCGAGCGAATCGTCCCTTCCAGCCGGTCCATGCGGACCGTCAAGCCGGCGGCGCTCGATTGCGGGTCCGGCGCCATACCCTGATCGTCGTCAGCTTGCGCCAGGACGATCGGGTGGGTGGCTCGGACCTGTTCGCCTGCCTGCGCACCCGAAACAAGCGCTGAGACACACAGAACAGCGCTGAACATCAAGGTGACCGGGACGCGCATACCGTTTTATCTCAGCGATAGAGGAGCCGCCCGAAAGACCGACCGTTTTCGGCCAAATTGTGATGTCTCGCGGAGATCGTGCTCTTAGGACTGACCGCCGTTCAATACGGTGACGGCGCGACGGTTCTGCGACCAGCATGAGATATCGTTGCAGGTCGCGACGGGCCGTTCCTTGCCGTACGAGATCGTGTGCATGCGCGCAGCCGGAATCCCCTTGGCGACGAGGTATTCCTTGACGGCATCCGCGCGGCGTGAGCCGAGCGCGAAGTTATACTCGCGTGTGCCGCGCTCGTCGGCATGCCCCTCGATCGTGAAGGCATAATTGCCGTAACGCGCCAGCCACACGGCCTGCTTGTCCAGCGTTGCCTGGGCGGTCTGGCTGAGCGTGGTCTGGTCCGATTCGAAGAACACGCGATCGCCGACGTTGACGGCGAAATCCTGCACGCTTCCGGGCGTCGCCATTCCGGCACCAGAACCGGTGCCGAGACCGCCGCCACCCAGCGCCGCGTCTTCGATGCCGTTTTTGGCGCAAGCCGTGAGCGCCAGCCCGGCCGAGAGAAGAGCGGCGAACTTCAACAGGCGCAAAGAGGTGAAAGGCTGCATCGCAAAAATCCCATCCAACCGCGACCGATCAGGCCTTCTCATTAGACTGCCGATGGTTAAGCGAAGGTTCTGTCAACCTTGTTGCAGGCGTGACAGACACGTCGGCGCCACCTGACGCCGCCATATGGTTAAGTGTTTGTTGATGGCCTGAGTGCGGCAGATGTGTTGTAAAAACACAACATATCGCCGGATTCCTCTTTCGCCGCGCGCTACTATGGTGCGTCGCGTTCATAAGCGATCGACTTGAGCCCCGGCCTTATTCAGCGGCCGTCGCCATAAGATGCTCCTGGGTCGTCATATAATCACGCGTCAGCGGCACCGCGTTCACGGAGCGGGACAATTGCAGTTGAAAGACCATGAACCCGTTGAAGCGAAAGCTCATTTCGCTCGACGCGAGATAGAACTCCCACATCCGGCAGAACTTCTCGTCGTATTGCGGCGGCAGGCGATGGCGATTGGCCATGAACCGTTCTCGCCAGAGCCGGAGTGTCTCCGCATAGTGGATCCGGAGCACTTCGAGGTCCGTGAGCCACAAGCCGCTGCGTTCAATCGTCGGAAGAACTTCAGACAAAGCCGGAACGTAGCCACCAGGGAAAATAAATTTGCGGATGAATCCTGACGTGCGCGACGGTCCCCGCATACGGCCGATCGAGTGCACGAGAGCAACACCATCAGGCGCGAGACGCTCTGTCATCGTTTGAAAGTATTGGGCGTATTGGGGGATCCCAACATGTTCGAACATGCCGACTGAGACGATGCGATCGAACGAGCCTTCGACCTTGCGATAATCCATGAGCTCGAAGCTGACCCGGTCCTCCAGGCCCATAGCCCGTGCCCTCGCCACTGCCAGCTGTTCTGTCGAGAGCGTGATGCCCACGACACGTACCTGATGGGTGCGGGCAAGGAACAACGCCATGCCGCCCCAGCCGCAGCCGATGTCGAGAACCCGCATGCCCGGCGCCAGCAGTAGCTTCGCCGCGATATGTTCCTTCTTGGCAGTTTGGGCTTCCTCGATGGAGGCGTTCGGCGATCTGAAGTAAGCGCAGGAATATTGCATGTCGGCGTCGAGAAAGAGCCGATAGAAATCTTCCGAAAGATCGTAGTGGTGCGCCACGTTGCGGCGTGAAGCCGTTAAGTCGTTGTGCTGCTGTATTCGCCGGAGGACGCTGTTCGCAAGGGCCGCGAAGCCATTCGTGATATCCGGGCGAGGCTCCTCGAAATTGTAGCCGATCAGCTCGATAAAGTCCCAGAGATCGCCCCGCTCGATCGTCAGATCCCCGTTCATGTAGGATTCCCCGAGGTAGCGGTGGGGATCCAACATGAGTTTGAAGGGGGTCAGAGAGCCATGCAGCCGAACAGTCACCTCGAGCTGGCGATGATGGGAGAGATAGGGGGTCCCGCCCAACTCCACCAAATCCCCATTGGGGGCAATGAGGCGGAGACGACCGATCTTGATCAGGTCTCGAAGTCTTTTTTTCCACATGACAAAGGCCGCACGCAGCTACGCTTTTGCCAAATTCTGACGCCCGTGTGACGGGGTCGTCAAGAGGCGCGGACCTATTTTACCCCCTTGACGTCAGAAAATCATCGTACCTTCATTTACCCCTGCAGCGGCCCCCAGTTTGGGTCGGATGCAAAGGACGGCGTCGGAACCAGGAATTCGCCACGTCCGAAAATGTCGACCATATAGATCTTCGAACCCGCGTTGCCGCCGGGATCGCGGAAGAACATGACATAGAGGCCGTTCGGAGCCCATGTCGGGCCCTCGTTATGGAAGCCTTCCGTCAGCACGCGTTCGCCTGAACCGTCCGGTTTCATGACGCCGATCGCGAAGCTCGAAGATTTCTGGCGCGTGAAGGCGATGAGATCGCCTTTGGGAGACCAGACCGGCGTTGAATAGCGCCCTTCCGCAAACGAGATCCGGCGCGCCTCACCACCCGAAGCACTCATAACATAGATCTGCTGCGTCCCGCCGCGGTCACTTTCGAAGACCATCTGTGAGCCGTCGGGCGAGTAGCAGGGAGAGGTGTCGATCGCGTTCGAATTCGTGAGTTGCGTCTGTCCTTTGCTACCAAGATTGAGAGCGTAGATGTTTGAGGCGGCGCCTTGCGCCAGCGACATGGCCAGGCGTTGTCCGTCCGGCGAGAAGCGAGGCGCGAAGGTCATGCCGGGAAAGTTGCCGACAGACTCGCGCTGACCCGTCTCGAAATTGAGGATGAAGACCTTCGGCTCGTCCTGGCCGAACGACATGTAGGCGACTTCCTGCCCAGAGGGCGCAAAGCGGGGCGTGACAACCAGATCCTCGCCGCGCGTCAGATATTTTGTGTTGAACCCGTCCTGGTCCATGATGGCGAGGCGCTTCTTGCGCTTCTCGGCGCTGCCAGTCTCGTCGACGAAGACCACGCGCGAATCGAAAAAGCCCTTCTCGCCCGTGACTCTGGTAAATACGGCGTCGGCCACGATGTGTGCGACTCGGCGCGCATTGGAGGCCTCCGTCGCATATTGCTGTCCGGCAATTTGAGCGCCGGCCGCAAGGTCCCACAAGCGAAACTCGGTGTTCAACTTGCCATCGCCCGCTCGCGTACTTTTGCCGGTCAGAACGAATTGCGCGTTCGTGGCTTTCCAGGCGGCGAGGTTCGGCGCATCCGGGTCCACATTCTGCTCCGGGAAGGTGGACGGATCGGTCGGCTGGAGGAAGGTCGAGCGTTTGAAGTCGTTGCCGATGACTCCCGACAGCTTGGCGCCCTGTTCGGCGTCGCCGCCGAAATTCGTGACCGCGATGGTGATTGGCCGGAAGGCACTGCCGGGGCGAATGTCCAGGTAGCGCTCCTGCGCGCCGGCCGGCAGGGCCCTGGAGATGCCCCATCCCAAGGCCAGGGCGGGCACGGTCGCGAGAGCGGCGCGTCGGGAAAGAAGGGGCTGCATGATCAGTCCTGGAACGGGCGGAGGTCGGGAACGGAAGGTGCGGAGGGCGTGAGCGGTCAACCCGCCATTTCTTGCGGATCGAACCGCAAGACGCGTCCCTTCCACTCGTCGTAGTAGGGGGCATATTGGGACGGGATCCGCAGCGGATTGCAGCGCCGGACCGCACGCAGCGCGCTTTCGGCGAGGTTGCGCAGGGTGGGATCGCTCGGCGGATTCACCAGCACGGGATCGCTGGCGAGGCCGCCGCTCTCATCATAGGTCACCCGAATCTGCGGCACGTATTTCTGGCCCGGGCTCAGGCCGAGATAGCTCCAACACTGCCGGTATTGCTCTTCCATCAGGCCGTCGAGTTGGCCCCAGAGCGAGGGAGCCATCCTGTCGGCATGGGCGGTCGCCGAGCCCAGCGAGGCGAGTTTGCTCTGTTCGCGGCCGGTCGCGGCCTTCTGGGCCGGGGCATCATGACTGAGCAAGCGCGAGATGTCCGTGAGGTCGAATGTATGGGACTGCTCGTCGGTTTGTGCCGCAGTCGGGGGCGCAGGCGTGCGAGCCATCTTGGTCGGCGCTTTGGGCACCGGCTTCTCGGCGGGTTGGTCGGCCGGTTCCTGATCGAGCAGCTTGGCCAGTTGATCAGGCTTCGGCACCACCTTCGGAGGCTTTGGGGTCGGGTGCGGCTTTACCGGTGGGGTCGGTTTCGCCTCGGCCACGCGCTCTGGCGGGCGTGGCGGTTCGGGGGGAAGCGGCTTTGCCTGAACGGGTTCCGCATCCGCATCGACCCGTTCCGGCGGCGTCGGCACAACGGGGGCGGGCGCCGGCGCAGGGCGCGACGGCGGGGTGGGGGGCGTCGGCGCCGGTGGCGTCGGCTGTGTCTCAGCGACCGGAGGTGGAGGTGGTGTGGGGGGCGTCGGTGGCTGCTCTTGCGTGACGGGTTCCGGTGCGGGCGGTGGTGGTGGCGTCGGCACGGTTTTCTGCGCGTCAGGTGTCGGCGGCGTCGGTGTCGCTTCGGGACTCGGATCGACCTTGTCGACTTTCGGCAGGGCTTCCGGCCGTACCGCCGAAGCGCTCTTGTCGCCCTGCATCACCTTGTTGAAATCCGAGTCGCTGATCGTCTCGATCGGCACGGTCTCCTGCATCGGGTCGAACTGTTCCGGCTTCGTGAAGGTGACGATCAGCATCAGCAGGGCAAGAAGATGCACGCCGCCTGAAACGACGTAGCCCGGCTCCGAAAGCTTCAGCTTCAAAGCGGCCTCGTTTTCACTGCTTGTCGTTTTCGGTCACGAGAGCGACTTTCTTGAAGCCGGCTGACGTGATGATCGACATGACCTCGGCGACCCGCCCGTAATTCACTGTCTTGGCCGCGCGGACGTAGATGCGCTCATCGAAACCTTCCTTGGAAAGGCTCGACAGTTGATTGGCCAGCCCGTCGGTGGGTGCCGCCTGATCGTTCACGAACACGTCGCCCTTCTCGTCGATGGCAACGCTCAGCGGCTTCTGGTCGACGTTGAGGGCCGCCGCCGAGGTTTTCGGCAGGTCGATCTGCACGCCGCTCGCGAGCAGTGGTGCGGCGACCATGAAGATGATGAGAAGAACCAGCATCACGTCGATGAACGGCGTCATGTTGATATCGGCCATCGCCCCGTAACGCGGAACGCCGCGCTTGCGCCGCCCGCCCTTGCCGCCTACTCCGGCCGACATACCCATGTGAACGTCTCCCGGCGCGTCTGCGGCAGCCCCTCAGGCCGCGCGATCCCGTTCGCCGCCGACATGCTGGTCGATCTGGCGGGACAGGATGGATGAGAATTCGTCGGCGAAGCTTTCCATGCGAGCCTGGAAGCGTGCCACCATGCCCTGAAGATTGTTGAAGAAGACAAGCGCCGGGATAGCCGCGAAGAGGCCGATGGCCGTGGCGAACAAGGCTTCGGCCAATCCGGGTGCGATGACCGCGAGGGAGGTATTCTTCGATGCCGCGATGGAACGGAAGGACGACATGATGCCCCAAACCGTGCCGAACAGGCCGACGAAGGGCGCCGTGGAGGCGACGGTGGCCAGCACGAGAAGGCCGGATTCAAGCTTTTCGACCTCGCGCGCGATCGACACGTCGAGAACCTTTTCGAGCCGGGCATGGAGCCCCATGAAGGAGGCGCCGACATTCTGGAAGGATCGTTTCCATTCGCGCATCGCGGCGACGAAGCAGGACGCCATGCCGATCGTCGGCTTCTGCGACGACGTCTGGTAGAGTTCCTCCAGCGACTGGCCGGACCAGAAGACCTGCTCGAAGCGGTCCATCGCCTTCCGGGTCTTGGCAAACAGCATGGTCTTGTTGATGATGATCGCCCAGCACCAGACGGATGAACTGAGCAGGCCGATCATCACGATCTTCACCACGAGATGAGCATTCCAGAACATGCTCATGATCGAGACTTCGGTCACCGCGCCTGCGGCATCAGCGGGATTCATGCGGTCAGGGTCCTTGCAAGCCGGACGCGGGGTTCAGCGTCGCGTGTCCTGTCGCCCAAATCCGACGATTGTTGGGCTGGCAGCAGGCGCGATCGTTCTCCCATCTGTGGCCATTAAGCAAGTGTCAACCTTAAGATCGCGTTAACGCCTCATTTTAACGCGATTTCGGCCATGCTTGGTGATGCGGTCCGGGCAGAGATTTTTGCTGCAAGGGCTGGCGGAAACCGCCGAGCGCGACCTCCGCCCACCAGAGCGACCTTGACGGCCGCGGTGATCAGGATCTCATCGGCACGGAGAATCCGTTGATCGAGCACGAGCGACGCGCCGGCCTGAGCGCCTAGCAGCGTTTCGACGATCACTTGGTCGTCCATGCGGGCCGGTCTCAGGAAATCCACCGTCATCTGGCGCACCACGAAGGCGAGAGGTTGCCCGGACTCGTCCGTAAGTTGCGCCTGATCGACCCCGAGGGTGCGCAGGAACTCCGTCCGGCCCCGCTCCATGAAGCGGAGATAGTTCGCGTGGTAGACGACGCCGGAAAAATCCGTGTCCTCATAGTAGATCCGCACCGGGAGTCGATGTGGCGCCTCAGTCATCGGCCGAGTTCTCGAACATGCCGAGTTGACCGGCATCGGGCCTCGACGGGAGCGCCAGGCCGAGATGCCGAAACGCGTGCGGTGTCAGCAGGCGACCTCGCGGGGTACGCTGCAGGAAGCCAATCTGGATCAGATAGGGCTCGATGATATCCTCGATCGCGTCGCGCGGCTCGGACAGCGCGGCCGCCATCGTCTCGATCCCGACCGGACCGCCGCCAAACGACAGGGCGATCGCGTCGAGGTAGCGACGGTCCATCTGGTCGAGGCCGATGCTGTCCACTTCGAGCAATTTGAGGGCGCGATCCGCGATTGCGCGCGTGATGGTGGGCTCCTCGTCGACGATGGCGAAATCGCGCACCCGGCGCAGCAGGCGGCCGGCGATGCGCGGGGTGCCGCGGGCCCGCTTGGCGATCTCGTTGGCGCCATCGTCCGACATTCCGACGCCGAGCACGCGCGCGCCGCGCGACACGATGTGCTGGAGCTCCGGCACCGTGTAGAAATTAAGACGGATCGGGATCCCGAAGCGGTCGCGCAGGGGCGTTGTCAGCAGGCCTGCGCGCGTGGTGGCGCCCACGAGAGTGAATTTGGCGAGATCGATCTTGACCGAACGCGCAGCCGGCCCTTGACCGATGATGAGGTCGAGCTGGAAATCCTCCATGGCCGGATAGAGGATTTCCTCGACCGCCGGGTTCAATCGGTGGATCTCGTCGATGAAGAGCACGTCCCGCTCTTCGAGAGCCGTCAATTGCGCCGCGAGGTCGCCCGCTTTGGCGATCACGGGGCCGGAGGTCGAGCGGAAATTCACGCCGAGTTCGCGGGCCACGATCTGGGCCAGGGTGGTCTTGCCCAACCCTGGGGGGCCGACGAACAGCACGTGATCGAGCGCCTCGCCGCGCGTTTTGGCGGCTTCGACGAAGGTCTTCAGATTCTTGCGCGCGGCCTCCTGGCCCACGAAATCGCCGAGCACGAGGGGACGCAGCGACAAGTCGTGATCGTCGTCGCGTTTCTCGGGCGTGGTCAGGCGGCGGGGTGGCTTCGACAATCGGGGATCCTTCGCGGGGCCTTTGCGCCTGTGCTATTGTTTTTGCATGAATGCAAGAGCGCGACGTCCCCGGTTCGTGCAGCGGGAGCCACGATAGAGAGGAACCATGTCCCATCTGACGGATCAGTTCGACGTGATGGATCTCGACGACTTCGAGGAACTCTTGGCCGACAGACCGCGCGACGAGCGCTGGGAACTGATCGGCGGCCGGGTCGTGAAGATGATGGTCGGGGCTCGGTGGGAGCACAACATCATCGCCCAGAACCTTGCATTCGGTCTTCGCCAGAGGCTCCGCGCTCAGAATAGTCCCTGCCGTGTGTTCCTCGAGACATTCTGCATGAAGAACAAAACGGTCGAGAGTGCCACATTGCCAGATATCATGGTGCATTGTGGGGCACTTCCAGCTGGCGCTACATCAGTTGATAACCCGGTGGTACTGATCGAAGTTGTGTCCCGAGGGAGTGCGGCGCGCGACCGTGTTGAAAAATGGGGCGTCTACCAGCGGCTGGGCTCTCTGCAGCATTACGTTCTCGTGGAACGTGATCGCTCGGCCATAGACGTCTTTGATCGAGCGGGCGAAGCCTGGGCCAGCCTGCGAACGCTCGAAGGACTTGAGGCCGTGCTTGACCTGCCGGCGCTCGATGTTTCCCTGCCCCTCAGCGAAATCTATCAGGACGTCCTCACCACGTGACCGCCACGCCCCGCGCTTTCGTGATC
Source organism: Lichenifustis flavocetrariae (assembly GCF_026130545.1). Classification (GTDB taxonomy): domain Bacteria; phylum Pseudomonadota; class Alphaproteobacteria; order Rhizobiales; family Beijerinckiaceae; genus Lichenihabitans; species Lichenihabitans flavocetrariae. Next base: position 40,744 of record NZ_JAMOIM010000005.1, on the reverse strand, counting down.
GGTCAGCCGATCACCCATTCCCGTTCGCCCCTGCTGCATGGCCACTGGCTGGAAACTCTTGGTCTGCCTGGCTCATATGAGCGGGTGGAGGTGGCACCGGAGCGCCTTGCGGAGTTCGTCTCCGGCCTGCGGCAGGCAGGGTTCGTCGGCGGGAACGTCACGGTGCCGCACAAGACGGGGGTGCTGGCGCTCGTCGACGAGTTGGATGATGCCGCGCGGACGATCGGGGCTGTCAATACGCTCTGGTTCGAGGGGGATCGACTCTGGGGCGGCAACACGGATGCCATCGGGTTCTTATCCGCACTCGACCAGGAGGCGCCTGGCTGGGATGAGGAGGCTAGGGTTGCCACTGTGATAGGGGCAGGGGGCGCCGCGCGGGCCATCGTGTACGGATTGCTGCAGCGCGGCCTGGACGTTTGGCTCGTCAACCGGTCGCGCGGAACCGCCGAAGCGCTGTCGCAAAGCTTCGCCCGGTTACCCTCGGTGCACGACCTCGACGCATTGCCGGGCTTGTTGTCCGATACGGACCTCCTCGTGAACACGACGGCTTTGGGCATGACCGGCAAGCCGCCCCTGGTGCTCGACCTCGCGGGCCTGAAGCCGGGCTCCACGGTCTGCGACATCGTCTATGCGCCGCTTGAAACCGACCTGCTGCGTCAGGCGCGTGCGGGCTGCCACCCGGCGGTCGGCGGTCTCGGCATGCTGATGCACCAGGCCGTACCGGGGTTCGCGCGCTGGTTCGGACGCGTCCCCGAAGTGACGCCGGCCCTGCGCGCCACGCTCGAAGCCGATCTCGCCAGGCGCTAAAGCGGCATGCGGTATTGAAGGAAGCCGCTCTTGCTGCCGATCGCGTCGTAGAGCGTCATGGCCTGCGTGTTGGTCTCATGGGTCAGCCAGTAGAGGCGGCCGGCACCGCCACCCAGCGCCGCGTCGTGCACATGCGCGATGAGGCGCCTCCCGACCCCACCGCCCCGGATCTCTGGCGCGACGAAAAGGTCCTGCAGGTAGCAATAGTCCTCGATCATCCAGGTCGAGCGATGGAACAGCCAGTGCACGAGGCCAACCGCAAGATCGCCTGACCAGGCGAGCGCCGCCCAGACGGGTTCCGTGGGATCGTGGATGCGTCGCCAAGTCTCGGCGGTCACGGCCGGAGGAAGGTCAACCTCGTAGAAGGTTTGATAGCCTTTCCAGAGCTTTTCCCATGCGTCGCGATCGTTCTGGCCGGGCGGCCGAATGGTGAGGGCGGGAGCAGGCATGGATTCTGTCGACGGCATGGCCACGTACCATGCCGGAGAGGGCGCCGTTACACCAGTCCCTTGCCGGCATCGGATCCCTTTCGCGCCTGTCGGGCGCGCGAATACATGATGCCGAGCAGCGCCACCGAGATGACCATGAACGAGACGGCCGTCGTGGTGGTGCCGAGGGCGTAGATCTGCGGCGTCGTGACGGTTGTGGTCAGTGCCTGGAGTTCCATGGGAAGCGTGTTGTAGGAGCCGATGGCCTGGCTTGAACGGGCGATCTCGTCCCAGGACAGGGTGAAGCCGAACAGCGCGACCCCGATGAGCGAAGGCAGGATGATGGGCGCGACGACGTAGCGGAACGTCTGCCAGGGCGACGCCCCGAGATCGCGCGCCGCTTCCTCCAATCGCGCGTCGAACCGGTTGAAAATGGCGAACATGATCAACAGTCCGAACGGTAGCGTCCAGGTCAGATGGGCGCCGAGACCCGAGGTGAACAGGCCCATCGAGGTCGTATAGCCATCCGTCAGCCACGCGGGCCCGTAGGCTTTGACGAAATCGTCGAGTTCCCGAAACATCAGCGCGATGCCGAGCGAGGTGATGATCGATGGGACGATGAGGCTGGCGATCGCGGTATAGAACAATAGCCCCTGGCCACGGAACTTCTTGCGGAAGCCAAGCCCCGCCAGAACCGAGAACACCACTGTGACGACCATCACGGTGAGGCCGAGCGCGAGCGAGCGCCGGAAAGCCGCGCCGATGTCGACGATGCCGCCACCTTCCCACAGCTTGCCGAACCAGTGGAGCGAGAACCCCGCCATCGGAAAGGTCAACCCGCCCGTCGGCCCCTGAAACGACAGCAGGAAGATGACGATCATCGGCCCATAGAGGAACAACACATAGGCGGCGAAAAAAGCCGCCAGCAGATAGAAGCCGAGAGAGCGACCTTCCCGCATCCTAAAGTTCCTTTCGGATGTCGACCACACGGGTCAGCAGCGTGATGATGCCGAGCGTCACGACGAGGAGCAGCACCGCGTTGGCGGCGGCCGGCGGGAATTGCAGCGCGTTGAGGCGCGTCTCGATCACCTTGCCGGCGGAGGCCACTTGCTCGCCACCCATGACCCCCACGGTGATGAAGTCACCCATCACGATGGTCACGACGAAAATCGACCCGATCACGATGCCGGGTTTCGCCAGCGGGATGATGACGTTCCACAGCGTCTGCCATCCGTTCGCTCCGGCGTCATAGGCGGCTTCGATCAGCCGTTTGTCGATCCGGGCCATCGAATTGAAGATCGGAATCACCATGAAGAAGGTGAACAGGTGCACGAACGCCAAAACCACGGAGAATTGCGAGTAGAGCAGCCACTCGACGGGCTGGCTGACGACGTGGCCGCCGACCAGCATCTGATTGATCAGCCCATTGCGCCCGAGCAGCGGGATCCACGAGATCATGCGGATCACGTTCGAGGTCCAGAACGGAATGGTGCAGACGAGGGCCAGGGTCATCTGGACGGTGACGGACCGCACGTGGAACGCCAGGAAATACGCGATCGTGAAGCCGATTACGAGGGTCAAGGCCCAGACCAGAAAACAGAATTTCAGGGTCGAGCCATAGGTCTTCAGGATGGTGCAGACATCGGGAAGCTGGCTGACGCAGCCCTCGAAATTTTCGACATAGGAGCGCGTCGTGAAGCTCGGGATGGTCTCGTAGTCGTTGTAGTCGAAGAAGCTGACCACGACGACGAGGATGAGCGGAACGACGAAGAACGCGAGGAACACCAATCCGAACGGCATGGCCTGGACCCAACCCGGCAGAACGCGTCCGAGTGGCGAGGCATCCTCCCGACTGAGCGTCGGGTCGGATGCGATCGCGGCGGCGGCCGGGTTCCTGGGTGTCGGTATCGAGTCGGTCGTGGTCACGGAGAGCCCTCAGGTTTCCTTTCCCCTGGGACGGGAAAAGGTGCCCGGCAGGGCGGATGAGGGTCACCTCAGCGCCGTGCCGCCCCTCATCCGACCCTTGCTGACGCAAGGGTCGTCTTCTCCCGCCGGGGCGGGAGAAGGAAGTTCATGCATCAGGCCGCGATGAACTCGTTCCATTTGCGGACCATGTAGTCGTTCTCGTCCATGATCGAGTTCCAACAGGCGACGCCGCCCATGCGGTCTTCATAGGATCCGCCGTCGCGGCTGGCGCCGGCCTTTTCCAGCAAGGTGCCGTCCGGCGCCTTGATGTCCTTTTCGGCAGGCTTGCCTTCCATCCAATAGGCCCATTCGTAGGGCTCCATATTGGCCTTGGCGGTCGACAGCACGGCCGAGTAATAGCCTTGGCGATTGAGGTAGGCGCCGGCCCAGCCGGACAGGAACCAGTTCACGAACTCGTAGGCGAGTTCCTGCTTCGGTCCGCTGACGCCCTTCGACACGGCAAAACCCGACGCCCAGGAACGATAGCCTTCCTTGAGGGGCTGGAACGTGCAGGCGATGCCCTTGGATCGAACCGCCGTGACGGCGGGCGACCACATGGACTGGATGACGGTTTCGCCGGAGGACATGAGATTCACGCTCTCGTTGAAATCCTTCCAGAAAGCGCGAAATTGGCCGGCCTGCTTCGCTTCGGTCATGACCTTCATGGTCAGGTCGATCTCGGCCTTCGTCATGTTGCCTTTGTCGGCGTATTTGTGCTTGCCGGTGGCCTCGACGACCATGGCGCAATCCATGATGCCGATCGACGGGATGTTGAGCAGCGCGGCCTTACCCTTGAACTCCGGATTGAGGAGTTCGGCCCAGGAGGTGATCGGGCGCTTGATGAGGTCCGGCCGGATGCCGAGTGTGTCGGCATTGTAGACCGTCGGGATCAGCGTCGCCCATTCGGTCGGCGTCTTCGAGAATTTGGTCGAGTGCTGTCCCTCGAGGAACATCACCTTCTTGGGTGCCGTGCCCTGGTCGCCGATCTTCTTGCCGTTCGGCAACTCGCCCTTGGTGAAAATGGGCGTGATCTGGTCGAAAAGCTTGATCTTCTTGGCGTCCATCGCCAGCAGGTTGCCCGACGGCACGAGCTTTTTGAGCGAGAAATATTCGGTGTCGACAAGGTCATAGGAATTCGGTTGCGTGATGACCCGCTTCGTCACGTCGTCGGTCGTGACGGCCACGTATTCGATCGTGATGCCAGTGTCTTCCTTGACCTTCTTGGCGATGTCGGCCGACTGGTTCACGGCCGTGCCGAGATAGCGCAGGGTCTTGTTTTCCTGCGAATGGACGGCCGGGAAGCCCGTGATGGTTCCGGCGCCCGCCAGGGCACCGGCTGCGGCGCCGGCGGTTTTCAGCAACGAGCGGCGGGACAGTCCCGAGGTTTCATCAATCTTCTTCATGGTGTTCCTCTTTAACAATGTTGAGCAGCGATCAATCAGGCTGCCTGACTGAGGTGGTGTACATCGCGCTCGCCCCAGGAGATCGCGATCGGGTCGCCCGGGTTGAACGGAGTCTGGTCAAACGTGGTCTCGTCGGTCGTCGCGGTGATCTCGCGCCCATCCCCGTCTTCGATGGCCAGCTGCACATAGGTGCCCTGATACTCGACCGACCGGACAACGCCATCGATCAGCCCATTGGTGCCCGGCTGCGGCCGTCGGAGGAGGAGGCGGTCGGCCCGCACCGCGATCGGCCCGTTGACGGTCGGGATCACATTGTGGCCGCCGATGAAGCGCGCCACGAAGGCTGTGTTCGGATGGTTGAAAACGTCGCGCGGTGCCCCGGCCTGTTCGATCTTGCCGTTGTTCATGATCACGATCAGGTCGGCGAGCGCCATCGCTTCGTCCTGGCTGTGCGTGACATGGACGAAGATGATACCGAGCTGCTGCTGCAGGCGACGCAGCTCCATGCGCATCTTGATGCGCAGGAACGGGTCGAGGGCCGACAGCGGCTCGTCGAGCAGGACGATCTGCGGTTCGGTGATGAGGGCGCGAGCGAGGGCGATGCGCTGCTGCTGGCCGCCGGAGAGCTGTGCCGGCAGTCGGTCGCCATATTGATCCATCGCCACGAGCTTCAACAGCTGACGGGCTCGCGCCTGCCGCGTTGCCTTGTCGACCCCACGCATCTTGAGAGAGAACGACACGTTGTCGACGCAGCTGAGATGGGGAAACAAAGCATAGCTCTGGAACATCATCGCGGTGCCGCGCTTCGCTGGCGGCAGGTTGGTGACATTGGCCGAGCCGAATACGATGTCGCCCACGGTTGCCGATTCATGCCCGGCGATCATCCGGAGTGTCGAGGTCTTGCCGCAACCCGACGGACCGAGCAGGCAGCAATAGGAATTCGCCGGAATCTTCAGGTCGATCGCGTCGACAGCCGTTGTGTTGCCGTAGCGCTTGGTCAGGTGAACGAGTTCGAGATCCGCTTGCCGCACGAGGCTGCCTCCGGTGAATGGAAGCAGCGAAGCAACGCCCGTGCCAAATTGATGCCTCGTTCATCTCGGTCCGTGAGGCCCAATCACGCGGCCCGCAGCCCGAAAGAGCGGCAACTGTGCCCAATTAGAGGGCTGGATTGTATACGATCATCGTCGCGGGAAGATGGGCACGGGCTTTGCTGGGGAGTCACGACAAACGCCGGGGTGAGTGAGCAAGGTCGGGATGGATGTTCTGGAGTCGCTGGCGCCCGAGCGCTCACCCGATCGCGGTAAGCGGCCCTCCAACCGTGTGACCACGATCTGCCGCGCGATCCAGACCGCGATCGCCGAGCAAAGGCTGATGCCGGGGACCCGCCTCTCCGAGGACCAACTCGGCGGAATCTTCGGCGCGAGCCGCACACTGGTGCGGGCCGCATTGCAATCCCTCGCCCGGGACGGCGTGGTCGTGCTGACGCGGAACAAGGGAGCGGCCGTTGCCCGCCCCACCGTCGAGGATGCCCGCGCGCTCTTCGAGGCGCGCCGCATCATTGAAGCCGCCACAGTGTCTCGGGCCGCGCTTCGTGTGACGGCGGCCGACATCGCGACGCTTGAAGCCTTGGTAAAACGGGGTCGCGACGCGCTCGACACGCAGGACCGCGGTCGGGCGATCCGCATGTCCGGCGAGTTCCATCTCGCGATCGCCCGCATGGCGAAGCAGCCGGTGCTCCATGAGTTCCTGAGTGAACTCGTGGCGCGCTCGTCGCTCGTGATTGCCCTCTACGGCCACTCCGCCCATTCCGAATGTGGCGATGCCGAGCATGCCGGGCTGATCGACATCCTCCGAAACCGCGATCCCGCGCTGGCGACCGCGACCATGATCCGCCACCTCGATCACATCGAGGCGGATCTCGACTTGGTCCAGCAGCCGCCCGAAGCGCGACCGCTCTCCGATATTCTGCGTGCCTCATCCGGAGCGGACTGAGGCCGCCAGGACGACGCCCAAGCGAACGTCAGTCCGCCGCCGCGCGGGCCTCTGCGGCGAGCGTCACGAGCAACTGCCGCAACTCGCCTCCCGAAGTCACGGGCTGCGGAAAAACGAGGCGGCCTGTAAGATCGCCCGAGACGAGATCCATCCCCTCGGGATCGAGGCCGCTCAAACGCCAATCACGATCCGGGAGCCGCAACAGTCGCGTCGCGTAAAGCTTCAGGGCATCGCGATGGTCCGCATTCATATGCGCGACCGCGCCCTCTTCATGCATGATCAGGGCCTCGCATCCCTCTGTCCGGGTCAGGACCGCGTCGCCCGCGTAGATGGCGGCCCGCCCGAAGCCGCCGTTCAGATGCGCTGCTTGAGGGACGCAGTGCCAAAACGCGAAATCCGGGAAATCGGCATAAAGCTCTGACTTGGGGTTCCGACTGAGAAAGCGGCGACGTGCTTCCGGCCTCTGCGAGGGGTCGAAACGCGCCGCTTCGCCCACAAGGGTCAAGCGAGGGTGAGCAAGGGGGTCGCCGCGGCCCGCCTGGGCGAGAAGGATGGAGCAGCGCCCGTCGGCATCGAGCTGCCGCGTATGCGCCGCAAGTTGGGACAGGAGCAGGATCATGCTCCCATCGGGCATCGTCGCGACCGCCGTCAGACTGGCGAACGGAGTGCCTTCCGGCGTGAGCGTCGCCAGAGTTGCGGCCCGGATCGTGCGGATCAACCGTTTCGCCTCGGCCAGGAGGGCGGCTTCCTGTGATTCGGCTTCGTCCATGGTGGGTTCAGTGATGTTGGGTCGATCCGATGAATGCGCGAAAGCGTTCCGATGTGGAGGAGCCGAAGAGTTCGCTCGGCGGCCCATCCGCTTCGATGCGTCCGGCTTCGACGAAGATGACGCGGTTCGACACATTGCGGGCAAAGCCCATCTCGTGCGTGACGACCAACATGGTGCGGCCTTCCTCGGCCAAGGCGCGCATGACACGCAGCACCTCGCCGACGAGTTCCGGGTCGAGCGCCGAGGTCGGCTCGTCAAACAGCATCACCTCCGGTCGCATGGCGAGCGCCCGCGCGATCGCGGCGCGTTGCTGTTGGCCGCCGGAGAGATGCGACGGGTAGAAATGACGCTTTTCAGCGATACCGACCTTGGCCAGCAATGCCTCGGCCTCGGCGACGCACTCGCTCTTGGGCCGTCTCTGGACGTGAACGGGTGCTTCGATGACGTTCTCGAGAACCGTCATATGCGACCAGAGATTGAAGCTCTGAAACACCATGCCGAGGCGGCTTCTGAGCCGGTCGACCTGAGCGGTGTCGGCCGGGGCCGCGGTTCCGTCCCGCTTTTTACGCATGCGGATTGTTTCACCGCCGAGGCTGACCTCGCCCGCATCGGGTGTTTCGAGCAGGTTGATACACCGCAGAAACGTGCTTTTGCCCGATCCGCTGGCGCCGAGAATGGAGATCACGTCGCCCTTGCGGGCGTCGAGCGAGATCCCTTTCAGAACCTCCAAGGCGCCGAAGCGCTTCTCGATGCCTTTCACGCTCAGCGCGATGGGTTGCTCGCTCACGGCACTCTCCGGCGGCGCGGTAGGGACGCCCTGCTCTCAACATCCCCCGATGCGGCCGGTCCGGCAAGCCTGAAGATGAGGTTCCTCGACGAAGAATGAACCTGTCCCGGTGCGTCTGCTCGTATTTCGCCACACTTGCCCTTATATAAGCCCCACCTTCCGATGTCCGGCGGTTCGCCTCGGAAGTTGGAAACGACAGGTCACGGCCTTCGGGATGCGCTGAGCCGATAACATCTGCTGCATTTCGGAGCCGGCAAGGATCTGTCGGACACCTTGAGAAGGGGCGCGTAATGCCTGCCATCGCTCTCGTCGACGACGACCGCAATATCCTCACTTCCGTCTCGCTCTCCCTCGAAGCCGAAGGCTATCGGGTCCAGGTCTATACCGACGGGGCGGCGGCGCTCGAGGGTCTCAAGGCGAGCCCGCCAGATCTCGCGATATTCGATATCAAGATGCCCCGGATGGACGGCATGGAGCTGCTGCGCCGCCTTCGGCAGAAATCGGATCTCCCGGTGATCTTTCTGACCTCGAAGGACGACGAGATCGACGAATTGTTCGGGCTCAAGATGGGCGCCGACGATTTCATTCGAAAGCCTTTTTCCCAGCGACTGCTCGTCGAGCGCGTCAAGGCGATCCTCCGCCGCGCCAATCCGAAGGAGGCGGCGGCCCAGAAGGAATCCGAAGCCAAGCTCCTTGAGCGTGGCAACCTGAAGATGGACCCCGAACGCCACACCTGCACCTGGAAGAACGAGGCCGTGACGTTGACCGTCACCGAATTTCTGATCCTTCAGGCACTCGCGACCCGCCCCGGCGTGGTCAAGAGCCGAAATGCCTTGATGGATGCCGCCTATGACGACCAGGTCTATGTCGATGATCGAACGATCGACAGTCACATCAAGAGATTGCGTAAGAAGTTCAAGGTCGTGGACGATGAATTTGAGATGATCGAGACCCTGTATGGCGTGGGATATCGCTTCAAGGAATGAGCGCCATGACCCTGGCCTGAGGGCTGGGTGACCCCTGTGAGCACGCGCATCGTCAAACGCGGTTTGGCCCGCTCTCCGTCGACTCGTCACCGGACGCGTCGACGCAGCTGGTCCGTTCGCTTGAAGCGGTCAATTCGAATCCTTGGCCTGCGCTTGTCGTCGTCGCTGACGCGCCGGATCGTCGTTCTCAATCTCGGCGGCTTGCTCGTCCTACTGCTGCTGTTCCTCTATGTGAATCAGTTCCGTGAGGGCCTGATCGATGCCAGGGTGCAGAGCCTGCAGGCGCAGGGCGAGATCATCGCGGCTGCGATCGCGGCCTCGGCGACGGTCCAGACCGATGCGTTGACGGTCGATCCCGAAAAGCTGCTGCAACTCGCGCCGGGCCAGTCCGCCGTTCCGAACGACGACGAGAATTCGGCCCTTGAATTCTCCATCAACCCTGACCGGATCGGTCCGGTGCTGCGCCGCCTCGTTTCGCCGACGCGAACGAGGGCTCGGGTGTATGACCTCGACGCTGATCTGTTGCTCGATACGCGGGCGATGTCGTTGCCCACGGCCGGCTTAAACCGTAGTCCGCACAGTGAGCCCGCCGACGCGGGCAATGCGTTGGAGCGGTTCTGGACCGCCCTGAAACCTCGGTTTGCCGCGCCCGACACGACGGTTTCCGACGATCGTCCTCTCTTCGGCGCCAGGGTCTTCCCCGAAGTCGCCACGGCACTCGGCGGAGGGTCGCAGTCGATCGTGCGTATCAACCCGCGCGGCGAGACGATCATCTCGGTTGCGGTCCCGATCACGCGGTCGCATAGCGTTCGGGGCGCTCTGCTGTTGTCGACCCAGGGCGGTGACATCGATCTTCTGATTGCCTCCGAACGTTGGGCCATGGTGCGGGTGTTCCTGGTGGCGGCGAGCGTCACCTTCCTCCTGTCTCTGTTCCTCGCCGGCACGATCGCGGGGCCGATGCGCCGCCTTGCCGAGGCAGCCGAGAGGGTGCGTCGGGGCGTGAATTCCCGGCAGGAAATTCCCGATTTCACGAGCCGTTCCGACGAGATCGGCCATTTGTCCGGTGCGTTGCGGGACATGACCCATGCACTCTACACCCGCATGGAGGCCATCGAGAGCTTTGCCGCCGATGTGGCGCACGAGTTGAAGAACCCGCTGACCTCCCTGCGGAGCGCTGTGGAAACGCTGCCCAGGATCAAAAACGACGAGTCCCGCGCGCGGCTGTTCACCATTATCAACCACGACGTCCGCCGCCTCGATCGGCTGATCAGCGACATTTCCGACGCTTCCCGGCTCGATGCCGAACTGGCGCGGGGAGGCCAAAAGCTGGTCGATCTGGCGGCGCTCGCGACCGCTGTGGTCGAGGTCGCGAACGGCGTATCGCGGCGTGGCGACGTGACGGTGACGCTGGACATCGTGCCCGATGATCGGGACAGCGAGTCCGAGCAGGTCGGATATGTCGTCGAGGGCCACGATTCGCGGCTCGGCCAGGTGCTGAACAACCTGATCGACAACGCGCGATCGTTTTCGCCGGAGGAGGGCGTGGTCCGGGTGGCCCTTCGCCACGCGGCCAATCCGCTGCGCGACGATGACGAGGAGCCCGGGGTCGAGATCGTGGTGGATGATGATGGCCCGGGCATCCCCGCCGACGCACTAGAACGCATCTTCGAGCGCTTCTACACGGATCGTCCGAACCATGGATTCGGGCAGAATTCCGGACTCGGTCTTTCGATTTCGCGGCAGATCATGGAGGCCCATGGGGGCGTCATCTGGGCCGAAAATCGGACCTTGCCGACGGCTGAGGATCGCGACGAAAGCGATGCCGAAGAGGAGCGTTCGATTGAGGTCTCCGGGGCCCGCTTCACGCTCTGGCTTCCGGCGGCACCCGTGAAGTGAGCCACCCAGGTGATCCGCTTGTGGCGCATCGCCTCGGAGCCGTCCATGCGACGGCGGTGGTGATCGGGGAGGCTGGTGTCCTGATCCGCGGCCCTTCGGGGGCCGGCAAAAGCAGCCTTGCACTCTTACTTCTGGCCGAGGCAGCCCTTCGCGGTCGCTTTGCCCGGCTCGTCGCAGATGATCGCGTCCTCATGGTGAGGGCCGGGAGCAGATTGATCGCGAGCCCCCATCCGGCAATCGGAGGCCTGATAGAGCTTCGCACCCAACCTTTGGCGCGGCTCGCCTTCGAGAAGAGCTGCGTCATCAGACTGGTGGTGGATCTCAGCGCGGTTGGCGAGTGCCTACCGCGTTTGCCGGCCGACACCGCAAGTGAGATGGTCCGAATTCACGACATCGAACTTGCACGACTGCGTGTCGAAGCCTCTCCAGGCCCGCTGGCCTGTCGGTTCATCTTCCACAAACTTGGCACGGGTTAACTCACATTGGAACCATTTGAGCTATTTCGCTTGCCAATTTGGCAGCCTTCCGCAAGATGCGGCGCCAAGACGATATGGGCAAGGAATGGCCAGGATCGTGCTTGGTATGGGTAGAGCGGCGCAATGATCGGCATGGTGCTCGTAACCCACGGCCATCTTGCGACTGAGTTTCGTGCCGCTCTCGAGCATGTTGTCGGTCCTCAAAAGCAGATCGAGACGATTACGATCGGGCCGGAAGACGACATGGAGGAGCGCCGGCAGGATATCTTGCGTGCCGTTTCTGCGGTCGATACGGGACAAGGCGTCGTGCTTCTCACCGACATGTTCGGCGGGACCCCGTCGAATCTGGCGATCTCGGTCATGAACGGAGGCTTGGTTGAGGTCGTCGCCGGGATCAATCTCCCGATGCTCATCAAACTGGCTTCCGTGCGCGATATCTCCACCTTGAATCAGGCCGTGACGCAGGCCCAGGATGCAGGGCGCAAATATATCAATATCGCCAGTAGGGTCCTGACAGGCAAATGAGCGACGACGACTGCGACGATGTTCCGGTGTCGGCCTCCGCGGCTACAGTCGGCGGGCGTACCTCGCAAACCTGCATGATCGTCAACCGCAAAGGGTTGCATGCCCGAGCGACCGCCAAGTTCGTGCATTGTGTCGAGGCCTACGAGGCCGACGTTCAAGTCTCCCGATGCGGAGAGACGGTTGGCGGGCTTTCCATCATGGGTATTCTCACGCTGGGGGCCGGCCAGGGCACGACTGTGACGATCAGTGCCACCGGCCCACAGGCTCGGGACGTCGTCGAAGCCCTGGCGGCCCTGATCGCCAATCGCTTCGGCGAGGACGAATAGCCGAGGCGAGGACGTTCCGTGGGCCTGTCGGTCTTGAGCGTTTTGATGCCGGCGAACACGTTTGCGCTGACTGCCGCAGCCCTCATGATCGAGGCGGTCGTTGGCTATCCTGCGCCACTGTTCAGCCGTATCCGCCATCCTGTGGTCTGGATGGGCGCGCTTCTGAGCGGACTCGACCGCCGATTGAACAATCCGGCCTGGTCCTTTGCGGGACGCCGCGTCTCCGGGGTTGTGGCGCTCGGCCTGCTGCTGGTCGGCACGGCCGCTGTGACGAGTCCGTTCGTGGTCCTCGTCGGAAACCCGGCTGGCTGGCTGTTGACGGCAATGCTGGCCGCGAGCCTGCCCGCCCAACGAAGTCTCGACGCCCATGTGGCGGCCGTTGCGGATGCTCTCGATGCCGGCGGCCTTGTGGCGGGCCGCCAGGCCGTATCGATGATCGTCGGCCGCAATCCGATGCACCTCGACGAGGCTGGGGTCGCCCGCGCCGCGATCGAAAGCCTGGCCGAGAATTTCTCGGACGGGATTGTCGCTCCGGCTTTTTGGCTTGCCGTCGGGGGACTCCCCGGCGGGGCCCTCTACAAGGCGATCAACACGGCGGATTCGATGATCGGCCATCGATCGGAGCGCTATGCGGCCTTCGGATGGGCCTCGGCCCGCCTCGACGATCTTGTCAATCTTCCGGCGTCCCGCTTATCGGTTCTCTGGCTTGTGACCGCCGCGGCATTGGTTCGCCGGGACGGCATGGCGGCGTTGCGCGCTGCCCTCCGCGACGCCCGGCATCATAGGTCTCCCAACGCCGGGTGGCCGGAGGCCGCGATGGCCGGGGGGCTTGGGATTGCACTTGCGGGTCCGCGCGTCTATGGCGACGCGAGGGTGGACGATCGTTTCATCGGCGGCGACCGCCTTGTCGCCACGAGCCTCGATATCCGACATGCCCTGACATTGTATCGGGTGGCTTGTGCGCTCCAATGCGGGAGCCTCGCCCTCCTGGCAATCGTGATGCGCTTCATCTGAAGGACCTTGTCGGGACGCAGGCGCGCGCGTCGTCTTCCATGAGCGCACAGGAAAGCCTGCATGGCTTGCCCTTCCTAAGCGCCCGAACACTCGAAGCAAGATTGGATCCCATGGCCTCTCGTTATGCCCGCAATGCCATCGTGCTCGGCCTGCTGTCCGCCATAGGCCCCTTCGCCATCGATATGTACCTGCCCGCTCTGCCGACCATCGCGGCCGATCTGCAGGCGTCGACGGTCGCGACCCAAATGACGTTGATGGCGTTCTTTCTCGCCTTCGGGATCTGCCAGATTGTCTATGGGCCGGTGTCCGACATGCAGGGACGCAAGCCCCCGCTTTATTTCGGGCTGGTTCTGTTCATCATCGGTTCGGTGGGCTGTGGCTTTGCGCAGAACATCTTTTGGCTCATCGCCTTTCGGTTCGTGCAAGGTGCCGGTGCGTCATCTGTGATGGTGATCCCCCGGGCCATCATTCGTGACCTTCACACCGGCACTGAGGCAACACGATTGATGGCGCTTGTCATGCTGGTCTTCAGCGTCTCGCCCATCCTGGCCCCCCTCACGGGCAGCGGCCTGATCGTGGTCTTCGGATGGCGCGCAGTTTTCGCGGCCGTCACCGTCGCGGCACTCGCCGGCCTCGTTCTCATTGCCGGATGGTTGCCTGAAACGCGGCCCCCGGAGGATCGGATCAGGGTCACGCCCGGACAGGTCCTGACCAGCTTCGGGCTGCTCCTCCGCGATCCGCACTTCATGGGCCTGACCTTTATCGGCGGGCTCGGAATGGCAAGCTTCTTCGCGTTTCTGGCGAGCTCGTCCTTCGTCTATATCGGGCATTTCGGACTGACCCCAATCCAATACAGTGTGTGTTTCGCCCTCAATGCGATCGGCTTCATCGGTGCCTCGCAATTCGCGGCTTTCCTGGGCACGCGGTTCGGCACCGGGCGAACCATTCTGGGGGCCGTCTGGGTCTATGCCGCCTTCGCGGTCCTTCTGCTGGCCGTCACGATCGCCGGCAGCGACAGTCTGGTGATTCTCATCGTCTTGCTGTTCTGCACCTTCGCGGCTCTCGGACTGGTGATCCCCTCCGCCATGGTGCTGTCCCTCGAAGCGCATGGGCCGATCGCCGGCATGGCCTCCGCGCTCGGCGGTACGCTTCAGATGATCACAGGCGGTCTCATGATCGCCGTCACGAGCGTCATCTTCAACGGGACGGCAATGCCGATGGTCGCGATTATCGCGCTTTGCGCGCTCGGCGCCCTCGCGCTCAGCCTCGCCACACTGCGCTGTCCCGTGCCGATCTCGCACGGGGCCGAGTGAGGCCGGCGTCGCCTCGATTTTGCGAGCGGGCCGCGCTTCGAATTTGGTCTCTGCCGAACACGGTGGCTGCTTAGTTGCTCTGACCGGCGATCTTGTCAGCCAGGAGAGCGATCGTCCGACTGTAGATGTCGCTCTTGTTCCACTGCTGAATGACCCCGAAATTTGCCTCGCCCGGATCCCAGCCTTGTCCGGCCTGCCAGCCGTAGCTCCGCAGGAATTTAGCCGTCGAGGCGAGGACGTCCGGCACGCTGTGCACCAGGTCGCGGCGACCGGTGCCGTCATAGTCGACCGCGAATTTCACATAGGACGAGGGCATGAACTGGGTTTGGCCGATCTCGCCCGCCCAAGCACCACGCATGGCGGATGGCGCCATATCGCCCCGATCGACGATCCGCAGCGCATCCATCAATTCGGCTCGAAACTGCGCCGAACGACGGCAATCATAGGCCAGCGTGGCCAGTGACCGAAGCGTCTGGAAATTTCCGATATAGGCACCGAAATCGGTTTCCAGGCCCCAGATGGCGACGAGCACGGGAGCCTGGACACCATAATCATGCTCGATACGGGCGAACAGGTCCGCGTAACGGCGAATCAGACCCTTGCCTTTCGTGACACGGAAGTTGTTCGCCATCCGGGTCGAAAACTGCTCGAAGGATTGCTTGAAGACCTTCTGACCACGATCATGGGAAATCGTGTTGCGGTCATAGGTGACATCATCGAGTGCCGATGCGACCGCCTGTTGCGAAATCCCCTGTGAAACGGCCTCTTGCTTGAACTGCTCCAGCCAAGCCGGGAAGCCACTCGGATCGCTACTGCAGCTTTGCGCCTGGGCCAATGTCGATAGGCCGAAAACCGCAACCATTCCGACGCAAACGCGAACAACCAAATGCATGACGCTTCTGCAACTCCATCCGATGTCGAGAGACTAGCGCGTTCCCGACGCGGAGGCAAAAGGGTGGTTGTCAGTCCTGCAGGAGGCGCTTGAACAATTCGAGTTCTTCAGCAAGCGCTGCTTCGGCTGAACAGAGGTTCTCGATCTTGCGCACGGCGTGCAAGACGGTCGTGTGATCGCGGCCACCGAACCGACGGCCGATCTCCGGCAGGGAGCGCGGTGTGAGCGCCTTGGACAGGTACATGGCGATCTGGCGGGGGCGCACCACGGTCGCGGTTCGTCGCGAGGAGAGGATATCGGCGCGGCTCACGTTATAATGCGAGGCCACGAGTTTCTGAATATCCTCAATCTTGACCCGTTTGGGTTCCCGGGTCCGGATCAGGTCCCGGATGGCCGCCTCGGCGCTTTCGACCGTGTGCGGTTTGGCGTTCAACGTGGCATGAGCCATCAAGCGATTGACCGCGCCATCGAGGTCGCGCCCGTTGGTGGTGATCGCCCGCGCCACATAGGCGACCACGGCCGGGCTGATCTCGAATCCAGGTTGCACCATCTGGGCGATCGCGACCCTCGCCTCGACGATCCGTTGCCGGAGCGTCTCATCGAGAGGCTCGATCTCGACGCAGAGTCCACCGGCGAGGCGGGACCTGACCCGCTCTTCCAACGTATCCAGTTCGGACGGAGGTCGGTCCGCCGCGATCACCACTTGGCGGCCGTCGTCGATCAGCGCATTGAGCGTATGGCAGAACTCGGTCTGGATCGACTTGCCTTGCAGGAATTGCACGTCGTCGATGATCAAGACATCGATGGCTCGCAACTTTTCCTTGAACGCAATGGCGGTCTGAGCCTTCAGGGAGGCCACAAACCCATACATGAACTTTTCCGCCGTGAGATAGATCACCCGGCGCCCGCTTTCCGCGACCGCATGTGCGGTGGCCTGAAGCAGATGGGTTTTACCCAGGCCGACCGCCGCGTGGATATAGAGGGGCGAATACAAAAGCATGTCGCCGTTGCGCGCATTGGCCACCCGCTCGGCCGCCACCTGTGCAAGCTGGTTCGACCGGCCCACCAGAAAGGTGCCGAATGTCAGACGTCGATCAAGCGGCGAGCCGCCCAGGCCGTCTGCGGTCGTGCCGGCATCTTTCTCCCTATGACGTGCCGGCCGCCGATTGTCCTGTACAAATGTCTCGCCTGATGGCGTCGCCGCATCGAAGGCCGTCGCTCGGTAGTCAGTTGTGCCTTCAACGGCAGCAATCGGGAGCACCGGAGCACGGGTGGAAGAGCGGAGCGTGATGGCCAGCCGGGACACCTCCGGCAATTCGGCTGAGACAACCGAAAGAAGCCGATCCATGTAGTGCGACTGGATCCAGGTTTTCAGAAATGTCGTCGGAACCGACAATGACGCGACGCCGCTCTCGATGCTGACAAGTTCCAGCCGAGCGAACCACGCGTTGAACACGGCGTCGCCGACATTCGCGCGCAATCGCCTGCACGCATTTGTCCATCCCTCGTTGGTAAGGCCGCGCGTCACGGATTGTGAGGTTGGGCGAGATGAAGATGCGAAAACGTCTGCATGGGAATCCGACGCAGCCGAAAGCACGGTTGACCGAGCATTCATGGACACAGCGACCAAAGGAGAAAAAGAAAGGCGGACGGTCTGGCGAGGCTAATTTTGAGCCCAGGGCAAGCCCCGGGCCTTCCAGCCCTCGGTGTGTCCTCTATGGCGTGACGCGTCGTGCGACCCCTCGAACCCGCCGGCGATATTGTAGCACCGGCTTCGCCCATGTGCCGCAATTGCCGACGCGGCAGCGCTGCTTCGTGCGCCAGATCGGCACAGGAACAGCACGGGTGCATCGGGCGGAAGACCCCGTTCGTTGAGGTCCGACATCAGAGATGCGACGAAATTCTGGTTCAGGCTCATCGACGGGTAGGACTGCCACTCCAACAGCACCGGCTCCTTATCCAAGGCTGAAAGATCCGGGATGCCGACGAACTGCCACTCGGGACGGGTTCGGACATCCACCAAGATAGCATTCTTGTCCGATGCCAGCATCGTCATGGCCTCTTCAGGAGACAGATCCCCTGCATAATCCATCGTCATCGCCCAAGCCTCACCAGTGTCCCGTAGTCCATTCCAGTCGTCATTTTGCCTCCGACCGGTATGGGCCGCCTCACGCTATCGTTGTTCGTCTAGGCACCAAAGTACACCGCACCATCTCCAATAAAGAAGAGGCACCCTGCATCGAGAATTACTCGAAACATGTTTCGTCCATCTTCAAGATAGGGCTTAATATCGACCTGCTTGCGACTGACAGTCGACGAATTCACGTTACACACGGCTCTGGGAGTCCGCAACCGACTCCGCAATGATTCGCAACAAGCCTGCGTCCAGCCGGAGGCCTCGTGCTCCGGCACTGTCGCAAGCAGCTAGCGTAAGTGCGTGAAAACCGGCCGGAATCCTGGCCTGAAGCTTGCCACTGCGCGGCCGATGCGACTCGATGTCTGACCCGGGGGCAAGGGCCGGATTCGTCCGAGTCAAGATGCTGATTTTTTTCCGTTTTCGGCGCTTTGCTCATAAGCGCATGAATCTTTTCTGGTTTTTTTGAGCACCCGCAATCCGCCACGATATAAATTTCGTGTTGCGCCGGAATGACGATCACATGACGATTCGGCTGACGTCTCCAACCGGCCGCAGCAGGGGCGGTCAGCTGAAGAGTGAGCGGATCTGCGCCATGAATGGCGGCTTTTTGGACTCGGTGAGACTGTTGAGAAACGTCTCCACCCAGTGCTCGATGTCGTTCTTCGCGATCGCCTCGTACATCACGGCGTGCCGGCTCTTGCGCTCGTCGCGTGGCATCAGCAGCGCCGTCTTCATCGCGGCCGCCATCCCCTCGGTTTCATGGGGATTGACGATCAAGGCTCCCTCGAGTTCCGCGGCTGCCCCTGCGAATTGCGAGAGGATCAGGACACCCGGATCCTCAGCGTCTTGCGCGGCCACATATTCCTTGGCGACCAGGTTCATGCCATCCCGCAATGGGGTGACCAAGGCAGCAGCGGCAAGCCGAAATATGCCGGCGAGATCCTCGCGGCCATAAGGTCGATTGATGTACCGGATGGGGGTCCAAGACGCTTCGCCATAGCGGCCGTTGACGTCCCCGACCAGCTCGTTCACGGCACGGCCCATATCGCCATATTCCGGGATCTCGGCGCGGCTTTTAGGTGTGATTTGGAGGAACACCACCCGGTTACGCCAATTGGGTTCCGTCTCCAGGAAATGGTCGAACGCCTCGATGCGATGGACGATTCCCTTAGAATAGTCGAGCCTGTCGACACCAACGAACAATTGCCGCCCGGAGAGGGATTCGCGAAGTTCGCGGAGAAAATCGGAATGCGCGGCGTGTTCCGCATCCCGCGCATATTCGGCCGTCTCGATCCCAACCGGGAAGGTGCCGATCCGCGTCACCCGCCCTTCGTGCTGATAGGACTGGCCGTCGCGGCCCATGTGCGCGCCCGAGATCTGCAGATAGCGCGCGTAATTGTCGCGGTCATTATCGGTCTGGAAGCCGATGAGGTCATAATGGCTCATCACACCGAGGCTCTGTTCCTGCCGCGGAATCGTGAACAAGAGGTCGGGAGGCGGGCAGGGAATGTGCAGGAAGAAGCCCAGCGGGTTCTGGTGTCCGCGCGACCGCAACTCCCGGGCCAATGGGATCAGGTGATAATCGTGCACCCAGATAGTGTCGTCGGGCTGCAGGAACTGGGACAGCTTGTCCGCGAACAGGCCGTTGACGCGAAGATAGCCCGAGAGATCGGACCGGCTGAACTCCGCCAGATCGACCCGGTAATGAAGGATCGGCCACAGCACGCGATTGGCGAAGCCGTTGTAATATTCCTGGTAATCCGCGGTCGCGAGATCCGTCACCACATAGGTGATGTTATCCCGCTCGGCGACCGTGGGCTCCGTATTCGGGTTGTCGTCGATCTTGCCGCTCCAGCCGAACCAGATCCCTGGCCGGTTCTTGAAGGCAGCCTTCACCGCAATGGCCAACCCTCCAGGCGGCGGCGGCTTGCCGGGCTCCGGAACGGTCACGCGATTCGAAACGATCACAAGTCGAGACACCAGGCGTCCTCCCAACTTCGTGACAGTCGCATCGCCGAATTGATGATACCGGCCATCGAGTAGGTTTGCGGAAAATTCCCCCAGAGCTCTCCCGTCACCGGATGGAGGTCTTCCGACAGAATGCCATAGGCATTGCGATGAGAGAGGATATCGAGAAACCGCTCACGCGCCTCATCCATCCGACCGATCTGTGCAAGTGCATCCACATACCAGAAATTGCAAACAAGGAAATTTGTTTCCGGTTTGCCGAAATCATCCTCCGCCGTGTAGCGCATGATCCGGCCTCCCTCTGTCAGTTCACGGCCGATCGCCTCCACGGTCTTTACGTAGCGATGATCGTTCGGAGAGATCAAGCCCAGCTCAGTCACGAGCAGGACGCTGGCGTCGAGATCCGGTGACCCGAATGCCCCCGTGAGCGCCTGACGCTCCTCGTTCCATCCCTGGGCCAGGATCGCGCTCTTGATATTGGCCGCCTGCTTGGCCCAGCTTTCGGCTTCGGGCCGCAAACCGAGGCGTTTGGCGATTCGGGCGAGCCGGTCGCAGGCCACCCAGCACAGCGTTGCGGAATAGGTGTGGATTTTCTGGAAACCACGGAACTCCCAGATCCCCGCATCGGGCTGAAGGGCATATTTGGAGGCGAGCCTGCCGAGCGGTTCCAACTGCCGGAACAGGGCTTCGTCACCCATCTTGGGGAGGCGTTCGTCGACATACATCTGGGTCACGGCCAACACGACGCTGCCGTAGACATCGTGCTGCGCCTGCGTGGCGGCCGCATTGCCCACGCGAACCGGTTTGTTGTTCTGGAACCCATCCAGATGCGGGGCGATCCACTCGTTCAGCGGCGTGCCCGGAACGATGCCGTGCAGGGGGCTCAGCGGGTCCTGGTTCTCGACCGCGATGTTGGTCAGGTAGGTGATGTAGTCTTCCATGGTCTGCGTGGCACCCAGCCGATTGAGGGCGTGGACCACGAAAAACGCGTCGCGCAGCCAGCAATAGCGGTAGTCCCAGTTCCGGATCGAGCCCGGCGCCTCGGGAATCGATGTCGTGTGGGCCGCGATGATGGCCCCGGTCTCCTCGAACTGGCAGAGCTTGAGCGTGATGGCGGCGCGCGTGACTGCCGTCTGCCACTCGTAGGGCAGGGCGAGGTAGCGCACCCAGTTCAGCCAGTAGTCGCGCGTCTTTTCCAGAAACTCGCGACCGGTGCTTTCGAAGGCGCTGAGGAACGGCTCGTCCTGCCCAAAGACCATCGTGACCGGATGGGTGAGCGCAAAAGCCGTTTCATGTTCGATATAGGAGAGGGGGGCGTCGGTGCTGAGGCGGACCACGACCCCGCCGCCGCGAATGTATCGGACATGACTCGACCCGCTGTTCTTCTCGGTGACCTCGCGCCCGTAATCATAGGTCGGCCGAACCCGGATCGTGATCCGTGGGATGCCCGATAGCGGCTCGATGCGCCGAAAGATCTGCGCCGGCCGGAACAGCCGGTCGAACTGGCGGAAGCGCGGCACGAAGTCGGTGATCCTGACCCTCGCTCCGGCGCTGTCGGTCAGGATCGTTTCCACGATCGCCGTGTTCCGCACATAGGCCGACTGGGAGGCGACCTGATCCTTGAGGACCACGTCACAGAACCCCTTCTCCTCATCTCCGGCCAACAGCCTTGAGAATACGGGATCGGAGTCGAAACGTGGCATGCACCACCAGACGATGCGGGCCTGTGGGTCGACCATGGCGGCGATACGGCAGTTGCCGATCAGCGCGTAGTCGAGGTTGCCCGGCGGCTTGCGGCTCATCCGCCACTGGCCTCCATTTGCGCCATATGGGCGAGCCAGTCGCGAACAGCGGCGGGGTCCGCGAAGGAGCCGGACAAGCCAGGCCGGCTGAATCCTACCGAGAAGGCGAGGCCTCCCGCGGCCAGTACAGCGTCAAATCCAGGTGTGTCCGTCACATCGTCCCCGCAGAAGATCGGCCGGCGGCCTTGGAATGGCGCTCGCGTCAGGAAGTTGCCGATGGCCACGCCTTTGTCAAAGGTTGCCCGTTTTAACTCAAAAACCATATGGCCCGGCAAGATTCGGAGATCCTGCCCGGCTTCTGACTGGATCAGCAGCTGCAATTCCCGCGCAAGCTCTTCACGCGCGGCGGGCGCGGCGCGGTAGTGAATGGCGACGGAGTAGCGCTTGTTTTCGACGAGCGTTCCGACATGAGACCCGGCAATGTCGCGCAGCCTTGCGACAATATCCTCCGATACGGCATCCCCCGCGACCGATTCGGTTTCATGATTTGCATCGAACCGCATCTCTGCACCATGCACGCCGCTGGCCCGCAACCGGAGCGGATGAAACAGATGATCGAGATCTGCGATCGTGCGCCCGCTCACGAGTGCCAACGCACCGTCAAGACGCCGATCGAGAATGTTCAGTGTTTCGATCAGGTGAGGTGCCACGACGACGGCGTCGGGCCGTGGCGCAATGTCGATCAGGGTTCCGTCGACATCCAGAAACAGGCTGATCGGGCCATTGGGCAACTCTGGCGTCATGAAGGCTCGCTACTCCTGTAGGAGGGCCTGAGGTCATCTTGCCACATCGGGCATTAGGGTCGGCATATCAAGCCGGCGGACGGCTCAGGTTCAGTTTTGTTGCTGCAGCGCGGAACATCTCCCAAACGCGAGCGTTCCAGTCCCGTTAGGTTCGCAAGTTGCGCAACGTGGAGTGCCAGGATGAAGATCGCGCAGATCGCCCCGTTGATGGAAAGTGTTCCGCCCCGCCTCTATGGTGGGACAGAGCGGATCGTCTCCTGGTTGACGGAGGAACTGGTCGCGCAGGGACATGACGTTACACTGTTTGCCAGCGGCGACAGCATCACGAGCGCGACATTGGTGCCCTGCACCACGGAGGCGATCCGGCTGTCCGAGACCATGAAGGAATATATGCCCTACTACACCATGATGGTGGACCGGGTGGCCAGGCTTTCTCGCGCTTTCGATGTCGTGCATTTCCACATCGACATGTTTCAGTTCCCGCTTTTCAGAGGCATGGAACATCGGACACTGACGACCTTGCATGGACGTCAGGACCTGCCGGACCTCTACCCGTTCTACCGGGCCTTCCCGAAGATGCCGTTGGTGTCGATCTCCGACTCCCAAAGGGCTCCCATTCCCGATGCGAATTTCGCCGGCACAGTCCTGCACGGCCTTCCGGCGGATTTGCACAAGCCGAATTACAACCTGGAAGATGGTGGGTATCTCGCGTTCCTGGGTCGAATCTCTCCCGAGAAGCGCCCGGACCGTGCCATTCAGCTCGCGCGGTCGGTCGGCATCCCGTTGAAGATCGCCGCCAAGGTCGACAAGGCCGATATCGAATATTACCAGTCGGTGATCAAGCCTCTCATCGATGAGGGTGACGGCGTGGAGTTCGTGGGTGAGGTGGACGAGCGCAGCAAGACCAAGTTTCTGGGCAATGCGCGCGCACTGTTGTTCCCCATCGACTGGCCAGAGCCTTTTGGCCTCGTGATGATCGAGGCGATGGCTTGCGGCACGCCAGTCCTGGCCTTCCGGCACGGATCGGTGCCGGAGGTGATCGACGACGGCGTAACCGGACGGGTGGTCGGGAGCATGGATGAGGCATTCGTCGCCTTGCCAGAGGTTCTCCAACTTGACCGCCGTGCCGTCAGGGCAAGGTTCGACGCCCGTTTTACCGCTGCCCGCATGGCGCACGATTACGTCAACCTCTATCGCAAACAGGTGGAGCTCGCCGACGGCGTCAGGAGTGGCGAGAAGATCCGTATCGAGGCCGAGCGCTCAATTGGGTCGATCATTCCAGTTCCGGAACTGACCGCCACCTTGAATTCCCGGTCCCAAGAATCGAAACAACGCGCAAGCTGATCTCATGCTCGATCAAGCCTCCGGGTCGTCGGAACAGGGTGCGTTCTATATCCAGGCGACGGGGCCGTCATCGCGGCCACGTCATACCCTCAAGCAGGGGAATACCTTCGCGGTCTGTGACAGTCACGGGGATATCGGAGCTTCTGCCGGTGGACCCGATGGGCTGTTCAACAACGACACGAGGTTTCTCTCCCGCCTGGAGCTGTTGATCAACGGGATGCAACCGCTCCTGTTGGGGTCAAGCATCCGCGACGACAATGTGTCTCTGTCGGTGGATCTCACGAACCCGGATATTTACCGGAACGGTCAAATCGTATTGCCGCGCGATACGATCCACGTCGTGCGGACGATGTATCTTTGGGGGGATGTCGCGCATCAGCGCATCCACGTGGCAAACCACGGCGACGAGACGGTTGAATTCACCCTGTCGCTTTCATTCGATTGCGACTTCTCGGATCTGTTCGAGGCGCGGGGAACGAAGCGTGAGCGTCGCGGCGTCGTCAAGGCACCTGAGTTTGACGGTGGACGGGTCAAGTTCTCGTATGAAGGTCTGGATCACCAGCCCAGAAGCACGGTGTTGTGCTTTGACCCCGTTCCTGACCGGACGGCTGACGCGACATCGACGTTTGTGCTCTCGCTTGAAAGTGGCCAAGCAAAAACACTATTTTTTTCCGCGGAGTGCCACGGTCTTGATAGTCCAAAGCCCGAGACATTCTTCAAGGGGTTCATCGACGCCAATCGCGCCGAAAAGGCCGCGACCCGGAATGTCGCGACGGTCGAAACATCGAACGAAATCTTCAACGAAGTGATGTGCCGCTCGACGGCCGACCTTTATATGTTGATCACCGAGACGCCTCAGGGTCCTTACCCGTATGCGGGCACCCCCTGGTATTCGACGACGTTCGGGCGCGACGGGATCATTACCGCTCTTCAGATGCTGTGGATCGATCCCAGCGTCACCCGTGGGGTCTTGCGTCGCCTGGCGCACTATCAGGCGACTGGTTTCGATGCGCCGTCGGATGCCGAGCCCGGCAAAGTCCTGCACGAGATGCGCGGCGGCGAGATGGCCGCGCTGAGAGAGGTGCCGTTCGGGCTCTATTACGGCACGATCGACGCAACCCCTTTGTTCATCGTCCTCGCGGGTCAATATCTTCAACGAACGGGCGATGTGGAGACGATCCGAGACCTCTGGCCTTCGCTCAAACGAGCCCTCCAGTGGATGGACGAATCGGGTGATCGTGACGGGGACGGATTCCTCGAGTATTTCCGCGCGACCGATGCCGGTTTGCAGAATCAGGGGTGGAAGGATTCTTTCGACTCGGTCTTTCATTCGGATGGAGAATTGGCGGAAGGGCCAATCGCGCTCGTCGAAGTGCAGGGCTACGCCTATGCCGCGAAGCGTATGGCGGCCGCCTGCGCGGCCCGGCTTGGGTTCGATCAAGACTCCAAAGATCTCAATGCCCAGGCAGCAAGCCTCGCAGAAAAGTTCGAAGCGCAATTTTGGTGTGAGGACATCGGCACCTACGCGGTCGCGCTCGATGGCAAGAAACGGCCGTGTCGCGTGCGCACATCCAATGCCGGACAGGTTCTTTGGACCGGGATCGCGCGGGCGGATCGGGCCAAGCGCGTCGCGGACGGCTTGGTGTCGCCGAGCTTCTTTACCGGATGGGGCGTCCGGACCGTGGCGCAGGGCGAGCCGCGCTACAATCCCATGTCCTACCACAACGGCTCGATCTGGCCGCATGACAACAGCCTGATCGCGCTGGGGATGGCCCGCTACGGACTGATCGATCAGGCGCAGAAGATCTTCGAGGGATTGTTCGCGGCGGCCAGCTATATGGACCTTCGGCGCCTGCCCGAACTGTTCTGTGGCTTCCGCCGGAGGCGTGGCGCCGCGCCGACACTTTATCCGGTCGCCTGCTCGCCGCAGGCCTGGGCGGCCGGGACACCGTTCCTTCTGTTGCAAGCGACACTTGGTCTCGAATTTGATCCGTCGACGCGATCGATCCAGTTCAACAACCCGCAATTGCCGTCGTTTCTAGACGAAGTGACGATCCGGAACTTGGGATTCGGGGATGCTCAAGTGGATGTGATGCTCCGGCGGATCGGCGAACATGTCGCGCTTCGGGTCGTCAAAAGTGTGGGATCGATCCAGGTCACTATGCTTCTTTCCTGATGCAGATGATCTCTCCGCTCTCCGACAGCGAAGGGATCGGCTAATCAGGATCAGGTGAGCGCTTACTCGGTATCTGATGGCGATCGGATGGAGACAGAGGCGAGGTGACAGGATGGCGGTCGCCATCTTCGTCATCATTCTCATTGGCCTTTGTGTCCGATGGATCGACCGACCCTTCTCGACATGGTCGGCGACACACCTGCATGCTTACCGCGAATGGTTCGACGCGCTCACTCACATCGTCGATCCGTTTCTGCCACTGTCCGCTCTGGCGATTTTAGCTGCGATCGCGGCGCGATTGGCTGGGCGAAACCTGGTTGGCCCATGGCGATCCATCCTCATCGCGGGAATGGCCCTCGCGGTTGCCGTCATGATGAAGGATCAGGGCAAATACCTTTTCGGGCGCTTGTGGCCCGAAACCTGGGTCGAGAACAATCCGTCTTGGATCGGCACTGGCAGCTACGGGTTTTTTCCCCTGCATGGCGGCAGAGGATGGGCCTCCTTCCCGTCGGGTCACATGACGGTGATCACGGCGCCGGCCACGACCCTGAGCTGCTCCTTTCCGCGTTTGCGCCCGCTGCTTATCCTGGCTTGTGCGGCCGTCGCGGTCGGACTGCTGGGAGCAGACTATCATTTTTTGAGTGACGTCATCGCGGGGACGGGGCTTGGGGTCCTTTGTGGATGGGTCGTCCTGTCCCACACATTCGCCGCACCCACCGCTTCGATTTGCCCGGACACACCACCCGCGGACGCCGATCGGCGCGATCATGCGAACTGATCGAACGAGACGCTCGTGGTTCGAGCGTGGCACGGTCAACAATCCGGGCCCGCATCTCGATCGCCTGCCGGTCGCCATCGACACGTCAGCTCTCAGTCTCACCGAGGGGGTGCGGGCGGCCTTCGCGTCGGGGCTGGTGTTGCTATGCGGCTTGGTCCTGCACTTCCCCTCGCTGTTGATGGTGGCCTTTGCGGCCATGTTGACGTGTTTCTGCGATGTCGGAGGTCCGTTGCCGACTCGCATTCGTGCCTTGATGGTCTTCGTGATCGGCGGGGCGCTCTGCTGGATGAGTTTCGGCTGGCTGAGAGGGTTCGGACCGGTCGTGGTTGTGCCTTTGGCCGGGATCGCAATTTTCCTGTTCAGTATGGCGCGGGTCTGGGGACTCGCGGCCCAGACGGTTGGGAACGTCCTGATCGTCACTTTGGCTCTTGCTGTCGACAAGCCGCTGACCTTGGAAGAAGCGGGCATTGTCGCCTTGAGCTTCGTGGTTGGCGGCTTGTGGTCCGTGTTTCTCACTCTGGTGATCTGGCGGGTTCAGCCGCTCAAGCCCGCGAGCCAGGCGGTGCGGCGGATCTGGATCAATCTGGCGGTCTTGTGCCGCGACCTGCGCGCTACACTCGCCCGCCCCTCGTTGACCCGGTTGGATGCCCATGCCCGCAGTCATCGGCGTGCCACCCGGCTGGCGATCGAAGAGGCTCGCACAGCGCTGTCCGACGTTGTGCGAGCCCGGGGGCCACTGTCGCCCGAGGTGCAGCGGTTGGAGCTTCGGATCGAAATCGCCGAATCTATATTCGGTGCGCTGATCGCTTTGAGCGATGTCCTCGAGGGGCTGGGGCCTAAACCGCGCTTGCAAGCCGCAAGGGTGCTTCGGCTTCTGTATCCACTCCTCAAGCTTGAGGATCGGGGCTTGCTCGCCGACACGCGGCGGCTCGATCCCGTCTTGACCCGCATGGCGGGTTTTGCCCAGGATCCCGGCTTGGCGCCGATTGTGGCACGGGTGCTGGATGCGCTTCGCACCACGATCCGGCTTCGCGATCCCGAGGATCTCGCGCCCCAGACATCCTGCCAGACCCGGTCGTCCGCGATGACTGCGGCCCTCGATCCGATCCGCGATAATCTCACCTGGCAATCCGCAATTTTGCGGCATGCGGTGCGTGCGACCTTTGTCACCACTCCCGTTCTGGCCTGGTCTGTGATCTGGCCGACCGCCTACGGGCACTGGATGACTATAACCTTGGCGCTGTCGATGCAGCCCTATTTCGCGGCGACGTGGCAGCGGGTGCTGGAGCGTGTCGGCGGGACGCTGCTTGGCGGGCTGATCGGCGCCTCGATGGCATTCTTGCCGCAATCCATCGAGGTCAAGGCCGTGCTGCTGGTGCCGCTCTGCATCATCGGATTCTCGGCCCGGCAGGTCAGCTATGGGGCCTATGTGGCGTGTCTGACGCCGCTCGTGGTGGTCTTGTTCGACGTCGTCGAACCCGGCCATTCGGACGCCACGATCGCGGCGATGCGGCTGTTCTATACGGGTGCGGGTGGCTTGCTCGCGATCGCGGCCTGTATGGTCCTGTGGCCGAGCTGGGAGCCTGACCGCCTGCTCGGCGAACTCAAGAAGACCCTGATGGCCTATGCGCGTTTCGCCGACGCGACCTTTGCGGCCCGCCTCTCTGACGCGGCCCGGCCTGCTGCCGAGCGGGCGCGCCGGGAGGCCGGTGTCGCGAACAACAATCTCGAAGCTTCTCTGTCCCGCTCGCTCCAGGAGCCTCGCCGAGGTCGCAACCGGCAGGTGGAGGCCAGCCTAACGATCGACGCCGCGCTTCGCCGGCTCGGTGCGACGCTGATCACCCTGCAGCATGAAAGCGACGCGTCGGCCGATGCGCAGGCCGAACTGGTTCAATGGCACAATTGGCTCACTGCGGCCCTCATCGCTTTGGCCGAGGACCGCCGCGCCGCAGCTCCGCCCCCCGTGGCCGCACCGAATGGATCACTGGCGCGGCTGCAGCGTGCAGTCGTGATGGTGGATAGCGCGATGGTCGAGGCCCGCGGATAGGGTGAAAATAAGAGACCCGCATCATGGTGCTTGCAGGCGGGGCGAGGCCCACGTATAGGAACAGCCGCTGGCCGCAACACGCGTCGGCATGTCGGAGTGTAGCGCAGCCTGGTAGCGCACCTCGTTCGGGACGAGGGGGTCGTAGGTTCGAATCCTATCACTCCGACCACATTATCTAAACCTAATCAGCCACATCACAGACGACGGGTCAGCAGGCTAAGCCCGACCCGAACAGGTTCGCGAACAGTTTCGGTCCGCAGAGGATCGATGCCGCGCTGCCGCGTGGCGTTTTCAGGCTGCGCGCGTGAGGCGCGGCCATGACCGCCGTCACCTCAGTCCAGACCGAAACTCCTACGCCATCCGACTTTGCTCATAGCACCCCCATTCAGGGTACTCGGGCAAAGACGGTGCGCCTTTTTGATCGCGACCCCTACGATTGGCACGTCGAACCGACCGAGGCTACCGCTGGTCTGCTGCGCGTTGAGCGTTTCGTCGGACCGATCTGGGATCCGGCCTGCGGTGGCGGCAACGTGCTGCGTGCCTGCACGGCGGGCGGCTGCTCGGTTATGCAATCTGACATCGTCCGCCGCGTTCTCGACAACCTGAGCCATCTGTTCGCGGGCCAGCACGATTTTCTCACCGCGCGAATAGATCCGCCAAATCTGCCGTTCCCGGCTTGGCACACCACCAACATCATCACCAACCCACCCTTCTTCAAAGCCCGCGGCACGGAAGCCTTCATCCGCAAAGCGCTGACGATCGCGAAGGGGAAGGTCGCGGTTTTCACGGACTTAAAGTTCCTGGCGAGCCAGCGCCGCGCGACGGGCCTTTTTGCTGAGCTCTGTCCTCACCGCGTTCGGACCTTGGCCAAGCGGCCTTCCTGTCCCTCCGGAGAGTATCTCGCGGCAGGAAACGAGGCCGGCGGCGGCACTGCGGACTGGTGCTGGATCGTCTGGGATCTGACCGCTCCGGCAACGCGAACGTATCAGGGCGGGTGGATCCTCCCGGAAGGGGCGGTGACCGCATGAGCGCCGATCCCTATCGCGCCTTCCTCGAATCCAAGATCAAGCGGGCGCCCGTCTCAGGGTTCGATGTCAATCCAGCAAGCCTGTCGTCGCATCTGAAGCCGTTCAACACCGCGATCGTGCGCTGTGCCCTGCAGGGCGGACGCCGGGCAATCTTCACGAAATTCGGTCTGCACAAAACGCGGATGCAGATCGAGATCATGCACCAGATCGGCATTCATGCCGGCGGCCGGCAGTTGATCATCGCGCCACTCGGCGTTCGGCAAGAGTTTTTGCGAGACGCGGCCGTGATGGGCATTAGCATCCGCTTCGTCCGGTCGGCTGCCGAAGTGAGCGAGACCGGAATCCACTTAACCAAATATAAGACGGTGCGGGACGGCAAGCTTGAACCGAACCTCTTTGAGGCCGCGAGCCTGGATGAGGCCAGCGTACTGCGATCGTTCGGCTCGAAGACTTACCAGACCTTTCTCACACTGTTCCAAAACGTGCGCTACCGCTTCGTGGCGACCGCAACACCTTCGCCGAACCGATTCAAGGAGCTTATCCATTATGCTGGGTTTCTCGGCGTAATGGATACGGGCCAAGCCCTTACGCGCTTCTTCCAGCGCAACGCCGAGAAGGCGGGGGACCTCACCTTGTACCCCCCACAAGGAAGGTGAGTTTTGGCTCTGGGTTGCGAGCTGGGCCGTGATGCTGCAGCGACCAAGCGACCTCGGCTTTTCGGATGAGGGCTATGATCTGCCGCCACTCGTGGTCCGGTGGCACGAGGTGCAAAGCACCATTCCTCAAGCTGTTGACCGGGACGGGCAGGGGATTCTTCTGCGCACAGGCGCGACCGGGCTGGCCGATGAATCCCGTGAGCGCCGCGCGACCCTGCCAGCGCGCGTGGCCAAGGCGGCGGCGATCGTGACAGCGGCGCCGTCCGATCATTTCATCCTCTGGCATGACTTAGAGGCCGAACGCTCAGCAATCGAGCAAGCACTTCCGACTGCTCGTAGCGTCTTTGGCACGCAGGACCTCGACAAACGCGATGACCTCATCATGGGATTCTCGGATGGAGCGTTTGAGCTCCTGTCGAAGAAGCCGATCTTGTGCGGCTCGGGCTGTAACTTCCAGCGCCATTGACACCGTGCCGTGCTCGTCGGCATCGGTCACAAGTTCAACGACTTCATCCAGGCCGTGCATCGCGTGCAGCGCTTTGGGCAGCCGCAGCCGGTCGAAATCGACATCGTCTATTCCGAGGCCGACCGCGCGATCCGCCGCGACCTCGAAGCCAAATGGGCCCAGCACGAGGAAATGGCGGCGCGCATGAGCGAGATCATCCGAAAATACGGCCTGAACGCCGACGCGATGGCTGAAGTGCTCACCCGCTCAATCGGCCTGGAGCGCTTGGAAGCGTCAGGCCAGGGCTGGCGCATGGTGAACAACGATTGCGTGGTCGAGGCCAAGACGATGGCGACAGCCTCGGTCGACTTGATCGTGACCTCGATCCCTTTTGCGAACCATTACGAATACACGCCCAGCTACAACGACTTTGGCCACACCGAGGACAACGCGCGGTTCTTCGCCCAAGCGGACCACCTGACGCCGGAGCTGCTGAGGATCCTGAAGCCTGGGCGACTCGCCTGTATCCACGTGAAGGACCGTGTGCTGTTCGGGTCGGTGACTGGAGAGGGGGTGCCGACTATCGACCCGTTCCACGCCGAATGCATCTTCCACTACCGCCGGCACGGTTTGCAGTTCATGGGCATGATGCACGTCAATACGGACGTGGTTCGGGAAAACAACCAGACCTATCGCCTCGGCTACACCGAGATGCGGAAGGACGGCACTAAGATGGGGGTGGGCTGCCCCGAATATGTGCTGCTGTTCCGAAAGCAGCAGACGAACCGCGGCAAGGGCTATGCCGACGTGCCGGTGGTGAAGGACGAGGCGGAATATAGCCTTGCGCGCTGGCAGATCGACGCGCACGCGTTCTGGCGCTCGTCCGGCGATCGCCTGCTCTCACCCGATGAGATGGCGGCTCTGCCCGATGCGACTCGCGGCCGGGTGTTCACCGCCGAGACGCTCAGGCGGATCTACGATTTCGAATATCACGTCCGGGTCGGTGAGGCGCTCGAGGTCTCGGGCAAGATGCCGACGACATACATGGCTCTGGCGCTCGGCGCGACCGACGCCGGCACCTGGCACGACGTGCAGCGTATGCGAACGCTCAACACCGCGCAGGCTTCAGCAGGCCGGGAAAAGCATATGTGTACCTTGCAATTTGACATTGTTGATCGGCTCATCACGCGGTTTTCGATGTCAGGCGAGCGCGTCTTCGATCCATTCGCCGGCATCGGTACCGTGCCTCTGCGCGCGATGAAGCTGAATCGGGAAGGATGGGGAGCCGAGCTTTCGCATGACTACTGGCGGGATGCGTGCGGGTATCTTCGGGCTGAAGAAGAGCGTCTGGCCACGCCCACTCTGTTCGATGTGATCGACCAAGTGTTGGAGGCCGCAGAATGACGCGCCGCCCCATCGACCGTCCAAGGGTGCGCAAGCCTGTCCCGGATCGTCCGCCGGAAGCGGCGGCTTCCACTCTACCCGAGCAGCGCGAGCCGGAAGCCATCGGTCGGCCTGTCCGCCCGGCGCTCACCGAGCGGACGGCGCAGACCCTGGCCGATTTGGATGCGGAGATTGTGCCGACTGAAGTTGCAGGCGAGCGTAAATCTCGACGGCAGCGGAAGCGATCGACGGGCGCCGGTCTCTTCCGACGCGGAGAGGAATGGAAGGCGAGGTTGCCGATTGCGGTGCAAGCCAAGCCGGCATCAAAGGTGATTGCGGGTCAGCCGAGAACACCATCGCTATAACGGTCTTCGGACCTACGCCCCGGGCCCTCCCTCGCTGAACCGGGCGACTAGGCCAGTAAGGCGGTCAGTTCATTCAGTCGCAGCAATCGGGTCCGCGCTCGTTGTAGACAATCTTCGCCCTGAGAGAGACAAACCCCCGAGGGCGATGAGACCAATCGCATAAAGGGGCAGCGACGGCGGGAGCGGCACCGGTGTGAGGACGGAGCTGATGGTGATCCGATCGGAGAAGAACGACGGGAACAGGTCACCACTGTGGTCGTAGCATCCCCGGCACACCGAGTAGTCGGTGGGATCTCCGGGAACCGTGACCGAAAACTGAGGGGCCGGAAAGGATGGCGCGATTTCGTCGTCGATCAACACGTCTGTCCGCGTGAGCACAAATCCAGAAAAGGTCGCCGGATCCAGAAGCAAGGAAAAGCTGTAGTTGGTCGAGAGCGTGTCGCGAACGATTTGGACGACTCCTGATCCTGACGCCGTGAAGGAGCCCAGGAAATCCTGTCCTCCGAACACTTGTCCGAGGAACGAAAAGGTGCCTTGACCTGTGCTGGTGTCGAACAGGAGTGATGACTGGTAGTCATCACTGCGCCCCACATCGAGGATGGATATATCTTCGTGAATGAACAGTGCCGAGGCGCTTGCCGTCCCCGCGACATAAGCCAGGGACGCTGTGAGCAGCGCCACTAAACTCCTAAAAAACATAACATTCTCCGCAATTCATAGGCTAGGCTGCGGCTCGGTTCCGATCGAGCTCTCATATACCATACAGTTTTATGCCAATTTGTCGCAGTGCAGGTCGGCCGGCTGCGCCCCTTTTTTCCCCCGAAATCGAAGGCTCACGCGATGACAACCACGACTGCCGCCAGCACGACTGCATCCTCGATCACGGCGGCATCGGCGGCCGTTCCGGCGCCGTCCCTCACCGACCAGATCCACGCCATCAAACAGGTCCAGCTGACCTACGCCGGCAAGATCAGCACGCAATGCTACGCTCTGACCTCGAAGGCCAGCGCGATCGTTATGAGCGATCTCGTCACAAATACGGAGATCTTGGCCGGACTTGATGTCGCTCTGGGGTTGCTAGAAGCAAACGTGCAGGCGGCGATCTGAGGAGCGAGACCATCAACGCTTGCCGTCGGTCGCTCGGCCAAGTCAAGCATTGGTCAAGCTGGCGGAGTGCGTGCCCCATCCGGATCAGATGAGCGCTGGTGTCTCAATCAATTGCCCGATGCCGAGCCGGTCCCTGCGACCTGAGCTTTGGGATATGCATAAGCGCCGAGATCGTAGGCCGGCCCCCTGGTTCTTCCCACAATGTCGGTCGCTGGCGCACCAGCCCACGAGCCGAACCCGACAGCCGCGCTTCCCGCCTTCAGGCGGAGATCATAGGTAGCTGTGGCATCATTGACGGTGACAAAGAGGGACGACACGTCACTCACGAGAATGTTCCGCTTCGTCATGTTCGATGTCGTGACGTTTGTACCGACGCCATTCACAAGATCGATATACCGGCCGCCCGCGATGATGTTGTGGTCGGCCGTTACGCCAGCGATGGCCACCGCCAGGAACGGAGAGATGTTGTTCCTCACGGTAACATTCACCGACGAAGTCCCGTCCTTCGCATTCTGAAGCCTGAGGATAGTGGTTTTATCGGTGCCCGACGCGACCAGGGTATTGTTAATGATCTGGACGTTTGTCCCGCCAAACACGGCAATACCATTAACAGTATTCGTGATAATTTTATTGTTTGTGATGAATAAATGATCCCACCGTCCATCAAAGAACGAAATGCCCTGCATATAGGTCACGGCAGCATCGCCCGTCTTAACGATCGTATTGCCGTCGATCGTCACATAGCTGTTTGTGGCCGGAACACCATTGACGATATTCGACCATCCTTGGATGCCATCGGCATGATAGCCATCCAATGTCGAATTGACGTTGTCCGTGATCGTATTCGCTTTGATGGTAATGGCGCCTGCGGTCAGATCGATGCCGTCGTTCACGAAGAACCGGATGGAGTTCTGCAAGGCGATTTGCCTCGAATTAAAAAGCCCGAGAGCATTGAAGGCGTTGTAGAATCGGTTATCGACGAAGCTTGAGCAGGTTGCGAGAGCTGATGCGAGCATAAAGGTTGGCTGTGCGACCCAGTCCGTTTTGCTCCAGCCGGCGGTGTCGTCGGTGGTGGAAAAGGAATTGTCGTACAATACGAAGTCATGACTGACGCCAGTGTAGTCGCCGCCTCCCACGGTGACCAGTGCGTCCAACGGCTTCTTCGAGAGATCCGATGGGATCGGCTGCTGGGTGGGGCTTTGAAATTTAATGCCGTGGAAGGCCCATTTGGCCGCGCTTGTGATAGCAAGCTGCGTGATCACGGGGGTCGCACCGGGAGCTGCAGCCACGGTGATGAAATCATCATTGAAGAGATTGAGAATCTTCAGATTCCCGTGGTTGCCGGACCTGAGCAGGACAGTGTCACCTGCCTTGATCGGTCCGGTCGGGTTCACGACCGCGTAGGAAGATGTCTTATTCGACCAGGCCTTCGATGAAACGAATTTGTTGCTGACACCGAGGATCGTGGAAAGCGTCTTCCAGGGGTTGGCGGATGATCCATCACCGGAATCCGATCCTCGCAATGGATCAACGTAGAAGGTGTGAGCGCCCACTTTGGTCGAAGGCACGCCACATCCGGGATAGACCTCAACGGCCTGCGCCGTGACCGGAAGCAGGGCGACCGCGGCTGCAAGAACCAGGCTTTTCAATCTCATGAAATCTCTTCCGAAGAGCCAGCGTGTCTGTTGGCTGCGGTCAAACTACGAGTCCTAGGGCCTATCGAAGCGAACTGGCCTGGGGCTTGTCCGGCGTCTTTGACAGTTTGAGATGATCCGCTTGTGACCGTAGATGCCGAATCGCTTCTGCCGACGCTCGTCACGGGCAACCGGCTGCTGCGCGATGGGCTGCGCCGGTACAACATGGCTCGGAACGAAGACCTGAATACCCTCTGAGCGACCCGTCTGAACTGAGCCGTCCCGGCCCTCTTCCGAGGGCTTTTCTTTGCCCCGAGCCGATCTATGCGCACGATCCCTGAACGCCTTGCGCGGCTCGGCAAGGAGCTGCTTGGCCACGGAGATGCAGCTCTCGTTTGGCCCGTCCCGATGACCCTTGGGCGGTGAAGGTCGGGTTTGACGGCGAAGACGGTTGGCCGGCCTGGGCCGCGTGGTGCTCGGCTCATCCGGGCCTCCATGTGCCGGTTGTCCATTCCTGCCAGCTATTCGCGCATGCGGGCCACTACGAGGGCTTCGTGGCGATCGTCGAGCGGCTGTGGCCGACCGATCTGGCGCGGCCTTGGCTCGCCGATGGTCACGGATTGAAGCGCGAGCCGCTGCGCCTCGCTGATTTGGTGTCGGCCAATCATCCAGGCGTCGCGGCCATGCTGCGTGCCGCTGCGGAGGCCTTCCCGACAGGTCGGTGGGACATGGCGCCCTCGAATTGGATGAGGCGAGCGGATGGCGTGCCGGTCCTGATGGACCCGCTCACGCGCGCGGACTGACGGAGCACACCATGAAAACCGCTCTCCTGGCCGTGGCCGCCTGCGCCACGTGGCTGATGCTCGCCCTGAACTTCCACACTTGGCCGTGAGATCAGTCAGCCGAGTTGGGCGCCGAGGTCCGCCAGCTTCCGGATGATCTCCCTCTGACGCTCGGTGTTCGCGCTCAGCGCGCCGGCGCCCTGAACGTTCGAGGCCTGCTCTCGCAAGCATTCGAGTTCGGCCTTCAGCGCCTTGATCTCGTCCTCGTGACTCATCGCCGGGCTCCTCGAGCTACGCGCCGACCATAGCACCTGCCGTCCTTCGGAGGCGGCTCTTTTCCCGGAGCTCGTCAAGACCACCGAAGCCGAATTCCGCACGTCCGTGCTGCCGTTCACGTTGCGCTACGAGGGCGGCCTATCCTTGGTGAAAGCGGATCCGGGCAATTGGTCCGGCGGCGCCGTCGGCAAAGGCGAGTTGCGCGGCACCAAATACGGGATCGCGGCCGCCAGCCATCCTTATCTCGACATTCGCAACCTGACGCTCGCGCAGGCCTCCGACATCTACTGGGCTGAATACTGCCGCGCGCCGGGGTTCGACCGACTGCCGCTGCCGCTCTGTCAGGAGGTGTTCGACGCCGGCGTGATGAGCGGGCCGGCACGGGCTGCGGCTTGGCTCGTCGACGCCCGTCGCGAGGCAACCCTCACCGCTCAGATCGCCGCCATCTCAGCCGAGCGCCTCGCCTTCTGCAGGTCGCGGAAGACATGGCGGAGCTTCGGCGCGGGCT
Source organism: Lichenifustis flavocetrariae (assembly GCF_026130545.1). Lineage (GTDB taxonomy): Bacteria > Pseudomonadota > Alphaproteobacteria > Rhizobiales > Beijerinckiaceae > Lichenihabitans > Lichenihabitans flavocetrariae. Next base: position 3,986 of record NZ_JAMOIM010000005.1, on the reverse strand, counting down.
GGGGTGCGTGGATAGCTGCCTGCGAGAAGCGCGGCCTGCTGCTCGCCGCGGCGGCGCCCGTCGCCCTCCCGGACCATACCCCCGGCCGCGAGCCGCTCGCCTCACCCTCTCGTGCCCAAGCCCCCCTCGCAGCCGCAAGCCGGCCCGCTCGGCCAGTTCCTCCGCGTCCTCATCGACGCGCTGTTTTCACCCCTTCCCAAAGGAGCACACGCATGACCGTCGACCTCACCGCCTTCGCCCTGGCGGCCATCAATCAACTTGGGCCCATCGTCCTGACCGGTGTCGCAAGCCTGCTCTTCAAGGCCGTGTGGCCCGAAATCGTGAAGTTCCTCGGCGAGAAGAACGCCGCCACCTTCCAGGCTCGCGTGAATGAGGTCCTGAACGCCGCGATCGGCTTCGCGGTGCAGAAGGGCGGCGCGCTCGTCACCAGCCACGGGGCCCTGACGATCGACGTCAAGAACGTCCTGGTCGGCATGGCGGTCGATTACGCGTCCAAGCACGCTCCGGACCTGATGACCCAGGCCGGCGACATCGTCGAAAAGGTGCTGGCACGCTTCGACACGCATCCGTCGGTGCAAGGCCTGATCTATGCGACGCAGCCCCTGGCCCAGCCGGCCGCCTGAGATGAGCGGCGCCAGTGACGCACCGGCGGCTCCCTCCAGTACGCCGTTGACCTCGGACGGGATCGAGGGCGCGCTGAAGGCGATGTGCCTGGTCGATGTTCATGCGGCCCTTGCCGCGCTGCAGGCCGCCAAGACCAAGGAAGCGATCCTCACGGGCGCCGAGGCAGCCCTCGACCTCGTCGCGCTGTTCTTCCCGCCGGCCATTGTCCTCGAAGACGTCCTGAAGCTGATCGGCGCCCTCATCGTGCTGCGCGACGCCGGGCTCGTCCGAAGCGGCCAGCCGGAAGACCCGGCCCTGGCGCGCTGCGCCGGACGATAGCGCACTCTCAAACACAAAGGCCTGCCCGCAGCGCCCCCGCGGACCGGCCTATTCGTTTCTCTCTCGATGACGGCCACCGCACGACGGCCGGGAAAGGCTCCCATGAACTGGGAATCCATGCTCATGCCGGTCAACGCCGTCGTCCTCGCGGCGATCGGCGGGGTCGGCGGCTATTTCACGCTACGCGCCGCTACCAACGGGCACACACGTCGGATCGACGTGCTCGAAGGCCGCGCCACCAGGGCGGAAGCCGATCTCGCTGCCCATAAGGATTTCGCATCGAACAACTATGTCCGGACGGGCGCGATCGACAGGCTTGAGCAGAGCCTGACCCGGCTGCTGACCGCCATGTTCGAGCCCGTGGCGCAACGCCTGAGCGGCGTCGAGCACCAGGTGCGCGGCATGGACACCAAGCTCGATCGGCGCATCAACCAGGTGCTTCAGAAGCGCAGAGGTGAGGAATGAGCCGGGTGTTCTGGCGCGCCTACGCGGCGCTCTCAATCGTCATCATCATCGCGATGCTGGCCATTCCTGCCGGCCCCGCGCTCGAAAACCGCTACGCTCCCGTCCGCGGGTCGGTTCAGACCGTGGAAGTCATCGAGCGCTCCGCCGGCCGTCTTTGCTGGGCATGGACATTCACCAAGCTCCGGGCGATCGGCTCCGACAATCTCGATGCCTTCCTGGTGATCAATGGCGAGCCCGGTGGGGTCGCGGCTCCATTCGATATGGACAGTGGCCGGCCTTGGGGGATGACCCGGTATGCCGTCGCGGCGAGGGCGGAGCCCTATCGTCTACGAATGTGCGCTCCGTTGCCACCCTATGTGAGGCTGAGCGACACGGTCACGGTTCAGCAAACGGCGTTCTATCCCGGGCTCTGGGGTTTGTGGCGGCTGCACGTGCCGTTTCCGGATGTGGTGAGCGTGGGGGCGAAGGGGCTGTAGCTAGCCTCGCGCAAGGATCGCGTGAGATCCTCTGTGAACCGCAACAACAACACTTGGCGCCCCTGGCTTCGGCCGGGGGCGCCTTTTGCGTTTCGGATCTCTTCCGGGAATGACGCTTATCGGAAGCGTAGTTACCCACCCCCTTCGCGGTTGGAAGATGGCCACTTGCACCGGGGTCGGATGTCTGAATCGCTAGGGGGATGGAACGCCAAGATTTGCAGCATCTGAGCAAAGAGCAGTTGATCGAGTTGGTCCTCCACCTCCAGCGGCCGGACAAGACGTCACGCACGTCCTCCAAGCCGCCTTCGACGGACAAGAAAGAGAAACGCGAGAACTCTCGCCCTGGCGGGGCGAAACCCGGACATGAGCCGCACAACCGCCTGCTGGCGAATAATCCCGATGAGGTCCGAGACCACATGCCGAGCGCGTGCGAGCGGTGCGGCGGATCGTTTTTGTTAGACGCCGAGCGGGAGTTGATTGCCGAATACGACGAGGTCGACATTCCGGTGGTCAAACCGCATGTCGTGCGCCACCGGCGTTTTGCCTGCCGATGCGGACATTGCGGCCTCGATGCGAAAGCTCCGGCGCCCATGGTGGCGACATCGACGCCGTTCGGAGCGCGCATCCATGCGCTGGCGATCTATTACAAGAGCGTCCAGGCGCTGTCCTATGAGCGTCTTCGCGGCATGTTCCGCGATGCATTCGGCCTGAGCGTCAGCGAAGGCGCGTTGATGAACATGTTCATCCGCTCCCACGCGAAGTTCAAGCTCGAGGCCGATAAGGCGAAGGCCATTCTGCGCAGCGCCCGGATCGTCGCCAGTGACGAGACCGGCGTCAGGATCGCGGGCACGAACTCGTATCATTGGGCGGAGTGTGCCAGGGGCCACGCCAAGCAAAGCTTGGTAATGTGGCACACGGAGGGTTCCACTGCAAGGACGCGGTGGTGCATCAGCCCGATTATTCCCGCGCCGCCCGCGTCGTGGACGAGATGATGGCCGGCCACGTGCCCAAGGTCTGGATCTCGGATCGCTACTCGGCCCAGCAGGCGCATGGTGAGCGGCATCAGACCTGCTTGGCGCATCTCGCCCGTGATACAGCTTTCGCGCTGGAGCATGGGTCGGACGATTCCCCTGCGCTTCAAACTCTGGCTGGGAAAAGCCTTCGATCTCGCCCGGGCCATCACGGGTTTCGCGGCCTCGACCCTGGGGCGCAAAAAGCGGGAACTGGAGCAGCAACTCACGGATCTTCTGGCCGCGACGACCGGGTGCGATCTCGCACAGAAGTTACAAGCCAAAATCGGGCGCGCCAAAGATCAACTTCTCACCTTCTGCAATTTCCCGGCGAGGTGGATGTCACCAACAATACGTCAGAGCGTAAACTCCGCCCGTGCGTCATCCAGCGGAAAGTGACGAATTGCTATCGCGCCATGTGGGCCGCAGAGGCCGAAGCGGAAGTTCAAACGACCATCGACACCGCCAGGCTCAAGGGCACCAACCCCTTCGACGTCATCGTCGCAACCCTGGCCTGAAACGGCATACGCCCGCCGAAATAGGCGGTGGGTAGTTAGTGCGCCGGGAGACCGGCAAGGAGTAATCGGTGCAAGTCCGACACGATGAAGGCGTAGCGACCCACATCGGCCCCGAGCCGTGCATCGTCATTCGCGAGGATGGCGGTGAAGCGTCGGCAGGGGTGCACACAGGCCAGCCATTGAGCCGCGAAAGCCAGATATCCCGGACGCCGACGTCGTTAATTAGGCGGAAGGCCATACAGCGGGGCGCGTCAGCGCGAGCGCCTCACCGGTCCGGCGTGGTCGAAGACCCTGGCATGTGTGTACGCTCCTTGTACGGGAACCGGGAGATCTCGCGTCCGACCGACAGCCCGTTGCTGCCGGCCCGCATCGGGAAGGTGAGGAGCCGAAGCCGATGATGAACGGTCACGAGAAGTCAGACCCCGCCATAGTAGCGATGAAGCCGACGAACAAAGCCGGACAACCGGCGGCGGAGCCGGTGGAGCGAAGGGCTGGGACCAAGGGGAATGCGGGCCAGCAAAGCACGCGCCGGGCTCAGGACCGGGAAAGCGTGTCCCAGGCGCTGGGCCGCATAC
>NZ_JAMOIM010000059.1 GCF_026130545.1 Lichenifustis flavocetrariae | reverse complement strand
AAAGTCCAGGACTACCTGATTGCGCATGTCGGCGAGCCGGTTCCGGTCAAGCGCATGGCCGATGCTGCCGGCACAAGCGCCCGCAGCATCGCTCGGCTCTTCGTAAAGGGGTTGCGGCTGACGCCGCTCGATTTCGTCGAGAACGTCCGGCTCGACCAGGAGCGCAACCTCCTCGAAGCAACCAACTTCGCCTTGAAGGCCGTGGCGTTCGACTTCGGCTTCACGGGCCTTGAGCAGATGCGGGCCGTCTTCCAGCGGCGCCTCGGCCTCAACCCGCAGCGCTCACGGGAGAGTTTCCAACTGGTTTGTAGCCCTCTTCTACCTGCTCTGTGTTTAGCCGCCGCGACGGCTCGCGGCACCTCCGTCGTGCGCCTTTAAGTGCAGCGCGGGCGTTCTCAACGCCGGTGTTCGCTTGGCCCTAAGAGCAACGGCACCTCGGACAGGGATTTCGCGGCGATCCAGAAAACCAAATAGCGACAAATTACGACACGCTGAACGCAGAGCCTGCGAGCGTGCATCAACGGCCCGAGTGTACCTCGGACCGAATTGAGTCTGCGATCTTTTCCGCGATCATGATGGTCGGCACGTTGGTGTTGGCGCAGGGAATCGAGGGCATCAGCGAGGCATCGCAGACGCGCAGCCCGTCGGTGCCGTAGACGCGTCCCGCCGCGTCCGTCACCGCGAGAGGATCATCGGGCGCACCCATCCGGCAGGAGCAGGTGGGATGCCAGGTGCCGCCGACATTGGTCATGACATAGCGGGTGAGGGCCGCGTCGTCGGCCAGGAGATCCGAGAGGCCGATGCCGCCGGTCACGACCGTCTTGATCAGCAGGCGGCGCGCCGGGCCGGCGACGTCCAGCAGGCCGGCTAGGGTTCCGCGTTGTAGCGCGAGGCCGCGGCCGGGTCGCGCTATGGCCGCGACACGCGGCGTGTAGCTCGCCGGGAAGGCGGCATCCGTCATGGCGGTCATCATCGGGTGGGTGAGGGTGGCGGCGCCGAGACGCAGCGCGCCCTTCAGCCGCTCAAGGTCCCGCCAGTCCGACAGCATGCGGAAATCGACCAGGGGCTCGATGCGGGGATCGGCCGAGCCCAGGCGCACCGCGCCGGTCGAATAGGACTTGTTGACCCAGAAGAACAGGCTCCCGAGGCGGAGCCCGACGGCATGCCAGCCCGAGCGCGATAGGATCGCGCCGTGCATGTCGCCATCCGGCGTGCCGTCGAGCCCGGAGGAAAAGCGCAGGATCGCCTGCTCGTGGTGCTCGTCCGGGTCGCGCACCCGGCCCTCCGGCCGCAGATAGGCCGAGACCGCGATCGAGGGGTGTTCCATCAGGTTGCGGCCGACGCCGCGCCGGTCCGCCGCGACCGGGATCGCCAGGGCCGCGAGGTCGGCGCCCGGGCCGACGCCCGAGCGCATCAGCAGGGCAGGGGTGTGGATGGCGCCCGACGAGACGACGACATTGGCGGCCGCGATCGTCTCCTGGCCTTCGCCGCCCTCGGCCGGCCGCAGCACGGCGCCGATCGCCCGCCGGCCCTCGAAGACGATCCGCTCGGCGAGCCGGCCGGTGACGATCCGCAGGTTGGGCCGGCGCCGCACGGCGGGCGTGAGATAGCCCACCGAGGTCGGCACCCGCTCGCCGGCCTCGCCGACCACCGCCGCAGCCGCGAAAACGCCGGGCTCCCATGGCCCATTCTGATCGGCGCGGCGCACGTGGCCCATGGCGGCAAGCGTCTCGGCCACGCGCGTCACGAAGGGCGAGAGGCGCTCCGGCGTGAGGCGCCGCACCGGCAGCGGGCCGTCCAGCCCGTGCAGCGGACCGCCGAAATCGCAATCCCGCTCGAGCTTCAGGAAATACGGGAGACAATCCTCCCAGGACCATCCCGTCGCGCCGCGCGCCTCCCATTCGTCGTAGTCGCTCGGCGCACCGCGGTTGGCCAGCAGCGCGTTGATGGCGGAGCCGCCGCCGAGGAGGCGCGCCTGTTCGTAGCGCCGGTCGGCCCGCTCGTCGAGATTGCCGGGGGGCTGGCCCATATAGGCCCGCAGCGAAGCCCAGATGTTGCCCGTATCGAGATAGGCCCGGCCCGGATAGCGGCTGCGGATCGCGGGCGGCATGGTGTCGAGCGTGAGGTCGCGCCCGGCCTCCACGAGGGTCACGGTGAGACGTGGTTCTTCCGACAGCCGCGCCGCCAGCACGCACCCCGCCGAGCCCCCGCCGAGGATGAGATAGTCGGTCGTTGCAGCGCGCTGCGTCACCGGCCGATCGAATCCATGAACTGGTACCAGCCTGCAACCAGCCGGACGCCGGCCTCGCGCAGCGGATAGAACGGCACGGTGCGGAAGCGCGACGCGTCGAGCAACGCCAGATCGGGGGTTTCGCCGCGCACGAGCGCCGCGCAATATTTGCCGAGCAGGGTTGACATCGCAACGCCCGATCCATTGTAGCCGGCGGCGAACAGCACCCGGTCGTCGATGCGGCCGAGATGCGGCAACCCGTCGAGCGTCATCGCCACGAGGCCCGACCAGCGATGCTCCACCGCCGTGTCGGCCAACGCCGGAAAGGTGCGCACCATGGCGGCCTGCAAAACCCTGAACGCGCTCTCCGAATCCGCCGTGCCGAAGGCGCCGCGGCCCCCGAAAATCACGCGGTCGTCAACCATGCGGAACCAGCGCATCATGCGCCGTGTCTCGACATAGACGCGCCGCGTCGGCATCACGGCGCCCGCGAGATTGGCGCTGAGCGGCGCGGTCGCGATCATGGCGCTGCGGAAGGGAATGATTTTTCGGCGCAGCGGCTCGCTCGCCGCCGTTCGGTCCGAATAGCCGTTGGTGGCCAGGATCGCGGTCTTGGCCCGCACCACCCCGTCGGGTGTCTCCACCACGATTCCGTCGCCCTCGCGCCGCATGCGCAGGGCCGGCGTGCCCTCGTGCAGGCGGACGCCGGCCGCATCGGCCGCCGCCACGAGCCCGCGCAGGTAGTTCAGCGGGTGGATGGCCCCCGCATGGGGCGAGCGCACGCCGCCCACAAAGCCGTTCGAACCGGTTTCCGCCGCCACCTCGGCCCGCGACAGCGCCGTCACGGCCCGGTCGCCCATCTCGGCCCGCATCCACTCCAGATCGGCGACCGCGCCGGCCAGCGAGACGGCGTTGTGGGCGCCCTTCACCTGGCCGACGCGCCGGTAATGCGCGGGCGCCATGCCATGGCGGTCGACAAGCTCCTCCAGAAGATCGACGGCCTCGTGGGCGATCGCATACATGCGCCGCGCCACATCCATCCCATGCGCGGCGGCGGCCTCCGCAAAGGACAAGCGGAACTTCGCCGACACCACGCCGCCGTTGCGGCCGCTGGCCCCCCAGCCGAGGGAGTTGGCCTCCAGCACGATCGGCTGCAGCCCGTCGGCGGCGCAATGCAGCGCGGCCGAGAGCCCCGTATAGCCGCCGCCCACGATCGCGACATCCGCCTGCACCTCGCCCGCGAGCGGCGCGAAGGTCTGGGCCGGCACCGCCGTCGCGGACCAGAGCGAGCGGATCGGCGGCTCGGGCCGCAACGCCTGCGGCATCAGCGGTCGCGGGTCGGCGTGTCGAAGGCGGCGTCGACCGCGTCCGCAAGCTGGGCGAGGGTGGCGAAATGGTAGTCGGGCTTGGTCACGACCTTGGGTTCGGGCGTGCCGCCCCAGCCCTCCTGGCCCTGGCGGCGCTCGATCCAGCACGTTTTGTAGCCGAGCTGCCGCGCGATGCCGATGTCGTGGTGCTGGCTCTGCGCCACATGCAGATTGTCGCGATGCTTGTAGCCGAACGCCGATTGGCGTCCGCGATTGTAGGCGAAGAAGGTTGGGTCGGGCTTGGCGACCCCCGTGTCGTCAAAACACACCGTGTCGTCGAAGGGGTCGCCCAACGTATGGGCGTAGCAGGAGAGCGCCACCCGGTCGGCATTGGTCATGGCGACGAGACGATAGTGGCGGCGCAGCCGGCGCAGCGCCTCGGCCGAATCCGGAAAGGCCGGCCATTGCAGCACCGCGGTCTGAAACCCTTCCGCATGGGCGTCGTCGTTCGGAAAGCCCAGCTCGGCCGCGATGTGGCGATAGACGTCGCGGAACACCTGGCTGGAGCGCAGATAGTTCCGCTCGCGCCCGACCAGATAGACCTTGTAGATCGCCGCATCACTGAGCTCAGCCGGCGTCTTGCCCGAGGCTCGGCGGAGGTAATCCATCACGCCTTTTTCGAAGTCGATCAGCGTGCCGACGACGTCGAAGGTGAGGAGCTTGAAGTCGCGGAGGGACATGGGGTGGGGGGTTCCGGGGTTGAGGGGGCGGGGACGCCAGGGGCACCCGCCAGGGCGATGATTGCGCGGAGGGGGAGACGCTGGAGCTGTCAAACTCACGAACCCGCTTATCCGTGCCGACAAACATGGTCGTCGCGGCCCAGTCCAGCAAGAGTCAAAAAAGGCCTGGACTGCATAACGCCAGATCATGTCGTCCACGTCACAGGGCGACCTCGGGCTGACACTTGTATCGAGACCAGATTGGGGGTCAGCAATGGGTGGCTTAGGAGGTTCGCAAACGTAGCTGGTTCGACGCGAGCGCAGGCGGGCGTGTCAGTACCTAGACTAGGGGTGCCGTATCTCGGTACGTACCGAGCAGTCAGCCAAAGTGTTTGAGGGAGCAGTTTCGGGAATGGCGATAACCCTCTACTTCTACTCCACCATGCTGCGAGGCCGCCTTGTCGCGGATCATTTCACCAAGAACGGTCCAATGCCGCCGAATTCGGCATTAGTTCTTTTGCAATTTCATAATAGTTTGCCGTGATCGGCCGGTGCCACAATTCCCTCCGAAGACGACAAAGCGGAAGCACTGGTCGTCACTTCCTTGGCGCTGGCAGAGGTTGGAACATGCTTCGGCGGATTCCAAGCTTGAGAGAAGGCGAGACGATCGATCGCGACGAAGTCTAAGACTGCACCCAAAAAGGACTTAGAATCGATTGTAAGATCATCGAACGATGGGCACTCGATCAAAAATGCCGCCTGTTCGAGATCCCGCGCAGCGTTGAATAGGCGATCAGAATTTGTCATTTTAACTACAATCTCAGCCAGGCTTTCTGCCGGCACAGACTGCAGCGCTTCATTGAACCGAGTATGGAATATCTCCGCAAGACTTGCGCCGTTGGGCGTGTAGTCTCGTATCGCAGCTTTTGCCCAGCGAACCTTTTCAGCTGTGCCTTTTGGGTCATCCCCGAACCGGATTGCGTCTGTCAAGCTGGCCAGGCGCTCATGATGCGGACGCAACGCAGACTCGCCTGAAGCAAAATCGAGCGCTGCGGCAGCGATAGCCGCGCTGAAATATGCAAGCCTGGTGAAGACCTGAGCGGGCAATGAACCGGGATGCGCTTCAACTGCAGTCTTAGCAAAGTATTGCGCCCCATCGATGGCTGTATTCGCGCACGATGGTCCGAACCGATCAGCAACAGCCGACTTCACTGAGGCGAAGGCATCACGCACATTCTTAGATGACCGCGATGCGTCAATTTTGGCAATAAATTCGCCGAGATCCTCGTCTGAAAGACGAGAGGAAGCTGTCAGCCTTTGGCTCGATTTCAATCTTTGCAGATCAGCATTGTCGATCCACAGAACATTGTGCTTTCGTGCTAATTCCCTCAGTGAGCGCCGCGTGTCGCTTGTTGCGATTCCGGTCGCTTCGACCTGAATTAACTCAGCCAGGCCTTTTACGAAGAAAAGGCGTTCTGCGGCTTTGGGCTGGGCGTTATCTTTGATGTCGATGATGATCCGGCGGCGAGCAAGCGTCGCCGATCGTTCATAGAGCCAGAGATCGATATCAGTCAGTTCGTCGCCGCCGTGCCGCAATTTCACGCCACGCACTACGAAAAAGCCTGCGCCCAAAAAGTACGAGCGCACTATTTCTTCGGTTTCGAAGCCTTTCTTTCCGGTCTTCTTGGGTTCGCTGTTTGGCTTGGCGTTCATAGCCCCCCTCCGCCGCGAACTGCGCTTAGAAGTGAACGAGTCTGCGCCCGGCTCGTAGATGACTGTCCTTTGCGAAGGCCGACGCGCGCTGCCTCGGGGGCAGTATAGCTCCTCATCCCGGCGCTTGGCAGCGTTTCCAAAGCAGCCGCGGCAGCGTTCCTGCCTTTCAGAACTTCCAGTGCAATCACTCCAACTTCGCGTTTGAGCAGTCGCATCTTGAATCCGTAACCGGAGGGTTCGGTTTGGACAACACGTTCAAGTTCCAGCGCTCGATAGTCGTTGCCGATAGCCGTGGCCGGTCCCACCGACCCGCCTCGGATGAGCTTGCCAAGTAGCAGATCGATACCCCAGATCTGGCCACGAGCGGATGAGCTGTGCGTCATCCCGTAGGTCAGGGCTGCAACGAGAGCCTTCGCATGGTCAAAAGCGTCTTCCGTCAAGGGGTTACTAAATTTATGGAACGCTCCTGGTGACATTATGAAAACATGGTCGCCAGCTTCATTGGATACGATATTCATGTCATACAAAGCCGCTGCCCGTACTTTCGCAAACAATGGCTCGCCGAGAATTTTCGTTGCAGTAGCCGCCGTAACAGCGCCTCTTGCCTTCACCTTAGTATCGAACTCAACGATCTTAGTCTGTTCAGCGGAACTAAGAGAGTCGATTACCTTTTTTGCTTTGGAGGCGGTATCGCGGCGAAAGAGGTTGCCGTTGAACAGAAGCTTCTCAGCCCCCTCTCCTTCAGCATCGACAAAGCCGATCTGTGATGCTTGCCGGACAAAGTCGGTAGCATCTGCCTTTGTTAGCCTATGAGTATCGCCCAGAAACTCGATCGCGCCACTTGCGCTGACCGGAGCCTGCGAGGACAGCTCCGCTAACGTGATGGCGGCCCTTTCGGTCGCTTGGGGTTCGTTATCCTCAAAAAGGTCAGCAGCGTGGGTTAGCGCAGACGAGCCGGTCACACCCAATACCGACACTGCGCCAGTAGACGAACGGTCGATGAGCCTGCGTTTTTGAAGATGGTCTAGACAAGCCCCAAGCTCAGTCTTAGGGTTAAGATTACCAATCTTTGCAGCCGCGGTAACTTGCTCTGCGGTAAGGGTGGCTTGATCACTCTCCCCAAGGCGTGCAAGGAGTCCCGCAGATTTCGCGGCCAAGTCGATAGCGCTGAATTCGGCGGCTCCGCGCATGTCTGCAGCGACCTTACGGCCATGATGGACCACCCACGCGCCGGTAGTCTGTTTTTCCATGACATACCCCGCCTATGACTATCGCCTACGTACTGCGGCCTAGAAAAGGAGTGCGTAAACCAAGATCCAACCCGTCCCAATTGACGAGCTCCTTTCGGCAAATCCGGCGCTGTGGCTTCTAGGCACAACGACGAGAATCTGCAATGGGTAGCAAATCGCTTACGCCGAATGGGTTCTGAGCGTCAGGCCACGTCAGCGGGCGCCTCCAGACTCACCTCCCTGATCCGCAAGTCGGGATGCAGCCCACCCACCGCCTCCAAATCCCCACTCATCTCCCTCACCAACCACTCCCGCACCGCCCCCGCCGCCGCCCGCACCGGCCTGCCCCTCGCGGAGACCAGACAGCACCGCCGCTCCAGCCGCAGCACATCCCCAGCCGGCACCAGGGCGCCGGTCTTCAGGGCGTGGGAGACGACGTTGATCCAGCCGAGCGCGATGCCCTGGCCGAGCAGGGCGGCCTGCAGCACCACGGCGTAGTCGGCGAAATGCAGGAGGTCGTGGGGGGTGTCGGCCCCGCCGGCGTGCAGCCGCTCGATCCAGTCGGTGGGGCTGCCGTCGAGGTGGATGAAGGTCGCCTCGCCCGTCGCCACCCGCCGATCGCGATAGGCGGGGCTGCAGACCGGAACCACGACCTCGTTGACGAAAAAGGTCGTGTCGAAGCCGGTGTCGCCCGGCGCGAGGTAGCGCATGCCGAAATCGACCGTGTCGAGCGGCCCTTTCAGCGGCCCGGGAATGAGCTGGAAGCGCAGGTCGACCTGGGGACAGGCCTTTTGCAGCGCGCCGATCCGCGGCATCAGCCAATGCGTCGCGAAGGCCGAGGAGACCGAGAGCGTCACGGTCTCGAGGCCCGTGGTGCGGCGCCGCAACTCCTCCAGCGCGCCCTCGATGCTGCGGAACCCCTCCGTGACGCCGCGGAACAGCAGCAGGCCGTCGTCGGTCAGCGACACGCCCTCGCCGCCGCGCTGGAACAGCCGCGTCCCGAGGTGGCGCTCGAGGCGCCCCAGCATCCGGCTGACGGCGGGTTGCGTCACGTTCAACTCCGCGGCCGCCCTGGTAAAACTCCGCTCCCGGGCGGCCGCTTCGAAGACGAAGAGGGCGTTGCTGGAGGGGAGCAGTCGGCGCAGCGAGGTCATTGCGTGCATTGTGCCGGTTCTTGGCGGGTTGGGAAGCGGGGCGTTCCCCTTCTCCCCTTGCGGGAGAAGGTGGCCCGGAGGGCCGGATGAGGTGTGAGGCGCGCAAGCGCCTGCGGCGCTTACCCCTCATCCCCCGCTTCGCGGGACCTTCTCCCGCAAGGGGAGAAGGGGACGCCCGACCCGCTCACCTATGGCAGGCTGAGCTTGGCCGTGCGGCCGCCGTCGACGGTGTAGATCTGGCCGGTGACGAAGCTGCTCTCCTCGGCGGCCAGGAAGGCGACCGGGGCGGCGACCTCCTCCGGCACGCCGGTGCGGCCCACCGGATGGATGCCGCTGCGCCCGCCGGTGACGAGGGCGACCTTGTTGGCCAAGCGGTTCATGAGTTCTTTCCAAAGTGAGTGCTTGCGACCGCAAACCCCTCATCCTGAAGAGCCCGCGCAGCGGGCGTCTCGAAGGATGGGCCAAGGACTGAGCTGCGGCCGATGCTTCGAGACGGCCCTTCGGGCCTCCTCAGCATGAGGGCTGTGGAAGGTCCAAACACCACCTCTCGTGTCAGAACGCGGCGACGGGGTCGCCGAAGGCGGCTTCGTCGGGCACGACGCCGAGACCGGGGCCGGTCGGGCGCGCGATGTGGCCGTCGGCGATTGTGACGCCGTTCCGCGCATCGTAATTGCCTTCGATATAGGGGGCGGCGAGCCAGACGCCCTCGTTGAGCGCGGGTCGGACCGTGGCGCCGATGTGGGTGCAGGCGGCCGCGATGATGTCGCCGCCCCAGGCGTCGTCGCAGGTGTGCGGCAGGTTCAGGGCGTCGCAGACGTCGCGGAAGGCCGTCATGGGCTGCAGGCCGCCGATGCGCGTGACTTTCATGCCAAAGCCGTCGACGAGGCCCGAGCCGGCGGCCGCGATCGCGGTGGCGAGGCTGACGCCGTTCTCGTCCATGTAGATGGCGTGCTGCACCTGCGGCCTGATCTTGCGCAGATCCTCCACCGTATTGCAGGGCTGCTCCAGGATGAAGGGGATGTCGGGGCACTCGCGGCTGACGCGCATCGCATCGCGCGTGGTCCAGTTGCGGTTGGCGTCGACCGCGAGCCGCATGCCGCTGCCGCGGATCGCCTCCCAGGCCTTGCGGATCGCCGCGATGTCGATCTCCACCGGGCGGGCGCCGACCTTCACCTGCAGCCGCGGATAGCCCTCACGGCGTTTCTCTGCCGCGATGCGGCCCGTTTCGTCCGGCTCGGCCACGCCGATCGAATAGTAGGACGGGACCCTGTCCGTGAGGGCGCCGCCGAGAAGGTCCGAGACGCTCACCTTCAGGTGCTTGCCGAGGAGGTCGTAGCAGGCGATGTCGACGGCGGCTTTCACGTAATTGTGGCCTGCCAGCAGAGCGTCCATGCGGCGATGGATCGGCAGGGGCAGGAGCTCGGCGCCGATCAGCCCCGGCGCCATCTCGACCAGCGCCGCACGGGCGCCCTTGGCATGGGCCTCGGCATAGGTCGGCCCCACCGGGCAGGTCTCGCCCCAGCCGACGAGGCCGTTGTCGGCGACGATCTTCACGAGCGTCGTGTCGAGGGCCGAGACCACCGAGCTGGCGATGCGGTAGGGGCCGTTCTTCACCGGAAGATCGTGCTGGTAGATGTGGAGCTTGGCGATCTTCATGGGGGGCCGTGGGGGTTGAGTGAGCGAATTGGCGTCCCTTCTCCCGCTCTCGCGGGAGAAGGGGTGCGCGCCCTATTCGGCTGCGAGCAATTGGCGCTCCGGGGCCGTCCGGAGCAGCGTGTCGGCGTACCAGTCGCCGAATTGGATCACGCCGGCCTCGTGGTCGAGCGAATAGGGGCCGGGGCGATAGCCGGGCGAGAGGATGCCGCGCTGGTTGTCCTCGACCACCTTCTGGTCCTCGGCGTTGGTGGCCATCCAGACCTCGGTCAGCCGCTGGAGGTCGTAGTCCACGCCTTCTACCGCATTCTCGTGGACCAGCCATTTGGTCGTCACCTCCGTCTCCATGGCGCTGATCGGGGTCACGCGGAAGACGATCGCGTGATCGGACAGGAAGTGGTTCCAGGTGCCGGGATAGAGGAACTTGAGGAGGGAGCCCGCATCCTTGAACGGAATGGTGGAATTCGGCTTCGCGACGGCCGCCTTGCCGTCCATCGTGTAGCTCTCGGCCCCCTCCAGCAGCGGCGTGCGCACGAAGCGCCACACGCCGTCCGGCGCGACCTCATAGGCCGACGGCGCGCCGACCGCCTCGCAGCGGGCCACGTGGACATCGAGCTCATTGGCCAATCCACCGGCGCCGTTGCCGATCAGCCGCGCATCCTCGGGGAAGGTCCGGCACAGGGCCGGGTGGTTGCTCTTGCAATGGTAGCACTCGCGGTTGTTCTCCCAGACGAGCTTCCAGTTGCCCTTCTCGACGATCGTGCTCTCGAAGGCGATCTTCGAATGGACGAGATCGTGGGGTGCGAGGTAGCGGGCAGCTTCGGCGGCGAAGTCCTCGAAGGGCGGAGCGGTCTCGGCCAGGCAGATGTAGACGAGTCCCGCCACCTCGCGGCAGTGGATCGGCCGCAGGCCATGCTCCTTGGGGTCGAAGTCCGGCCCCATGTCGCGGGCGAAGGCGAGCGAGCCGTCGAGGCGGTAGGTCCATTGGTGATAGGGGCAGACGAGCTTCGGGCGGGAGCCCTTGGGCTTATTGCACACCACCGAGCCGCGATGCCGGCAGCTGTTGTGGAAGGCGCGGATCACGCCGTCCTCGCCCCGCACGATGATGGCCGAGTAGTCGCCGACATTGTGGACGACGTAATTGCCCTTCTTCGGGATTTCGCAGGCCGGAATCGAGAACAGCCATTCCCGGTACCAGATGCGATCCATGTCGACTCGGAACACGCCGGGATCGACGTAGAACGGCCGCGGCAGCGAATGGTTGGGGCGGCGGCTTTTCGCGAGCGCCAGGACGTCGGTTTCGCTCAGCATCGTTTCGGCTCCGTGGTAGTTCACCGACGTCTTCCCTTTCATGGGCGCCGCACAGGCCGTTCCACCCACAGGAGCCAGATGGCAAACAGGGGCGAGGCATCGGACGCCATCGCATGCCGGATGCTCGGCTCGTTGTAGAGGGTGCCGCCGATACCGGGTTCGAACCAACCGGACTCGCCGTGCTGGAACCTCCCCGGCGAGAGGACAAGGTAGACTTCTTCAGGCGCGTGAGTGTGGTCGGGGTAGCGGACATGCGGGGCCATCAGCGATACGCCGATCTGCATGTCGTTGCGGCTCTCGACCCCCCCGGGGCCGACGATCATCGCATTGGCGTGTCCCTCGAGCCAGTTGGCGCTCGCGTGGGGGCCGCTCGCGCTGCGGGGCGCCCAGTAAAGCGATGGCTCGAGCGCCTGGAAGGCGTAGGCGATACCGGCCATTGCGGTGGAGTGCCGTCGTGCAGCGGCGAGAGCGTCGGGCAGAGAACTATCCACAGCGGCAAGGCGCTGAGCTTTTCCGGACCCGGGCGAGCCTGGCGTTTCGAGGGCTGCATAGATCCTGCCGATAGCGTCCGATCCGGCGCGATCGAGGTCGGACGCGGCAAGCGCGTCGTGGACGCTCGACAGGAAGGTTTGGAGTGCTGGGGCGCGCGGCGTCATCGAAGCTGTCCCGTCAGCCCTGCCGCCATAGCGGCGGCCTTCTTCGCCGCGGCATCGAGCCCAGCTCCGACGGCCGTCTTGAAGCCGCAATCGATCATCGTCTGCAACGCGGCGGCTGTCGTGCCGCGGTAGTCGATCATAGCCTGCACCACTGGAGCCGGATCCTCATGCTCCGCAAGGAGTTGGCTGGCGTCTATCAGGACGGACTTGGCGGCCCGGCGCGCGAAGGATAGCGGCAAACCTTGGGCAACGGCCTGCTCGATCATCGCCTGGGCAAGAAGGCCGGGGAAGGCCGCTCCCGAGCCGCACAGCCCGGAGCAATAGTCGATGTGGCGCTCCTCGGGCACCTCGTCGCCGTCACCGCAGCATTCGAACAGCGTCTGCACCAGGCGCTTGTCTTCCGGTGTCACAGCCGCGGCCGCAAACCAGGGCGTAAAGGACTTGCCGATGGACATCGCCGCGTTCGGCATGGACCGGACGATCCGCTCGGCACCGGTTCGCTTCGCGATGATCGCGGCGGGTATGGCCGCCATCAGCGAGACGACGAGTTTCCCAGACGCATCGATCACCACGGCGGGATATTGCTCTGGCCGAACCGAGAGCAGGATCACGTCCGACTGACGGGCGAGTTCGCCGTTGTCCCGCGTCCAGGTCGCGCCGGGGATGTCAATCGCCCCCCGGGTGCCTGATCGGCTCGACAAAACCAGGCGTGCCGGATCGATCACGCCCTTCGTCACAGCGGAAGATGCGAGCGCGTTCCCGAGCCAACCGTTGCCACCGATGATGCCGACCCTTGCCGCGATCGTCATTGGAAGGTCCTCATGATGTCGAGCGCTCCCGCAACACGTCTTCTTCAGTAGACCGCCTTGGCGCCGCTGACCTCTAGGGTCGCCCCCGCAACATAGCGCGCCTGATCCGAGGCCAGGAAGGCGATGCAATCCGCGATGTCCTCGGGCTCGGCGATCCGGCCGAGCGGTACGGTCTCGTTCAATTGCTCGACGGCCTTGTCGGGATCGAAGCCGCGCTTGGCGAAGCCGGTGCGGAGCATCGGCGTGTTGACCTCATTGGGGCAGACGGCATTGACCCGGATGCCGTCTCGCGCATGGTCCCGCGCGAGGCATTTGGTCAGGCTCGCGAC
Source organism: Lichenifustis flavocetrariae (assembly GCF_026130545.1). GTDB lineage: Bacteria > Pseudomonadota > Alphaproteobacteria > Rhizobiales > Beijerinckiaceae > Lichenihabitans > Lichenihabitans flavocetrariae. The sequence continues at coordinate 8,817 of NZ_JAMOIM010000059.1, read as the reverse complement.
TGCAGCCTTGCTCATGATGTAGGCCGGATGGCCCGGGCCGGCGTAGATCCCCCAGGTCGAGGCCACGTTAACGATGGCGCCGGATTGCTGGGCCGTCATATGCCGGATGGCGGAGCGGCAGGTGTAGAAGACCGCCGAGAGGTTGACGTCCAGAGTCAAGGCCCAGTCCTCGTCGGTGGTTTCGAGAATGGTGCCACGGGTGATGATCCCGGCATTGTTGATGAGGATGTCGATGCGGCCGTAGCGCTCGACGGCTTGGTCGATAAGGGACTGGCAGAAGGCCTTGTCGCAGAGGTTGCCCTCGACAATCGTGTAGGTGGTACCGGCCGGCAGCATGGCGGCTGTCTCGGCGACTGATTTCGCATTGGCGTCGGCGAGCACGAGGATCGCGCCTTCGCCAGCGAACCGCCTGGCGATCGCTCGGCCGATGCCTCCACCCGCGCCGGTAACCACGGTGATCTTGTCGGCGAACATCATGGCAGGCCTATCCCCGATTGGCGTCGCGCGACGCATGTCAGTCGACGGCGTGACGGCGGTCACTGCCCGGTCATCCGGCTGAGGTGCGCCGGGTAGCGCTCCCCGTGGATTTCGATGCCGGCCAGCGCGGATTCGATCCCACGGAGATCATCGGCTTCGAGCGCCAGCGTCGCACTGGCCAGGTTCTCGTCAAGCCGATGGAGCTTCGTGGTGCCGGGGATCGGGACGATCCAGGGCTTTTGGGCCAGCAGCCACGCCAGCGCGATCTGGGCCGATGTCGCGTTCTCGCGGATGGCGATCTGCGCGATCGCAGTCACCAGCGCCGCGTTGCACCTGCGGTTTTCCTCAGAAAACCGAGGCAGCCTCCGGCGGAAATCGTCGGCCGCCAGGGTTGTCTCCGCCGAGATCGCTCCCGTCAAAAAGCCTCGGCCCAGCGGGCTGAAGGGGACGAACCCGATCCCGAGTTCATCGAGCAGCGGCAGGATCTCGGCTTCCACCTCGCGATGCCAAAGAGAATATTCGCTCTGCAGAGCCGTGACCGGATAAACTGCATGGGCGCGCCCGATCGTTGATGGACCGGCTTCCGAGAGCCCGAAATGGCGCACCTTGCCGGCCTGCACTAGGTCTCCGACCGCCCCGGCGACGTCTTCGATCGGGACGGTCGGATCGACGCGATGCTGATAGAACAGGTCGATGCGATCCGTCTTCAAGCGCCGCAGCGACGCCTCGGCGACCGATCTGATGGTGTCCGGCCGGCTGTCAAGTCCGCCGGAATCGACACCATCCTTGAAGCCGAATTTCGTGGCCACGACGACCTGGTCGCGGAACGGCGCGATGGCCGCGCCGACCACCTCCTCGTTCGTGAACGGTCCATAGGCTTCGGCGGTGTCGAAAAAGGTCACGCCACGGTCGAAGGCGGCCCCGATGAAGCGAACCGCATCGTCCTCCGCCAAGGCCGTCCCGTAGGCAACACTCAGGCCCATACAGCCGAGGCCGATGGCCGAGACCTCAGGTCCGTCGCGTCCCAGTTTTCGCTTTTGCATGAAAACCTGTCTCGTCGGGCGAAAGCTTCGATCAAGTAGTGCGGCGGGAACGATCAGCCTCCCGCCGCAGGGCAACTTATTGGCTCAGGAGAACCAGCACTTCTCGGCGACCTTCTGGTCGCACATTTCGTAGCGGGGGTGCGGGAACGTCCCCATCAGCTTCTTGCCATAGCCGTCGAGGTAGTCGCCGACCGCGTAGCAGACCATGCCGCCGTCCTCGGCGATCAAGTGCTGGGCCTGCGCGTAGATCTCCTTGCGCTTGGCCTCGTCCAATTCCACGCGCGCGGCGAAGAGCAGCTTGTCGAATTCCAGGCTGTGCCAGTTGGTGTCGTTCCAGTTGGCGGTCGAGAGGAAGGTCTGCGAGAGCTGCGTGTCGACAGACGGGCGGCTGAACCAAAGAACGGCGCAGAACGGCACCTTGAGCCAGACGTTGCTCCAGTAGCCGTCTCCCGACACGCGCGTTACCTTCATGTCGATTCCCGCGGCCTTTAACGCTTCCTGGAACAGGACGCCGGAATCCGTCGCGCCTGGAAAAGCGCCTTCGGAGACCTGCAGCTCGTAGCTCGGGCTGCCGGCCTTCTTCCACAGGAACTTCGCCTTGTCGGGGTCGTAGGTGTGGGGCGGGTTGTTCTGCGAAAAATACTTGTTCGACGGCGCGATCGTCGAGTCACAGCCCACGGTCGCGAAGCCCTTGTAGACGGTGTCGATGATCTTCTGCCGGTCAATGCCCCATTTCAGCGCGTTGCGGGCGTCGATGTTGTCGTAGGGAGCCGTGTCGCAATGGGCCACGAAAGCGAGGCGATTGCCGGCGCCCTTGGTCTGCACCACGTTCACCTTGGGCGACTTCTGCAGGAACGAAACGGTCTTGGGATCAAGCCGGTTCGCCGCATCGATCTGCCCCGAGAGCAGTGCCTGGCTGCGGGCGGACTCATCGGGGATGTACTTGAGCTCGACCGAGTCGAACCAGGCACTGTTGGGTTTCCAATACCGGCCTGTGTTCTTGGTGAGGGTTCGGACGCCGGGCTCGAAGCTTTCGAGTTGGTAGGCACCCGTTCCGTCCGGCTTCGACCAGTCCGTCCAGCCGTTCGGTACAACGTAGAAGTGATAGTCGCTGAGCGAATAGGGCAGGTCGACGTTGCCGCTCGAAAGCGTGATGCCGACCTGGGTCGCGCTGAGCTTCTTTACCTCGGTGATCGCGCTGATGAGGTCCTTGCCACCCGACTTGGTGTCGCCCCGATGCAGGTTGATCGAATAGATGATGTCGTCCGCGTCGAGCTTCTTGCCGGAGTGGAATTCGATGCCCTTGCGAACGTTGAACACCCATTCGGCGGCGCCAGGCTTGGTCTCCCAACTTTCCAGGAGCTCGCCTTGGGCATTGCCTTGCTCGTCGATGTCGATGAAGGCGCTGAAGATCTGGTTGGCGATGGCGATCGGGATGGCATCCGAATAGGTGCGCGGGTCGAGGCTGTCCGAGGCGCTGCCGCCCGCCATGCCGAGGCGCAGGGTGCCGCCTTTTTTCGGGGCTTCGGCCGCACGCGCGGTCGATCCCAGAGCTCCCAATCCCAGGCCTGCCGCTCCGGCACCGACCAAAAGCTGCCGTCGATCGAATGAGAGACCGGCGGTGTCGCCGAATAGTGATCCATATCGCTTCATCTCAGGCACCCTTCCTTCTGCTTTCATGCGTGGTCAAAAACCTCGTGAGTCGCGGCATCGACCTTTTGCCGCGTGCTTTTTGGAAAGGGCGGGACCGCCGCCTCCCAGTGCTTTAAAGCCAAGCTAACCTTCACGGCCGGCTCGCAATTCCTGCCATCGGATGACCGAGTTGATGCCCAAATAAGCAAGCGGCACCGGAGGCAGCCGCTTGGGAGCCGGTTGCGCCGCATAGTCCTCGAGGATCGCCGAGCGGGTGCCGGTCGCGAGTTCGGCTGCCATCATGCCGGCCAGCGTGCTCTTCACCGTGCCGAGTCCGTTCTCGCAGCACGCCGAATAGAGCTCCTCCTCGACCTCGCCGAAGGCCGGAACATGGTTGCGGCTGAGGCAGAGTCGGCCGGCCCAGCTAAACTCGAACGGCAGGCCGCCGAGCTGCGGGAAGCGGGCATCGAAGGACCGCCGCTGCTCGCCGGCAATTTTTGCAATCCGACCCTCGGAGACCTTGATGCCCGGGTCGAACGTAAAGCGGGTGCGGATGACGATCCGCTCCTCGCCGCTTGGGCTGATCTTGCGCACCGTTGCGCCCATTGGATCCGCTGGCAGCAGGCCCCAGGCCGCTGCTCCCGTCTGCCCATGCCCCGCCATGCCAGGGCGTAGCGCCCGCGTCATAGAGGCATAGGTGAAGATGTGCATGAGATGGCCGGCGAAATGGCCGAAGTCCTCGATGTGCCCGTTTACGGCCAGGATCGCCTTGGGGGCTCGCACTGTGCCGCTCGGCGTGCGCGCGGCCCAGACGCGCGCCTCGCGGCGCAGTCCCACCACCGGCGAATTCTCGAAGATGTCGACCCCACCACGCAGGGAGGCGGCTAGCGTTCGGATGTAGTCGGCGGGTTGGATCATGCAGGCACCGGGCGTATGAAGGCCACCTGTGTAATAGGTCGTGCCGGTCAGCGCCCGCATGGCCCTCGCATCGAGCAGTTTGAAGGGCTCGCCGGCGCGGGCCAGAGCGCGGGCGAAATCGGCATTGAGTTTCTCGCCCCGAGGCGTCGCCGCGGCATTGGTCTTGCCGCATGGGCTGAAGGTCGCGGTCGACATGCCGAGTTCGGCGGCGGCATTGGCCGCGAAACCGATCGCCAGACGATTATGGGCAATTTCCTGCTTAGCCTGGGCAGCATCGCCCGGCGAATATTCGCCTGAGGTCAGGTCGTGCGGCAGGTCGATCATGAAGCCGGAGTTGCGGCCAGCCGGCCCTTGAGCGACCTCGCGGGCATCGAGCATCACGATCGTCTCGCCCGGCCGCAACTGTGTCAGCCGCCGCGCCGCCGAGAGGCCGGCGAAGCCGGCCCCGATGATGAGCCAATCCGCCGTGCGGTCGCCGTCGAGCACCCGGACGGGCATCCGCCGCTCGCTCAGCGCGAGCCAGCCGGAGGACCCGGTGTCGATAGGAAGGCGGCGGACAGTTCGATCGCTCACCTGACCGTGTCGTCGACGGAGCGGTCGGAGATGTCGATCCAGATCGTCTTGATCTCCGTGTATTGGTCGTGCGCGAAGATCGACTTGTCACGCCCGCCGAAGCCGGATTCCTGGAAGCCGCCGAAGGGGGTTGTGATGTCCCCCTCGCCGAAGCAGTTCACCGTTACGGTGCCGGCGCGGATCTCGCGGGCGGCCTTCAGCGCCTTCTTGAGGTTGCCTGTATAGATCGAAGCGGCGAGGCCATAGGTCGTGTCGTTGGCGAGAGCGATGGCTTCCGAGACGCTGTTGAATGTCGTGACCGTAAGGAGCGGCCCGAACACCTCTTCCTTGAACAACACGCTTTCTCGCGTGACCCCGGCGACCACGGTCGGCTCGATGTAGACGCCGCCCTCCATCTTGCCGCCCGCGATAAGGTCGAGCTTCTCGTCCTTGATCTTGTCAATGTAGGATTTTACCTTGGCGAAATGCTCGCGACTGACCAGAGCCCCGACGCGGTTGGTGGGGTCGAGCGGATCGCCCATCCGCCACTCCCGCATATAGGCCTTGATGCGGCGGAGCAGATCGTCCTTGACGCCCTCGTGCACAATCAGACGCGAGGTGGCCGAACAGTTCTCGCCCATGTTCCAGAAGGCGCCGAGCACGACCTGCTCGGCCACGAGGTCGAGGTCCTCGGCATCGTCGAACACGACGGCGGGGTTCTTGCCCCCGCATTCGAGAACGACCCGCTTCATGTTGGAATCCGCCGCGTAGCGCAGGAAGCGTTTTCCCGTCGCGGTCGAGCCGGTAAAGCTCACCATGTCGATGCCGGAATGCAGGCCGATCGGCTCGCCCACCTCCGGGCCACCGCCCGTCACCACGTTGAGCACGCCCGCCGGCACCCCTGCCTCGAACGCGAGCTCGGCCAGACGGAGCGCCGTCAGCGAGGTTTCCTCCGCCGGCTTGACGATGACCGAGCAGCCAGCCGCCAGGGCCGGGCCGATCTTCCAGGCCATCATCAGCAGCGGGAAATTCCATGGCAGCACGCAGCCGACGACGCCGATCGGTTCACGCACCACCAGGGCCATCGCGGCATGACCCACGGGCGCGGTGTGATCGTAGATCTTATCGATCAGCTCCGCATGCCAGCGGATGGTGTTGACCGTCTCGGGTAGGTCGATCGTCTGGCACTCGGCGACCGGCTTTCCGCTGTCGAGGCTTTCGAGAACGGCAAGCTCATGCCGGTTCTGCTCGACCAGCTTAGCGAAGGCAATGAGGACACGCTTGCGCTCAGCCGGTGCCTGGTTGCGCCAGCGGCCGTCCGCGAACGCGTCGCGCGCCTTCTGCACCGCGAGGTCCACGTCGGCCCGGCCGCAGGCGGCTACGTGGGCCAGCTCGGCTCCGGTCGCGGGATTGACGGTCGGGAAAGTTTCGCCCGAGATCGCGGGACGAGCGATTCCGTTGATGAAGGCATTGCCGCCGAGCGTCATTGTCTCGGCAATAGCGCGGTACTCGCCGGCGGTGAGTAGGTCGCTCATGAGTTACTTCCCGACGTAATATGCGCGATCGTTCGCTTGAGAGTCGTCACGACCGTCTGCAGGCTGCGCTTCTCCTCGCCGTTCATTGGCCGCAGCGGCGGCCGGACCTCGCCGACCTTGAGCCCCGCGATCTCGCAGCCGAACTTTATGCACTGGACGAACTTCCCGCCGCCTTCGAGCACGGCCATCAGCGGCAGCAGGGCCATCATGATGGCGCGGCCTTTGTCGAAGTTCTTTTCCAGGACGCAGGCCTCGTAGAGCGCGATGTGCTCCCTCGGCAAAAAATTGGAGCCGCCGCAGACCCAGCTCTTCGAGCCCCAGGCAAAGAATTCGAGCGCCTGGTCATCCATCCCGCAGGACATTTCGATATGCGGGAAGTCGCGCGCCAAAAGGTGCACGCGGTTGATGTCGCCCGAACTCTCCTTGATGGCCTGGAAGTTCTTGGAGCGTCCGACGCGGGACAGAAAGGTCTCGCCCATCATGACACCGGACCGGCCGGGATAGTTGTAGAGCATGATCGGCAGGTTCGCGGCCCGGTCGATCGACAGGGCATGGATCGCGTTCTCGCGCTCGGTCGGCAGCGCGTAGGGCGGCGAGGAGACCAGGATGGCATCGGCGCCGATCTCCCGGGCGTGCTTGGCATAAGCCACGGAGTCCTCAGTCCGCGTCGCGCCGGTGCCAATGATTAGTGCGGTGCGGGTCTTGATGACGTCCTTGGCGAGGACAGCCAGGGCGAGACGCTCGTCAGCCGTCTGGGCATAGTATTCGCCAGTTGATCCACCGACGACAACGCCATGGACACCGGCGTCGACCAGGCTCTCCAGCACGGTGGCGAAGGCCTCGCGATCGATCTCGCCGTTCGCCGTGAAGGGCGTTACTGCCGGAGTGTAAATGCCTTCGAACTTCACGTTGCAGAATTCATTTTTGAGGCCCGTGGTCAGAGCTTTGTCCAGGAAGGTTGCGCCGTGCGATCCAGGTGAAGCGAAGATGATCGCTCAGTTGAGCAGTGGGAGATCTTTCTCGGCACGCATTGCGCCGAGACTTTCTCTCCGCGCTCAAAAAGCCGTTGCTTTTCTGTAGAAACGTAAACCATGACTCGGTTGAGATTGGCTGTCTCTGCTACGCTGTGCGACTTTCCGATGACGCGAACATCCCACGACGCGCAAAGATCGTCAACGTCATTGTATTTCCAGGATACACAATTTTAGCGCAGAGATTATGCATTTTGCCAAAACCGCGCGCGCGGCAGCGTGAACCGGACATGTGCACTGGGGGACTGATCACTTGGGCGCAGACTTGCGGTTGCCAGAGTTGCCTTGTAGCGAGCGCCTACTATCAGGCGCTGCTCCGCGGCAGCAGCGGCGACGGTCTGCTTCAGCTCCGCGCCACTTTCGCTGTCCGCGGTCTGGGAGACAGCTCGGGGCTGAGCCGCTGCATCGCCTCCGAGGCGAGACCCTGCGGCGCTATGAACATCTCCATGTCCCGGCGCGACAGGTCCCAATGCGCGTGCACCAGTCGCACTACGGCGGCCTCGTCCCGCTCGCCGATCGCGGCGACGAACTGGTCGTGATGGTCGCAGGCGATGGCAAGGTTCGCTCGCATCTCAGCAGTGTGAGGCCGAAAGAACGTATGCCCAATCCGCGCGTGATCGATCAGAAGCTTGTTGAAGCTGGGCTGCAGGAACGCGCTGTGGGCCATTAGACCGATGTTGGCATGGAAGGCGTTGTTCTCGACCACCATCGTTTCAGCATCGCCCCCCGCGATCGCAGCCCGAAACCGCTCCTGGCAGGCCTTCAATTGATCCATCTGGCTTGATCGGAAGCTCTGGACCGCGAGCCGGCCGACCGCCTCGTAGATGAGAGGAGCGACGAGAAAGAAATCCCTCAGCGTGGCATGGTTCATCGGGATGACGCGAGCGCCCCGATTTTCCCGGATTTCGATGTAGCCTTCTCCGGCGAGCCGTCGCAGCACATCTCGAACTGGCGTGCGTGAGATCCCGTATTCCTCACTGAGTTGCACTTCATCGAGGTCGTGATCTGGCTCGAGTTCAAGCGTCAGGATCTGCCGCCTGAGCGTGTCGGCCAGCGCGGTCTTGCCCCCCTTCATCGATCCACCATGACACAAAATCACCTCATGATAGAATACATAAATTATTTTCGACATGTACAGAAACTGGATCCGGGTCCTGCAGGAATGTGGAGCCGCGGATCGAGCTTCGCCTCGTGCGTCTGTTATGGCTTGTCTTGGCGACTAATGCAGACTGACGGCTTCCGGCCAAGCTCGCCAGTTCGCGGCCAATCAGCTTCAGCTAAAGCAGACCTCCCCGGCATCGTCGTGTCGGCAGGCGTCACCCGAACTCGGCGGACGATTCAGCCCGAAGACCCGGGCAGCTTCCCGGCGACTCTTGCCTTCCATGAACACGAAGTGCCGAACGGCGGCGTAGACCTCCACGGCAAACATCCCGGCCACCCCAAAACGGGCAGCCTATCCACTGACCGGAGATTGCTCCGCCCGCGTCAGCACATCACAGACGCTCCAGTGGCCTGCTTTGCCACCGCCGTGCATACACGCTGAACCGCCCCAGGTTTGCCGGAGGCCCCAACTCCTGAAAGGACGGGGCTATGACAAGCAAGACAACGAACAAGTTTTCGCCTGAGGTC
>NZ_JAMOIM010000058.1 GCF_026130545.1 Lichenifustis flavocetrariae | reverse complement strand
CGTCCGGCTGCGTCTCGGTGACGACGGCATCGCACCAGCCGTCTTCAGGCTGATCGATAGCCAGAACCACACTGCCTTGGCGAATGCGGGTCCAATCCTCCGGGTAGTTCAGGATCAGTGGCGCTGTCTCCGATATATCCTTCGCGCCATCGGCATTGTTAGCCTCCCGTTGCGGAAGCACGACCTCATTCGGGTTGACCCCACCAAAGCCGCATAATTCGTCATACAGCGCCTTTTTGACGAAGGGCACGAAGGCCTTGCCGCTGGCGAAAACCCGCCCCTTGGGCAGCCTTCGGGCCGCACTGTGATGCTCAGGGCTGTCGAGCAGCAGCACATGCAGGCCCATCAAGCTGGCCGCCCTTTGCGCCAGTTCCGCATCCGACTGGGCAAAGACCGATGCATGCGCCTTGCGGCTTTCGTCGAGCCCGAACACGGCGATGTGGGGGAGGAAGCTGTCAGGCAGGGTCACTGCCGAGGCTTGGTCGTTCATAAGGATCTCCCGAAATGAAGAAGGCCCCGGAGGGGGCCTGAAATCGCTGCGCGGTGGAGTTTTCGTTCGGGCGTTGTTGGCCTTGCGTCAACGAAGTCTTGTGCGCTCATGGTTTGCGCCTCGATCGGGCTGCAATCATCGCAACCTCACGTAAGGTAATACACTCTGTGATTGCATGTCAAGTAAGTTGGTGTTCTCCAAAGAATTTTCGAAAGTAGCATCTGCATTGACCGACTTGCGCCCATCGAGATCGTTCAGCGGTATTGCGTCCCTTCTCAAAAGCGGCCGTTCGTGCCCGCGCGATTTGCAGTAACTCCGCAACGACATCGCCGGGGCCGGTTGGATCAGCGGCTTAGTTTGTACGAATCTCGGGTGCGAAATCGGAGAGACTCACTTGGCCGTCATCGGCTACGCCAGGGTATCGACGGACGGCCAATCCCTCGACGCGCAAGTCGCCGAACTGAAGGCGGCCGGTGCCTCGGCCATCCACCAAGAGAAGGGGTCCGGCGTGGTGACCGACCGTGCCGGCTTGAAGCGCGCCGTCGCTTCCGTCCAGGCCGGGGACGTCCTGCTGGTGACTCGGCTCGACCGGCTCGCCCGTAGCAGGCGGGACTTGTTGCGGCCGATAGCCGAGGCCGCCGACGTCGTATTCGTCTACCGCCTGGACTGCATCGCCAAGGCGATCAGGTTCGCGCGGCGCACGCGCGCCATCGCGCTGCAAAGCGTGATTGCTGGGCATTGGTCTGCCAGACCTGGGGATGGTCGCGGCCGCCGGCGGGAGCGCTCACACGGGAGGTCATCGACGTGGCGGTCATCCTGAATGCCTTCGTTGCCTCGGCGAGCTGAAGTGGCCCGGGTTCTTGATGCAGCCGCCGGCTGTTATCGCCGTGCCCACACCCACGGAGCGCGTGGCCTGATCAAGGGTGTTTCTGCGAAGGCAGCGCATTTGGACGGTCGGCTCTGATCCTGACGGTGGCCGCTGGCGCCCCGATCCTCGCGCTCGCCGCAAAGGCATCACCCGACAACACGCGAGCCAAACCGATCGTGCTCACCACGCCATTTAGGGTTCAAGAGTCATGCCGCCCTCAGTGTTCCAGCGTTTTCATATACGCGAGCAGATCGGTGATCTGCCCTGGGTCAAGCCGCCACTGCGGCATGCTCGGGTGTCCCGTCAGGATGCCCTCGACAAAAGATTCTTTCAGGTCGTCAACATCGTAACGCTCGTGAAGGGTTCGGAACGGCGGAGCTTCTGAGATTTGAGACTTCTCGTGCCGTCCGATCGCGTGACACATGGCGCAATTGGTTTGCGCAAAGGTCTGCCCCCGCTGCTCGTTCGGTTCGAGGGCTACAGCGGGTCCGCCTGCGGCCGTGCAGAAGAGCAGAACGGCGGCCGCCCGGGCTTCGAAGCTTGTCATGATAGAAAGCCTTTTCGGTAGCGGTTATTTTCAATGCCCTGTTGGCCTGGCCTCGTTCGCGGATCGAAATGTAGACCGCGGGTCCTAAACGGTGCCAGTGCCACTGGACGTCCACCTCATCCTCAGCGTGCTGTACAGAGGACCACATTGCGCCACGTGCGCCTCCATGGCGGGAGCCGAATTCAGCTTCAGTCGGACTCGACCGCCCAGAAAAGAGGCGACAGACAACCACGCTCCAGCGCTTCAGCTTCCCGGGCACCGGGCAAGTCGAGGGTCGGGAAGCAAGAGGACCTTCGCTTCGTCTAGAACGTGCGGTCGGACCTATTTGTAAACGATGACGAACGCGGGAAGACGATCCCGCTGGCCTGGGCCCTATACATCGATCGCTGAATGCGAATCGAAGTCACCTGTCCTCTACCATTTCGCACTGCGCCCCAATTATGAGTTCAGTCGTCCTCGTTCTGCTCGACATCGTCGGATCGTGGCGCGCGAGTTGATCCATTACGATTGCGATCCCGACCCTCTGACGCTCCTCGGTGATGGTCGAGCAGGAACTTGGTGCCCGAGGGAAGCTGATTTCGGTGGCACCTGTCGTCTTGACCCCTGTGGGAGAACGAACCGCAGCCGTCGGCCACCAAAGTCAAAACGGTCGGATGCGCATCCTTGGCCGGAGGCAACGGCAACGCCTGCACCGTTCCCGTAGAGAGGATCGCGACGGCAAAGACTGCCGCGTTTTGAAGCATTTTCATTTGACCGGACCTTGGTTTCCCACGAGGCTTTGAAGCCGCGCGACCGGTCGTTCGACGTGCCGGCGTGGAGCGACGGATCTCGCTCTACAGAGTTCCATTACGCCAGCGTGCGAGGGTTTGGTCAACGAATAGGATCTTGCGCTTACGCTTAGCCGCTATCGAGATATGCCGCACAATTCGGCGTCCACAACAATGTAAAGCTGACACTGGCTAGCGGAATCAAGGAGAAGTCATCTTGGGACCGGTCCGTTAGTAACGGTCGCTGTCATGGAGCGGCTGAAGGATACCTTCCCCAGGCCGCTATTCCAGGTGGACGCAATGTCGAGGTCCACCGTGACGCAAGATCCCGCCATCGACATGTCGACAAGCCCTGTCAAGCCGGGCACCAACCTGTCGAAAGCATGGCATGCGTTGTCCATCGTCCAGGTTTCCGATTGCCTCGCTTCGTCGTCGAAAGGGCTGACGCGCGAGGTCGCGGCGGCCCGGCTGACCTCGGACGGGCCCAACGCCCTCACGGACGGGTCGAAGGTCAGCGCGCTCCACCTCGTTATCACCCAGTTCAAGAGCGTCATCATTTGGATCCTGATCGCCGCGAGTGTCGTCTCGGCGACGTTGGGCGAATGGGTGGATGCGGCCGCCATCCTCGCGATCGTCGTCCTCAACGCGGGGATCGGCTTCTACCAGGAATACAGCGCGGAACGGTCCATCGCCGCCCTGAAGACCATGACGGCGCCGCATGCGAAGGTCAGGCGGGACGGTGCCGTCCGCACGATCGTCGCCTCGGAAATCGTCGTCGGTGACGTGCTCATCCTCGATGCGGGCGACCTCGTCGCCGCCGACGCACGGTTGTTCGAGGCGAACGCGCTCACGTGCGGCGAGTCCGCGCTCACGGGCGAGTCGGAGGTCTCGGCCAAACAGTGCTCCGCCCTGGTCCGCGCGAACACGCCCCTTGGCGACCGCTCCAACATGGTCTTCATGGGGACGAGCGTCACGGCGGGAACCGGGCAGGCCATGGTCGTGGCGACCGCCATGGACACCGAGATCGGCCGCATCGCCGGGCTCATCACGGACGCCGGCCGTGATGCGGGGACCCCGCTGCAACGGAAGCTCGATCGCCTCGGCTATCTCCTCATCTGGGCGACGCTCGCCATCGTCGCCCTGCTGTTCGGCCTGGTTCTGTGGCGCGGCACGAAGGTCCTGGATCTGTTCCTGACCTCGGTCAGCCTGGCGGTCGCGGCCATGCCGGAGGGATTGCCGGCGGTCGTGACGGTCGCGCTCGCGGTCGGCGTCATGCGGATGTCGCGGCATCGGGCCCTTGTGCGTCGTCTTCCCGCGGTCGAAACATTGGGATCGACCACAGTCATCTGCACGGACAAGACCGGCACCCTGACCGTCGGCGAGATGACCGTCAGGGCCCTCTTCGTGGCTGGACAAACCTTTGAGGTCGCCGGGCAGGGCTACGGTCCCGCCGGGAAGATCAGCATCGATTCCAAGCCGCCGAGCAGGCAACAGGCGACCGCACTGCTCGTCCTCGCGAGCATCCATCTCGGCTGCAACGATGCGCATCTCGTCGAGGACAAGGGTGTCTGGACGACGGTCGGCGACCCGACCGAAGGGGCGTTGCTCTCGGCCGGCGGCAAGGCCGGTGCGGATCGCGTGCTGCTCGACAAGGAATGTCCGAAGGAGCGGGCCTTCCCGTTCGACTCCGATCGCAAGCGAAGCTCGGTCGTGCGCCGGATGCCGGGTGGCGGCCTTCGCGTCCTGTCCAACGGGGCACCGGAGGCGCTGCTGCTGCGTTGCGACCGGATCCTGTCCTATGCGGGCGTCAGGCGGCTCACGGAGCAGGATCGAACCCAGGTCCTCGACTGGATCGCGACGCTGTCGGCCCAGGCGCTGCGCGTCCTGGGATCGGCTTACCGCGATCTCGACGACACGACGATATCGGTGACCACGGCGGACGCGGCCGAACGCGACATGGTGTTCGTGGGCCTGTCGGGCATGTACGACCCGCCGCGACCGGAGGCGAAGGAAGCCATCGTGACATGTCGGCGGGCCGGCATCCGCGTCGTCATGATCACGGGCGACCATCCCCGCACCGCCGCTGCCATCGCGCACGAACTCGGGATCGTGTCGGACGGCAGCCCCATCACGGGCACGCGACTCGACGCCATGTCGGACGAAGACTTGCATCGGCGGGCCGCAACTGCCGGCGTCTACGCACGCGTGACGGCCGCCCACAAGCTCCGCATCGTCCGCGCCCTGAAAAGCGACCGAGCCGTCGTCGCCATGACGGGCGACGGCGTCAACGACGCCCCGGCCATCAAGGGCGCCGATGTCGGCATCGCCATGGGCCGAACGGGCACGGAGGTCGCCAAGCAGGCCGCCGACATCATCATCACGGATGATGACTTCGCCACGATCGTCCACGCCGTTAAGGAGGGGCGAGGCGTCTTCGACAACATCCGAAAAACCTTGCAGTACCTGCTGGCCGGCAACACCGGCGAACTCCTGGTCATGACCGTCGCGATCGGCGTGGGGCTCCCGGCGCCGCTGCTGCCGATCCATCTGCTATGGATCAACCTCGTCACGGACGGCCTGCCGGCCCTCTGCCTCGCCGCCGATCCGATCGACCCCGACGTCATGGGCCGTCCGCCGCGCCCGGCAGGCGAACGCATCACCAACCGCCGCTTCGTCGAAACGATGCTCCTGACCGGCGTTCTCACGGGCGGAGTTGCCGTCGCGGTCTTCGTCTACGTTCTCAAGTCCGGGACGCTCGAAGCCGCCCGGACCTACGCGTTCTCGGTCCTCGTCTTCGCGGAACTGCTCCGGTCGTTCGGGGCGCGAAGCGCGTCGCGGTCGATCCTCAAGGTTCCCTTCCTGGGCAACCTCCCACTGGTCGGCGTGGTGGCGCTGGGCGTTCTGGCGCAGGTGTTCATCCAGGAAATCCCAATGCTCGCCCAGGTCATGAAGGTCGCGGTCGTGCCGCTGCGGGACCTCCTGGTCCTGCTCGCGATCGGCTCCATTCCCCTGATCGCGCTGGAAGTCGCCAAGCTCGTTCGGAGTCCGGCTCCGTGTTGACGGCCGAGCCCGGGAAGCCGGACGTGGACCCGCATCGACACGTCGCTTCGGTCGACGGGGCCGGTGCGAAGGGGCCTCATTCGCGTTCGATCGAGTCGAGATCGTTCCTCCTGATCATTGCGGTCGCGACGCTCGCCTTCGCGTGGATCCTGTGGCCCTTCCTCGCCGCGATCTTCTGGGCGGTCGTCATCGCCATCGTGTTCGAGCCGATGCACGCCCGGCTCCTGCGGCTCCTGGCCGGGAGGGGCAACTGGGCCGCCATCGTGACGGTCCTCCTCATCCTCCTCATGGTCGTGCTGCCTCTCGCGCTCATCGCTGCCGCCTTGGCGGGGGAAGCCACCGATGTCTACGGCAGGATCCGATCGGGGGACCTCGACCTCGTCCAATGGTTCCAGCCCGCCGTCGACGCCCTGCCGTCGTGGGGACGGACGGCGCTCTCTCACTTCGGCCTGACGGACCTCGCGTCCCTTCGTGACAAGCTCACACCCGCCTTGGCCAGTGGAAGCCAACTGATCGCGACGCAGGTCCTGTCCATCGGCCAGGGGACGTTCGGCGTCGTCGTGAGCCTCGGGGTCATGCTCTACCTGCTGTTCTTCCTCGTTCGGGACGGCCACGCGCTCGCCGGACGCGTCCGTGCCGCGATCCCGCTTCGCGCGGACCGCAAGCTCACCCTCTTCGACCGGCTCGTCGTCGTGATCCGGGCGACGGTGGCGGGCGACATCTTCGTGGCGTGCGTGCAGGGCGCGCTGGGTGGTCTCGGGTTCTGGTTCCTGGACGTGCATGCGGCGCTTCTCTGGGGCGTCCTCATGGCCTTCCTGTCGCTGCTGCCCGCCATCGGCGCCGCCCTGGTCTGGCTTCCGGTCGCGGTCTATTTCCTGGCGACGGGCGCGATTTGGCAGGGCGTCGTCCTCGTCGCTTACGGCCTGTTCGTGATCGGCCTGATCGACAACGCGTTGCGCCCGCTGATGGTCGGCAAGGCGACGGCCATGCCGGACTATGTCGTCCTCCTGTCGACGCTCGGCGGCATCGAGACGTGCGGGGTGCTGGGCTTCGTGGTCGGGCCGGTCGTCGCGGCCATGTTCATGGCCGTGTGGGAGATGGTCGCGGCTTCGCCGGAAACGGAGGGGACCGTGAGTTCGTGACGTCGCCTCTCGAAAAGGAACGCTCCATGCCAGTCGATCCGGAAACACACGCCGTGGATTCGCAGAGCGGCACGATCTTATTTCTAAAAACGCTTGTCGCCGAGGGTCACGACCCCGCCTCGATCAAGGTGATGCAGACCCACCTCTCGATCATCCTCCTCGCAGGGCATCGGGTGTTGAAGCTCAAGAGGGCCGTGCGGCTGCCCTATGTCGACTTCTCGACGCCGGCCCATCGCCTGGTTGCTTGCGAACGGGAACTCACGCTGAACAGGCGGACGGCGCCGCTCCTGTACGGCGACGTCCGTCGCGTCACGCGAGGGGCTGACGGAGGCCTCGCCATGGATGGGGACGGTCCGCTGGTCGATGCCGTCGTCGAGATGGTCCGCTTCGACCAAGACCGCCTCCTGGACAACCTCGCGATCACCGGCAACCTGACCTTCGCCCAGGTCGAGGCACTCGCGCGGCAGGTGGCCGTCTTCCACGGCGCCCTCGCTCCCGATCGGCATCGGTCCGGTTACGGGGTGATGGAGGCGGTCCTGCACATCAACGAGAAGGCCTTCGCGGGCACGACCATCTTTGGCAAGGACTCGGTAGCCCAGATCGCCGGGAAGTTCCGCGCCCGGTTGGCGGCCATCGCACCGCTCCTGGATGCGCGAGGGGCCGCAGGGAAGATCCGCCACGGACACGGGGACCTCCACCTACGCAACATCTGTCTGGTCGCTGGCGAACCGATGCTGTTTGATTGCCTGGAATTCAGCGACGACCTCGCGACGACGGACATCCTCTACGACTTGGCGTTCCTGTTGATGGACCTGTGGGACCGAGGTTTGCACGCGCACGCCAACCTCGCCCTCAACCGCTACCTGGACGATCTCGACGAAACGGACGGGCTGCCGCTGCTGCCCTTCTTCATGGCTGTGCGGGCCGCCGTCCGCGCGCACGTGACCGCTACGCAGGCGATGGGCGCTTCCGCCGGGGTCGACCGTCTTGAGCGCGAAGCCAGGACCTACTTCGACTTGGCGGTCGCCTTGCTGGAAACCCGTCCCGCCCGGCTGGTCGCGGTCGGCGGCCTCTCGGGATCGGGCAAATCGACGGTGGCCGCGTCGATCGCGGACATGGTCGGACCGGCGCCGGGGGCCCGCGTCACCGGCAGCGACCGGACGCGGAAGCGCCTTTTCGGCGTGCCGGCTCGGACGAGGCTGCCGGCGGAGGCCTACCTGCCGGCCGTCTCGGCCTAGGTCTACGAGAAGCTCCGCTCCGAAGCCGCGCGCATCCTGCACCTTGGGCACGGCGTCGTGGTGGATGCCGTCTTCGACAGGCGAGACGAGAGCATCGCGATCGCCGACGTCGCCGAGCGGGAGGGTGTCGCCTTCCAGGGGCTATGGCTGACCGCTCCTCGCGAGGTTCTCCTCCACCGTGTCGCCCAGCGTCGCGGCGACGTCTCCGACGCGACCGGCGACGTGCTGCTCTCGCAGATCGAGAGGGCCGTGACGCCCGCAGATTGGGTTTTGATCGCTGCCGACGCTTCGGTCGAGGAGGTCTGTGCCGAAGCCCAGGGCGCCTTGGCGTGACGATTCTCCCTGCCTGGCAAGCGGCGTCACCAACTCCGGCGGCGGTGCTATCCGCTTCCAAAGCGAACGAGGAAAGGGAATGAACCGGCGGCGTCATGACGGGAAGGACCGAACGCCTCAGTTCGTTCGTCCCTGCCGAATTGGAACGGGTGGGATCGAGCAGGCTCTGGACCCCTGGCGCGCGGCGTTTCCGAATAGCCGCTATCCGCTCTTGCTTGATGCCCTCGATGGCCGCGCCGCCTAGCGTTCTCCGGTGCCTTTCTGGCGATTCCAGCGCGTCGATCGCCTTCGCAGCTTCGGATCTGCGGACCTCAACCGATGAACGATCCTCAGGCAAACTCACCGATCCCTGCCTTGGCGCTGGGAAGCTTCACGGCCCGCTTGCTGGTCATCCTTATCGTCGCTGCGTGCGCCGCCGCGATTTGGCGGCTCAGTGTCATCCTGGTGCTTCTTTTCGGCGCCGTCCTCCTCGCGATCGGGCTTTGCGCCGCGACGCGAGCGCTATCGATTCAAGGCCGCATCCCGAAGGGTGTCTCGCTTGCAGGCGTCCTGCTCGTAGGTGTGGGCGCGCTGGGGGGCGCCTTTTGGATTTTCGGTTCCAGCGTGGCCGCGCAGTTCGACGATATCGCCAAGGTCGTTCCCGCCGGATTCAAGGTCGCTCTCGGCTGGATCGACAACCAGCCCTATGGCCATCAGGTCCTGGACCAGTTGCGTGCGCAAATAGGCGGGCCGTTGAACGGCGCCAGCCTGGTCGGCGCCGCGAGCTGGGCGACCTCCCTCCTGACCACAGGAGCCGGCGCGGTCATCCGTGCGCTCGGATACGGGGTCGTCGCCCTGTTCGTTGCGATCTACATCGCTGCCCAGCCCGGTCGTTACCGCCACCTGTGCCTTCGGCTGGTTCCCCCGACGCGGCGTCCGGTCGCCGAGCAACTGATCAACGTCAGCGGGCGGGTCCTCCAGCGCTGGTTGGTCGGCCAGATGGTCGTTATGCTGGTCATCGGCGTGCTGAGCGGGATCGGGCTCTGGTTGCTCGGCATCGAGGCTGCGGCGGCGCTGGGCCTGATGGGTGGCCTGCTTTGCTTCATCCCCTTCGTCGGCGCGATCCTGGCCGCCATCCCGGCCTTCCTGGTCGCCCTCACCCAGGGACCCGCATACGCGGCTTCGGTGCTGCTGATGTATGTCGGCCTTCATTTCGTCGAGGGAAACTTCATCACCCCCATGGTGCAGGCGGAGGCCACGTCGTTCCCGCCGGTCCTGGCCATCCTGTCGACCGTCGCCTTCGGCCTCCTGCTCGGTCCAGTCGGCGTCCTCCTTGCCGCGCCGCTCACCTTGTTCGCCATGGCGGCCATTGAGGTTCTCTACGTGCAGGGAGCGCTGGGAGAGGCGCCCGAGGGAGAAACCTTGGTCGCGTCGGCTCAAGTTGCCTGGAAGACGGCGTCCCTCACTGGCAAGATCGCGGGAGCCAAGGTTGCGACGTCCCGTGTGCCGGAAACGTCATGGTTGAATCGGGCCATTCGTATGGTCACCCGGTTCCTGTTCGTCATCCCCGCCCTGGGTCTCGCGAGCGGGGCCGGGCTCTGGTGGTTCGATCGCACCGACCTTGCGCAATTGGCGTTCGCCTGCGGCACGGCACCCGTCCTTTTGACGCTTCTCTTGACCAGCGTCGTCAGCCTGGCGCGAGGCGAGGTCGGGCTCGACATCGTGGCGGCGCTGGCGATGGGCGGTGCGCTCATCGGCGGGGAGGACCTGGCGGGTGTCGTCGTCGCCTTGATGTTCGCGGGCGGCCAAGCGCTGGAAAGCTATGCGCAGGGCTCCGCCGAAAGGGAGATGACGGCCCTGCTCGGCCGTGTCGCGCGGACGGCCCAGGTGCGACGGGATGATCGGATCGAAACTGTACCGATCGAGACGATCCGGCCCGGCGACACGCTCCTGATCCGATCGGGAGAGGCCCTGCCGGTGGACGGCGTCGTGAAGGGCAGTGCCGCGGTGCTCGACGAGGCGGCCCTGACTGGAGAAGCGGTGCCCGTTCGGCACGACATCGGCTCCGCAGTCGCGAGCGGCGTGACCAACGGGGGGACGCCCTTCGACCTGGTGGCGTCGCGATCGGCTGCCGACAGCACTTATGCGGGCGTGGTCAACCTCGTCGAATCGGCACGGGCGTCCAAGGCGCCCATGTCACGGCTCGCGGACCGCTATGCGATCGGCTTCCTAGCCGTGACCGTGGCGCTTGCCGGCGGTGCGTGGTTCTTCGCGGGTGACTGGCACCGGGCACTGGCGGTGCTGGTCGTGGCGACGCCTTGTCCGCTGATCCTCGCGGTTCCCGTCGCCGTCGTGTCCGGCATGTCCTGGTGCGCGCGGCGCGGCGTCCTGGTCAAGTCGGCCCAGACCCTGGAGACACTCGCCCGGATCAAGACCCTCCTCATGGACAAGACGGGGACGCTGACCACGGGAAAGGCCACCCTGCGCGATATCGTGGCGGCGGATGATGTTCGTGACGACGACCTCGTCCGGATCGCGGGATCGCTGGCGCAGTCTTCCACGCACCCGATGTCGGTCGCGCTGGTCGATGCGGCGCGTGGGAAAGGCCTCGAACTGAGCGTGCCTTCGAGGGTCGTCGAGGCGGCGGGGGACGGGTTGAGCGGCGTCGTCGCAGGCCGGGAGGTGGTCCTCGGCCAGACGGGTTTCGTCGTCGGGAAGACGTCCCCGGACATGACGGATGCACCTGCGACCACGGACGGCAGCAGCAGCGTATCGGTCGGGATCGACGGACGTTTCGCCGGCACCCTCGTTTTCCGCGATGAGGTTCGCGACGACGCGGAAGCCACACTGCGCTCTTTCCGCGACCAAGGCGTGAAGCGCATCGTCCTGGTGACGGGGGACCGGAAGGCGGTCGCCGAGGCGACCTGCGGAGCGCTTCCCATCGACCTGATCCTCAGCGACATGTCCCCGACCGGCAAGGTGGATGCTGTCCGTGCGGAAGCGGCGGGCGGTCCCGCGCTGATGGTGGGCGACGGGATCAACGACGCGCCGGCCTTGGCCTTGGCCGATGTCGGCGTCGCCCTGGGAGCCCGCGGCGCCGCTGCGGCCGCCGAGGCCGCCGACGTCGTCGTGCTCGTCGACCGCCTGGACCGCATCGCCGAGGCGATCGGGATCGCCCGACGCACGCGCGCCATCGCGCTGCAAAGCGTGTTCGCCGGCATCGGCCTTTCGGGCGTGGGGATGATCGCGGCCGCCGCGGGCTACCTGCCGCCGCTCGCGGGGGCGCTCACCCAGGAGGTCATCGACGTGGCGGTCATCCTGAATGCCTTGCGCTGCCTGGGCGAGTTCAAGTGGCCCCGCATGTTTGCACCCGCCCCGCAGGTCGCCGTTCTTCCCGCCCCCATGACGCGCGGGGCCTGACGATGATCACCTTCGCCAAGGAAGCGTCGAGAAAGGCAACGTCAGCCATAATCCTGATGGTTGCAGGCGCCCTGGTCGCCGCGCCGATGACGCGGGCTTCATCCTTTGAGGTCCAAGGCCGACCGCGCGCGCAGCAGGGATTGAGCCAGGAGGATCGCGATGAATGCGATGTCATCTGTCGCCACGCCTACCTCGATCGCGGCCTATCGAACGATCGATGGATCGCGAACTGCGTCGCCGTTTGTCTCTCGGTGAACGATCCCGATCGAAGCCGTGAGCTGCAAGCATCCACCGGCAGGGTGGTTGCATCCTCGCTTCGAACCGACACGCCCCACCGAACTGACCTGCTCAAGCCGTTCCGGTACGGCGCAGGCTCGATCACGCCATGGAGGTTGCCTTGAATTACGCCTGTCTGATGGTCCCAGTGGATCTCGGCCCGACCGCCGCCGATCGTGTGAAACTCGCGAGCCACCTTGCAAAAACCTTCGGCGCTTCGCTGATCGGTGTCGCGGCCCGGCAGATGATGACGCCTGTTTCGGCGGAACGAGGACCTCTTGACCAATCCATGCTCGATGCCGAGCAGGATCGCGCGACCGCCGACCTGGAAGCGGCGGAGATCCTCTTCCGTCGCGAGATCGACCCCGATGCGGTCGCGACATGGCGGTCGGCCATCGCGTCGCCGGTCAGCTTCATCTCCGATCAGGCCAGTGCGGCCGACCTCCTCATCGTCACGCGGCACGGTAAGCGGGATGGCGATGCCGGGTTGCTTGGTGTCGGCACCGGCGCTCTCCTGATGGGGATCGGTCGTCCAATCCTCGTCGTGCCGCCAAACCTCGACCGCGTCGCCTTGGACAGGATGGTGATCGCCTGGAAGAACACGCGCGAAGCCCGTCGAGCCATCGCGGACGCCCTGCCGCTCCTCAAGCTTGCCGAAGCGGTCGTAATCGCCTCCGCGGGATCGGAGACCGACCGTGGCAGCGCCGAGGATGTGGCAACCTACCTCTCGAACCATGGCATCGAGGCCTCCATCCGGGTCGAAGCGCTGGACGACTCCGCGACGGAAACGATCCTCACCATCGTCCGGGAGGAGCGGGCGGGCGTCCTCATCCTGGGCGCCTATGGCCATAGCCGGGTGCGCGAATGGATGTTCGGCGGGGTGACCGGAGACCTTTTGCAAGGCACGCCCGTCTGCTGCCTCATGAGCCACTGACGACTTCGCTTCACGACATCGAGGAAAACGAAATGCCAGAACCACGGGACGACCTCATCGCCTGGAGGTTCGACGTGGCCCGGAACGCGATGGGCAGCGAGACGCTCACGGCCTACGTGAACTGCACGGACAGGGAGCAGGCGTGGCGCATCGTCAGGGCCAAGCTGCCCCGTGCCGACTTCCTGAGCGAGGTCGGGCTATCAGCGGTGCAGCTGTCGTGGGACAACCAGCGCCCGTTCGGGTCTAGCGAAGACCTGCGTTTCGCCTGATTGGCCCGGGCGCTCCCGCATGTGCCTTTCGCCCGACGCTGATGCCGAGCGCGCCAGGGCACCGTTGCCGTTCCGCATCGAGAGGTCCCCGATGTCGTCCGTCTTCAGGATGATCGGCTTTCGTGCAAGCGCGCTGAGATCGTGGACGCCGGCGCCGCGGCACAAACCGCCTTCGCTTGTGTGTCGACCGTTCGCTGGGGTCCTCAAGGTGCGCGAGTCCAGGCCGCCTCCCGAGTGAGATGAAGCCCCCACTCGATCGATGTTACTGACGATCGGGTTCAACCGAACGTGGAAGAGAACCCGGTCAGCGGTCCGGTCAATAGGAATTCATCTATCGCTCAACGACCGGAGCAGGACAAATGCCGCGTTCGCTGAAGCGACCACGCCTTTGTTCTCCGGGCAGTGCTGGACAATGAGGATCGCGCAACTGGGAATTCAGGCGGGTGCCGCGTCGTCTGGCGGATCGTGAGCGCGAATCTTTATCCGGGACGGGCGTCGCTCGCCCGCCCAATAGGTTGACCTATCGCCATGCGTTGCAGGACGCCATCCTTCTTGATGAAGCGGTGCCGGAGCGCGCCGGCGATGTGCATGGCAAGCAACGCCAGGATAGCGTAGCCCAGCCAGCCGTGCAGAACGAACAGGCGGTCGCCAAGGTTTTGGTTCGCCTCCACGAGGTCCGGCAGTGAGATCACGCCGAGAAACGCGACGGTGTCCCCTTGCGCATTGCTGCCGAGCCAACCGAGGATCGGCATCGTCAGCAGGGCAAGGTAAAGCAGCGCCTGGACCGTCCCGGCCAGCCACCGCTCCCACGGCGCGCTCGGCACGGGTGGCAGGGGATGCATCATCCGCCAGACCGCGCGCGCCACGGTGACGAGCAGGATGCAGAGACCGATTGAGCGATGGATCTCGACCAGCGTAGCCGCGGTCGGCCCGGGACCGAGAACGTTGAACAGCCAAGCCGCGCCGAAACCACATGCGACGAGCGCCGCGGTTGTCCAGTGCAGGGCCCGCGTCGTGATGCCGAGACGCTGCGCGGCAGGGAACCGCAAGATGCCATGCGCAAGACGGCTGTCGTGGTCGCGGGGCGACATCGCCGCGCCGCTCAAGGCGTCACGGTGAACGGCGCCGCCATCCCTGACTCGTAGTGGCCCTTGATGTTGCAGATCAGCATGTAGTCGCCGGGCGTCACGCTCGCCTTGAGAACCCCGTTGGCGCCCGCCTTGAGGTTCGACACCTCGCCAAGCGATTTGATCGCCTTCTCGTCGATGCGGTGCTTGGCGGGATCGAGGGGAAGCGTCTCGCCTTTGGTCGCGAGCTTCACCAGGATCATCTCATGGCCGGTTTTCATCGCGGCGTTCGTGACGTCGAACTCGACCTTGCCCGCCGGAACGCTCGGGGGCACGGCTTCGAGGCCCATCTTCTCATGGCTCTCGCCGGTCAGCCTCACTTTCACGACCGTATCGGCGAACGCCGCCGTCGCGCCTACGGCCGTCATAACGCCGGTCAAAAGTAGCAAACTGGTATGGGTTCGAAAGTTCATGGTCATGTCCTAGTAGGGCGAGCGCCGAGAGCGACGCTCGCGGGATGCTCACTTCGTGTTTGGGTCGAGTTTTCGGAAACGCACGTCGACTGGCTTGTTGTCGTGCTGGTCAAAGCCGGTGCCGCAATCGGGTTTGAGCAATCACTTCTATGCTTCGAATACGCCTGAATGGCGGCTCAGCGCGTTGACGGACCATCCACGATCCCGGTTCGATCAAGGTATCGACCTCGCCGTGTATTGCAGTCATCCCCCCTGACTTCGACGCGACCTCCACCGGGATGATCGACTCCACTCCTCGGCAACTCGCGGCGGAACAAATGCTTGGGTTGACCGGCCTGGATCGGCTGATGCACGGCTTTCCGGACGCGGAGTGCCTCTCTACCTGCCAATGTTCCAACGGTCGCAGCAATGTTTCGAGCGGGAGTTTCGGGTCGTTGTCGTCCGAAACGGGTAGATCGGTCTTGGCTTCCTCGACCACGCGTCGAACGTGGTCCTCCAAAAGTCGCAGCAACTTGCGATCATGCGCATTGAGCGACTTGAGCCGCTTGATGATGTCCAGGATGCGTGGGGACGTTTCCTGTTCCTTCTCCGGGTGAATGACCCCCGGCCGACGGGTCGAGAACATGGCAGGGTCACCCGTCGGATGGCAGCGCGCCGAAGCGAACGTGGAGGCTTTGTCACTGCACCTCAGGTTGGGGGGACAGCCGCGACAGGCGATACCGTTCAAATCCGGCTCAATCATCTACGTCGCCGAAGGCGGCCGCATGTTTCCGTCCCGAAACCATCGCGCCGACCAGGTTCTCGCGGTGGCGAACGCTGGCTAACACGACGCCGCCGAGGTGGAGAAGGACGAGCACCAGGAGACCGTGTGCTGCGAGTTCGTGGGCGGATTCGACCCACTCCACACCGAAGTAGGCGTCCGTCATCATCATCCATCCTGTCAGGGCGGTGCTCGCCATGGCGGCGATCAGCACCATGACCATCACGCCCCCCGCCGGATTGTGCCCGAGGTATCGCGCTTCCTTGCCACTGACGATGTCCGACAGGTAGCGAGCGACGGTCGCGGGGTCGCGAACGAATTGCGAGAACCTTGCGTAACGGGTGCCGACCACGCCCCAAAGGAGGCGCATGAGGATCAGGGCGGCGGCGGCGTAGCCGGCCCAGTGATGCAACGCTTCCGACGACCGTGGCGTGAACCACGCGACGCTGAAGCTCAGGACAAGGCTCCAGTGGAAAAGGCGCACGATGGGGTCCCATATGCGCGTCATGGGTGGAGGCCGACGCGCGTCCAGGCTCACCGAAGGCGCGGGATCAGTTCTCACCGGCTTCGGCTTCGGCCATCTTCGCGAGTGTTTCGGCGTTGTAGGCCGCGTTTACCTTCTTGCCGGCCTTGTCGACGGCATAGACTTCGTAGCAGCCCTTCTCGGTCTTGATCTGGCGGACGGTCATCCCTTCGGCCTTGAGCTGAGTTTCGAGCGTTGCCTTCGGCTGGAACTTGGACGCGGATGCGGTGCTGCACCCACCGGTGGCGAACGCCGGTCCAGCGATCATGAGGGCGGCAGCGGTGAGTAGGGTCGTGCGAACCATGAGGAACTCCAGTGCGCGGGGTCACGGATGGACATGCCGATGGCATGCTTCCGATGGCGGCCTGTCGGCGCGTCATGGATCATGGCTAGCAGCCCGAAACTGTCGGCTCGCTGACACGACGGGCCTATCGCTTCCTCGCAGCCTCGGCCGGCTTGCGCTACTCAACGGAAAGCAGCGAAACCGAGGTTGTGGGTTGGCCCGTGTCAGCCATTCGACAGCTCAAAGGTGTGACAAACGACAATGTCGTACTTCCGCACAGCAGCCGCCCTGACGTTGGGCATTGTCCTGACGACGGCGGTCCTGCCGGCGCGGGCCGACGATGACGACGATCACGATCGTGCGTTCGGGGCCGTCGAGCGCGGCGAGGCGCTGTCGCTTCCAGAGGTGATGGCAAGGGCGAAGCAGCAGTTGCGCGGCGAGGTCGTCGGCACCGCATTCACCCGTGAACACGGCCGATGGATCTACGAATTCAAGGTCGTCGCGCCCGGAGGCAAGCTGCGCCGTGTCTACGTCGACGCCGCCTCGGGCAAGCCCGTCAGGGACGATGACGACTGATGCGCATCCTGCTCGTCGAGGACGACCCCCGCATCGTCCGCAACGTGAGAACCGTGCTCGAAGCCGCGAGCTACGCCGTCGACGTGGTCTCGGACGGCGAGAGCGCGTGGTTCGAGGGCGACACCCAGGACTATGATGTCGTCATCCTCGATCTCGGCCTGCCGAAGCTGGACGGCCTCGCGGTCCTCGCCCGCTGGCGGGAGGAAGGTCGGAATTTCCCCGTACTGATCCTCACGGCTCGGGGGGCCTGGGCCGAGCGGGTCCAAGGCATCGACGGCGGGGCCGACGATTATCTCACCAAGCCCTTCGCCATGGAGGAACTGATGGCGCGCGTGCGGGCCCTGACCCGCCGCGCTGCCGGCCGAGCCTCCGCCTTCCTGGTCGCGGGGCCGGTCAGCGTCGACACGCGGAAGATGCTGGCCTCGGTCGACGGCGCACCGGTCAACCTGACGACGCTCGAATATCGTTGTCTGAGTTTCCTGATGCATCACGCCGGACGGGTGGTGTCCCCGACCGAGCTGATGGATCATCTCTACTCCCATGACCACGACCGCGACCTCAACGCGATCGAAGTGCTGATCGGCCGCCTGCGCCGGAAGATCGGCGTCGAGCTGATCCAGACCCGGCGTGGGTTCGGCTACATGATATCCGACGCGGCGCACGCATGAGGCGCGGCGCGCTCAAGCTTCGCCTGCTCGCCGGCGGCGCCGTGTCCATCGTCGTCGTCTTCACGGTCTTCGGAGTCGGCCTGTACTTCCTGTTCGAACGCCACGTCGAACGTCGGGTCGCGCTCGAACTCGGATTGCATCTCCGGCAGCTGGTCAGCGGCATTGAACGGGGGCCGACCGGCGCGTTGCAGCTCGCTCGACCGCTGGCCGAACCGCGCTTCGCGGAGCCGTTGAGCGGGCTCTACTGGCAGGTCTCTCCCGAGCCGAGTGGCGCTGTGCTTCGTTCACGCTCGCTTTGGGACGCGGCCCTCACGCTGCCGGCCGACAGGATCGCGGATGGCGCGGTCCACCAGTACGTGATCCCCGGTCCCGGGGGTGCCAGCCTGTTCGCGGTGGAGCGCGTCGTCGGGCTCCCCAAGGCCATGGGCGGCGGCGACGTCCGCGCCGTCGTGGCAATCGACAGGACGGAGCTGACCACCGCCGCCCGGGACTTCCTGACCGATCTCCTTCCCTTTCTTTGCGCCCTGGGAGCCGTTCTGCTCGGCGCCGGTTGGCTGCAAGTGACCATCGGGCTGAGGCCGCTCGATGCTGTTCGCAGCCGGTTGGCCGACGTGCGTGGCGGTCGTCGGACGCAACTGGGGGCCGAGTTCCCCGATGAGGTGCTTCCCCTTGCGGCCGAGGTCGACCTGCTCCTGCTGGCGCAGGAAGGCGCGATCACCAAGGCCCGCGCGCGCGCGGCCGATCTCGCCCATGCCCTGCGCACGCCGCTCGCGGTGCTCCAGGGCGACGCCGAGGCCCTGCGGGTGCGGGGGGAACACCAGGTTGCCGACGAGATCGCGGGTGTCGCGGACTCCATGCGTCGGACCGTCGAGCGGGAACTCGCGCAGGCACGGGCCGGGACGAGGGTGTCGCGCGGAATGGCGGAACCGCTCCTTCCCATGGTCCAGAGCATCGTCGGGGTCCTCAGCCGCCTGCCAGCCGGCCGCAGCCTCGACTTCGCCATCGAGATCGCGCCGGAGCTGCACGCGGATGTCGATCCACAGGACCTCTCCGAGGTGATTGGCTGCTTGGGTGAGAACGCGACCAAATGGGCGCGCGGCCGCGTCACGTTTTCCGCCCGCGCCGAGGGCGAAGCGCTCAGCATCGCGGTGGAGGACGATGGACCAGGGATCTCCGTCGACCGCAGGGAGATGGCTCTGAGTCGTGGCGGCCGGCTTCCGCAAGCGAAGCCGGGCAGCGGCCTCGGTCTCGCCATCGTGGACGACCTCTGCGAGGCCTACGGGGGCATGATCACGCTGGAAACCGGCACCTGGGGAGGGTTGAGGGCCGAGGTCCGGTTGCCGGCGGCAAAGGAACTCCGCGAACGGAAGGGACCACCATACACGAGGCGCGCTGCCGGAGACGGCATCGCAGGTGGGCACCATGACTCTCCTCCAAGGAGGAACATGACTGAGCCCGCCGACCTCAATCATCAAGGGCAGGAATGACATGGAAACCTGGAACCGAGCCGTCTTTCTCGCCCTGAACACGCCTGAGCACCCCAACTCGGGAGTGGTCTTGCTGGCGATCGCCATCGCGCAGGGGGCGATCTTCCTCGTTCCTCCCCTCCTCGCCAGCCTATGGCTCTGGGGTGGACGGGGGGACCGGAGCGGACTGCTGCTCGCGTTCTGCGGCGCCGAGGCCGCCCTGGGTTTCAACAAGCTCGCCGCAGCGGTCTGGTATCACCCGCGTCCCTTCGCCGTTCCGATCGGCAGGACCCTGGTCGAGCACGTCGCCGACAGCTCTTTTCCCAGCGCCCCCCTGACGTTCCTGGTGGCCGTGTTGGTGTGGACGGCCCCTTTCGGCATCGTTGTGCCAGACTGAGTGGGTCGCAGATCTCAGACGATGGAGACCGTCCTTGGAGAAGATTGCCCGCATTGGCATGGATACATCGAAGCACGTGTTTCAGCTGCATGGCGTCGACGCGACCGATAGGGTCGTGCTGCGCCGCAAGTTGCGGCGGACCGAGATGCTGGCGTTCTTTGCCGCGTGCGAGCCGACTGTGATCGGCATCGAGGCGTGCGCTGGTTCGCACCACTGGTCGCGTGAACTCTCCGCGCTTGGCCATGAGGCGACGATCTCGAGCGTCAGGCCGTCCAGGCCGGCTTCCCTTTCAGCTCCGTTGTAACACACCCGGACAACGCGATCCGGACCACTTCCGATGACATCGACGACGCCGAAGAACGTGTTGCCCCGATGGACGCAGGATGTCTGCTGTTGTGGCATCTCTTACCCCTTTGGAAGGAGGCCATAAGCCAGACTTGTGACGGGCCGGAGGCGGTAGGGGCTCCGGCCGGATGTGACAAGAAACGCGATTGGCGCTCCTCACGCGTCCGGCGTCCGCGACACTGCATGAGGACCGAAACGTTGGGATCTTGGCATCCCCAAGCAGCAATAGACATCGTTCCCTCTGCTCCGGTAAACGTCACGCATTCGAGCGAATCCGCATAGTCACTATCGATATTCGGTGGTGCGGGTGACGGTGGAGGAAAGCCTAGACGTAATGAAGCTGAGGGCTCCGCCTGCTTGCGGACGTCGTCGCCCGCCAACGTGGGCACATATCCTTCGGGAGTTCGGTTTAGAAGGCGGACGCCGAGACTGTCCTCGAGGGACGCGAGGCGGCGCCCTACCGTCGACTGGGCCACATGCAAATGCTTCGCGGCGCCCGAAAGGCTGCCCGAGCGAGCAATCGAAAGGAAGAAACGAAGATCGTCCCAATCCAGCATAGGCATCTCCTGATGTGAAGCGATCGCGCTCGGCAGAAAATTCTCGTCTCCCGATATTTACTACCCGATAACGCTTGGTGTCTTCGAAAGCAGACAAGTGTATCCAAAAGCCATAAGAAATATCAGTCGAATAAACATTGCTTCTGGCCGAAGCATGGTCCGCCCGGCCTGACGGCGAATTTCACTTTATCAACGACATGGTGCGATCATTTGTGTCGGTCGAATAGTCGATACTCGCTATGCGAAAACGCTCCGTTGTTTTTGAGCCTGCAACCGCCGCTCGCGCCCTGTGCTCGGGCGCTGAGCCCAAGGACGATAAATAGCTCGTCGACTCAAGGCGCTTGGAGAACGGTATCCGGCATGATCTCTCCATGAACCTGGGGCCGCGATGACAGGGCACGACATTTTGATCGGTGCCGGCCGATGCAGGCGGTGTTGATATCGTGATGTCGAATGCAACGCCGACGTCCTAGCCTTTGGTCTACGCATTTTCGCATAGTCGTTCCGCGAAGTCGGTTCACGCCTTGAGCGGCCGATCTGCCTAGGCTCGTCGTTAGGATGTCGGGCGCGACAAGCTCGCCGCGATTTTGCGGCAGCCTCGACATTCTCCAGACGGGAGGGTCCGAAGTATCGCCTGCGTGCCGAGCGCGCTGATCATTTTCAAAGGAAGAAACCCCATGAACAACGACAGTCAGCTCCAGAAATCTGTGCAGGACGAACTCGCCTGGGAGCCGAGCGTGACCGCCGCCCATATTGGCGTCGCCGCCAAGGATGGTGTCGTAACCCTGAGTGGTCACGTCAGCAGCTACTTTGAGAAACGCGCCGCCGAGAACGCCGCCGCACGGATCAAGGGCGTCAAGGCCGTGGCCGAGGAACTCGACGTTCGGCTTCCGTTCGAGACGAAGCGAACCGACGACGAGATCGGGGCCGCCGCGATCGAGCGACTGGCCTGGGATACCTCCGTCCCGCGCGACGCCGTGAAGGTGCGGGTCGAAAAGGGCTGGCTCACGCTGACGGGACAGGTTGACTGGAAATACCAGAAGGACGCCGCCCACGACGATCTCCGCCCGCTGTCGGGCGTCGTCGGGGTTTCGGACCAGATTACGCTCAAGCCGCGTCCCAACGCCAAAAACATCTCAGCTGACATCGAGAGCGCCCTGCACCGATCGTGGTCCTTCTACCAGGACAACGTCTCGGTCAGCGCCACGGGCGGCGCGGTCCGGCTCACGGGAACGGTGCACACCTACGATGACAAGTGGATCGCGGCCAACACCGCCTGGCGCGCTCCCGGCGTGACGGGCGTCGAGAACGACATCGCTGTCGTCTAGCCAGGGACATGGCAACCCGGCGGAGGGTTGCTGTCCGGGGCCTGTTTCGTGCCGCCATCGGCGCGGATCCCAAGCGATCGATCATCCTCGCTGCCGTCCAAGCGCCTCTGGGGGAACCTCAAAGCAACCCCTCGCACAAGGGACGTTCCCATGAACAAGCACCTCACGATCGCCTTGCTGACTGCCGGATATGCCTCCTTGGTTCTCACGACAGCAGCGGGCGCCACGCAAACCGCACCAATCCATAACGACGAGGTGCCACCGTCGCCGGTGGCACAGGCCTCCCCTGTGGCAGAACCTTCCGCATCCTGCCTCGATGACCTGCGCGATTTCAATGCGAAGATCGAGAAGGACGGGTATTGGCTTGGAGGATCCGCCTTTGGATATGGATTCCCGGCGGGCGGATGGGGCTTCGGCTATGGCTACCCGATGGGCGCCTATCGGCCACCAGCCGGCATCGGCTTCCAGAACGCCCGTCCCGGATACGAAATCCGAGCCCTACTCGCTTCCGCAAACATCCTAGCGAGAGAGGGACGCCAACAGGCCTGCGAGGACGTCCTGTCGGCGACGGGCTCCATCTACGGAAAGTATCTGGCCGACATGCACGACGACAATGCCAAGCTCGTGAACGGTCCCGCTTGGCGTCAGCAGCAGATCGCCGCCGCCCTGCCGATCGCCGGCACAACGACTTCGGTGCGTTCGGACCAGTTGATCGGCACCGAGTTGCGGAACCATAGCGACCAAGGGCTTGGCAGCGTCGACGACATCGTCCTGAGCCCGACGACCGGCACAATTGCGTATCTGATCGTTGGCCGAGGCGGCATTTTCGGCTTGGACAAGAATTATGTTCCGGTGCCATGGAGCGACATCAAGGCCACGCCGAACATGAATATTCTCGTCTTGGACAGCACGACGAGCGCCATGGATGACGCCCCCGGGGTGAGGAAAAACCAGATCTTAACGCCGGCCCAATACGCCGAAACCAGCCGAAAGGTGGACGACTATTGGAAGGTCCACATCGCTAAGAAGATCACAGACTGACGGAACATAGGTCCGAGCTTAGACCTGGCAAGCGAACCACCGCAGCATTACGGAGCGTCGTTCCAAGTCAAGCTAATCGTCGTATCCACTTGCCGAGTCAAACGCGGTGAGATGGTGGGCAACGATCACGACGTTGATGGTCGGCGTCGTGGCCATCGCGTCGCCGGTGTGGCCATTGAGAGACGGACCTCCATCTCTGCATTACAAAAACCGACGTGTAGGAATGACGATGAATACGATGTGATCTGTCAATACACCTCGCTTTATCGAGGGATGACTGCTGGAAAATGGATCGCGAACTGCGTCGCCGATTACCTGTGGGCCGATGGCCGCTGCCGTCCCCCGAGACGCCGGCATTAATGGAGCCACGCCGAAGTGGGGTGTCGCAGGGACGACGACGGTCCGAGGGTCATATCACATCCAGGGCTCGGCCGATTCGCTTGGCGAGTGACACAAAAACCAACGGATATTCCCTCGTTTGGGAGTCGGATTGGCGGGCGGGACCTATTGGCGAAACCACACACGACGATGGAGATTAGCTTGAGCAACTATATCGTGAATTTTTATAAAACGGTCCTCAACGACACGGGCCATGTATTCGAGTCGTGCCAGGGCTCGGTCGAGACACTCGCTGTTAACGAGTTGGAAGCCGTGGCTTTCGCGAAGGATCGTTTCTGCGAGGCAGGCCGCCTTTCCGATTGGACCATGCATTCCGATCGCGTCGAGGTCATCGAAGCCGAATTCCCGTCCTGAGGCACTGCCAAGGCGGGCGCGCATTTGAATGGTGTCCGCCTCGTCGGTCCGCACAGCCACTTATTCCACGCCTATCCACACTCAGAAGGCCGGCCTTGCCGGGCGCGCCGGACAAAAAATCGTTGGACAGCGTCAACTCGCCGATCTTGACGTGCAGCGTCTTCACGTCGATGGCCGGCGCCGCCAGGCCAGCCCTCGGTTCAGAACCGGAGACCTTGGCGGCGTCACTCACAAGTTGCGCCTACCAGGCCGTGATCTGGTTCGGATGCAGCTCGAACTGCTGCGCCAACTCAGGAGGGCGTCTTCTCACCTTTTACGGCTGCCAAAGCCACCTCGCCTTAGGAAGCGTCGATAAATTTCTGAATCGCGACGAGGATTTTTGAGGGATTCCCTGCTGCGTCTTTACTTTGTAGA
>NZ_JAMOIM010000057.1 GCF_026130545.1 Lichenifustis flavocetrariae | reverse complement strand
CCGGGATATCTGGCTTTCGCGGCTCAATGGCTGGCCTGTGTGCACCCCTGCCGACGCTTCACCGCCATCCTCGCGAACGACGATGCACGGCTCGGGGCCGATGTGGGTCGCTACACCTTCATCGTGTCGGACTTGCACCGATTACTCCTTGCCGGTCTCCCGGCGCACTAATGACCCAGGTCCATTTTGAGCGTGTTAGGCGCTGACGGTCTGGAGACTGATCTCGAAGGCGTTGGTGCCGGGCCGGATGCGAGCCGTGTCGACGACGGTGCGAATATCAGCCTCGCCTGCGGCGGCCCACATGGCGCGATAGCCATTGGTCACCTTGCGCTGGACAACGGATGGTCTGAGCGCGCGCTCGCAGCCGTTGTTGGAGGGATCGACCAATCCGGGCCACTTGGCGAAGGTGAGAAGCTGGTCGCGCGCTCGTCTGAACCTGTTCTGGAGATCTCGCGCCAGATCGCAGGATGTCGGGGTCTCCAGGATCGCGGTGAGACGACGCTCCAAGGCGCGTCGTCTGGCGGTGATCGTCGCCGGCGCGAGCATTTCGATGCGGGCCGCCAAAGTGAATGCGCCTTGGAGCCAGAGCTTGAGCCGCATCGGCAGGAAATCCTCGCCCGCTTGATCGGCGTAGGCGACATCACGCGCTAGATGCGCGAGGCAGGTTTGCTGGGCTCCCGCATGGCCTTGTTGGGCGGAGTAACGATCCGACAGCCAGACCGCCGGTCGATGTCCATCCATCATGTCCCGGATCACCACGGCGCCGCGGATTGGAGACGCCTGATGGACCACGGCTTCATTGCAGCGGAACACCCAGTGGAAGGCATTGCTTCCCTCGATGCGAACGCCGGTCTTGTCCGAGGCGACGACCTTGGCTTGGCGCAGGATCGCAACAGCATGGTCGCGCTTGGCCACGAAAGTCCCCTGTGCGCGGCGGAGCATGTTCATCAGCCCCCCTCCGCCTGCAACTCCACTCAGCTTCGCCGAGCGGAGCCTCTTGCAGGCTCCGCCTTGGCTGATTGTCAGCCCGAACAGATGATCGAAGGCGCCTTGCAGACGCTCGTAGGACAGCGCCTGGAACGTCTTGAAATAGGTGGCGACCGCATGGAGGCGCGGGCCGAACGGCGTGCCCTTCGCTGCCGCGGGCGCCGGCGCAACGACCATCGCCCCACACGAGGGACAGCGCACAGTCAGACGCCGATGTCGTTCCACGAACGGCTTGATCACCGGAAGCTCGACCTTGTCGTGCTCGCTGACAACCTCGGCCGGAAGATCGCTGGACAGCGGCATCCGGCAACATGGACATTCATCAGGATGATGATCGACGATCCGATCGACGTCCTCGCTCAGGCGGCGCGAATGCCCCTTATGGCCCGGCTTGGCGCCGCCAGGTTTGGCCTTCTCGCGGCGCTCTTTCCGATCGGTGGAAGGCGGCTTTGACGACGTGCGCGACGTCTTCGTCGGGCGCTGCAGTCGAAGCACCAGTTCAATCAGCTCGTCCTTGCTCAAGCGCTCCAGATCGAATCGGCTCATTCACCAAGGGAATCAGCGATGTCCTCGCGTGGCAAGGGCGTGGGTAGTTACGCCGCGCTCGCTGTGCGATCCGACCATGCTTCTGCGGGTCAGACATAAAAATAAAATCCGGTTTGAAAATTGTGCAAACAGAGACCGGGTGGGTGGTGCGTTCCCCTCATGGGATGGACCCCTCCAGAGGGACCCACCAAATCCGCTAGGGGGTCGCCTTCGCCCCCCGGCCTGGCCCGCCTACGCGGTGGGCGTCACGATCGCGGCCGGGATGGCAGCAGGGGCGGCTGCGGGCTCAGCAGCGGGAGCCAACGCGGCGCTGGTGTCGTTCGGGACGAGAGCGGCAGGCAATGCCCCGGCGATCTTGCTGTCGAGCGCAGCGATGGCCGAGCCCTGAGCGGTCACGCGCGGCAGCACATCACCGAAGACTGCATCGCTCTCGCTCTTGGCGGCGATCAAGGCATCGGTCTTGGCACCGACTTGTACGAGGGCTGCGTCGTTCGCGGAGATAGCGGCGAGGATGTCGTCGTGAATGGCCATGATGGGCTGCCATTTCAGTAGTTCGGTGAAAACGTTGAGGAGGCGTTCCACGCGGGCGTGGAGTTGATCAGCTTTCGCGTGAAGCGCGGCGAGATCGGCGCGGATCGGATCAAGCATGCGGATTTAGCAGCGGTCGGCCACCAGCCGACACGGTTGTGCAGTTCGGCATTAAGGGAGCAAATACACCAAGGTCACGAGATTGGCGGAGACCATGCATCCTGCACATCCGTTAGCCCTCCCAAGCACACCATAGGATTACAGCATTGACTTTCGGCAATGTTGCCTCTTAACTCTGGTTCGGCTTAAATCTTTAGCGGAAATATATTGCAATGCAAAAAATGAAGTTCGCTTTGTCTACTGGCATCGCTTTTGGGCTTATGCTAGGCGCGGCACATGCCGCAACAGTGACTTTCAACAATCTTGGAGGAAACAACAAAGACATTTTCACGAGCTATACAGAGAACGGTTTCACCGTTACAAATACAGACGGTCAGTTCTTTGTTGGTACGAACTTTGGTAACCCGGTTCCTGATATATTTGCTGGTCCACTTTTTGGTCCAGCGACAGATTCAATCACTGTTACGTCTAGTTCGGGATTGTTCGCATTCTCCTCATTGGATCTTTCTGCCAACAGCGGAGGACTGGAATACACTGTTACAGGCAGCGCGGGTGGGTCTCAGGTTTACACTTATTCCAGTGGTTTCGCTAAGTCGAATGCGTTTTTGTCGGTTTCCAGTCTCAATAGTGCCAAGGTCGATACTCTGAAGATTACGCTCGACGTGGGCGGAACCTCCGCCAACATCGACAACCTCAGCTTCAATGTCTCCTCCGTCCCCCTCCCTGCTTCAGCCCCGATGTTCGGCGCCGCTCTCATGGCCCTCGGCGCTGTCGGCTACGGTATGAAGAGGAAGGCGAAGGCTGCGGCCTGAGCTCAACCGGTTTCGAAGGATGTGCGTCCGGAGCTCACGCTTCGGGCGTTTTTTCGACGCTCCGCGCGATCGTGGCGGGTACATCGCGCTGGCGATGTGATCGGCCATCGACCAAATACCTTAAACCGGCATCAAAGGTTTGGGGCGACTCCGGTGGTAGCTACCTAACCCGAATAATTCACGCTAGGGTTGGCAGATGCAGCTTAAGGCACTGACGTGATTTAGGATTTGGTTGTCTAAGCCGATCCCGTGTCATTTCAGGAAGCTACACCCGCCATGGATGATCCTACGTTGTCGCTGCCTGGCCTGTCACCTCTTGGGCGGACGTCGATCGTGGCGCGGTTCGATGGCGGATCGTTGTCGTCGGATTCTGGCGTTCTTGTGCTGCGGGAAGTCGAGAAACGTCTCGGCGTGGCGGATCGGTTGGCCGGATGCCTCGACGATCCTCGCAACCCCGATCTCATCGTGCACGGCCTCGCCGACATGATCCGTTTCCGCATGTTGATGATCGCGGCGGGCTATGAGGATGCCAACGACGCAGCCGCCCTGCGCCACGATCCGGTGTTCAAGATGGCGCAGGGCACGCTGCCGTCCGGACGCGACCTCGCCTCTCAGCCGACGCTCTCGCGGGTGGAAAATCTGCCCGACCCACGCGCCTTGCTGCGCATGGGGCGAGCCATGGTGGATCTTTACTGCGCGTCGTTCGCAAAGGTGCCGAAGCGGATTGTGCTCGACTTCGACGACACGTTCGATGCCGTTCACGGCGGCCAGCAGCTTCGGCTGTTTAACGGACACCACGACAACTATGGGTTCCAGCCCATCGTCGTGTTCGACGGGGACGGCCGTTTCGTCGCCGCCGTGCTGCGTCCGGCCAAACGGCCGAGCGGCGTCGAAATTCGGGCCCACCTGCGCCGCCTCCTGCGCGCCATCCGGGCCCACTGGCCGATGACGGACATTCTGATCCGCGCCGACAGCCATTATTGCGGCCCCCTCGTCATCGACTGGTGCCGGGCGAACGGCGTCGACTTCATCTTCGGGGTGGCGCCAAGCTCCACCTTGCGGAAACACATTGAAACGCTGGAAGCCAGCACGGCCGAGCGGTTCAACGCCGCGCCTGGCAAAGGCAAGGTGCGGCGCTTCAAGGAGTTCCACGATGGAGCAGGGAGTTGGAGCCGCGTCGAGCACATCATCGCGCGGGTCGAGGCGGGCGATCAAGGAACCGACACGCGGTTCATCGTCACCAATCTGTCCGGTGGCAAACCGAAAGTGCTCTATCAGGACGTCTACTGTCGGCGCGGTTGCGCCGAGAACCACATCAAATCCTGGAAGACCCATCTGGCCGCCGACCGCACCTCCTGCACCAAGGCGACCGCCAACCAGTTCCGCCTCTTCCTTCACGCCGGAGCCTATTGGCTCATGTGGGGCGGAGAGAGCAAGGGCCCCTGTCCGGCGAAGCCGGAGAGGGTTGCGAACGCAGGGCTGCGCGTGTCCATGCCGAAACGATCGATGTGGCGCGTCGCGCAACTCGACACGCTGCGCCTGCGCCTGATCAAGATCGCGCCCTCCACTCGCCACTCCACCCTGCTTCGCAGGGCGGAGCCTCTGGCTCCTTCCGCTCGTGTGGTCGAAATGAAGACGCAGGTGCGGCTGCATCTGCCCACGACATCTCCGGCACAGACGATCCTACGCGTCGTCCTCGGCCGCATCCTGCGTCTCGCGACGTGACAGACGGGGCGCTCAAGCCCCTCCTTTGCCCACCCCGCAACCCCGAACCTCGACACAACCCGCCCAGCCCCCCCCCATCGTCAGGGGACGGAAAGCCGTGTTCCGCAAGCCC
The DNA here is from genome assembly GCF_026130545.1 of Lichenifustis flavocetrariae. Lineage (GTDB taxonomy): Bacteria > Pseudomonadota > Alphaproteobacteria > Rhizobiales > Beijerinckiaceae > Lichenihabitans > Lichenihabitans flavocetrariae. The sequence goes on along the minus strand of NZ_JAMOIM010000057.1, from coordinate 19,164 downwards.
AGAGCACCGCTGGAAGCCGGCAAAATCGCCAAGCGTGAATAGTTCAGGCTAGATCAGCAGTTATGCTGATCAACACATCTCCTGCTCTCACAGTTGTCCGGCGCGCCTCGGCGCCATCTGGAGCATTGATAAATACTAAATCCCGTGTGGAGAGAATGCCTTTTTGGAGATTCTGAATGCGAATGAATGCGCGTCCAGTTTCCGCGTAGTATTTAGCCCATCCACGAGATCCACTTGTAAGAAGGTCTCGAATGAGGATAGGGTCTTAATTGGCTATTTCTTCACGTTTGTGACCGGATCGCCAAACATTTGAAGAAAAAGCGACTGGGTGAGGCTGTTGAGCAGGTCGAGAGCACGTTTGCGCTTGCGGCGCAGCGCATCCGCCTTGTCCAGGATCGCCGCGATCTGCCGCTGCTTGTCGAGCGGGGGAAGTCGAATTGGAGTGTCAGCGATCTCGCCGGAACGAATGCGCGGGAGTTGACCAGGTGATAGGCCAACCGGCGCGGTGTTCAGGAACTCGTCACTGCGCAAAAAATGAGAAATATAGTCACGACCGACTCCTGACCTGACTACAAACACGTATTGATCGACAGAACATATCCCATCGAATTCTGCAATCCAGACCTTGTTCAGATAAGGCCGAAGGTAACCATAGACGATATCGCCCTTACGGAAGCGAGCTCGACGGCCGGTCATCTTCGACAATTCAATAGTCAATTCACCGACACGTCGACCTGTGTTTGGTTCGACGTGCTCCAACCCGACAAACGTCACCGGCCCGACGGGTCTGTCCTTCGGATGCACGATGTCGTTCCTGAAGTCGAGAAGGTTGCCCAAGCGGCATGTTCGCGTGACTGCGAGCGCATCTGCTGCGTGGATATTCATGCCAGCATCGCCACCAACTCCGCCAACCCCTCCGTAATCTCCGCCTCCAGCGCCTTCAACTCCGCGATGATCTCCTTCGGCGGGCGATGCTCGGCGGCCTCATGCACCACCTCCTTGTAGCGGTTGAGCGACAGGTCGTAGGCGGCTTCGACGATCTCGGCCTTCGGCACGCAAAAACTCTGCGCCGTGCGGGGCCGCTCCCGCTCAGAGCCCGTGCGCTCCGCCCAGCGGGCCGCGATGTCGGGCAGGTCGTTCTTCACCGCCTCGGCCTCGTCGAGCGTCAGGCTGACGACCGTCGCGCCCTCGCGCCGGCCCGGGTTCGGGCCAATCTTGTCCGACGGCAGCAGGGGCGTGCGCTTGTCGTCGAGCGAAAACCCGTCGGCGCGACCGTCGTAGAACCAGACGTAGTCGGTGCCGCCCGAATTGGTCTTGGTGAAAAACACGATGGCGGTGGAGACGCCCGCATAGGGGCGGAACACGCCGGACGGCAGCTTGACGATGCCGTCAAGCCGGTGGTCCTCGACCAACATCCTGCGGATCGCCTTGTGGGCCGTGGAGGAGCCGAACAGCACGCCGTCCGGCACGATCACGGCCGCGCGCCCGCCGGGCTTCAGCAGCTTGAGGAAAAGCGCCATGAAGAGCAGTTCGGTCTTCTTGGTCTTGACGATCTTCAGCAGGTCCTTGGCCGTGGTCTCGTAGTCGAGCGCGCCCGCGCAGGGCGGGTTGGCGAGCACGAGGGAATAGCGGTCGGCATCGCCCGTATGCTCCTGCGCCAGTGAATCCTTGTAGCGGATGTCCGGGTCTCCAACCGCCGCGCGAGGACGTCCTTGTCCTCCGCGAAGACATGCGGCGAGGTCCGGGAGAGCGACCGAATGCCGAACACGGCACGGCTGATCACATCCGCCTCAGTCGCCAGGCGCTCGATGTCAGAGGGCGACATCGGCCGGCGCAAGATCCACCAGGAGGCCGAAGTGCCGGGCCAGGGCTCGCAGCCCGTTCTTCAGCTCGTGCAAGGCGACGGCCGCGCTGGTCGCGGTGTCCTTACATTCGGAGATGAGCCGGCCAACGTCGGCGAGCTACATGTCTTCGAGAATGACCTTGCGGACCACGATCGCGCGGGGCAGAGCGTGGAAGCCCAGCGCTCCGGACGGCATGTCATCGGCCTGGCGGAAGGCGTCGAGGTATTGCGCCTTGCGCTCGGCCGCGGCGTCGCTCATCTGGCCACGCGCGGTCGTGAAACCCTTGCTCAGGTCGAAGCCGCACAGCGCTTCCATGCCGGCATTGTAGTGCAGCCGGGCATAGTGGAAGCCGGCGGCGGCGAGGATCCGGTTCATGTCGGGATCGTTGCGGGAGAGCTCGCACCGGCGTTTGAGCCGTTCGAACTGGTTGTCCGTCATGCGGATGCGCATGTCGGTGGCACGCTCGACGCGTGGCGCGTCATCGGCGCCGACCACGACGGCCCGTGACGTGCTTTCGGTCTGGAACGATGTTCCCGCCTTCATGGCGCGTTCCTTGGTGGGGCCTTCGATCCCAAGAGCGAGCGCAGCATGGCGCGCCCCCTTGCTGGAGGTATGCGCCGCGACTGTCGCCATGGGTTGCAGACCCCTTCCGCCCACAAAAAAGCCCGGCAGCTCTGTGGAGCTCCGGGCGCAAATCGTCATCTATCCAATAGATTGCATCCAGCTTCGAACCTGTCAATCGTTCCCGGATTGTGGTAGTGTCTCAGTTTGAATTCTGAACGAGCGCTTCGACAGCCGTCGCAAGGACGCGAGCATTTTTGATCCGAATTGCTTCGGAATGTCCCTGGGACGCAAATGCGCTCAAAAGCGCCTCCACATCCGTCCATCCGAATTCAAGATCAAAACCCGATGAGCGCTGCTGCCCAGCACCAAAAGATAAAAAGGTAAGTTCAACCGCATCTTTGCCGATGGGATTATATCGGCTTTCAGACTGGGTATGGCTATCGCCTATTCTGCGCATCTTCATCGCAACATGGCTCCATGTCAGCCAATCTTGTAAGGCCCACGCTTCCCCGGCTTCGGCAACCCAGCCTCTACCATCTCGGCCACATCTTCCATGCTCCAAAGCCGATCGGCAACACCCGCCGCCATGGCCGGAGAAACCCGCAGCGACTTGTGGATGCGGCAGAAGTTGTACCAGACCGCGTAGAGCGCGACCATGTGGGCATGGTTCTCGAACTTCTTGGAGAAGGCGTTCGTGAGCCGTGTGAACCGGCGGTTGTGCATCCGCATGGTGAGGTTCGCCCGCTCGACGTAGCTGGTTGAGACATGGGCCATATCGGGCTCGCCTTCAATCGTGGTCTTCTTGATGCCGGTGCAGTCGGCCGGGCTGTAGCGGCCCTTCGCGCTTTCTGGCGCGGCTCCGTACATCTTCACCAGCATAGCGTAGTCGACGTCACAGCCGAACGCGCCCTCAACGGCCTCTAGGTAGGCCTTGTGCCCATCTGTGGTCATCTGGACGCGATTGGCGAGGCGCTTGGCCACGTCGTCCATGAACCACATAGCGCATTCGCCATCACGGCCGCCGACGAAGTGTGAGACGATCAGCTTCGTGTCGGCGTCGAGCGCCGTCCAGGTCCAAGTGTCGCCAGCCCCGTCCACGGGCGCCTTCATCGCAGCGACGTTCTTCTGTTTCGCGGCTGTGAACGACCAGATTTCGTCGCATTGGATGCGCTTGGCCTTTACGTTTCGCACGCGCTCGTCGTGGAACGCTGCGCAGGCCTTTCCTGCGTCGACCAGGAGCTTGGAGACAGTGTTGATGCTTGCACCAGTGATCCGCTCGACCGAGCGCATGCTCGATCCTTCGCAGAGGAGCGTGAGGATCTGAGCGCGCTTGGCGAGAAGGAGCTTGTTCATGCCGGGCATGATTTGAACTTTAATGCTTAGCGTCAAGCTTCATCGTCTAGTCCGTCGAGCAGATTTCCTTGTGAACCCAAAGGCAACGCTTCCGGAAACGCCCTATAAAATGCCCTGTCATATGCTGCTTTGTCGCTAGAGGATGCAGCTATACCAACGACCTGCCACAAATGACCCTTTACAGCCGGCATTCCAATCTCGTCGGAGAGGAACTGAAACATTTTATATCGTCGACCGCCATTAGCGTAGACGACGGGGTTTTTTGCATCCAACTCTTCTAAAATCGCGCCTTTGCTGTTTGCGAGAGGCGCGTATACATATTTACGTATAAATTTTCCAAAGAACTGAGGATGCCGGAATGACTTCGGATCCTTCCTTTTTAAGCCATACAATCGATAGATCGAATCAAAGAACTTCTCTGGAAATTCTGCTTCATAAGCTCTGCATTCGTCGCGAATGAATTGTGTCCAAAGATCTCGATACTCTTCTCGACGTTTGTCTGCAATGAAACCAGTAGCTTCGTCAATGAGCCCGATAATGCCGATTTTAGCTGCTGATCTGACAATGAATTCGGCTTGTATCCCCAGAAAGTGCTGTGATTGAGCAAGCTTGCCAGTGCGTGCTGCTGACATGATCGCATCGCACACCTCAATGAAAACCTCGGCTGGATATCCGTGCGCAGGATCCCCATTCAACGGTATGAATTCAATTGGGTTTTCGATTTTGGTGAGCAGTTCTGGGCTGATTGCGGATCCCAAGCCTTTGCGCGAGATCGTTTTCATAAAGGCGTTCCCGCCAGCTGACCTTAGGCCCAATGCGCGTGCTATGCCGCGCTTGTGGATCAGCCGTCTTCGGTCTTCTAAAACGTACACGTCAATGGTGGTGTCCCCGATAGGAAGAGACCCCTGACTAACGGCTTTTGGCATCCCAACCGCCGCCGTCATTTGCGCTTTGGCATGCTTAGCAACTGCGGCCGCTCGGGCGATCTCTTGTCGTTTCTCTGGTGTCAGCGCTTCAGCCCTAGCCCTGCCACCTTTACTTTGCTTCGAACCGTTCAGCTTGAGTTTGAAAACCATAGCGCAAACCTCCTGCTTGCTAAGCGCAAGAGATCACCTGCTTGCTCAACTAGCAAGCAGAAATTTCTTCTGAGTACGATTTCTGCTTGCTACAGCTTACCCCACCGCTTCTCGGCCGCCTTCTTAGCAATCTCCGCCCTACGCTCAGGCGTCATGCTCTTCGCCCGAGCCGCACCACCCCGAGCCCCCAGCGACTTCGCGGCGGGGTCCTTGCCGTCGTCCACGGCCTCGGGTTCCTCGATCTCGCCCGTAGCGAGGCGCATGACGTGGACGGCGTTGCCGATGACGTCGGCGGGGCGTTTGGGGCCGTTCAGACCTTTAGGCATGTTGCATTCCTTCGATGGGTAGACCGGCTTTGCCGCCTTGGCATCTCGGGCATTTCCGTTGGAAGAAATCGCTGGAGTTCGCGCCATATCGGTGGCCGCAGCCGGATACTTTGCACTCCACGATCCATACATGCTGCATATGGTCGTTCCCTGGCTCGGCCGTTTTGACGACCAGCTTTTGCGCGTTACGGTTGTGATCGCCGGGGCGACTTCGCGACTGGCCCTTGCGTCCGGTGGGCATCAATCGATCAACCTCCGCATGAGGCCAAACAGGCCTTTTCTGGCCTCAGTGTCGTGAGACACAAAACTGCTCAACATAATCCGGCGGGAGCCGCTGGGGCCTGATCTACCAGGCGGCGAACCCGTCCACTCTTCTAGGATGAACAGATCTCCTTCCTGCGTGTCCGTGGCAAGGGCGTACGTCAGTTCCCAATCTGACGAACTTTCTCCACCACCCTCTCTCTTCTCGGTACAAAACACGGCCCCTTTGACGCTCACATGCACCTCCCATGCTTCCCGCTAAGCATGACAGAGGTAGGCATCCAGTGCGAGCCGGGTCAAGAGCCGCCGATTTCAAACTGCGACACTACCCGGATTGTTCATGCGAGCTTAGGCGTCGCAGCCGACGCATCTGGCTTTCACTGCGGGTTGCTTGGATGAACCTGCTGCCCAATGTCGAGTAAAATCTGCCGCTGGTCCGGAGGAACCTTCATGTCGTCGAGGTTCCAACCGTCTGTGTGCGTGGTTCCCTGCAGGCTGTCGATATAGGCCATGTAGGCCTTGAGCGCGGCCTGATAGGTCGCGGCAGTCGGGGCGGTCTCTGGCGCGTTCTGCGCCATCGCAGGCGTGGCGCAGAGGAGGGACAAGGCGAGCACTGTTCTGATCATGGTTTCTCCGGTTGTGAGCTTCCGCGATAGTGGATCACACCGCTATCTCCTCGAACACCCACGCCGGAACGAGACATCCCGGTTCCCCCGGCATCGGCCCCACGGTTGCGCGGAACTAGTGCCCTTTGCGGTCGGCCTCGCCGATGTACGCCGCCGAGAACTCAAGGCGATCGACCAGCCGGTTCGGGTCTGTCAATCGCTCTTGAATTGTTCATGGTGGTTGAGGCAGGCGATTTCGTACAAAGTAAGTCGTCGTGCTAGGGGCGCCGAGTCGGCGGGGCGTCGTGTTCAAGCAATTTACTTTCAGGTGGCTATATCGATGGATCATTTTGAAGATGCCAATCTCAGGATTGTTCGATCAATGGAAAAATTGGAAGCCATTGACCAAGAAATAACTCATTGGATGCATGAACATATGCCCTCGCTGGTCATGGATCCAACCACAAACGGCGGCTTGATGCTTAAGGTTAAGTTTGACCATGATTTACCCAAGATCTGGCGAGTGAGACTAACAGAGATAGCTGAGGGGCTTCGAGCAGGCTTGGACTTAACAGGATTTGCTGTCGCGCTAAAAACGGGCGGACAGCGTACCAAAACTAAGTTTCCATTCGCCGAAGATGCCTCGCAACTCGAAAGCCAAATTAAATCTGCGTCTTCTCATCTTCCGTCAGAAGTGATTTCGATATTTAGGGGATGCAATCCATTTAAGGATGGAAATTACGAATTGTGGGCTATGAACAAAATTTGCAATCAGGGAAAACACGGGCAGATAAAGCCTATATTCAGGAATATTAGTGACATTCAAAGCACTATAGTTCCGAAGGCCGGCAAGGTCGATATTACCCTTAAACCCCTCGTTAAGCCCCTTTGGGATGAAGGTAATTGAGAGTTGTACTATGCTGAATTGCAGGCAACCACTGATTTCGAATATCGAATGAATGTTGGATTTGCCGTAGCCTTCGACAATCTTGAACCAGGACGCGATACGAACGTGACAGGTCTCCTGCGCAAGGCTGCAAATGAAGTGAAGCACATTTCTGAGAAAGTTCAGGCTATTTATTCTTAGTTTTGAACCCCTCGCGAGCCTCCCGCAGGTTCACAGCCCGCTTTGCCGGATCACGCGGCGGCCGTACACAAGCCTCCAACAGCCGCGTTGCTTCGTTCAAACAAACGCGAACATGCCGGGAAATCTGTTGCGCGTTTCGGGTGGTACGCGCCCGACCTCTTCGAGTGACACTGGCTGGCCATAGCGAAGCAGAGGCTCATCGGTCACTCCGACCAGCCGAGGACCTCGATCATCGGTGTGAACGATGCGCACCCGGCCCAGCGGAAGAAATTCACCTTTCCACCACGCTGAGAACTCGCCCCCAGGCATCTGCCGAATTTCAATATCGGGGACACCTGCCCGCCCGAAACCAACTTGCGGACCTTGTGGTTCGGACGCGCTCACCGTGGGCTGTTGAACCGCCTGACTGACACCGGCGACATCAATGGTGACGCCCGGTGGTTCGTAGACCCTCGCCTTCTCCGCCGCCGTGCATCCTTCCTCCCAGCGTCCCAGAACCCATTGGAACAGCTGGTCGGCCCGCTTCTCGACGTCTCCCTTTGCGCCGCGGCGCCCGGCTTCCTTGCCCGCGATCGACAGGCACGCCATGCGCAGCTGTGCCACGGCCGATGCGCTAATTTCTCTCACCATTTGATCCCCTCCAATTTGGAGCCCTGCTTGAACAGTTTCCGCACCGCAGCGAGCACATCAAGAAGCTCGGGGGCTGGCGTAATCGCGCAGCTTGATTTCCCGTCCTTTGCCGTCAAGGTCTGCTTCGATCTCGATCCGCAGAACCCCGGCAGGAGCGCCGCTGGCATAGAAATCCTCTACCAAGCGAGCAGCCTCCTGGCCGAGCTTCACTATCATTTCGAGTTCCTGAATAGCCTCGACGCCAGAGCGTTGCTTCAGCAACCCTTCGATCGCGCCCCGCAGCGAGCCCTCTTCTGGCAGTCGGGCAGGACCGCGCATCTTGACCGGTGCCGTGTCTGTGGCTGCGTCGCTCATTGAAGATCCTTCCCCGTCACGCCGCGACCGCCTTCGGCCAAAGTCGCTCCGGCACCTTGCAACCTGCCTCACCAGGCTTCGCTCCCCATTGGGCGAGCCACCCGCCACGGCCTAGAACCGAAATTATCGTGCTCTCAGCCGCCGAGCAGCCGCCGCCGAAATCGATGCGCGGCTCACCGGCACCGGAGCGCTCGGGTGCGACCTTCGGGGCGGCGTTCAGTCGCTCGACGACGATTTCGGCCCACTTCGACCAGAACTTGATCGGCGGTCGCCCTCTGGCCCGACGAGCGTCCGCCTCGGAACGCATCACGGTCGTGATCTCTCGGACGGATATCCCACGATCAATCAGGATCATGATCGGTCCGAAGACGGGGTCGGCCGGATGGCCGTCGCCGATTGCCTTGACGCAGGCAGCCTGAACTTTGGCGAATTCGTCGGGATCGTCGTGGTGCGGTTCGAGCCGCTTTTCGCGCGCCCCGCCGCCAAGCTGCGAAGCAGCTATATTTCTATGTCCCTGTCCCTGTCCCTGTCTTTCCGGTTTGCGAACACGTTCGAAACGCGTTTCAGCCTCCGTTTCATTAGGCGTTTCACCACCCTGTTGAGGCGGCTTCGGATTGGGTTCCGAACGGCCCTCTTTCCTGCCTTCGCGCCATTTCCGAAGGCGTTCCTGGTCCGCCCCATATTGCTGACGCTTCTTCCAAGCCTTGTTGGCTTCGGCTGCGAGAACAGGGTGGTAGAGCCGGCCGTCAGAGCACTTCACGAAACCACGAAGGGCAACCTTCTTGACTTTCGACTAGCGCTTGCCCGCGCCTGAAAAGGCGGCGAGCACGCGATCGTCATCCGGTAGCGACGCTGGTGGAGATTGCTTCCAGGCACGGCACCACAGCATCAATGCGGCCCAGCATTCTTCCGGGGTGCCCAGAGCTACAAGCTCGCTGGTGAGCAGCCGGTCGACGTCCAGCATGAAGCCGGAGAAGCCCCGCAGATCGACGTCAGGCGAGACAAGAGGGTCAGGTAGATCGCTCATTGAGCCGCGCCCCGCACATGATCGGACATCGTCGAGCAGGCCATGTCGCACCACAGCGACACCGTGCGGGTTTCCCCAGCCCGGTTCTTCCCGAGGATCAGTTCGGCCCTGTTTTGCTCGTCGAGGAAGCGGGTCACCGCATCGGGATCGCCGTCGAGGTAAGCAGGCGAACGTTGGATGTACATCGCCTCACGATGCAGGAAGGCTACCACGTCGGCGTCCGCTTCCAGGTCTCCACTCTCGCGAAGGTCGGCCAGGATCGGCCGCTTGTCCTCGCGGCTCTCCAGAGCCCTGTTGAGCTGGGCCAGGAGCACGATGCAGATCCCCTCGTCCTTGGCGATCTGCTTCAGCGAATAGCTGATCTCCCCGACCTCGTAGACGCGATTTCCGCTGTACCGGTCGCTCGCCTGGATCTGCTTGAGATAGTCGATGAACACGACGTTGAGCGGGACGCCCGTGGCGGCCATCCGGTCTTTTTCGGTGCGGATGCGCATGCGGATCTCAGAGGGTGTCAGCCGCGACGGAACGTCGATCGTGAGCGGCATGGATCCGAGCCGCTCTTGTGCGGTCTCCAGCCGCCACACCTCGTCGGGCGTGATCTCGTCCGCCATGATGTTCTTGAAGCTGATCGGGTCCCTGGACGAATAGGCGAGATCCGCCAGGATCCGGGAATGGATCTGATCGTTGCCAACCTCGAGCGCGAAGCCAAGAACGCCGGCCCCGCGTCGCGCGGCCCGGTTGGCGGAGGCCACGAAGAACGTCGTCTTGCCCATGCCGGGCCGGGCCGCGAGCACCCACAAGGCTCCAGGCTGGTAGCCTGTGGTGGCCCTGTCCAGATCGTCGAACCCGGTGCTGACCAGGCGCTTTTTCTCCTCGCCGGACTGCACCCGCTTGATGCGCGCGATGATTGCGCCCGCTTCGGCCAAGGGCTCTTTCCGGGTCGATCGAGTGCCCTCCTCGCCGACCAGGCCGTGCAAGAGTGCGATGGCATCACCGGCGACCTGGGCGGGCCGCGCCTGTACCGGTAGATCGTAAGCCTGCTCTGCCAGCTCGTTGGCTATCAGGATGATCTTGCGCCGTATGGCGAGATCATGGATCCCGAGAGCGTAATCCTTGGCCATGAAGAGCGTCGTGGCTTCGGCGCACAGCCGGGCGAGGTAGCGTTTGACTGTCAGGCCACTCCCGAGATCCTGATCACCAGGAAATGTCCCAAGCGTCACCGGCGTCGCGACTTGGCCTGAGCCGATGAGCGACGCGGCGACCTCGAAGGTGCGGCGGTGGATTTCCTCGAAGAGATCGTCGGCCTTGATGACAGGCGCCACAACGTCGAGCAGCTTGTTGTTGAGCAGGAGTGCGCCGAGGAGCGCTTGCTCCATTTCCACGTTGTGAGGCAGCTCGCGAAGCGGAGCAGGCGGCCCGGGGAACGAGACGACGGTGCTCACGACTGCCTGACGGTCGCGATGTCACGCACGCGGCGGCGCTCCAGGGCGACAAGCTCCCCCTCCAAGATCTTGCGGGTTTCCTCAGGCCCAAGCTCGCCCTGAAGGATGGCCAGAGAAGCCGCCTGGGCCCCAACCATCTTGGCGACTGCCGCATCTCGCCCCAGCGCTTTTCGGTCGAGCTGATGTACGTGCATGAGGGTCGCGTGCGAGAGGGTCTCCCAATCGGGACCGTCGTCAATGTCGTGGGCTGCTGTGTTCTCGGAAGGCGAAAAACTCATGGCTGCACCTCATGGCGAGGGGTTGGCAAAAGTTCACGGATGGCAAGCGCGCCGCCGTAGCCGATCGAGGCGACGCCGGCAGCGAGAACGAAAATGACCGCGAGAAGCGTGGCGCGGCTCATGGGGCGGTCCCCGGGCGAGGCCAGCCATGGGGCGATCAGAGCCACGAAGGCGCGGATCTGCTCCATCGCCCAGCCCGCAAGGCGCGTGCGATGCTTAAAGGCGAAGGGCAGCTTCAAGGGCGGCGATCCTTTGAACGAGGTCCTGGTAATCGGCACGTGCGAGCTGGACGAAATCGGGTTCGCCCGCATGCCCCTTGGCGGCTTCGATGGCTTTTGCCTGGACGGCGCGTCGTCGCTCCCGTTCCAGCATGGCGAGATAGCGGGCCTGGAAATCCTTGACGGCCGATGCCGACCAGGACCCCGCGCTGTCGTACCAGCCGGCGCGCACGCGCCAGAATGGCGGCCGCCCCAGGTTCTCCCACGCACGGCGCAGCTGCGTTTTAACGCCTTCGCCCGGCTGGATCGGTTCGGCCGCACGCCGGCAGATGGTTTTGACCTCGAAAGCGATGGCTTCAGACATGTCCTTGCCCTGGGACCACACGAGACGAAGCTTTCCTGACAACCTGTCGCGCATTCACGACGGCTCCTCTGCGAGAGTGATACTCGCGGAAGAGAGGTGTCATGGAGGGGTAGGTCAGGTTTCGAAGTGAGGGATCGGCGCGGGCTTTGGCGAGCGCGAGCGACGACGCGAAGGGACTTAGCGGACGGCGGCCGACACCTTGCGGGCGCCGGCCGCGCCCTTCACCATCGGAGGTGCCAACCGAACCGATGAGGAACACGATGCAGGACGCGCCGATCGAGACGCGATTTGAACAATACGTGAGCGACGACGCAGAACGCTGGTATCCCGTGCATGCGCGGATCGATGCCTTCCGCGAAACCATCGCGGCTGTCGTGCAGGTCCTGGCGCCCGATGCGCGGCAGATGCGCGATCTCATGGCCGCGCTCCCGTCAGGAGAGCGGTTGGGCGATCACCCGGCATTCCGGCACGAAATCCAAGAGCTGCGCCGTTCGCTCGAAACGGGCCTTGGACCGCGCCCGGATTAGGGCCCCAAGGCTCCGGCCAATCACGGGGCTGTTGGCCGTCGAGCGTCATGCGTCGCAGGATCGACGGCCACACGAGGGAGGACACGAAGGCCTTGAGACGTCTCATCACGCCGCCTGCACCTCAGGATAGATCGGGAACACGATGCCGAAGCGCACCACCACGGCCGAACTGCGGGACCGCCTTGACGGCCTCGGGATCGCGCTTTTCGCGGTGACGGGCGCCGTGGTCGAGGCCCTGACTGAGTTCCATCCGCACGGTGATGAGCTATGGGAGCTGCTGCAGGCGCAGGCCTTCGCGACGGTGGTCGGCCCGGAGATGAGCGATGAGGCGCCATTCAAGGCGGAAGCGATCGAACAGGCGTTTGCGGCTGTTGCGGCGGCGTTCGCCGGGTGGCGCGAGGCGGGCGGGGTCCAGCCGGAGGGGGACAACGACAATGAGCAGGAATGAAGCGCAATCATGAGACCCGCTCTGCTTCAGCGATCTTTGCGCCGCACGCCTGTGCCAGAACCCGAAGCGTTATACCGCGCACATCTCTCGCTTGGGCGGCGGCGATGACGTCGCCCCAGTACTGCACAGGAATGGATCCCCTCGATTTCCAACTAGACACCGTGGACACGTTCTTATGGCCCAGAGCGCTAGCTAGGAACGTGACGCCAATCTTCTCGATGATATCGGAGGGAGACATCGGAGCTTCGGGATGAGCGAACATGGCCGAACTACGCATTATGCGTAATAGAAGTCAACGCTAGATGGGTAATTCGAGTACAGGGGATTTTTGATGAGCGTCATGCAAACCATTCACGAGCGGATAAAGTGGGCTAGGCAGGCGCAAGGCTTCAAGACCGCTTCCGAAGCCGCGCGAGCTTTCGGATGGACGGTTTCTACCTATCTCGGATACGAGAATGGCGACCGGGAGCCCGGCAAAGAGATGCTGCAAAACATCTCCAAGGCTTTCGGCGTTGGCCTGCACTTCCTAATCATGGGCGAGGGAGTCGTAAAAAGTGGCACCGACCTAAACACCGGCCTTGTGGTGGGTGAGATTGGTGATCGGGGCGAGATTATCCCCAGATCCTTGGTGCCGGAAGGCGCGTACGAAGCTCAGAGCAAGTTGCCGTTCGCAGATGATGCAATCTGGCTGAGAGTTTCCACAGAGACACTCAGACCGCGATACGACCATGGCGATTTAATCGGTTGCCTCCGAGTAGGACAGGCGGCTGACGATTTCAGCGATGGAGCTGAATACGCCCTTCGGCTGAGCACCGGTCAGAAATTAGTGAGGAGTGTATTTAGAGGCCGCTCGCGAAACTCCTTTGTGCTTATTAGTCACAATCAACCGCCGATCTTGGGCGCGAATATCACATGGGCGTCTGAGGTTGTCTCGGTCATCCGAGCCGCGAACTGGACGCAACAGGCGCATGATCCTGAGGAGCAGGCGCGAAGGCGAGCCCTCATGGCGCAAGCTGCTGCAACTGGTCTATTCGAAACGGCTCCATGAAACCACGCAAATTGCGTTGACACTTACTACGCATGATGCGTAGCATAGCTCCATCGAAACCCGATGGAGCCCGCCATGCTCTCCGAATCCAATGCCATCGCCTTAGTCGAGCGGTACGATCCGCGCCCGCAACCAAGCGGCGAGCTCGACCTCGCTCACGGTGCCGGCCGCGAGCGCCAGCCACGTCGCGATGTTCGCGTCATCATCGGCCGGCAGGTCAAAGCCATTGAGGTCGAGGAACACGAGGCACACGCCGAACGACGTGCGCTTGTTGCCGTCAATGAACGGATGGTTGCGTGCGATCCCAAAGGCGTAGGCCGCAGCGAGGTCGGCGAGGTCAGGGTCACCATAGGCGGAGAGGTTCTCGGGTCGAGCCAGCGCGCTTTCGAGCAAACCCTCATCTCTCAGGCCTGGGGGCCCGCCATGTTCCGCAAGCTGCCTGTCGTGGATCGCGATCGCGTCGCCCTTGATGATCCAGAACGGTTCGACCACGTGCGCCTACTTCGCGAGGGCAGCGAACGTATTGCGATGCTTCCGCATGACCCGGTCGGCCGAAGCCATGACGCGCTTCTCCCGCACCTCCGTCGAAATGGGAGAGGTTCCGACATGCGCCGCGGGCTCCGAACGCGACGGGCGAGGATCGTCCCGCTCGTCGTCGTCAAGCCCATCCGCTCTGCGCTCGCGCTCTTCCATCGTCCGGCCCTCTGGCATTCAGCCACCCTCAATATGGCTGGTTCGCGCTTCCGCCGCCAGTCCTGACCCGTTCGGACGTGCCGTGCCGGCGCCACCGGCCGTCCCATCCTTTCCATGCGCCTTTCCCGAAGGACACTCCCGTGACCGACTATCAGGACGAACACCCCCAAGCCGACGCGCCCTTCTTCGCCGCAGCCGACCTTGGTGACGCTCCGCTCACTGCTTCCGCAGGCGCTCTCTTCCGGCCTATTGCAACGGCGCCGGCGGTCAGTTCCGCAGAAGAGTTCGCACGTCGGGCGAGCGAAGTTGCACTCTCGTCCGACACGGCAGTGATTGCCCGGGCAAAGCGAGTCGCCCGGATCGCCCGCGTGGAAGGTCGCGCGTTCGGCCGAGCGTCCTCGATCGAGGAAAAGGTGGACGAGATGCTCCCGAAACGTCCGCCCGTTGATGCTGCTAGGGAAGCAGCCGACGCTGCCTACAAGGCGGAGATCGAGGCCGTTGGCGGGATTATGGCCTAGCGGCTCGACGATCCCATTATTGTCGCAGCGCACGCGCGCGCATTTCAGGCCTCGAAGGCTGCGCGAGCTCCTTTCGACGAAGTCTCGCGGGCGTGGGAAGCCGAGCGCGAGCGCTTACTCGAGGCAAGGGGAGTAAAGGCTGCTCAACACCGGGCAGACCGCATTGCACGACGCCTCGAAAGAGCGGGCCGCAGTCTCATCGAGATGAAGCCGCAGACCGTTACGGGGTGTGTGGCGATGGCGACGGCCGCGGGAGCTGTCGCTAGGACCGGCCTGGACGGCGGCTGGTCTAAGTTGCTGCACGAATGCGTGGTGCGCGCGGTCGCCGGCCTGCAGATCTGCGCCGCGGTTGCGGCAAAGGATTTGGTTTCTGCCCAACAGCCGAACCAGGCTGCCGCTTAATGGCCGCCACTCCGATCTCCGCGGCCCAGGCGACATGCCTGCGGCTCGCGTCGACCCGGGCGCTCGATGCAGCCCGCGAGCTTCTGAATGCATCCGAACGCCGAGCCTTCGACATCGAGGAGGGTCTGACGCTTATCTTCGAGACCCTCGGCGCCGTCGCGGTCGGCTATCCCAGGGCTGAGGTGCATGCGCTCATTCGCCATGCCGTCACGAACTCTGGGTTCGGCCTGTCGCCGCCGGAGCAGCCGAACCATCTGGCGGCACAGCAATGATCGCGGCCGCAGATCTCGATCAGGAAGAAGGGGAGAGGCTGCTGTGAGCATGCGCACCTTGCTCCCCGAGCCCGACGAAGCAATCATCCGCTTGGCGCGCGCCATCGCGCGGAAGGCGGCCCGCGAGGATCACGCCAGAGCACTGGCAGAACGACAGGCGAGAGATGATAAGGGCCGCGATCTATGCCAGGTTTTCGAGCGAGCTGCAAAACGCCCGCTCGATTGACGATCAGGTCGACCTCTGCCGCACCTATTGCTGCAGGGAGGGATATGCACCGATTGCCATCTTCTCCGACCGGGCCATGTCAGGCGCCTCGACGATCGGTCCTAATGGCCTCGATCAGCTTCTCGACGGCGCCGCAAAGCAGCAATTCGGCGTCGTCGTGGTCGAGGCTCTGGACCGCCTGTCACGCGACATGGCGGACCTCGCGACCATCTACAAGATGCTTCGCTTTGCGGGCGTGCAGCTCATCGCCGTGCACGACGGCAAAGCGGATGACATCGCGATCGGCGTTCGTGGTCTCGTCGGGGCGCTGTATCTGACGGACCTGGCGCACAAGACGCGCCGCGGCCTCGCTGGCAAGCTGAAACAGGGTATGCGCGCCGGCGGCCTCCCCTACGGCTATCGCCCGATCCTCGGAAAGCCGGGCGAGCACGAGATCTTTGAGCCCGAAGCCCTCGTGGTGCGGAAGATCTTCAAGAGCTACGCCGACGGATCGACCCCGCGAGAAATCGCGGCGCAGCTCAACCTGGAAGGGATCGAGCCGGTACGCGGCCGCGCCTGGAACGCCTCAACCATCAACGGCAGCACCAAGCGCGCCTCGGGGATGCTGTCAAACGAGGTCTATGCCGGACGGATCGTCTGGAACCGGGTCGGCAAGATCAAGAACCCGATGACCGGCAAGCGTGTGCCTCGCATCAACGATCGCGCCGAGTGGCACCGGATTGATGCGCCGCAGCTGCGCATTGTGGACGACGAATTATTTCAGGCCGTCGCCGAGAGGCAGGCCGAACGTCGCACCGGCCCGCACAGCCGCGTGACCCCGGGACCGAAGCGCATGCTCTCCGGCCTGCTGAAATGCGCGGCATGTGGCAGCGGTATCGTTTCGGCTGGCTCAGATCATGGCCGTCCTGTTGCTCAATGCACGCGCGTTCGGGAAAGCGGCGACTGCAAAAACAAGCGCAAGGTTTATCTAGACGTCATTGAGGAAGCCGTCGTGCATGGCCTGCGCGACTATCTGCGCCACCCGAAGGTGATCACCGATGCGGTGCGCGAATATCACGCCGAGCGTCGCCGTCTGGCCGCACAGAGCGTCCAGGAGCGATCCGTCGTCGAGCGCCGCCTCGTGGACGTGGAAAAGCAGATGGCAAGACTTGTCGATGCCTTGGCGAGCGGCACCCTGCCCGTCTCAGCGATCGGGCCGAAGCTGAACGAGCTTGAAAATGAAAAGCGCGCAATTGCCGAAAAGCTCGCCAGCCTCGAACCGGACGAGGTCGTTGCGATGCACCCTAAGGCCATCGAGATTTACCTTGCGGCAATCGATCGGTTGGCGTCGTCTCTGGCGAGCGGAGCTGACAAGGAAGCGCTCTGCATCGTCCGAGAGCTCGTGAGCCACATCACCGTCTTTCCGAGGGAGAAAGGCGCCCCCGTCGTGTTCGAGATCGCGGGCCGATTGGCCGCGCTCCTCAAACCTTCTGTGGGATCGTTGGTGCCCAGGGGCGGACTCGCCGCAGCACTCTATTTTTCTTTAGAATCGTTGAGCTTTTAGACACGTCAGGTCCCCTTGGGTGTACCCTTTTCGTGCACCATTGGTCAAGCCTGACGCAATTGCCAAGCTATCCGTCATCAAGCACCTTGCGCGAACATTACCCCTTCGCGAGATGTGACATGATCAAGGCTGATCCCCATAACGAAGCAATTCTGGAGAAGGGATTCGATGACCTCGCGGGGGCATGGGATGCCACTCCCGAAATGATTAAGACTGAATTGTTTGTAGAAATGGAAAAAAGAGCCTGTTCAAACCGCCTTTTGGCTGGACCAGAACCATCGGAGGCGACCTATTATAGGGATGTTGCAGAACAGTGTGAGCGACTAGCTGTGGAAATTCTCGGGTTGCCAAACGCCCTAATCAATAAATTCTGCGATCTTCAAACAAAGCTCTACGGTGATTATGCGTCTCTCGGCCCGACTTGCCTGCTACCTGAATTTGTCACAGCAGCCGCGATCGATCGTATCGGCGCTAACTACCGTCACCCATCGGCCGAAGCTTGGCTTATGGCGCTAATGACAGATCTTGAGACGATCATTCGCGGTCGAGAATCGGTGCCGCCTTTCGCGCCGCCAAATTTTGATTTTCGCGGCGATCCAGAAGATTACCTCCCCTGGTGACGCCTTATGCAGTAAATCGACCGCCTAGGGTATTGTGATTCTAGGCCGGGAACGGTGCTCCCTCTCACACGTCGATGTAAATATCGTGATTGGCATTACGCGTTCGGGCGTCGATCCTGTTCATAACCTGCCGCGCGATCATCTCGGGATCTCCGGCGCCATGCACCACCACATTTCCGTGATGGTGATGGATTCCTCCGCCCGGCTTCGCGCCACCGATCTGAGCTGCGGTTTCATCGGGCGTCACTTCTGAGGCGCGGCGAACATCGAGGATCTTGCGGGGCAATTCCCATGATGCGCCCACGTGGTGACCATGGTTTCCTGAAACCATGCCGATGCGGCCCATGGCATCCCTCAGGCCCGTGGCGATCCCGACGTGATGATTTTCCACCAGGATATCACCCTTGCGGATGCCAGCGAGAGACGCGACACGCTGCCCCCATCGCTTGTAGGACGCGGCGGCCGATGATCCCGATGGTTTGATGCCAGCATGAGAGAGGATTCCCCCAACGAAATCGGCGCACCATTCGCCTGGTGTCATCTTCTTTCCGAGGGCGCGGGCCGCCTGATGAGCATCAGCTCCGATCAGTGCCGCAGCCATGTTGACGGTGCCACCCTGCGCACCAGAGGACGCTACTGCATCGACGGCGCTGGTCATGACGCCATCCCTGCCGATCGCCATCCGCCCCCCGATTCCACTGTCGCCCAAGCTTGCCTTGATATTACTGGCTATTTCACCAATGCGGCCATCGGTCGATGATTTGTCGATCCCGCCACCGATCGCACTGAGGATCGCGGTCGCGGTCGTGTCCAATGATCGTAGCGTCGTGAGTTCCGGCCCTTCGATGGCGGACTTGATTTCCCCTAGAGTCAGCGCTTGTTGCGCCCAGATTGTGATCGCGGTCGCCATGCCGCCACTGGTCGCCTCATCCCAGGTGACATCGGCCATATCCTGCCTGCGGGCGCCGCCGTAGGCTCTTCCGAGAGGCAAGGGCGTCTCTGGTGTGTTGCGCGCGCTGGGCTTGCCGCTGGCGATCCCGTTGCCGTCCTTGGTCCATTTTCCGACCAGATCGAACATCGCCTGGAAGGCCGCATGGACTCCCTGAAGTGCCGCGTCGAAACCCTTCAAGCCAACCAGAAGCGGCGGCATCACAACGGTCCCGATATCCGCCAAGACGTTCTTCAGATCGACCCACGTCTTGCGAAACTCCTGCATCGGGTCTTCCATCTGGAACCTGCCGAGCTGGTCGCCATCGGCACCTTTGTCGATCCCGCCCTTGATCCCCGCGATCTGCTCCCGGAATGCCGGCGTCGCCATGAGGGAAGCGAAGCGGCCACCTTGCTCGCCCATGCTTTGCCTCAGTGTCTGTCCGATGACATGTTGAGTCGACTGAGTTATTTATGATTCAAGGGAGTCCTGGGAACGGGGTTGCCGATG
>NZ_JAMOIM010000056.1 GCF_026130545.1 Lichenifustis flavocetrariae | reverse complement strand
CATCGGCAACCCCGTTCCCAGGACTCCCTTGAATCATAAATAACTCAGTCGACTCAACATGTCATCGGACAGACACTCAGGCATCTTGCACGCCTGGCTCACATTGCCGAGCTGCCTGGCCAATTTCGAAAGGCCGACTTTCGCCCGGATGACGTTCTGATACTTCGTCATGGTCGTGTCCCTGCAAAACGCCGAGGCCGGATGCGTCCTGACCCCGACCACTCCGCATCCGACCTCGGCGCACGACTCAGCTCTATGACACCATTTGTCCGATCAAATCTCAACTACTGCAAATCTCCCCATGTATATTTCTACAGAATTGAATAATTCGTATCTCATTTCAAATCGTCAGGGTGACTAAGGTCACAAAACCAGCCGCCGAGGTATTTAGTCGACGGCGCCTTCGGATCGACTGGCGGCTTTGCGGCTTCGACCTTCGCACGAAATGGCTCGGAACTGTCCCGCGGCTGGAAACCCAGATGATTGGCACCTGAATTGTCGATCGTCTTCACCTTGTTGTCCGATACGCCGAACGAGATAGTATGGCCCACGCGAGGGGCAGTAAGTGAGGCTTCGACCAGACGCACACAATCCGCGAATGAAAGGTAGGACCACAGCATGCGGCGGTCGGCCGGCTCGGGGAAGGACGAGAAGATGCGCAGGCAGACCGACTCGATCCCGAACTTGTCCCAGTAGAGCCGGCTCAGGCTTTCAACAAAATTCTTGGAAACGCCGTAGAGGCTGTCGGGCCGCACGGGCGCGTCAATCCCGATGTGCGCCTCGACCTCGTGATAACCGATCGCATGGACCGACGAAGCGTAAATCACTCGCCTCGCGCCGTGTTTCCGCGCGCCCTCATAGATGTGATAGGAGCCGCGGATGCTGGAATCGAGGATCGTTTGCCACGGGCTCTCGTTCGGGGCGCCGCCGAAATGCACGATCGCGTCGCAACCCGCGGTCGCCGCGATCGTGGCCTCCATGTCGGCGAGATCGAAGACGGCTGCCTCCTCGTGGGGCGCGAGGTCCGTAAATTGCTGACGCCCGGCGAGGCGGATCGTCTTGGCGAGAGGAGCCAGACCTTTCCGGAGTTCCGAACCGAGGCGGCCGGCCGCTCCGGTAATTAAGATACGTTCATACAAAGGCATGTTTTACTCCACACGCGTTACGGCATCTTTGATCCGGCACACCGCCTCGGCCATCATGGCGTCACTGGTCGCTGTCGAGATGCGGACGTAGGGAGAGAGGCCGTAGGCTGCACCCGGCACCGCTGCGATGCGGCCCTCTTCCAACAAGTAGCTAGCCACGGCCGTATCGTCGGCCAGCACGGTGCCGTTCGGGGCCTTGCGGCCGATCAGACCCCCGCAGCCGATATAGGCGTAGAAGGCGCCTTCGGGCGGCGGCAGGGTCAGCCCGTTGATCGTGCGTATTCCCTCGACCACGAGGTCGCGGCGTCTTTCGAAGGCGCGGCCGAATTGGCCGACATGGTCCTGCGGCCCGGTGAGCGCGGCGACGGTCGCGGCCTGCGCGACCGAGCATACTGATGTTACCGACTGGCTCTGGATCGTATTCATGGCCTTCAGCAGCGGCGCCGGTCCGGCGGCATAGCCGACGCGCCAACCGGTCATCGCATAGGCCTTGGACACGCCGTTGACGATGAGGCTCTGATCTCGCAACTCAGGGCAGGCCTTGCCGAAGGAGACGAAGCGGCGGCCATCGAAGATGATGTGCTCGTAGATTTCGTCCGACAGGACCATGACCTGAGGGGTGCGAGCCAGCACCGCGCCGAGCGCTTTGAGGTCTGCGTCGGAATAGCAGGCGCCGGAGGGATTGCCCGGCATGTTGAGGAAGACCCATTTGGTCCTGGCCGTGATGGCTCTCTCCAGCCCTTCGGGCGTCAACCGGAACCCGGCGGTTTCGGAGCATTCGACGACCACGGGCGTGCCGCCGAGCAGTTTCACTATCTCGGGATAGGAGACGAAATAGGGCGCGGGCAGGATCACCTCGTCACCGGGCTCCAGCGTTGCCATCAGTGCGTTGAAGATGATCTGCTTCGCGCCGTTGGCCACCGTGACGTCGTCGGCCGAAACGTCGAGCCCGTTTTCCCGGCGAAATTTGCCGGCTACCGCCTCACGCAGTTCGGCCGTCCCGGCCGAAGCCGTGTAGAGCGTCTGGCCTTCCCGCGCGGCGCGGAACGCCGCCTCCACGATGTGAGCTGGCGTGGGGAAATCGGGCTCGCCGAGACCGAGGTCGATCACGTCGACCCCCGTGGCGCGCAGCGCCTTGGCGGCTTGCGAGGCTGCCATCGAAGCCGACGGCTTCACCGCAGACAAGCGGGACGCGATATAGGTCATGATCGGCTCTCCGTCAGGTAGCCCTTGTATTCATCCTGCGCCCGCGTTTCGGCGCTGCGCCCGGCGGGATCGCCATAGCCGCCGCCGCCCGGCAATTCCAGGATCAGCGTGCGGCCGGGCGGAACATGCTGCCAGCCCTTGGGTCGCATCGTCGTGCCGTCGTCAAGTTTGACGAGGCCCGGCGCCCCGTTCCCGCCGCCGTTGCGACCCTGCGCGGCGTGATTGACCCGCTCGAACATTGCGGAAAAGTCGAATTCGTGACCCTCCAACGGCGCGATCTCGATGACCTGCCCAAGCCCCCCGCGATACTTGCCATCGCCGGCCGAGCCGGGGCGCAACTCCTTGCGCCAGATCACGATCGGCCCGGTGTGCTCGGTCGCCTCGATCGGCATGGTGTGGACGCCCGAGGGGAAGGCCGTGGCTGAGAGCCCATCGAGCCCCGGCCTTGCCCCCATGCCGCCCGAGTTGAACATCAGCACCTCGGCGCGGCGCCCCTCGGCGCCAGGCGCGGGACGAACCGACATGTGAATGTTCCAGAGCGCACCCGCGCCCTCGGCAAGAATTCTGCCCGGTAGCGCCTCGGCCAGGGCGCCGAAGACAAGGTCCGGCA
Organism: Lichenifustis flavocetrariae; assembly: GCF_026130545.1. Lineage (GTDB taxonomy): Bacteria > Pseudomonadota > Alphaproteobacteria > Rhizobiales > Beijerinckiaceae > Lichenihabitans > Lichenihabitans flavocetrariae. The sequence continues at coordinate 21,315 of NZ_JAMOIM010000056.1, read as the reverse complement.
CCATATGGCCGAAGATGTGCCGCAGGGCGACGGGCGCAGGCCGGACAGCGTTGAGGATGTTGACCGGCGAATGCACGGTAAAGAAGGCGAGCGACGCTGCATTGTTCGGGATGTCGGGCGCCACCACGCATTTCAGCGCGTAGCAAGCATAGGCTTTGGAATAGATGATCGGGCAGTTGATGCCGAAGCCGCTCATCGGATCGGTGCCGGTGAAGTCGACATCGACCTGATCCTCGCCGATCGTCACAGACGCGGCGAGCTTCACGGGCGCATCATAGCCGTCCGTGGTCAACTCGTTCGACCAACGTCCCTTGGGCAGCGCGGCGATGCGCTCCCGCATGGCGTCGCGGGTCCGGGCGAAGATGAACGCCCCGAGGGTGTCGAGCGAGGCGAGCCCGATCTCCTTCATCATGCCCACGAGGCGGCGGTGACCCACCTCGTTGCAGGCCGCGAGCGAGTAGAAATCGCCCACCACCTGATTTGGTTCACGCACGTTGGCCCGGATGATGCGGACGAGATCGAGGTTGACCTTGCCCCTCTCGGCGAACTTCATGATTGGGATCTGGATGCCTTCCTCGTAGACGGATTTCGCGTCCGCTCCAAAGCCCCGCCCCCCGACATCCACGACATGGGCCGTGCAGGCGAAGAAGGCCACGAGTTCGCCGTTCAGGAACGACGGCGACACCATGGTGATGTCGTGAAGGTGGCCAGTGCCGAGCCAGGGGTCGTTGGTGACATAAGTGTCGCCCTCGAACATATCTTCCCGCGGGATCGCGTCCATGAAGTGGCTGACCGCCTCCGCCATGGTGTTGACGTGACCCGGCGTGCCGGTAACAGCCTGGGCCAGCATCTCGCCCTTAGGGTTGAAGACGCCGGCCGAAAGGTCTCCGGATTCGCGGACCGAGGTTGAGAAGGCGGTGCGCATCAACGTCAGCGCCTGTTCCTCGACGACCGAGATCAACCGGTTCCACATAACCTGCATGCGGATGTCGCCGATGTCGCTCATGCGGAAACTCCCTTGCGGATCAGCAGAATGGACCCGTCGCTCTGGATGACGGCGTCGAAGGAAGTGGTGACCACGGTCGAGGTTTCGCGCTCGACGATCACAGCCGGGCCGGCGACGCGGTCGCGGCTTGCAAGCGTGGTTCGCTCGACGATTCCATAGGTCTGCATCGCACCTGTGGCTGGATCGAAGACCGAGCGGGTGACCGTCGCAGGAACGCTCAGCCCGCCTTGCGTCAACGCGTGCCGCGCGCTGGAAGGGCGTTCGTCGGTCGCTTTCACGGACCAGGTAACGATCTCGATTTCGAGATCCCCGAGCCCGTCGATGGCACGGCCGAAGAAGCGCTGGTAGTTCTCGCGGAACAGACGTTTCAGCTTGGCGGCCGCATTGTCTCCGAACGGCTCGTCCGGCAGCGGCACGGGGATTTCCCAACCCTGCCCGGCATAGCGCATATAGGCGGTGATCTCGCGCACGATGGAGCCGCTGGTGCCGGCCCGCACGAAGCTTTCGACCGTGGCCTTCAGGTCGTCGAGCAGCGCGTTGGTCTCGTCCGCGTCGAACCTAGACAGGCGGGTTAGACGTGAGGCAAGTGCCTCGTAGCCGAAGGGTGCCTTCAGAAAACCGATGGCCGAGCCGACGCCAGCGCCCCGCGGCACCAGGCAGCGGTCGATGCCGAGCTTCTCGCACAGCCGGGCCGCATGGAGAGGAGCAGCGCCCCCGAAGGCGATCATCAGGTTGTCCGAGATGTTCTTGCCATTCTCGACCGCATGTACCCGGGCCGCATTGGCCATGTTCTCGTCCACCACCTCGCAGATGCCGAAGGCCGCGTCGACGACGTTGAGCGAGAGCCGCTCCCCCACGTCGCAAAGGATCGCCGCCTCGGAGGCTGCGGTGTCGAGCTTGATGGCGCCGCCCGCGAAATTGTCGGGGTCGAGCTTGCCGAGCACGAGATCGGCGTCGGTGATGGCGGGGCGCTTGCCGTCGCAGCCGTAGCAGGCGGGGCCGGGCTCAGAGCCGGCGCTTTCCGGGCCAGTCTGGATTCGCCCCATAGCGTCGACCCATGCGAGCGAACCGCCGCCCGCGCCGATTTCGATCATCTCAATCACTGGGATCGAGATCGGCATGCCGGAACCCTTGGAGAAGCGATAGGTGCGCGCGACCTCGAAGGTGCGGGCGGTGCGTGGCGTGAAATCCTCGATCAGGCAGATTTTTGCGGTGGTACCTCCCATGTCATAGGAGACGACTTTCTCAATACCGAAGCGCCGCGCGATGTCGGCCGCGAAGATGGCGCCGCCGGCCGGGCCCGATTCGACAAGGCGCACCGGAAATTCGGCTGCCGTCTCGACCGAGATCAAGCCGCCGCCGGAATGGATCATGAAGACCGGGCAGGTCGCGCCCATGTCCTTGAGCCGCATCTGGAGACGGGTGAGATAGTCGGCCATCTGCGGGCGCACATAGGCGTTGGCGCAAACCGTGTTGAAGCGCTCGAACTCGCGCATCTGCGGCGAGACCTCGGCGCTGATCGAGATCGGCAGTCGCACCGTTTTCGCCAGGATGTCGCGGGCGCGCTTCTCATGCGCGGGGTTGGCATAGGCGTGGATAAAGCCGATCGCCACCGCCCCGAACCCGCCGGCCGAGATCCTGTCCGCGATGGTTTCAAGCGCCGCCTCGTCGAGCGGCTGCAATTCCTGCCCCTCGGCGCCGATGCGACCGTTTACGACAAAGCGGTCTTCGCGGGAGATCAGCGGCTTCGGCAGCTGAATGTTGAGGTCGTATTGCTCGAAGCGGTTTTCGGTCCGCATCTCGATGACATCTCGAAAACCCTCGGTGGTGATGAAGGCCGTCTTGGCACCACGGCGCTCAATCAAGGCATTGGTGGCGAGCGTCGTACCGTGGATCACAATGCCGATGTCACCGAGGGTGATGCCGCCCTCGCGCGCCACGATCTCGATACCGTCAAGGATCGCCTGTTCGGGCGCCGCGTAGTTGGTCAGGATCTTGGTCGAAAAAATCATGCCGCGAACGTCGAGCGCAATGTCCGTGAACGTGCCGCCGATGTCCGCGCCGAGACGAATATCGTCCTGTCTGGAACTCATCCTCAAGCCTTGCGAGAAGCGAGCGCGGCATCGCGCATCTGGGAGAGGGTCTGCCGGGGCGTCAGCGCCTCGGGCGAAATCATAAGGTCGAGCACCGCGCCCGTCCTCGACGCCAGAGCCCGCTCGAAGGCGGCGGCGAAATCGGCGGTTGTCTCGACGCGCTCGGCATGAAAGCCATAAGAGCGGGCTAGTCCGACGAAATCGGGGTTCTGCAGCGTCGTGCCGGACACGCGGGCCGGATAGGTCCGCTCCTGATGGGCGCGTATCGTCCCATAGATGCCGTTGTTGAGCACCAGCACGATAGGTTGCGCGCCGGCCTGCAGCGCGGTGCCGAGCTCCTGGCAGTTCATCTGGAAATCGCCGTCGCCCGCGAGACACACCACCGTGCGGTGAGGATGCGCGACCTTCGCCGCGATCGCGGCGGGCAGGCCGTAGCCCATGGCGCCCGATTGCGGTGCGAGCAACCGCGCCTCCCGCCCGAAGCGGAAAAACTTGTTGGGCCAGACCGTGAAATTGCCGGCCCCATTGGTGAGGATCACATCGGCCGGTAGGTTGTCTCGCAGGTAGGCCGTGACCGCGACCATGTCGACTGGTCCCGGCTGAGCGGGGGCGGTGAAACTCGCCGCGTATGCCTCGCGCGCGCTGGCCCGCCACGCGGCCCATTCGCCCTTCACGGGCGAGAGCGCCGCAGAAAACGCGTTCGGCCCGGCCTGGATGCCGAGCGTCGGCACGTAGATCTTGCCGATCTCGCGATCAGAGCCGTGGACATGGATGAGCTGTTGGCTCGGCACCGGCACGGTCAGGAGCGTGTAGCCGTCTGTGGTCATCTCGCCGAACCGAATGTTGAGGGCGAGGATCGTGTCGGCGTTGCGGATCAGCATTTTCACATGCGGAGGCATGCCGACGCCCGCCTCGCCGACGTAAACCAGCGAATGGTTGTCGAACTGGTCCTGGTAGCGGAAGGCGGCCACAACGGGGATGTCGGACGCTTCCGCGAAAGTCTGGAGCGCGGCCCGTCCCGCCTCCGTCCAATTGGCTCCGCCCATTATGATCAGCGGCTGATGGGCGGACTTCAGGAGCACCTGCGCGGCCTCGATCGCCTGGGCAGTCGGTGCCGGTTCGAAGATCGCAGCAGAACCCGTCAGCGGGGCAGCCTCGGTCAGGCTGGTCAGCATGTCTTCGGGGAGTGCCACCACAACCGGGCCTGGACGACCCGTCAGCGCCGTGGTCCAAGCTCGTGCCACGATCTCCGGCACCCGGTCGACGTCGTCGATCTCGACGGCCCATTTCGCCAACGTGCCGAACACGGCGCGGTAGTCGATCTCCTGGAATGCCTCGCGGCCCTTCATGGCGGTGCCGACCTGGCCGACGAACAGGATCATGGGCACGCTGTCCTGCATCGCGGTATGAATCCCGATGCTTGCGTTGGTGACGGCCGGCCCGCGCGTGACGAAGCAAAGGCCCGGCGTGCCTGTGAGCTTGCCATAGGCTGCCGCCATGAAGGCCGCGCCGCCTTCGTTGCGGCAAAGGACGTAGTCGAGCGTGCCGGCGGTGTCGTGCAGGGCGTCCAAGATCGCGAGATAGCTCTCGCCCGGAACCCCGAAGCTCACCGTCGCACCGAGCGCCTTCAGGCATTCGACCAGCAGTTGGCCACAGTTGCGCGTCGTCATCTAGGTTCCTGAAACGGCGTCGAGCCTCGTGTGACAAGACGGTGCCCCTTGGCGCCGATCGGCGAAATCAAGAAAATCGGCCTATTGGAAAGTTTCGCTTTCGGTTGATCCTCAAGGTCGCGTGAGCCCCTCCCTCCCTTTGCCTTCGCGGAGGAGCGTGGGGGGCGTGGGCCTACGAGACCGGCTAAACCGCATTGGACAGGTGCACGAGCACGCCCGGGTTCATGGTGCCGGCCGGATCGAACGCCGCCTTGAGCCGGGCCATCAGTGCGCGTTCGACCGGGCTTCGGGTGCGGTCCGCCAAGGCGACCTTGGCGCGGCCGAGACCATGTTCGGCCGCGAAGCTGCCGCTCATCGCGGTCGCGAGCTCCGCCAGCGCCTGCCCGAGCGCCTCCGCCTTGTTGGCGAAATCCGCCTGCCCTTCGGGTGGCGAGAGATTGTAGTGAATGTTGCCGTCCGCGAGATGTCCGAAAGGATTGATGCGGACGCCAGGCAGGATCGCCTCACAGGCCTCCGCCCCCAACGCGATGAAGCGCGCGATCTCATGGGGGGGGCACCGCTATGTCATGCTTGAGTTGCGCAGCCTCTAACCGCTGGCCTTCCGGCTGTTCCTCACGCAGCCGCCAGACATGCGCGCGCTGTTGCTCCGACATTGCCAACGCGCCGTCGATCACGAGTCCCCGTTCCATGCCCCATTCGAGCGCGGCGTTCAGGATCTCGCCGAGCGGCACGCGCGCCGAGCCGGATGTGAGCTCGACGAGAGCATAGACGCCACCGCGCGTCTCCAGCGGATAGGTGAGGGCATCGAGGTGTTTCAGTATCCAGGCGAGCCCCAAATCCGAGAAGAATTCGAGCCCAGACAGGAACTCACCAGCCTCGGCACGAAGATGGGTGGCGAGGGTCACGGCCGCAGCCGCGTCCGGGAGGGCCAGGAGTGCCGTCGCCCGCTGCCTAGGCGCCGGATAGAGCTTGAGAACTGCGCGGGTCACGATTCCCAGCGTACCTTCGGCGCCGCCGAAGACTTTTCGGAGCTGATAGCCGGCATTGTCCTTCTGTACGGCGCGCAGCCCGTCCCACACCGTGCCATCGGGCAGGACGACTTCGAGGCCTAGGACGAGGTCCTGCATCATGCCATAACGAAAGGCGTGACTGCCGCCCGCATTGGTGCCGATGAGGCCGCCGATCCGGGCACTGCCCTCCGCTCCGAGATGCATTGGAAAGACGAGCCCGTGCGGTTCCAGCGCCGCGTGCAGTGTCGCCAGCACCACGCCGGCCTCGACCCGGATCGTGGTACTGGCCGGGTTCGGCATGTCCATCGCGGTCATCCGGGCAAGCGACACGATCACGGTATCGGAACGCTGCGCGACGGCGCCGCCGCATAGCCCGGTATTGCCACCCTGCGGCACCACCGAGAGGCCCGAGGCGTGGCAGAGCCGGACAACGGCCGCGACCTCCTCGGTGCTGGTCGGCCGAGCCACACCGAGCGGTTCGACACCATAACGGTCAAGCCAGTCCCGGCAATATTGTTCGGTGTCGGGGCCGGTCAGCCAGCCTTTCGGGCCGAGGAGGTTCGCGAGGGCCGTGTCGGGCATCATGGCCGCAGTCCAGTGTGGTCCACGCTTGCCGCCACTCTTGCGAGGCGGCCACGCCGCGGTCGCACTCCAGGCGGCGTTGGATACGAGGGATCATCACGCCGAGTTGCTGCTCGCGACGTCGGTGGAACGGCTCGGGACAGTGCCTTCATCCTCGTTAATGCTTCAGGATCTGCGACAAGAACTGCCGTGTCCGTTCGTTCTTGGCCGCGGTGAAGAACGTGTCGGGAACCGCCTCCTCGACGATCTCGCCGCGATCCATGAACAGGATTCGGTCGGCGACCCGCCGGGCAAAATTCATCTCATGGGTGACGCAGATCATCGTCATGCCCTCGGAAGCGAGCGTCACCATCACGTCGAGCACCTCCGATATCATCTCGGGGTCGAGCGCTGAGGTGGGCTCGTCGAACAGCATGATTTCGGGCCGCATACAGAGCGCCCTGGCGATTGCGACGCGTTGCTGCTGGCCGCCCGAGAGCTGCCCCGGATACTTCATCGCCTGTTCCGGGATGCGCACCTTCTCGAGGTAGCGCCTGGCTGCCGCTTCCGCCTCGGCCTGGGGAACCTTGCGGACCAGCATCGGGGCCAGGGCGCAGTTCTCCAGCACCGTCATGTGCGGGAACAGGTTAAAGTGCTGAAATACCATCCCGACTTCGCGACGGATCTCATCGATGTTGCCGACGTCGTCGTTGAGCTCGGTCCCGAGCACAATGATCGTGCCGCTCGAATGCTCCTCGAGCCGGTTGATGCAGCGGATCATCGTCGACTTGCCGGAGCCGGAGGGCCCGCAGACGACGATCTTTTCGCCGCGTCGCACCGTGAGGTTGACGTCCCTTAACACATGCAGCGGGCCGTAATACTTGTTGAGCCCGACGATCTGGAGGGCAGGCGCGGCTGGGCCGGGAACGGTCATGACGATCTCCTACCGCGCTCCAACCGCCATTCGGCGTTCCAAAAAAGCGCCGTAACGGGACAGGCTGAAGACGAAGACGAAATAGATGAGCGCGATGAAGACATAGACCTCGACATAGGCGAAACGCCATTCGCCGGTACCGTAGGCCGCGTTGCCGGAGGCCAGGATCTCGAAAAAGCCGACGATCACCACGAGGGACGTCTCTTTGAAGGTGATCACGAACTGGTTGATGGTCGCTGGCAGCGCGTTGCGCATTGCCTGCGGCAGCATGATCCTGCTGACGCGCTGCCAATAGCTGATGCCGAGCGCCATCGAGGCTTCTTCCTGGCCACGTGGCACGCCTTGGAGACCGCCGCGCACTATCTCGGCCTGATAGGCCGAGAAGAACAGAGCCGAGCCGAGGATCACCCTATAGAGCTTATCGCCGATGAGGGACTGCGGCAGCGCGAAGGGCAGCACGATGGCAAAGGTGAAAAGGATCGAGATCAGCGGCAGCGAGCGCACGCCGTCGATGATGATCCCGGTGGTCTTCGAGATCCAGGGCAGTTCCGAGCGGCGTAGGAGAGCCAGTCCGATCGCAAGCGGGAAGCCGATCAGGCAGGTGGAGACGAATATAAACAGGGTGAGCACGAGGCCACCCCACACCTCTTCGCCCTCATAAGGCAGGCCGAGAATGCCGCCCTTCAGCAGGAGATAGAAGAGGCCGGTGCCGGCCACCCAGACGAGCGGCAGGCGCCGTGCGGTCCAGAAGGCCGGAATGCAGCTCAGCACCGTGATGGCCACGACGGTCAAGCAGGCCAGCGCCGAGCGCCATTGCTCGTCATAGGGGTAGAGCCCGAATAGGATGATCCGCCAGCGCGCCGCGATCACGGACCAGCAAGCACCCGCCCCGGGGGTCAGGCAAGCCTGCGCGCCCCGGCTTGGATCGAAGACCGCCGTGAGCAGCGCCCAATCGAGAATTGTCCAGACAACCGTCACCATCACGGCGAGGCACAGAAGGGAGACGACGGCTTGCAGCGGGGTGGCGAAGAAGCGGCGCTTCCAATCGGCTGCGAGGCTCGGTGCCGGAGGGCGGAGTGCGATGACGGTCATTCCTGCCCCCGGAGTTGATTGCCCTTGAGGGCGATCGCCTTGTTGATGCGGTTGAAGATCGCCGCGAGGCTCAGGTTGATGGCGAGAAACCCGCCCATCAGGATGCCGATCGACTCGATCGTCTGGCCCGCGTGGTTGATTGCGAGCGCCACGATCATGAAGAAGTCCGTGAAGCCGACCGCAATGCCGAGGGTCGTGGCCTTGATGAGCCAGACATATTGGTTGGTGAGGATCGGCAGCATGGCGCGCATGGCCAGCGGTAGACGAATGAGGGAGAAAATCTGCCAGCCGGAAAGACCGAGCGCGTTGGCGGCCTCGACCTGCCCTTTCCCGACCGAAAGGAAGCCGCCGCGCACGATCTCCCCGATATAGGACCCGCCGTAGATCGCCATCGCGATGGAAAGCGCGGTGAATTCCGGTGAGACCCGCAGACCGCCGCGTAGGTTCAGGCCCTGGAGCGCCGGAATGTCGAGGAACGGCGTTCCGGAGGCATGGCCTACCAGGAGGATCACGACGGCAAGCGCGAGGGCCACGGCCGTGGCGGCGAGCTGGATCGTGCCGCGCTCGCCGAAGGGCCGCTGCAGCTGCGAGGTCCGGCCGAGCCAGATCGGCAAAGCGATGGCAGCGATCAGGGCAAAGGCGGCGGCTACGAACGCTGGCGCCGCCACATTGGGGATCGGAAGGTAGAACCCACGGCTGCTGAGGACGAAGCCCGCAACCCCACGCGCGGCGCGGGGTGCCGGCAGGTGCGTGATGATCGCGAACCAAAAGAAGAGCTGCAGGATGATGGGGATGTTGCGGAATATATCGACGTAGGTTCGCCCCAGCAGGTTGGCGAGTTCGTTTTTGGAGGTGCGTGCCAAGCCTACGATCGTGCCGAAGACGGTCGCCAACACAAGCCCTGTCGTGCCGAGGAACAGGGTGTTCAGAATGCCGATTAGAAAAAACCACCAGTAGGGGTCGTTCGCGCTCGCTGGCAACAGCGAGAAATTCACGTCCCATCCAGTCGATTTCCAAAGGAAATCGAACCCCGCGGTCATACCCTGCGCGGCGAGGTTTTTCCGCGCGATCAGGATGCCACACAGCACCAGTCCGGCTAAGCCGCCCACGAACAGCACTTGCTGGACTGTGTTGCGTACCTTCTGGTTCTTCAGCATAGGGATCATGAATCGACTCCTGCCGATCGACGGGTGAAGTTTGGTTCGCACACCAATCCGGTCTGGTCGGTTCCCCTTTCAGGTGAGAGCAGCGCCCAGTAGGCGGCCCGTTGGATCGGTACCGTCCCCAGCTTCACCCGATAGGGCTCCGCCTGTCCTGCCTCTCTAGAAAGGAGGAGAACGCCCTTATCGCCTCCCGACCATGCCCGGCCATGATATCGTCCGTTCGGTACGGCACCCATTTCGCCACGGGCGTCCCTGCACGGGGGCGAGCGACCAGACATTCTGGCCACTCGTCGTTCCTCTATTCGGGTTCGGCGATGCCGCCGCGGGACGAGGGCTTTGCAGGCCGATCTGACGACTAGTCGATCACCAATGGGAACAGGACGCCGCCGTTGTTCCAGAGGTTGGTGAGGTCGCGGTCCATTTTGTAGGGCGAGTCCTTGCCCATGTCGCGATCGAAGATCTCGCCGTAGTTGCCGACCTTCTTGATCACGTTATAGGCCCAGTCGTCCGACAGCCCGAGGCCCTTGCCCATGCCAGGCGCCACGCCGAGGAATTTTGCGACCTGTGGCGAGGTCGGCTTGGCTTTGATCTCGTCGACGTTCTTGGACGTGATGCCTTCCTGCTCGGCGAAGATCAGCGTGGTCAGCATCCAGTTCGCGATATTGACCCAGTTGTCGTCGCCCTGGCGCATGATCATGACTTCCGGCTCGACCGCGAGCACGTCGGGCAGGATCACGTGATCCTCGACCTTGCCCTTAGCGACGCGGGCGATGGCGAGCGTCGGTCCCCACTGGGCGTAGAGATCGCAACGCTTGGAAAAATAGGCCTGTTCGAGTTCCTCGGTCTTCTCGATCAGCACAGGCTCGAGCTTGATGCCGAGCTTTTGCGTGTAGGCCGCCACCTGCTGCTCCTGCGAGGTGCCCGCCGGGATACAGATGGTGCCGCCGTTGGCATCCTTCAGTGACTTCAGGTTCAGCTCCTTGTGAGCCATCACCTTGGTGGTGCCGAGGTAATAGGACGAGGAAAACTGCAGCCCGAGGTCGGTGTTGCGGCTCAGCGTGCCCCCCGACGCCTTGATGATGATGTCGACTTCGCCCGACTGGAGTGACGGCCAGCGTTGGGCCCAGCTGATCGGCACGATCTTGAGCTTCTCGGGGTCGCCGAAGACGGCCGTGGCCATCGCCCTGCACAGGTCGATGTCCATGCCCTTCCACTTGCCCTTGTCGTCGACTTCCGCAAAGCCGAGGTAGGAGCCGTCGTGGCCGGTACATTGCAGCACGCCCCGCGCCTTGACGGCGTCGAGCGTTTTGCCCCCGGCGGCCTGTGCCGGGAGCGCGAAGGGAATGAGACCGAGGGCGATAGCCGCGGTCCCCCATTTTGAAAATGTCATCGTTCTTCTCCAGATGTGGCAGTCGAGTGGTGGCGTTTTCTTGTTCTTGAAGCGCACTGAATTCACGCATGAATCCAGGATGTCGGACCATCAATCCGAGAGCGGGGTCGCCTTCGGGAGAGGGGATGTCTTGAGATCGCTGCGCCAATCCTGCTGCAGCAGCCAGCGATGCAGAGCCGCGACGGCCTTGACGCGCAGGTGGCCGCGCGGAACCACCAGGTAGAAGCCGGGAACCTCCTCGGGCCGCATGTCGGCCAACGCGTCCCGGCCGATGGGAGCCACGAGCGCGCCCGAGCGCAGGTCCTCTTCCGCGTCATTGACCGAAACGAGACCGATGCCGATCCCCTGGTGGGCGGCGCGGCGCATCGTGGCGGCGTCGTCGAACCCGATGCTGTGGTCGCCCTCCGTCTGTTCCACCCGGAGGTGGCGAAGGATGTCGGGCCACAGTCGCAGCGACTTCACGGTGTCGAGCAACGTGAAGCGCTGTAGATCTGTCGAGGTCTCGATCTGCCGGCCGATCTCCGGCGTGCAGCAGATCACCTTCGGGTCCGGCACCAGCAGCGTGGTTTCATAGGAAGTCCAGTCGCCATAGCCCCACTGCACCGTCATATCGATGTCGTCGCGACCGAACGCGGGCAGGTCCACCATCGTGGTGAGCCGCAGGTCGGCGCCAGGCAGGATCTCGCGAAAGAGAGCCAGACGCGGCAACAGGTAGTGAGTTGCGAAATAGGGGCTGGCGTTGAGATTGATCCGATCGCGGTAGGTCGATTTCGTGACTCGCCGCACACCCTCGGCGAATTCCTCGAAGCCGGCATTGACGAAATGGGACAACAGGATGGCCTGCTCGGTCAGCTCAATCGCGCGGCCCTTGCGTTCGAAAAGAGTGACCTGCAGCACGTCCTCCAGAAGCTTGATCTGTTGGCCCACGGCCTGCGGTGTCACCAAGAGCTCGTCGGCGGCCTGCCGAAAACTCCTGTGGCGCACCACGGCGTGGAAGACCCGCAGCGTATTGAGCGGAGGAAGGCGCAGCTTGCCGGTCACCGTTGTCGCGCCTCCGTCTGGCCAGAGGTTCTCGTTATGGCGAAGCGAGAACCCTCAGGCGTAGATATACCCGCCGGAGACGATCACCTGCTCGCCGGTCATGAAGGTGTTCTTCGGACCGCCGGTCATCAGCACCCATTCGGCAATCTCGGCAGGCTCCGCGCCGCGGCCGAGTGGGCTCGCCTTGGCGAGCTCCTCCAGGAAGCCGAGCTGCCGTGCCTTGTCGGTCGCCATACCGGCAGGCGCCACGGAATTGACCAGGATGCCGTCCTTGGCGACATGTTGGGCGACCGAGCGAGTGAGGCTCACAACGGCCGCCTTGGTGGCCGCGTAGTGCGCGTTCTGCGGGTGCGCCTTGAAGGCATCGACGGAGGTGAGGTTAATGATACGCCCGCGCACGTGGCCCTTAGGTTCCTGGGCCTGCATATGGCGGATGGCCGCCACCATCATGTGATAAGTGCCCTTGATGTTGATGCCGTTCGAAGCATCCCATTCGGCGTCGGTAATCTCAAGGATTGGCCGCCGCGGATAAATGGCGGCACAGTTGATCAGCGTATCGACGCGGCCAAGCTTTTGGACGATCGCATCGAAGGCAGTATGACACTGCGGGCCGACCTGGATGTCGCAGGCGGCCGAGGCGGCCGGCAGACCCTTGGTACGAGCCGGCACCAGCGCCGCCTCAGCCGCTTCGGCATTGATGTCGATGATGCCGACCCCAGAAGCGCCTTCCTCAACGACCTTCTGCGCCAGGAGAGCGCCGAGGCCGGAACCGCCGCCGATGATGAGAACCGAGAGATCTTTCATGGCTTCAGTACTCTGGAGTTGATGTTGATGGGGGCGACGGGGCGCGTTGGGAGGATGTCGAACCGCGTGACGGCGGCGGCAGGCGGAAGAGCCAAGACGGCGACGACAATTTTGGCCACGTCCTCGGGCTGAAGCGAAAGACGGCCGGCATACATTGCCTGACGCGCCTCGGAGTCGAGGATGTCGCGGTAGAGCTGCGTCTCGACCCGCCCGGGAACGATCTCGGTGATGCGAATACCGGCTGGCGACAATTCGGCACGCAAAGATGCCGCGAAGGCCGAGATGGCGGCCTTGGTGGCGGAGTAGACGGCAAAATTGGGTGACGGCGCGTGGCCGGCCGTCGATCCGGTGAACAGGATGTGGCCCGATTGACGCTCCCGCATCTGCGGTACCACCAGGCGCGTCAGCAGGACGGCTGCGCTGAGATTGACCTCCAGAGTGCTGTCGATGTCCGACACCGCCATATCCGCAAAGGCGCCGAGCGGCGGCATGATACCGGCATTGTTGATGAGCACGTCGACCTGCAGGCCTGACATCGAAGCGTGAAGCGAGTCGCGATCCGTCAGTTCGAGGGCGATGGGCGTGATGCCACGCTGCGTGGCCCGCAGTTCGTTCAGCGCCACCTCGCTGCGTCCAAGGGCATAGACTTCGTAGCCAGCCTCAGCGAGGGCCACCGCCATCGCCCGGCCGATGCCGCTCGTTGCCCCGGTGATCAAAGCTGTCGTCACAGGCTGGTCCTTGATTAATGCCCCTTACTTTGTGGGTATCGTCCCCCCAACGAAAACAAGAAAATTGGGGCATTGGAAAGCGGAGCTTTCGGTCTGGTCCGGAGCCGGGATTTGTGCCGCGCCGCGTGCGGGAACGGATATGCAGCTTGCATATCCGCGCGAACAGTCCAGGCGGCCACGGGATGGCAAGCATGCTCACTGCACCCCGACTTTCTCTCGCAACATGTCCTCGTGGGAGAGGCGAAGCCGTCGACGATGTGCCTGAGCCGTGCAACACCGACTGGTAGTCGGGCGACGGGCGTCACTTCATCGTCAGCGAGCGCATCAACTCGGCGAACGGCGTCTCCGCACCCAACGTCTGCCGGACATCCGATTGCGCGATCCCTGATGCCAGCGCCAAGGCCCGCACGCGCTCAAGGCTGTTGGCGAGATGACGCCGCATGGCATCGCGGGCTGCTGGGCCGTTCCCTCGCTCGATTGCGTCCACGATGTGTTCGTGCTCGGTGTGAATGCGCGCATAATAGGCATCCTTCAGCTCGGGTGCCACGATATGGCGGAGTTGGAATCGCGGCACGATGATCGGGCGCAGGTAATCGAGGAAACCGAGAATGAAGGCGTTGCCGGCCGCCTTGGCGACCGCCAGATGGAAATCGTAGTCGTAGTGGATCTGCACTGCCGTCGGGTCGTCGTGGCGGGCGTCGATCCCCTCCATGAGAGCGCGAATGGTTTTGGCCTCGCAGTCAGTTCGCCGCTCGGCGCAAAGGCCAGCCGCTTCGACCTCTACGCTGAGCCGCAACTCCAGAAGCGCGATCGTCTCCGGCAGCGTCTTCAACGCTTCGTCGGGGATCGAGAAGTTGCGCGGGACGGGAGCCTCGCTGACGAACATACCCCGGCCCTGTTGCGGTACGATCAGGCCGCCAGAGCGCAGCCGCGCGACGGCTTCCCGAATAACGGTCCGGCTGACGTCATATTCCCGGCAGAGGTCGGCCTCGGTCGGCAGTTGTGCGCCCAGAGCGATCGCGCCGGAGCGAATCCTCTCGGCCAGTCCTTCGGCGACGATCGTGGAGAGCGGCTTGCGCTTGGTCATAGTCCGCCTTTTCCTGCGGGCCGCCCCTACACGGCGGCGGTCACAATCAGTTCGACCAGCATGCCGGGCTTGGCCATGCGACCCTCGCCGGACGAGCGGGCAGGCGCATGTTCCTTTGACACCCAGGCGTCCCAAACCACATTGACTTCGGAGAAGTCGCGGACGTCGTCGAGCCACATTTGGGCATGTAGGATGCGCGTCTTGTCGGATCCGGCCTTGGCCAGGAGGCCGTCGATCTTGTCCAAGACCTCCTGCATCTGCTCGCCGGCCGACCGGCCTGGGGTACCGACCTGCCCGGTGAGGTAGATCGTGCCGTTGTGGATGACCCCATGATGGATGCGGGTGTCGAAGTCGAAGCGCTTGATGTCGCTCATAAGCTTTCCTTGTAGTTCCCTCATGTCGAGAAAGCCTCGAGGCTGCCTCGGCATGGGGCGATGAATGGGCTACGTCGGTTTGGCGACGTTGCGGATCGGATTGCCCTGAAGGTAGTGTGCATAAGGCGCCTGGACGAGCCAACCGGCATCGACAGGCAAGGTCACGCCGGTGATCGAGGCTGACCGGTCCGAACAGAGAAACAGCGCCGCCTCCGCCACGTCGTTCGGCTGGACGAACTTGCGCAATGCGGTTGTCGCCAAGATGGCGTCCGGGTTGCGCTCGCCCTTAGCGATCCGCGCTTTCAGCCCGTCTGACAACGTGTAGCCCGGCGCCACTGCATTGACCCGCACGCCCTGTGGTCCGAGTTCGGCCGCCAGGATCTCCGTGAGCGCCTTCACGGCGTGCTTACCAGGCGTATAGGCGGGCAGCGACAGCGGCGCGAAGGAGGCCAGCGAGCCGACGTTGAGGATCGCGCCGCGACCAGCAGCCGACAGCAGCCGCCCGAACACCTGGCAGCCGAGCAGCGTACCGCGATAGTTCACACGCCACATCCGCTCGTCCTCGGCAAGATCTTGGTCGAGTACTCTTTGGCCGCTCTGCAGGATACCAGCGCTATTGACGACGGCATGGGGCGCTCCGAACTCCTCCTCGATGGCCTTGGCCAAGGCTTCCACCGAAGCCGGACTGGTTACGTCAGTGGCGACGAAGCGGGCCGCCGGAGCACCGGCCGTCTCGCAATCCTTGGCAGCGGTCCCACCGCGCTCGAGATCCCGGCCAGCAATCACCATCTGCCAGCCGTCCTCGGCAAAGCGCATCGTTATGGCGCGACCGATCCCAGAGGTGCCGCCGATGACGACGGCGGTTCTTACCTCATCCATGCCGCGGCTCCGTCCGCTCGATGTCGAAGAACTCCGACATGCCCTTGACCTGAAAATCCATCATCGGGCGACCGTAGTGAACCCGGCAGCCCTTCTCCTTGGCAATGCGCAGAAGCTCGGTCTCAGCCGGCTCCATAATGATGTCGACCACCGTCATGCCAGAAGCAAGCTTACTCGTGTCGAGCGGCAACGCGTCGCCGGTGTGCATGCCGATCGGCGTCGCGTTTACCACTAGGTCCATGCCGCTCGGGTCGGGCTCGCCCGCCACGATTGCACAGGACGGGAACGCCTTGGCGACGAGCGCCGCAAGGTAGGCCGCCCGCTCCCTGTCGACGTCGTTCAGTCGGATCTCCGCCGCGCCAGCTTCGGCCAGACAATAGGCGATCGAGGAGCCTGCACCGCCGGCTCCGACCTGCAGCACGCGCTTGCCGGTGAAATCGTAGCTATGGGCCCGGAGCGAATCGATGAAGCCGACGCCGTCGAAATTGTCGGCATACCAGGTGCCGTCGGGCAGGCGGCGCACCGAATTGGCACTTTCGACGCGGACTGCACGGTCGTGGCCGCCCGCGCATTTGCCGTAGACTGCGGTCTTGTAGGGCACCGAGATGATCACGCCGCGGATGTTCTCCGCTGCCGTGAGGCCGGCCCAAAAGGTTTCGAAATCCTCGGGTCGGCAGGTCAGTGGCACCATCAGGCTGTCGAGGCCTTTCGCCTCGAAGATCTCGTTGAAGATCCCGGGGCTTTTCGCGTGGCCCACGGGGTGGGCCAGCATCACGAACACATCGGCTTTGCCGGTACCACGCATCGGTCAGGTCCTTTCGGCGGAGAGTGTGTGGGCGCTCATCCGCTCGATCGCGCGGACAAGCGAGGAATGATCGTCGTCGGCGCCATCATGAGCCGTGCAGGCGCTCATGAGGTGCTGTGCCGAAGCGGTATTGGGCAGCACCACGCCGAGGCTGCGGGCGCTGTCGAGCGCGAGCCCAAGATCCTTTTGGTGGAGCTTGATGCGGAAGCCTGGCGCGAAGGTCCGATTGATCATCCGCTCGCCGTGCACGTCGAGCACGCGCGAAGCGGCGAAACCGCTCATTAGCGCGGCTCGCACCTTGGCAGGATCGCAGCCGGCCTTGCTGGCGAAGACCAGCGCCTCGGCCACCGCCTCAATGTTGAGCGCCACCATGATCTGGTTGGCGATCTTGCAGATCTGGCCCGCGCCGTTTCGCTCGCCGATCAGGTTGATGTTTTTGCCGAGCGTCTCGAAGATCGGCTTTGCGCGGTCGAAGTCTGCCTGCAAGCCGCCCACCATGATGGTGAGGCTCGCGGTCTTGGCGCCCACCTCGCCTCCCGAGACCGGTGCGTCGAGGTAGCCCGCCCCGACCTCACGGATCCTGGCCGAAAAACCTTCGGTTGCGATCGGGCTGATCGAGCTCATGTCTATGACGAGTGCGCCTGAGTGGGTGCCTTCGACGACACCTCTCGTGCCGAGCAGCACCCGCTCGACGTCGGGCGTATCGGGCAGCATGGTGATTACGAGGTCGGCTCCGCAGGCGACGTCGGCCGGCGAGCCGAAGACCTCCGCATCGAGGCCCTCGGGAAGTGGCGAGCGGTTCAGCACCGTCGCTACGGTGTGTCCCGCCTTGACAAGGTTGCGTGCCATGGGCGCGCCCATGACGCCCAACCCGATGAACCCGATCCGCATGCGAACCCTCAACTTCTCTTGCCGCCGATCTCTGGAGGTTATACGACATCATACAAATTTCAATGTGTGCTTTGTCGGAGCTCGGGATGCAGGAACGTGTGAATTCTCTGAAGGCCGACCTGGGAAATGGCCAAGCGTCCATCGGCCTTTGGTGTTCACTTGCGTCAGCGCTGACCACCGAAGTCGTGGCGAGTTCTGGAGCCGGGTGGTTGCTTATCGACAGTGAGCATAGCCCCAACGATCTGCGCAGCATCATGGCGCAACTCCAGGTGCTCGGCGGCTACCCTTGCGAGGGCGTTGTGCGGCTTCCGTCCGACGACGCGGTCGGGATCAAGCAAGCGATGGATGTCGGAGCCCGCAGCCTGATGATCCCCAACATTCGCACCGCCGAGCAGGCCCGCAAAGTTGTGGCTTCTGTCAGCTATGCCCCGAAGGGTGCTCGCGGATTCTCCGTTGGGCATCGCGCCAATGCCTTCGGCCGCATCGCGGGCTACCATGGTACGGCGCGCGAGCAGCAGTTGCTGGCGTTGCAGATCGAATGCGAGACAGGCGTTGCAAATGCGGCCGAGATCGCGGCGGTCGAGGGCGTCGACGCGCTCTTCGTCGGGCCCGGCGATCTCTCGACCAACATGGGTCACATGGGCAATCCGGGCGTCGAGCCTGTGCAGACCGCCATCGCCTCCGTGCGCGCGGCGGCAGCCCGAGCCGGCAAGGCGAGCGGCATCCTGGCGCCCGTCAAGGCCGACGCCGACCGCTACCTCGCTGGCGGCTTCACCATGGTGGCGGTCGGGTCGGACCTGGGTTTGCTGGCGCGAGGCTCGGACGCTCTCATCGCCTCCTTCAACCGGTAACCGGAGCCCTCTCTTGCCCATCCCTCCCTATAAGGCGCCGAGACGCACAAGCTATGACATCGTCATCGTAGGTGGCGCGGCAGTCGGCTCCTCGACCGCCTATTGGATGAGCCAGGCCATCGGGCCAGAAACCTCGATCCTCGTTGTCGAACGCGACAGCACCTTCGAGTTCTCCTCGACGGCGCTGTCGACCAGCGCAATCCGCCAGCAATATTCCAACCCGATCAACGTCAAGATCAGCCAGTTCGGCATCGAGATCATCAATTCGTTTCCGGAGCGGATGGCAAAGTTCTTCCCCGGGGAGCCGGCGCCTGACCTTGGCTTCAAGGAACATGGCTACCTTTATTGCACGTCGCCCGAGGGTGTCGATTCCGCCCGTGCCCGCGTCGAGTTGCAGCGCAGCCTCGGCGCCCATACGGTGTGGCTCACCCCCGATCAGATCCGAACGCAGTTCCCTTACGTGAATGTGGAAGATCTCGGCGGTGCCTCCTGGGGCGCACGCGAGGAGGGTTGGTTCGACTCCATGGGCCTGCTCAACGGGTTTCGGCGCGCTGCCCGTGGATCGGGCGTCGAATATATCGACAATTGCGTGACGGGGCTCACGCTTGCGGGTGGCAAGGTCGCTTCCGCAACGCTCTCGACCGGCCAGACGGTCTCATGCGGCACACTGGTGAATGCGGCCGGCCCGCGTGCGCAACAGGTGGCTCAGATGGCAGGTCTGTCGATCCCGGTCGAGCCGCGCAAGCGCTATAGCTTCGTGTTTTCCAGTGCGACGCCAATTCCGGGCAAGATGCCGAACGTCATCGATCTCTCGGGCACTTTCGTTCGGCCCGAGGGCGAGCTTTTCCTCACCGGCAACACGCCGCAAATGGAGATCGCGAAGGACTATACCGACTTCGAGATCGATCACGCGGAATTTGACGATTATATCTGGCCGTCGCTCTACCACCGCATTCCGGACTTCGACGCACTTAAAGTGCAGCAGGCTTGGACCGGCCACTATGAATACAATGTTCTCGACCACAACGGCATCGTGGGCTACCACCCGCGCGTGACGAACTTCATGTTTGCCAACGGCTTTTCTGGCCACGGCCTGCAGCAGTCGCCTGCCGTAGGACGCGCCGTGTCGGAACTGATCCTACAGGGCGCTTTCCAAACACTCGACCTATCGCCTTTCTGCTACGAGCGCGTTGAGCGCAACGAGCCATTCTTGGAAGAGGCAGTGATTTGACGTCGCTTATCTCAACGCCGGGCATAGAGGTTGCACTCTCGTTCATCATCAGGGCGATGACCGATAGCGTTCCTTATAATTATCGGCAGCGAAGTCCCTTCTAGGAGGCAGTTGGTACGCTCTCGGGCGGCCTTGAGAAGGGAGTGTCGCAAACTCTGGTGTAGGCCACAGGACGGGAAGCATCGGCCCCGGTTTTATACTTTGTTAACCTCCGGAAGTTCGAAGCAGAATGCGAGCAGCCGGTTCTGCTCGCAAACTGTCCAGGCACCCGCGAGGCCGAACCCTCTGCGCAACCATTAGCATCGCCTCTAACCCCTGGATCGTCCGCCGGGTGGTATTGAAGGATCGGAACCCGCCGACGCGCGGCATGTTCTTCTTGACCCGGAAATGGTCGCTCTCGATCCCCTGCTGCAGGTGCTTGGTCCCGTAGTGCTTCGGGGTGGTTGGCAGCAGGCCAGCCTTTCGGGTCGCCGCGATCGCCGGCGGATATGGACTGGCCGCGTCCGTGCCAATCCGATCAGGCGCCAGCAACGGCTGGTCCTCCAGCATCTTGCGGAAGAACGTAAGCGGTGCCCCGAGCACACCTTCGTAGGCGCGGGTAGCTATGTTATGCTGCTCGGGCGGTAGCCTTGAGCCCGGGAATGGTCGGATAGGCCCAGGGAAGCAGATCATCGATGCGGCTCTGGGGAATGCCATCGACGATGCGGGCGATGACGTCGGCCAGGTAGCCCTGCGGACCGACGCCGTTCAGCTTGCAGGTTTCAACGAGCGAGGCGATCACCGCCCAATGTTCGCCGCCGCGATCTGATCCAGCGAAGAGTGCATTTTTTCGATTGAGGGCCAGGGGCCTGATTGAACGCTCGACCGTATTCGAGTCCATCTCGATACGGCCGTCCTCGACGAAGAGCGTCAGCCCGGTCCAGCGTGAGGTTGCGTAGCGGATTGCCTCGGCGAGCGTGCTCTTCTGGCTGATGAGGGCCAGCTTGTCGCGCAGGAAGCGTTCCAGCGCGACTAGGAGCGGCCGGCTCCGCGCTTCTCGGGCCCTGCGGCGCACCTCGGCCGACTGACCGGCGATCTCACTCTCGATCCGGTACAGAGCTGCGATACGCGCCAATACCTCGCTGGCGACCGGCGACGCGCCCTTGGCCGCGAAGTCGACGAACTGCCTCCTGACGTGAGCCCAGCAGAACGCAAGTCTCACGCCTTGCCGCTCGGCAAAGACGCGGTAGCCTGCATAGCCGTCGACCTGCAGCACACCTCCGAAGCCGGCGAGATGCGCGATGGGGCGCTCGGCCTTCCGGTCAGCCGCGTAGACGTAGGCCACCGCCGGTGGATCCGTGCCGCCCCAGGGCCGGTCATCCCTCGCATAAGCCCACAACTGCCCCGTCTTGGTGCGGCCACGGCCGGGATCGAGAACCGGCGCGGTGGTCTCGTCGGCAAAGAGTTTGCCGGAGCCGCGCAGCTTGGCGAGCAGCCGCTCGTGCACGGGGCGCAGCAGTTGGGCGGCGCGCCCCACCCAATCGGCCAGCGTGGAACGGTCGAGCATCACGCCTTGCCGGGCGAAGATCTGGCTCTGCCGGTACAGGGGACAATGATCAGCGTATTTGGACACGAGCACATGCGCCACGAGCGCGTCGGTTGGCAGCCCGCCTTCGATCAGCCGGGCGGGCGCAGGCGCCTGCACGACGCCGTCGGTGCAAGCGCG
>NZ_JAMOIM010000055.1 GCF_026130545.1 Lichenifustis flavocetrariae | reverse complement strand
GTGCGCGCCAGGGTCGGCGTCAAGGTGCCGGTGGGCGTCCGCATCTCCCAGGGGAAGGTGAACGACCACGATCACAAGTGGGTCGATGCGGAGCGCGACGCGGAGATCATCTTCGGCAGCCTCGCGGAAGCCGGTGCGGACTTCATCCACGTGACCGAGCATGAGGCTTGGAAGCCCGCCTTCCCCGAGGGCGGCCCCTCCTTGATGCGCCTCGCCAAGCGCTACGCGCCCAAGGCGGCGATCTTCGCCAACGGCGGCCTGCATGACGTCGACCGGGCGGTAGCCGCGCTGGACGACGGCGCCGACATCGTCACCATCGGCCGCGGAGCGCTGGCGAATCCCGACCTTCCTCGGCGCTTGTCCGAGCGAGGCGTCCTCAAGGACTTCGACCCATCGATCCTGGGCCCCTTCGCCAATATCAAGGACTCCGAGCTGGCGATGTAACGGCGCTTCGACCGCTGCGGCTCTCGTAGTCGACTATGTCGATGACGACGTTCCCCTGCTGGCCAGAATGGCGGCGAAGCGACGATCCGGATATCGGGCTCTTGGCTATAGCGTTGAAGAAGGGGTCGAGATCGTTCGGCCAAACTCATCTGAAACGGGCCTGTTTAATGACTCGGACATCCGATTTCGGAGATCAAGATAAGTGCAACGGATTACATCGCGCCAAACCGGGTGCAATCAGGAAGGATCCTGTGTTTTCCGAAAGAGCCCCCTCTGATTTCGACCCGTCATGGAAGCTTCGGGGAGATTGATGGCTCATGAATTAGCGTCACCCGCGCCTGTTCACAGCGTGACCTTATCCTGCGTCTTTGTGTCGAAATCTGTCGCATTGTGGCGTTCGTGCAATTGGCTTGACGGCTCGCCGAATGCGCGGTTGACCATCCGCCCGCGCTGCACGGCGGGCCGCTCGCCGATGGTGTGGGTCCAGCGCTGAAGATTCGCATAGTCCTGCACCTGAAGGAAATCGGCGGCCTCATAAAGCCAACCCTTCGCCAAGCCGCCGTACCAGGGCCAGACCGCCATGTCGGCGATCGTGTATTCGTCGCCCGCCAGGAACTCATTCCGGGCAAGGCATTTGTCGAGTACATCAAGTTGGCGCTTGGTCTCCATCGCGAAGCGATCGATGGCATATTCGATTTTCACCGGCGCGTAGGCATAGAAATGTCCAAACCCGCCACCGAGATACGGCGCGCTGCCCATCTGCCAGAACAGCCATGACAAACATTCGGCGCGGCAAGAGGATTCTGTCGGCAGGAACTCCCCAAATTTTTCAGCGAGGTACATCAGGATCGCGCCGGATTCAAAGACCCGGATCGGTTTCAGGCCGCTGCGGTCCAAAAGCGCCGGGATCTTGGAATTCGGGTTGATCTCCACGAACCCGCTGCCGAACTGATCTCCCTCGTTGATGCGGATCAGCCACGCGTCATATTCCGCGCCCGAATGGCCCAGAGCGAGAAGTTCCTCCAGCATCACCGTGACCTTCACTCCATTTGGCGTGGCCAACGAGTAGAGTTGCAAGGGATGATCACCGACCGGCAGCTTCTTTTCGTGCGTTGTGCCTGATACTGGCCTGTTGATATTTGCGAACCGGCCGCCGTTCTCCTTGTTCCAGCTCCAGACTTTCGGCGGGGTATAGTCAGGCGAGTCGGTCATCCATGGGCTCCTGGCGTCTGGCTTCGAAGCTTCACTACAACGCCGAATGATCGCGGACCGCGGCGGCAAGCTCGGGCTTCATCTCAAGAAAACGCTGGTCGAGCGCGGCCGGATCCTCGCGATTACGAGCGATCATCGCAGCCCGCATTTCACCACCCCGGACCACCTCGAAGGCGCCGTCGATCATCCCGTCCACGATCGCCTTTGCGACCGCTGAGGCGGGTTCACGAGCGAACCCGAGTTCTGGTCCCGCTTTGGAGGATTGCATCATCGGCGTGTTTGTCGCGCCCGGATAGACTGTCATCACATGCACGCCTTCGCCGTTGAGCTCGCGGCGCATGGCTTCGCCAAAACGCGCAAGACCCGCTTTTGCGGCCGCATAGGTCGCGTAGAATGGCATGCCGAGCAGTGCGGCGGCAGATGTAATGTTGACGACCAAGCCCTGTCCGCCACTTCGCAAGGCAGGAAGCGCAGAACGGGTCAAAAGGATCGGGGCAACGAGATCAACCTCGATCATCGTCCGGATTTCGGCCTCGCTTATGTCTTCCAGCCTTCCGGCCCTGACGCCGCCTGCATTGTTGACGAGGACATCGAGGCCGCCCAGGGCCGAGAGAGCACCGTCGAGGGTTGAAGCACGCCCCTCGGGCGTCGCGACGTCGGCTACCAGACCATTGACTTCGCCCCCGTGAAGGCGGAGCCGCGCGACGGCCTTGTCGAGCGCGTCGGCCCTTCGTCCGGTTATCAGCAACCGCACCTTCTGCGAGATCAATCGTTCAGCTAACGCAAAACCGATCCCGCTGGAACCTCCGGTGACGAGAACACGCTTCCCTTCGATCTTCACTTCACTTGCTCCGGGTAATTGGAAGGAAAGAGCGCGCGCTTGGTCTCCTCATCGTTCACGGTCTTGAACGGATGATCTTTGCCGACAGCCTTCGCACGGGCCGCGGCGGGGCGAGCGTCGATGGCCTGCACGAGGCGTTTGAGATTGGGGAAGTTGGCCAAGGGATCCTCCGAACCTTTCATCACGCGGACGGCGCGGCCGAGCCATCCCCAGGCCGACATGTCAGCGATCGAATAGTCCTTGCCCGTGATCCACTCGCGCCCGGCGAGATGGTCGTCGAGCACGTGATAATGCCGCTCGATCTCCCGGCGGTAACGGCGCACCGCATAGTCGAGACCCTCCGGCGCGGCATATTGGAAATGGACGGCCTGACCTGAGAATGGCCCCAGTCCCGAGGCAATGAACAGCAGCCAGGACAGGA
The DNA here is from genome assembly GCF_026130545.1 of Lichenifustis flavocetrariae. Classification (GTDB taxonomy): domain Bacteria; phylum Pseudomonadota; class Alphaproteobacteria; order Rhizobiales; family Beijerinckiaceae; genus Lichenihabitans; species Lichenihabitans flavocetrariae. The sequence goes on along the minus strand of NZ_JAMOIM010000055.1, from coordinate 22,625 downwards.
GCTCCGGTCGGTCGGCTGGCGTTCCCACGAAGCGGCCGAGCTTATCTCCAAGATAAAGCAGGATGGCGGTCGAATCGAAGACCCTCGCTTCCCTCCCGCCCGGCCCTTCTGTGTCGACGATGGCCGGCACCTTGCCGTTCGGGTTGACAGCCCGGAACGCAGGCAGGTGCTGCTCGCCTTTGCTGGTGTCGACGGGAACGAGCACGTAAGGGATCGCCGCTTCTTCGAGCAGCAGAGCGACCTTGGCCGGGTTGGGCGTGGGATGGAAGTAGAAGCGTATCATTGAACCTGAGTCCCGACATCCTGGGTGAGGTGCCGTGCAACCAGTAGGATCGGCGCCGGCGGTTGAATTCTTAGACGCGGGCAGATCGATGCTACCCGCCGACACCGCGTATGACCGTCGCTTCCACGTGTGCGCATGGAGCTACTCCGCGGCGTGTGCCTCTGCGGTGCTCCTGGACTTCATGTAGCCGACGAAACTGATGACATCCGCTGCGACCAGGCGCCCGACGGCGTGGGTCGAGTAGACCGCCGCCACAACCAAACCGTCCGGCCCGAGGATGAAGGCGGCCGGCTGCAAGTGATGCGGAGCGGCATTCGTGAACGCCCCCGTGGTCGCCGAAATGGCATCGGCAGCGGCGCTGTGCCCGACGGGAAAAGGGAGGTCATGCTTTGCGACGAGCGCGGTTCCCACCGCTTCGTCGTCGACCGACAGCGCGGTCACCCTCACGCCAAGCGCGTCGAGCGCCGCCTCCTCGGTCCCGAAATCCACCAACTGCGCGACACAGAACGGGCACCAGGCGCCGCGGTAGATCAGGACGATTGCGTAGGAGCCCGCAACATCCCTGGGCAAGGACATGGCTCCCCCTCCGACCAGTGATACTTCGAGCTTCGGGAAGGGATCGCCATCGCGCAGTAGCGACATGGGAGTGTCCGATCATTAATGGACCCTTCGGTCCAGAATCGTGAAGCTCCAATGAATCAACTGGACTGTCAAGTCCAATAATCATCCGGCCCCCCTACGTGTTCCGTCACATGCCAACAGATTGGTAAGCCGCTCGACGCTGCTGCCGTTGCAGCGAGCCTTTTCGGAGGCCGTCGGCTGTAACCTCAAACGACCGGTGGCGAATATCGGAGATAAGCCACCGGAGCACCGTCATGCGATCACGCCTTCTTGCCTTCAGTGCCATGCTCGGCCTGTTGCCGGCCGTTGCCTCGGCGGCCGAGCGCCCCGTCGTCGTCGAACTCTTCACCTCGGAGGGCTGCTCCTCTTGCCCCCCGGCCGATGCTTACCTCACCGAGCTATCGCACGCCGGCCGAAACGTCCTTCCTCTCGCGTTCCACGTCACATATTGGAACGGGCTCGGCTGGAAGGATCCATTTTCGCTCGACGCCGCGACGCAGCGGCAGGCGCGCTACGGCAGTCGCTTCGGCGACGGCTCATACACGCCCGAGATGGTCGTCGACGGGGTGCGTGGCTTCGTCGGCTCGGAGCGGGGTGAGGTGGGCTCCGCCATCCAAAAGGCCAGGGAAGACCGAACGGTCGCATCCGTTACCGTCAGTCGGGAGGGCGGCCGGGTTTCCGTCCAGGTTGGGCCTGGAAGCGGCACGGGTCGGCTTCTGCTGATCGGCTTCGACCCGGAGCACCAGACGGCGGTCGGTCGCGGCGAAAACAGCGGCCGAACCCTGACCGAATCGAATATTGTGCGGTCCGTCCGCACGATCGGCCAGTGGTCTGGTGCGTCGCTACAGGTCAGCGAACCCATGCCCGCCGGGCAGGACGTCGCTGTCCTGCTCGAAGCGCCCGACGGCCGAATTGTTGGGGCGTCGCGACTCGGCGGCGACTCTTAGCCGAGGCACCGCCACGCGCCCCGTCCTGAACGGCATCCCTGCGGTCTTCACTTCCCTCACGGTGATAGGATTGCCGCTCTCGATGGCGATGTCCGCGGGGCGGCTGCCACGGCTTGGTTCGGGGATGCCCCATGTGGCAGTGCGGAGTCACCCGCGACGATCATGTGGATTCAGACCCATGGTTACGTAGGGGCCTTGGTCTCGCAGGAGCGCTGATCTCGCGTTCAGACTATTGAAGTGTCTGCGGCTCAGGCTTTTATAGCTGGGGCGACGGCGACCCTTTCGGACCTTCCAGGCCTTAATGCGCATCGGCATCCGCCCGGCCCTGATCATCTTCGTGGTCGCGACCTTCGCAACCACGGGCGGGGTCGTAGACCTCTTGTGGTGGCGCACTGCGCAATCCAATAGCCGCATGCTGGCCACGAAGCTCAACCAGCAGATCGCCAGCGAGGTGAAGAGGGAGCTTGCCTCGTTGATCGGCAGCGCCGAAGCGGCGCATGGCGCCATCCGGACAATCTTCGTCCAGGACGTGATCACCACCCGGCAGGCCGACAAGCGCGAGTTTGTGTTCCTTGCCCAACTTCAGGCCCAGCCGGCGGTGTCCTGGATCGCGTTCGGCTGGCCAGACGATAGCTTCTTCGCCGCGCACAAGCTCGGTGATGGCGAACTGGAGATGATGGAGATCGCCGCAGCGCCGGTGCCGCGCCAGCGCCGAATCGATCGTTACAAGGTGTTAACCGGCGACATCGAATTCGAAAAGCGCGCCTTCAAGGCCACGAAATACGACGTCACCGCCCAGGCTTGGTATAAGGAAGCCACCGAGGCGAATGCACCGCTTTGGATCGAGGTGACTCAATATCCCGGCGCTGGACGGCCCGCGATAGCCTATGCTGGCGCTATCGACGTCGACCGTGCCCGACAAGGGGTGCTGGCCGTCATGATCGACCTCGATCGGCTGTCCCGGTTCCTGGCGAGCCTTCCCGTGGGAAAGTCAGGGGCCGCCTTCGTGCTGCGGCCCAACGGGCTCGCCGTGGCGGTCCCCGATGCCGAGGCCGACGAGGTGCACGGCACCATGGTGAAGAATCCGACCCTGCTGGCGGTGGCGCGACAGACGCACGACATGATGCTTGCGAAGGCCGACGCTGAGCAGAAGCAACTAGCGGAGGCGCGGGTCGAACATGACGGAATCCCCTACACCGTAACGGTCACGCCACTCGATTTCATGGGTTGGGAAGTGACGACGGTCGTGCCCGAAGCTGACTTCCTCGGTGCCATCGACTCGACCAACCAACACGTCAGCGCGGCGCTGGTGGTGCTGATCCTGAGTGCGGTTGGCGCAGCGATGCTGTTAGCCCGCTCGTTCCTGGTCAGGCCGCTGACCAGGATCGCAGCCGAACTCGGCCGCATCCAGAGGTTCGAACTCGAGCAGATCGAGTACCATCCCTCCCGACTGCGCGAACTGGACCTTCTGTCGAAGGTTGCTTCGAGCATGGCAAGCGGATTATCGGCCTTCCGCAAATACCTACCGGGCGACCTCGTGAACAAGCTTCTCGCCGAGGGGATCGAGGCCAAACCCGGAGGGACGGTTCAGCCCTTGACCGTCCTGTTTGCCGATATCGCCGGCTTCGCTGGGATGTCGGAGCGGCTGGGCGACGCCATCGTGCCGCTGCTCTCGGCCTACATCGACGTGATCTCCGCTGAGATCGTTGCCCAAGGCGGGACGATCGACAAGTTTATCGGAGACGCCATCATGGCATTTTGGGGCGCACCTGCGGCCAACGCGGATCATGCGGCCGACGCCTGCCGGGCGGCCCTCGCATGCTCTGCGGCCCTCGCTCGGGCCGGCATCGCGGACGACGGAGGCCGACCCCTTGTCGTTCGGATTGGGATCAACACCGGGAACGTCCTGGTCGGCAACATCGGTTCGCAAAGCCGCCTGAACTACACGGCGATCGGAGACGCGGTGAACGTCGCAAGCCGGATCGAGGGCGCCAACAAGGTCTACGGCACTACGATCATGATCGGAGATGCGACGCGGCTCAAGGCCGGGGCCTCCTTCCAGGTACGAGAACTCGACCGCGTCGCCGTTTACGGGCGCGCTGAGGGAATGCCGCTGTTCGAGATCGTCGGGACTGCCGAGCCCGGCGCGTCGACGCCAGCTTGGATCTTGACCTACGCTGAGGCCCTCGAGCTTTATCGTACGCGTCGCTTCGAGGCGGCTGTCCTGGCGTTCGAAAGGGTCGTCGCGATGCGAGGTTGCGATGCGCCATCGCGCGTCATGATCGAGCGGTGCCAAGCCTTTCTGGTTTCGCCCCCCAATAGCGAATGGCACGGGACCATGGTCTTCGAGCAAAAAGACTAGACTGAGGCCCTATCATCCCTCAATCGCTATTAGCAGAGGAGCGGATGTCGGCCGTCAGTATCCTCTTATCCTAACCCAGAGGCATATCCCGCGAAGATCGTGCCGCGGCCGGCCCAGGCGTTTGCTGCCGGATCGAGCGCCGCGGGTCGGGCTCGGTGGCGTGTAAATACGGCGCCCAACGAGTCTCGTTTGATCTTCCAGGCAAACGGTCCCAGTGCAGCGATGCGATCATTCAGAGGGGTTGCTCATCTGACCGATCCGCCGCCCGCGCTGTCGCTGCGTGTTTCACCTGTCAGCGCCGTCGAGACAGGAGGCCGAGCACCGCCAGTTCGCAGCCGCACCTCTGGGGTCCTGGGACGGGATGATGGTCGACGAGCCGTGTGTGTCGCCTTACGTCGGCGCGTACTGGACCTCGGGGACGGTAAGCGCCGACCGGCAGGGGCCGCAGCGATAAGCAAGTTGAGGGTAAGCCTGCTGAACTGAGATCCGAGAGCCGCGCCACTCGATTGAGCTACGGTCTGTATAAGGGTCCACATCGCTTGCGTCGGTCCAATGGGGGGATCAGCCTCTTTTTCGCCGACGAGCAGCATCCGTTTCAGTTCAACCCCGACCGCCTCGCTCGTCTGTCGATGTAACTATCGCAGGGTCCGAACGAAGTCATGTGCAGGTGGCTAGCTACGAGGACAGGCGTCCTGGACAAGATAACGGCTCCTACGGCCACCAATACTGGGAGGATCGGATGAGCTCGACCAAAGACCATGACGATCAGGAATCCATACGGCACCAAGCATACTTGATTTGGCTAGACGAAGGGCAACCCGAGGGTCGATCTGAAGAACATTGGCGTCTTGCTCGTGAAATGAATTCTGTCGATCTCTCCAAACACGAACCATCACAACTCGACCAAAGCTGCGCAGGTTCCTCTAAGACCGCTTCATGAGCCTGCAGATCTAATCCGATGCAAAGGAGTACACCATGCAAACGCATCTTGAAGAACTTACAGATCGCGCCGAGCAGCGGGCCGCCATGGTCCGCGTGTTCGGTGGCACCGCCCTCGCCTTCGTCGCGCTTTTGGTCGTGGCGCTCCTGGTACGGCCGGATCTCATGCAGGCTACGGTCGGCATGATCATGTCGATGATGCCCTGAGTTCATGCCGTTCGGCGACCGCATCGTCGGCTGCGGAGCGCAAGCGTTGTCGACGAAGGTGGTGAGCGCGGTCGCTATCAGCCTTCGACGAAGGACAAGCTGTGTTCGATCTGGAAGAGCTGTCTGCGACGGCCAGCCGTCGGTTTTCGCGTGTCCCGAGCGCCAGAATGACATACGACGCAAATTCGCGTGACCGGCGGCGGCAGACCGTCGTCGATCGGACCGAGGCAGGCCTTGAGGCCGATCGAGCGTCGGAACCTGGACCGGCAGCGAACCCGTCAACGGATCTCTTTCCTCCGGACAAAATCTATCGGATGGCCGTTGTCACGCCTGCCCCAAGCATGAAGGCGAGGTTGGTCGAAAGGTTGAAGTTTGGCGACTCGGAGAGCGCGGCCTCGACCGCGTCTCCTAAAGGCGACCCGGCTGCCAGCAGCGACAGGAACGTGCCTCCGCCCGACGGGAGGCGGTGGACGCGCACGTTCAGCGTCGGCCGCGACACCATCGCGTCCTCGGCCAACCAGGGTTCGACGGGCTTGGGCTTGGACCCGTCGGCGTTCATCGCCCAGATAGTCACGATCGGATGGCTCGAACGGATCATCGAGGTGGCGGGATGGAAGTCGAACCGGATGAAGGGAAGCCGCTCCTGCGGCAGCACCGCGAGGGTCTGAGGGTCGAGGGGAGGCATGTCAGCCGCGTGGTAGGCTCGCCCACGCGCCGCTTCGAGCCGGATCACGTCGGCGAGATAGGGCAGGTCCCTTGCGGGCTCGAACGCCTCGACGAAGCTGGGCAAATCCTTGCCATACTCCAACAGCACCGGCGAGCGGGGTGGATGCCGGTCGATGAAGGCTCGCGCGAGCACAACGAAAAACGGTGCGCCGACGATTCTTTGCGTCGCGGGAAAGCGAGAAGCGAGCGTGGCGATCAGGCCGGCAACGACGTTGTCCCGGTGAATAGCGAAGCGGCGCTCCGGTCGCAAACCGTTGCTGCACGTCAACCCTGGTGGGATGGGGCGATCGCGCTCGAGTAGGGCACGCGTGAAGGCGTCCTGAATTTCCAGCACGATAGGAGCCTCCTCAGGCAGCGATCGTCTTTGACGGCCGATCAAGGATTTTCTGGGCCGCTTCGGCCTCCTTACGTAGCATGGCCCAGCTCGGCACGTCGTTGTCCCACTCGACGAGGCTGGCGACCGGCCCGACCCGGTCAATCACGTGCTCGAAGAGGCGCCACACCGGGTCGCTTACAGGCGAGCCGTGTGAATCGATGAGGAGTGGAGCTCCTGATTCATCGACGCTCTCGGCGTGGCCGCCAATATGAATCTCTTGGATGCAGTGTAAAGGAAATGCCTTTAGATAGGTGTCGGGGCTCACCCCCTGATTGATCGAGGCGACGACGACGTTGTTGACGTCGAGAAGGAGGCGGCATCCAGTCAGCTGCACCAGCTCGGCTAGGAACACCGTTTCCGGGATCGTGCTTTCCGCGAATGACAGGTAGGTCGCCGGGTTCTCCAGCAGGATCTGACGACTGAGGGTGGTCTGGATCAGGTCGATGTGCTCAGCCACTCGCGCCAGCGTCGACCCGTTATAGGGCAGTGGCAGCAGGTCGTTCAGGTAGACGCCGTCGTGGCTTGACCAGGCGAGGTGCTCCGAGAAGCTGTCCGGCTCGTAGCGGTCGCAAAGGCGCTTCAACCGACCGAGGTGATCAGCGTCCAGCGGCTGCATCGATCCAATCGACAAGCCGACGCCATGGATGGACAGGGCGTAATCTTGTCTCAGCCTTCCGAGCTGGGCGTGCAACGGGCCTCCGTCGCCCATGTAGTTCTCGGCATGCACCTCGAAGAATCCGACAGGCTGCCGGGCTGCGACGATGGCGGTGAAGTGCTGAGGCTTGAGCCCGACACCAGCGCGGCCTGGGAGCTTTGACGGCTTCATGGGGTCCTCTGTAAGCATTGGAGAACGCAAAGAAGGCGCCCGCGCGTCAGGCTGGGGCGTCGCCTTTGTTCAACGATCCGTGTCCCTTCGGTGTGACAATCGTCACGCAAGTTCCAGCCGGAACCAGCTTCCAGGAATTGGCCTGATAGTCGACCGTCGCAGTGCCGGCGCACGTCGTGCCCGCACCGGCGGCGCAGTCGTTCTGCCCTTTGAGCGCGATCCCGTAGCACTTCTCCTTCGACGCCCCGTCGGCGGCCGCCTGCCCGCTCAGGAGCGCAAGCGCCGCCGTGACGGAAGCGGCGAGGGTGGCAGCGGGAACCTTGTTCATCATCGACTCCTCGTCATCTGGGCGGCACATCGGGTCTGAGGCGGATAGGGGAGCCTCGCCTGCTTCTCACTGTCGATGGATTGGGCACGGCCCCCCTTGTAAACCTTACTGCGCCGGAGCGGCATCCTCAGACGGAGCGGCCTCGTCTTTCTTCATCATCCCGTGATGCATCATCTTACCCTTCTTCATGTGCTTTTTCATCATGCCATGATGCATGGCATCGCTCTCGGCCGCGTTGGCGCCCGGGAGAGCCGCGAAGCCGATGCAGAGGGCCAGGGCGGAGATCGCAACGGTCTTGGATGTCATTGAACTCTTTCGATGTGGGGGACGGGCGGCTCCGCCGGATCCGTCATGTCATGGCACGTTTGCCACATGCCCTATTCGCGCGCGCGCGGCGACGGTTACATACTCCGGCGAATAACGGGCGGCTCGAGCAGCCAACCGGCGACAAGGCGGTTCGCCCCGACCACGAGCGCAATCGCCACGACGTGGACCGCAATGTCGGTGGCGCCAGCATCGTAGGGGTGGAAGAAGTTGAGCAGTGTCGCGCTGCCTGCCGCCACCGTGAGGCCCCCGGTTACGGCGGTGAGACTGGGGTGCATGGGATAGGCGCGGCGGATCATCAAAATCATTAGAGCGGAGAGGGGTATCGAAAGACTCACGATGAAGGTGAAGCAGATGCGGGCCTCCACGATGGTTGCGACTTCGGTGCCTGGGATCGTCCAGGCGCGCAAGCAGCCCAAACCGGTTCCGCCGATCCAGAGGGCGAGGCCCGGAAGGGGCAACAAGGCCCAAGCGGCCCGGCGATCCGGAAGGCTGAGCTGGAAGACCGCGATGGCGCCGAAGACTGTCGTCGTCGTGGAGCCGAGGACCGCGAGCCACATATCGGGAACATAACGCAGTCGATGGACGATGTCGGCGATGTCGGCGAAGCAGGCGAACGTGATTGCCGCGGCGGCGGCGGCGGAGAGCCAACCTGCAGCTCGAAACAGCGGGGACCGCAGGCGTCGAACCGGGCGGAGGTCGACTCCAAGGTCTCTGACCAGGGACTCCATGGAAACGGGTATCACGGCTCTCAACCGAAACGCGCACGAAGGATTTTCAGCGCCCGATGGATGTTTACCTTCAGCGCGCACTTCGACTTGCCCGTGAACGCGGAAGCCTCGTCAAGCGAGAGTTGTCGGAGCGCGAGCGCCTCGATCGCCTCGCGCTGCCCCGGTGGCAACTGGTCCAACGCGTCCGACACGGCTTGGTTTGCGGTCTCCCCCAGATCCTCGCGACCGGACTCTGCCTCCGGATGGCTCTCATAGGCGATTGGTTCATAAATCTCGTGGCGGTCCTGCCGCCCGCGCCGGCGCAAACTGTCGATCGCCCGCCGCTTCGCAATCGTGCAGAGCCATGCCGAAAAGCTTCGGGACGGATCATAGGTGTGGCGGGCCCGATGCAGCGTCAGGAGCACCTCCTGCGTGATATCGTCGATCCGATCCAGGCGAACGTCTTGCCGGCCCACCACGCGGCGGATCAGGGGGACGCAGCCGCGGAGCAGATGCTCGTACGCGATCCGGTCTCCCGCTTGCGCCGCGACCATATGCGCCGACCACTCAGCGTCCAGTCGCTCGGCGATCTGCGCGCGCTGGTCCGCGGTCATCTCGACAAGGCGTCGCTCATGGACGGCGGCGGGCATGTATTGCGCCAAGCTGCGGCCGCGGGGCGGAGCAGCCACCGAAGCGCTCCGATGCGAAAGCATCCAGCGAATGATGCGGGCGAGACTCATGGGTCGCGCGAAGCATATCGTCCGAAAGCCGAGGCGCGACGGCCGAATTGCCGGGGGGACGTATCCTGCTACAGTCGACATTGCGAGCTCGGAACCTCGAATGGACGCTTGGCTGAGCGCCACGTGACAGGCCACTCACAAGGACTATTCGACCGAACATCGGCTTGGTTACCTCGGAACCGGCGCGGAGGTGAATGCGCCCCCTCTCATCCAGCCGTTGCATGTCGCTGCACCCCCACTTGCGAGTTCCATCCGTTACCGGAACGTGGTCGCGGTGGTCGTGTGGGGGCAAAGGCTTACCCTGCCGTCCAAGATCTCGATCGACGCATGGATCAGCTCAGCCGGCGCTTCCGATCGGCCGTAAGGCCGCTGCGTCCATTCTGCCGGTCCAATGCCGCTGCGCGAGGGAGCGAGCGCTCCAATGTCTTGCGGCGGCAGCATCTGCGACCCCTAAGTTCACTCGCTGGACTGGGCGGTCCAAGTTCCAATAAATCAGCCGAGACATATGGACTGTCAAGTCCAGTCGTGGTGATGTCGAAGTCATGAAGGAGGCTTCAGTATCGAGCCAGCGGTCCATGACGGCCAGGGGAGCGGCGACCCGGGCGCGCATCGTCGAGGCGGCCGCTGGGCTGATCTACGACCGGGGCGTGGGCGGGACGAGCCTCGACGACGTCATGAGAGCGAGTTCGACGAGCAAGTCGCAGCTCTATCACTACTTTGCCGACAAGGACGCGCTGATCGGCGCCGTGATCCAGGCGCAGACGTGTCGCGTCTTGGCGTTTCAGGCAACCTTGCTGGACCACGTCGAGACGTTGGCTGGGCTACGCGGTTGGCGGGACGCGATCGTCGCGGCCACCGAAGCGGCGTGCGGCGTCGGGGGGTGTCCGCTGGGGACGCTCGGCAGCGAGTTGGCCGACCGCTCCGAAAATGCACGCGCGCTCGTGGCCGAGGGATTCCAGGCCTGGGAACTCCGGCTGGCATCCTGCTTGCGACGGCTGCGCGAACATGGCGAACTGGATCCCGGGGCGGAGCCGAACGACCTCGCCGCCAGCCTCATCGGTGCGCTCCAAGGAGGCCTTCTTTTGGCCCAGACGACCCGGACGGTCCGCTCGCTCAAGTTGGTGCTTGACATGGCACTAGAGCATGTTGGGTCTCGGGCCAAAGCTGGGGTTCTCTAGTGTTCTGACTCCAACGCTTGTTTCCCGCAATTGACCTTTTTGAGGATATTGACGGGCTTAGCGGACCAGACGAAGGGTTTCGGGTGCTCGTTGTGCTCGGCAAGGTAACGGTAGATGGCGACCTCCAGGTCGAGCACGCTCCGGAAGACGCCGCGCCGGATGCGCTTGCGGGTGATCTCGGCGAAGAAGCGCTCGATCAGGTTCAGCCAGGAACTGGATGTCGGAGTGAAGTGCATGTGGAAACGCGGATGCCGCTTCCACCAGGCCACGGCGTCCGGCTGTTTGTGTGTGGCATAATGGTCGACGATTAGGTGCAGGTCGAGATCGGGCTGGGTCTGCTCGTCGATGGTCTCCAGAAACCGCAGAAACTCCTGGTGGCGGTGCCGCGGCAGGCAGCATCCGATGAGGGCGCCGTTTAGCACGTTGAGAGCCGCAAACAACGTCGTGGTGTCGTGCCGCTTGTAGTCGTGCGTCATGGTCCCGGCGCGGCCAGGCTTCATGGGCAGGCCAGGCTGGGTACGGTCCAGGGCCGGATCTGATGGGGTGGACGGCCCCTGCTACCGGCATCGATGTGCCAAGATGCGGTCGTTCAACTCCCATCAACAGGAGCCGTCCATGGCAAAGGTTAGCACCATCGGTCTCGATCTGGCGAAAAACGTCTTTCAGATCCATGGCATCGATGCAGACGGCAAGGTGGTTGTACGCCGGTCACTGCACCGGGGCGAAGTCCTGCCCTTTTTCACCAAGCTATTTCCCTGCCTCATCGGCATGGAGGCGTGCGGCACGGCGCACCACTGGGTGCGCGAGCTGATGAAACTCGGCCACACCGTCAAGCTGATGCCGCCGAACTACGTGAAGCCGTACGTCAAGCGGGGCAAGACCGACGCCGCCGACGCCGAGGCCGTGACTCGACCGAGGATGCGCTTCGTCGCGATCAAAACCGTCGACCAGCAGGCCGTGCTGATGCTGCACAGGGTGCGCGAACTGCTTGTCCGGCAGCGCACCATGCTCACAAACGCGTTGCGAGGCCATCTCGCGAAACTCGGCATCATAGCGGCCCAAGGGCAGTCGGGCTTGAAGGACCTGATCACGCAGTTCCAGGCTCAGCAGTCCAGTTTGCCGGAGCTCGGCAAGGCGGCTCTGCCACGCCTCATCGACCAGATCGGAGAGGTGGCCGACGAGATCGGGACGTCGGAAAAGGAGATCGTCGCGTGGTGCCGAACTGATGACGCGAGCCGCCGCCTCATCACCATACCCGGTGTGGGACCGATCACCGCGAGCATGATCTCGGCGTCCGTCCCTGATCCGTCCCTGTTCGGGTCCGGCCGGCAGTTCGCCGCTTGGCTCGGCCTCACCCCCAAACCCCGTAGTGGTGGCGGCAAGGAGCGGCTCGGAGGCATCAGCAAACAGGGCGACGGGGCTCTTCGCAGACTGCTCGTTGTCGGCGCGACGGCGGTGATCCGCATGGCCCGTCGAGACACCCCGGGCAGGACTTGAGCGAAGCAGTTGCTTGAGCGCAAGCCCGCGCGGGTCGTGTCCGTGGCGCTCGCCAACAAGACCGCCCGGATCGCCTGGGCGGTGCTGACGCGAGGTGAAGTTTACAAGGTGGCTTCTGCCGCCTGACGAGATCCCGCCTGCCGGCGTCTGAAGCTGGCGTCGGGGGTGCAAGGTGCTGAGATGTGATGACGAACCGTCGACCGGGACCGAGGAGAGCCCGCTGTAAGCCATGCGCTTCTCCAAGCGCGAGGATCTGATCAGGGACTTCGGTCGTGGACTTCATCAGGGTCAGCGGTCATGAGCACCGCGTCAACAGGCCGGACACATGGCTCTTCTCGTCGACCGACAGCACCAGGGCGCGATCCGGCGGCGCCAGGTAGAGCCCGACAACATCGATCAGCTTGGCCTCGAAGTCCGGATCCTTGGACAGTTTGAAGTGGCGCACGAGGTGCGGCTTCAAGCCATGGTCGCGCCAGATCTTCTGCACCGAACTCGGCGCGATGCCGACCGCCTTGGCCATCATGCGAGCACTCCAATGCGTTGCCTCCGGCGGGTGTTCGGTTGTGGTCTTGCTCACAACCTTGCGGATAACCTCAGGAGGCAGTGGCGCCCGCCCGGGCGGCCGGGTCTTGTCGCGCAATAAACCATCGACACCGGCTTCGGCAAAGCGCGCCTGCCAGCGCCACACCGTCGGCTTCGATTGCCCGGTCTGCCGCATGATCTCCATCGTGCCCAGGCCGTCGCCGGTCAGAAGAACGATGTGTGCTCGGGCCGCATGCTTTGTGGCGTGTTCCGGTCCGCCACCAACCCGCTCAGCCGCGCCTGATCCTCGGGCGATACTGAGACCTCAACACCGCGTCGCATAAACCCAAACATGCCGCGTCCGCAGATGTCTGGGAATCCTCCGACCCGGTCAGAACACTGGGAGATCCATGTTTTAACGCTAAAAGTTATAGTGCTTATCGTCTACCCCATCTTCTGCCTCCCACTCGCGAGAGCTAGACCTTGCTCAACGGGCGTTTGATCCTGGGTCGTGGAGCACAAAGCACCCAATTTGATGGTTTCAGAAGTCGGGACGATAGAGGCCGTCACCGGCGGGCTTTTCCGCTTTACGTTATAAACGCTATTTCCGGGAGAACCGCTCGTCTGTCGCGCCGATCACGCGCATCGTCGCGACCCATGGTGGCCGGCCGAACGAGATGAAAACTGATTCTCCAAGACAGTGCGCGGGAGGCTCAATGCCAAATGACTCGACGGCAGAAACGGCGCTCGTCCCAGCGAAAGACGGAGGTGATAGGATGCTCACGCAAACAAGCCGATACAGTTTCTCCCCGATAGTTGATCGAGCGCCGCTGCAATTACCCAACCAAGCGAGAGTTGCAGTCGTCCTCTACCTCAACATCGAGCACTTTCCGGAGAACATCCCTGGACCCGCGATCGTGCCAGGAACGGCGAAATTTTCGCCCGACCCGCTCAACTATGGCTGGCGCGACTATGGGCAGCGCGTCGGCTTTTGGCGGCTCGCCGAGATATTTGAGAAACTCGGCGCCCGCGCGAGCGTCCTCTTAAATTCCGACGTCTGTCTGGAATATCCGCAGATCGTCGAGGCCGGGACGAACCTCCATTGGGAATGGCTGGGGCACGGCAAGAACAACTCCACATTCCTGAACGGCCTCTCGTTGGAGGACGAAAGGCGACATGTCGGCGATGTCCTTTCCACAATCGCCAAGAGTACGGGTGTCCAACCGAAAGGCTGGCTCGGACCGTTCATGTCTGAAACCTTCGACACTCCGGACTTGTTGTCAGAAGCGGGAATCGAATATCTTTGCGATTTCTCTGCCGACGATGAACCGTTTCCGATGAGAGTGAATACAGGGAAGCGATTGCTCTCCATGCCCTATTCTGTCGAGTGCAACGATCTTCCTTCAGTCCTGACTTTCGGCATCACGGCCGGAGAATTCGGACAACTCATTCGCGATCAATTCGACGTTCTCTACGCGGAGAGCGCGAACCGGGCCAAGATCATGCCGATCTGCCTACATACGTTCATCGCTGGACAACCTTTCAGAGCCAAGCACCTGGCCTCGGCTCTCCAATACATTTCCTCTCACGCCGACGTCTGGTTCGCGACTTCGGGGGAAATCAATACCTGGTTCAGAGAAGCTTACAGCGACAGATTCGAATAGACGATGGACGCGCCGACATTGCAGGCTGACCTTGTGCAATCGATATATGCGGGACAATCAGTATGAGCCTGACGATAGAACTATACTGGTCATTTCGCAGCCCATATTCATATATCGTGTTGCCGCGTCTCCTGTCGCTTCGGGAGACGTACACGGTTTCGGTCGATTTTAGGATCGTCAATCCTGCGGCCATTCGTAATCCGTCCTACTTCGCTCGGATGGATCCGTTGGCGCGGCCCTATTTCGTTCTGGACAGCGCACGGGCCGCTGCCTTCCACGGGCTTCCCTTCAGGCGGCCCATTCCCGATCCGATAAATCAGGACCCCAAAACCCTCGCCATCGCAGCCGAGCAGCCGCTTGCGCTGCGTCTAAGCCGGCTTGGGATTGCAGCGACGGAAGGCGGGCGCGGCATCGAATTCGGCTGGGAAGTTGCCAAGCTGCTGTGGAGCGGCGAACTCGAGGGCTGGGACAAAGGCGATCACCTTGCGGATGCCGCGCGCCGGGCGGGCCTCGCTTTGTCGGACCTTCAATCCGCGGTGGACGCTTACCATGAACGGTTCGACGCGCAGTTGGCGGAGAACGATCAAGCGTTGAAGGCGGCCGGACATTGGGGCGTGCCCACCATGGTCTTCGAGGATGAGCCCTTCTTTGGCCAAGACCGCTTCGACGTGCTCGTGTGGAGGCTGAAGCAACGCGGCCTCGCAAGCAGAAGCGGATCGCCAGAAGCCGAGTGCTTGTGAGGTTGCTTGTCCACGCCGAGCTTTAATTCTAGCCGGACCGCCGTCGCACTTGGCGCCGAGCTCCGATCCGGGAGGTTGGACCCGTGCGATCTTGTCGAGGAGACTCTCGCGGCAATCGCTGCTTATCCCGACAAGGCCTTGTTCATCGAAGTGGCGGCGGCACGCGCGCGCAAGGAGGCGGCGGCATCGCGTTCTCGGCTGCGGGCCGGGCTTCCGCTCAGCGCGCTCGACGGCGTATCCATGGCCTGGAAGGATTTGTTCGATGTTGAAGGCCGGGTGACCACGGCCGGATCGGTCGTGTTGCAGTCGGAGCCCCCGGCCAAACGCGACGCGGCACTGCTGCGGGCCGCCGTCAGGGCGGGCCTGATCACGATCGGCCTCGTCAACATGAGTGAGTTCGCCTATTCGAGCCTCGGACTCAATCCGCATTACGGCACACCCCGCAACCCGCGCGATCCTGAGATCGGGCGGTCGCCGGGCGGCTCCTCCTCGGGATCGGCCGTCGCGGTCGCGGCGGGGCTGGCGCCCTTAGCCATCGGAACCGACTCCGGCGGCTCGATCCGAATACCGGCCAGCTTCAACGGCGTCGTCGGCTACAAGTCATCGACCGGGCATTATCCGATGGACGGCGTCTTCCCGCTCTCGCGCACGCTCGACTCGCTCGGACCGCTCGCCAATACCGTTGAAGACTGCGTACTCGTTGACGCCGCCCTGCGCGGCGTCCCGACGCCCGAGGCGCGGCCCGCCGAACTCCACAGCCTGCGGATCGTCGTACCGGAGACGGTCGTTCTCGACGGTTGCGAGGCCGCGGTCGTCGCCAACTTCGAGACGGCGATCACCGAACTGGCGCGTGCAGGCGCGTGCGTCGAACGACGCGCCATGCCGCAGCTCGCCAAGGCCATGGAGCTGGTCGCCGAACGCGGGCATCTCCTCGGCGCCGAGGCGCTGCAGCTCCACCGCAAACGCCTGACCGGGCCAGACGCCGATCGGATGGATCGTCGCGTCGTCGAGCGGATGCGGCTCTCCGAGCACATGACGGCTGTTGACCTCGACGCGGTGATTCAGACCCGCAAGCGCCTCATAACAGAATCAAATGCGTTGATCGGCGAAGCGATCGTCGCTTTTCCAACGACGTCGCGGGTGGCGATGCCGGTCGCTCCACTGGAGGCCGACGATGGTCTCTTCGCGCGCGAGAACATGCAGACGGTGCGCAACGCGATGCTGGGCAACTTTCTCGACTGGTGCGGAGTGGCAATCCCAAATGGCGTGAACGAGAACGGCATGCCGACCAGCCTGCTTCTCTCGGCAGTGCACGGGCGTGACATGGCGGTGCTGTCAGCCGCCCTTACGGTGGAAGCCATCATCCGCGCGAAGTGAGATCGATCGTGACCCGAATGCCTTCCAAACGGATTTCGCCGATCCAACTCGCGGGGTTCATCGCCGCGCTCGCAACTTTCCATTCGAACTGGCAGACCGGAGCCGGCGGGCTCGAGCGAGCCGTGCGCTAATCGCGAGCTTCCATCGGGGGCTGCGTGAGCCAAAAGGTCTCTCCCGGTGGCTGACCAACGCCGACGCCGTGCCCATCGGACGAGCCGTACCCGACCGGCGCAGCGGCGCGAAACAAGCCACACCTCGAAATCCGCATTTTAACACCATACGAAATATTGCTTATCGTGCCCCCGCCTTCTGCCTTCCTCCCGCAAAAGCTACGTCTGGCTTCAACGAACGCGCGATCATGCGTCTTAGCGCGCAACGCGGTTGATTTGCTGATTTGGAGAACTTGACGATGGACATTGATACCAGCGCCCTTTACGCGCCGATCGTTATAAACGGCCATAGCGTGAAGAACCGGCTGTCCGTCGCGCCGATGACGCGCATCTCAGCGAGCCGCGTCACGACGCTGACGCGGTTCCGCACAGCGGCCAGCAGATCGATGGCCGAGAAGGCGCTGTCCGCCACGACCACGATGGGGCGGCCCGGAAGCCAGCGGGCGATCTGCAGCATGATCTGGCGGGCGCCGTCGACCAGCGTCTTATGCCTGACCCCACGCACCGCCGCGGCGCGCTCCGACGCTATCAGCGCGGTGAGGAAAGGGAGCGCCCAGATACGACCGGTCCAGGGAACCGGCGCCAGCAGCATGGCCGACAGCCAGCGCAATCCGCTGGCCTTGACAAAGTGCCCGTGGCTCGACCTTACGGGGTCTTGGTAGATGCCTCGGGCCTTGATCTTGGCACCCCAGCGACGCTCAATGGTGTCGTCAAGGCCGATCACCACAGGTCCCGAAGCCGCGAACCGACCGACCAGCATCAGGAACAGAATGCGGGCGGCCGCCAGGGCGGACCAGCGACACCGGTTCAGCACGGCATGGTAGAGGGCAAACCCAGCATCGGCGCTTTTGCCGGTGGCGCGAAGTGCAGCGCTGATGGTTCGCCGATGAGGCGTCAGAATCGCACCTTCGACGAGAACGCGGACGCGCCGCCAAGTCGGACGAGTGAACAGCACCTGAAAGCGAACCAGCCACCGTCGGGCACTATGGTTTCTGCGACGCTCGTGAAGCTGTCGATGTCGCTGAACATCACGATGATAGGCGCCCGGACGCCGCCGAGCGTGGGTGCGCGCCCGCGCTCCACGAAGTCGCGCACGAAGCGTTGGGGAAGGTAGGTAGAAAAGGCTTTGAGGGTCAGCTCCAGTGTCCGCGTCGCGGCGAGCAGGCGCTGAATCTCACGGATTCGGCTGCCCCGGCGTCCCGGTGCCGAATTCGAAGTTGATGATCCGCTCGACGTCGGAGGCGAGGAGGTCGATCGGGCGCGAGATGGAACGAGACGCGAAGGCGACCATCGCACCCGCGAGGAGCAGCATACCGGCCTCGACGGCCAGGGAGGAGAACAACAAGCGATTGGCCGATCCCTCGAACAGCCGCGTGGGAACGCTGCTCGCCACGATCACCGTGTTGCCGTTGACGTCGATCGGCACCACGCTGGCGTAAACGTCGCCGTTCGGTAATCGGAACATGCGATCCTGAGGTGCCTTCTCGGCCTTGAAAGCCGCGAAGGACTGCTGGTCGAATGCGAGAGGATCCTTCAGGGCGGCGTCGGTGCCAGAGGCTGCTGCCGCCATCGTGCCAAGTCGGCCCGCCAGTTCGAGGCCGGAGGAATCGGCCAGGAGCGTACCCCGGGCGTCGAACACGGAGATGTGCTCGCCTTCGAACACCCGGGCCTGCTTGAGAAATTCCGTTAGCCCTTCGAGGCGCACCGCCACGCCGAACACCTGCCCGGGTCCGCTCTGGGCACGCCGGCTCAGCATCAGGCCGTCTCCGTCCCGCCGCATGGATGGGTGACGCGCCGACGTGATCTGCGCGGCACCGTCGTCGGCGAGTTCGGACGTCGATCCCCTTGCTCCCTGTCCGGACGGTGCCGCCGTGGTCCGGCCGATAACGGCGAAGCTCTCGTCGAGGTCGAGCACCTCCTCGTGAGGCTCCGATCCCTGCCGGCCGATACGCAGCCGGTAAGCGGTGCCCTTCGCATCGGGTGCCATGACCTGTTCGGCCGCGACGTACCGGCCGTCATCCATGACGTTGCTCAGCGCCCGCACGGCCGGCGAGATCCGCCGCAGATCGGCCAGCAGGTGCACCATGGTCACTGCGGCGTACTCGAAATCGGATAGCGGGGGCGGATTCATGGCAGCGTGTCGAGCACCGAATCGGCGTTGCCGAACTGCATGGCGACATGCGTGCTCAGCCCCCTGGCCAGGATGTCGAACTGATGCCCGACCTGCCGGTGGAGGAGGTCGAGCGCGGCCCGGCTGTTGAGCCACACGAGCCCGCTCCCGGACAGCAGCACGATGAGGAGGAAAGCCAGGGCAATTACCGTCTTCAGGCTGACGGACCGCCTGGTCCGCACCGCGCGGGAATCGGGCGGCTCCGATGTGGCCGATGCCTTTCGGGCAGAACCCAAGCCGCCGATCATCGCGTCGGCTCATGGCCGCGGAGGGATCCGGTGCGGCGCCCGTCCCGCGATGGTCCACCTCCCCGCGTCATGGATGTTTCGCCCTCTTGGGCGCGATGCGTGAAAGAGCCGGGCTGACCTCGGAGGCATGCCCCCCCGCAAGATTGAACCGGCCCTCACCGGCCCCAACGATTAGTTCGCGGCCGCGTTGGTCGCGACCAGCACGGGGTCGGAGCGATACAGCTCCGGATACATCGCCTTGAGGGCTTCGACCTTCGGGATGTCGTTGATCGCGATATAGAGATAGCTCGGATTGAGTGTGAGGAAGTTCTGGTGGTGCCGCTCGGCCGGGTAGAACGACTTGCCCTGCTCGACGGTGGTGACGACCTTGGCCGGGAAGGTGTGCGCCTCCTGCAGCTGGCGGCTGTAAGCCTCGGCGACCCTGGCCTGCTCACCCGTGGTCGGGAAGATCGCGGAACGATATTGCGTCCCCTGGTCCGGGCCTTGGAAATCGAGTTCGGTCGGATCGTGCGCGACCGAGAAGTAGATTTGGAGGAGCTTGCCGTAGCTGATCTGACGCGGGTCGAAGGTGACCTTCACCGATTCGGCATGACCCGTCTCACCGGTGCTGACCTGATCGTAGTTCGCGGTCGACTGCGCGCCTCCCGTATAGCCCGATACGGCCGACATCACGCCCTTGACGTGCTGGAACACGCCTTGGACGCCCCAGAAGCTGCCGCCTGCGAGGATGGCGGTTTCGGTGGATGAATCTGTGGAGGCCTCGTCCACCACAGGCGCCGGCACGGGGTGGATCCCCTCGCCATAGGAACCCGCCCATGCGGCCGAGCCGGCAGTGGCGGCCAGCATGCCAAAGGCGAGCGGAAGGCCGATCGATTTGAGGTTGATCATATCGTTTTTGCTCCGATGGCAAGATCGAGCGGAACCCCGGCTCCAGGTCAAATACGTCCGGGCAAAGCACGGCTCGCCGCCGCGTGCTGGCTCCACTCGGTCCTGCCCAACGCACTCGGGATCAATTCCGAAATTTCGGGACCATTCAGGCGGCGGTGGTGCGGAAGGCCATTGCGACGCCGTTCATGCAGTAGCGCAGGCCAGTCGGCTTCGGCCCGTCGTCGAAGACGTGGCCGAGGTGTCCGCCGCATTGGTCGCACCGGATCGCGGTCCGAACGAAGCCGAAGCTCCCGTCACGCTCTTCCCTGACGGCGGTGGGGAGTGACGCCCAGAAGCTCGGCCACCCCGTGCCGCTGTCGAACTTGGTATCGGACGAGAACAGGTCCCGATCGCATCCCGCGCAAACGAACCGGCCGTGGCGGTGCTCGTCCAGCAGGGCGCTCGTGAACGGACGTTCAGTCCCATCGGCCCGGAGAACCTCGAATTGCTCGGGCGTGAGCAGCCGATGCCATTCGGCCTCCGAGTGGGTCACGTCAAAGGCCTTGGCCTGCGTGACGTTCTTCCCGGTCTCGCCGGCCCGGGCCGGCCAGAACCCCCTGACCAGAACGGCCGCCCCGGCGAGCGCTCCCCCGGTCACCAGATCACGTCGGTTCATTGCTGCAACACTCCCGCTTGTGATCCTGTCTTCGTCCGAAGGCGCTTCGAGGTTACACGGCATCGCTGACGCGCCTCGACCTGTCGGAACCGACACGGTCCAGGACAAGCGCGCTCTTCCGCTCGAACTATCCCGATCCGGCATCGCAGGCCTGAACCGACCCTGCGACACGGGGAAACGCAGGTGCTGCCGGCGACGAGCCCGCCCGCCCCGGGGCGACGTGGCGCTGTCGCGACAGGTTCAGTGCGCCTTAAATCCCAGCCCGTCCAGGAACGCGCTGACATGCGACCAGTTCTCAGCCGCGCCTCTTGGATCACGCGACGGAATCAGCGTCGAGGAGCCGTGAACCCCGAACCGCGGCACATATCGGATTTTGGACTGAGACGGGGATGCATCCGAGATGGCGCGGGCGGATTCGATCTCACTCGGGTCGGCGGAGGACGTAACGTAAAGGGGGACGCGGACCAGGGCAGCCGCCTTGGCGACCGGATCGACGCCGCCGAGGTACTCTCCCGGCGAGAAACTCAGAACCGCTGCGATGTCCTCAGGATGCTCTGCCGCGACCTGGAACACGAGCGCTGCAGAATAACTGCTTCCCCAGAGGATCACCGGCAGGCCTTTGGGTCGCGCCCACACGAGCGCGGCCAGGAGGTCCTTCTCGGCAGCCAGGTAGGTCGATGGACCGTGAAGGTGGGAGACGGTCGCGTTCGGCCCGAACAAGGAGCCCCCCGAACGCTGGTCGATGGCCAGGGCGTCGAACCCCTGCGCGGCCAGCCGCGGTCCAATCGTGGTATATTCGGCCTTGCTCGAACCGGCTTGATGGAACAGCAGGATGAAGGCCCTGGGGTGCCGTGCCGCGTAGACGTCGCCGAACACCTCCACGCCGTCGGATGCCTGGAGGGTCACGGGCTGCGGCCTCGCCTGAGCTGCGCCATGGGAAGCGGTGGCCAGCATGAATGCGGCTGCCAGGCGGGCAAACCTCATTGCGGGCTCCTGCGCATGACGAATAGCTGACCGTTCACGGGCGAGCGGAGCTCCAGGCGGATGACGTGCGCCTGATCCTCGAGCACCTCGAACCGTGATCGCGCGAGCGAGCGGACGTAGTCCGGCGCATGGGCGAAGCGGCCGGAGGGAAGCAGCGTATGGCCCTGGTCGGTGCTCGTCTCGATGCTGAAGCAGAACAGGCCATCCGGTCTCAGAGCGTTCCAGGCGGCCACGAAGAGGACCTCCAACGGTCCGAGGTAGACGAGCATATCGGCCGCGAAGATGAGTTCGCAGGAGGACGGCTGCCCAGCCAGATGCAGAACGCCTTCCGCCTTGATGAGATCGTCGTAGCACCCCCCGCGCCGCGCCTGCCCGAGCATCCCCGACGCGACGTCGACGCCGATGAGGCATGTGACGAGCGGCTTCAGCCATGGGGCCGCAAGTCCCGTCCCGCAGCCGAGGTCGATCGCCTTCGCGCGTCCCCGGAGGTGGGGTGCCGCAAGGGCGGCAAGCCGCTCCGGCACCTGGTAGCCGAGGACGTTGACGAGTTTGTCCTCGAAAGTCGGAGCAAAATCGTCGAAGTAGCTTTCGAGGTATTCGACCGGCGCAGCCAGATGGGATTGCCCGGACAGAACCTCGAGCAGGTAGGCGCGCACCGGATCGTCGGGCTTCCGCGACAGCCTGAGCCGTCCGATCCGGATCGCGGCGTCGATGTGCCCATGAGCGCTGAACAGCGAGAAGGCCTCGTAGAGGAGGGCCTCCGGGTCCTCGCCGGCCCTCGCGCCTCTATCCAGCGCCTCCTCGATGCGTCCCTCCAGCATGGCGCAGAAGGCGCGGGCGCGGTTGAGGTTCCGGCGAGCCCCGTCAGGCATCGCTCCCAGGCTTGCCGCGCGTTCGAAGGCCGCGAGCGCTCCGGCATAATCCCCTGTGACATAGCAAGCCTGTCCGAGGCACACGGCGGCATCGGCGTTGTCCGGCATCAACTCCAACGTTCTTCGGAAATATGATGCGGCATCGACCTCGCGTTGATGTCCCATAAGCAGCAGGCCGAGCGCGAAATGTGCATGGGCAAGGTCAGGCTGGAGGTCGACCGCCCTACGGAATGCGAGCTCGGCATCCGTCGGCGCGCTCACCTGGGTGAGG
>NZ_JAMOIM010000054.1 GCF_026130545.1 Lichenifustis flavocetrariae | reverse complement strand
CCTTGGGCGGCTTACCGACGCCGGCTATGAGCCAAGACGCGCGACCGGAGCCGGCCGGCGTCCGTAACCCTTCACCATCAGGTCATTCCAGGGCGCAACCGCAGCGCCCGAATCCAGACGTTCGCTCGGCGTGGTCTGCCAACCGGAGCGCTAGGCTATGACAGTGCTCCTCGCTCCGGCCTCTTGCGCATTCGCTACTCTCCATCGCACTCCTACGGCGCAGTCACGACTCCAGCCTGGGCACGAGACCGCATCAGGGGCTGGATACGCTGGCCAAATTCGTCCATGCCGATGATGAAGTCGTCGAATGTCAGCATGATGCCCTTGCAGCCTTCGACACCCTCCATCTGGTCTAGCATGGCCGCGACGCTGGCATAGGAGCCGACGATCGTGCCGATGTTCATGTTCACGGCGCCTTCCGGCAGGTTGATCCGCGCGGCCGTGCTGTCGGTATCGGAGTTCGTATCCTTGGAACCCTGGTCGGCCATCCACCACAGCGCCCCCACGTCGGCACCGTCGCGATATCGCTTCCACTTAGCCTGGGCATGCTCGTCGGTCTCTTCGGCGATGACCATGAACAGCACGTAGGCGCCGACGTCACGGCCCGTCCTGGCGGCCGCTGCGACCAGCTTCTGACAGGTCTCGGCGCAGGCGGTGGGCGTGTTGATGCCGATACCGAGCACGAAATTGTAGTCCGCATATTCGGCTGCGAAGTCCATGCCCCGGCCGCTCTGCCCGGCCGCCACGATCTTGATCGGGTTCGTCGGCACGGGCTTCATGGCGCAGTCCGTCATGGTGAAATGCTGGCCCTTGAAGTTGGACACACCGTCGGCCCACAACTCCTTCATAACAGCCACGTATTCCGAAGAATAATCATAGCGGTAGCCGAAATAAGCATCGCCCGGCCACAGCCCCATCTGGGCGTATTCGGCGCTCTGCCAGCCCGATACGATGTTGATGCCGAAGCGGCCGTTTGAGATCGAATCGATCGTTGTCGCCATGCGGGCCACGAGGGCCGGCGGCAGCGTGAGCACGGCGGTCGAGGCGAAGAGCCTGATCTTGGTCGTGACGGCGGCCAGCGCCGCCATCAGAGTAAAGCTCTCGAGATTGTAGTCCCAGAACTCGGTCTTGCCGCCGAAGCCGTGTAATTTGATCATCGACAGGGCAAAGTCGAGCCCATATGCCTCTGCCTTTTGCACCACCTGCTTGTTGAGCTCAAAGCTTGGCTTATACTGCGGCGAGGTTTCCGAGATCAGCCAGCCGTTGTTGCCGATCGGAATAAATACTCCCATGTCCATGCGTGCGGTCTCCCCTTCAAATTAACGATGCGCCTCAGCCTCGCAGCATGGGCAACTCTCGGGCCATCAAGCGTTGTCGGGCGTTCCGCGCGCCCATTTGCGCTCGAAGGCCCAGACATCGTCGAAGCCGATCAGGTGGTTGAACGCGCCGAAGTTGAACAGCGGAACGTCGGGCGACTCGCTGGTGCCGGTCGCCTTGAACATGGTCAGCGCGGATTCCACCGCGGCTGCGGCTGCGAGGCCCGTCATGGAGGGATAGATTGCCATGGCGTAGCCCATGGCCTTCAGCTCCGCGGCGCTGCGGATGGGGGTCTTGCCGCCATCGGCCATGTTGGCCATCACGGGCTTGTTGAGGCGGCGGCAGGACTCGCGCATCTCCGCCTCGCTCTCCATGGCCTCCGGGAACACAATGTCGGCCCCGGCCTCGGCATAGGCCTCGGCGCGCCGCATGGCGCCCTCGAACCCATCCGTCTGGCGCGCGTCCGTGCGGGCGATGATGAGGGTTTCGGGGTTGCGGCGGGCCGCGCAGGCGACCCTGATCTTCTCGACCATGTCGAGGGTCGGCACCACGCGCTTGAACGGCGTGTGACCGCATTTCTTGGGAAATTCCTGGTCCTCGATCTGGATCGCCACCACGCCGGCCTCTTCGTAGCCGCGCACGGTGTGGTGCACGTTGAGAAGACCGCCGTAGCCCGTGTCCGCGTCGGCGATCACGCTGGCATCGACCGTGCGGACCAGCGTCGCCACCCTGTCAAGCATCTGCGTGTAGGTGGCGATGCCTGCGTCGGGCAGGCCGAAGGCCGAGGCCGTCATCCAGAAGCCGGACGCATAGGCGAAGTCGAGCCCGACCTTGTTGCTGATCACGGCCGTGATCATGTCGTGGATGCCCGGCGCGGCCACGAACTCGCCCTGGGCCAGGGCCTGCTTGAGGCTACGCTTGCTCATCGGGTCTGGGTCCTGGTCTCGAGATAGGCGATGGCGTCCGCCTCGCCGACCACGTCGGCATATTTGGCGTCCATGTCGAAGAGATTGGCTTCGTGCGGCGCCGGATGTCGGTCGCCGCACGCGTCCCGCACCACGATCGGAATGAAGCCGTGCGAGCAGGTGTCGACGCAGGTGGCGCGCACGCAGCCGCTGGTGGTCAGGCCGGTGAGGATCAGCGTGTCGATCCCCCAGGTCGTCAGCGTCGAGGCGAGCGAGGTGCCGAAGAAGGCGCTGGGATATTGCTTGCTGACGACGAGTTCGTCGTCAGCGACCTCGAGGCCCTTCGGCCAGGCCCCCATCGGGCTGCCGCATAAGAAGCTTTTGAGGGGTTTGGCCTTCTGGTAGAAGCGGCCGCCGTCGAGCGCCAGCGGGTGGTAGACTACATTGGTGTAGATGACCGGCACCTTAGCGATGCGCGCCGCGGCCCGCACCCGCAGGGCGCTCGCGAGCGCCGCGTCGACACCGGCATAGAGCGAACAGCTCCGGTCGAAATAGGCTTCGACGAAATCGATCAGGATCAGGGCGGGACGCTGGCCGTAGCCGATCCGATTGTCGTAAGCGCGCTTGTAATTGTCCGAAAGTTCGTCCTGGCTCACACCCGGTCTCCCGCCCGCTCCCGCATGGACGAAGGCTACCATTCCTGCATGCGCATGCAAGTCGAAAGTCCGAGGGTGACGAGGACCGTCCGGCAGGCTCTTGAGGCGCTCGGGCGAGGTGCATGATGGGCGCGCGATGGCTAAAGATTTCAGCCGATCTGCAGGCACGTTCTTCCTTAAGGAGAGAAGGGAAACTCCGCCGGACGGGACCTAGCAGCCGCTGCAATTGACAGGCCCACCCTGCCCACGCACTAATGCATAGGTAGTCATGCCAATGATCCGGGAGTATTGCCGATGCCGGTCGCCAGCGAACGCTTCGCCCACCATGTGGTCTCCACTCGCTACGAGTCGCTGCCCGGAGACCCGATCGAGCACGCCAAGGTGTTCATCCTCGACAGCCTCGGTGTCGGCATCTCGGGATCGACCGCGGATGGGGCCGAGCCGCTGCTGCGCGCCGCCTCGCGCTGGGGCTCCGGCGAAGAGGCGCTGGTGTGGGGCACGGGCCGTCGCGCGCCGGCTACC
Organism: Lichenifustis flavocetrariae; assembly: GCF_026130545.1. Taxonomy (GTDB): domain Bacteria; phylum Pseudomonadota; class Alphaproteobacteria; order Rhizobiales; family Beijerinckiaceae; genus Lichenihabitans; species Lichenihabitans flavocetrariae. Next base: position 22,385 of record NZ_JAMOIM010000054.1, on the reverse strand, counting down.
ACCGCGGCGCTCGTCAACGCGTTCCAGATCCATTGCCAGGAGTTCGACTGCGTGCACGAGGGCGCGGTGCTGCATCCCATGGCGACGCTGCTGCCGGCCGCGCTCGCATATGCGGAGCGCGCCGGCGGAATCTCGGGCCGCGAACTGCTGGTCGCGGTAGCGACCGGGGTCGATGTCTCGACCACTCTCGGCGTGGCCTCCAAGGCGCCGCTGGTGTTCTTCCGCCCGGCCACGGCCGGCGGGTTCGGCGCAGCCGCGGCAGTCGGCCGGCTGGCCGGCCTCAGCGAACGGCAGATGGTGCACGGTTTCGGCATCCAGTACGCGCAGACGAGCGGCACCATGCAGCCCCATGTCGAAGGCAGCGTCGTGCTGCCCATGCAGGTCGCGTTCAACGCGCGCGCCGCGGTGCAGAGCTGCGACATGGTTGCGGCCGGCATCCCCGGGCCGATCGACACCTTCGAGGGCCCGTTCGGCTACATGCGGGTGATGGAAGGCCAGTGGGATCTCGAGCCGGGCCTCACGAAACTCGGCCGCGAATGGCAGATCTCGCAGGTCAGCCACAAGCCGTTTCCCTCGGGCCGCGCCGGCAACGGGCTGATCGAGGGCATGATGCGCTTCATCGCGGAACGCCCCTTCGCCAAGGACGCGATCGAGTCCATCGTGGTGAGCGGGCCGCCGCTCATCAACCGGCTCTGCGCCCGACCCGACCTGCCCGCCCCCAACGGCAACTATGCCCGGCTCTGTGCGGCCTTCATCGGCGCCAAGGTGCTGCAGAACGACCGCATCGGGCTCGAACACTACCGGGGGGAGGAACTGACCGACGCGCGGACGCACGAGCTCGCAAGACTGTTCTCCATGCAGGTCGACGACAATCCCGATCCGAACGCGCTGGTGCCGCACGAGGTGGTGATCAGGGCCAAGGATGGCGCCGAGTGGCGCTGGCTCTGTGAGGCCATGCTGGCGAGCCCCTCGCGGCGGCTCAGCCGCGAGCAGCACCTCGCCAAGTTCCGCACCTGCTGCACCTTCGCGGCGAAACCGCTGGCCAACGCAACGGTGGACCGCCTGATCGCCGCTGTGGACGGGCTTGAGACGATGACGGACGTGCGCGACCTCGTCGCGATCCTGGCGGACCAATAGGCCAGCCGCAGCGTAGACTGGAGAACTAGCACCCTCGTCATTGCGAGCGGAGCGAAGCAACCGAGGGGAGACGCGCACCGCCCCTGGGTTGCTCCGTCGCTATGCTTCTCGGAATGACGACCGCGTGTTCAGGCGTGGAACGGCCCTTAGCTCCGGTAGGCGCGTTCCAGCACATCGCCAAGCGCCGCGAAGCTGAACACGGTCAGCGAGATGGCGATGCCCGGGAACACCGAGGGCCACCACTGACCGAGCATGATGCCGCTGGCACCGTTCGAAATCATCAGGCCCCATTCGGGGGTGGGCGGTCGCACGCCGGCCCCCACAAAGGAGAGGCCGGCCGTCAGCAGGATGGCGAAGCCGATGGTGACGGAGGATTGTACCAGCGTGGGGCCGAGCGAGTTCGGCAGCACATGCCTGATGGCGATCGCCACCTCACTTGAGCCCAGCGCCCGCGATGCTTCCACCATGCCGCGTGCGCCCTGGGTCATCACCTCGGCCCGCATCAGCCGCACGTAGATGGGCGAATAGAGCACGGCCAGCGCCGCCACGATGTTGACGGTGGACTGGCCGGCGAGCGCCACCAGGATCATAGCCGAGATGAAGACCGGGAAGGACTGCAGCACATCCGACACCCGCATCAGGGTCTCGGTGCCCCAGTTGCGGAAATAGCCGGCGAGCAGGCCGGCCGGCACGCCAATGAGCAGCGCGAAACCGTTTGCCAACACGGCGATCGAGAGGTCGGTGCGCGGCGCCGAGATGACGCGCGAGAACACGTCGAGCCCCGAGGCGTCAGTGCCGAACCAGTGGACGGGCGTACCCGCCCCCGACAGCGCGGCCCAGAGTAGACCCGGCCAAGCCGAGAGGTTGGGTGGTGGCAGGAAGGGCTCGGCATCGGCGACCGTCGGGTCGAAGGGAGAGATCGACGGCCCGATCACGGCCAGCAGCAGGATCGCGAGCACGACGAGGCCGGCCACGATGGTCAGGCCATGGCCGCGCAGCCGGCGGAGCCTCGGAACCGTGGCCTCGCGGATGAGTGTGAAGTCGGCGCTGCTCATGAGCGGGCCACCCTGGGATCGATGACGGCATAGACGAGATCGAGCACCAGGTAGATGCCGAGCGAGATGCTGGTGATGACCAGCACCACGCCCTGGATGGCCGGGTAGTCGAAAGCCAGCACCGCCCGTACCGCATATTGGCCGATGCCGCCAAGCGAGAACACGGTCTCGACCAGCACGGCGCCGCCCAGCATCACGCCGTAGAGAATGCCGACCAGCGTCAACGCGGGTGCGAGCGCGATGCGAAAGGCGTAGCGGGTCACGGTCGACTCGCGCAGGCCGGCCGCGCGGGCGTAGAGCACGAAATCCGAGCCGAGCGCCCGCACCATATTCTGCCGCACCATCTTGATGATCGGGCCGGACAGGATAAACACCAGCGTGAGCGTCGGCAGCGCTAAGTGCCACAGTACGTCGAGGAACACGTCGAACTCGCCCCGCAGCAGGCTGTCGAGGAGGATGAAGCCGGTGATGGGTTCGGACGGCATGTCCATCGGATTGACGAGCCCCAGCGGCGCGGGCGCGATGCCGAGCTTGAAGAAGAACACGAAGATGAACATCAGACCCCACCAGAACTCCGGCTGGGAGCCGCCGAACAACCCGTAGACGAAGACGCCGCGGTCGAAGGCGCCGCCCGGCCGGCTCGCGCCCGCGATGCCGACCGGCACCGCGATGAGCAGCGTGATGATGAAGCTCAGCGTGAGGAGCTGGATCGTCACAGGCAGGGTCTGGCCAATCTCCGTCAGGACGGATCCGTTGGTGACCCAAGACACGCCGAGGTGACCTTCGAGTAACCCGCCGCCGCGCCCGTCGAGGCCGAAATATTGCAGGAACTGGGTGAGCAGCGGCTGGTCGAGGCCAAGCGAGTGGGAGGCTTGCGCGTAGGCCTCCTTGGAGGCGTTCAGTCCGACCAGCCGGGCCACGGGGTCGGCCGGCATCAGCCGGATGAGGAAGAAGACCACAACCACGAGCCCGAGCAGTTGCACGATGCTGACCGCGACGCGGCGTCCGATGTAGCGAAGCAGCATGGGGGCTCCCGCGGCGTGAGGGGAACGCCGGGTGCGGCGTCCCCGGTGGAGATGTCGGCCTCAGTTCTTGAGGTCGTAGAAGCGCGGCGAGTTGTCGGTGACCCAGGTCAGGCCGTTGACCTTATCGGACAGGCCGAACTGCGTCTTGAACTCGACCACGGGCAGCCAGGCGACATCGCGCATCAGGATGTTCTGCATGTCGGCGAGCTCCTTGTTGCGCGCCGCCGGGTCGCCCTCGATCTTGGCCTTGACCCACAGGGCATCGAGCTCGGGGTTGGCGTAGTTCATCATGTTGTTGATGCCGCCCGCCTCCTTGGAGACGAAGAACAGCTTCATGGCATAGCCGGCGTCCACGCCGATCGGCTTCTCCTGGTCGTTCACCGCGAAGCCGAGGTCCTTCTTGACGATCTGCCGGTCGCCGTACTGGGTCTGCGGAATGGGATCGAGCGTCACTGGAATGTTCAGAGCGCGCAACGCGGTGCTTATGGCGTTGACGACCGGGCCGAGGGTCGCCTCCTTCTCGCTCACGTAGCTGAGCTTGAAGGCGTCCTTGTAGGCGTCGAGCCCCTTGCCGTCCGGAAAGCCCGCCTCGGCGAGCAGTGCCTTAGCCTTGGCGAGGTCGGTCGAATAGGGCTGCGCCTGTTTGACGAAGCCCGGATAGGACGACGGGATGACGCCTTCCCACTGTTTGGCCTGGCCCGAATAACCCACCTGCACAATGCGCTCATACGGGATCGCATAGGCGATCGCCTGGCGCAGCTTGATGTTGTCGAAGGGCTTGGTCTTGAAGTTCATAACCACAAAGAGACCTTCGTTGCCGAGCACGCCCTCGACCTTGACCCCCTTGGCATCCTTAAGGCTGTCGTACTGGTGGGCGTTAAGGCCCTGCACCATCTGGGCCTGCCCGGTGCGTAGCGTGACGAGCCGGTTGGCGGCCTCCGGCACCTTCTTGACCACGACATGGTCGTAAAAGGCCTTGCCGCGATAGTAGTTCGGATTCGCCCGGTAGCTGATCTGGCTGTCCTTGACCCAGCGTTCCAGGCAATAGGCGCCGAACGATGGCAGGTTCACGTTGTTGGCATAGTCATGCGACCACGGGTCCGCGGCGGTCGCATGCTTCTGCATCTCCTTGGCATCGAACACACCCTGCGAGATCGTCACCGCCATGTTGACGAAGTAGAGCGGGTTGACCTCGGTCTGCTGCACCACGACCGTGTAGTCGTCGATCTTCTTGATGCCGTCGCCCAGCTTCTTGGCGGCATCGGCCACCGCCTTGTCGGTGCTGAACACGTCGTTGGTGAAGCCCTTGATCGAGCCCATGTTGAGCAGGAACCAGGCATTCGGCACAGCACCGCTCGTGGAGAGCGCGCGGCCATAGGTATAGATCAGGTCGTCGGCGGTGAATTCGTTGCCGGCGCAGCTCTTTACGCCCTTGCGCAGATGCAGCGTCCAGGTCAGCGCCTTGGGGTCGTAGTCCCAAGCCTCGAGCAGGCGGCCGCGCGGCTTGGAGAAGTCGGGCAGCACGAAGCCGCTGTCGTTCGGTCCCTTGGGCTCGTAGTCGATCAGCGGCTCCAGCATCTGCACCATGCCCTCCTGCGTGGTGGGCAGCGCAATGGAGGGCCCGTCGGGATCGAGGCCGGAGGGGACATCCTCGGCGAGCAGAAGGAGATCGGCGGCCCGTGCCGCGCCTGTCGCCCCCGCGACGAGACAGGACAGCGAGCCCAAGCCGATCAGCAACGTTCGGGCAGCCCGGCGTGAATGCGATGCCATTGTGTGTCCTCCAGAACAGAAACCGGAAACGATGCCGCGCGCCGTCATGCGGCAGCCGATCGGGCGGGTGCGAGGCCGGGGGTTGCCGGTTCCTCGGCGCGCGGGCGAGGCGGGCGGCCGAGCATCATGTCGGCGGCCTTCTCGGCGATCATCATGGTGGGGACGCTGGTGTTGCCGCCGATCATGGCCGGCATCACCGAGGCGTCGACGACGCGCAAGCTCTCGATGCCGCGCAGCTTCAAAGCCCCGTCGACCACGGAGGCATCGTCGGTACCCATCCGGCAGGTGCCGACCGGATGGAACGTAGTGCCGGACGTGTCGCGGATCCAGGTGTCGATGGCGACATCGCTCGTCACCGACGGCCCGGGCGCGATCTCGCGGCCCCGGTAGGCATCGAGCGGCGCCTGTTCCACGAGGCGGCGGATGAGCCGGACGCCGTCGCGCATCGCCGCGATGTCGGCGTCGTCCGAAAGGTAGCCGGGCACGATGACCGGCGGCTCCGCCGGGTCGCGCGACCGGATGGCGAGATGGCCGCGGCTTTTCGGCCGCAGCAGGTAGAAATTGGTGAGGAAGCCGTGCCGGCGCTGGCCGGCGCGGGTCGCGGCGAGCGACAGGCCTGGCACGAAGGTGACGTGGATGTCCGGAATGTCGAGCTCCGGCCGGGTGCGCAGGAAGCCGCCCGCCTCGAGCGGTACCGCGGCCCCGACCCCCGTGCCAAACAGCAGCGCCTGAAGAACCGCTCGCACGGCCACGTCGGGCCGGAACACCCGGTAAAGCGTCACCGGCTGCAGGCATTGCCAGTGCAGGTACACGCCGAGGTGATCCTGCAGGTTGCGCCCGACCTCCGGCACGTGCCGCACCACGTCGATGCCGAGGCTGTTGAGGAGCGCCGCGTCGCCGATGCCCGAGCGTTGCAGCAGGGCCGGCGAGTTAATGGCGCCGCCGCAGAGCGCCACCTCGCACCGCGCCTTCACCACATGGGTCTCGCCGCCCGCCCGATAGGTAACGCCGGTGCAGCGGCCGTTCTCGATCGTCAGCGCGCTCACCTCCGCGCCGGTGACGATCTCGAGGTTGGGCCGGTGCGCGATCGGGCTCAGGAAGGCGGTCGCAGCCGTGACGCGCCGGCCCCGCTCGATGTTGAAATCGTAGAAGCCGAGGCCCTCCTGCTCGGGGCCGTTGTGGTCGTGGTTCTCGGGGAAGCCGGCCACCTTGGCGGCCTCGAGCCAGGGCCGATAGAGCGGATTGGCGCCGCGCGCCGTCTCAGTCGGGAGCTCGCCCGAGCGACCGTGGTAGAAGTCGTCCTCGGGATGCGAGAGGTTGCGCTCAAAGGCCTTGAAATAGGGCAGCAGGTCGGCGTAGCCCCAGCCGGTGAGGCCCTGCTGGCGCCAGTCGTCGTAGTCGCGGCGATGGCCGCGCATGTACATCATGCCGTTGATGGTGGAGGAGCCGCCCAGCACCTTGCCGCGTGGCCAGACGAGCGAGCGCCCGTTGAGGCCCGGGTCTGGCTCGGTGCGATAGTTCCAGTTGATCGACTTGAGGTAGTAGACGAGCCCGGCCAGCAGCGGCACGCGGGTGAGCGGATTGCGGTCCGGGCCGCCCGCCTCCAGCAGCACGACCTTGATCGAGGGATCGGCCGACAGCCGGTTCGCGAGCAGGCAACCGGCGCTGCCGGCCCCGACCACCACGATGTCGGCCATGCGCTCAGGCATCGTGCACCAGTGGGATGTCGGAGCCGCCAAGCTCGTCCGCGAGGACCCGCCAGCAGCGCAGCATCCGCCCATCGGCGGCGCGCACCAGCTTCTGCGGCTCTGTCGCGCAGCGCTCGACGGCATGCGGGCAGCGGCTCTGCAGATAGCAGCCCTTCGGCAGGTCGATGGGGCTCGGGATCTCGCCCGCGAGGCGCTCCTGCACGGCGCGGTCGACCCGGCGCTCCTCGGGGTGCGGGTCGAGATGGGAGGCGAGCAAGGCGCGCGTATAGGGGTGTTGCGGATCACGGAACACCTGCTCGGTGGTGCCGACCTCCACGACTTGGCTCAGATACATGACAGCGATGCGGTGGCAGATCTGGCTGACGGTCGTGAGATCATGGGAGATGAACAGAAACGACACGCCGAGTTCGGCCTGCAGGCGAAGCAGAAGCTCGACCAGGCTGGTGCGGGCCGCCGGCGCCAACACCGATGTTGGCTCGTCGAGCACAATGAAATCCGGCGCGCAGGCGAGCGCGCGGGCAATGTTGATGCGTTGCAGCGCGCCCGAGCCGAGATCGCGTGGCCGCAGCGCGGCGACCGTCTTCGGCAAGTCGACTTGTGCCAGCAGTTCCTCGACCCGTTTGGCCCGGCCCGCGCCCGAGAGGTCCGTGTGCAGCTTGAGGGGTTCGCTCAGGGTCTGGAGGATCGACCAGCGCGGATCGAGGCTGTCGTAGGGGTCCTGCAGCACGATCTGTAGCTTCGAGCGGATGCGGCGCATGCCGGTCTTGCCGAGCGTGTTCAGGGGTTCGCCGCGATAGAGCACCCGTCCCTCGCTCGGCTCGATCAGGCGGAGCAGACAACGCCCCACTGTGGTCTTGCCGGACCCGCTTTCGCCGACGAGGCCTAGCGTTTCGCCGGCGGCGATGTCGAAACTGACATCGCTGACGGCCTGCACGCGCTTGGTGCTGCCCGGCACGGGGAAGAAGCGGCTGACGTGATCGACTGCGAGCACGGGGGCAGCCTGGTCGTCCTCGCCCGGCGTCGCCAGCGTCTTCGCCTTATTGCCCGCGCCGAGCAGCGAGCGACGCGGCGCCCGGCGGTAGGCGGCGGCCGTCATGTCCTCGACGATGCGGCCCTCGCGCATCACCAGCACCCGGTCGCAGTAGTTCGCCACGATGCCTGTCTCCTGCGTGATCAGCAGGACCGAAGAATGGGTGCGGCGGGTGGATTGCCACATTTGGTCGAGCAGCTGGGCCTGGATCGTGACATCGAGGCCGCTCGTCGGTTCGTCGGCGATGAGCAGTTCGGGCGTGGAGCTCAGCGCGATTGCGATCAGCACCCGCTGCGCCATGCCGCCCGACAATTCGTGCGCGAAGGCTTCGGTGCGCCGCTTCGGATCGTTGATGCCGACGAGCTTCAACATCTCGACCGCATGCTCTTCGGCGCGGGTCGCCGAACCAGCGTTGTGGGCTCGCCAGACGTTGCCAATCTGTCGCCCGACCCGCAGCATGGGGTTCAGCGCCCCGCGCGGGTTCTGCACGATCAGGCCGATATGCTTGCCGCGGATCTCGCGCTGCCGCGCAGCCGGCATGGTCAGCAGATCCTGGCCCTTGAACGCCACGCGGCCCGCGCTGATGCGGCCGGGTGGGCGGGCGAGCCCGAGCAGGGCATAGGCCGCCGTCGACTTGCCACAGCCGCTCTCCCCGAGCAATCCCACGAATTCGCCGCGCCTGATCGTGAGATCAAAGCCCGCCACGATGGGCGGGGGGGCGCCGTAGCCGACGGTTAGTCCAGAAGCCTCGAGGATCGCCGGTGCAAGGTCCGCCTCGCGGGACTGGCCCGCCGAGGCCGGCGCTTGCCGGGTCGCGTCGAGCGGCATCGTCACCGCTTTGGGCTCCGGTGCTGCAGTCGGATCGGAGACGGGGATTGTGCCATGCAGTCCAGGTGTTCGCCATAATTATGCAAGCGTATGCAAAAAGAGTGTCACGCCGATTTGGTCCAAGCAAGTCCAAAATAACGGCGAGAAACTAGGAATTTGCCGCTCAGATGAGCGTAGATTGCCATATGATTGCATGCGCATTCATCAGAGCTGCGATAGCCTAGGTCGGGAATTCGGCGCCGTTCATGGCGATGGTCTGGCCGCTGATGTAGTCGGCCTCGTCGCTGGCGAGCCACGAAACCGTGGCGGCCACGTCGGCCGGCGTGCCGAAGCGGCCCCATGGCACGCTCGCGGCGAAATCCGCCACCACCTGCTCGGGCGTCTTGCCCGTCACCCTGGCGAACCCCTGCGAGATGCCGCCCCAGAAGGGCGTTTCGATATGGCCCGGCGCATAGGCGTTGACCCGGATGCGATGCGGCGCGAGTTCGACCGACATCGCCTGGGTCAGCATGATGATGGCGGATTTCGAGGCGCAGTAGTGAGCGATGTTCGCCACGCCCTTGCGGCCGGCGCCCGACGACGCATTGATGATGCTGCCGCCCTGCCCCTGCGCGATCATCTGCCGGGCAGCCGCGCGGGCGCCCAGAAAGACGCTGTGGATGTTGGTGTCGACCACGCGGCGCCATTCGGCGAAGTCCATGTCGGCGACCGGGCCGATGCCGATCACGCCGGCATTGTTGACCGCGATGTCGAGCCGCCCGAAGGCCTCGACCGTCTTGTCCACGGCGTCCTGCATATCGGCCTCCTGCGTGGCGTCGCCGCTTAGCACCAAAGGGCTGCCTTCGAGCACGTCCAGAGGAGCTTGCAAATCGACGATCGCCACGTTGGCGCCATCGACCAGGAAGCGCCGGGCGATGCCGAGGCCGATGCCGCTGGCCCCGCCGGTGACCAGGACGGTCTTGCCGCTGTGTCGCAAGGGCATGGGCTCAGCTCCGTTCGGGGGTGGGGCGATAGCTCGGCGGACGGGATGCCGGCACGGCGAGCATGGCCGGGTCGAAGGGGGGCAGGTCGTAGCCTTCGGGCTGCGGCGGCCGGGCCGCGTAGCCGCTGGTGCGCTCCACGACCTCAAGCACCGCCGGGGTCGAGTAGTAACCGCTATACGCCGCCACGACGAAGCGGCCGAACAGCGTCGGCTCGGCACGCTCCAGCGCCGCCATGGCCTCGATCCGTGCCGCCGCATCAAGGTCGGCGAAGCCGTCGTCGAGCCGCGCTGCCGCGGCCAGGGCCGGCTCGGCTAGGCCTGGATGGTCGAGCAGTCGCGTGGCGAGTCCCACTGTCGAGGCGACCGGGAAGGTCGCGTCGCCCGGCAGCAGCACGTCGAGCGCGGCCGAGAGCAGGCGTTGCGGCAAGGGGCCGGTCACGCCGCGACCCCCACGGATCGCCGATCCCGGAGCAACGCGTCGGCCGCATAGAGTGCGACGGCCTGGATGGTCGGGGTCGGGTTCAGCGCCGCGGCGGTGACGAAGACCGAGCCGTCCACCACCATCAGGTTCGGGACGTCGTGGCTCCGGCAGAACCGGTCCACCACGCTGGTCGAGGGGTCGTCCCCCATCTTGGCCGTGCCGAGCAGGTGGAAGCCCGCATAGGCGACGAGGTCCTCGGCGATGACGTCGCTGGCCCCCGCCTCGCGGAAAGCCCGCGTGGCGCTGCCGATGCCATGCTGGATCATGTCCTTGGTGTTCTGGTCGAGGCTATAGATCATCTTGGGCGCGGGAATGCCCCAGGCGTCCTTGAGCGTGTCCGACAGCACGACCCGGTTCTCGGGTCGCGGCAGGTCCTCGGTGGTGACGGTCAGGCTCGCCGTGTGGTTGAACACGCGCCGGAACGCCGCGTGATGCCCGGCGCCCCAGGGCAGGCGCGGTTGGTAGCCGCCCACCGCCGTGCCGACGGGGCCGTTGCTGCGCACGAGCTGCATCTGGTAGCCGCGCACGAAGCCGCGCGACAGGTCCGTCTCATAGAACTGCTGGCTCTTAATAGAGGTCGCGTAGGGGCCCTTGTAGCCCTCGATCGGCTCGTCGAAGACCCCCGTCACCATGCCGGTCGGGTGGTGCATCAGGTTGCGACCGACGAGGCCCGAGCTGTTGGCAATGCCGTTCGGCGCGCGGGCCGAGCGGCTGAGGTGCAGCAGGCGGGCCGTGCCGAGGCCGTTGGCGGCCAGGATAACCACGGCGGCGCGATGCCGCCTCGCCTGCCCGGCGGCGTCGTAATAGGCGACCCCGGTAGCGCGGCCGAGCCTATCCGTCTCGATCTCAAATACGCGCGCGTTGGTGACGAGCCGGACGCCGGCCGCGAGCGCCAGGGGCCAGTAGGTGATGTCGGCGCTCGCCCGCGCCTTGACCGGACAGCCGACGTCGCAAGGTCCGCAATTGTTGCAGGCGCCGCGGCCCTCGCCGTAGGGTCGGGAATTGATCGCCACATCCGACACCCACCAGTGCCAGCCGAGCCGGTCGAAGGCAGCCGCCACGCGGTCGGCACCCCTAAAGGCGCTGATCGGCGCCATGGGGCGAGGCTCGCGCGGCGGATTGCCGGGGTCGCCGTTGAGGCCGGCCACGCCGACGATGCGGTCGTTCTCCTCGTAGTAGGCGGCCAGATCCTCGTAGGCGATCGGCCAGTCGTCGGCGACGCCGTCGAGGGTCTTCACCTTGAAGTCGGAGGGGCGGAAGCGCGGGAAATGCGCGCCCCACAGGATGGTGGAGCCGCCGACCGCGTTGTAGAGGAGCGGCTTGATGGCCGCTTCCGTGTCGTCGACCGGATAGTCGACCGGAGCGCGGCGGATGTTCGGGCTGGCGTGGTGGGTCGTCTGCCGGGCCAGTTCCCAGTCGGTACGCAGGCTCGGCACGTCCGCGTAGGACACCCAGTCGCCCTGCTCCAGGCAGGTGACCTTCAGGCCTGCCTGGGCGAGGCGCCACGCTGCGGCGGCCCCGCTCGCCCCCGCCCCGACGATGACGACATCGTCCTGCGGCCCGCTCACGCGGCCCCCGACCGATCGCGATGCTGCGCCATTATGCAAGCCTCCGGTCTCGCTGTGTCCGACACATCGAAGACGTCGAGCATCCACGGAAAAACGACCCTGTCAACGCGTGGATGCGAATTCATCGAACCCGCTTGACAGGCATATTGCTTAGCGCTCTGCTCGGGTGATTGCGTATGCAATTCTCCTGTCGATGGACAGTCCTCATGACGAGAATTTTCGTGCTGTTCAATCTGAAACCCGGCGTCGCGAAGGCCGACTACGAGGCCTGGGCGCTCGCCACCGACGTGCCGATCGTGCGCGACCTGCCCTCCATCGCGGGGTTCAACGTATTCGAAACGACCGGGGTGCTCGGCAGCGAGGCCAAGCCGCCCTACGACTACATCGAGGTGGTCGACGTGAAGGACATGGACCAATTCGGCCACGACATTGCGCAGGAGACGATGCAGCGTGTCGCGGCCGAGTTCCGCACCTTCGGCGATGCCGTGTTCCTCACCTCGCGCCCGGTGGGCGGCTGATGCCCGGCCCGCTGCAGGGCCGCGTCGCCCTCGTCACCGGGGCGGGACGCCCCGGCGGCCTGGGTCAGGCCATCGCGTCGAGGCTCGCCCAGGATGGGGCCGCCGTGATGCTGCACGACCGCGGGTCGACGAGCGGCAGCATCGCGCCCGCGCACGGGGTCGGCACCAGCGATGATCTCGCGGGCGTGGCCCGGCTGATCGCGGACGCGGGCGGCACCGTCGAGACCGTCACGGGCGACCTGATGGCCGAGACCGCGATCGAGGCCATCGTGGCCGCGACCGTCGCGCGGTTCGGCCGGCTCGACATCCTCGTGAACAATGCCGGCATCGGCTACCTGTTCGGACCTCTGGTTGACGTGAAGGCCGAAGATCTCGACGCCGTGCTCGGCGTGAACCTCCGGGCGGTCGTGCTCGCGACCAAGTTCGCGGCCCGGCAGATGATCGCGCAGGGCGGCGGCGGGCGGATCATCAACATCGCCTCGCAGGCCGGCAAGTCGGGCTTCGCGCTCGCCACCGCCTATGTGGCGTCTAAGCACGGCGTCGTGGGGTTCACCCGTGCGGCGGCGCTGGAACTCGGCACCCACGGCATCACGGTCAATGCGATCTGCCCCAATCACGTCACGACCGGGCTCGGCGCCTGGCAGAACGACTTCGTGTCGAAGGCACGCGGCCAGAGCGTCGACGACTATCTGGCCGACATGCGTGCCCGCATCCCGCTCGGCCGCGTCGGCAAGCCCGACGACACGGCGGCGGCGGCGGCCTTCCTGTGCTCGGACCAAGCCGCCTACATCACGGCCGAGTCCATGAACGTCTCGGGCGGCGAGGAATACCATTGACCGTCTGGTCGTCATGCGTGGGCTCATCCTAGAAAAGCCCGCGCATGACGGCCGGTGAGTGACTTGAGTGCTCCCGATCGACGGGCTCAGTCGAAAAGCACCACCTGCCGGATGGCGGTGCCGTCGTGCAGGCGGTCGAAGCCCTCCATGATCGCGTCGAGGCGCAGCCGGTGCGTGAGCAGCCGGTCGACCGGCAGGCGGCCGCTGTGGAAAAGCGAGATCTAGCGCGGCAGATAACGGCGCGGCACGCAGGAGCCGATGTAGGAGCGCTTCACGGTGCGCTCCTCTGCCACCAGGCTGACAGACTGGATCGACAGCTTGCGGTCGGGGTGGGGCAGGCCCGCCGTCAATGTTGTGCCGCCGCGCGCCGTCGCCGCGTAGGCGAGCTCCAGCGCCGGCACGGCGCCCACCATCTCGAAGAAGAACTCGGCCCCATTGGCGACGGCGACCGGTTCGCACAGCGCCGGCCGTCCGATGACGCAGGGCAGGCAGTGGCCGCAGCTCGGCACGAACAGCAGCACGACGTGGTCGCCGACCGCCAGATCCGCCACCCCTCGACGACGCCGGCAGCCTCGTGGCCAAGCACTATCGGCATGGGGCGCGGGCGGCTGCCGTGGATGACGGACAGGTTCGAGTGGCAGAGCCCCGCCGCCTTGGCGCGGACCAGCACCTCGCCCCGGCCAGGTCCACCGCCTGGAGGACAGCGGCCGCGTCTTGCGATAGGGATGCGCGAGTCCGGTCTGGCGCAGCAGCGAGGCTTGGATATGCATCGAAATCCCATCACTCCTCGACGGCGAGGCTATGGTAGACTACGTATTCAAATGTTTGGTGGGTCGTGAGGACGTGTCATGCGAAGGGTGCGGTGCGACTATCCTCAGATTTCATACAGCGCTGGCGCACTCGCCCTGAATTTCGATCCGGTGGCTCAAGGCGTCGATTGACAGCCGAGGCTACGCCAAGCCATTCTCTGCATGCGCATTCTATGCATCCGAATGAGTATGAGCGGCGCGCAGGAGACACCCCCATGGGACGGAACTCGACACGGTCGTGGCTCGGCGGGGCGGTCACGCTGTCGCTTTTGGCGCTCTCAGGTCAGGCGCGGGCCGATGCGGCGAGCGACGGAATCGCACGCGCCAATGCGGTCGTCGACCAGCACCGTAAGGCGCCCGAGTACAAGCCGGCGGGCGACGCCTTCGACATCCGGGCGGTCGCCAAAGGCAAATCGATGCTGTCGATCCCGAACACCAGCTCCAACCAGTTCCTCAAGGGCATCATCACGCGTGAGATCGCGGTCGGCAAGGAGATCGGTCTCGACGCCCGCGAGTGGGAGAACCAGGGTCAGCCGAGCCAGTGGCTGCAGGGCATCGACTACGCCATCAGCAAGAAGATCGACATCGTGGACCTGATCTCGGGCGTCAACCCGGCCGTGATCGAGCCGCAGCTCGGCGCGGCCAAGGAGGCCGGCGTGAAGGTCTTCACGTCGCATTTCTACGATCCCTCGCAGCCCGCGAACCCACTACTGGCCGGCGATCTGCCGGTGAGCTTTTACGGGGCGGGCGTCATCCTCGGGAACTGGACGATCGCCAAGACAGGCGGCGACGCCCATGTCGTGATCGTCAAGACCGAGGAGGTGCCCCCGACCGGGCCGCTCGTTAAGGGCATCCGCGACGCGCTCAACCAGAACTGCCCGAAATGCACCATCGTGCAGGAGATCAACGCCGGCATCACCGAATGGGGCACGAAGATTCAGCCCGCCGTGCAGGCCGCGCTCATCGCCAATCCCACGGTCAACTACGTCATCCCGATCTACGACAGCATGAGCCAGTTCGTCGTGCCGGCCGTGAGCCTCAGCGGCAAGGAGGACAGCGTCAAGATCGCGACCTACAATGGGACGCCTTTCGTGCTCGACTTCATCCGCGACGGCAAGGTCGAGATGGACATCGGCGAGAGCCTCGACTGGATCGCCCGGGCGACGATCGACGGCTACCTGCGCAAGGTCGCCGGCCTGCCCATGCCGAAGGACATCGGCGTGCCCTTCCTGATCTTCGACGCATCCAACGTCGCGAGCGCTGGCGTCCCGGCCGTGCCGAACGCGGGCTACGGCGATGCCTACGTCAAGGGCTTCAACCAGACCTGGAAGATCAACTGACATGAGCCAGGGCGGCCCGGCAGGCGGCACCGCCCGTCTCGCCGCGCGCGAGGATGCCGCGCCCGCCCTGCTTGTTTCCGACATCAGCAAGACCTTCGGCGGCGCCCGCGCCCTCAAGGGGGTCACGTTCAGCGTGCGACCGGGGGAGGTGCATGGCCTTCTCGGCCAGAACGGCTCGGGCAAGTCGACCTTCGTGAAGATCCTCTCGGGCTTCCATGCGCCCGACCCGGGTGGCCAGATCAGCGTCTTCGGACGCGTGCTCGATCTGCCCATGCGGGCGGGCCGGTTCCGCGACTACCGCATCGCCTTCGTGCACCAGAACCTCGGCCTCGTGCCGTCGCTGTCGGTGCTCGAGAACCTGCGCGTCGCCTCCATCACGGCACGACGCGCCGGCATCGACTGGCGCCACGAGCGCAAGGCCGCTCAGGCGGCGCTCGACCGCTTCGGCATCCGGATCGATCTGCGCGAGCGGGTCGCCGCGATCTCGCAGGTCGACCGCGCCTTGCTGGCGATCGTGCGCGCCTCCGACGATCTCGGAGGCGACGGCACCCAGGCGCCCGGCATCCTGGTGCTCGACGAGCCCACGCCGTTCCTGCCCAAGGAAGGCGTCGACCGGCTGTTCGGCCTCGTGCGCCAGGTGGTGGCGCGAGGCACCAGCGTCATCTTCATCTCGCACGACATCGACGAGGTGCGCGACATCACCGACCGCGCCACCATATTGCGCGATGGCGCGGTCAGCACCACGCTCGACACGGCCTCTGCCTCGCACGACGACTTCGTCGAGGGCATCGTCGGCCGCCGCATCGCGCGCCAGACCGTCCCGCGGCCGGCCGTTTCCGCGCGAGCGGTGCGGGCCTCGGTCCGGGCGCTGGCCGAGCCGGGCCTGGCCCTGCCACGCATGGACCTTCACGAAGGCGAGATCGTCGGCATGACGGGCCTCATCGGCTCGGGCTACGAACGCGTGCCCTACCTGCTGTTCGGCGCCACCCAGGCGACCAGCGGGACGCTGGAGCTCGACGGCGAGTCGATCGAGCTCAGCCGCACGACGCCGAAGGCCTCTGTCCGGCGCGGCATGGCGCTGCTGCCGGCTGACCGGCCGAAGGCGAGCGGCGTAGGCAGCCTGTCGGTGGCCGAGAACATGATGGTGCTCGATCTCGGCCGCTTCATGGGCCCGGCCGGGCTGCGCCGCGCCGCCATGACGCGGCGCACGAGCGAGCTCGCCGGCACATTTGAGATCAGGCCCAACAGCCCCGGCCTGCGGCTCGGGGCGCTCAGCGGCGGCAACGCCCAGAAGGTGCTGCTCGCCAAATGGCTGATCCGCAATCCGAAGCTTCTGATGCTCGACGAGCCGACGCAAGGGGTCGATGTGGGCACGCGCCAGCAGGTGTTCGGCATCATCCGCAAGACGGCGGCCGACGGGGCCAGCGTGCTCTGCGCCAGTTCGGACTTCGAGCAATTGGCCGAGCTGTGCCATCGCGTGCTGATCTTCGTGCGCGGCAGGGTCGCCCACGAGCTGACGGGCGACGACATCAGCAAGGAGCATATTGCGGAGCGTTGCTATGGCCCGGCCCGACATGACCTCCACTGAGGCAGCGCCCACCCGGCCCTTCAACCTCGGCCGTTTCGTCGAGCGCTTCGCGCTGCTCGGCGTCTGGAGCGTCATCATCGGCATCTTCGGCGTGCTGCTGCCGGGCATCTTCCTCAGCTGGGCGAATTTCTCCATTCTATTCGCCACCCAGGCACCGGCCGCCATCCTGGCGCTCGCGCTCATCATCCCGTTGACGGCGGGAGACTACGACCTCTCGGTCGGCGCCACCCTGACGCTGTCGGCCGTGACAGTGGGAGTGCTCAACGCGCTCCACCACATCCCGGTCGGCCTCGTGGTGCCGATCGCCATCGGGGTCGGCATCCTGGTCGGCTTCGCCAACGCCTTCTTCATCGTCTACGTGCGCATTCCCTCGCTCGTGGTAACGCTCGGCACCACCTCGATCATTACCGGGCTGGTGCAGTGGATCACCAATTCGTCGACCATCGGGGGCATCTCGCCGAGCCTGATCGCCTGGGTGGGACGCGGCCGACTGTTCGGCATCTCCTACTCGTTCTACTACGTCCTGATCCTCGCCACGCTGATCTGGGTGATCTTCGAATATACGCCGCTCGGGCGCCGCATGCTGTTCGTGGGGCGCGGCCGCGAGGTGGCGCGTCTCTCCGGCATCGATGTCGACCGGGTGCGCACCGGCTGCCTCGTGGCGTCTGGCGCACTCGCCGCGCTGGCCGGCGTCGTCTATGCGGGCCTGCTCGGCGCCGCCGATCCGTTCTCCGGCCTCAACTTCCTGCTGCCGGCCTTCGCGGCGGCGTATCTCGGCGCCACCGCCATCATGCCGGGGCGCTTTAACGCCTGGGGCGCAGTCGTGGCGGTGTACTTCCTGTCGACCGGCATCACCGGCCTCACTATGTTGGGCATCCCGCTCTGGGTGACCAACGTGTTCAACGGCGGCGCGCTGGTGCTGGCCGTCACGGTCTCGCAGTTCGCCCGTGGCCGCGAGGATACCGATATCGCCTGACCCTGGCCCTGGTCGCCGGCGCGACACCACGCCCGTCGACGGCCGCCGGCCCAAACTGTAGGTATTCGATTGATTGAATCATGGGTGCGATGAAGAAGATTGGAACCCGGGTAACCTCGTTCGATGTGGCGGCGCTGGCCGGTGTCTCACAATCGGTCGTGTCCCGGGCCTTCACCCCCGGCACCTCCATCGCGGTGGCGACGCGGGACAAGGTGCTCCAGGCCGCGCACAAGCTGAACTACGTGCCGAACTCGATCGCCAGCAGCCTGACCACGAACCGCACCAACATCGTGGCCATCGTGCTCGGCGACCTCGACAATCCGTTCTATGTGCAGGTTTTCAAGGAGTTTAGCCAGCGCCTGCAGGAGCGCGGCCGCCAGGTGCTCAGCTTCACCCTGCCCTCCACCGGAGATACGGACGACGCCATCCGCCAGGTGCTGCGCTACCAGGTCGACGGCCTGATCCTGACCTCGGCGCAGCTGTCGACCCGCATGATCAGCTTCTGCCAGGACCGCGGCATCCGGGTGGTGACGTTCAACCGCTACATCCCGATGAGCGACATCCCGAGCGTGCGCTGCGACAACGTGGGCGGCGCGCGCCTGCTGGCCGAGCACCTGCTCGACGCGGGCGCTCGATCCTTCGCCATGATCACCGGCGACCCGAAGGGCACGACCAGCC
The DNA here is from genome assembly GCF_026130545.1 of Lichenifustis flavocetrariae. Classification (GTDB taxonomy): domain Bacteria; phylum Pseudomonadota; class Alphaproteobacteria; order Rhizobiales; family Beijerinckiaceae; genus Lichenihabitans; species Lichenihabitans flavocetrariae. The sequence continues at coordinate 4,055 of NZ_JAMOIM010000054.1, read as the reverse complement.
AGGATCGCTCGCGCGGCTTCGTCGAGCGGCTGCTGGAGGCGGGTGTCCGGCGGGCCGATATCCTGTCGTTCCCCGGCCATGCCTGCCACGCCGGGGGCGCGGACGCCGTGCGCCGGCTCGTCGAGCAGGTGGGCGACAAGCTCCCCGACGCCATTTTCGGCATCAACGACGCCATGGCGATGGGCGCCATGGACGCGCTTCGTTTCAGCTATGGCAAGTCCATTCCGGGCGACGTCATGGTGGTGGGGTTCGACGGCGTGCCCGAGGCCGGCCAGATCAACTACCGGCTGACGACCATGCGCCAGCCCCTCGTCGCCATGGTGGAGGCGACCCTGCACGCTCTCGGGATCGACCCCGAGGACGGGATCGTCGCCACACCGGAGCCGGATGCGCCGCTGGCAACCGAATTTGTCTGGCGCGACACCGTACGGACCTCGCCTGACCATCACGAACAAAAGCTTTGAATACGCATTCTACTGTCGTTAATCTCGCACAAGCAGCGTTGAGAGGCTCCGTCATGTTCGCGTGAGGACGTGGAAGCCGGAGCGCCCCGACGTGCTACCGATCGACCATTGCATAGGCTTGCACACGCCATGACGGATGCGGAGCGCAGTTCCCGGACGATGTACGACAAGGTCTGGGCCCGCCATGTCGTAAAGACATACGACGATGGCACCTCCCTGCTGTACGTCGACCGCCACCTGGTGCAGGAGGTGTCGAGCCCGCAGGCCTTTGCCGGCCTTCGTGACGCCGGAAGGACCTTGCGGCGGCCCGACGCCCATGTGGCGGTGGCCGATCACGCGGTGTCGACCAAGGTGCGGGGCGCCGTGTCGCTCGGTTCCGGCCTCGCGGCCAAGCAGGTGGCGCGGCTCGCCGACAACGCGGAGCGGTTCGGCATCCCTTATGTGCCAACCTTCGACAGGCGGCACGGCATCGTGCATGTGATCGGGCCGGAGCTCGGCTTCACGCTGCCCGGCGCCGTGCTGGTGTGCGGGGACAGCCATACCTGCACGCACGGCGCCTTCGGGGCGCTCGCCTTCGGTATCGGGGCGAGCGAGTGCGAAAGCGTGTTCGCGACCCAGACCCTGCGGCAGGCCAAGCAGAAGCGCCTGCGCGTGTGGCTCGACGGCGCGCTGCCGCCGGGCCTGCAGGTTAAGGACGTGATCCTGGCCGTCATCGCCGCCATCGGGGCCGGCGGCGGCACGGGATACGCCATGGAATTCGCGGGCTCGCTCATCCCGACCCTGTCGATGGAACAGCGCATGACGATGTGCAACATGGCGATCGAGGCGGGCAGCCGTGTCGCCATGATCGCCCCCGACGCCACCACCTTCGCCTATCTGAAGAATCGTCCGCTCGCCCCGAAGGGCGCGGAGTGGGGGGCCGCCGTCGCGCATTGGACCGGTCTCGCGAGCGACGCCGACGCGGTGTTCGACCGCGAGGCGCATATTGACGTGGCGGCACTCACCCCCATCGTGTCCTGGGGCACCTCGCCCGAGGAGTGCGGTCCCGTCACGGGCCTCGTGCCCGATCCGGCCGTCGAGCCTGAACCCTCCCGTCGCGCTAGGATGCAGCGCAGCCTCGACTATATGGCACTGACCCCCGGCATGCCGCTAGCCGGCATCGCGATCGACCGCGTCTTCATCGGCTCCTGCACCAATGGGCGGATTGAGGACCTGCGCAGCGCCGCAGCGGTGGTGGCCGGGCGGCATGTGGCCGAAAGTGTGCGGGCCATCGTGGTGCCGGGGTCGGCCTCGGTGCGCCTGATGGCCGAAGCGGAGGGGCTCGACCAAGTGTTTCAGGCGGCGGGCTTCGAATGGCGCCACGCCGGATGCTCACTCTGCGTCGCCATGAACGACGACAGGCTCTTGGCCGGCGAGCGCTGCGCCTCGACGTCCAATCGCAATTTCGAAGGCCGCCAGGGTGTCGGCGCCCGCACCCACCTGATGAGCCCCGCCATGGCGGCCGCCGCGGCGGTTACCGGGCACCTCTGCGATGTGCGCACGATCGAGGCAAGCGCGTGACCCCTTTCAAGGAGCTGACCAGCGTCGCCGCCCCGGTCGAGGGCGCCGACATTAACACCGACATCATCTTCCCGGCCCGCTTCCTGCTGTTGCCCGAGAAGAAGGGGCTCGGCGAGCAGCTATTCCACGAAAAGCGGGTCAACGCGCCCAGCAATCAGCCCTTCGTGCTCGACTACGCGCCCTACAATACTGCCCGCATCATGGTGGCGGGCCGCAACTTCGGCTGCGGCTCAAGCCGGGAGCAAGCCGTCTGGGCGCTGGCCGATTTCGGCATCCGATGCGTCATCGCGCCGAGTTTCGGAGAAATTTTCTACAACAACTGCTTCAAGAACGGGGTGCTGCCGCTCGTCGAGACGGGCGAGCGCTATGCCGAACTGCTGGCAGCCGCGAGCGCGGCGGAGCCGATCACCATCGACCTCCTGGGCGAACGCCTCGTGCTGGTATCCGGCAAGGTGCTTCCGGTTCAGGTTGACCCGTTCCGCCGTGCGGCTCTGCTGGCCGGCCTCGACGAGATCGGCTCGATCCTGGCCACCGACCACGCCGATATCGAGGCCTTCGAACAGAGCCAGCGGCACTCAGAGCCCTGGCTCTATCTCGGGCCCGAGAAGCTCGCCTGCTTTGCCGACCTGCAGGACGAGGTCGTTGTCGACTAAGGAGGGCGAAGTAGCGGAGGGAAGCGCGAGGGCCGCTGCTCGCGTCGTCTCCCCTGCGCAAATTCGTGCTCTGATCAGTCCTAAACTGGTAGTCTCGACGAGGTCATCACACTGCGTCGATGCCGCAACGGCGCTTCCAGCATAGTAGTAGCGGCCGTTGGTACTGAAGTCGGACATGTCTGTGCCCGCATCGGGCCTTTCTGCCGGTCCGTTTCTGTCTCAGGAAGCCAAAATCCCCCGGCAGGTTGGCTCCGCCGCATTCAGCGCAGCCCTCGAATGCAAGAGCAACGACGGTGAAAACGCGCGTTCAAGGGCGCTTGCCCGTTTAGAGAACGATGGATCGACCGCCATCGACCATTGCTGCAAGATCGTGGACCAGCAGCCCTACGTCGCCTTCTTTGTGCTGCCCGCGCCAAACCAGCCGTTCTCCTATCGGCCAACCTCGCCCGTTCGCGGCCAATCAGCTTCAGCCAAAGCAGACCTCCCTGGCATCGTCGTGTCGGCAGGTGTCACGCGAACTCGGCTGACGGTCTCTGGCTGCGGTCAGTGACGATCACGAGCCAACACTCGAATCTGGCCGGTAGCGGCCGTCAGTCGCCTCAATCGGTGAGACATGGCAGTTCGGAAGCCGTGCAGCCTCGCACGTACGTCGCGCGACCTCGGGCCTCGCCGAAGTCAACAGACTGATGACCAAAGCTTTCTAAGCTTCTCGCCGGGTTCCTCTTCGGAGACGATCAGCGGCGGGACCCCATGCTAATCCACAGGGCTGGTCTCGCATCTCGCGCTGTTGCTCGATAAGCCGCCACTAGTCTGCTTTTGCAGCGATGTCGGCTTGCCCTCTCGTCGATACACCCTCCCAGGCGTGTTCTGGACTGACGTGACATCGCTTGGAAGAAATGTCTCAGATAAGGGCATTTATGAGAGACTTTGGAATTAAGCCAGCTTATGTTGAACACGCTCGTATCTGCGGGTCGAACCAACTCCGTGTGACAGACAGATCACGAGTTCCAGCGTTGGCATCGACACAAAAGAAGACCGGCCAATGTCGCTCAAAGCGACAAGTAATTTGACCCACGGGAGAGAGACTATGGCACGCAAAAATAGCATTTTCGCGCGTTGTGAATCTATTACGGCCTTGCTTGCTGCTGCTGCAATTGTCAGTGGAAGCGCTGCGCATGCGGCAGACACCTACGCAAATGTAAAAATTCTAGTTCTATATCCTTTTTTAGGAGACCAATCGTATCTTCGGGAATATAATTCATCGATTGCGACTGCCCTTAAATATCCGGGTGCGAAGATAACGTAATTACCCAGGCCCTTGCCACGCAAGGAAATCGCTGATTCCCTTAGCGAATGAGCCGATTCGATCTTGAGCGTT
>NZ_JAMOIM010000053.1 GCF_026130545.1 Lichenifustis flavocetrariae | reverse complement strand
CTCAAGCGCTCGCTCAGATCTCCAGGTGTGCTCTACCTCTCAGGACGCCCTCCCGCGAGAGCGGGTTCGTCCTTGGGCGCACTGCAGCGCTTGCACTGACGTTCAGCGTTCGTCGTCGCCGAACGCTCGTTGCAGCTTCTGGAGCACGTCACCGGCACGAAGGACTTCGCTGTCCTGCAGCTCCGAGGTGATTCCCACCATTGTCTCGAAACCATCTTTTTGCGCTGACTCGGACGCTTGAAGGACATCGCGAATGTTGCAGCGCTCTTCTGAGGAGACCGGTGGCTCGGCGCCCAGGGTCAGAGTCTTGGGCCGTTTGAGCGGTTTGGCGGCGCCGGCCTTCTCGACTACAATGGGAGCGGCGGCGGACGCGATCTCAGGTTTCGACGACGGCCGGCGCTTCGAGGCCGGCTTCTTCGTCTCGGCCGGCGACTTCCGCGTGCCGGCGCTTTTTGCGGCCTTCATCGAAGCCGTCGCCTCGTTCGTCTGCTCCGTCGTCTCCTCTGCCGAAGAAGCTGGCGCGAGGGCACCGCCTAACTCCTCGTCCTGCCAGTTGCCCAAGACCGGCAGTGCCGGTGGACTCCCTCTCGCTACTTCGAACAATCGCCGATAGGGCTGATCCTGATAGTGCCGGATCTTCGTCAACTCGAAGGACCGGGAGTTCTTGACCATCAGGATGGCCACCCGGGCCGACATCTCCCGCAGTTCGAGCGGGCTGCGAAGCCGACGGGGTGTGTAGTGCGGCGTCCAGGCCCGCGGTGCGAAAATCCCCTGCCCCGGCCGGGCTACCGGCGTCTTGTAGACCTGCGTGGTCTCGCCCAGCATCTCCGACACGAATTCTGACGTGTCGAGGTCGTTGATCTGGATGAACAGCTTGATCTGCGAGCCCGAGACCGTCGTGACCCGCGTGTTCTTGCCATAGAGCTCATCGAGCTGGGCGATGTCCTGCATGACGATCGCCATGCGGAACCCGTAGCCCGCGCTGATGGTGATCTTGGAGATCAGCGAATCCATGCGCCCGACATGGTAGAATTCATCGAGCATGAGCAGCACCTGATGCGGCTCGTCCAGCCCGGGAATGCGCACCATCATAAGGTCGTGGATCTGCTGGAACAGGATGCGGATCAGCGGACGAAAGATGGCGAGTTCGGCGATCGTGCAGCCGATGAAGATCGTCATGGGCCGACGACGAAGTTCGCGGATGTCGAAGTCCGAGGTCTCGGTGGCGGCGGCGATCAGGCCGTTGTTCCAGAGCGACATGGCCATGTTGACGTTGAATACGGCCGAGTTCCGGGTTTCCGGTTCGAGGGCGATGTACTGGTTGAAGCTGTCTGTCACCCACGCCGGCAGATGTGAGCGCTCGGTCTTCACGATAGCGCGCAGGACCGTCGAGATGTCCTTGCCGGTGGTGGTCATGCGGGCGACGGTCCGCATGTGCTGCGCGCCGACGATGAGGGGCGAGGCGAGCACGTAGCCGATCAGCGCCGAGAGCAGCAGACGCCCTGCCCCGGCCCAGGTGTCATCCGCCTTTTCGGGGATGACGAAGGAAGCGACCACGAGGCAGTCGGTCGCCATCCGCTCATCGCGTCGCACAAAATCCAGCGGATTGTAGCGATGGGTGTCGTTCGACCCCGGCGAAAACATGAAGACCTTGTTGCCCATCGCGACGCGATGGTTCGCAAGCGCCTCAAAGTTCTCCCGCTTGGGGTCGAAGAACACGGCCGAGCCCTGCCAGAGATAGCCGTTCGGAAGCACAAAGCCGGTCCCCTTCCCGGACCGCGAGGGACCTACCACGAGGATGTGGGCGGGCTCATCCGACAGGATGGTCGTTCCGTTCATCGTGCCGAGGACGATCCCCCGCGAACCCGTCAGGCCCTGGCGCGCCGCGTCCATCAGGCTGCCGAACCGCGCCGATCCGAAGGGCATCTGCGGGCGATTGACGAAGGTGAACAGTGCGCCGGCGAGGCCAAGCCCCACCACCGAGGCGGCCGCGAGCCCTGCCCTGACGAGGGCTTCGGTCTGCGTGGCGCCGTAGAAGAGCCGAGACCAAAAATGCTGCCAGGCGATCAGGCCGAAGCCGATCGAGCGATCGGCGTTCTGCATGCGGAGCAGTGCCCACCGTCGGGTCCCCTCCCCCGGGAAGCGAGCCGGCGCCCAGCGCAAGGCGACAACGATCTCGTAGGCCAGGCTCCACAACAGCCAGAACGCGAGAAGCCCGATGATCGTGATGGCGATCCTATGGACGACGACGCGCCGCACGAGACCCCCTCCCCCCGCTCGCGTCGCAACCGACGGGCCTCAGGCCGCGCGCAGTTCGGCCGGCCTGCCATTCAGCCATCTTGGCAAAATGCACCGCCGAAGTTCCGCGCCATCCGCCGATCTTGGTTTGCTGGATGACGATCGGCAGCACCGCCTTGATGTACCCGACGATCTCGTCGCGCCTCAGGCCAAGACCCGCCTGCATCACCATGAGGGCGAGCTGCTCGAAGGCGCCGGCCGGACTGTCGGCATGAACGGTGGTGATGCTGCCGGGGTGACCGGTGTTGATCGCCCGCAGGAACGAATAGGCCTCGGCGCCCCGGATCTCACCCAGAAAGATGCGATCGGGTCGCAACCGCATCGAGGCCTGCAGCAGCGTTTCGACGGTGACACGGGCCTCGCCCTGATCTCCTTTCGAGGCGACAAGGGCGAGGTGATTGCCTTGCACGGGCATCACCTCGCGAGTGTCCTCGATCGTGATGATGCGCTCCTCCGCGGGGACCTCCTTCAGGATGGCATTGAGGAAGGTCGTCTTGCCCGATGACGTGCCGCCGGACAGCAGGATGGAATAGCGGCTCACCACGGCAAGGCGGATGAAGTCCTCGATTTGCCCGGAATGCAGATGCTCGCACAGGCGCTGGTCCGTCTCCGACAGCGCGCCCTCCGTAAGGGTCGAGACCTTGGAAAACGCACCGAGCTTGCGATAGTCGTCGAGCCGCATCTCCTTGATGACCTGCTTGCGGATCGCGAAGGCCCCTCCCCCGGTCGTGGCGGGTGGCAATACGCCCTGGAACCGCTCCCCGGTGGGCAGCGCCGCCGACAGCAGCGGGTGCTCCTCGTTGACGCTCTGCCCGGAGTGACCCGCCACGCGTTCGGTGAGATGTCGGATCGCGGCTTCGGTCAGTTCGGGCACCGCGTGGCGCTCCATCGCGGCCTGCCCGAACCGTTCGACCCAGACCTCGCCCGGCCCGTTGGCGCAGATCTCGACCACCTGGTCGTCGAGCAGCCACGGCCGGATCGGCTCCAGCGCCCTATCGAGGAAGACCGTCGGGCTTCGCACGGCCATGTTCATGCTTGAGTTCCTTCAGGGCCTCCCGAACCGGGTCGGGGTACAGGGACGAGAAGTCGAGGTCGCGGCGCACGAAGACGATGATGCGCGACCCCTGGTCGAGATAGATCGTCGGCGGAATGTTGATCGAGTTCTTGAGCGCTTCCTGTGCGATGTTGGTCAGCGTCTGGGAGACGTTCTGGGCTGCGATCTGCCGCGCCTGCAGGCTGAGCTGGTTCTGGGTGCCGCTCTGCGTCGTGGTGATCAGCCCGGTCAGGGGATCGGTCGTGGTCGTGACCGTCCCGGTCCCGTCGTTGCTGGTGGTCTGCCCGTAGCTGCTGAGGAACTGCGAGGCACCGCCGACCAGCGACAACATGATGGCCGAGCCGAAGCGCTCGAGGTAATGGTTGTCGACGAAGCCGGCATTGCCGGCACGACCGAGGTCGTCGGTCCCGTTCGAGCCAAGCTGCACCGAGACGCCGTCCGAGCGCAGGAGACGCGTCCAGACCACGAAGACGCGGGTCTGGCCCTGGGCGATGCCGGACTTGTACTCGCCGACAAGGCGGGTGCCGGCCGGGATCAGGATGCGGCGGCCATCGAAGGACCAGACGTTCTCGGCCGTGACCGCCCGCACCATCCCGGGAAGGTCGCTCTGCAGGGCCGTCTCCAGCACGCCGTGGATCATCGTGCCCTGCGCCACGAGGGCATCGATCCGGTTGTTCTTCGTGGCCTTGGCGACCTCGACGCCGGCCGCCGACACCGAAGTCAGGAAACGGTGGTTCGGATCGTCGTCGACCCCGGTCGCGCCGCGTCCGTTCTCGGCGTAGGCACGCGCCTCATTGGGCAGGCTTGCGCCATCGGTGATCACCTGGGGCGCGCGAAACCGTTCCCAGCGTCGACGTTCCTCTTCCTGTCGCTGGCGTTCCAGCTCTGCAAGCCGCCGAGCTTCGTCGTCGCCGGGAGGGGAAAGTCCGAGCGGCGGCTCGGGCGGTGGCGGTGCTGGAAGGGCAGCCGGCGGCGGCACCGGGGGCGGAAGTGGGGTCGGATCGACCGGAGCTACGGGAGCCGGCGGGATCACGATCGTGCCTTGGTCGACCGGCGGCCGCGGCTCCCGCAGCGATGGCGCCGGGAACTGCGTCGTGGTGAACTCTTCCCGGTCCGGTGCGGTCAGGCTCTTCGGCCCGTGGCCCATCGAGCCGTGGATCATCCAGGCCGCGACCGCGACGGCGCCCAAGGCGATCCCGGCCTTGAGCCAGAGGCTGAGTGCGGTCGAGCCGCGGCCGACAGCGGTCGATGCGGCGGATTCAAGCTCGAGATTGCGATAGTCCTGCACGGTCGGCATGGCATCAGCCTCCGGCTTTGGGGGGCGGGGTACCGACCCGCTGCGGCGCATAGGGCTCGAGGCCGTTCGGTTCGTGCAGGTTGGTCAGCCGTCGGTTGAAAATGCAGGTCGAGTCCTGGCCGTTGCGCAGGATCCACTGCGGCGAGACCTTGTCGACGACGACGAACGGTCCCTCGGTCCGGAAGTTGATGAGGCTTTCGTTACGATCGGCATCGACGATGAAGATCGCCGGGGTCTCGCCTTCGAAGCGGAACCAGGTCTTGGTCCCGTCGTCGAAGACCGCGACCGGCTTGTTGGCGGAGGCGCCCTTGTAGCCGTAGTCACTGTTCGCATTGGCGACGTTAAGGTCTTTAAGGTTCGGGTTCGCGGCCCTTTGCTTGGCGGCGGCCAACAAGGCTGCGCTCGCCTCATCGTCGGGAAAGCGGAACCGGACCGCATAGATCTGCTGGCCGGGCGGACGCGTGTTCGACCGCAGCAGAAAGCTGTAGATGCGCTTGTCGGTGACGACGTTCAGGTTCGACTGCGCGTTCTTGTCGACCGGCTTGACGAAGATGATGTCGCCCTTGTGATTGGGTTCGACCTTCCAGGCGAGGCTGTCGCCGAGCGCCAGCGTCTCGATCTTCTCGTCGGGCTGCAGCTCGACCATTGTCGAGGTGCCGTAGGTCGCGTCGATCGCGGTGACGTTGTCCTTGTTGTAGACGACGTCGCGCACGCGCGGATCGAGGTGACCGGGGCGCGGCAGGGACTCGGCCAGCACCGGGGCACTGTTGACCATCAACGCGAGCACGCCGACGCGAACACACCAACGCATCACCGCTGTCCCACCGTACCCGGCGAGGGCGCCGTCTCTTGGTCGCGCCGATATTCGACCACCTGGAACCCGAGCGGATTGTCGAAGCGCCACTCGTTGCGCATCGGGGCGGCGGTGTAGCGGAAGCGGACGAGTGACACCCAGTTGTGGGTCGTGACGTCGGTTGCGGTCCTCTCATCGGTCGAGAAGCGGACCAGCGCGGTGCGGTTGTTGGGGAAGGTCACCGACTTGATCGAGACGCTGACCTCCGCCCCGGTCCCGAGCACCTTCAGCGGGTTTAGGGGATTGGACGGCGTGTAGAGGTTTACGAGGTCGCGCTCGGCGTCGCCCGTCGCGAGCAGCTGCGCCAGGTTGAAATTGTCCTTCAACGCCTTTGGATCGTAGGTCTCCCGTGCCTTCACGTAGCGGACGACGTTGAAGGTTGTGACGGCCTCATCCTGCGACAGGGGACCCTCGGCCATCGGCCGCTTGACCTCGACGAAGCCCGTCGTCTTATCGACCACGACCATGTAGGGCTCGTAGGTCTTCAGCGGAACCAGGAGCGCCAGTGTGCCGAGGGCGCCGACGGCAACGACGCTCATCACGCTCGCGACGATCCAGGCAACGGACCGCGAGTTGCGGTTCCGGCGCGCGATGTCGTGCTCCCAGGAGGCGCCGTCGGCATAGTAGCGCGGGTCGAGGCGCGGCGCCCCGTCGATCCTGATATCGGTCAAGCTTCACTCCTTCCCCTGCCCTGGCCGGGGTTCTTGATCTGCTCCGCCAGCCGCTGACGGTCGCGAGCACCGCCCCGATGCGCGAGCCGGAGATCGGCACCCCGCCGGCGATGGCGGCGGCGACATTGTTGATCTGACTGAGCAGCAGCACGCCGATGATCGCGAGGAGCACGACGGGACCGATGGTCGCCCAGCTCGCGGTCTTGGAGTTGGCGACCCCGTTCAGCGTGTCGATCGATTGCTGGATCAGTGAGACGTAGAAGGCCAGGAAGGCGTAGACGAGGACCTGCACCAAAAAATACTGCAGCAGCGCGCCGAGCCAGCCGGAAAAGAAGCGGGCCGTGACCCCGAAAAGCAACAGGATGATGAAGATCGGCGCCAGCGCCAGCAGAAGCCACATGAAGAGCTTCGAGAGAATGATCAGGAAGATCGCGAAGCCGATCAGCAGCGCCATGACGACGTAGAACACGGCCGCGAAGATGTAAGGGCCCCAGTTGGTGAGGCCAGCGTTCTGCAAAAAGGCCTGGGTGGCGTTGTTGGTCGTGTCCCACATGTTCTGGAGCGCCGACTGCACGCCGTTGACCGAGGTCAGGTCCTGGGCGGTGCCGGTGCCGTTCGCGGTGGTGACGGCGTCGAGCAGCGCATTGCCGATCGCGGAGGGCCCATCATTGAGGAACTTGTACGCGAGGGTCTGGAAGTCGGCCCAGCTGGTCGCCAGTGCATAGATCAGGAAGGCCCGGAACAGCCGGAAGGCATGGTCGGCGGGACCGCCGGTCGCGGTGCCCTGCCAGATGCCGATCCCCCAGACGATGACATAGAGGGTCAGCAACAGGCCCGCGACGCCCGCCGTCCCACCCGAGGTCATCGCGTTCGACAGCGCCTGATAGGCGGTCGAGACGTAGTTCTCTCCGAGATGGTCGACCGTCTGGAGCAGGGTCGTGATGCTGAAGTTCGCCATCCTGTTTCAGATCCGCCGCATCGGACCACAGGCGTCGAGCGACCGGAACGGCTCGGGAACTGGTTGAGACGATGAAGGCGCATAGGCGAGAGGTGCGCCGCCCTCGTCGGGAGAACACGGCGCCTTCAGGGGCTTGTAGGCACAGCCGGACAGCAGGAGTGCCGCAGCCACAGCTCTCAGAAGGCCGCGCATCATTGTTTCGGCTCGGTGAAGGTCATGGCCCGAGCGAGCCCGCTCTCGGGAACCGCGCCAACAGCTGCGAGCGCGACGACGACGGTGACGAGAGGATTGGGTGCCGACACGCGCGTCTCCTACTGCGTGAACTGCATGGCGCGCGCGACGGCGGACTCGGCGGCGATGCGATCGAGGTTCGCCTGGTTGGCCGCGGTCGCGGCGTTGTTCACGACGCCGTTCAGCTCGTTGATGGTCTGCCCGGTCTGGATCTGGACCTGGGTGTTCTGGTCAACGCTGCCCTTGAGGTCCGCCGCCCGGCCGATCTGCTGGCTGCCTTGCGTGAAGGCCGAGGAGCGCTGCTGGATCGCATTTTGGGTCGAGGTGATCAGGCCGGAGAGCGTCGCCGCCACGTTCACCGAATTGCGATAGGCGGTATCGACCGGATGTGCCGATCCCGTTGTGAGCCCTGTGATCGACTGGACGAGCTGCAGCCCGTTGATCAGGGTCGAGACGATGTTCTGTGTGGCCGCGCCCAACCCGGCGAACGACAGGGCGCCACCGGAGATGACCGATCCCAGCGAGGGCGCCTGGGCCATGGTGAAGCCGCTGCCGAGCGCCATCTGGGCGAGGCTGCCCTGGGCCTGTGAACTGCGATCGCCGGTCACGGCCGCGAGCGTCTTCTGCGTGAACGTCATGATCTGCTGATCGGCGTTCAGGATCTGCTGCGTGCTAGTCGCGATCTCCTGGGCCTTGGCGAGGTTGGCAGTGTCGATGACCGGCAACAGCGCGCGGGCCTCGAACGGGATCAGGATGGCACCGACACTGAGGGTGATGCCGACGACGCGAAGAGACTGCATGCCGATCTCCTATCGGGTGCTGGATTGAAGGGTCTGCAGGGCGGCCGCGAGTTCCGTCGCCAGAACGGCGGCCGGCGCCACGACGAAGATCACGTTGCCGCCGTCGGTCACGCTGCTACTGAGGCAGGTGGCCGCGAGACCGGTGCAGATCGCACTCCGGCATGGGTCGGCCGCCGTGCCGGTCCCGAGCAGCCCGGTCGGGCAAATATCCACAAGCGTGCTCGGCGCGGCCGTGATGGTCGTCCGCATGGCCAAAGCCGTCCGGCTGGCATCGCTGGTGGTCGCGAGGTTGAGCGCATTCAGCGCCTGGACCCAGATATTCGCCGCATTGATCACGCTGTTCCAGGCGAGGCCGTTTCGCAGGCGCGCCGCCGAGTTCATGTCGAGGGCGGCCATGACGGTGGTCGTCGTTCCGACCTGCCGGCTCGCGCTCTGGAACCCGGAAAGCGCCGCGGCGGTGGTTGCATGGCCCGCGTCCACGCCGGCCGCAACGTCGCCGGTGGATTTGAACAGTGTCTGGCTGTTCAACGTGGCACCCTGCGCGCCGGCCACTGGCGCTGCCGGCATGTCGGGCGCGTAGGACTGGATCAGGCGGCTGCCGGCGCCGCTCTGAGGCTGCACCGTGGGATCGGTCACGCTGGCCCTCTTGCCGGTCGTGACGGCACAATGGACATCCTTGTTCGCGTCCTTGCGCTGGCCCTCGATCGGAACAAGTTGCACGGTCGACGAGGAGGTCCGCGCATGCAGGGTCAGCTGCGTGGCATCGATTGTCGGCATGCTTGCGGCGGCGGACCCGGCCCATAGGCACGATCCGATGCACAGCGGGGCGATGAGACCCCTCATGCCTCGTTCCGTCCCATGAAGATGGGCAGCCAGGCCGCGGGATCGTCACCCACCCGGGCGCGGAGCGCGTCGAGCTCGGCCACGGTCTCGGTCCGTCCCGACAGGACCTTGATCAGATCCGGCATCCCCGCGAGATTGAGGCGGGCGATGACGCTGTCCCGGCCGTGCTTGATCAGGAACGACCGGCTCTCCGGCACCGTGCTCCGGATCCACTCCACCTCCCGCGAGGAGAGCCGGAAGGCTCGCCCGTAGCTCTCATCATCGGCCTTGGGATTGGGGAAGAAGATGTTGGTGGCGGTCTGCTCGATCAGCGTGCTCGCGGATGTCGACCGGACGATGTCGGCGGCCGATTGCGTGCCGAAGCCGATGATCCCGTTCTGCTTGCGGATCGTCTTGAGCTTGTCCTTGATAAAGAAGGCGAAGACCGGATCGTCGAGCAGCCGCCAGCCCTCGTCGAGGAAGATCATCACGGGATCTCCGGTCAGTAGCTCCTCCGTGCGATGGAAGATGTACATGAGCGCCGCCGTGCGGATGACGGGATCGTCGAGCACGCGGGTCATGTCGAACCCGAAGATGCTCGAGACGGAGAACTGGTCGGCCTCATTGTTGAAGAGCCAGCCGCGCTGATCGGGGCGCATCCAGCTCTCCAATCGGGCGAGGAGATCTCCCTCCCCGGCTCGGATTCGTCCACGCAGGAGCGTCGAGAACGCCTTCAGGGTCCGCCCCTCCGGACCAGCCCCGAGCACGGCCTGGACGGCATTGCGGATCACCTGCTCCTCGGACGCCGTCAGCTCGCCGCCAGGACCAGGTCGCAGCATGAACCCGAGCAACTGGAACAGGAACTCGCGGGTGCGCGCCGTGTCTGGCAGCGAGAGCGGGTTGAAGCCAGTGGGCTCGCCGGGCACCAGGATCTCGTATTGGCCCCCCATGGCACGGATGAAGATCTCCGCGCCGCGATCCTTGTCGATGAACAGCAATTTTGGACGCGGCTTCACGCGCTGCGACTGCGCCGAGATGAAGGACAGGAAGACGGTCTTGCCGCTGCCGGAGGGCCCGACGACCGTGAAGTTGCCGAGGTCGCGGACGTGATGGTTGTAGTAGTAGGCGGTCTGCGACGTCGTCTCGAAGATCGAGATCGCCGGCCCCCAATGGTTTCCGTCAGGCCGGCCGCTGGGATAATTGTGCAGCGACGTGAAGCCGGCGAAATTCTTGGAGGAGATCACTGCCTTGCGGGCGATGTAGGCGAAGTTCCCGGGCAGCTGCGCCCAGAAGGCCGGTTCGCAGTTGAGGTCCTCGCGCGTCCAGATGACGGACCGGTCGGTCAGCGCGGCGCCGACGACCGTGACCCCCGCGGCGACCTCACTCAGCGTCCGGCCGAGGCACATGACCGACATGTGGTGCTCGCCGTAGATCGCCTCGGAGGCGAGAAGCTCGTCGCGCGCCTCATCGAGATGTTCGGCCACGATGGAGCCGCCCTCGTCCGACATGTCGACTTGGCGCGACACGCGGTCGATCTGGCGGGCCGCCTCGGGCCGGTCGACGATTGCAAAGGTCTGCGTGGCGATGAAGGCGTGGGGAACGCGCAGCAGGTTGTCGAACGAACCCGGTCCGGTCTGGGCGGGATATTCACGGATCGACACCATGGCGCCGAAACGTGTGTCCTCCGGACCGGCGCCGCGGATCTCAATGGCGTTCTTGCCGAAGAAGATGCGCTTTTGGGCGAGTGCATCGGCGAGCGCCATCCGCGGCAGATGCATCGCCCGCGGCAGGCCACCATTGACCAGCTGGACCAGGAACTCGAGCGGCTCGGAGAACCACACGCCGTCCCGGTTAACCACTCCAAGCTGTCGGGCGCCGTAAGCCGCGAGGTTCTCGCACACCGCGGTCGCGGCATCGCGTAACTCCGTCAGCGCGGTCTGCTCGGCGACCAAATCGCCCGCCTCGTCCCGGCGACCGAGCATCTTGGTGAGGACGGTATCGAACTTGCCCGCCTGTCCCTGCAGCCGCCGGCGCACGATCGTCACATAGAGATCGTTGACGAACATCTTGCGCTTGGAAAGCGCCGCGTCGTAGCGCTCGTCGAGCTCACGGCAGAGCGCGTTGTCGAAGGTCGAGGCGATGAGGGGCTGCACCTCACGCCGCACGATGTGGCTGCACAGCGCAAATCGGGAATTGGCGAGCGTCCGCACGACGTCGTTCCGGGCGAGCAGCCGGGCATTCACTTCGCTGATATCGGCCGTCTCGAAGGAGTAGCCTTCAAGCCTCAAGACCGTCATGACGAGCCCGTCCCGAGTCCGGATGATGTGGTCGTCGACGTGCCGAGTGTAGGGAAGGTGTGTGCTGACGGGCCGCTCGCGTCGCGACACGGCGCCAAAGGTCAGCTCGTCGAGGAGGGCACGCGCCACCATGCGAAAGTGCCTCAGGCGCAGTAGCTGTCGGCCGCCCAGACCCCACGCGTTCGGGGCGGGCAGCGGGTGGCCTTGACGAAGAGGATTTCAAAAATCCGATCGTCTCGCAGCGTCATCACGTAACCGAAGAGATGTAGCGGGATCGCGACCAGCAGCAGAAGCAAGTTGTGGGACAGCAGGAAGCAGACCGAAGACGCCACGCCGTTGAACATGAAGTACATGTAAGGCACGCCCATCAGGGTCGGCGCCCGGGTGAGCGCCTTGACGAGTGGGGTGATCAGCGGTTCCTCAAGGTCACGATCCGTCATTGACCGACCGCCGACTGGAAGAACTGGACGATCTGGGCTGAGCCGAACACCAGCACGATCCCGAAAATCACGCTGCCGGCGATGCCCCAGGTCAGGCGCCCCGACCAGGCGAAGAAGCCGCAAGCGATGACCGCCAGGGTCGCGAGCGCGGTGGCGATCGACCCGGTCAGCGTCGAGACGAGCGTCGTGAGCGTCGACTGAACCGGTTGCAGGGACCCGCCGGATTGCGCACTCGCAGTGCCCACACCGAGCAGCAAGACGGCCGTGGGATCCAGCAGCCGGGAAACGGAAAATCGCATCAACTCTGACCTTTCAATCGATGTGCATGACGAAGCCGTCGCTCCAGGGCGGAGCGACAGTCGGCTTTGGGGGTGAAGCGGCGTCGGGTGCCGGTGTGACCTCGACGATCCCCGGCGCCTGCGCGGCCGCCATGACGGCCGGGCCGCTACGGGACGGCGCTGTCACCGGCCAGGCGTAGAAATCGTTGATGACGTCGGCGACGAAGCGGACGGTCTCGGGATAGGGCGGGACGCCCCGGCTCTTCAGCAGAGCCTCTTCGCCGGCGTTGTAGGCGGCCAGGATGAAGAATGGATTCTTGTAGCGCTCGTGCAGCATGCGGAGCAGGCGGATGCCGCCGCGCACGTTGCCGGCGGGATCGCAGAGGTCGACCCCGAAACGCTGGGCCGTCTCGGGCATCAGCTGCATCAGGCCGTAGGCGCCCTTCTCGGAGAGTGCCGTCGATCTGTAGTGGCTCTCGATCTTTGCCACCGAGATCACAAAGTCGGGGTAGAACCCCTCTTCCGTGGCGACGCGCGCGACGAGCGTCTTGGCGGCGTCGGGTGCCAGCGGGACAGCGTCCCCGCAGATGACCGCGGCAGGCTTGCCGACAACCTCCGGCCGAGTCGCTGTCGCGGGCAGTGGTAGGACGTGCCCATTGGCATCGACCGAGGTCTGAATGAGCGAGGCGGCGCGGGCACAACTCGGGCCCCTCATCGGATGCGTCGCAACCAGAGCAATGCCCACCACCAAACAAGCCCGCATGTGTTCTCCTGATCAATTCGGGATGGACATTAAAATAGATATTAGTACTTTGGCAACATCTGATTGGTGGTGCTCCTGAGAGCTTCGCCCACTTCGAACGAGGATCCGAGATCGTGACCCAACCGCAACAGACCGTGGTTCGGCGACATGCGGGCTAAGATGCAGACCTTTAGGCAGACCCTCTTCGCTGGCAGCTTGCTGTTGGCGTCTCCCGTGGCGCCGCAACCCGCCGCTCCGGCGTGGGCCCCTGTGCCCGTCTCGGCGGTCTATCAGACGGGTGACAGCTGGACCGACCATAGCGTCACCTATCGGCTCTACGGCGTGCAATCCTGCCTGCGCGGAACAGCCTTCACCAACACCCATGGGCAGAGGCGTGATTGCGGGGAAGCCTCGCTCGCCATGCTGGTTGCTCTCGTCCGCGACCTCCGACCGCTTTGTGCCGTCGCCGGCCAGTCGCCCGCCGCAAGCACCCTCTTCGTCTTCTGTATCGCTCAGCCGACCGCCGGCGCTGGGGCGGGCTCACGCATCGATCTGGGGACCGCCCTGATCGCCACCGGCTTCGCCTTTGCGGCGCAGACACCCGACGGCCAGCCGGTCCATGCCCCCTACGCCGTGGCGGAACAGGTCGCCCAAAAGAGCCGGGCTGGCCTCTGGGCTTTTGCCGACCTTCCCGATCCCAACGCCATCATCCTGCGCAGGCTCGGTGAGCGAAAGGCCTCGGCGGCCACCGCTGCTCCGACACTCATCCCATCCTTCCCTGCTTCCCCTTGAAGCACGACAACCGGAGAAACTCCCTCATGCGAACCACGAACCTGTTCATTCTCCGTGGCCGGGTCGGCCAGGCCCCCAAGGCCTTCGGCAAAGCCGCCAAGGTCAATGTGGCGACCGATCGGTTCCGGACCGTTGCCGAAGGCAAGCGGCAGGAAGAGACCGACTGGGTGACCGTGACCCTGCTCAACGAGAAGGTCGCCGCCTGGGCTCTCGCGAACGTGCGCAAGGGAGACGGCATTTATGCCGAGTGCCGCGTGGTGGACGGCTCCTACAAAAAGGACGGCGAGACCGTCTACACCACCGACATCATCGCCAACGCCTTCCACAAACTCGACCTCGGCGCGCGGGACGATGCTGAAGCGTGAGGTCGGCGCGGTGATGGCGGCCGTCTTTTCTGCCACAACAGATCTTGCCGGCGAGCCGCAACGCGGGCCGGAGCGTGCGAACCTCTATGAGCCCGGCAGCGCCATGCAGGCGACGCCGCTGCGGGTCGAGGTTCTCGATGGTACGCGCTTCCGGGACACTGAGACGAACGCGGTTTATCGCCTTTACGGCATTGCGACGTGCCTGCCCGGTCAGGTTGCCCATCTCGGCCGCCAGCCCTGGCCCTGCGGCACTACGGCGACGGCGTGGCTGGTGGCGGCGACGCTCGGTAAATGGCTGTCCTGCGCAACGCTTCGGGATGAGGCCGGCGAGCGACTGGCGCGCTGCGCCTCTGCCGACCATCCCGATCTCGCAGGCGCCATGGTTCGGGACGGTGTCGCCGTGACCCTGCCGCCGACGGAGCACGACCCAAGCGTCCGTGCCTATGTGTCGGCTGAGCGCGACGCGCGAAAAGCGTACCGCGGCCTGTGGGCCAGCAGCTTCGAGATGCCCTGGGAGTATCGCGCCCGCCTCGCGCATAGCGAGAACCGGGCACCGAGAGCCGGGGCAAGCCAATGAGGCGCTCTGTTTTTTTTATTCCAGTCGTGTTCGGGTTGGCGGCCTGCGCTCCCGTGGCTCCCCGATCGGTGGCCGCCGTCGACATGCCGGTCCATGAGCCGCTCTACACGCCGAACCGCGTCGTGCCTGGACGCCTCGAATATGCGCCCGACCGGACGACCTTTGCTCCGATCCTGACCGAGCGGTTCCCCTACCCCACCCAAGCCGAGGCGAATGATGCGTATCGCCGGCTCGTCGCAGGCACCACCCCCACCCGCTATGTTCCGGCCTCCGTTTGGCTGTTCGGCTGCAAGCCGGGTGCGCTCGACGCGCAGACGGCGCGGGTCGCCCGGGTTCGAGGTCCGGTCGTGCATTGCGCGACCGACTTTCTCGATGGGAATGGGCGGCCGTTCGACCGTGCGGCGGTCAATTTTGCCTATGACGGCGCAGTCTGGGTGATGCAGGCCGTCGATCCGCCGCGTTCACCCGTGCCATGGCGGAATCGGGAAGGCTCGCCGAAGGATCCCTGGAGCTGGGTGCCGGGACGCGATCGCTATGAGTAGGTCAGCGAAGCGGCGACCAGTAAGGCGCCGGTACAGTAAAAAAGATGTTGTCATAAGGTGCCTGCTGATCGGATTTGCGCTCCCACTTCAGGCTCGCGCCCAAACGCCGACGCCGGACCCCGCGGCGTGGCGCCCGATGTCCTATGCCGATCTGCAGCGACCGAGCTCCACGACCAACACCTATGCCGATATCTGGAAGGATGCCATCGACCGGAACAACCGGGCCTACGCGGACCGTGGTGATCATCGGTTCGTCGACGGCAATGCGCCCGTGACGGAGGCGCATTTCGTGATCTGGAGCGCGCGGAAGTCGGTCGTCCTCAGCGTGCTCGACACGGTCACCGGATGCACCCTCAAGGTGGTGCGCTCGGCCGCCCATGCCACGATCCGGAGTTGCCCCATGCGCCTCGCGATCTACGAGGGCGCCCTCGTCCGCACGATGGAAGGCGGTTTCGGCTGCTATCTCGAACTCGGACGGATGGCAGCGGGTGACGTCGCCGATCCCGACCGAGCGGCGGCCTACGCCTCCTATGATCTCACGACCAGGACCATTCACACCGGCTTTGTGGTCGATCACGAAGCCATCGAGGGATGCTCGCAGAACATCCCCCTGCCCCGGTGACGCCAGTTGTTCGCAGCCGCCCGGCCGCAAACGCTTCTTCAGCTTGAGGACCTATCCATGCGTTGTCTGTTTCTGATCTCCGGTCTCATAGGACTCAACGTGCCGGGCGTGGCTGCGGCGCAGACCGGCGGTCCGGCCTGGCAGCCGATGGCATTCCACGATTTCCAGGTGCCCTCCGCGACCGATCCGCTGCAGAGCCTGATCTGGCCGGACGTCATCCGCGAGGCGAACGCCACCATGACCACAGAACTCAAGCGGCCGCTCGACGGCAGGAACGCCCGCGTCACGGCCCTCTCGTCCTCCTACAAAGACGGCAGCCGTACCATCATCGTCAGCATCGCCCTCTCGCGCCAGTGTGACAGCGGGGCCAACGACAAGGACGCGGAGATCGAGCCTTCCATTTGTCCGGTCCGCGTCGCGGTGCTCGACGGCAACAAGCTGGTTTCGATCACAACGGCGACCGGCTGCTACGTCGATCATGAAGATCCCGATCTGCCGGCAAAGAACCGGTCCGACGACACATTCACACGCTTCGATCGGGCCTCGGGTACGATCACTCTGCGAACGGTCGTTGGCGGCAAGACCATCCCGAGCTGCAGCTCCACGATGGTGATCAAGTGAGGGGCGCGTTCGGTGCCCTGAGACGCGGTCGCTCGATGGCGAGTTGCGCCTTAATCCTCACCATCACACTCGCGGTTGATGCCACACCGGTCGCCGCGGCTGGGGCGCAATATTGCGAGCGCACCAACTACTCGGCGCAGGAGATTACGGCTGCGGTCCAGAATTCCACCCTGCGTGGCGATCTCAAGGCGACGTCCTGCTCGCTCGGCGGTCTCGGGCGCTTCGAGTCCGGCGGCAACAAGGGCGTCTACAATGGGAGCTGCTGCACCGGCATCTTCCAGCTGAACAACGCCAACATCCAGAAATACGCGGGCACCGACCGGGCCGGCTATGGATGCGAATCGTTGCAGCAGCAGGTGAACGCCTGGGCCAACCTCACCAATGACGGCTACAACTCGTCGGCGGTGCGGCAGTTGGCTTCGATGTCGACCTTCGATGGCCAACAGGTCGACGCCAGCCTGATCGCCGCCTGCATCCAACTCGGGACCGGCAATTGCCAGAAGATGGTCGATTCTGGCAGATGCTCGGGGTTTTCGGACATCAACGGCACAACGATCTGCGGCATGGCGAAGAACGCGCGGAGCCTGGCCGATCCGAGCTGCCAGAATTCCCAGGGGACGTGCGGACCCGCCGGGCCCGGTGACTCTCCCACCACGACCGGCGTCGCCGCGAACCCACCCAGCGCCGCATCGGCCTCCATCATCGTCGCATCGTCCGACGTGTAGGCGCCCCGTCACCCCCTGCCCGGCCGTCAGGTGGCCTCATCGTCGTCCGGCAGGATGCAATCCCGAAACGCCGCAAGCTGTGCCTCTGTCGAGTCCGACAGCTCTCCGCCGCGATAGTGGGCATGAACGAGCGCCCAGAACACCACCTCGTCGGACCGGCCGGCGAAGAGCGCCTTCTGGAGGACGCGGCTGATCAGGACGACGGCGCGCATCGGCTCGTAGCGCGCATGCAGCGCCTCGGCGACGAGCCTCGCCTCCCGCCTGCGGATCAAGAGACCATCTCCCATGAAAACGCCGTTCAGGCGGCCGCGCTGTGCTGGATCGATGGCTCGATCACCGGCTGGGTGGTGCCGCGCGCTTGGCGAATGGTCGCGAGGGTCTCGCTCGTGAACGACATCCGCAGGGCGACGACCTCGTCGCGGCCTATGCGCTTGGGAAATCCCAGCGGTCGCACGAAGAACCGCAGCTGCATTGCGATCACCATCAGGCGCCAGTCGATGGCGACCGTGACCGTATCGACGCGATGCGCCATGCCCCACTCGACGACACCCTGCGCGAGCTCGAGGAAGGCGCCATTGGACCGCGGCCGCACTTCGCGATGACCAGGAGCGACGCAGAACCGGGTCCACTCGAAGATTTTGGGACCGCGCGGCGGCTTCGATCTGCAGAGATCGGCCAGGACGTCCGTGAGCAGATGCGGCCGTGTCGTCGGCAGCAGCCGCTGGTACCCGACGATCTCGTCGCCGCGCATGCAGATGTGATGGATGGCGTGTTCATCATCGAACTGATCGCGCTCGCGCTCATCGGACTGGCGGAGATCCTCCCAGCCCTTCTCCTCGACGAAAACAGCATGACGAAACCGGAGAACCCGGTCCATCAGCGCCTGATACGAGCCGACCTCGGACCCGTGAATGACTTTGAGCATGAATGCCTCCTCGACGTGTTGTCCGGGAGGAAAGAGCCACAGGGATGGAACCCGCGGTATGGGTAGAAATGCCCACTGTGTTGGCGAAGTTCACAGCTTTTGCGAAGCGCGAAGTCCCGTCAGCCGGCGGTCCCAGCAAGCCTCCGCGGTCCGCAGGCGTCGCGCAGAACGTAGCCGCGCTTGGATTTGCGGCGCAGCCAGGTGTCGAGTGCAACCTTCGCGGCGGCATCGTCCGGGTAGAGGTCCAGGCGCCGGCGGCAGCTCACACCGATCCGACCCCACTCGCGGACCAAAGCCATGTCACCGAAGAGCGTGGGCTCGACGGTCAGCACATAATAACGCGCCATGTTGCTGCTCTCCTCGATACGATCGAGGACGAGCAGCTGAACGGACACGGCGGAGCCTGAGAGCGCGTCTGACATGCCGCAGAGTCTCGCCGATCGGCATCCCCGTCCAACGCAAAGAGTGAATCGATCGGCCAACTCCGATTCATGTCGCTGATAGATGCTGAAGGGCACCCTCTGATGAGGGCAGCATCCGCTTGAGCCAGAATAAAGGTTGCACTCGGGTCCGGCACTTTCCGGACCGTAAGCCACCCCGCTCTCGTTGGTGCATCTCCTTGTTTCAACCCCGGGCTGACGATCAACTCGCCAGGGATCCGTTATGCCAGCATGCGGCCTCTCCGGCTGCGCCTCGAGGTGATCGCGCCCGCGACTGAGACGCTTCGGGCACCTGTCGAGCGGGGATGACCCCGCCGCGAAGACGGGAGCCGAACCGAGGTCGCAGAACTTTGCACTTGCACAGCAGCACGCCTGGAGCCTCGCCCGGACCTTGATGGTCTTCCGACACCCGAAGAAGATGCGCGGCTGCTCGCCGACGCCTTGAGTCCGGAGGTGCGACCAGCACGGAAAACAGTGTCGAAAGGATCGGCGTCGCCGACCGTACCGACAGCGGGCGCCATGCAGCTGCTCGGCACTGCGGTCACGCATTGGCCGGTGCGCTTCACCTGGAGCCAATTGGTGGCCCTCAACGGACGCAAGGCGCGCGGCGGGCATTTCAATTCCTGCAAGAAGCTATTGGTCGACGGCGGGTTCGTTGTGGAGCGCGACGGCCGGATCGATCCGGCTGACGCTGCGTTCGAGAGGATCGGCGTGCCCCGCAAAAAGATGCCGCGCACGCGCGCTCAGATCCTGGATCTCTGGCTTGCCGCCCTGCCCTCTCCCGCCAAGGACATCCTGCGCGAAGTGGCCGCTCGGCCGGGCGCTGCACCGATCGAGGACGTGGCCGGCAGCCTTGGCCTGGTGCCGCGCGGCGGGCATTGGAATGCCGGCGTCAGCATGCTGCGGGTCAATGACCTGGTGCGGATGTCGTCAGCCGGGTTCGAGTTGGGGCAGGCTCTTGCCGAACTCAGGTCGTGACCGATTCCAAGCTATCAAGGCCGCGATTTTGAGGCGCTTTGCCAGCGTTGCCGCATGATCTACGACCGCGCCGAGTATCAGCGCCGACGTCGGATCACGCTGCTGATGCGCAAGGCGGTCGACGATCTGTTCACTGCTCTTAATAGCGTCGACGCTGAAATAAATGAGAGAATCAATGCCGAAGCGGAAGCACTTGAAAAAATCACTCAAAGCAGAATTAATAGCAGAGGCTGGCGGCAAGTGTGCAAATCCCGGATGCTCTAACTGGCGCGTCCATTTCCATCACATCGAACATTGGTCTGCGTATCAGACTGATGATGCTAATATAATGATTGCAGTCTGCCCGAGTTGTCACGATCATATACATAACGGAAAACTACCGATCTCAGATGAAACTCTCTATCAATGGAAAAATATTGAACGCCCCTTAGACGTGATTTCGACCCATATATGGGTGGAACCAGACACTAAGTTACGAATGATACTAGGTAGTATAGCTTTCGAAACCGTCGAAGGAGCCATTGTTTTCGATCTTCCAGGATCAGATAAGTTTGAAATGCACATATTCGACAAGAAAAATCTGCAGATATCTTCTACATATACAGACCGGATCGGCAAAGAACGACTTCGTGTTTCCAGAAATAACATCGAAGTGCACAATGATGCTGCTATCGAAGTAGATCAGCGCCCTGGTCGATTTCGTGTCGTAGTTCCTGCTACGGATCTTTATATAGACGCAAACGTAATAAGGCAGATGCGACTTGACGATAACAGATATGGTGCGAAAGGAAAAGTGACCGCACTTGATATTGAAGTCATCAAGCCCGGAACAGTTCGTGTCGAAGGAATTTGGGCATCTGATGAAGGGACATTTGTCGTTCATAGGGGAGGATTGTTCGTTTGCCGTCCTGGACCAACTGGACTTCTATGCATTAAGGGCAAAGGAGAGCGTAGCGTAATAAAACACAGTGGTCCTGTATCGAGCATATTCGCGCTGAACCAGGCGCTCCGATAGCGCGCCATTCTCCGCCGGCCTTCGACGGGTCCTTCCCCGAGGACGCCGCCGCGCTCGATCATCCGCGGCGCGCAAAGAGCGGCGGGGATATGTTCAGCGAGCGCCCAGCAGCCTTGTGATGAACAGATCATCGATCCGGCTATCGACCCGCTTCATCAAATCGGGATCGGTGCGCATCGCTTCGGCAAAGGCCATCGTTGCCGTGGCCAGATCGCAGATCAACAGCCCGACGCTGATAATCACCAGAGGGGTCGCGTCATCCTTCTTATGTGCCCCCCCATCAGCGTAGCCGAATTGCCGAGGCGGATTCGGCCCTCTGTGATCGCGGCTGATGCTGCTGTAGCTGTGCAGCACGCCGCACCTGGCCGAATAGATGTCTCTCCCTTCATACTGATACTCCGATGCAGCATCGGCTTTCAGGTAGGCATCGACCCAAGCGATGAAATCCGCTTTGAACTGTTCCACTTGGCCGAGGGGACAAGCTAGCAGCGCCATCGTGTCGATTGTGACAAAGGCCATCGCCATGGCTGCAACGATTGCGCCGGCATTTGATGCGGCAACAGCTTCGCCTAACAGTGCCTTTTCGACCGCCAGAAACTTCTCAACGGTCCGCCGATTGTCGGGCTGTGCCTGGCTCATGAATTCTCCCAAGCCCGCGCGCTCCGGCGCGATGTGCCTGACGGCACATTACCACCTTTAAGAACCCTACCCACCCGCCCGGCAGCGGTGCTGCTTCATGGGCTAGTATCCGGCTGCTTTTGGGCGTGCCCCAAACGGGTCGAGGCCTATGCGAAGTCGCACCGAGCCAAGCGGTCTCGGCCCATTCGGGTAACGGTCCCTCACGCGCTATGCGGCGCTTGCCGCGCCATCTTCTAAGGGGCGCCGCCCCTGGCGCACCGCAAGGGACAGGCCGAAGACGGTTTTGGCTCCCCCCGCAAGAGCGGGTGCCCCCCAAAAAAGCTGCAAGCAGCTTCCGAACCCTTTGCGGTTTGCCTCCCCGCTCTCGGCGAGGGCCAAGGTTGCATCAGCCGATGCAACCAACAACAAAGGGGGAAACCATGAGCATTTCTTAGACCTAAGCTGCATGAAATGCGGCGATACGGACGAGATCGATATCGAGGCGACGGTATGGATTCGCGTCACCGAGGACGGCACCGATGCCGATGCCGGCAGCGACGGCCATCACGAATACACGCCACGGAGCATGGCCTCCTGCGGATCGTGCGGCCACACCGAGCGGCTCTATGCCTTTGAGCCGAAAGGCGGTGCAGCATGACCGAAGCACCGAAAGAACCATTTCGCGTTCCCGTCCGGCTGTTCGAGCTTGGGCAGGTTGTCGCTACGCCGGTGCATTAGAGGCGACCACTCATGCGCAGCGCCTTGACTGTCTCGGCAGGCACTTGCGCGGCGATTGGGGCGTGGTCCGCGACGAGGATCGCAACGCAAACTTCAAAGCGATGTTCAGCGGCAACCGCATCCTGTCCGCCTATCAGGTTGGCGACAGTTGCGTCACGATCTGGATCATCACCGAAGCCGATCGCAGCGTGACCACCTTCCTGTTGCCGTCCGAATATTGAGGGGCGGGGCCGTCGCAAGGCGGCCCCCACTCTCGCGCACCGCCGAAATCTTCTTCACCGGCAGACAGGAGCGCGCTTGCGCGCGTGTGCCGCTCTCGCGGCACGGAAGGCAAGGAAGTGCGCCGCAGGCGCATCGACCGCAGCCGGGGCCGGCGCGCGCGGCTCAGGCCGCTGATCGCGCCGATGATGTCGAAATGCGCCCCCGCGTTTCGTCCACATTTGCTATCGTCGCCCCATGAGCATCAAACGAATGAACGCCGGCGAGAAAGCCCGGTATTTCATCGGCGAAGCCGTCATGCGGCAGCTTGCTCACGCGCCGCGTGACCCTGCCACACGGCGCGAGATCGAAGCCGTTTTTCGTTGGATCGACCATTGGCTCACTGCCGAAAAACTGGAACACGCCATGATACACACGGGTTACGTGTTTGACGCCGAGCTTCTCGACGAGATCGTAGGGCCGCCTTTGCCGCCCGTACAGGACGAGGACGACCAGCCTTTTTAGTTGCCGGCCTGGCTATCGGGGGCGGCCCTACGGCCCTTCTTGACGAGAGCGGTCCGCCCCCGATAGCCGCACCCAGCCGGACCGCTCAGGCTACTTCCGCCAGTCCGTCACGTCGCAAGAGGAGGAGTCGCGATGCAGGCCATGCCAGGGCCGTTATTCAAACAGGTCAGGCCGCAAATTCATTTTAACATGGAGGAGCGCGCGGATCAGGATATGCGCCCGCTCTTCGGTGTAAAAAATGTAGTGGGATTGAAAGCGAAAGCGACGGAAGCCCGTCGCCAGCTCGTCGGCGGATGTGCCCATGCGTGGAAAATCCGCCAGCAAGCTAAAAGAACGCTCTAAACCTGCATGGTAAGCGTCTGCCTGATACTGACCGAAAGATATTTCCGTAGAGGCATATATATCTAGCAGATCTCTCTCGGCTCGGCGTGAAAGTATGTATTCAGCCATGTCGTAGTTTGGCCGCTGCCTGTGCGCGGCTGAGAATATCGCTCATTGTTGCTGTGCTGGCTGCCGCGCAGTCAGGATGCGAAAGCTTTGCCTGCAGACGGCGTAGCTGTTCATCGCGCGGCAAGGCTTGCCATGCTGCGATTTCAGCGTCGTTCGGTGCGGCCGACGGCTTGACCTGGGAAATTGTGTCAACTGTTCCAGTCATGAGGGTAATATAGCACAAAACGAGGCATTTAAGCCAGACTGTCGTTTTTGATCACCTCAACGACTGAAATACGAGACCGAACCCGCCCGAGGCACAGGTCCAGCTTTGTTCTCGACACGAATCAACCTACACTGGCTCGGGCGCTTCCGCGACCGCAGTCAGGACAACCTGGCGATCCGGGCCTCTGCCCTCAATCTGGTGGTCACCGCCATCATCCACTGGAACACGGTCTACACGGGCCGCGTCGTCGACGCCTTGCGCGCCCGCGGCGCCGTCCTTCCCGACCACCTGCTCACCAGCTTGTCGCCGCTCGGCTGGGAGCACATCAGCCTCACCGGCGACTACCTCTGGGAGGAAACCCCCGCCATCGACCACACGGGGTTTGGTCCTAAGCTCTAATTCGTTGAGAAGCACTCGGCGAACCAGTCGACGAAGGCACGGGCCTTTGCGGTCGGCAGCTTTCCGCTGGGGTAAAGCGCCCACAGGTCGGCGGTCGGGAGCCTCCATTCGGTAAGCACCGGAAGGACAGTGCCGCTGGCGAGCTCCGGCTCCATCATCCATACTGAGCTTATCGCAAGGCCAAGCCCCGCGACGACTGCCTCGCGCACGCCCTCTGCCGCGCTGCACGAAAGCCGGGTGGGAATGCGGACGGACGTATCTGCCGTCCCACGCCGAAAGCGCCATTCTTCGGCTACCAGGCCCTGCGTGTAGACGATAGCGCTATGGGCGAGGAGATCTATCGGCGTGGACGGGGTGCCCATCCGCGCGAGATAAGCAGGACTTGCAACCACATGGCGATCGCACGTGGCAAGTCTGCGCGCGGTCAGGCTCGAATTCGACAGTTCGCCCGCGCGCAGGGCCACGTCAATATTCTCCTCCAGCAGGTCGACGTAGCGGTCGTCCATGACGAGATCCAGGCGCAGATTGGGATGCGCCTCCATGAACGCCCCGATCCTCGGCACGACATGCAGTCGCGCGAAGGTTACGGACGAGCAGACACGTAGACGGCCCTCGATGCCCGCACCTTCACCCCGCGCCGCGCTATCCGCCTCGTCAGCTTCCGCCAGCGTTCGCCGCGCCCTTTCGTAGAACGCCTGCCCCGCCTCGGAAGGATGGAGATGGCGGGTCGAACGGACGAGGAGGCGAACTTGCAGCCGATCCTCCAGCGCCGCGATGAGCTTCGACACCGCCGGCTGCCCGATACGCATGTCGCGCGCCGCAGCGGAGAACGACCCGGTCTCGATCACCCGGACGAAGACCTCCATCGCGTGCAGCCGGTCCATCTATTCGCTCCGGTATATTCCATCAGAGCATAGATCATATCGCCCTATGCCGCCTTCTGGAAAAACAATGAATGGGATCATTTGGGTGGCACGCCAGCACCGACCCTGGCCAACTGATCCCTCGGGAGACTTAAGATGACCATCAACGGCTTTGAATTGCTCGATACCACCACCGCCCCCGCAGCTTCGGCGGAAATGCTCGAAGGTGTGAAGAAGGCATGGGGCTTCGTGCCCAACCTCAACCGCGTCCTCGCTATCAGCCCGGCGGCACTCGAAGCCTATTCCACGCTCTGGGGCATCGCCGAAAAGACCAGCTTCACGCCGCAGGAGCGCAACATCGCCTACCTCGCGATCATCTATGAGAACGAGTGCACCTATTGCATGGCTGGCCACACCAACCTGTCGAAGATGGCGAAGGTCGCTGATGCCGACATCTACGCGATCCGCGAAGGCCGCGCGCTCAAGGACACCAAGCTTGAGGCGCTACGCAGCTTCGCTGCGAAGGTGACCCGCAGCCGCGGTCTCGTCAGCGACGCCGACGTCGCCGCGTTCAAGGCAGCCGGCTACACTAACCAATCGATGCTCGACATCCTCGTGCTCGCCGCGACAAAGCTGATCTCGAACTACACGAACCACCTCGCGGATACCCCCCTCGATGGCTTTATGAAGGGTGTCGAATGGACCGCCCCGGGCCATCTGAAGGCGGTCGCCTAACGTCCTCCCCGACCTGACCCCGAGGGTACCCCCTTCGCGCTCGGGGGTTCCCTTCGACGGAGATCGACCATGATCCGCAAGTTCGCCCCGACGATCGCTGGCCTCTCCAGCTTCATGCTCACCGCGGTCGTGCCGCTCGTGTCCACAACCGCGCCGAGCATCAGCGCCGCCGTCGGATCACGCTGCGGATGGCGCTATCCGTACCGGGCTGTCGACAAGCATGGCGAGGCCGTCGATCCTGCTGACCGCCAAGCGCGATCTTGAGGCGGCCAAACGGTTCTTCCGTAAGCGACGTCGCAGCCCCACCTTCCGCAGAGTGGGCTGAAGACGGAGGATCGGAGCCTTTGGAGGCTTCGAGCTATGTCGAAACCAGTGCATATGGCTATGTCGGAGGGGCCGCGACGCTTCGAGGTGTTCACGGGCGAGGGCCGCCGCCGGCGCTTCTCGGCAGTCGAGAAGGCGGCCATCGTGGCGGAAAGCTACGTGGACGGAGTCTCGGTGTGCAGCGTTGCACGCCGTCATGGGCTGTTATCCTCGCAGTTGTTCACCTGGCGACTCGAAGCTCGCTCCCGTTTGAACACCACTCCCGAGCCGCCGCTTTTCGTCCCGGCGATCGTCGCCCCGATAGCCGAGGCGCCGCGCACGACCGATCGATTTTCGCGGCCGGTGCGGCAACGCCGGTCCCGTCGCGAGCATCGAGCTGGAGGTAGGGGGCGTCGTAGTGCGGGTGGGCCCGAATGCGGGTGTCGATGCGATCGCGGCGGTCATCGGCGCGCTTAAGGGCGGCTCGTGATCGGTCCATCCGGCGCGGTTCGGGTTATGCTGGCGACGCGCCCGATCGACTTCCGCAAGGGTATGGACGGCCTGGCGCTTGTGGTTCGCGAGAGCCTTGGATCCGATCCGTTCTCCGGCACTGTGTTCGCGTTCCGCTCCAAACGTGCGGACCGGCTGAAGCTTCTGTTCTTCGACGGCACCGGGGTGGTGCTGG
>NZ_JAMOIM010000052.1 GCF_026130545.1 Lichenifustis flavocetrariae | reverse complement strand
GCCCGGCACCAACGCCTTTCAGGTCATTCTCCAGACCGTCAGCGCCTGACCAGCCTCCAAATGGCCTGGGTAATTACGCCGGCACGGTGAGATCGACAGCAGTCATCGCAAAGCCCCGAGCCCCAAAACATCGAGATTAGGAGTGGGCCAGGCGCCTGGCTATGCGACGTGATCGCCGACGGCCAAGCCTCCCGAGCTCACTGACGACGCGCTTGGGGCGGCGGGCTGCCCGATGCGGAGGGGGGATTCTGCACTCCAAAAAAGGATGAGGGCGCTGGACACGTGGCCTCCGGCTTACGCGAAGGTTCGGTCCACCACTCGCTCGATTGTGCGAACCGAGTACGGCTTCCAGACCATCGGCCACTCAGGCAGCAATCGATCCTGAAACCCTGTCGACAAGACAATCCGAAGGTTGGGCCAGCGCTCCGACGCTGTCCGTGCCAAATCTGTCCCACTCATCAGTGGCATGCGGCAGTCGGTAAAAAGGAGCGAGACATCGGAGCGTTCTTCAAGTGTGGCAAGCGCCTCTGTTCCGCTGGAGGCGCTTACGACTTCGCACCCGGCTTCGGTGAACAGTTCGGCTGCTAAAAGGCACAGGGACGGCTCATCGTCGACAACGAGAACCACGCGGCGCTTACTCTGCTCTTCGACGGCTCGCTCCATCCGCATCTCGTCGTCACGTACCAGCTAGGCGGCGTACGGCCTCGGGGAGAGCACATCTGCGTCCTGGACGGTTAAACAATGGTTTCGCCAACCATAAGCGCTGCAGCCGTTGTGATCACCAAGTGGTGATCATGCCGAGGCGGCCGCTTTCACAATCAAGGCTACGACCAGCCAAAAGCCTTGAGTCCTGCGACAACTTGTCGAAACAATTTCGTACCTTGTGGTTTAACATAGGTGAATCAGCAACCTGCCTCGTTCGGAGCACAGGATGGCTTTCGCTCTTTGCTCCCACAGCGCACACCGGGTCGAAATCCAGAACGACGACGGCGACCACTTCAAGTTCGAAGTTATTTCATCGCCCTCGGGCCAGCGCGAATTGAAGATCGACGATGCACGCTCGGGCCGTGACTACCACTCTGAAGGCAGTCAAAACATTCTGAACGAGGCGCTCCGGTTCGCGACTGCTTGCGCAAAGGATTGTGGCCTCACGTGAGCTGCCGTCGAGCTTGCGGCCGAGCCATTTTCGGTGGCCCGAACGCGATCGGATCCAACAATTCGTAGGCCGCCCGGGCCTCACGCTCAGACAGACCTGACTGAACGACGCCATTGAAGATCAAGATCCGACCACTTTGGGGATCTCGGACGGAGAAATCGCCGTTTCGAGCTTTGTGCACGTCGAAGGTCAAAACCATTTATCGCCCCTGTCGGCTCTGACGGGCCGCCACGTTGGAGGAGTTTAATTGATTGCGCGGTTTAGGGGGAGAGCGTTCCGCTGCACGAGGACGGTCACGATGGAAGGCTTTCCTCTGCTCTTTCGACGATCGTCGCGGTTGAGGTGGCGCTGCCCTCAAGTCGGTGCCGGCCGTATGATCCACAGCCCGCGCCTCTAATTCGAAGCCAGCGGCTACACGAATGCGACGGAAGATGTTGGTGGGTAGGGTCTCTGTGGCCGAAGCACCGGACTGGCTGTCGCCCTGTCCCTTGTCACCTGTCACGCAACATGCAAAGAACAGGTATTCTACAACAAGAGCGCCAGGATATTCCTCGGCGCTATTTTTATGTCCGCGTCCTGGACGTTGTTGCGTGAGTGCTGACTGGCGACGCACGCGGCAGAATGCATGGCGCCTGTGGCGGTGCCCCAAGAGGCAGGCCCAACGGGCTCTATCGAACGGGCCTGTTCACTGCGGAGTTGGGCAAGGTCCGGCGGTCGTACGCCAGTTAAGGACCGCGGTAAAAGAGATTACCTAGGACACGCTCTCTGCCTGAAGCCTTGGGCACTATTGAAGCCGCCGCCACGCGCACGCCAATCCGCTGCGCCTCGCGACCAGCTCTGCTCGAAGAAATCGTTCGTGAAGTAATCGCCTTCAAAGCAAAGGCCCTCCAAACATGCCTGAAAACAGAAAACCTGCCCCGTGTCACCGGGTGCGGGCTCTCAAAACGTCGTTAGCTGACAGGCGGGCGACAATCAGCGCGCGACCCGCAGCCACGCCACTCTGCAAGCTGAAGGGCTCCAAGCCCGCTTCCAGCTCGCGCCGGCGGTCGCAGCCCATGGATGTGGGGAGGCGCGACATTGAGCGCGCTCGCCCTCATCGTGCCGCGCCTCGATCAGCTTCTCCAGCTCCTAGCAAACCCGATCGACGGCGAGGTCGATGGGGTCGCCCGTGCGCTCGGCCCCAGCTGAAGATATCCGACCTCGACATCCACGACTTGGCCGCCAATGTCGAGCGGGAGAAGGCCTTCCCTCACCGGTCCAATATCGTCATCGACACGGTGGCCGTCCGCAAATTTGTGGCCTTGTTGCACGCCGCTGCAGCGCACGCGCTCGAAGGGTCCCGTGATCCCGGCATGCTTCAGATCGTGCGCATCCACCCAAACGTCGGCGGCACCATGACGTCGCGGTTCGCGATTGGGGACGTCGACCTCATGACCGAGGATGCCATTGCGGCGGCCAAAAGCGGATTTAACACTTACACGGAAGGGCGGACGGTCGAGGCCAGGACTAGCGGTCGAGGCAAGGCCGGCGCGACGCGCGCGGTATTCGCGTTGGTCGACGACTCCGATGGCGACAAGGGTAAGGCTGGGACGTTACCGGTTGAGCCAACGTGGATCATCGAGAGCAGCCCGGGCAACCGGCATCATTGGTTCGTGCTCGATCGCGCCCTGACACCGGATAACGCTCGTCAGATTGGCGCCGCCATGCGGCGGATCATCGGATCGGACAGTGCGACAGGCAAGCCGGAGCAGCCCTTCCGGGTGCCGGGAACACCGAATTTCCCGGATCTAAAGAAGCGGGCGCGCGGGCGCATCACGTCGCCAACACGCATCCTGTTCGACACAGGTCCGACGTGGACTGCCGACGATCTGGCGCGCGAATTCCTGCCGGCACCCGAAAAGGCCGCGGGGCACGTCCCGGGCGGACGATCTGGCACGTCGAGCAACACTGTCGAAAACCTGGCGGCGGAAGCGGGGCCCGACCGATCAGTGCAGTTCTTCCGGGCGATCCGGGCAGCGATCCGCGCCGGCATGCTTCCGGCTGACGTCGAGGACGTATTTCGACGTTATCCGAACGGTTGCGCCTCCAAGTATCTGCAGCCCTATGACCGCCTCGCCGAGGAGATCGCCCGGGTCTGGGCTAAAGTTTCGGACAAGGTGGAACAGGAGGCGGACACACGCCCCGTCGACCCAACATATCCCGACACGTCCGTTTGTCTCGACGACGCCCGGGCGGCTCTAGAGGTGGCGATTAGGGAGCATTTCGCAGCGGGTGCGGGGCATCGGGCAATTCAGGCATCGACGGGCACCGGCAAGACCAGAGAGACGGTGTGCGCGGTCGCAGCGCACATCCGGCGGCGGCGCAGCGAGGGGGACCGCAGCTCCATTTTGTACCTCGTCCCGACCCATCGGCTCGCGGACGAGGTCGTGGCCAGGTTCGAACAGGAGGGCATCACGGCTCGCGCCTTCAGGGGGCGTACCGCCGACGATTCTGACATGCCCAGTACCGGAAAGAAGATGTGCCTCGACATCGAAGCCGTCGACCTCGCCTTGCGGCTTGGCCTCACCGTCTCGACGGCATGCTGCCAGAACAAGAACCAGGTGACCCGCGTCGTCTCCACCTGCCCGCTCTATGGTTCATGCGCCTACCAGAAGCAAATCCAGGACAGCCCCGCCGTATGGGTCGGGGCACACGACCTTCTCTATTCGGCTCCGGCCGGCCTGGGGCAGATCGAGAGCGTCGTGATCGACGAGGGCTTCTGGCAATCGGGACTCAAGATCGCCAAGCGCGGCGTCACACTCGACGAGATCGGCGCGTCACCGGACATGGGGGGCAATGTTTTTGAAATGATGGAGGCGGCTGACATCGCGGCGTGGCGTTCTCAGCTCGTTGCCGCCCTTCGTCGGCAGAAAAGTTTAGGCGGCGTAGAGCGGCAGCATCTCGTCGCCGAAGGCATTGATGCGGCCTTGTGCGGGCAAGCCAACGCAGCTGAATGGAAGCTTCGCGGCCGTGTGACGTTCTATCCCGGCATGCCGAAAAAAGCCCGAGAGGCCGCATCTGTGATAGCGCAGGGTACCGGAAGGATCAGCAAGGCTTCAGCCGCATGGCGGGCTGCTCGCGAGCTTTTGGAATGCGACGATGAGAACGCTGTATCCGGCCTGCTTGCCCTGATTGAGGTCAACACCGAGGATGGCTATGGCAAGGCGCGCGCGGTCCTAACCCATGGCCGCCAGAAGGTGCTGCAGCGCTGGCTTGACGTCCCCATGCTCGTCCTCGATGCAACGCTGCCAAGCCTCGACGTGTTGCGCCAATTCATCCCTGACATCGAGGTCACAGCCAGCATCGAAGCCAAGGCTCCCTATTCTCGCGTCCACCAGGTTGTCGGCGCCCCGGTCAGCACCGGAAAGCTTCTTAAGAGCGAGGCCGGTCGAAATCGGGAGGCGGTACGGCGGGCGATTTTACATCGGTGGGTCCAGGCGGGCCGCTGTGCCACCCTCGTCATCTGTCGGCTCGAAATGGAGACTTGGTTGCAGTCGGCTGGTCTGTCGGGTGGCATTTTCACGGCGCACTTCGGCGCTATCGCGGGCCTCGACGAATTCAAGAACGTGGGTCTGTTGATTGTTATCGGCCGCACCCTGCCGAATGTGCTGGAAGTGGAGACATACGCCGGGGCGCTCACCGGCCTGGAGCCGCTGCGGACCGCCACCCCGGAGAAGGGGCCACGCTGGTACAATCGGACGACGCTTGGGTTCCGCATGGCGGACGGTACCGGATATCCCATCCAGTGCGACCGCCACCCCGATGCCACGGCGGAAGCAGTGCGATGGCAGATCTGCGAGGCGGGCGTGGTTCAGGCAATCGGCCGGGCTCGGGCGGTGAACCGGACGGCGGCTGACCCGGTGCAGATCGAGATCTGGAGCGACCTCTGCCTGCCCGTGACGGTCGACGAGGTGACAGCCTGGGACGATGTTCCGACCGGCTATAAAATCGAGATGATTGTGGACGGCGTCGTGCTCGATTCCCCGTCGGACATGGCCGTGTGCTGGCCGAAGATCTGGCCCACTGAGATGGCAGCCAGGAAGTGGCGGGCCGAGTCCACACGGTGCCTAAACCCTATAATAGAGTCTCTATATAGGGATTGGGCACCGTGTGCGTTCCAGTACCAGCGGCTCGGCGAGCGCCAAAAGTGGCGACAGGGACGGTTCGACCCGCGCGTGATCCCCGATCCCCGACAATGGCTGGAATCACGCCTCGGAGAGCGGGCCGGGTACGAGCTGGTGGGTTGAGCTGACCAGGATCGCCGATCACAACGTTTGTTGGATGACACATAGGCATAGGTGTACGGACACAACGAAAGCGCATTCTGTCTCTGAACATAGCTCCCGCCCTTTCTGCCTCCCGATAACCCGGAAGCCCTCAGTGAAAGGGAAGGCTGAATCAGCCTCGCATACTCGGTCCGCCTTGCCCTGCATCCTACAGAGCTGGAACGTTGTCCCCGTTCCCCTGCCAGGAGCATTTTCGGGCGCTCCTCCATCTCATAACCGGTCAGGTCACCATCCCGATGACGGTCAAAAACGGTCCTTTCACCCTCCGGGGGTTGCCCGGCTCATCGTACAGGCGCGGAATGGAATGGGCTCACCAGGGTCCGCTAGTTTGGTTCAGAACTTCGGAAGAGGCGTCTGCAAGCCCATAGAACCTTCATCTCAGAACAATGACATCCGTCACGATCCCGCGCGGCAGGGACAAGATCCTAAAAAGACCGCCGCAAGCTCATGCCGTAAAGACTTGACCCCATCTAGCGGGAACCTCCGAGCAGACCCAGGCGGCATCAAGCTTCGAGAACGCGAGCGGCCAGACTATACTGGTAAAAAAATGATCTTGTCGTAGCAGAGTTGCCTTGTCCCCATATTCCGACGCGTTGGCGATCTGCGAAAAACGGTTCTACAAAACCGAAAAGGACCTCGGTCTCTCCCTGCGAGGAATCGTCACCCGTCGTCTTCGTGGAAATTTGACAAGGCAGGCGCTTGATTTCAGGTGCTCAAACCCATTCAATTCAAATCAAAGTCATTCAAAGCACAACGTACTGAAATATATCCGGAAAGAGCTCTGTCGGCCCTGGTTTGGCTTTGATTTTTGAGTATCTTGCCACAAAATTTAGGAATATGCGGAGATCGAATTGGGAGGCAGTAACAGCGGCAGGTCGGGCGGCAGACCTACAGTCGAGGGCAGCCTGACCCTCAAAATCGGCAAGCTTATGCGCGACGGCGTCCTTCGACCAAAGCATCATGGTTTGGGTACGCTGTCCTGGACCAACTCCATCACGGGCGCGACAACCGCGACGATGGGCTTCGAAGCCAATTTGGCCGAAGATCATGGTCGGCTCCGGTTGCACTATGTGACGACGCGCCGGACAGGCGAGACACATACCTCGGATTACTGGATCAATATCGTAGCCACACCGCAGCCCTTCGGGGGTTGGCGCTGGTGGTTCGTGTGTCCCCGAACGGGTAACCGGGTCGCCCATCTTCACCTGCCAGCGGGAGCCACAATCTTCGCATCTCGCGAGGCTTATCGGCTCGGATACCGATTGCAGCGGGAGTCACCCCGCGATCGTGCGCTGACACGCGCGTTCCGACTGCGTGAGCGTCTTGATGGGCAAGGCGGCATTGGCGATCCGATCTTCAAACCGAAGGGGATGCACCAAGCGACCTATGACCGGCACATGACCAGGATCGAGGCCGCCGAGAGCAGGTGCAACGCTCACTTGCTGCTCGCCGTCCGGAAACTCAGCCCAGGGTTCAAGATGTGAAGGTGATGCCACCCGATCGGAGCGAAAGGCGGTTTCAGTTGCAGCTCAGTTTCAATGTCCTACGCGCGCATAGGCGTGCTGCTGGCTGGAACCCGATGGGTTCCACGATCATAACCGGCTCGGACGGGCTGAGTGACCCGTCAGAAAGCGCAAGAGTTTGTCTGGAGCAGCGCAGTCGATGTGGCAGGATTGATCGTTCGGCGAAGAAGGGCAACACAGGGCCACAAGGGCAACTGGAAGGCTGCAGAAAGGCAACAAATTAGGTCCGGTCACACCTTACGCACTGAAGTGCCGATTGCGTTGGCGAAGCCCGACCTGCGGCCACGTTCCACGCCAAACGTTGCGCTTTGACGCGAAATGCTGCGATTGTTGCGATCACACCTGTGCACCTTGAGTGCGCGTAGGAGCCCGCGTGCATTTCGACCGACCTGGATGGGTCCCCTGCAGGCCTTGATCTGTTCAAGCCGTGCCGAGGCGATTACGCGCGTGCTCCTGTCCAGCCTGAAGGAGAGCGGACCGGTTGGCTCAGGAGGTCGGTGGCGTCAGCATGCTGATCGATGCCAAGAACGGCCGGGCGGCAGCCTGGTATGCCGGATATGGCGCGGTGCTGCAGCTCGACCCGTTGCTGTCCTTGGTGCTGTCCTTCACGACAGTCGCTGATGCCGTCGCGACGGCACGGTCATTGTGACAGGCGTTGCAGATTTGAATCGGTCGCGCTCCAGGAGCTACTGGGCTCGTTTGCCGGCCCGCTGTTGCATCACTTTTGGCAACCGATGTTTCCAGCGTTCCGAGCGACGGAACGCCTGCCGCGGCAGTTCTTCGTTACGAGCCCAATGATGCCTGAGTAGCGTGACCGGCGTGGTATCGGGGGTGAGTTCGTCATCCTCGAGGACCAGATCGAATGCGATCTCGTCAGGCTCGGCTGCCATGACATCTTCGGCCCATTGCTGGGTGGGATGCTCCTGGTCGAGCGGCATGGTGTCAGCAGAAGCCTCGAGCGTTTGAGATGCCGAAGGCTCCGAAATTTCAAGCGTCGGGAGAATTCGTGCCGTCTTCCATGGCTTGGGTGCCTCCTCTTCAGGAACGAACGCGGCTTTGGCGGGCGAAGTGGCCGTCTGAAGCGTTCTATGGGGAGCTGGAGGTTCCTTTCGCCCGCTGCTTCGGATCTCAACGGTGAACGATCTGAGAGTGCGCTTCATTTCTCAAGGCTTGGTGCTGGAGCGGACTTCTGTCCAGCATCATGAATAGCATAGGTTGTTCCTAGCTGGAATGTTTCGGCGAGCGGTGCCGGCCAGATCCAACATGCTGAACCGTCTGTTCAATTCATGAGGCCGCAGCTACGCTCGCCTAGGTGCCTATGAAAGGGGAGAGCGGACCGGTTGGCCGATACACCGCAGTTCGATCTGTTTGGGGACTTGCCTGCGCATCCCACCCACACCCGGATTGGACCGGGCTCGGGATCGCTGCGCCGTGGCTCCGGATCAGCCCGCCGTCGTGGTGCCATCCCGGTCATCGAGCCGGAGCATGCGGCCCGTCTCCTGTCGGAGCATGACGACTACCGCGTTCTCCGTCGCCTGAAGCCGCGCGAGCTGACGTCTCCCCGGTCCCTCGCACCTGGCGAGAAACTGACCGTGATCGTCGATACCGAAACCACCGGCCTCGACCACGCGCATGACGAGATCATCGAGATCGGCATGGTGGCGTTTGTTCATGACCGGCAGGGCAGCGTCATCGAGGTCACGGGCGTGTTCAGCGCCTTGCAGGAGCCGTCGTGCCCGATCAGCCCGGAGATCACGCGTCTGACCGGCATCACCGACGCCATGGTCGAAGGTCAGGCGATCGATATCGATGCGGTCGAAGGGTTCATCGAGGCGGCTGATCTCGTTATTGCGCATAATGCCGGCTTCGATCGACCCTTCTGCGAACGGCTGGCGCGCGGCTTTGCGCCCAAACCTTGGGCCTGTTCGGTCAAGGAGGTGGAATGGGCCACCTTCGGCTTTGAAGGCAGCAAGCTCGGCTATTTGGTCGGGCAGTGCGGCTGGTTCCACCATGGACATCGCGCGGTCGATGATTGCCATGCCCTGCTCGAAGTTCTGGCTGCGGCCCTTCCCGGTGACCAGGGATCGGCGCTCAGCCATCTTCTGGCCCGGACCGAGGTCACCCGCGTGCGGATCTGGGCCGAGGGTGCGCCCTACGATCTCAAGGACCAGCTAAAACGCCGCGGGTACAAGTGGGATGGAGGTGGAGAGGGCCGGCCCCGATCCTGGTGGGTCGAGGTCGAGGAGGACGCGTATGAGGCTGAGATCGCCTTCCTGGAGCAGGAGATCTACATGCGGCGGGTTCGGCCCCGGGCGCAGCGGATCACGGCCTGCGAGCGCTACAAGGCGGTTTGAGCCTATGCGGCGGCATACTCTTCCTCGATCGCCAGCTTTCGCAGCGTCTCGAAAAGAGACTCGCCGGTCATGCGTGCTGGATCAAAGCCGCTGTCCTGCACGAGAGCGCCATAGCGAGCGGCATCGTCAATGGACGCACCAACGAAGCCCATCGACCAATTCTCGAATGCGCGGGCAGGCGCTGGATCGAAAGCCAATAGCGAAACATCACCGTGACGATCGTCCTGCTGGATGCGCTCGAACACGTCCTCGACCGCAGAACGTGAACCCTCCAGCACCTGGGCGAAGCAGCCCGAGTTGAACATCAGCGCGCCGGTGACGCCGACACGCTGGTTATTGACTTGGCTCTTGGCCAGGATCGAGGTGATGGCCGCCGCCAACGCTGTCGCATCGCCGGTAATCGTATTGCGGCTGTAATAGACCAGACGGTAGAGATCGTCGGGCATCCAGGTCTCCTCAGAAATTTTCTGCTGAGCATGCGGGCTCGAGCAGCGCCATGACGGCCCCTCCAGGCATCGGCCGGCCGGTCAGATAACCTTGCACCTCGTCACATCCCGCAGCACGGATGCAGGCAAGTTCAGCCTCGGTCTCAACGCCTTCTGCAATCGTCTTCATGCGCAGTGCCACTGCAAGGCTGGTCACTGCGCGTAAGATTGCCTGCCTGTCAGCGTGAGTGTCGATGTCACGAATGAAGCATTGATCGATTTTGATCTTGTTGAACGAAAACTTTTGCAGGTAGCCGAGCGAGGAATAACCGGTTCCGAAATCGTCCATCGACACGGCAACTCCGAGTTCCCGCAGCCGGTTCAGCACGTTCAGAACATCGTCGGTGTTATTGAGCAGTGCACCTTCCGTGATCTCGAGTTCCAAGCGCTGCACCGGCAGTTGTGATTGCGCGAGTGCCGAGATCACCGTTTCGGCGAGCTTGCCACCGCGGAATTGCAACGCCGAGAGATTTACGGCAATTGCGACCGGCTTTGGCCAGGCGGCAGCTTGCTTGCACGCCGTGCGCAGCACCCATTCCCCGATCGCGCTGATCACCCCGATCTCTTCGGCAAAGGGGATGAATTCCTCGGGCGGCACGAGGCCGCGCGTGGGGTGATGCCACCGGATGAGCGCCTCGAAACCGATTATGTCGCTCGAGGCGAGATCGAACTGCGGCTGGTAAACAAGTTCCAGCTGCTTCAGCGCCAAAGCGCGGCGCAAATCGATTTCCATCGATCGCCGCGCCTGCATGCGCTCGTCCATTCCTGGCTCGAAGAACCGGTGGCAACCGCGACCCTCGGCTTTGGCCCGGTAGAGCGCGAGATCCGCATTCTTGAGCAGAACATCTGGCTCGTAGCCGTCGTCAGGTGCGATTGCGACACCGACACTCGCTCCGATGTGCAGCATGTGACCGTCGATCGCATAGGCTCGGCTGATCAGATCGACCAAGCGTGTCGCCAGCGCTGTTGCGGCCGCCGGTTGCGGCGCGTTGGACTGGATGACCGCAAACTCATCGCCGCCGATGCGCGCCACCACGTCCCCGTCGCGAAGCGCGCTCTTGAAACGCTCGGCCACTTTCCGAAGCAGGGCATCGCCGAGGGGATGTCCCAGCGTGTCATTCACGGCCTTGAAGCGATCGAGATCGACATAGAGCACCGCCGTTGCGTCGCCCGTTCGCGCTGCGCTCGCGAGCCGTTCCACCAAGCGATCCCGCAGCGCCTTTCGGTTGGCAAGCCCAGTCAAGGCATCCCGCTCGGCCAGCTCGGCGTTGCGCACATATGTCGTGACATCGTCCATGCTCACAACGAAGCCGCCACTCGATAGTGAGCGCAGCGTGCAATCGAGCAGGCGGTCGTCGGAGAGCCGTAGCCTCATCGGCGCTGGCTCGGCACTGGTGTCCACGGCTACAAAGACCTCGTCGCCACCCGTCGCGCCACAACTGGCGAATAATGCCGACAGCGTGCAGCCGATCGGATCGACCGGCATGAACAGCTTTTCGGCGCTCGCGTTGACATACTCGACCTTGCGATCTTCATCGAGGATGAGGACGGCGGCCGCCATTTCCGGAAGCGCAGAAATTCGCGGCTGGCGCGCTCTGACAACGTCTTTCAGGCTGCCGACAATCGTCATCCACTAGTCCTTGGTCAAGGAAAAGGTATACGTCGCACGACTGAAGGATAGGTAAACGCTTGAATTCTCATGTGCGTCGGTCCTATGCGAGGCACCTGACGAGTTACACCGCGTGGCGGCCCAATGGCCTCGCATTCGGTCGGGCTGACCATCACGGATCCAACCAGTGGGCTTGTCTTCATCTACATGGCCCGTGACCGCGAAGCTGTGCGAAATGGCCATTGAACTTCTCTCCGCCATAGGCCTTCGAAGCGCCGTTCGGCGGTCCGGACCTAGAGGACGAGGTGTTTCGGGTCGCGGTGTCCGATGTAGTCGGGGATAAGCCGAAAGTCATAAGCGCGGTTTGCGAGCGCGTACCCACATGCGTTGCGCAGCATGTGCGGGTTGAGGGGCGGCAGGCCGGCGCGGGCCGAAGCGTAAAAACGCGCCGCTCAACGACCCCACGATATGCGAGGCTATCCATCTGTTAAAACTAGAGTCTTCAAAATGCGATGGGGGTCACACGTCGTGCGAAGATGAATGACCCCTCCCCGACCCGCGAAGACCTGGACTTACGCCACCATTTGAATGCGCGGCACGATCCGCGCGGGGATGGCCAGGGCCTCGAATGCGGGCTTGGCCAGCAGGTAGCCCTGGATCAGGCGGACGCCGAGGTCTTGCAGGACGTCCAGCTCCCCAGTGGTCTCGATACCCTCACAAAGGGGCACAATGCCGAGCTCATCGAGGAGGCGAAGCATGTGACGCAGGATCGACCGCTTAACCTGGTCTCGGTCAATCCCACGGATCAGGTCCATGTCGATCTTCACGATGTCTGGCTGATAACGGGCCAACAGCACGAGGCCAGCGTTGCCGGCGCCGAAGTCGTCGATCGCGGTCTTAAAGCCGATCTCCTTGTAGGTCGCCATGATGTTCATGACGTGCGTGACGTCGAGCTTTTCGTTCTCCGTGAATTCAAAGATGATCCGATCCAGGGGGAAGCCCGTCCGCGTCGCCGCCTCCAGCGTCAGGCGAATGCAGGCACGGGGTTCGTAGACGGCGTTTGGCATGAAATTGATCGAAAGGCAGGCGCCGTCGTCGGCAAGGCCGAGGCGCGCCGCGAGTTCGATTGCCTTGACCCTGCACATCTGGTCAAAGGAATAGCGGTTGGTCTGATCCACGACTGAGAGGATGGTGTTCGCCCCCTCCCCGTTGGGCCCTCGGACAAGAGCTTCGTGAGCAAAAACCTTCCCGGACGAGATGTCGACGATCGGCTGGAACGCCATGGAGAAGGGCTTTGCGAATCCGCTGCCGTTGCGGCATCCCTGGCACCCGGTCGACATGATCCGACAACCCTCTCAATGTTGCGGAGATGAGAACCGAGCCGGGTTAAGTGATCCTCAATTCCCAACAAGGCGAGCGATCCGAAGTCCAAGACGGTTGTCAAAACGTGATCAGCGCCATTCGGTGATGGACGGCCGAGGACTGGCAGAAGCTGCGCACCATGATCGACCAGCGACAGGTGCGCATCGTGGCGCTCGACCTGCCGATATCCTGGATGCTGGCCAAGCCGAGCGACGAATTCACGGGCCGCGTGTTCCGGGCCAATCAACGGGATGATGCTCGACGTGCTGGCGGCTGTGGCGCGTAAGGACTATGACGATCGCCGCCGTCGTCAGGCGCAAGGGCCGGCACGAGCCAAGGCGGCGGCCTTTACAAAGGCCGCAAAGAGGACGCCGCCTGCAACAACGGGATTGCGGCCATGCTGAAGGCCGGCGCGAGCTACACGCAAATCCGCGCTACGTTCGGATGCAGCCCTATGACGATTGCCAAGATCGCCAAGCGCATCGCTTCGGCGCAGCAGGCGGCAGGAGAGGTGGCCTGAAGCCGATCCGCCAGAATTCAAATGGCTGTAGGCTTGTGGATCTTCTTCGGCATTTGTCCGCCTCGCATGGTTCAAAACCATACTTTCAGACGGACCACTTCAAAGGAAAATGATCAACAAAAACGCCCGCGGTGTGAGCGCGGGCGGCTGTGTTTATCCAGGCGCAGAGAGATCAAGCCGCCGGCGCAGTTTTCCTGCTTTTCGGCGCAACCCATCGGTTCATGCCGTAGCTGAAGCCTGTAAGCGCCAGGAGAGCAGCGCCAAACATCGGCAGCGAAGCAGGCAGCGGAACAGAGGAGACCGAAACGAGATCCAAGGCGGGCCCGTACGCAGTCCCGGTATTGCTGGCGAACGTCAGCGTCTCGCTGCCGCCTGTGCCGACAAAGTCGAACTGTTCCTTCACCCAACCCATGTTCGTGCGGCTGTGCCCGGTCACGTCGAAGGTGAAAACTGGGTCTTCGACCGAGAGCGTGGTGAAGGTGGGCGCCACTGTCACTGAAACGGGCTTGATGGTCGGAGCTCCATCGGGATTTCCAGCCAGATAGAAGCTGACCGAATAAGTCTGACCTGCGACAGTCGAAAAAGACTGCGAAAGCGAGCCTGGATTGTTTCCGCTCAGGTCAATGCTGCGCGCGCCGTCGAATGGTTGCCAATAGCTCCCGATATAATCGACACTATCTCCTCCAACAGTCCAGTTATTGATTGACGAGTTGTCGCCGCCTGGCACGGTAACAAATCCTATACCAGTCGATTGAGTATCAATCCCTGACTCAAAACTTCCGTTTTGGATCAGATTGACTGAAGATGCATGGGCGGCCGCTGTGCTCAAGAGACCAGCCAGTAGAGTAAAACATGCGCGATTCAATCCAATTACTCCAAATACCTCTTTACAACCGCTTTGAAGAGGTAACAGATTTGTA
The DNA here is from genome assembly GCF_026130545.1 of Lichenifustis flavocetrariae. GTDB lineage: Bacteria > Pseudomonadota > Alphaproteobacteria > Rhizobiales > Beijerinckiaceae > Lichenihabitans > Lichenihabitans flavocetrariae. The sequence goes on along the minus strand of NZ_JAMOIM010000052.1, from coordinate 12,193 downwards.
ATCAACTGCAAGTGAAATGGGCAATGTCGGTTAAAGCGGGCGTTTTGCATCCGCTTCGAGGTAGGGCCGCCGATCGTGCAGGCAGTCTCCCGGTACCTGCGCTATCCGCTGATCTACCGGGGATGCTGAAACGCGAGCTTGACGTGGGTCACAGCACCCTGAAGAGCCGATCGGCTTGAGAGCCACGGCCCGCGTGTTTGCAGCCTTTCGCTAAACAGATACTTGTGAGTGATGTTCATAAAACGATCCTTTTCCGAACAGAGGAAAAGCGCGCTTCTGAAAAGCCCGGTGTGAACTTTGACGATAAGTGGCGGGATTTCTGCAACGCTACGTGGCGGATGCTTGTCGCCCGAGCGTGCGGTAGACGGTGGGCCGCGAAACCGAGAACAGCTCGGCAAGGTCACTGATGGAATAATCGTCGGTGTCGTGCATCCGGCGCAGTTCTTTTTGCTGTTTGTCGGACAGCTTGGGCTTCTTGCCGCGCAGCTTTCCCTTGGCACGTGCGATGGCCATACCTTCACGGGTACGCAGGCGGATGAGATCAGCTTCGAATTCGGCGAAGGTGGCCAGGATGTTGAAGAACATCTTGCCCATCGGATCGACCGGGTCATAGACGCTCGCCCCGAGGGCCAGCTTGACCCCGCGTGCGATCAGGGAGTCGGCGATGGCCCGGGCATCTGGGACTGACCGGGCCAGCCTGTCGAGCTTTGGCACGACGAGGGTGTCTCCGGCGCGAACGGCGGCTAGGGCCTGATCGAGCCCAGGGCGCGAGCGGTTTGTGCCGGTCAGGCCTCGATCCACATAGATCCGGTCTGTTGCGACACCGAGTTCGAGGAGTGCTGCTTGCTGCGCGGCGAGGTCCTGCTTGTCGGTGGAGCAGCGGGCATAGCCGAAGAGGGTCGATGTCATGGCCGAATTGTACGATAGACCTCCCTTCAATGATACTTTTATCGTACCATCTTTGTGAGACGACAATTCATGTGGTTCGGCAACGCTCGTGCTTGGTTGAATAAAGCGTCCGCTGAACGATCCCCTATCGGACGCGGCCGACAGAACTTCAGCCAGTCGATGGTTGTCGTCAATAATCTGCATTTGTCTTACAGTAAGTCAATTGCTGGAACGCCAATCGTCGTAGGGCTTCCAAGCAAATACGCATTCCCACTAAGCGAATATTTTCGGTCCGATCTGGGTTCAGGACTTGTGCTAACGTTTGACACAGGCGCTACTGAGTACCTCGGACGGAGACAGCACGATGCCGACACGCAAGACCATGAACGTGTCGATGACGCCCGAGCTGAAGCGTTCGGTGGCCGCGCGCATCGCCGCTGGCCGTTATCGCACGGCGAGCGAGGTCGTCCGCGCCGCCTTGCGGCTCCTCGACAGGGAGGAGCCCCTCGAAACGATCCGTCCTCCGCAGGGCGGGGAGAGGGGCGACCATGTCGGACCAAGCCGATAAGTCCGGCGAGCAGAAGGACGCGGAGTCCGACGTCGAGGGCTTCCGAGAGGATCTTGGTCCCTTCGTCGTTGCGGCCGAGACGACACGGATGCCGATGGTGTTCTCTAATGCCCGGGCGCCCGACAATCCGATCGTCTTCGTCAACCAGGCGTTCCTCGACCTCACGGGATACGACGAGCAGGAAGTGCTCGGCCAGAAGTTCGATTTTCTCATTCAACCAGGCACCGATCCCGAGGCCCTGACCGAGATCCAGACGGCGTTCCAGGGTGGCCGTGACCTCGAAACGCCGGTCCGATTCCACCATAAAGACGGCGGCACGATCTGGGTCACCATCTTCATCACTCCGGTGCGGGATGACGCGGGCGCGGTCGTGCAGCACTTCGCCTCATTCGTGGACGTGACGACGCACAAGCGGGAAGAGGAGCGGCTGCGCTTCCTGTTGGACGAGCTGAACCATCGGACGCAGAACACGCTCGCGACCGTCCTGGCGATCGCCGGGCAAACGTTGCGCGGCATGGCGGACGAGCGGACCATCGACGCCTTCGAGGGACGCATCCTGGCGATGTCAAAGACCCACGGCCTCCTCGGCACAGAGAACTGGGACAGGATCTGCCTGCGTGACATCCTCGGCCGGACGCTGGAGAGCCTGGGCGTCCGTGCCAGCGTCTCGCTGGAAGGGGACGAGGTTCGTCTCCAGCCGAAAGAGGCATTGAGCCTGACGATGGCGTTCCACGAACTGGCCACCAACGCCATGACCCACGGCGCGCTCTCCACCAACGGCGGGATGATCGACGTATCGTGGCGGATCGAAGCCATGCCGAATGGCGATCGGGTTCGTTTGCAATGGCGCGAGAGTGGCGGCCCTCCCGTCTCCCCACCGTCTTTCAGGGGATTTGGCCGGCGCCTGATCGAGGGCGGCTTGGCGCAGGACCTGAACGGCGAGGTGCGCCTCGCCTTCGAGGTCACGGGGGTAATTTGCGAAATCGTGATGCCAGACCCGAAAGGGGCCTGGTGGGTGAGCCATGGCTGACCATCTGTCCGGCCGGCGCATCCTCGTCGTCGAGGACGAGGTGATGGTATCGTGGATGTTGGAGGACATGCTGGGACAGCTCGGGTGCGCGGTCGTCGGTCCCGCTGCACGGGTTGACCAAGCTCTAGCGATCATCGATGCCCAGGACATTGACGCGGCGGTGCTCGACGTGAACCTCAACGGCGAGAAGAGCTATCCCGTGGCCGATGCGCTGGTGGCCCGGGGAGTACCCTTCGTTTTCTCAACTGGTTATGGACCGAAAGGTCTCGGGGAAGCCTACCCTGGGTGTCCCCTGCTGCAAAAGCCGTTCAAGAGCGCGATGCTGGGCGACGCCCTTGGGACGTTGCTGAGCGCCGGGGATCGTAAAGCGTCACGAAAGGCTCCCCCTGCCGTCTGGGACGCAAACCGGCTACGCATCGCCACCGACGCGGCGGGAGTCGCGTTGTGGTCCTGGAACGTCGATACCGACGCGATTTCGATGGACGAACGTGCCCACGGGCTTTGGGGAGTCCCGAGCGGGCCGGTCACGTTCACCGACCTGTCCGCGAACATCCATCCGGAGGACCTCGACAGGGTCAGGGCCGCGTTCGCGTCGACGCGGGATGTCCTGGGCGCCTACGAGGTCGAATTCCGCATCCTATGCGGCAAGGAGTTGCGGTGGGTCTCGGCACGTGGACGGGGTGACGACCAGGGCATCGTCGGTCGAGTGATGTTCGGGGTCTTCCTCGACGTGACCGAGCGCAAGATGACGGAGGAAGCGCGCGAGATGATCGCGGGCGAGATGGGACATCGGGTCAAGAACCTGTTTTCGATTGCGTCCGCCCTGACGATGATTTCCGAACGGTCGACCAGGACCTCGAAGGAAATGTCGCAGGATCTCCGGCTGAGGTTGTCCGCCCTCAACCGCGCGCACGATCTCGTCCGGCCGGTCCCAGGCGATCCCAAAAGGGCCGCCCACCTCGGCGACCTGCTTGCCATGCTCTTGGCTCCCTACGCGGGTGACGGACTTGGCGGTGACCGGGTCCACTTCACAGTGCCCGAGTTGCTCATCGGAGATGCCTCCGCCACAGCACTGGCCCTCGTCGTGCACGAACTCGCGACGAACTCGATCAAGTATGGAGCTCTCTCGACCGCCACCGGGACGCTCGACGTCACCTGCCTTGTCGACGTCCAGGACGCGGTGATCACCTGGAGGGAGCGAGGTGGGCCCGAGGTCATCCCGCCGAAGGGGAACGGCGGATACGGGAGCAGACTGGTGAGCGGTGCCGTGTCAGGCCAACTCGGCGGCTCGATCGACGTTGAGTGGCCGTCGGAGGGCGTCATCATCGTCCTGCGGACCAGCAAGGCGCGGCTAGCAACGTGAGTTCTACGGAGCATTCCGGCAGGCGACGTCGAAGGTAATGTGGGGTACCGCGCCGGCCTTTTGCAGGCCGATGACCTATACGTCGATCCGCTCCGACTTGGCCTCTACGTCCTTGGCCTGGACTAGAATGGACGATCTTTCGACGGCCTCCATGTGGTCCGTCGTGTTGCGGTTCATGCTGCTTGTGGCAAATGCACCTTGAAGGTCGGCGAGACGATCGACACGCTGACGCCGCTTTTCCCGCTCAGCACATCCATGATGGCTTCCAACTGCCGAACGAGCGAATCGACGATCATGGCCCCCCAACCCGCTGCCCAGATTCCCGGTTTGAGAGGCCTTTCCGACGCCGTTGTCGGAGATCGTCAGTTTCCAAGCCGCTCCGTCCGCCGCATAGGTGACCAGCAGGACCGCCTTGTCCATGTCTTCGGCACTGAAGAGGAAGACCTTCGCTTCGTGTTGATTGATCCACACGACGGCGTGGTTGTGTTGCTGCATCGGTCGATCTTGTACTGTGAGACGCCGTGAGCGATGCCGTCGTATGTTCGCGTCCTGGTCGACGCGTCTGGCTGTGCGCCGTCATGTCCGTGGGGCGAGCTCGGGCTCGTCCTGCGTGGGATCGAGTTCGTCGCCGCGTTGTCGGACCCACTTCGTGATGTGATCGAGGGCGGCTCGAATGCGGGGTGTTTGGCGATTGTCCTTGTGCACGACCAGCCAGATGCCCGTGCTCGGTATGAGGGAGGGGAGTGGGGGGGTCTTGAGCCGGACGAGTCCGGGTTCGATGTCCGCGCAGAAGCGGACGAGGCTGGCCAAGCCTCCACCTTGCTTGGCAGCCGCGAGCGCGGCGGCGTGGCTGCTTGTCTGCATGCCAACACGCGCCCGGGGCGCAAGTTCGGCCAGCCAGTCCGTCTGCGTCGCGTCCTGGATGCCCTCCAACTGGGTGATCAGACGGTGCCCGGCGCAGCCTGCGTCGTAGTCGCATTCTCCGTGCCGTTCGAGGTAGCCGGGACTAGCGTAGAGTCCGAAGGCGAGCGTGCCGATACGGCGTACGACGAGGTCATGTTGGTCGGGTTGCCGCAGCCGAACTGAAATGTCCGCCTCGCGCATCGAAAGACTGAGTTCTTTAGGGTTTGGAATGAGATCGATCATGATGTCGGGCTGCGTTTCGTGCAGTGTCCCAAGGCAGGGCGAGACGAGGTTGCTGGCGATCGTCTCGGCGCAGGTGACTCGGACGTGGCCTGCCATGCGAAGGTCGCGTCCCACCACTTGCCGCTCCAACGCGAGCGTCTCCGCCTCCACCCGTTCCGCCTGCCTGAGGACGTCGCCGCCGGCCAAGGTTGGCAAGTAGCCCTCCGGAGTCCGGTTCAGGAGGCGGACGCCCAGGCTGGTTTCCAACGATGCGAGGCGGCGCCCTACCGTCGACTGCGCCACGTGCAACTGCTTGGCAGCCTCCGAGAGGCTTCCCTGACGTGCGATCGCGAGGAAGTATCTCAGGTCATCCCAATCCAGCATCTGCATCCTCCAATAAGCAGCGATGGCTGCGGCCGTAGGGTCCCTTCCAGATTAGTCACTCTTCAAGAAAGCCTGATGGGTTCGAGAATGAACGAATGAACACGGCTACGGGAGAGAAACCCCTTGCCGCGAAACAGCGGATTCTATGCTGGCTGAACCACTGCCTGACCTGCACCTTAGGGCGTGGCGTACGTAAACTTGCCGTCAGGATATTCGCCGCGATCGAATGTTCGATACTCGCTATGCAAAAATGCTTCTCCGGGCCGAGTTGACAGGCTGTGGTGCGAAGGATTTTCGCTTGAATCATCTCATCCTCATCGCTCCATCACGTCGAACGCAGTTTCATGATGTAATTGGCGCACGCCCATGCCGATGAGCTGGACCTTCTCTGGCACGCCCGGCAGAGCCGCGATCTCTATCGCATTGGGTTCGATCCCATTCCGCGGGGCCGGGAATTGGTCTCCGACGCGAGCGGCAACGCGGCACAAGCACGAGACGACATCCGTGGCGCCGACGTCCTCGAGGGAAGGTTTCTGGCGCATCGTAGCCCTCAAGGAGCTAAGATGAGCCAGAAATCCGGTCAGGCAAAGCCACCCCGATCCGCGTACTAGCGCTCAAGGCGGGCGAGCCTCACGATTATACGCGCATGGCGGGATCGAGCGACAGCGGGACGCCGTTCGCGCCGCCTTCCGTCGACAAACCGCCTTTGACGCCTGGCATGGCGCCGCATCCCGACCTCGGTCACACGCTTTAGGACTGGAAAACCGAACTTTTTCCTTGCCGTTCGTTCCTGTTTTGTTCAATATCCGTAACAGGAATTGAGGGCAGGGATGAGCAGATACACCGTGAGCCGCAAGGGCATGGGCGGCCGAAAACCGGGCGAACCGACCAAGGTGGTGCGGCTGCCGCTGCGGGTGGCGACGATCGCCAGGCGCATCGCCGAAGGGTCGCTCAGGCCGGGCGACCTGAACGCCTTCTTCAATGTCGAGGCGCGAAGCAACGTGACGGTGCCGCTGATGGCGTCGCCGGCCGCCTGCGGCTTTCCCAGCCCGGCCGACGACTATCTGGACCGTCCGCTTGACTTCAACGAGCTGCTGATTTCAAACCCGTCCGCGACGTTCGCGGTGCGGATTTCAGGCGACAGCATGAATGGGGCCGGCCTGTTTCCGGGGGACATCGCGATCGTCGACCGGTCCCTGTCGCCTTTCAACGGCTGCGTGGTGCTGGCGCTGATCGACGGCGAATTCACCATCAAGCGCTATCGCGTCAAGGCGGGCGGCATCGTCCTCCAGGCCGAGAACAAGGCCTTCAAGGACATCGTCATTCCGGAGGATTCCGCCTTCGAGGTGTGGGGTGTCGTGAAACACGCCATCCGCATGTTTTAGGGGCCGTGGTCGCGCCCATAGCATTGGTGGACTGCAATAATTTCTACGCGAGCTGCGAGCGTCTGTTTCAGCCGAAGCTGCGGGGCCAGCCCGTGGTCGTGCTGTCCAATAACGATGGCTGCGTCATCGCCCGCTCGAACGAGGCCAAGGCCCTCGGCATCGAGATGGGCGAGCCCTGGCACATCTGCCGCAAGCGGGTGGACACGCAGGGCGTCATCGTCCGGTCGAGCAATTACACTCTGTACGGCGATATGAGCGCGCGGGTCATGCGGGTGCTGGAAGGCTTCTCGCCCGATCTGGAAATCTATTCGATCGACGAGGCATTCCTCGGCCTGGCCGGCTTCGAGAGCCGCCTCGATGCGCATGGGCGGGATCTCCGGGCGACGGTGCTGCAATGGACCGGCATCCCCGTGTCGGTCGGGATCGCGCCGACCAAGACCCTCGCCAAGCTGGCGAACCGGACGGCGAAGAAGACGCCCGAGAGCGGGGGCGTCATGCTGCTGCTGACACCGGGCGAGCAGGAAGCGGCCCTCGATCGCGTCGAGCTGACGGACCTCTGGGGCGTTGCCGGCCGAATGGCCGAGCGGTTGAAGGCGATCGGCATCAATAACCCGCTCGATCTTCGCCAAGCGGACGCGAAGTTCGTGCGGATGCACACGAGCGTCGTCATGGAAAGGATGGTGCTGGAACTGCAAGGCATCCCCTGCATCTCACTCGAAGAGGCCCCGCCCGATCGCAAGATGATCCTGGCGTCCCGATCGTTTGGCCGTCGTGTAACCACGCGGCGCGAGATGGAGGAGGCGGTGACGACGCACACGGCGCGCGCGGCTGAGAAGCTGAGGCGCCAGGACCTCGCCTGCGGCCGTCTCACCGTGTTCGTCACGACGGACAAGCACAGGCCGCAGGATCGCCAGTACGCGGCCGAGCGGTCGGTGACGCTGCCCGTGGCGTCGGCCGACACCGGCAAGCTGAACCATGCCGCGATGCGGGCGCTCGATGCGCTGTGGCGGTCTGGCCTCGAATACAAGAAGGCGGGCGTCATGCTGCTGAACCTCGCGGCGGCCGATACCGTTCAGGGGGGCCTGTTCGATCGGCCGGACGATCCGCGGGCGATTGCCCGGATGCGGGCGCTCGACAGCCTCAACGCCAAATATGGGCGGGGCACGGTGACGTTCGCCGCCATGGGGCGGAAACCCGGCTGGAAGCTGCGGAGCGATTTCGTCAGCCCGCGCTACACGACGGCGTGGGAAGACCTGTTGCAGGTGTAGGCATCCACGACAGGAAACCGCGTCGCGGCCATGGGCTGCGGTGCAGGACCGCTTCGACGGGCAGGCCGTCCCTTCATGGATCGATTGCGAGAATTAACGTATGCACGTCCAGAAGACCGCTCTACTATTGGGGATCGTCGATGATCAATCGGCATTCGACGCCTGAGAGACACGCGCTCTCGCCTGGATTGGAGGGCGTGGGCTGTGTTTAAGACTTTCGATCGTGGGCGACATGCCCGAGCCGTCGATGAATTGCGGCCAGGTCTCATCGCTATGTTTATCAGCCGGATGCGCGCCTTCAACGCCAACACACAGCGGCTGCTCCGTCTGCTGGAAGAGCCGGACTGGAACGATCTGGCCGCAGTTGTGATGCGGCGCGTGCGGGGATAAGCATTCCAAAAGGGAAACCGCGTCGCGGCCATAGGTTGCGATGCAGGCCACTTCGACGGGCAGGCCCGTCCCTCGATGCCGTGGTGCAGAGGCAGGCCATAATGGCCGTTATCACACCGCTCAGACTCGATACTTATCGAATAGCTTTCAACATCTTCAATAGTTCGCCTTCTTCACTGCATCGGCCTATGGCATCAAAATTCCTGCCAGCCCTCCGTAGCCGGCATGAGCTTGACAGCCGCACCGCCGCTTCCGCGCGTTTTCATCGCGGTGATTGGGGTTGGGTCCTGTCCCAAACCGAGGCTTCGCTTCGACGGGCGCGCGGAAGACGTGGTGACGGCGGGCCGGTCCCGGCCAACTTCAAACCGACCGATCAAATGAGCAAGTTCATCGGCGTCTTGGGCGAGGGTGCGGGTGGCCGCAGTGCTTTCCTCCACCATCGCAGCATTCTGCTGCGTGACCTGATCCATCTGGTTGATGGCCGTATTGACCTCAGTGAGACCGATTGCCTGCTCCTGGGCCGCGGTCGCGATATCGGCGACAATTCCGTTGATCTCCGTCACCTGACCGACGATCTGCTCCAGCGCCTTGCCGGTCTGCCCGACAAGATCGACGCCTTGCTCGACTTGCTGGCTTGAGGCGGAAATCAGGACTTTGATCTCCTTTGCCGCTTCGGCGGAGCGTTGCGCCAAGGCTCGGACCTCGGAGGCAACGACGGCAAAGCCGCGCCCCGCCTCGCCGGCCCGCGCCGCCTCAACACCGGCATTGAGCGCGAGAAGGTTGGTCTGGAAAGCGATCTCGTCGATGACCCCGATGATCTGTCCGATCTGCCCCGAGGACGTCTCGATGCCGCTCATCGCCCGCATGGCTTGCTGAACGATGCTGCCGGAATGTTCGGCGCTCGCCTTTGCGGCACCTACGACGTGGCGCGCATGCGCGGAACTTTCGGCGGTTTTCTTGACGGTGGCCGTGATCTCGTCGAGTGCCGCGGCGGTCTCTTCGACGTTTGCTGCCTGCTGCTCGGTCCGGCGGGACAGGTCTTCGCAGGCGCGGGCGATTTCATCGACGCCCATGCGGATCCCGCTGCCGACCCCCGCAACGGATTGTATGGCTGTGTTGAGGCTTTCTGCCGCGGCATTGAAATCCAGCCTGAGTGCCTCGTATTCCGATGCGAACGGATGAAGAATGCGCGTGGCCAATTTGCCCGCCGAGAGATCCGCGAGCGCTCCTGCCAGTGACGCGACGACAGCGGCCTGCTGGGCGGCCTGCTCTCGGCGCGACGCCTCACCGGCAAGGCGGGTTTGCTCGCTCTCGGCCTGCAAGCGGACCGCCTCCGCATCCGCGCGCTTGAGACCGAGACTGTTGTCTTTGAACACCTGAACGGCGCGCGCCATCTGGCCGATCTCGTCTCCACGCTCCGTGTCGCGCACTTCGGTGGTCAAATCGCCTGCGGCGAGGCGGTGCATCAGCGCGGTCAAGCGTGTCAGGGGCCAGCTGACGCCGCTCCGGACAAAGACGAAGGAGGTCGCGATAATCAGAAAGCCAAGTGCGGCAACGGCGGAGATGGCCGTCGTCATGACATTGGCGTGCTCGTCGGCATCGACAATGGATTGGCGAACAACCGCGCGCTGCTGGTTCATGAAGCTCTTCGTTGCCTTCAGGGCTTGGTCGATTTGATCGAACAAGGCTGTCGACTGCGGATCGAACGCGTCCATCAGCTTGTTGCCCGCTTCCATGCCATTGGCGATATAGGTGCGAGCCATGGTGATACCGGAGTCGTCGAATGTCGCGAAAAGACCCTTCATGGCATCTAGCCGTGCGATGATCCCTTTGACCTGTTCCTCCTGACCGGGAAGATCCGCAGCGTCGGGAATTGTAATTTTTTCAAGGCCTGCCCGTGCAGCTTGAAGCTGCTTGCCAAAATCCTCGCTATATTTGGCCGCGTCGGTAAAGCTCTCCTGATTGTGCGTGGCCGAGGCATCTGTCAGGAATTGCTGCACCTGAATGACGTCGACTTGCAAATCGCGCATCGCGGCTTCGACCGGCACGAACTCCGAAACCAGGGACGTCATATGCGCGGATGCAGTTTCCAATAGCGCATGCTGTTCACGCCCCATAAACACCGATGTTAAACAATTGGTGACAAGCGTTGCGGTGATGGCGAGGAGCATCAGCGTGAGCTTTAGACGAATTGTCATTGACCGCCTGCGGGTGCCAAAGGGAAACAAATTTGCGAAATAAGCCTTCTTAGGCTGTCAATGGAAACAACTACGATCAAATAGATAAAGGATTGTTATTACGAGAATTTCCAAGATATTGCCTGCAAAAACCTGACATTAGAATTAACAATGATGACGCATAGCTCTTCAGGTCCGGTGCACATTCTTGAGGGACCGCCAGGGCAAGATTTGTCGATCGCTCCTTGAAAGCCACGACGCTCGGTTCCAAGCCATAATGGCTCGTCTGGTCCGGGTTGGCATCGCGACCGGTCCGGTCGTGGTCGGGGAGCTCGTTGGAAGCGATGATGGGGGGTGAGTAGCAGCGGAACAGAAAACCGACATAGGGCTTTTTGGCCAAGGGGTTAGCTGTTGATAGATTGTTGGACAGGTTTACGTGAACTTCTCGGAGTGAAAATGGCTGTTCCGAAGCGCTCCGCCATCTTCGCATCAAACCTGGGTTTGTTACGAAATCAAACCGTTAGGCGCTTGTGTAGATTTTCTGTTCCGCTGCTACTCAGACCCCATGATGCGCGCGAGTGGACGGTCGTCGGCGAGACCCCAAATCTGGCGGCTCGGCTGCAGGGGCTAGCCGACCCAGGAAGCGTCGTCATCGCCGAGGCGACACGAAACCTCCTTGGCGACCTTTTCGTCTATCGCAATCTCGGCCCGGCGCACCTCAAAGGTTTTGCGGAGGCCGTCGCAGCCTATCAGGTTCTCGGCGAGGGATTGGCCGAAGACCGCTTCGAGGCGATGCATGCGCATGGGCTTTCGCCGCTGGTCGGCCGTAGCCACGAACTCGCGCTCCTTCTCGATCGCTGGGAGCGGGCAAAGGAGGGCGAGGGCCAAGTGGTGCTTCTTTCGGGCGAGGCTGGCATCGGCAAGTCCCGCCTGCTACGTGAGCTCCGGGAACGGCTGGCTGCCGAGCCGCACACGTCGCTCCTCGAGCGGGCGTCGGTCACCCCGCCGAGCGGCGCATCGTGACAGGCTACTGAGGAGCTTTACCGAATGCTATCCTTGTTCACGGATTGTCCGACACAGGTCAGTCAGAAGAAACGAGCCCAGCGTATCTCCCATAATCGGGAGGAAGCGAGTGCTTACAAGGATCTCACGGTGGGTCGGGTCTGAAGCACAGCAGGGAAGCCGGGCGAGGCACATCCTGCTCGGGATCTCCTGTGTCACGCTCGCGGCGCTCTGCCTCATCTTCGGGCTCGTCACCCTGCAAGCACGACGGAACGTCGGCCGCGACGTGACCCTTGCGGCCAGCAATCTCGCCTCGGCCGTGGCCCATGACGTCGACCGCAACTTCGAACTCCTCGACCTTTCCCTTAAAGCCTTGATGTCGAGCTGGAACGACAACGAGATCAGAGCCCTAAGCCCCTCTCTCCGACAGCGCGTCATGTTCGACAACTCCGCATCGGCTGCCGACATCGGCATGATGCTCGTGCTTGACCGCGACGGTATCGTCCGCGCGAGTTCGAAAGAGCCGAATCCTCACCCGGACTGCTTTGCCGATCGCGACTACTTCAAAGTCCATACCACCGGCAACGATGTTGGCCTATTCGTCAGCAAGCCA
>NZ_JAMOIM010000051.1 GCF_026130545.1 Lichenifustis flavocetrariae | reverse complement strand
CCCGGCACCAACGCCTTTCAGGTCATTCTCCAGACCGTCAGCGCCTGACCAGCCTCCAAATGGCCTGGGTAATTACACACAATCCGTTCTGAAATCTTGCTTCAAGAAATTCTAAATTGTTGCTCGGCTGGGGACACCAGCCGCATAAATTTCGATCTGCAAACATGTTACCCCCTCCATGAAGCGTTGCATTTAGAGCCCGGACCTCCTTTCTCTACGTCACCCCCAATGAAACCCGGTGACGTTAACGAAGGGTTGAGACCCTTCTGCTGATTAGGGTCGCCTTTGCGGAATTTAATCAACTGTTCGTGACGCATGACTGCGGCCGCTCGGCGGGCGCTCGCACCAAATAGCGGCTTGCGGCTCGCGTTTTGCCCTCAAGACACTTGGCTCAAGGGTCAAGTCCAAGCCTTAAGGCGCAACGAGTCCATTGCCATGGTAGGCTTGCACGGAGAGCTCGACGGTGGTGTTCGGGGTCACCTTGTAGGCAAAGCCAGCCCCGATCGTTCCGAAGCCACGCAGATCGCCATTGGTATTGAACAGATCGTTCAAGGCGCCGTTGGTGTCACTCACACCGGTAAGTGCGCGACCGTTGGGGCGTGCCACCACCCCACCGATCGTCACGAAGGGCATGAGCCGGCCCATGTCGTAGCCGACGCGGGCTTCGAGATCGGCATAGTTGAAGCCGCGATAGGCCCGGTTGAAGACACTCGGCGAATAACCGGCACCGGCTTGCACGCCGACCACCCAATTGTTGGCGAGTTCGCGATCGTAGCCAACATAGCCGCCGCCGCCGAAACCGCCCCGCACGCCCTTGCTACCCGTGATGGCGAAGACTTCGGTCCCGACATAGAGCCCGGTCCATGGCGAAGGTTCGGTCGGGGGCGCCTCAAGGGCGAAGGTCGGCAACGCAGGCTGGCTGAGGTCCGCCCCGAGCACTGTCCCACCGATCGTGGACAAAGCCACGACCGCGGCGAGCGCGCAGACCCGCACGCCCAAAAACTTCGATGTCATCTGCATCCGACCCATGCCTCAACCCTCGTATAGTCGCCCCGGGCGTTCGGCGTCAAAAAGGTCCTCCGCCTCACACGAGCATCGCTCGTCGCCGCGCGCGTTCCCTTCGAGGCGGAAATCCCCTATGGCCGGGGGATGCCACGCCGTTCCGGCTGAGGGACCAAGAACATGCCGCCCATCGAGACTTTCGCGGCCTTTCTGGTCACGACATGCATCTTCGCCTGCATCCCGGGTCCAGCGATGCTCTACGCGGCGGCGCGTACCATGGCAGGAGGGCGCAGAGCGGGCCTCATGGCAGCCCTCGGCATCCACATGGGCGGCTACGCACACGTGATCGCGGCTGCCGCAGGCCTGTCCGTCCTGTTTCGCGCCGTTCCGCCGCTCTACATCGCAGTCAAGTTTGCCGGCGCGGTCTATCTGATCCACCTCGGCATTCAAATGTTCCGTGCCGAATCGAATGCCGATGTCGCCGTGGCGGGCGTCGCGATGAAGACGGCGCGACGGGCCTTTCTCGAGAGTGCTGCCGTCGAGACGCTCAACCCCAAGACCGCCCTGTTCTTCATGGCGTTCCTGCCCCAATTCGTCGACAGGTCGGCCGGGGCACCGATCTGGCTGCAGCTCGGCGCCTTCGGGGTTCTCGTCAACCTGATCTTCTCCCTCGCGGACATCGTCTGCGTCCTGCTCGCGGCGCGGATCGCGGCGAGGTTGCGCCGATCGGGTTCGGCCCAGCGATGGATGCGTCGCATGGGCGGAAGCGTGCTGGTCGGGCTCGGAACCCATGTGGCGCTGCAGTCGAATTAAATGCGTTTCGCATCAGGATACGGCCCTGCAGCGGGCGGGCACTTGCTTACGAAAGCTACATCTATGGGCCCTTGCAGGGCAGGATCGTTCCTCACCATATCGATCTCGGCGGCAAGTTGACCGCTTTGTGACCAAGGCCATGACACCTTTGATTTCGACTCCCCGCGGCACCGTCTTGCGAAGCGCTGTCGCGCTTTGTCTTTCGGCCATGCTGGTGGCCTCCGCCGGGGTCTCCACGGCCGATGCCCGCATGGGCAGCGGATCGAGCTTCGGCTCGCGTGGCGCACGCACCTTCAGCATGCCACCGTCGACCGCGACGGCGCCGCGCCCGGCCTCCCCGATTCAAGGAACGGAGATGCCGCGCTACGGAGCGCCGGGCATGAACCCCGGGACCTTCGGCCAACCGCGCCGGTTCGGTTTCGGCAGCGGACTTGCGGCCGGTCTCCTGGGCGCGGGCGTCCTCGGCATGCTGACGGGCCACGGCTTCTTCGGCGGGCTTGGCGGCATCATGTCGTTGTTCGGATTTCTGCTGCAGATCGCTCTGATCGTGCTGGTGGTCCGCTTCGCCTTCAGCTTCTTCCGCAACCGCTCGACCGCCTATGCGGGTCCGTCAGGGCCAATGGGTCGGGCGCCGCTCGGCGGAGTGGGGCTGGGTGGCCTCGGCGGAGGCGGCTCGTCGCAGGCACAAAGCCCGATCACGGTCACGCCGGCCGATTTCACGGCCTTCGAACGCAGCTTGTCCGATATCCAATATGCCTATGGGCGTGAGGATATGACTGCCCTTGGCCGGTTGGTAACCCCAGAGCTGCTGCGCAAGCTCGGCGGGGAGCTGGAAGACAACAGGCGCCGCAATCTGCGCAACGATCTTGCCGACGTGCGGCTTGTGCAAGGTGATCTCGCCGAGGCCTGGCGGGAAGGGCGCACCGATTTCGCGACCGTCGCGATGCGCTTTGCCAGCCGCGACGTGCTTGTGGATCGCACGACGGGCCGCGTGGTCGAGGGCGATCCGGCTCGCCCCGTCGAGGCGACGGAATTGTGGACGTTCCGCCGCGACGATGGTGGGCCCTGGTGCCTGTCGGCCGTGCAGCAGACAGGCTGAACCGGCCTCAGACGCCGAGAAGCTCGACTTCGAAGAGGAGCGTGGCGTTCGGCGGGATCACCCCGCCAGCGCCGCGTGCGCCATATCCCAATTCGGGCGGGATCGTCAGCTTGCGGACACCGCCGACCTTCATGCCGGCCACACCCTCGTCCCAGCCCCGGATCACCTGACCGCCCCCGAGCTTGAACCCGAAGGGTTGCCCCCGGTCTTTCGAGGAATCGAACTTCTTGCCGTCGGTAAGCCAGCCCGTGTAGTGCACTTTGACCGAAGCGCCGGCCTTGGCTTCGGGCCCGTTGCCTTCCGTGACTTCCTCGATCTGGAGACCGGATGGCGTCGTTGTAGTGGTCATGTGAGCTCCTCGTATGCTGCTGCCGGAGAAGCTAGGGCGCTCGCGCGCCACGGCCATGGCGCGGGACGAAGCGGAGGACCACAGGGTTTGAGCGAGTTGAACGAGAGGAACGACACCGCGGGCCGTCGCGTGATGGCCCGGATCGATGCGCTGGCGGATTTCTCGAGTGAGCCGGTCGCGCTGACGCGCCTCTACCTCACCCCGGAGCACAAGGCCGCTGCAAGCGCCGTGGCAGCCTGGATGACGGAGGCCGGCATTCTGGCCTCGGTCGATGCGGTCGGCAACGTGGTGGGCCGCGTCCAGGCCACACGCCCCGGTGCCAAAACCCTGATTCTCGGCTCGCATATCGACACGATCCGCAATGCCGGTCGCTATGACGGCAACCTCGGTGTGGTGGTCGCGATCGAGGCCATGTCGGCGCTGATGCGGCGCGGCGAAAAGCTGCCCTTCGCGGTCGAGATCATCGCGTTCGGGGACGAAGAGGGGGTGCGGTTCCCCCAGACATTGACCGGCTCGCGCGCGGTCGCGGGCATCTTCGACCCCTCGGCGCTCGACGGCCGCGACCAGGCTGGCGTCACGATGCGCGACGCCCTGCGCCGCTTCGGCGGCGACCCGGCCCGGATCGCGGCGCTGGCGCGCCGACCGGCCGAGATGTTCGGCTATCTCGAAGTGCACATCGAGCAGGGGCCGGTCCTCGAACACGAAGGCCTGCCGGTCGGCGTCGTGACGGCTATCGCGGGCGCGAGCCGGGTGCAGGTCGATGTGACCGGCGTCGCGGGCCATGCCGGAACGGTGCCGATGAACCTGCGCCGGGACGCCCTCGTGGCCGCCGCCGAAATGGTCGGGATGGTTGAAGCGCTGGCGCTCGACGACCCGGAGATCGTGGCGACTGTCGGGCGGGTCGAGGTGAAGCCCGGGGCCGTGAACGTCATTCCCAGCGCCGTGAGCTTCACGATCGATTTGCGTAGCCCCAGCGATGCCGCGCGTCTCGCGGCGCTGGCCCGGTTGCAAAGCGCCCTGGAGGCCTGCGCGGCCCGACGTGACGTCGGCCTCACCTTCACGCCCTTCTATGAGGCCGCCGCCGCACCCTGCGCGCCAGAACTACAAGCCACATTGGCGCGGGCGGTCGAGCGGCAGGGTTTGCGGGTCCTGCACCTGCCGAGCGGCGCCGGTCACGACGGTCTCGCCATGGTCAAGCTCTGCCCGATCGGCATGCTGTTCGTGCGTTGTGCGGGCGGCATCAGCCACAACCCGGCCGAGTCGATCACGGCGGCGGATGCGGATGTGGCGGTCGAAGTCCTCATCGACGCGCTGCGCGATCTCGCAACGGGCGTCGCGGCTTAGGCAGGCCCGATTATCCGCCTGGCAGCAGCCACGCCGCCAACACCGCCCGCTCCCCCGGCGTCATCTCGGTGATGTTGTTCGGCGGCATGGCGTGGCTCATCACGGCCTGAACCCTGATGGCGGCGGCCTCGCGCCCGATCTCCTCGGGCGTGTCGAAGCGGATGTTCTTCGGGGGGATCTGGAGGCCCTCAAACACGGGCTCGGCCGCATGACACATGGAACAGCGTGTCGAGATCACGTCGATGACCTTTTGCGGCGGCAGTTCGAACGCGCCCCGGCGCACGGCCGCCGGGGCCGCATCGGCTTTCTTGCCAGGGTCAACGGTCTCTGCGGCAGGCGGGAGCCCCAGCCGCTCACGTCCGCTCGGGCTCGCCGCCATGCCGACGTAGAAAGCCGCGAACATCGCCAGGGTCGCGACCGCCCAAGCCCACCAGGGCGACGCCCAGTTGTTGCCGTGGAGACTATGCCGGACATTGTAGAAATGCCGCACCAGCGCACCCGCGACGATCACCAACGTGACCGTGAGCGGGATCGTGGCCGCATTGGCATAGGTGGTCGGGTAATGGTTCGATATCATCATGAACAAGACGGGCAGCGTGAAGTAATTGTTGTGCGTGGAACGCTGCTTCGCCTGCTTGCCGAATTCGGGATTGGGCGCGCGCCCCGCGATCAGGTCCGCCACGACCTTCCTCTGATTGGGGATGATGTTCAGGAACACATTGCCGGTCATCATCGTGGCCATCAGGGCGCCAGTGTGAATGAGCGCCCCACGGCCGGAAAACAGGTGCGACCAGACCCAGCTCATGGCCACGACGAAGACGAAGACAAGGCCGGCCAGCAGCATGTCCTGCTTGCCCACCAGGATCTTGCAGGCGTTGTCATAGAACAGCCAACCGAGCGCCAGGCCGCCGACGCCGCACAACACCGCCTGCCAGGGTTGGAGCGGCATGACCTCCGGGTTGATCAGGTAGAGGCTCGACTGCCCATAGTAAATCCAGACCAGCAGCGAAAAACCCGAGATCCAGGTCCAGTAGGATTGCCACTTGTGCCAGGTGAGTTCGGCCGGCATCTCGTCGGGTGCCACCAGATACTTGCGCATCTCGTAGAAGCCGCCACCATGCACCTCCCAGGCGACGCCGCCCTTGGCGATGGTCGGCGTCTTCCGAAGGCTCGCGTCGAGATGCATGAAAAAGAACGAGGCGCCGATCCAGGCGATCGCCGTGACCACGTGCAGCCAACGCAGCAACAAACTGCCCCATTCCACCAGATAGGCCGCCAGCATCCACCACTCCTCAGCGCTGGAATGGTCTTAGCAAGAACCCTGCCTGTGTGGCATGGGCCAATCGGACGATCGGCGTCGATCTGGACGCGACGTCTCGCGGGGGCCGGACGCGACCCGAATTGAAAGAGCCGCTATTGGAGTGCGGCCATGATGTCACGAAACGTCGACATGAGTTTCCCGAGATCCGGCTGGCTCGAACCGCCGTATTGGCAACTCGTTCGAGCACAGGTCGTCACGACAAACCAGAGGAAGGCCGCGATCAAAAGCCGATTGACGATGAAGGATGCGATCCATTTCACCATAGCCGCCCCGTCCCATCGATCACATCGGCTCGCTGAGTTGCGCGACGCGACGCGCCAGCATCGCTCGATCCGCTTCCAACTGCCTGATCCGCCGTGCGGTATCGATCGAGACGACCGTGCCGCGATCGGCACGCAAAAAGACGAGTCCGGCTTCGGTTTCGGTTCGCCACTGAACCCGAGCGGGCACGCTTTCTCCCTTCAGATTGACGCTGAGCTCGAACTCGCTCGGGACGACCACTGAACCTGAGAAGACGATCTTCGCGCCATTTGGGGACATGTTCCTCACCAGACAATCCAGGCTGTTGCTGCGGTGATTGAACAGAATTCGGCCGCCCAGGTAGGTCCGGTTTCTTTGGTCGGTTCTACGTTCCAGCATCGAGAGTCCCGTTTCTGCACAGCGGTGAAAGCCGTTTGCCGGTCAGGAGCAAATTCGTGACCAATGCATTCGGAGCGACCGGACGCTTGATTGAGCGGGATGGGTTTCAGGCGCCGGTTCGCAACGCCAGGCTCCCGGCCAGGGGGGTCAACTTTCAGCCGTCGCAAGCAACGCTCCCTCGCGGTCGAAGACCGCGACATCGAGCGCGACATCGGCCGAACCCAGGGCGCTAAGTGCCGTCCGCCGGGCCGCGGATGCCACGAGGGCGGGAAGCGGCACGCCCGTTGCGGCAGCGGAGCCCAGCACTTCCAGTGCCGTATTGGCACATCGCGCCGCCTCGACCTGGGCCCGGGACCCGCCCGCCTCGCCGAGACGGGCCGCGAGCCAGTCGAAATCCACCGCGTCGCGCCGGGAATGGAGATCGAGCAAGCCTTGGCCGAGCTTGCACATTTTGGCGAAGCCACCCGCGATCGTGACGCGGGCGACGGGATAGCGACGGATATATTTCAGCATCCCGCCCACGAAGTCGCCCATGTCGATCAAGGCCTGCTCGGGCAATCCGTACAGCGCCCGGACGGCCGCCTCGGAGGTGCTGCCCGTTGCCCCGGCCACATGGTCGAGCCCGGCGGCGCGCGCCACATCGAGGCCGCGGTGGATCGTGGCGATCCAGGCGCCGCAGGAATAGGGCACGACGATGCCGGTCGTGCCCAGGATCGACAGGCCCCCCAGAATGCCGAGACGGGCATTCATGGTGCGCAGCGCGATCCGCTCGCCGTCCTCGACGCCGATTTCCACCACGACATCCGCCGGCACGCCGCATGCGGAAGCCACCTCGGCGAGGGCCGCGCGGATCATGGCGCGCGGCACGGGATTGATGGCAGGCTCACCTGGCGGCAGTGGCAGTCCCGGCAGCGTCACGGTGCCGACGCCGGGACCGGCCCGGAACACCACGCCGCTTCCCGGCGCGCCGAACCGCACGCGCGCCAGGACGAGCGCCCCATGGGTGACGTCGGGATCGTCTCCCGCATCCTTGACGATGGCGGCCCGCGCCTCATCCGGGCCGCGTTCGAGCCGGGCGAGCGCGAAACTCGGGCGCTGGCCGCCCGGCAGCAGAACCGGGACGGGATCTTCCGGCTCCAAGCCCAGCAGGGCCTCGAAGGCGGCGCGGCTGGCCGCCGCCGCGCAAGTCCCGGTCGTCCAGCCGCGACGTAGCGGCGTCCCCTCGGGGGCCGCCTCCGGGTCGGCGTGAGGGGTCAAGGGCGGAGAACCGTGTCAAGCCGCGCCCAGCCAGCCTCGTCGGCCGGCAAGCCAAAGCGCAGCCAGGTCGGCTCCGCCGCGAAAGGCCGCACCAGAATGCCGGCCCGTCCGAGCCGCCCGAACCACGCGGCGGCATCGGGACGAGCGGTCAGCCGGAACAGGCAGGTGCCCCCGACCACCGCGAACCCGGCGGCTGCCAGACATCGGTCGAGCCGCGACGCCGCAGCATGAAGCGCGACCCGTGTCTCGGCCTGCCACGCCCGATCGCCCAGCGCGCGGGTGCCGATCGCGATCGCGGGTCCCGACACGGCCCAGGCGCCCAATTGCGCCCGAATCGCAGCGGCGAGTGCGGGGTTTGCGACCGCGAAACCGAGACGCAAACCGCCAAGGCCGAAGAACTTGCCGAAGGAGCGCAGCACGACGGCGCCCTCCGGCGGCAGATAGGGCAGCAGGCTGGCTTCCGGCTCATGCACATCCATGAAGGCCTCATCCACCACGAGCGTGCCGCCCCGCTGCGCCAAGCGAAGCGACAGAGCCACGAGGTCGGCCGGGGCGACGTGCCGGCCATCGGGATTGTTGGGATTGACCACGACAGCGACATCCGCCTCTTCAAGGTGGCGGAGGTCATCCACCACCACAACTTCTGCCCCTGCCGCCCGCCAGGATGCTGGATGTTCCTGGTAACCGAACCCCAGGATCGCCACACGGCGGGCCGGGAGCAGGCGGGGAAGAATTTGGATCAGCGACTGCGTGCCGGGCGCGGCCACGACCTCGACCGACGCGGGCACGTCGAAGCTTTTCCCCGCGACGATCTCCAACTGTCGCTGCGCCGCCGCATCCGGCAGCCGGCGCCAGATCGCGGCCGGCAGGTCTTCGACCGGATAGGCCAGAGGATTGATCCCGGTCGAGAGGTCGATCCAAGGCTCAGGCGCATCAGGAAAGTGCAGCCGCGCGGCCGCCAGGTTGCCACCGTGATGCGAGAGGGCGGTCGCCTCGGGGGGGTGCCGCACGGGTAGGCGGTCAGCGAGACTCAGGGGGGCGAGCATGTGAGGCGTTGTAGCACGCGGGAGCTGTGCGCGAGAGCCGGAATGGCGGGTCCGCCTGTTAGGTCTTTGCCCATGGCGGGTAGTCGGGCGGCGGCATGGGTATAGCCGCCACTGCCTCGCGCGCCTGGCTCTCCCGATTCGAAGTGAGAAGCGGTAAAGTCCTCAACCGATCCAGGCAGTTGGTCTGAGAATTGAATGGACTCAGCCATTCCGCCCCCTCTCCGCTAAATCTACTGATCGCCATGCCTCCCAACGCCGAAGTAACTGGCCTCGTGGTTCACCGATCGGCTCCTCCAGGAGTTCAGCAGCCTCCATCCGATCAGTGCGGAAATGGCGGAAGGCCTGTCGCTGCTCGCACCATGCAATCAGGATGCGCCGAGTGTCCGAGTAGCCGAGCACGATAGGCCATACCGTACGCTCGGACCGGTCGCCGTGTTCGGCGCAATAGAGGAGACGCAGCTTCAGCCTCCTGCGGATGGCGTCCCGCAGGCTCGCGGTTGCCACAACCTCCCGGATGGGAGTGAGGGGCGGCTCAGTGGAGGTGCTGGGTTCCGCGATGAACGGCCTCAGGTGGGTGGGCACGGCTGTCGCAATCTTGACAAGAACGTCACGGGCAGCGGGAGAGAGCAGCGGATCACCTCGTCCGACGACCCACTGAGTGCCGAGGACGATGGCTTCCAACTCGGCGGGTGTCAGCATCAGCGGCGGCATGTCGTAGTCGGCGGACATTAGATAGCCGAGGCCGGCCTCGCCCGTGATCGGCACCCTTTGTGCCATCAGGTCTGCGACATCGCGGTACACGGTCCGCGTGGAGACCTCCAGCTCGGCCGCCAAAGCGGCTCCCGTCACCGGCAGGGTCGACCGTCGAAGGATCTGAATAATCTGGAAGAGGCGATCGGCGCGACGCATCGGCTCCTGATTCCTGCTGACAGAGCGCTGGCAGCAGCGGTGTGCGACAAGCCTCTTCGACACAAGCCCAACCGTTTCGCAAAGGACCTTTGGTGATGAAGTTCGCCTCCACCCGCCTGATCGCCGCCGACATCAAGGCAATGGTTACCTTCTATGAGTTGGTGATGGGCCAAACCGCCGACTGGCTCGCTCCGCAGTTCGCCGAGATCGTCACGCCCGCCGCGACATTGGCCATCGGCAGCGCCGAGACGGTTGCGATCTTCAGCGGGGGAAGCGCCGAGCCTGGCGCGAACCGAACGGCGATCCTGGAATTCATGGTCGCCGACGTGGATGTCCTGTTTGCTCGCTTAAAGGATAAGGTTGAGCTGGTGCATGAGCCCAAGCTGCTGCCCTGGGGTAACCGCTCGTTCCAATTTCGCGACCCCGAAGGTACGATCGTCAGCCTGTTCATGCCCGTTACCGAAGCGGCAAAAGTACGCTTCGGATCACGATAGGCTCGTCCTGACCGGGAAGGTTCAACGGAGAGGGGCACGCTCGCGGCGCGTGCCCGCGCAAGGCGCGGGTAAACTTTTTTGCCGAGGCTGCCCGTTGGACCTTCACAATCGGAATGCAGCGAGCAACTCGAAAGGCTGGCTTCGGGATCGTGTGCCGATCGAGTTAACGGCTACGATTGGGCGAAACACGCCCCATCCGGCGTGACCCGAGGCCCAGATCCACCCCCTACCGGCTCCAGGCCACCTCCTGCGCCTTCCAGGTGGTTTCGGCCACGTCGAGCGCGGCGAGCACCGAATGGGCGATCACCTCGGCCACCGCCATTTCACCGGCCGGAGCGGCCGCGACCGTGGTGGTGCCGTCCGCCGTGCCGTCGAGCACGACGAGCAGGTCGTGCGGGCTGCCGATCCGCGACAGGATGCGCACCGTGATCCCGGATTTTATCCCGATGATCTTGGCTGGCAGGTAGCGCCTCGAACGCGCGACGGCATTGCGTGGAAAAGTCAGAATATCTGCCATGTCAGGCCTTTGCGGGGGAAGTCCCGCCGTCAAGGCACGCTAGGCGAACAGGGTTACCGTTCCGTTGCCGAAATCCCGTCGGTGCCCGGCCGGCAGGTGCGCCCATGCTGGGCGAGACAACGGAAGCGGGCGATCGCATCGTTGCCGGTGCCGATGGCGCGCTCGCTTTCACGGGTCAGGCAGGTGCGATAGGTGCCCAGCGTCTGAGTGAATCGAAGCACGTCCCTGTTGCAGCCGTCGATGTCACGCCGACTTCGCGTCCTTGCGCTCCGTTCGATGCAACTCGGGATCACGGGTGGCGGGCAATAGCCGAAGCCGAGAACGCTTCCAGGCTCGGCGACGGCGCCCCCCAAGCCCGAGAGGAGGAGCCACGCAAGAACGCTGACGAGGGTGATGGCCGGGCTGTTCATGGTAGGCGCGTCAGCTTGGCGCGGCGAGCCTCAAAATGCAACCTATAGGTGCGTCGCTTGCCCGCCGTTCGACCGTAAGCGGGGCCGGTACGTCAAACGACGTATGTTCGTGCCTCCCCTTTCTTCCGACAAAGGCGCGGTCTGGTTTCGGATCGGTAAACCGGGGAAGAGGGAAGAGCATGGATCGCTTCGTGATGAATCGCCGTCAGGCGCTGCTGGGCGCGACGGCTGCTGCCGGAGCCCTGACGATGGGCGGCCTGTCGCGCGCGGCCTTTGCGGCCGACGAGACCGTGAAGGTCGGCGTGCTGCATTCGCTGTCGGGCACGATGGCGATCTCCGAGACGACCCTCAAGGACGTCATGCTGATGCTCATCGACGAGCAGAACAAGAAGGGCGGCGTGCTCGGCAAGAAGCTCGAAGCCGTGGTGGTCGACCCAGCCTCCAACTGGCCGCTCTTCGCCGAAAAGGCCCGCGAGCTGATCTCCAAGGATGGCGCGGTCGCGACCTTCGGGTGCTGGACCTCGGTGTCGCGCAAGTCGGTGCTGCCGGTCTTCCAAGAGCTCGACTCGATCCTGTTCTATCCCGTCCAGTACGAGGGCGAGGAATGCCAGCGCAACGTGTTCTACACGGGCGCCGCACCGAACCAGCAGGCCATTCCGGCCGTCGACTACCTGATGAGCGGCGACGGCGGCAACGTGAAGCGCTGGGTGCTGGCCGGCACGGACTATGTCTATCCGCGCACCACGAACAAGATCCTCGAAGCCTATCTGAAGCTGAAGGGCGTGGCGTCCGAAGACATCATGATCAACTACACGCCGTTCGGTCATTCCGACTGGCAGACGATCGTGTCCGACATCAAGAAGTTCGGTTCGGCCGGCAAGAAGACCGCCGTGGTCTCCACCATCAACGGCGACGCCAACGTGCCGTTCTACAAGGAACTCGGCAACCAGGGTCTGAAGGCGACCGACATCCCGGTCGTGGCCTTCTCGGTCGGCGAGGAAGAACTCGCCGGCATGGACACAAAGCCCCTCGTCGGCCACCTGACGGCCTGGAACTACTTCATGTCGATCGACACGCCCGAGAACAAGGCCTTCATCGACAAGTGGCATGCCTTCACCAAGAAGCCGACCCGCACCACCAACGACCCGATGGAAGCCCATTACATCGGCTTCAACGCCTGGGTGAAGGCGGTCGAGAAGGCAGGCACGTTCAAGGCCGATCCGGTGATCGACGCGCTGATCGGCGTCTCGGTGCCGAACCTCTCGGGCGGCTACTCGACCGTGATGCCGAACCACCACATCACCAAGCCCGTCTATATTGGTGAGATCCAGGCCGACGGCCAGATGAACACCGTGTGGCAGACGCCCGGCCTCGTCGTGGCGCAGGAATGGTCGCCCTACCTCGAAGGCTCCAAGGACCTGATCGGTGATTGGCGCAGCCCGATGAGCTGCGGCAACTTCAACGTGAAGACGGGCAAGTGCGGCGGCGCGGCGTAAGCGTAGCCGAACCGTTCCCTTCTCCCGCGTGAGCGGGAGAAGGTGGCCGGCAGCCGGATGAGGGCCGGCTCGGCGCTGAGGTCGCCCTCATCCGACCCGGCGTCGCCAAGCCACCTTCTCCCGTTCGCACGGGAGAAGGGAGGACTAAGGCATATTTCTTGCTTTCATGTTCGAACTCCAGCAGGGCCGATGCTGATGACCTTTTTCAAAGCCCTCGCTACCCTTCTTTTCCTCGTCGCCGCCGCCTGCGCCGTGACATCTCCGGCGCGCGCCGACGCGATCGATGACGCCCTCGGGCATTTCGCGCAGGACAAGTTTCCCGAGACCGACAAGGGGATCGATTCCCTCTCGGGCTCAGGCGCGCCCACGGCCGCCGCCGTCATGGACGCGCTTGCCAACAACCGGTTGCTGTTCGATCCCGGGTCGAAGCAGATTTTCTACAAGGACGCCTCCGACACGCTGTTCGACGCCAAGACCGGCGCGAAGGCGGAGGGTGTGGATGCCTCCACGCTCAAAAAAGTGCGGCTGAACAATGCCGTGCGCTCGAAACTCCAAAGCGTGGGCGGCTCGATGGCCCTGCTGGCGCCCGATCCCACCAAACGCCTCGACGCCGCCAATGCGGTGTTCCGCTCGCATGATGCGAACCAGCTGGCGCCCGTCGAAACCGCGCTTGCCAAAGAAAACGACGCGGCTGTGAAAGCCGCCCTGCTGCAGGCCCGCGCGGCCATTCTTGCCACCAAGCCAGATGCCACGGCCGACCAGAGGCTCGACGCCATCCAGGTGCTGAAGCTGCGCGGCGACCAGGATGCGCAGGGTTTGCTAACCCCGCTCGCAACCGTCGCGCCCGATGACGCGTCGATGGACAAAGTGCGCACAGCCGCCAAAGCCGCGCTCAGCGCCATCTCGATGCAGTTGGCGATTTGGCAGGCGGTGCAGAATGTCTGGTACGGAGTGTCCCTCGGCTCCGTGCTGTTGCTCGCCGCCATCGGTCTCGCGATCACGTTCGGGGTCATGGGCATCATCAACATGGCCCATGGCGAGATGGTGATGATCGGCGCCTACACGACATTCGTTGTGCAGCAAGTCATCCGCACGTCGATGCCCGGCCTGTTCGACGCCTCCTTGATCATCGCGGTGCCGCTGGCCTTCCTGGTCTCCGGCGCCGTCGGCATCGCCATCGAGC
The DNA here is from genome assembly GCF_026130545.1 of Lichenifustis flavocetrariae. GTDB lineage: Bacteria > Pseudomonadota > Alphaproteobacteria > Rhizobiales > Beijerinckiaceae > Lichenihabitans > Lichenihabitans flavocetrariae. The sequence continues at coordinate 13,723 of NZ_JAMOIM010000051.1, read as the reverse complement.
GCCTGGTCATCCGCCATCTCTATGGCCGCCCGCTGGAGACACTGCTGGCCACCTGGGGCATCTCGCTGATCCTGCAACAGGCGGTCCGCACGACGTTCGGGGCGAACAACAAGGAGGTCGGCGCACCCTCCTTCATGTCCGGCTCCTTCCACCTCGGCGGGCTCGAGATCACCTCGGGCCGCATGTGGATCATCGCTTTCACGATCTGCGTCTTCGTCGCCCTACAACTCGTGTTGCGCGCTACGCCCTTCGGCCTGCGCATGCGCGCCGTGACGCAGAACCGCCGCATGGCTTCGGCCATGGGCATCTCGACCGGGCGCATCGATGCGCTTGCTTTCGGGCTCGGCTCCGGCATCGCCGGCATCGCCGGCGTGGCGTTGAGCCAGATCGACAACGTCTCGCCCAACCTTGGACAGAGCTACATCATCGACAGCTTCATGGTCGTGGTCTTCGGCGGCGTGGGCAATCTGTGGGGCACACTGGTCGCGGCTCTCGCGCTCGGCATCGCCAACAAATTCCTGGAGCCGCTGGCGGGCGCGGTCTTGGCCAAGATCGCCGTGCTGGTCTTCATCATATTGTTCATTCAAAAACGGCCACGGGGGCTCTTTGCCCTCAAGGGCCGATCCGTGGAGGCCTGACGTGATCGCACAGACCGTTCTCGGCAAGCGCGGATCGATCTTCCTCGCGCTCTGCATCGCCGCCGCCATCCTGGTGCCCGTCCTGACCCTGAAGGTCGCACCGAATTCGGCCCTCTACATGCCGCCCTACGTGGTGGCGCTGCTCGGCAAATATCTCTGCTACGCCCTGCTGGCTTTGGCGCTCGACCTCGTCTGGGGGTATTGCGGCATCCTGTCGCTCGGCCACGGCGCCTTCTTCGCGCTCGGCGGCTACGCCATGGGCATGTATCTGATGCGCCAGATCGGCGCGCGCGGCACCTATGCCAATCCCGACCTGCCCGACTTCATGGTGTTCCTCAATTGGCACAGCCTGCCGTTCACCTGGTGGGGGTTCTCGTCCTTCTTCTATGCCTGCCTCATGGTGGTGCTGGTGCCGGGTGCGCTGGCGGCCCTGTTCGGCTGGTTCGCGTTCCGGTCGCGGGTGACGGGCGTCTACCTCTCGATCATCACCCAGGCGCTGACCTACGCGCTGCTCCTCGCCTTCTTCCGCAACGACATGGGGTTCGGCGGCAACAACGGCTTGACCGATTTCAAGGATATCCTGGGCTTCAACATCCAGTCGGACGCGACGCGCGCCGCGCTCTTCTCGACCTCCGCCATCGCGCTGGCGCTCGGCTATATCGTGGCGGCCGCTGTGGTGACCTCGAAATTCGGCAAGGTCATCGTCGCCATCCGGGACGCCGAGAGCCGGACGCGGTTTTTGGGCTACCGCGTCGAATATTACAAGCTGCTGGTCTTTACCCTGTCGGCCGCGATGGCGGGCGTGGCGGGAGCCCTCTATGTGCCGCAGGTCGGCATCATCAACCCGGGCGAATTCGCGCCGGCCAACTCGATCGAGGCGGTCATCTGGGTCGCGGTCGGGGGCCGGGGAACCCTGGTGGGTGCGGCGCTCGGCGCCATCCTGGTGAATTTCGGCAAGACCTATTTCACCGGCGCCTTTCCCGAATATTGGCTGTTCGGCCTCGGTGGCCTCTTCGTCATCGTGACGCTCTTCCTGCCGAAGGGGATTCTCGGCCTGATCGACCGGATGACGGCCAGGCGCAAGCCGCAGCCGCCGGCCGAGATGCCCATCGCACCCGAAGAACAGATCGCCATACCGGAGGGCGGCCGATGACCAAGGACGCACTGACCAATTCGCTGCTGTACCTCAACGACGTCAAGGTGTCGTTCGACGGTTACAAGGCCCTGCGCGGCCTGTCGCTGGTCCTCGCCAAGGGCGAGATGCGCGCCATCATCGGCCCTAACGGCGCCGGCAAGACAACCATGATGGACTGCATCACCGGCAAGACGCGACCTGACGAGGGGGATGTCTATTTCGGGGGATCGACCGACCTCACCAAGCTCGACGAAGCCGACATCGCCGAACTCGGCATCGGCCGCAAATTCCAGAAGCCGACCGTCTTCGAAAACCACACGGTGGAGGACAACATCCTGCTGGCCCTCAAGGCGCCTCGCAGTGCCTTTGCGACGCTGTTCGGCAAGGCGGCAGCGGACCAGAGGGTTCGTATCGACGCGATCCTCAAGACGATCCGGCTGACCGACCATCGCCTGCGTCCGGCGGCCGATCTCTCGCATGGCCAGAAGCAGTGGCTGGAAATCGGCATGCTCCTGGCCCAGGACCCGAAGCTGCTCCTCGTCGACGAGCCCGTCGCAGGCATGACTGATGCCGAGACGGCCACGACCGCCGAGCTCCTCCGCGAGATTGCCCGCGACCACTCGGTGGTCGTCGTCGAGCACGACATGCATTTCGTCCGCGAGCTTGGGGTGAAGGTGACGGTGCTGCACGAAGGTGCGGTGCTGGCAGAAGGCTCGCTCGATGCGGTGAGCGCCGATCCGCGAGTAATCGAGGTGTATTTGGGGCGGTAGATCACCGGGTCACGCGGGTCAGGGGAAACAGTTGAATGTCGTCATGCTGAACGTCGAATCGATCGACCTCTATTACGGCGCCGCGCAAGCCCTGCGGTCGGTGTCCCTTGGCGCGAAACCTGGCCGGGTCACCTGCGTGCTCGGTCGCAATGGCGTCGGCAAGTCCTCGCTCCTGCGCGCCATCGTGGGACATCAGCCCATCCGCGGGGGCAAGATCGTCTGGGAAGGTGAGGACATTTCAAAGGTGCCGACCCACAACCGGGCCAAGCGCGGCATCGCCTATGTGCCGCAGGGCCGTGAGATCTTTCCTCTGCTGACCGTCCGCGAGAATCTGATGACCGGCTTCGCACCGGTCGCGCGCAAACTGCACCACATCCCGGACGAGATCTTTACGCTGTTCCCCGTGCTGAAGACCATGATGGGCCGGCGCGGCGGCGACCTGTCGGGCGGTCAGCAGCAGCAGCTCGCGATCGGCCGAGCCCTTGTCACCCGCCCTCGCCTGCTTGTCCTCGACGAACCCACCGAGGGCATTCAGCCCTCGATCATCAAGGACATCGGCCGCGCCATCGACTATCTGCGAAGCAAGGGCGACATGGCCATTGTGCTGGTCGAGCAATATTTTGAATTCGCCCGCGACCTCGCGGACGATTTCGCCGTGATGGACCGCGGCGCGGTCGTCATCGCGGGCACCAGGGCCGACATGGTCGAGCACGAAGTGCGCGCTCGACTGTCGGTCTGAGGCTTATTTGGGCTGAGCATCGCCCTGAGGGGCGGCTTGCTGTTGCTGCTTCTTCTTGGCGTTGTGGTGCCCGACGGCACACCCAGCAGCAGCCCCGACCCCGCCGTGACCGACCATGTGCCCCGCGACACCACCCACGATGGCCCCGGTAATGCACCCGGCCTGGGCCGAAGCCATGGGTGCGCAGGCGATGAGAGCGGCAGCGATCAGATAACGCATGTGACAATCTCCGTTATGGCAGGAGAACGCACTCAGGCACGATCAGTTCAGGTCGTCCGCCGACTTCCGTCGAGCTCTCATACCAACCTGCATGGGGCTCGATGGGTGATGTGTCCCTTCGCCCCGCCTGCGGGGAGAAGGTGGCCGTCAGGCCGGATGAGGGGCTGCCTGCCCTATCCGCCCCTCATCCGCGCTTCGCGCACCTTCTCCCAACAAGCGAGGCGAAGGGTCAGAACCTGATATCCAGCCAAGGGCGACCAGTCGAACCTCATGCAGCTTGGTCTCAGTGGTCCTGCCAGGAGGGTGGCACGATCGCGACACTCCCCGGGATCGGACGGGCAAGCGTTGGCAGGGGACGTGGTGACGGGACTGCGGCGGCAGGCGGCCGGGCCGGCGAGGCCAACATCTGCGCGGTCGGGCGCGGCGGCGCGGGTGAGGGCGCTACCGGGGCCGGTGCTACGCTCGGGCGAAGCGACGTCGGCGGCACGGATCGTGTCAGACTGGCTTGCCGGACCGGAACAGGCGGCCGGGAGGGCTCGGCCGCGGCGGCTTTTGCCGGAGGGAGCGGCACGCGGGCCGGCTGCGGCGGTGCAGGTGGAGGATGCTCTCCCGTCAAGGCCCGGGTCAGGGCGCAGAGAAGGACGCAATTGGGGTCGCTCGTGTCGATCCCAAGGCTATCGGCCGACGCACAGGCCGCCAAGCCGAGCGGCAACCCAATCACTCCGAACCGAAGCAGAGGCCGAACCCTGATCATTCCGCCTCCCCGTCAAGCTTTCCTTCAACTCGAGGCGAAAATGCACCCGGATTGCTTGACGCGGTGTTAAGGGCGGCGAATCAGAACCGCGTGATGAGGTCTGCCAAGTTGGGGCGGACCCGATCCTCGATGACGGCCGTCGGCCGCCCGATATGGATGAAACCGGCCATCTTCTCAGTCTCGTCGAGGCCCAGGGCCGTCAGGGCGCGACGGTCATAGGCATACCACTCGGTCAGCCAGGAGGTCGCAAAGCCCATCGCATTGGCGGCCAGGATCAAGTTCATGGCGACTGCGCCGGCCGAGAGCAGCTGTTCCCATTCCGGAATTTTGACATGCGGGGCCGCGCGCGACACCACCCCGATCACCAAGGGGGCCTGGGCAAGGCGCCGTCGTTCGAGATCGAGCCGCTTCGCGTCGGCCTCTGGATGGTCGGCCGCATAGAGGGCTGCGAGCGCTTCGCCGGCACGGAGCCGCCCTTCCCCTTCGAAGACGATGAAGCGCCAGGGTGCCAATTTGCCGTGATCGGGAACCCGGGCCGCGATGGTCAGCAGAGTCTGCAACTGCACCGGGTCTGGCCCCGGCCCCGTCAGGGCCGGCGGCGGCACGGAACGGCGGCGGGTTTGGAGGTCGAGCGTGTCGGGATGGGCGATATCGGTCATGGCGCGGATGGATCATGGAATCGGGGCCCGCGCAAGGCGATCGATGCCGGCCTCAAACAGCGGTCTCGTCACGCCGCTCGCGCGGTCGGACGCGGAGATGGTGCAGGCCGAGATGCAGGAGTTTCATGGTGCAGCGGCTTTCCAGCGTGAAGGTGCCGGCGGCCACGAGCAGACAGAAAAGCGCGAAGGCGCCGGCGATCAGGGTCGCGAATTTGGCAGCGTCGACAGCCCAACCCGGGCCGCCGTCGGCCAGCAGCGCGCCGCTCAACCCCGTCAACGTGCTGAGGCCGAACCCCGCGACGGCCGCGTAGAGCAGCGTCAGCGCCCGCACGATGTACACGACGCGCCGCTCGGCGAGCAGCAGCGCACGACCGCGATCGGTGAACAGAAAACCCGTGGCGGTTCCCCGGCCATGCGACTCCGCCTCGAGATCGCGCCAAAGCCCGATCGCCAGATTGTACCGGATGCTGGCGCCGTTGAGCAGCACCGTCGACGCATTGGTGAGGATGGCCGGGCCTGCGATAAAGGAAAGCGGAAGAAAAGGATTGTCCATCGCGGTCTCGGGGCCAAGGCACGGGGCCGCATCGTGTAACACAAACGAGGCCGCGTCGGGTGCGGGCGCGAAAGCGTCTCCCGACAACGAGCCCACGTGCGGGCCGCGGCATACACACAGGCGTCGTTGCGGCTCGGACCATCGCCCGCTTCTTGGCCCCTGGACCGGAGTCCGCACCATGTTCCTGAGCGTCTTCGAGGTGTTCAAGATCGGCATCGGCCCCTCGTCCTCACACACGATGGGCCCGATGACGGCGGCGACCCTGTTCCTCGATCTTCTGCGCCAGAGCCCGAGCGCGACGCGAGCCGTCCGCTTGCGGGCCTCGTTGCACGGTTCGCTCGCCTTCACGGGCAAGGGACACGGCACCGACCGCGCGGTCGCGCTCGGCCTCCTGGGCCACACGCCCGCCACCATCGATCTCGATGCCGCCGAGCGGCAACTGGCGGCCCTCGCGACCGCCGGCAGGATCGCGGCCGACGGCCTGCCGCCGCTCGCCTTCGACCCGGCCGTCGACATCGTGTTCGACTATGGTCCTCCCCTGCCAGGACATGCCAATGGCCTCGTGTTCGAGGCGCTCGACGCGGCCGGCGCGGTCGTACTGGCCGAGACCTACTATTCGATCGGCGGCGGCTTCGTGGTGACGGCCGCTGAACGCGCCAACGGCGTCGCCAAGACGAGTGAGACCGCCGCCTACCCCTACCCTTTCGCGACCGCCGCTGACATGCTGCGCATGGCCGAGACAAGCGGGCTTTCCATCGCGGCCATGAAGCGCGCCAATGAGAGCGTCGACCACGATCCGGCCGCGCTCGATGCCGGGCTGGCTCGCATCTGGGCCGCCATGGACGGGTGCATCGAACGCGGCTTGCGCTTCGAGGGCGAGTTGCCTGGCGGCCTGCGGGTGAAGCGGCGTGCCCGCACGATCCTGCGACAGCTCGAGGAAGAGCGCGGCTCGAACCGCATGCAGCCGCACGTGGCCTCCGATTGGCTCTCGGTCTTCGCCATGGCGGTGAATGAGGAGAATGCCGCCGGCGGGCGGGTGGTCACGGCGCCCACCAACGGGGCGGCGGGCGTGGTGCCGGCCATCGGGCGTTATTACCTCGACCAATGCGTCGGGGCCGACCCGGCCCGCATCGCCGATTATCTTCTGACGGCCGCCGCCATCTGCGGCCTCATCAAGCACAATGCCTCGATCTCCGGTGCCGAAGCGGGCTGCCAGGGCGAAGTGGGCTCGGCCGCCGCCATGGCGGCGGCGGGCCTCTGCGCCGTGCTGGGTGGCACGCCCGCCCAGGTGGAGAACGCAGCCGAAATCGCACTCGAACACCATCTCGGCATGACCTGCGACCCCGTGGCCGGCCTCGTGCAGGTGCCCTGCATCGAGCGCAACGGCATCGGGGCCACCAAGGCGGTCGCCGCGGCCTCCCTGGCGCTCCGCGGTGACGGCTCGCACTTCATGCCGCTCGACAATTGCATCGCGGCGATGCGCCAGACCGGCGAGGAGATGAATGCCAAGTTCAAGGAGACCAGCCTGGGCGGGCTTGCGGTCAATCTGCCGGAATGCTGAGGACCACCCCTCTGCGGCTCAGCAGAGCTGAATGCCGCGATAGCCGATAAAGGCGCCGGTGCTGTCATAGACGGGCTTGCGCACCGCGCAGGGTCGGCGGGAGGGCCGAGATCCGGCGCCATCGTCAAGCGCGCCTCCGTCATAGCCCGAGACGGCGTCGCGGCCGATCGCTTCGCCAATGGCGTAACCGCCGCCGATCACAGCTGCCTCCCGGGCCGCGCCCCAGTTGTTGTAGGTGCCAGCGCTGGCGGGAGCCGCGGCTGCAAGGATGGAGGCCAACGCAAAGGCAAGGGCCTTGCTGTTCCTGACGTTCATATCGCGTCTCCCGCATTCATCGCCTGTCACGGAAAAGCTGACACGAAGGTCTGAAACGGCGGTGAAACCGATCGTTTGGATTGCGGGAATGGCGATGTGGTGCTCGGGGATTTCCGATCAGTGTGGAAGAGCTTCGATCGATCGCGCATAATGGTTGAATGAACGCTCCCGACACCCTCCCGCTTCCGCTTCGCCCTGATGGATTGGTGGGGACGTGGCGGCGATTCGGCACAAGCGGCCCAGTTTATGAAATCGTGTCGATCGGAGCCACGAACCAGGACGGCGACAGCCTGGTTCATATCCGCGTCGTGGAGACGGGGGAAGAGTTGGATTACCGACTCTCAGAGGTCCTCGACGATCCTCGGGAGCGGTAATGTTCGCCATCGCGTTCGATTTGATCGTGGCTGAGGTCCAGACGCATCATCCCAAAGGGATTGCCCAGGCCTACAACGACATCCGGACAACTCTGGCGGGCCATGGCTTCAACTGGATTCAGGGAAGTCTCTACCTCAGCCAGACGGAAGACTTGACCCAACTGTTTTCGGCGATTCTATCTTTGAAAGGCCTGCCGTGGCTGCCGCGGTGCGTGAGGGACATACGGGCATTTCGGGTCGAGCAGTGGTCCGACTTCACGACCTTGGTCAAGGATTGAGATCTGCCCGAAAGCCCGCCTATCCTGTGCTGCCGGACTTTGCTACCGTGCTCCGTATGCGACAAAGCACTGCAATCCGGTTGGGCAAAGCCGCGGTCTTCGCGATCCTCACCGCCTGTTGCGCGACCGGCTCCGCCCACGCAGCCGATTTCTCCGAGTGCCTCGCAAGTCTCAAGCCCGCCGCCCTGGCAAAGGGCGTGACGCCAGAGACCTTCGAGGGAGCGACGAACGGGCTCCAGCCGAACGATGTGCTCCCGTTCCAGACCAACCAGCCCGAATTCTCGACCCCGCCCTGGGACTATATGGCCGGGCTCGTCGACGACCAGCGGATCGCCGACGGCAAGCAGGCCTATGCGGATCAGGCCGCCGCGCTGCAGCGGATCGGCGCGCGCTACGGGGTCGATCCGGCGATCCTGGTCGCGGTCTGGGGCGTCGAATCGGATTTCGGCCGCACCTTCGGGGCGCGGCCCGTGGTGCAGTCGCTCGCGACGCTCGCGTGCTACGGCCGCAAGCCGGAGTTCTATCGCGGCGAATTCGTGTCGGCGCTCCTGATCCTGCAGCGCGGCGATGTCGCGCCCGAGCGTTTCAACGGCTCATGGGCGGGCGCCTTCGGGCACACGCAGTTCATGCCCTCGACCTTCCTGCGCCACGGCGTCGACTTCGAGGGCACCGGCCACGCCAATATCGTCGATTCGGTGCCCGATGCCCTCGCCACCACGGCCGCCTATCTCAGGGCCTCGGGCTGGCAGGCGGGCGCGCCCTGGGGGTATGAGGTGAAGCTCCCGGCGGGCTACAACGGTCCCTCCGGCCGCAAGAACCGGCATCCGGCCGGCTTTTGGGCCGCCAAGGGTGTGACGCGTGCCGACAGCGCTCCGTTGACCGGACCCGAGACTGGCCTGCTGCTGCTCGGCGGACCCACCGGGCCGGCCTTCCTGGTCACCCGCAACTTCGACGCGCTCTATACCTACAATGCGGCCGAGGTCTATGCGCTGGCCATCGGGGTGCTGGCCGACAGGATCGCCGGCGGCGGGCCGCTCGTCGGCCAATGGCCCACCGACGACCCCGGCCTCTCCCGCATCGAGCGCCGCGAAGTCCAGGAAAAGCTTATCGCGGCCGGCTTCGCGATCGGCAATGCCGATGGCGTGATGGGCACCAAGACCCGGGAGGCGATCGCCGATTATCAGGCCCGCGTGGGCCTGCCCCGCGATGGAAGGGCGAGTGTGAAGTTGCTGCAGGCGCTCAGGGCTGGGCGGTAAAGAACTGTCGTTCTGCCGCCGATCCCTTCACGTCCGTCCCGCTTTCAGAACTGCGTATTGTTCAGCCCGCTGCGTCTCGGTCTCGCGCCGCATCGCATATTCGCGGCATCAGGAGTGCCGCGGCCCTTCGGCTGCGCTGTCCTTGTCATTGCCGTGTTGCGACGCTTTCGGATGTGTGCCGGCAAGCAACCGGATCGCGGTGGCCAGCAACAAAATCGCGGCGGGCACGACGAGTTCGGTCCACTCGCGATGATCCTCGGAGCGGGCGATATCGGTCACGAAATCCACCGCGAGATAGACGAGGATGACTTCGAAGAACACATGCTTGAGTTCGCCCACATCCGTCACATTCATCCAGCGCGGCAGGCGGGCCCGCGCAGCGCCGGACAGTTCGACCAGGAACCCGAACGTGATCGCAAAGGCGAAGATCACGAGGACGATGCCGAACAGGAACTTGTCGGTCGCCTCCATCACGTCCGTGATGACGGACGGCTTGGTCCCGTCGGCCAGCCAGGTGTGCAGAACCGCGTCGCGGATCTCGAGGCCCCCCTCCCAGAACATCAGGACAGCACCCGCCGCCATGCCAAGGATGGCAACCGCCAAGATATATCGAAACGACAATGCGAAGCTCAGCATAGGTCCCTAGTCCTGGTTCCGCGGCACGCCGCGGTTTCCGGTATCATGGCGCCACTGCGAAGTAGCGGGAACGTAATTTATCGACCGTTCCGTCTTCCTGCAGGGCGAGCAATTGCACCGTGATGTCACGGGTCAGCCGGCTGCCGGGCGGCAACGCGAAGGCGTATTTGCTGGTGTCGAAGATCCTGCCGACCTGGGTGACGGGCAGCGACCGGTGAGTGGCATCGAAATATTCGAGATTGGCCGCATCCCCCACCACGGCATCGACCTCCCTCGACAGCAAGGCGGTCACCGCGGCGTCCTGGGTGTCGTAGGGCCGGGCGTCAAGGGAAACCGCTCGGATGTAGTCCTCGGCCGCGCTCCCCGCCTCGACGCCAATTCTCTTGCCCGGCAGATCCGCGAGGCTGCCGATGTGCCGCACGATGGCGTTCCGTGTCATGACGGTCGTGACCGTCGAGGTCACGTAGGCCACGACGGCGACGCCACACACCATCCAGAGGGCCGCGAAGGCCGTGCCGAGGCTGCCGAACAGGTTCTTGTGAGTGGTGCGGCCCGAGGTGGCCACCGACATGACGTGATGAAGGCTTTGCGCCAGACCGTGACTCCACTCGCGTGGAAACTCCATGTCGATCCTGCGCTCGATCAAGGTCAGCACGACCGTGATCGCGGCGATCAAGCCCCCGAGCCAAGCGTAGCTCGCGAGATAGCCGAGCCTGTTCAAATCGTGCAGCAATTCCCAAGCCCCGAGCTCCCGCTCCTGCTGGATCATGATGCGCAGGCCGGCATCATACCAGGGCTGGGTGAAATCGAGCTTCTGCGACCTGTCCGCCGTAACGGTCAGATTCGAGACCGCGACATCGACGGTGCCATCGGCCGTGGCCTTCAGGAGTTCGGGCAGGCTCGACTTGATCACGAAGGTGGATTGCCGCCCAAGCCTCGCGGCGACACTTGTCCACAGGTCGACGGCCATCCCCGTGGGGCGCCCCTGGGCGGACATGGCGAAAGGGGCACTCAGATAAAGGCCGACCTTGATCGGACCTGTCTCGGGCGCCGCGAAGGCAAGCTGCGAGGCCGACACCGCGACTCCAAACGCGGCGGCCCGCAGCATCCCTTTGAAGGTCGTCCCCGCCGTCATCCCGCTCCGTGCGCTCCAGTTCCACCCGGCGGGCGCGACCATGCCGGAGCATCGTTGGGCGAAGGTAAATGAGGCAACGTGACTGTCGCGCCAGAGGTAAACGCGGTTAACGGGACTTGCATGACGTGAGATGGCGCGCCAGCCAAAACGAAACCACGAAACTTTGCCCGACTGAAATCGCTCTTGATCGGAATAAGGCCCGGCTTCTACCGACCTGCATGAGGCTCGGCGGGTGCCGCGTCCCTTCGTCCCGCAAGCGGCGATCGGATTCAAACATTGTCGAAGGCCTGGTGCGGTTTCTCCCTCTCGCTTGTGGGCCCTTGTGGAGAGGGGCCGGGGGTGAGGGTCGCGACGAACGCGCGGTTTTCTTCAGGAAGCCAGTGTCTTCTCCAGTTGCAACCCCCACCCCGAACCCCTCTCCACAAGGGAGAGGGGAATTGCAGGCAGCTCCGCTGAGATCTGTGAATGCCGTAGGCGCAAGGGGGGCGAAGGGTCGAAACCCGGAATGGGTGCAGCGCCGCTATAGCTGTCGAAGCAGGTCAGAATCACAGGTGATGACGCTGAGAGCAGTGGCGCTTACGGCGAATGGCGCCTATCGGTGCTACGTCTTGAGGCGCTTCCTCTGGATGCGCTGAAGCGTCTCGGACGGCCGCTCGCCGAAACGCTCCCGATACTGACGCGCGAAATCACCAAGGTTTCCAAAATACGGGCTGGCGATTTCGGTCAGGGTGATGCCGGGGGTCGCCGACAAAATCCGCTGCCGCACCGCGGCGAGACGCTGGTCGGTCAACCATTGCATCGGTGTCCGACCGAAGGCGGCACGGAAGCGATGTTGCAGGCTGCGTGCCGACAGCCCACTCAAGCTCTCGAGATCCGTCAGTGTGATCTTTCTGTCGAGGTTGGCGCAGATGTAGTCGCAAACCTCCGCGACCCTGCCGTCGGTGCGCGGCGGAACGGGGTCGTCGGCAAGGAAGCGTTCGGGAGCCAACAGCATGGTGATGGCTCGCAGCATCATGTCGTCCAGGCCGCTACGCTGCATCCGCTCCCCATCGCCGCCCATGGCGTTGAGCAACTCCATGTGATGTCGAAAGATCTGTCCGAACTGGACTCCGGCCACATCGAGGTCGAGAGAGCGCGGTTTGCTGAGGTCGAGCGGCTGGTCCGGGACGCCCGAACTATCCGCCCCAAGCATTGTCCGGGCCAGCGCCTGGAGTGTCGCGAAAGTCGCGTAGACGCCAACGAGAGACCGTGGGGTCGCCTCGCCGCTCGATGCGTCCGAAGGATGGTAGACGGCCTGCCCTCCGCCCCAGGCGACGGACTGTCCATCGCAACGGATCAGCCCATGACCGAGAAAGGGGATGATCACGAGGCCTCTCTGCTCACTCGAAGACGAGCATGAGTAGTGTGTCGCCAAAGCCGAATTGGCAAAGAGTTGCATGCGATCCGTCCCCGCGACGGCATAGACGGACCGGAAAGGTTCTTTCTTCGTTGCGGGCCGATACTCGATTCGAGTATTCGCGGCGCGCCTCAGTACCTCCGATAGTTCGTCCGGATCCGCGATGTCGAAGCCCTGCGGCGCGCGGAACGCGAGGGACGCGACGGCCGGGAGGCTCTTTCTGGTGCGGGGCATGTCTTCCGATGACTTGGACAGTGTCGACGAAGACACCATGAGCGATGTGCAGAGAAAATCCACCGACGCAGTCATGTTTCAACAGAGGATGATCTGTCAGGCCCCGCATCCCTCCTACGGGCCGTTCCCCCCAGGCGAGCGGGCGAAGGTCGCTATGCGTAGCGCGGCGGAAAGGTGGCCAGACCGTGAACGCCTGTGGCAAAAATGTTTACCACCCGGTTTGTCTCGCCAAGGCTACGCAATCCCGACAGTCGTTTCGCAATCATGGTTGAGGAAAGCGCTTGTTTTGGCAAATATCTGCCCGCATCAAGCGGACGAATCATCTCGGCGGTTTTAAGGCGATCATTGATGCGACCCGCTCTGGTTTCGGCCGGAGCCCTGCTTGGATCTGAGAATGGATGGAATGGGCGCCCGCCATTGGCTTCTTCCGGTGCCGAGCCTCGCCCGTCGACTGAACACACACATCGCCTGAAGGGATGACGGCGCGCTGTCTCGCGCTTGCGGCAAGAAAATCCGCAACTTCCTCGCTGAATACATAGAACTATCGAAGACTTCACACATCTTCTGCGGGGTTTATTTCCCGGCATGAGGCCTCGCCGGTCTTGCCTCCAATGCGCCACAGCACATTGAGCACATCCGGGTCTCTACTGTCTGGAATGATGCAACAACGTCACAAATGGTGAAAACAACCTCGCCCGAAGCGAGTTTAACCAATGATTAACCAAGTTCCTGCTTAAACGGGTGCGCGATCCCCAGGAGTTAATATGTTTGCGAATTTCCATGTCGGCGCGCGCTCCGCGTGGGGCATTGCGCTGCTGTCGTCGGCCATCGTGAGCTTCTGGGCGCCTTTGATACACGATAGCGCACAGGCACAAACCGTCACGAAGACCTATTCGTCGCTGTGGAGTGTCGGGGACAGTCTCTCGGATGTGGGCAGGACTTTGTCGGCAACAACTGCATTTAGAACAACCTTTAAAGGAAGGATTGCGGCTGGCCTAGCCCGGATTATGCAGCGTGGGTAGGCGGATGTGGCGCAACCTGCTGAAATAGCGTATGAATTGGGTGTCGAGA
>NZ_JAMOIM010000050.1 GCF_026130545.1 Lichenifustis flavocetrariae | reverse complement strand
CTGGCTGGGGAACCCGTCCACGCCATGGACATCGCCGCCATGGCGGCGATCCTGGTCGGGGTCGGCGTCCTGCAATCGGGACGTCGTACCACGGCAAAGGGTCTCAAATCCGTTTGCCTGCCTTTGCTGCGCTGATGGATGCACCTCTCCATCGGGGACCGCAGAGGTGTCGCCGCTTAAGGTACTTGCGGCAAGGGCCGACGTAAGCAGAAGGTCGCCGCCGAGGTGCTCGTATCCTCGGTAGGATCATGTCGCCTCGTAGACATCGGCGGATCGGCTGAACGAGATGGCCGACACGGTCCGAGCGCAAAGTAGAGTGCCGATGCCGCCCACCCCGACGACAAGGCCCATCGGCCAAGCCGTACCGTCGGCGAACGTCCCGACCAAGGCGGAGCCCAGGATGCCGCCGCCGTACTGGAACGCGCCGAACAGGGCGGAGACCGCGCCGGCTTGCTTGGGGAAGTCCGCCAAGGCCCCGGCAGCCGCATTGCCGGCGATCAGGCCGGTCGTGGCCACGAAGACGAACATTGGAACCGCCAAGCCCGCGAGGCCGCCCCAGCCGGTCTGGGCCGTGACGGCGAGGACCACCGAAGCCAGCGCGGCGCCCGTGGCTCCCCACAGCAACAGGCGGTCGCTCCCGATCCGCGCCACAAGACGCCCGTTGAGGGTGCTCGTCACCATGATGCCGACGATGCCGGCGCCGAACAGCAGGCCGTAGAGCTGCGGCGGGAGGTGATGGATGGTGATGTAGGCGAAGGGCGAGGCCGCGATGTAGCCGAAGGTGCCGCCGAAGAAGCAGCCCGCCGCCCCGGCGTAGGCGAGCAGCCGCCGATGGTGGAACAACTGGCCGTATTCGGCGAAAGCCCGTGAGAGCGGCTCCGTGCTGCGGCGGCTCGGTGTCAGCGTCTCCTCCAGCGTGGACAGCGCGGCGAGGGTCGCCATGCCGATGCCGACCAGCGTGAAGAAAATCGCCCGCCATCCCGCGAACGCCAGGATCTCGCCGCCGACCAGCGGTCCCACCAGCGGTGCGATGGCCATGATGGCGATCAGCGTCGACATCATCCGCGCCGCCTGCGCCCCGGCGTAGAGGTCGCGCACCATGGCCCGGGCCAGGACGACGCTGGCCGAGGCACCCAGGGCCTGGACGACCCGCCAGCCGATCAGGGCGGAAGCGCTTCCCGACAGCGCGCACCCGGCAGACCCGATCAGGAACAGCACCAGCCCCGCCGCGACGGGGCCACGCCTGCCATGTCGGTCGCTGATCGGTCCCCAGAACAGCTGGCCCAGGCTGAACCCGATCAGGTAGCTGGAGATCGTCAGCTCGACCGTACCCACGTCCGCCCGCAGCGCCGTGGCCATGGTGGGGATGGCCGGCAGGAACAGGTCGGTCGAGATCGAGGCGAAGCCCATGAGGGTGCTCAGGATCGCCAGGACGCGCCAGCCTTGCCGAACCTCGGGCTGGTCACGAAAAGAGGCATGGAGGGGCATTCCAGGCGCCTCAGTGGGCCACGAAGCCGCCGTCAACCGGCAGGGCCACGCCGAGCACCATGCTGGCGCCGGGGCTGCACAGCCAGAGCACGGCGGCCGCGACCTCCTCAGGCCGTCCCGCGCGACCGATCGGCTGGTCCTTGAGGAACTCGTTCATGGCCGCCGGATCGATGCCGTCGCCCATGGGCGTGTCGATGCAGCCGGGGCACACGGCGTTGATCCGGATGTTCTCCTTTGCCACATCGAGGGCGGCGCTCTTGGTCAGGCCGATCACGCCGTGCTTGGTCGCGTGGTAGGCGGCCCGCCCCGGCAGGCCGACAAGGCCGCCCAGGGACGAGCAGTTCACGATGGCGCCGCCGCGCTGCTTCTTCATCTGGAGGAGTTCGTGCTTCATGAAGGTCCAGATGCCACGCAGGTTGACCGCGCTGACCTCGTCGAAGCCCTCGGCGGTCTCTTCCGACATGGGACACATCGGCCCCAGGATGCCGGCGTTGTTGTACGCCATGTCCAACCGCCCGAAGACCGTGACCGTGCGCTCGACGGCCGCACCGGCCTGAGCCTCGTCGCTCACGTCGCAGGTGACGGCAATGGCCTTGTGGCCCGCCGCTGTGAGTGCCTCGACGGCTGCGCTCAACGCCTTTTCGTTGCGGTCGACCAGGGCGACGGCGGCGCCGGATCGAGCGAACGCTTGGGCCGTGGCGAGGCCGATGCCGGTGCTGGCGCCCGTGACGAGCGCGACCTGGCCGGCGAAGTCGTATGTCGGGTTCATGGGATGTCCGGTCGGGAGAATTTGATGGAGGGACGGCGCCGTGCGGCGCAGGCGGCGAACCCGCTATTGAGCGGGTCGTAGCCGGGCTGCTTGTAGAGGGTGCCCAAGATCGGGAGGATGTCCGGCCGGTAGACCCGCTCGACCCACTCCGCTTGCGGTCCTCGCCGACGTCCGCCGCCGCCACGATGGCCTTAGTGACGGCCTCCGCAATTGCGGACTTCTGGGCCTCGGAACGGCCCGATGCGAGCTTGACGATGACGTGCGGCATGGCCGTCAGGCTACGAACTGTTCGTCGGTCACATGCTCCAACCAGTCGACCGGGCTGCCGCTCAGCTTCTCCTGGATGGCAATGTGGGTCATGGCCGTGGTCGGGGCGGCCCCGTGCCAGTGCTTCTCGCTCGGCTCGAACGTGACCAGCGCCATGCCGACGCGGGCCGGTTCGGGCGGGTTGTTCAGGGGATCGATCCAGACAATGCCGGTGAACCAGTCGGCCGGCTCCTTGCCGGACGCCTGGGAGCCGCTGCGCTTGATGTCCATGACGTCGCCCTCGGTGCATGCGAGTTGATGACCCCAATGTAACGCCAGGACCGCCTTGCGATTAGTCGCTCAAGGCCACATACGGTCATAAGGTGGACTTCTGAATGGCGAACGAGAACCTCAACGACCTGTCGGCCTTCCTGGCGGTCGCGCGCGAGCGGAACTTCACCCGCGCCGCAGCCAAGCTCGGCGTTTCGCAATCAGCGCTGAGCCAGACCGTGCGCGGCCTGGAGGCCCGGCTAGGCCTTCGACTCCTCACGCGCACGACCCGCAGCGTCGCCCCGACCGATGCGGGCGAACGCCTGCTGCGGACCATCGGTCCCCGGATCGACGACATCCAGGCGGAACTCGCCGGGATGAGCGAGCTGCGCGAGAAGCCGGCGGGCACCATCCGGATCAGCGCCGACGAGCACGCGGCCAGCATGGTCCTGTGGCCCGCCCTGGAGCGGTTCCTGGCGGACTATCCCGACATCAACGTGGAGATCGTGGTCGACAACGGCCTGATCGACATCGTGGCCGAACGGTTCGACGCCGGCGTTCGGGCGGGCGGCATCGTGGCGAAGGACATGATCGCCGTTCCCATCGGGCCCGAGATCAGGATGGTCGTGGTCGGGTCCCCCGCCTACCTCGCGAAGGCGCCGAAGCTCAAGGTCCCGCAGGACCTCACCGAGCACCGCTGCATCAACCTGCGCCTGCCGACCCATGGCGGGCTCTACGCGTGGGAGTTCGAGAAAGGCTCGCGGGAACTGAGGGTGCGGGTCGAGGGGCAACTGGCCTTCAACGATATCGGGCTGATGCTCAGCGCGGCTTTGGCCGGCTTTGGCTTGGCCTACCTGGCCCAAGATCAGGTGCAGCCGCACCTCGATGGCAGTCGTCTCGTCCAAGTCTTGGCCGATTGGTGTCCGCCGTACCCCGGCCATCACCTTTACTTCCCCAGTCGCCGGCAGCAATCCCCCGCCTTCGCGCTGCTGGTGGACGCACTTCGCTATAGGAAGCTTCGCTGACTTGAGACGCTTCGCTCCTTCGACAGGAGCGCCTCGATGCCTTAGTCGATCGTTGCCCAAATCCGAGCGATGGCTTGCAAGGCGAGATCGACGATCGGGTCGAGACGTCGGCGATGGAGGGTCACGAAGCTCATTGAAGCGCTCAGCGCCACCCGGTCCGCGATGACCAAGCCGTGGGTTTGCTGCTGTTCGAGCGCGATCGACTCGCGGCAGAGGCTCAGGCCAACCCCGTCCGCACCATCGCCAGCATGGAGGTTTCGTGGTCGACCAAGGCCACCACGTTCTGCCGCACGTCCAAACCGCCAAACACTACTGCCAGAAGCCGGTGGTGAACTTAATCGGGAGGCGTGCCGATCCAAGGCAATCCGGCAAGATCGATCCAATCATGACCGCGGACGAGTGCGCCGAGCGACGGCGGCGCCACGTCCCTGTAGTTTAGCCGCGCCAACTCCCGCACGTGGAACTCGGGTTCGCCGCAGGCAGAAGCGGTCCCGATGTCGCCCAGGTAGAAGCCGACGTCGAGTTCGTTTCGTCTCAGGCCGATTGGTACCTCGCCGCTCATGCCATGCCGAAGTTCCGTCTCGATGCCGGGGCCGCTCTCGACGACGGCCTTGAGGAACGATCCAAGTCTGGTGAACTCCGGGTCGACGACCGTTCCGATCCTCAACTTGCTCGCACCCGCGCGGTGAGGCTCTGGGCCGTCCGGTGGAAATCGCTCGCGGCTGCCAGGACCTGTTCGGCTTTCGCGGCGAGGAGAGCGCCATCGCAGGTCAGTTCGAGGCCGCTCGCCGAGCGGCGGAACAGCGCGATCCCCGTCTCCGCCACGAGTCTCTTCAGATGAAGGCTGATGGCAGGCTGCGTAAGGGGAGTCGCTCCGCTGCACGCGTGACGTTCCCCTCGCGCGCGACGGTCACGAAGGCCCGGAACGTCCTCATATCAGGCGCAGGTTCCATATGAGCAACGCTTATAATCATCTGAAGCGTTTGTCATTGGATCGGAGTGCGATCAGAGGATTACAATTCGGCAAAATGGGGAGGCTCGCTTGTGATCAGGGAGACGTCACGCTCGTTATATCAGGAGACGTCCCGAGCCGTCATGGCTTGCAGTCGCGCTCCGACTTATGAAGTCGGCCAATGAGTCGGGCCAATCCAGCCCTACCCGTCGACTCATTCGACTACATCGTTGTGGGAGCGGGGTCCGCAGGCTGTCTCCTGGCCAACCGTCTCAGTCGAGACCCCACGAGCCGGGTGCTCCTGCTGGAAGCAGGCCGGAAGGACAACCATCCCTGGATCCACATTCCGGTAGGATATCTTTACTGTATCGGCAATCCGCGAACGGACTGGCTGTTCAACACGGAGCCGGAAGCCGGGCTCAACGGCCGGTCGTTGCGGTATCCGCGTGGCAAGGCGCTCGGCGGCTGCTCGTCGATCAACGGCATGATCTACATGCGCGGCCAAGTGCGCGACTTCGACGACTGGGCCGCCTCCACGGGCGATGCGGCGTGGTCGTGGGACAACGTCCTGCCGGACTTCATGGCCCACGAGGACCACTACCGGCTCGACGACGGCGCCGATCCGGCGATGGGAGGAAACAGCCGCTTTTTCGACCTGCACGGTCACGGCGGCGAATGGCGCATCGAGAAACAGCGGCTGCGATGGGACATCCTTGAGGCCTTCGCCGATGCGGCGGTCGAGGCCGGCGTGCCACGGTCCGAGGACTTCAGCAGCAGCGACGAAGCGGGCGTCGGCTACTTCGAGGTCAACCAGAAGGCGGGATGGCGCTGGAATGCGTCGAAGGCCTTCCTACGTCCCGCCAGGAGACGTGCCAACCTCGTCGTCTGGACGGAATCGGAAGTCGAGCGGCTGCTCATCGAAGCGAGCGCGAGCGGGCGACGGCATTGCGCAGGCGTCGTCCTGCATCGAGGCGGCCGAAGCGTGACCGTCGCGGCTCGCCGAGAGGTGATCCTTTCGGCCGGCGCCATCGGGTCGCCGCAGATCCTGCAATTGTCAGGCGTCGGACCGGCGGCGCTCCTCGCCAAGCACGGGATCGACGTGGCGTTCGATCTGCCTGGGGTCGGCGAGAACCTCCAGGACCACCTTCAGATCCGAGCCGTGTTCAAGGTTGAGGGAGCCAAGACGCTCAACGTGCTCGCCGGTAGCCTTTTTGGTAAGGCGAAGATCGGGCTCGAATATGCCCTGCTGCGTAGCGGTCCGATGAGCATGTCGCCCTCCCAGCTCGGCGCATTCACCCGCTCGGACGCAAGCCGCCCTCATCCCAACCTCGAATACCACGTCCAACCGCTGAGCCTCGATGCCTTCGGTGAGCCGCTCCATACGATTCCCGCCTTCACCGCCAGCGTGTGCAACCTCAATCCAACCAGCCGGGGCAGCGTGCGCATTCGTTCGAACCGCCGTGGCGAGGCTCCGGCGATCGCGCCGAACTACCTGAGCACGGACGAGGATCGCAAGGTCGCGGCCGACAGCATCCGCCAGATCCGCGCCATTGTCTCGCAGCCCGCGCTGGCCCGGTACAAGCCCGTCGAATGGAAGCCCGGGGTGGAGTTCCAGACCGACGCCGAGTTGGCCAAGCTCGCCGGCGACATCGCCAGCACGATCTTCCATCCGGTGGGGACCACCCGGATGGGACGGGACGACGACAAGCTCGCCGTGGTCGACGGCCGCCTGCGCGTGCGTGGCATCGACGGCCTCCGCGTCGTCGACGCCGGCGTCATGCCGACGATTACCAGCGGCAACACCAGCGCGCCGACCATGATGATCGCTGAGAAGGCGGCGCGACTGATCCTCCAGGACGCTAGGGTGAACGCATGACGGATGCCATTCCCGATCGCGCGGCCCTGCCGCTCTTCGGCGTCAAGGTCGTCGACTTCGGCCAGCACATCGCCGGTCCGGCGGTCGCCATGATCCTGGGCGACCTCGGCGCGACAGTTGTGCACGTCGATCCGCCTTCGGGACCGCTATGTCCACGATGCCAAGGCCAGGACCTGGAGAGCGGAGCATACCGCGTTCGTGCGCAACGTCGCGGACCGCACTCGTGCCGCGATCGAGCGCCGGCTCGCCGAGGACCGGCTGCGGGACCTCAACGCCGACCTGGAACACCGCGTGGAGGAGCGGACGCGCGAGCGCGATCGCGTGTGGCGCAATTCCCAGGACCTGCTGGTCGTCATCGACCGAAGAGGCATGTTCCTGTCGGTGAGTCCGGTGGCTAAAAAGATCCTTGGCTGGTCGCCAGACGAGATGCTCGGGCTGACCGTATTCGATTTCGTCCATCCTGACGACTTGCGGTCCACGGGGCGCGCCCTCGACAAGGTCAAGGGCGATGCGCTTCCAACCTACCTCAATCGGTATCGCCGCAAGGACGGGACCTATCGCTGGATGTCCTGGGTGGCCGCGCCGGAGGACGAACTCATCTACGCCTATGGGCGCGACGTGACGGCCGAGAAGGAGAACACCGAGGCGCTTCACCTCGCCGAGGAGCAGCTTCGTCAAGCCCAGAAGATGGAGGCGGTCGGGCAGCTGACCGGAGGCGTCGCGCACGACTTCAACAACCTGCTGACCGTCATCCGATCGTCCGTCGACCTGCTGAAGCGCCCGAACCTCACCGAGGAACGACGGCTGCGCTATATCGAGGCTATCTCGGACACGACGACACGGGCTTCCAAGCTGACGGGCCAGTTGCTCGCTTTCGCGCGGCGTCAAGCGCTCAAGCCCGAGGTCTTCGACGTCGTGCGGAGCGTCGGGACGATCCGCGACATGGTCGGCACCCTTACGGGATCGCGAGTTCGCGTCGAGACCTCCGTCCCCGACCAGCCCTGCTACGTCGATGCCGATCCCAGCCAGTTCGACACCGCCCTGGTGAACCTTTCAGTCAATGCTCGCGATGCGATGGACGGCGAAGGCCAGCTCACGATCGCGGTGACGACGGCGACGAGCGTCCCCGCGATGCGATCGCAGCCTCCCATCGATGGGGATTTCGTGGTTGTCGCCTTGTCGGACACGGGCTCGGGCATCGCCGCGGCCGACCTGGAGCGGATCTTCGAACCCTTCTTCACGACCAAGGGCGTCGGCCAGGGAACCGGCCTTGGGCTCAGCCAAGTCATCGGGTTCGTCAAGCAGTCCGGCGGCGAGGTCACGGTCGAGAGCGAGGTGGGGCGAGGGACGACGTTCAGCCTCTATCTTCCGCGCACGTCGGAGCCGAGCGACGCGGTCGCCCATGGAACGGCGTCGGGCGCGTTGGTGGACGGCCACGGCGTACGCGTGCTAGTCGTCGAGGACAACGAGGACGTCGGCTCGTTCGCGACCCTGTCGCTCCAGGAACTGGGTTACGACACCCTCCTCGCGGCCAACGCCGAGGAGGCCCTCGGATTTTTGGCGAGTGAGCCGGACCGGTTCGACGTCGTGTTCTCCGACGTCGTCATGCCCGGCATGAACGGGATCGAACTCGGCCAAGAGATCCGACGACGGCACCCGAGGCTGCCGGTCTTCCTGACGTCCGGCTACAGCCACGTGCTCGCGCAGAACGGCACCTTCGGCTTCGAACTCCTGCAAAAGCCCTACTCCGTCGAGGACCTGTCCCGCGTGCTTCGCAAGGCCGTCGGTTGGCGACAGGCAACGCTCGCTCCGGCCTGAGCCTCGAACGACGCAAATGATCCTTCGATCGGTTTCTGCGGGCGTAGGGCGGCAGGAAACCTGTCCTTTACGCCGCCATTCGCCGTAGCGCGGCCACGATGTCTTCCTCCCGGTAAGGTTTCGGGACGAATACGCTGCCGCGAAGCAACGCAAAGACGGTCACGCGCCGATGTCCCGACGCCACGATGATTTCGATCGGCGGCTACCGCCCCCTCCAGGCCTCCGCCAGCTTGGGGCCTTCCATCGAGCCTGGCATGCCGACGTCGGTGAACACGACGTGGATCTCGGAACGCGCCTTTATGATTAGGAAGGCCTCGGCGTTCGACGCCTCGATGGCCTCGCGATCATCGCCCGGCGGGGAGGACCGCATCGTCTACATCGAACAGCAGTCGCAGCGTCTGCATGACGAGATTGCCCACGGCTCGTTCGACCGCGTTTCCGGGTCGGTCACATGGTGCATCAGAGCGCAACCGACCGCGTCATGAACGCGATCGAACGAGCATCTAGCCATCGCTTGATGTCGGCTAGGTCCCATAAGGTCGCGCCCCGCGCGGCGAAGGGATGGGGCTGCGTCGGATTTCCTATGGACCCGAGCGGATCGTCGGCCCCGGTGGGGGCGACGATCCGCTGCTCACGCGAAAGCCGGCACCAGGGCCTGAGCTGCGGGAAGCGGGCCGGGCGGAGGGCGGAACCCGGCGACGGGACAGGGGGGCGGATCGTCGTCATCGTCCCTTCGGGACCGAACGCTCGCCCTTCCCCGCCACCGAGCGAGCGGCTTAGCCGACGCCGGTGGGAAGGGGCTCTCAAACAAAGCCCGGTCATCCCTCTGGCGCTTCTCGGGAGCGCCTTGATCACCGCCGATGGGAGGATTACCGCCCGCCGGCCGGACAACCGTCTCTGACGGGTGGGACAAGCAACTTATGCCGTCTTGATCAGCTCGAAACAGCGGCTCGTTTTTTCGGGTCGGCTGCGATCGGGCCGGGCCGTCTTCGACCGGTTGCTTTGACGAGACTGACTTGCAGACATTTTCGTTGAACTCGAAGCTGGGTTTCATCTCCGTTCTCCGCAATCAGGGCCTCCCGGTGCGGACCGGAAGGCAGGGATCACAGTGTTGGTTGTCGAAGCGCTTCAGGCGGCCTTGGTCTGGCGCTCGGGCTCCTGCCCGATCTGGCGGGAGCGGATGTCCTGCACGTTCGAGGTTCCGCCGGAGGCGATCTCGATTCGCCTCGGCTTGAGTTGTTCGGGCACCTCGCGGACTAGGTCGACGGAGAGCAGGCCATTCTCCAGGTTCGCCGAAGCGACCTTCACGTGGTCGGCGAGGTTGAAGACCTGCTTGAAGTTGCGACCGGCGATGCCCTGGTGGAGGAGCTGCCGCCCGTCCTCCTGGGCCTGCTTCCGGCCGACGACGGTCAGCGTGGTGCCATGCTGGGTCAGCTCGATGTCGTCCGAGCCGAAGCCCGCGACCGCCATGCTGATACGGTACTCGTTTTCGGTCTTCTTCTCGATGTCATACGGCGGCCAGTCCGGTCGTGCCGCATTGTTGTCGAGGAGGTCGAAGAGGCGGTCGAAGCCGACCGTGGAACGATACAGGGGCGAGATATCGAAGGTTCGCATAGCCACATTCTCCCTTTGAGCAACATGGGTATCGAAGCGTCGCAACATGAGCGGCGCCCTCGATGTCGGGCCTTTCTGACCCCGACGCGCGCCGATTTGAGAGGCCGGAAAGGCGACTTCAAGGGGACTTCAGGAAATTTTTTGACCGCCCTCCGTTCGTGCGGTTTCATTGGCGGAATCAGTGTGTCGGCCGTCCAGCTTGCGGATTTCGGCGGTCAGATCCCGCATGCTCGTCTCTCCCTTCTTGAACACCTGATCGGCTTCGGCGAGCTGCTCGCGCTCGGCGGCGGAGATGTCCCTCGCGCTCAGCACGATCACCGGAATGTCGGCGTGGGCGGGTATCTCGCGCAGGCGATGAAGGAAGGCGAAGCCGTCCATGACCGGCATCGTCAGGTCGAGCAGGATGAGATGGGGCGGAGCTTGGGCGACCCTTTCCAGCGCTTCGGCGCCGTTGCCTGCTTCCTGCACCGTCCAGCCATTCTTCTCCAGAACCGTTCGCAGTCGCTGGCGGACGTCGCCGTCGTCATCCACCACGAGCACGTCGCCGCCGGCCTCCCGATACTGGTCCAGGACGGACTTCAGCTTGGTCCAGTCGACCGGCTTCGGCACGGCGTCCGCGGCGCCGAGCGTGACGCTCAGCCCCGGATCGGCGACGAAGCTCACCATGATGACGGGGATCGCAGAGGTTGCCGGATCGGCCTTCAGCGCGCGCAGCACGGACCATCCGTCCATGCCCGGCATCATCACGTCGAGCAGGACGATGTGCGGAAGCATCGATTTGGCAAGTTCAAGCCCGGTGCGCCCCTCAGAGGCGGTGCGGACCGTGAAGCCCTGGCGTTGCAGGAAGCGGGTCATCAGGTCACGTTGCGAGGCCTCGTCGTCGATGACGAGGACCAGTTCCCCCGTACCGTGCAGACCTTCCAGGGTCGCCTTGACGTCGGGTTCCAACTTCCGCTCGGGGAGCACGGCCGGAACCCGCAGGGAGAAGCAGGTCCCCTGTCCCTCGGCGCTCTCGACGGTGACGTCGCCGCCCAGCAGTCGGGCGAAGGCGCGGCTGAGCGCCAGACCGAGGCCCGTGCCGCCGAACTTGCGCGTGGTGGTCTCGTCGGCCTGGGCGAACCGTTGGAAGAGACGCGAGACCTGCTCGGCCGTCATGCCGATGCCGGTGTCCCGCACCGTGAACACGATCCAGTCGCCACCCGCAGCCGCCTCCCTTGCGACGCCGAGCGTCACCTTTCCGTTCTCGGTGAACTTGGCCGCGTTGCTGAGCAGGTTGAACAGGCACTGGCGCAGCTTCACCGCGTCCGAGCGCATCGCGCCGATATCGTCGGCAACGTCGAGGACCATCTCGTTCGACTTGCGGTGGACGAGGGCTTCCACCGTGCCGGCCGCTTCCCTGGCGAAGGTTGCGACCTCGATGTCCTCGGCGAAGACGTCCATCTTCTCGGCCTCGACCTTGCTGAGGTCGAGAACGTCGTTGATCAAGCCGAGCAGGTGCTTGGCGTTCGTCTTGATCTTGCCGAGGTCGGTGAGCATCGCCTGCTCGCCCATGTCCTCCGCCTCGTCCTCAAGCATTTCCGTGTAGCCGATCACCGCCGACAGCGGCGTTCGCAGTTCGTGGCTCATGTTGGCCAGGAAGGAGCTTTTGGCCCGGTTGGCCGCCTCGGCCGCGTCCTTCGCCGCCGCGAGTGCGAGTTCGGCCACCTTGCGTTCCGTGATGTCGGTGTGGGAGCCGACCCACTCGCGGATCGAGCCATCGTCCTCCAGCACGGGGACGATGGAGACCGCCATGTGGCGCCACTCGCCATCCGCGCGTCTCAATCGGTTCTCCAGCGTGACCGGCTCGCCCTTTGCCTTGCCAATCCGCCACGCCTCGGCGGTGCGCTCGCGATCGTCAGGGTGGACGCAAACGAACCGTCCCCAACCCAGCGAGTCCGTCTCGGACTGCCCCGTGAATCGCATCCAAGCCGGTTGCGGCTTGACGAAGGCCCCCTCCGCGTCCGTTGTCCAGATCATCGCGGCGTTCGCCTCGACGAGGCTGCGGAACCGCTCCTCGCTCTGCCTCGTCGCGCGCTCCGCCCGCTTCCGCGCGGTGACGTCCGCGATCACCATGCCGACGCCCTCCGTCGCCCCTCGATGGGCTTGCAGTGGGTAGAAGTTCACCTGGTAGGATCGGAGTTGATCCGCCCGCGTGTTGCTGGCCGCCTCGACCTCCGCGCTGGCGGCGCGACCGCCTTGCAAGACCCGTTGAAGGCGGGCTTCCAACGTATCCCGCATCTCGGGAATGACATCCCAGATGCTCATGCCCGGCACCGCGCTGAGCGCTCGCTCGCTCATCTTGGAGAGTGCTTGGTTGACATGCCGAATGCGGAGCGACGGGTCGAGGATTCCCAAGCCCATGGGCGCGTTCTCCATCACGCCCTCGAACAGGCGCTGGCTGGCCTGCTGCTGGCGCCGGCGCAGGACCGCCACAAGCCCGAGCACGACGCATGATGCGATGAAGCCGATGACTGAGCCAGCGCGCAGCAGATCGTCGCGACGTTGCTCGACGGCGGTGGCGGCGATGCGTTCGTCCGCGTCGCGTTGGAGTCGGGCGACCTCAGTGCGGGCCTGATCCATGAGGTCCTTGCCGCGCCCCGAGTCGATCCTGGCAGCCCCGGCGGCCGCGCCTTCCTGACGGTAGGTTGCGATCCCCTCCGCGGCCTCCTTCAGACGATCGGCGACCAATCGGGAAAGCGTGTCGGCTTCAGGACCAATCAGGGCCGTGGCCCTCGCCTCGTCCGGCGGAACGGCGGCCAAACCCGAGACGTACGGCCCGAGGTAACCGTCGCGGCCGGTGATTATGAAGCCCCGTTCGCTTGTCTCGACGTCCTTCAGGGCGGAGAGGAGGCGTTCGGTGGTGACGATGAGCGAACGATCGTGCTCGATGGCCTGCTGATGGCCATGGTCCCGCAGGTAGGCCCACACCGCGAGGGCCGACGACGCCAACAGGACGGCAACCGTCAGCCAAGGTGCCCATCGCAGCAGACGGCCGTTGTCATCCATGATCGTCTCTCGCGGCCGACGCTCGGCTCCTCGGATGCTTCAACGCGCGGATGCGCGATGTCAGCAGATACTCACGACGGAAACGAGGGGGAAACCCGTACTTGTGCGAGATTTTCGCCCGAGGGAGACCCGCCACGGGGCGTCGGCTCAACGCGATCCGGGACCGCTCACGCCCGTGACGGCGGCGAGCAGATCTCCGGCTTTCCAGGGTTTCGGAAGGAATCGCACGCGTTCCGCCAAGTCGGCTGGCCGTTCCTGGTAGCGCCCCGACGTCACCACCACGAATGCGTCCGGACGGGAGGAAACGACGAGGGATGCCAGGTCCAGGCCATCCATGTCGCCGGGCATGTTGATGTCGGTGATGACGGCGGCGAAATCGTTCTCGGGGCGGCGGCAAAAGGCGATGGCGTCGTCGGCGGTGGCGAACTCCACCACCGACCATCCGGCGTCCTCCAGCATCTCGACCGCAATCATGCGGATCACCGGTTCGTCCTCGACCACCATGACCAAGCTTTTCTTCATGCCGTCTCCAGTACGTGTCAGGAGACCAACCGCCTCGCGATGGCCTCGTTCCCACGGCCGAGCCAACAAGATCGTCGCGTGGGTCGTCACTTTGACGACTATCGAGCGTCGGTTGCTGTTTCGTCCTCGTTGACCGAACGTGCAAGCTTCGCCTCATGCCCGTCACCGACCGTGGAATGGCACACCGAAGGGGCGCGGGCGGTATCCCGTGACCGACGGCCCGCTCGCGACGCTCCAGGACTCGCCCCTTTATTCTCCGTCAGCTTCGGCGCGCACCCGAGCCGAATGCTCGATTCCTTAGCGCGCTTTCTCCTCCCGCTTGTCCTTGCCAGGATCAATCCGCGCTGGCACCCGATCGAACGCTTCAAGCCCGCGCTTGACGGCGGGGCGACCCTCGATGCGATCGAACCATGCCAGCAGGTTGGGCAGCTTCGACCAGGGCAGATCCGATTTCATCGATCGTGTGATGGTATAGGCAGCGATGTCGGCCGCGCTGAACGTCTCGCCGGCCATGAATTCGGCCTGGGCGACGTACCTTTCCGCCGTCTCAAGGGTCGCGAGCGCTCGGTCCGCCAGGATCTTCTGCCCCTCCTGGGCACTTGAAGCGCGAAGGGAGAATGCGGCATGGCTGACGGCTATCACGTCGGTCACGAAGAAGAAGAACCGCTCTATGGCGGTAGCCCGGTCGCGCTCGTTCCCAGGCAGCAATCGAACAGGTGTCTTCGCGGCGGCATGCAGGATGATCGCGTTCGATTGGGTGAGGATGAAGGGCTCCCGGCCTTCTTCCTTCTCGACGAGAACGGGAACCTTTCCCGCTGGGTTCAATGCGAGATGTTCGCCGCGCAGATGCTCACCGATGGAGAGGTCCACGATCCTGGGCGTGTAGGACAGACCTGCTTCCTCAAGCGCGATCGCGGCCCTGAAGCAATTGCCGGTCTGCGCGCCGTGAAGCTCAAGGGTGGTTTTCATGCCTGTTCCTTTTCTTCCATGCCGCGCCGTAATCCCGATCGAGCCCGAAAGGTCAGTTCGACGGCAGGGTCACACCGGACCGATCCGAAACTCGACGGCCGCTGCGCACACCGGCCACCACCGCTATCACGCGACCGCACGGGCCGCCTTCTCGATCACGTCGACCACGACGTCCGGGAAGGAGACGGGGATGGCGTGAGAGGAGGTCAGCTCGATGACCGTGGAGTGGGCACGTTCGGCTTCGAACTTGAATTCTTCCACGGGGATGACGGGATCCAATAGGGGCCTGATTTGCCAGCTCGGCTTGCTCGTCCATGCAGCCGTCGTCAGCTTGTCGTTGAGGGCTTGCAGGGCGATGGGGCGCTGGGTGGCGATCATGAGGGCGAGCTTGTCCGCAGGCACGTCGGCGGCGAGGAGGTAGGCGTACCTGTCGGCCTTGACGAGGACGTTCGTGCCGCTGGTTCCGTCTGGCAAGGTATATGGCATCAGGTCGACGGACGAGGCGAAGTCCCCGCCGGGGAAGCGTTCGAGGCAATCGTTCGTGGATTCCCCGACCCCGGGCATGGGTGAGCCCGCGTAGACGAGGCCCTTGACCTTGGGGTCGTCCCCAGCCTGGGTGATCACGGCCCCGCCATAGGCATGGGAAACGAGGATCACGAACCCCTCGATCGTGTCCAGCAGGCTCCGCAGGTAGGCCGCGTCGACGGCCAGGCCCCGCAAGGGATTGGAGAAGACCTTGACCGGGTATCCGTCGCGCTGGAGCCGCTGGATGACCCCATGGGTCCAGAGCGACGAGTCCTCGACGGCACCGTGCACGAGCACGATCGTAGCTTTGGGTGTCTCGATGTCCATTGTGATCCCTTCCGAGAAGCGTGGCGCCAGGAGATGGGCGGCAGGCGTGTGCATCGAGCCAAGCCGCCCAAGATCATCAGCGGGTTGGAGAAAGGGCTGCCGGTAAGGCCCTACTTCTGGGCGACGATCTGAAGGCGATGGACCTTGGAGGCCACGGCAAACAACTCGTCCGCCTTTTCAACCAGCTCCTGTCCGGCCTCGCCGTTCAAATGAGCTTCGCGGGCAACTTCATCGTCGAAGGTGTCGAAGACCCTATACAGGCCCGGCTCACCTTCGATCTTCGCCGCGTGCCACGAGCGCGTACCAGGTTCTCCTCTTACCAGGGTGGCTTCCTTTTCCAGGAATGCCTCGACTTCCGCCTCCTTTCCTGGTTTGGCCTTCAACTCAACGAGCAAAGCGAACTTGACCATCTGACTTTCCCTCTCTTGGACACTCAGCGAGTGTGGTCGGCGCCGCAGATCTGCGGCGGTTTCGAATCCAGAGCGCACGACGTCTGGATGATCCTTCAATCGGTATCCGACCGCGGTCCGCATCTGCGGGCCGCAGCGGTCGAGGCGCCGTTACATCGCCAGCTCGGAGTCCTTGATGTTGGCGAAGGGGCCCAGGATCGATGGGTCGAAATCCTTGAGGACGCCTCGCTCGGACAAGCGCCGAGGCAAGTCGGGATTCGCCAGCGCACCGCGTCCGATGGTGACGATGTCGGCGCCGTCGTCCAGCGCGGCCACCGCCCGCTCGACGTCGTGCAGGCCGCCGTTGGCGAGGATAGTTGCCTTGGGCGCGTAGCGCTTGGCGAGGCGCATCAAGGAGGGGCCGCCCTCGGGGAAGGCGGGCTTCCAAGCCTCATGTTCGGTCACGTGGATGAAGTCAGCACCGGCCTCCGCGAGGCTGCCGAAGATGATCTCCGCGTCGCGCTCCGCATCGGCCCATTTGTGATCGTGGTCGTTCACCTTCCCCTGGGAGATGCGGACGCCCACCGGCACCTTGACGCCGACCCTGGCGCGCACCGCCTTGAAGGTTTCGAGGATCAAGCGCACGCGGTTCCCGGTGGCGCCGCCCCATCGATCCGCCCTCGCGTTGGCGTAGTCGGTCAGGAATTGGTCGAGGAGATACCCGTTGGCCCCGTGGATTTCGACGGCGTCGAACCCGGCGACTTCGATCGCGCGCCCCGCCGACGCGGCGAAGCCGTCGATGGCATCGGCGATCTGCGCCTCCGTTATTTCGGCGGGCAGAACGTAGCGGTCCTTGCCGTGGTAGAACGCCATCTGTTCGCCCTTCGGCTGGACCGGGGACGGCCCAACCGTGGTCCCGCGAAAGCGATTGCCCTGGCTGAGCGCGCCGGCGTGCATCAACTGGGCGATCGCGAGCGCGCCGTGCGCCTTGATGGCGCGGACGACCGGCTTCCAGGCATTGGCCTGCGCCTCGTCTGTCAAGCCGGGCTGATGGACGTAGCCCTGCGAGAACGCCTGGTCGGTGTAGATGCCTTCGGTGATGACCGTCCCGAAGCCGCCCCGCGCGAAGCGCTCGTAGTAGCGGGTCATCGTCTCGGTTGCCCGACCGTCCTCCGTGGCGGTGATACGGGTCATCGGCGCGACGGAAAGGCGGTTCTTCACGGTGTGGCCGTTTATAACGGTCGGCGCGAAAAGCGCGCTGGTGTCGGTGTCCATCGTCCAGATCTCCGGAAGCTTTCCATCGGACGCCTTCCTCTAATTAGGACAGGATGTCCGCTTGCTGGGATTGGATTTAGCCCTTGCGGACCGGGCACAGAAGCCGGGATGGACGATAAGGACTGTATCGTTTAGCGTTAAAGTATGGATCTTGCGGATGTGGCCCTGTTTCGCGCCATCGCGTCAGTCGGCAGCCTGTCGGCCGCGGCGCGTCGGATGGGCACGTCGCCGATGTTGGTCAGCCGCAGGTTGGCGGGCCTGGAAGCCGAGCTGGGCGCGCGCCTGTTCCACCGCACCACACGGTCCCTCTCGCTGACGCCGGAGGGAGAGGCCTTTCTGCCTCATGCGGCCGCCCTCATCGAGGCTCGCGATTCAGCGCTGAACGCGGTCTCGTCCGGAGGCTCCGGCCTCTCGGGCGTGTTGAAGATCACGGCGCCGAACGTCATCGGCCATTCCGTCATCGTCCCCGTCGTGGCCGCGTTGATTGCCGACAACCCCGCGCTGCGCGTCGACTTGACCCTGAGCGACGGTGTCATCGACAT
Source organism: Lichenifustis flavocetrariae (assembly GCF_026130545.1). GTDB lineage: Bacteria > Pseudomonadota > Alphaproteobacteria > Rhizobiales > Beijerinckiaceae > Lichenihabitans > Lichenihabitans flavocetrariae. Next base: position 11,576 of record NZ_JAMOIM010000050.1, on the reverse strand, counting down.
CGCGACGGCAGGACTGGACGTGGCCGTTCGCGTGGCGGTGATGAAGCCTTCGGACCTGATCGCGACGAGGGTGGCCGACAATCCCTTCACCCTCTGCGCATCGCCTGCCTACGTCGGGCGCTTTGGGGAACCCGCCACCACGGCGGACCTTGCGGGGCATTCGTGCATCAAGCTGCACGCGATGGACAACTGGCCCTTCACGCGCGACGAGGAAATGCACCGAGTTCGCATCGGTGGTCCCTTGTCGGCCAGCACCGTCGATGCGGTGCGGGCGGCCTGCATCGCGGGCGTCGGCATCGCCATGCTGACCTACTGGGACGTGCACAAGCACATCGCGCGCGGGGAGTTGAAGCGTATCGTATTGACCGACGTCAAGCCGCTGGAGGTGGGGATATGGGCCGTTTTCCCGACCCGTACCCAATTGCCTGCGAGGGTGCGGGCTTTCATCGATGCGTTGCGGGATCGGCTGCTTGTCGCCGCCGAGGATCGCCTGTGACAGGCTGAGCAACCCTGCCGTGGCCATGAATGCAAGGCGTCTACGGAGCCGCTTCGCCGCCAGAATCGCCCTCACCGCTCGCCGGGATCGCCCATTCCTTGATCGGAACGAGAGGGTGCTCCTTGAAGTAATTCCGTGCGTTCTCGATGAAGGCGCCGAGGTTGCCCGTCATAGCGGATTGAGCAGATGGCGCCAGGCGCGCGCGGATTGTCGGTCCAGGCCGAGTCGAATCCGAAGAAGACAGCGGGGCCTTGTGAAGCCACCAGGGACCTTTTTTCACCTCAACGGGCTCGATACTCATCCTCTGACCGTGGGATCGCAAGCCGGAGATTGAGGCGCGCTCCAGGTCGGTGTGGGACGACCGCCGCAAAGACGATTGAACAAAATATGAGAATTCATCCAACATCATAGGGCGTGCCTCGACGGTGACACGCCCCGCTGCTGGCAGGGCGGCTCCAAGACCTTGGTCAGCGCGGCATGAGGGACGCCTTCAAACGTCCGACCTGGGCGATCCCGATTGGGGCCCCACCCTGGCCATATCGAGTTGATCCAGGATCGCCAGCGCGTCCTGGAGCGAACGCCGGGCGTCCGTGACGCTTGCCATGGCAATGCAATCAGCACGGTCGGCAGCCCGTAGGAATGCGTGCAACATCTCGGGGCAATTTCGGACGATGTCGCGGAAGTGGTCGCCGCTGGGGCTGCACGTGCCGGCAAACCAGTTCTTCACGGTCCGCTCGCCCGCACCCGTCCATCTCGCGACCATCTTGATCGATGCGGGCCTGTTCCTGAGCGCGCCCTTGAGCACCGACGACACCATGGCCGAAAAAGTCAAAGTGCCGGGCGGCAAAACGTTGCCCCTATTCCGAAAAGTCATTCCGCTCTCCTGACGCTTAAGTCGGTTGGGGAGCGTGCGATTCGTCGACCCCCGCTGACGTTGCAGGGAGCCTTTCGGTGTGAGGAGGCCACGGGAACAGGCGCGAACCGAAGACGAGACGATCCCCGCCGCCGCATACGTGCGCATGTCGGCGGATCACCAGGAGGTCTCGCCCGAAATCCAGCTTGCGGAGGTCCGCCGCTACGCCGAGCGTCACGGCTTCCAAATCGTCGAGGTGTTCGAGGATGCCGGGCGCAGCGGACTGACCCTCGACGGCCGCGATGCCCTGCGGCGTCTGCTGGACGTGGTCGCGTCGGGGCAGGCCGAGTTCGACGCCGTTCTGGTCTACGACATCAGTCGCTGGGGACGCTTCCAGGACCCCGACGAGGGTGCATACCACGAACACAAGTGCCGCCGCGCCGGCATCGACGTCCATTATTGCGCGGAGCAGTTCGCCAACGACGGCAGCATCGGTTCGACACTGCTGAAGTCGGTCAAGCGCATCATGGCGGGGGAGTAGAGCCGCGAGCTGTCGGTCAAAGTCTTCGCGGGCCAGTGCCGCCATGTCGAGCGGGGATTTCGCCAGGGCGGGATGGCGGGCTACGGCTTGCGGCGCGTCCTGCTCGACGAGCGGGGTAGCGTGAAGGTGGAGCTTTCGCGGGGCGAGCGCAAAAGCCTCCAGACCGACCGGGTGGTGTTGGCGCCCGGTCCCGACGGCGAGGTCGAGACGGTCCGGCGCATGTACCGCCTGTTCGTCGAGGGCAGGACCGAGCGTGAGATCGCGGGCCGGCTCAACGAGGACGCCCTGCCGACCGATCTCGGGCGGCCATGGACGCGTGGCACGGTCCACCAGGTCCTGACCAACCCGAAATACGTCGGGGACAACGTGTTCAACCGAGTCTCGAACAAGCTGAAGCGCAAGCGGGTGGTCAACGCGCCTACCCTTTGGGTCGTGGCCAAGGGCGCGTTCCCCGCCGTGGTGGACCACACGCTCTTCGAACGCGCGCGGGCCATCGTCGAGGACCGCAGTAGGCGCTTCGGCAACGACGAACTCATTGCCCTGCTTTCGGATTTGCTGAAGGCGACCGGCGCGCTGTCCAGCCTCGTCATCGACGAGCGTGAAGACATGCCGTCGAGCAGCGTCTACCGATCCCGGTTCGGCTCGCTTTTGCGGGCCTACCAATTGGTCGGCTATACGCCGGACCGCGACTACCGCTACCTGGAAATCAACGGGCGGCTCCGCGCTCTCCACCCGGAGGTGGTCGAGGCCATCCTTTACGGCCTGCGATTGGCCGGCGGCATGATAGGCCGGGATCCCGCCACGGACCTCATCACCGTCAACGACGAATTCACCGCGTCGCTCGTCATCGCGCGACACCGCCAGACCCAGGCGGGTGCCGCACGATGGCAGATCCGGCTCGACGCGGGACTCGCACCGGACGTCACCGTCGCCGTGCGCATGGATGCCGAGAACCGCACTCCTCTGGATTACTACCTCCTCCCCCGCATCGACATGGCGGAGCCGCGCCTCCGCCTGGCCGAACACAACGGGATGTCGCTCGACGGCTACCGGTTCGACTCGCTCGACGCGTTCTTCGCCCTCGCCGCGCGGTCCACCTTTTCGGAGGTCGCATGAGCCAACACGTTTCCAGGCGCGTCGTCATGATCCCGGTGCACCGCCTGACGGTCCTCAATTCCCGCGCCCGGGACAAGCGCCGATTCCGTGACATCGTCGACAACATCGGCAAGGTGGGCCTCAAGCGGCCCATTACCGTGACCCGTCTTCCTTCCGAGGACGGTAGGGAGAGCTACGGCGTCGTCTGCGGGGAGGGACGCCTCAAGGCCTGCCTCGAACTCGGGCAGACGGAAGTCCCGGCCATCGTCATCGAGGCGAGCGAGCAGGATTGCCTCGTCATGAGTTTGGTCGAGAACTGCGCCCGGCGGCAGCACCGGCCCGCCGACCTGCTGCACGACGTCGGCGCGCTTCGCAGGCGCGGCTACGACGACCGGCAGATCGCGGGAAAGATCGGTTGCACGCCCGAATGGGTGAACATGATCGGCGGCCTGATCGATCGCGGTGAGGAGCGGCTTCTCGGGGCCGTGGAATCGGGGATGCTTCCGCTGAGCGTGGCGGTCGACATCGCACGGGCCGACGAGGCGGGCGTGCAGACGCTGCTGGCCCAGGCCTATGCTGAGGGCAAGCTGTCGGGCGGGAAACTGGCGAAAGCCCGTCGCCTCCTCGACGCTCGGCAACGCCGGGGGCGAGAAGCGGACCGGAACCAGTTCGGGCGCAAGGACGGTCGGCGCCGGCCGTCGTCGACCGACGCCCTGATGCGAATGTACCAGCGCGAGGCGGAGCGGCGCCGGATGTTCGTGAAGAAGGCGGAGTTCACGGCGTCACGCCTGTTGTTTGTCGAGGAGGCCATGCGCCGGCTGCGGACCGACGACCATTTCGTCACGCTGCTCCGCGCCGAGAACCTTGACACGATGCCTGCCGACCTGGACAAGCGCATCAACGGGAGGGCGCGATGAGCAAAGCACCGGAGCCCGTCTTCTCCCTCGCGTTCGAGCCGGAGATGGCGCTCGTCCCCATATCCGCCATGATGCCGGTCAGGGCGCTGCGCCCGACCGTCAAGGCGAGCCACAAGTACCGCCAGATTTCCCAGTCGATCCGGGAGATAGGCTTGGTCGAGCCACCCGTCGTCGCCAGGACCGACGCCGCCCCCGGGCGCTACCTGCTTCTCGACGGCCGCATCCGGGTGGAGGTGCTGAAGGAGATGGGCGAGACCCAGGTCGAGTGCCTGGTGTCCACGGACGACGAGGCCTTCACCTACAACCGCGCCGTGAACCGGCTGTCCTCCATCCAGGAGCGCGCCATGATCGTCCGTGCCATCGAGCGCGGCGTACCGGAGGGGAAGATCGCGACGGCAATGTCCCTGGACGTCAAGAGCGTGCAGCGCCGGGTGAAGATGCTCGACGGGATCTGTCAGGAAGTCGTGGCCCAACTCGCCGACAAGCACTGCCCCATGGCCGTGTTCGACGTCCTGCGCAAGATGAAGCCGATCAGGCAGATGGAGGCCGCCGACCTCTTCGTCGGCGGCAACAACTATACGGTCGCCTATGCCTCCGCGATCCTGGCCGGCTCCTCGCAGGCCCAACTCGTCGACGGCGTCAAGGCCAAGCCGAAGGGCGTGTCCGCCACGCTGTTGGCAAGGATGGAGCGCGAGCTGGCTACCCTCCAGGAATCCATCGGCTCGGCCGAGGAGACCTACAGCCGAGACAACCTTCACCTCACCGTCTTCAAGGGCTACCTGGCCAAGCTCGTCGGAAATGCTCGTGTGGCACGCTTCCTCGCCTCGCGTTACCCCGATTTCCTGGAGCAGTTCCAGGCCATCGCCGACATCGTGTCCACGAAGCCGGCGGACGAGGCGGCGTGAGGAGACCCCGTGCACGACAACTACCATGGCGAGGAACGCACCGTCGTCATGGAACGGACCCTTACCGGCCGTAGGCCCGGGTTGGATGCGAGTGCCGGCAAACGGCGCCGGTATCGTGCGCCCAGACTATGCGGGCGGCAAATCGAGGCCGTTCGGTAGTGAGACCCAGATGACGGTTTGCGCTTCCGGCGAATGGCGTGACAGATGGCCCTTGCCGTGCGTGTCCTCCACCAATACGAAGCTACCTGCCTTACTTCGGCGCACCTCTCCATCACTCGTCTCGTACTCAACCGAACCATCCAGCCTGACGCTGAGGTTTGGCTCTGGGACGGTATGCCAAGCAACTTCGCGCATGCCCGCTGGGATGTGGGTTATGCGAACGAGAGATGCAGGATAGCCGGCTGTAACATCGAACGGCACGGCATCGGGTTGCACCGACCTCTTGGTCGTCGGCAGCTCGACTTCGTCAAAATGCGACTCGCCATCTGAAGTGGCGTAGATGCGTAGGCACTTCATGCAAGACGCTCCCTTTTCCACGATGACCCGAAGCGAATTTACCATGGAGGGCATAGTGCGCCATTGTGGCGAGACGAGAGTCCGCTATCGTTCGAGAGCAGCCGCCCATGATGCATCGGTCGGCCGGCTCAAAGTGGTTTAGCACCGGACCTCGAAACAGACGCGCCAAGGTCAGGGCTGCCGCTATCGGGCTGCGATTCACGGCTCCGCTCGGTCTTCGCCGAAAGCGGCGGCGAGGTGTCGGCGCATCGCCGCCCAGGAGCGTTCGTCGGCCTTGCGGTCATAGACGACTCCGCGCTCGGGGAATTTCGCTTCTTCGAAGGTAAAGGCGTGTCGGGCGTGACCATAAGCGTGGAGTTGCCAGTCCGCCTTAGCTGCCGTCATCTCCTTGGCGAAATCGAGGACATCCGCAACCGGGACGACCGGATCCTCCCACCCGTGCAAGAGGAGTATGCTCGGCTCGATGGGGCCCTGTTCCCCCAGCCCCGGCGCGCCCAATCCACCGTGGAAGCTGACGACGGCCTTGAGGTCCGGCGGTCCAGCCCGAGCCAGGTCCAGGGCGCATAGGCCACCGAAGCAATAGCCGACGGCGGCCGTGCGCGTCGTGTCGATGCCCGGAAGCCGGATTGCCGCCGTGAACCCGGCCAGCAGGCGCCGACGCAGGAGAGCACGATCCCCCATCAGCGGGCTCATCAGGCGAGAATTGTCGCCGAGCGAGTCGCCACGCACGCCCTTGCCGTAGACGTCGACGGCGAAGCAGGCATAGCCCAGACGGGCGTAGCGTTCGGCCAAGCACTTCGTGGGGTTGTTCAACCCGCTCCAGTCATGGCTGAGGACCACGCAGGGGCGTGGCTCCGCGACCGTTCGCAAGACGGCCAAGTAGCCTTGAAAGGTCGTCTCCCCGTCCGTGTAATCGACATCCTGCGCGTGCAGCGCCTGATCGGTATCCTCCGACATCCCTCGTCTCCGGTGTTGGGTCAGACCCTGATCATGGAAGACGGCGTCGCGGCCGTCTTGAACGAATGGGACAGGCCTTTCATAGGTAGAAGGCGAGCCCGACCGTCTCGCCGCTCGAAGCGAGTGAGCCGGTCAGTCGATCGCCCGGCGTGCTCCGGTAAGCTCCTGGCGTCACGCCGAGGCGACGACGCCAACTCCGGATTTGATGGGCTTGGTCGCTGAAGCCGGCCACGGGATCGCCACGGCCGGCCTGGACGCTGCGCAAGCTGGCATGCAGCCGTTCGAGATCGGCGAGGTCCTTCGGTCCCATGCCCAGATGACGCCGAAACCATCGGTGAAGCTGACGCCTGTCCGTGCATGCCACTTCGGCCGCCGCCTGCACCGACCCGCCCCGACGCAGGACGTCGTGCGCGGCTACGATGCGCCGGCTTTCCGGCACCGCTGCCGTGCACGACAGCCGTGCCGTCAGCCAACGGTCCAACCGCGTCGCGATAGCCTGCGGGGCCGAGGCCGCATCGATGTCCGAGGCCAGCGATGTGGCGAGGGCGTCGCCCGTGACGGCGCCGAGTTCGAGCAATGCCTCGGCGGCATCAAGCCCGGTGTTCCCGAAAAGCCTGACGATCCCCGGAACGGTCAGCATGGCCATCACGAAGTACGTGTCGCTCCAGGAGCGCCACGTCCGATGCCGCGATTGGAGGCCGAGCAGGGAAACGCGGGGAATGAGGGAGCCGTCCTCCGACGCGTTCGGCCTTCCCATGTTGACGGAAAGCACCGCAAAGGGGATCGGGCTCGTGCGGATCGGCAGCCCCTCGTAGGCTCCAGGCCGATCCTCGACGAACCAGTAGGCCTGGACCAGGGCGGCGAGTTCCGGGGCGGGAGGAAGAACGAGGAGCATGGAAGCGGCAAGTTCGCGCGAAAGGGGCGGTGGCCGCAAGCGGCTTCAGAGCCAGTCGGGAGAGAGGACAGTGATCGGCTGACCCGGTCGGGCGAAGCGGCCCGCGTGACGACGGCGTTCAGGCCAGTCACTCGCATTTTCAGGAAACGGCGTGGAGGCACTGGCCTTGAAGAACGTGCAGCAAAATGTGCCGTCCGGCTCCGCCGTCCGATGCAGGGCGGCGACCCCGGCTGCGAAGCGAGCAGGTTCGGCGAGGCCGGCCGCGATGGCCCACCCCTCGACACCGTCCACCATGGCCGTGAAGGTGCGTCGGATGAACCCCTCGACCAGGGCGAGCCGACTCGCGTCCACGTAGACGGGTATGGGCGCCACGCGGACGGCTTCGAACCCCGCCTCGCTGAGCAACGGGTAGAGCCGCCGTCCGACCAAGGCGTCCCCGCCGGCCCTGCGCTGCAAGGCGACTTGGCACGCGATTGCGGCACGGGCATCGGCATTGTCAGGGTGGAAGCAGGCCGTGCCGTGGTCCCCCTCGATCACCGCCACCGCGTGCCCGGCTTCAAGACTTAGCGCAGCGCGATCAGAGCCGCCACCGGATCGACCATGTGCTCCAACACGAATCGACTGGCCCGATGGCGGGTAGCGCGTCGAGGTCGGACTGCGGAGTGTCGCGCGTGGCCCCTTGTGATCAGGGCGTCGTTGCACGATGCACAATCCTCCCCTTGAATGACGAACCGACAATCCAGCCCGCCGAGGCTCGGCGAGACATGGCGTCTTGAACCTAACAGATTGGACAGACTACCGCGAGATCATGCAGCGCCAGCAGACCGAAAGGATGGCATGACATCCTTTCCCAAGGGCGGCATCGTCGATTCGAGAAGGCGGGTACACGTCCGGCAAGCGCGATCGGACGACGCCGAGGCCGCGTGGGCCGTGCTCCGCCGCTCCATTCTGGATCTCTGCCAAGCCGATCACGGCCATGATGCTGCGACTCTCGAACATTGGCTGGCCAACAAGACGCCAGAGACCGTCTTCCCTCCGTCCTGCGACACAGGCAGACTCGCGCTCACGCCCATCCTCGATGAACCCGCAACGGCGGTAACATCAGATAGCGCGCCCGTTTGACGAGAGAACCGGAAGGGACACGCGTTGAAGGCCACCGGCGAATGCGTAGGCGAGCGCCAGCCGAATGGCCTCGCTCCCCAAGCCTTCCCCATGCCGCCCGGGACACTCAATGCGCATGGCCCACGGCCACAGCCCATCGACAGCATGTCGGACTCCGAAGTTGATGCGCAGGGCGTCGGTGTCCTTCGGCCGTGATCAGATCCCTCGACTCGTGAGAAGCTGTTCGCGTTGGCGTCGCGAGGCGGCTAGCCGCCGACGCGTGAATTCGAGGACGTGGGCCGGCGCTGAATCCGGTGTGCCGGCCTCGAAGGGCGGTTCCGGCGCGTATTCGAGCCCGAGTTGCACGCTTTGCGCCTCCTCGGTCCCGCACAATTCCGCCAGGACCGTGAGGCCAAAGTCGATGCCGGAGGTCACGCCACCGGCCGTGATCAGGTTGCCGTCCCGCACGACGCGACCCTGTGTGGGGAGCGCTCCGAAGCGCTCCAGGAAGTCGTGGGCGTTCCAATGCGTGGTGGCCCGTCGCCCCTTCAGCAGCCCTGCGGCGCCCAGCACCAGCGAGCCGGTGCAGACCGACGTGAGGTATCGCACCGCTGCGGCAGAGTGGCGGACGAAGTCGAGGACCTCCTCATCCTGCATGAGGGCATTGACGCCACTGCCGCCCGGGACGCAGAGGACGTCGAGCGGTGGGCAATCGGCGAAAGTGGTGCTCGGCCGAAGCCAGAGACCGGTCGACGACCGTACGGGTTCCAGGTCCTTCCATAGGAGATGCACCGTCGCGTGCTCGGCCGAGGCGAAGATCTCATAAGGCGCCGTGAGGTCCAACTGCTGTACGTCCGGGAAAACCAAAAGGCCGAAACTGAGGGGCACGGGCATCGCTCCATGTTGACGCCGAGGAGCCTAGCCTGGCAACGTCATGCCGTTTTGCCAATCATCCCTCGAATCATGCCAAAACGACCCCACCGGATCGAGATCCTGACCTTTCCCGGCGCGCAGCTCCTCGACGTGACTGGTCCGTTGCAGGTCTTCGCCACGGCGAACGACCTCGCGCCGGCAGGGGAACCGCCCTACGCCCTGGCCCTCGTCGCCGCCGAGGCGGACCCGCCCACCACATCGGGCTTCGCGCTCCGGACGGGGACGTTGCCTCGGGAGGACGATCCCATCGATACGCTGATCGTGTCGGGAGGTCGCGGCGTGAATGCCGCTTGCGAGAGGCCTTCGCTCGTCGAGTGGGTGCGGATGCGCTCCGCCCAGGCGGACCGCACCGCCTCGGTTTGCAGCGGCGCCTTCCTGCTGGCCTCGGCCGGGCTCCTTGATGGGAAGCGCGCCGTCACGCACTGGCAGCGCTACGCAGAGTTCGCGGCGCGCTTCCCGCAGGTGCGGCTCGAAGCCGATCCCATCTTCATCCGGGACGGCACGACCTGGACCTCGGCGGGCATCACGGCCGGCATCGATCTCGCCCTCGCGATGGTGGAGGCCGACATCGACCGGAAGGCGGCCCTCGCCGTGGCCCGCCAACTTGTCATGTTCCTGAAGCGGCCGGGCGGCCAGGCTCAATTCAGCAAGGCCCTGAGCCTTCAGGACGGCGATGGCCGGTTTGACCGCCTTCATGCCTGGATCCTGGAGAACTTGCAGGGCGACCTGTCGATCACCGGATTGGCCGAGCAGGCCTGCATTAGCGCGAGGAGCTTTTCCCGTCACTACCGCCAGGTCACGGGCAGGACGCCGGCTCGCGCCGTGGAACTGTTGCGAGTCGAAGCGGCACGCCATCGTTTGGAAGATGGCGCGACTGTGTCCGGAACGGCGCGCCGCTGCGGCTTCGGCGCCGAGGAAACAATGCGTCGAGCCTTTCTGCGGAGTCTCGGGGTCGGCCCGGAGGCCTACCGTGAGCGGTTCGGCCACCGATGAGGATCCGAGCAGCACATCGCGGAGTACGTGTCCGAAAGGGGATCGTTCAGCGGGCGGTCGGCGGTGAGGCCAATCAGGCACTGCCGGCCCTCGACGAGCCGCGTCTCACAAGACTGGTACGATAAGTTTCGCGGTGAAGAGACCTTATACGTTACAATCTGCCGATGAATTCGACTCTCATCGGCTACGCCCGCTGCTCGACCGACAAGCAGGACCTCGCGGCCCATCGGGAGGCCCTGGTCAAGCTCGGGGTGGCGCCCGACCGGATCTACACTGACCACGGTTTTACCGGCACGGACCGAAAGCGACCCGGCCTGGACCAAGCACTTGCGGCCGTGCGCGGCGGCGACACGCTGGTCGTGCCCAAGCTGGACAGGCTCGCCCTGTCCGTCCCCGACGCCCGCGCCATCGGCGATGACCTCGCCGCACGCGGCGTGCGGCTCCAACTCGGAGCCAGCGTCCATGATCCCGCCGATCCCCTGGGGAAACTGTTCTTCAATATCCTGGCCACCTTTGCCGAGTTCGAGGCCGACCTGATCCGCATGCGCACCCGCGGGGGCATGGCGGTGGCTCGCGCCAAAGGGAAGCTCAGGGGGAAGAATCCCAAGTTGTCGGACCGGCAGCAGGCGGAGCTTGGCCGGATGCATCGGACCGGAGACTATTCGATAAGCGACCTCGCCGAGCTTTTCTCGATATCGCGGCCTACCGTCTACCGGACGCTTGGTCCACAGCCGCCGGGTCGAAGCGAAGGGGCTGATGGATCGCGCGTCACGGCTCGCTTGTGATGGCCCTCTCGGCCGACTGACGCCTTCCCTGAGGCTCCCCACATGCCCAGACCCTCCGGCATAACTACGCGTCGCGCTTTCATCGCGGACACGACGGCACTGATCCTGTTCTTCACGACGACAGGGATCATCAACGAGCATTTCATCGCCGGCATGGACTGGGAGCAGGTGTTTCACGCTCGAACCCTTGGGGCGGTCCTCATGGTGCCTGTAGGGCGCCCCTACGGGATCTGGCGCGACTGGCTCATGAAGCGCGCGGTGACCGGTTTGATATCCCGGTTGCTCTGGGACAGCACCGCCTTGGTGAGCTTCCAGGTCCCCATATATGCCGCGATCATCGCCATCAGCGGTGCCTCGGGCCGAGGGCTGCTGATGGGCGTCATCGGGGCCACCTTGATGATGTTGGCGCTCGGCCGGCCCTATGGCGCGTTCCTGAACATGGTCCGCAGGTCGTTCGGCTTACCTCCGGGTGGCACGCGGCCGATGAGCATCGGGAGCTGACCCTGGCCCTGTAAGAGTCTGTCCGAAGTCATATCTTTTTCTGGCAGAGCTTTCGCAGCATGAGTCGAATAGACGCCAGTTGTAAGAA
>NZ_JAMOIM010000004.1 GCF_026130545.1 Lichenifustis flavocetrariae | reverse complement strand
AAGACGAAAATCGAGCGTCACTCTCCGACGTCATGTCCAACCCCACATCAGCCCGATGCCGATCATAGTGCCCGACCACGACGTCAGACGACGCGGCTTTCTGACTCAGTAAGATTAATAGCTATCGATGAGTGCAGCCCTCGGGTCTGCTTTGGAGCACTATCCGCAGAGCTCCGCCCGCCGCCCCAGAGCCAAATTCTCCACCACTGAACCGGACGCTACCAAAGTTGGCCTCGGTGATGTTCTCGGCAAGGTTGCCGGGCGCAATACCGACGTTGTTGACCAGAATGTCGATGCGCCCGAAGTGCTCGAGGGCTGCTGCTGCGGCGGTGCGAACCGAGTCGATCTGCGCCATGTCGAGCCAGACGGTCGCCACTCGCGGGCCGAGCCGCTGGATCATTTCGACAAGGTCCTGCGCGCCCGCAGAACCGCGGACGCCAAGGATCACATCGGCACCGGCGCCCGCGCAGGCCCGACCGATGCCGCGGTTCGCGCCCGTCACAAACGCGACCTTGCCGCGAGACCGAAATCCGGAGCGCCGCCCGTCATGGACTTCATGGTTTCCATCCCTAGCTGTTGAGCCGCTCTCCGGCTGACACGACGTAAGCCGTCCCGTCGATGCTCGTTGTTCGATGCACTCTGACTCAAGGCGCCCGGACGAGGTGCTGTCAATCGATCGGGTCCGGTGGGTCGGCGGAACGCCCAAGCATTTCGTGATTGCCCCTTGACCGACCCCCAGGGACACAACGACACTGGCCGTAACCTCGGCGCCAAGCCGGGGATGATACGAGGGAGGAACCGGATGTCGCTTTGCAGGCGCGTGCTGCTGGGCAGTGTTTTCGCATTCACCGTGGCCGGAGCGACGATCGGTTCGGCAACGGCCAAGGATCTGACGATCCTGACCTCCGTGCCCGGGCTGAACTTTCCGTTCTTCGTCCACATGTTGAAAGCCATGAAGGCCGAGGTGACGGCCCAGGGCGCGACGCCGCTTGAGGCCGACGGGCAAAACAACGCGCCTAAGCAGACGGCAGATGTCGAGGCCGGCCTGACCAAGGGCGTCGACGGCATCGTGATGTCCCCGATCGACGTGAACGCGATGGCGCCCGCGCTTAACGAGATCGCCGACGCGGGCGTACCGGTTGTCACTATCGACCGCCGCGTGCCCACCGCCAAGAACGTTCTCGCCCATGTCGGCGCCGACAATGTCAAGGGTGGCGAAGCGCAAGGACAGTGGGTGCTCGACACCTTTCCGAATGGCGCCACCATCGTGAACTTACAGGGCCAACCTGGCGCGAGCCCCGCCATCGACCGCAACAAGGGCCTGCACAACGTGCTCGACGCCCACAAGGACAAGTACAAATTCGCGGCCGAGCAGACCGCGAACTTCGCGCGCGACCAGGGCTTGTCGGTGACCGAAGCTTTGCTTTCGTCGCTCCCCACCCAACCGGACGTGATCGTCAGCGCCAACGATGACATGGCGCTTGGTGCCTTCGAGGCTTTGAAGGGCCGCAACCTGCAGGGGAAGGTGAAGGTGATCGGCTTCGACGCCCTGCCGGATGCACTCGCGAGCATCCGGGACGGGGGCATGGCCGGGACGGTGGAGCAGTTTCCGGCCGAGCAGAGCAAGACGGCGGTCGACATCCTGATGCGCTACATCAAGGAAAAGAAGAAGCCCGACAGCGACCTGGTGCTCCTTACCCCCATCGTGCTCACCAAGCAGAACCTCAGCAAGGCCGAGCGCCTCGACGAGGTGAAGTGACCGCGAGCGGCCTGGCCGGCGACACGCATCCGTCGCGGCCGGCGCTGCTGTCCGTCAGGGGCGTCAGTAAGCGCTTTCCCGGCGTGCAGGCACTGAGCGGCATTGACCTCGACCTCGGGACGGGCGAGGTCCTGGCGTTGCTGGGCGAGAACGGCGCTGGCAAGTCGACCTTGCTCAAGATTCTGTCGGGCGCACAGGCGGCAGACGTCGGCACGATCCTGCTCAACGGCGTGCCCTACGTCCCGGCGCAACCCCACGAGGCGCAGGCGAACGGCGTCGTCACGATCTACCAGGAGTTCACGCTCATTCCGACGCTGAGCGTGGCCGAGAACATCATGATCGGCCGCGAGCCGGGCCGCGCAGGATTCGTTCATTGGGGCGCGACGTTCGGCGTCGCGCGGGAAGCGCTCAGCCGGCTCGGCTTGTCCATCAACCCGCGACGCCTCGTCCGCGACCTCAGCGTGGCCGACCAGCAGATGGTGGAGATCGCGCGCGCCCTGTCCATGGAGGCGCGGCTCATCATCATGGACGAGCCGACCGCGGCGTTGAGCGTTGCGGAAGTCGAACGGCTGCTCGCGCTCGTGCGCATCCTGAAGGGACGCGGGATCGGCATTATCTACGTCACCCACCGTCTGGATGAGGTGATGACAGTCTGCGACCGCGCCACCGTGCTGCGGGACGGACGGCTGGTTGGGTCGGCCGACATCGCAACAACGAGCATTGACCACCTCATCAGGATGATGGTGGGGCGGGACCTCGGCGCCATGGCGCCGGTCGAGGGCGGTTCGGCGCGACCTGGAGTCCCCGCCTTGCGGGTTAGTCGTCTCTGCACGCGCAACACCGCCGACCCGCATGCCACCACCGTGACGGACATCACGCTGTCGGTTCAGCCGGGCGAGATCCTCGGCATTGCGGGCCTCGTGGGCGCTGGCCGCACCGAATTGGCGCGCGCGATCTTCGGCGCCGACTCGATTACGGGCGGCCAGATCTTCGTGGAAGGTCGGGAAGTCGCGATCCGCTCCCCCGCCGATGCCATCGCGCTCGGCATCGGCCTGGTGCCGGAGGACCGCAAGCAGCAGGCCCTGTTCCTATCTCTCGCGATCCGCAACAACATGGCCGTGACCGCCATGGGACGGCGGCGCGCGCCGTTCGACTACGTCTCGGACGCCTGGGAGCGGGGGCTCGTACGCGAGTTCCAGAAGGCGCTCGGCATTCGCATGGCGAGTCCCGACCAGGCGATTGGCAACCTGTCGGGCGGCAACCAGCAGAAGGTCGTTCTGGCCCGTTGGCTGGCCCTGAAGCCGAAGATCCTCATCGTGGACGAGCCGACCCGCGGCATTGACGTGGCCGCAAAAGCCGAGGTTCACGGGCTGCTCGGGCGGCTCGCCCAGGATGGCATCGCCGTGATCGTGATCTCGTCGGAGCTGCCGGAGGTCATCGCGCTGGCGGACCGCATCGTCACCTTGCGCGAAGGCCGCCTCACCGGCGAGGTCGCCCGCCGCAAGGCGACCGAGGAGAGTCTCATGCGCCTCATGACCCTACGCACCGCGCTCGAACCCGCCTGAAGGCCGCCACCGTGACCTCCGCCCCCATCACCCAGAACCCCGATAAGCAGCCCTTCGATGCCTTCGGGCTGCTGGCGCGCTTTGCGCCTTTGATCTTCCTCGTCATTCTGATGGCCGTCTTCGCGACGCTGCAACCGCGCTTCCTGTCGACGATCAACCTGCTCAACGTGCTGCGTCAGATCTCCATTTCTGGTTTGCTTGCTATCGGCATGACCTTCGTGATTCTGACCGCGGGGATCGACCTGTCGGTCGGGTCGCTGCTCGCCTTCTGTGGCATAGTGGCCGCCATCGTGGCGAAGGGTGGTGCGGCCGGCAACTTCGCGGGCGGCGGTCACGGGGCCGGGCACGGCTGGGGGCTCGCCCTGCTGGCCGCGGTCGCCGTCGGCATCCTGTGCGGACTCCTGCAGGGCGCCGCGATCACCAAGGCCAAGGTGCCACCCTTCGTCGTGACGCTCGGCGGCATGTCGGCGTTCCGCGGCGCGACCCTGCTACTCGCAAACGGCGGCCCGATCAGTGGATTCGACGAGAGTTTCACCTTCTGGGGCCAGGGCCGCATTGGCATGATCCCAACGCCCGTGGTGATCTTCATCGCCTTCGCAGTGTTGGCCCACCTCATCCTGCGCTACACCCGCTTCGGCCGTCAGGTTTACGCGGTCGGCGGCAATGCCGAGGCGGCCCGCCTGTCGGGCCTGAAGGTCCCCCGCATCCTCCTCAGCGTCTACGTGCTGATGGGCTTCTTTTCCGGCTTGGCCGGTTTCGTTCTCGCGGCGCGGCTGAACTCGGCCGAAGCGGTGGCGGGGATCGGTTACGAGTTGACCGTCATTGCCTCGGTGGTGATCGGTGGTACGAGTCTCTTCGGCGGCATCGGTACGATTTTCGGCACCGTCGTAGGCGCAATCCTGATTGGCGTGTTGCTGAACGGCCTCGTGCTGCTCAACGTGTCATCCTACATCCAGCAGATCGTGATCGGGCTGATCATCGTGCTCGCGGTCGCTTTTGATACCTACGCCAAATCTCGCCGCCGGCGCGCCTGAGCTGGGCAGTGTGAAAGTGTTCACCTCGAACAAAGCTATGCAACCTCCATTTCGAGGCCTGTCGCTTTAATCTGCTGTGGGTCGATAGCCATAAGGTCCTTCGCATCGGCGGCAGACCGCCATCTCAGATCACCAATGTCTCTGAGACGCGACCAGCCAACGGAAGCTTGTGGCGCGATTAGGCCGTTAATCCCCCCGCAAATGTCAGTGGTATCGGAATTGAAGGGCACGCACTCTCGAGTGCTCCCCGACAAATCTGACGCGGCGGGTTGGCGGTTGCCTTTGATATATCCTCTGCCCAGTTTGCAAGTCTCTACCGCGGTGTGAAATCCGTGTCCGGCTGGATGCGACGGCAGTAGGCGGCCATCAGCCGGGCGCAGTCTTCCACGTCCTTCAGGCTCAACAGTTCGCACGGCGTGTGCATGTAGCGGACAGGAACGCCCAGGAGCCCTGTCGCCACACCGCCCCGACTCAACTGCATGGCGTTTGCGTCGGTGCCCGTTCCCCGTGCACTAACGCTGACTTGGTATGGAATGTCCTCCTCACGTGCGGCTTGCATGATCAAGTCAAAGGTCACGTGATTCGTGTTCGGCCCCCGTGAGACACTTGGGCCTTTGCCAACCTGAAGGTGACCGTGACGGGCCTTGCTCACGCCGGGGTAGTCGATGGCGTGGTTGACGTCGACTGCCAGCCCCGTCTGGGCATTGATGCTGAAGCTGGAGGTCTGGGCACCACGCAGGCCGATCTCTTCCTGCACCGTTGCCACGGCATAGACCCCGACATCCCGATGAAGGCCACCATCTTCCTTCAGCAGACGGAGCGTTTCGGCGACGACGAACGCCCCCATCTTGTTGTCCAAGCCACGTGCAGTGGCGCGATCATTCAGCAGGGGCTGAAACTCATATTGGAACGTGGCGACATCGCCGAGGCTGACGAACTCCTCCGCTTGAGCCCTGGAGGCGGCTCCAATGTCGATCCAAAGATCTTTCAGCTCCGGCTTTCGCTTGCGTTCGGTTTCGTCCTGGAGATGGATCGCCGTCCGGCCGATGACACCGACGAGCCGCTGCTTGCCATAGACCCAGACCCTCTGACCGACCGGGACCGCGGTGTCGTGGCCGCCAATACCTTGGAAATGCAGAAGGCCTTCATCATCGATGTGGTGGATGATGAAGCCGAGTTCGTCCATGTGCCCGGCCAGCATGATCCGCATTGGCGCGTCAGGATGGATCACGGCCGCAACATTGCCGTGGACGTCAGTGGTGACGCGATCGGCAATGGCTTCGGTGTAAGCCCGATATACCCGTGCCGCTGGCTGTTCGTAGCCGCTCGGCGAAGGTGCGTTGACGATGTCTTTCAGGAACTCAAGTGATGCTGCTCTCATACGACCGGTTATAGCTTTGAGCTTCGGCCACGCAACCCAACCGACCTCTGCGCTTGGGCTGAAAGCCGCACGTCATACGATTGCATCCGCCTTCGAGATGCCAACGTCTCAACGTCGATTGAGAAGCTCTCCGGCAGCACTTTCGCCGCGTTCTGTCTGTCGAGAATGGCGAACAGACTCACGGGCGACACTGCCAGGCGTCCACGCCGACGTCACATGAGCGCGTGTTGTCGGCCAAGGTTTCGTGCGTGTGTCCGTAGAGGTGCCGTGTGTCCCGCCAGAGATCCGGCCACGACCGATGGACGTAATGCGCAAGGGAGATGCGCGACTCCAAGCCTGCTTCGTCCAAGTTCGTCCAATAATGTGCGATGCAGTCCGACTAAAGCCGATGAAAAGTGTGGGTTTGAATGAGGGTTACCTGAATAAAAATCATCAAAAAATATCGTATAAACAATCAGTTAAACGTGTTTTTTGGCGGAAGGGGTGGGATTCGAACCCACGGTGGGCTTGCACCCACGGCGGTTTTCAAGACCGCTGCCTTAAACCACTCGGCCACCCTTCCAGCGCCTGCCGTTGGTCCCGGGGCACGCTGGTTCGGACCTGCATAGCGGAAAATGTGGGCGGCTTCCACCGGGCTTTTACAATGGAGCGACGATCCGTTGGAGCGTGACCGCGGCGCCGCTCAGCCGCGCCGCAGATGGACCTTGATGTCGTGGAACGCCGCTCCGCCCACCGGGGCGGGCGCGTCTGCGCCCGTCAGTGTGTTGATGCCGCACCCGTCGATGTAGCTGTCGTTGGGCCAGATCGATTCTGCGACGACGACCTTGGGACGCAAGCCAGCGAAGAGCTTTGCATGGAGGCGCACCTCCCCGCGCGGGTTCGTCAAGGTGACGAGATCGCCTTCGGCGACGCCGAGTTCCGCCGCGTCGTCCGGGCGGATCAGCACGGTGGGGCGCTCCTCCTTGACGAGCGAGGTTGGCGTCTCGGTGAAGGAGGAATTGAGGAAGTTGCGGGCCGGGCTGGTGGTGAGGCGGAACGGATGGACGGCATCCGCCTCTTCGGTCACGGCCCAATGGTCGGGAAAGGCCGGCACCTCGTCGCGGGGACCTGAGGGCACCCCGGGAACCTGGTCCCAATCCGGGCGAAATCGGAACTTGCCGTCGGGAAAGCCGAATCCGTCAAGATAGTGGGCTTTCTCGAAGGGCTGCTGGCAATCGATCCAGCGGTCCTGTTCCAGCTGCGCCAGCGTTCCGCGGCCGGAGGCCCGCAGCGTGTGGTCGATGATCTCGCGTGCCGTCATGGCGAAAGCCGGATGCTCGGCGCCAAGGCGCTGGGCGAGGGCCGAGACCACATCATGGTTCGAGCGGCATTCGCCGGGCGGCTCGATCAGCTTGGGGCCAAGCAGGATGTGCTGCTGGCCGCCGGCCTGGTAGACGTCGTCGTGTTCGACGAACATCGTGGCCGGCAGCACGATGTCGGCCATCCGGGCCGTGTCGGTCATCACCTGCTCGTGCACGACGGTGAACAGGTCCTCGCGCGAGAAGCCGCGCCGCACGACGGCCTGATCGGGCGCCACCGTCATGGGATTGGTGTTCTGGATGAAGAGCCCGGTCACGGGCGGCCCATGCCGCAGCGCCTCCGGGTCGCCCGTAAGAATGGCGCCGATCTGCGATTGGTCGAGCTTGCGCACGCCCGCATCGCGGCGGTCGAGCCCTTCGATCAGCGTCTTGTTCCAGCCGAACATGCCGGAATTCGAATGCAATGCCCCGCCGCCCCGATGCTGCCAGCTGCCGAGCACGACCGGAAGGGCGCTCACCGCATGCAGGGCGACCGCCCCGTTGCGGGACCGCGCGAAGCCATAACCGATCCGGAAGAAGGCGCGGGGGCGGCTTCCCAGCAGCCGCGCGAAGGACTCGATCTCCGCCGCCGGCACGCCGCAGATCGCCGAGGCCCATTCTGGCGTGCGGGTTCGCAGATGCGCCTCGAAACCTGCGGGGTCATCGGCGTAGCGGTCGAGATAGGCGCGATCCGCGAGGCCCTCGCGGAACAACACATGCATCACGCCGCAGGCGAGCGCACCGTCCGTGCCGGGGCGCACCAGCAGCTTCACATCGGCCTGCTGCATCGTGGCATTGTCATAGACGTCGACGGCCACGATCGGCGCGCCGCGGGATTTTCGGGCCTTGACCGCGTGGGTCATCACATTGACCTGCGTCACCACCGCATTCGTGCCCCACAGCACGACGCAATCCGACTCGGGGATCTCGCGCGGGTCGGCCCCCGTCATGCGGCCATGGCCGGCGAGCCAGCCCGCCCAAGACAAGGCCGTGCAGATGGTCGAATATTGGTCCGAATAGCGCTTGGCGTGGCGCAGCCGGTTGATGCCGTCGCGCATCACCAGGCCCATGGTGCCCGCGTAGAAATAGGGCCAGATCGTCTCCGCGCCATGCTCCCGTTCGGCCGCGAGGAAGCGTTCGGCCGTACGGTCGAGCGCCTCATCCCATGAGATCGGCGTGAATTGCCCGGACCCTTTCGGTCCTGTCCGGAGCATGGGATGGGTGAGCCGGTTCGGGTTGTGCACCCGCTCGGCATAACGGGCCACCTTGGCGCAGATGACGCCCGCCGTGTAGCTGTTCGCCGCGGCGCCACGGACGCGCCCCATGGTGTGGTCGTCGAGAACTTCCACTTCCAGCGCGCAGGTGGAGGGGCAATCGTGCGGGCAGGCCGAAGCCCGGAGTTTGGGGCGCAGGGGAGCGTTCATGGACGAGCTCTTCAAAGACAGGGGCAACCCTAACCCCAGCGTCCACAGTTTGAAACCCAAGAGGGTGTGGCTCGTCGATGTTCCTGGCTGCGCCAGTTGGACTGTATGATCAATCCAGGAGGACGTGCCGTGTCGCGCATGGAAAACGAATCGCCGGTCGATCAGGGCCGACGGGCCCTCCTTGGCGCGGCCTTCGCCACAGTCGTAGCCTCACCGTTGGCGGCCCTGCCGGCTCCGGAAACGGTGGATCTGTGGCCAGGCGACCCGCCGGAGAGTCCGGGCCCGCGCCTGACGGAGCACGTCAACGACAGGGGAACCATCACGGGCGTCGCACGCCCGCGTTTGAACGTCTTCCGCCCGCCGCAGCCGAACGGGACCGCGCTCGTCGTGATCGCCGGTGGCGGTTATGTCCGGATCGGCGCCGGACACGAGAGCACACCCGCATGCCAATGGCTGCAAAGCCTGGGTGTGACGGCCTTCGAACTGATCTATCGCCTGCCTGGCGACGGCTGGCCGCCGCGCGCGCCCCTGCAGGACGCCCAGCGGGCACTGCGTCTCGTGCGGGCGGGCGTCAGGGCTGACGGGCTTGCCCCCGACCGCATCGGGGTGCTGGGCTTTTCGGCCGGCGGACATCTTGCCGGCATGACGGCGGTGCGTCCGGCGACGCCGCTCTACAAGCCGGTCGACACGGCCGATACCGCATCGGCCCGTCCGGATTTTGCCGCGCTGATCTACCCGGTGATCAGCATGCTTCCGCCGCTCGATCACACGCGGTCCCGGCGCGAGATGCTCGGCAGCGACGTAAGTGAGGGGGATGCCGCCGCATTCAGCGTCGACCGGCAAGTCGACCGCGAGACGCCGCGCACCTTTCTGGCCCATGCGGCCGACGATCCGATCGCGGCGGTCGATCACAGCCTTCGGATGTTCGATGCCTTGCGCCGCATGGATGTCCCGGCGGAACTCCATGTCTTCCAGTCGGGCGGGCATGGCTGGGGGCTCGGCCTCCCCGGCGCCGAAAGCCACGCTTGGCCCGGGCTTTTCGCGGCCTGGATGGTGTCGAACAAGCTGTTTCCGCCGCAGCCAAGCTCGAAGTGACCGGGTTGAGGCGGGCCGAGTCGTAAGATCGCCCCAAATCCGCGCTTTGACCGGACCACCGCGACGTCCAACCCTTTCGGAGAACGACTGCCTGATGCGATGTGATGCACCCCGCTACGTTCGCCGCAGCTTCGCCGCTCTCATGGTGCTGGCCGCCCTGGTGTTCGCTCAAGGCTTCGCGCCCCGTGCGGAAGCCCAGGCCGCGCAGCCGCCGCAAGCCGCCCTGACTCCCGCGGGGCGCCTCGATGCCGACAAGGCCACGGTGGACCGGATCGAGGCGGCGCTCGGCCGGGCCGACGTGTCGGACAGCACCCTGCAGCGATTCCGGGCCGACCTCGATCCCGTGTCGGCGGACATCCAGGGTCTCGTGACGGATCTCGCGCCCAAACTCGACGCCGCCAAGGCGCGGCTGGATCAGCTCGGTCCGAAACCCACCGACAAGGCCGCGACCGAGGCGGCCGATGTGACGGCGGAACGCGCCGCGCAGGAGAAGCTCTACAGCGACCTCGACTCGACCTTGAAACGTGCCAAGGTCCTCGGTGTCCAGGCCGGCCAGATGAGCGACTCGATTGCGGCGCGGCGCCGGGCGCTGTTCGCCCGTTCGGTGCTGGAGCGATCATCGAGCCTCCTCAGCCCGCAGCTTTGGATCGCCGCCGCCCAGGATCTGCCATCCGACGTCCGCGCGATCGTCTACCTCGGCCAGGACTGGTGGGGCGGCGTCGTCGGGAAGACCGAACCGTGGAAGCTCACCACCGTCGCGGTCCTGCTCGGCGGTCTCACAATCGCGTTCTGGCCCCTGCTGCGACTGACACGCCGGTTCAAGCAGCGCCGTCTCGACGCCAAGCCGACCCGATTGCGCAAGGCCGCCTTCGGCTTCTGGGTGGCCCTCGTCACCATGGCGGTTCCGAGCCTGCTGGCCGCGGCCGCCTTCGGAGTCCTGAACAGCGCCGAACTGCTGACGTTCCGATTGCAGCCGATCGCGCATTCGATCGAGATCGGGATCCTCGTGGTCAGCGCGATGGCCGGGCTCGCACGCGCGCTGCTGGCGCCGGGCCGGCCGAACTGGCGCCTGATCAAGATCAGCGACGCTTCGGCCCGCAACCTCTACAACCTCACCCTCACCATCGCGACCATCGTGGCGGCCTTCGAGGTTCTCGCGGTGCTGAATGACGCGATCGCGGCCGCGCTCCCCACCGCGGTTGCGGTTCGCGGCATCGGCGTGCTGCTCGTCGCCGTCGCCATGGCCCAAACGCTGCACAGGATCGACCGCATCGTCGGGGAGATGGATCAACAGGCCGCGCCGCAGACGGACGCCCGCAATTGGTCAGGGCCGGCGCGTATCCTGGGGTGGATGGTGGCCACGGTGCTCGGGGCCACGCTGCTTACCGGATATGTGGCGCTGGGCTCTTTCCTGACCCGGCAGATCGTCTACCTGTCGGGCCTGTTCACGCTGCTCTACCTGCTCATGATCCTGGCCGACGAGGGCGTCACGGCCCTGTTCCAGCCGAAGACGCGGCTCGGCCGCACCTTCGTGATCACGGCCGGACTGCGGCGGGAATCGCTCGACCAATTGGCGATCCTGCTCTCCGGAGCCCTCCGGGTCGCGCTTCTGGTCACGGCGGCGCTCCTGGTGCTCGCGCCTTGGCGCATCGGCTCGGGCGATATGGTCGGCACCATCGAGGCGGCCTTTTTCGGCTTCAGCGTCGGCGACGTCACGATCTCGATCTCGACCATCGCGGTGGCGGTGGTGCTGTTCATCCTCGGCATCGCGATCACGCGCGCCCTGCAGCGCTGGCTCGATGTCACCTATCTGCCCCACACCCATCTCGACACGGGCCTGCGCAACTCGATCAAGACGAGCTTCGGCTATCTCGGCGTCGTCATGGCCTTCGCGCTCGCGGCCGGCTACCTGGGTCTCAGTTTCGAAAAGGTCACCTATGTGGCCGGCGCCCTGTCGGTCGGTATCGGTTTCGGCCTCCAGTCGGTCGTCTCGAACTTCGTGTCGGGCCTGATCATCCTGTGGGAGCGCGCGATCCGGGTGGGCGACTGGATCGTGGTCGGGGCCGAGGAAGGGTTCGTGCGCCGGATCAACGTCCGCTCGACCGAGATCGAGACCTTCGATCGCGCGACCGTCATCGTGCCGAACTCGAACCTGATGACCGGCGTCGTCAAGAACTGGGTGCGCGGCGACCGTGTCGGCCGCATCAACCTGCCCATCACGGTCGGGCTCGCCGCAAAGCCCGAAAAGATGCGCGAGATGCTGATCGGCATCGCGAAGGATCACGACCACGTCCTGAAGATTCCGTCGCCCACGGTGCTGTTCTCGGCCTATGCGGGCGATCAGATGACCTTCAACCTCATCTGTTTCGTGGACGACATCGAGTCGGGCAAGCGCACCACGAGCGACCTGCTTTTCTCCATCCATGCCAGGCTCGTGGAGGATGGCATCATCGTGGCCCCCGGCCCGGCGATCCTGTCGAGCCCGGCACTGGAAAAGGCGGTCGACGCGTTGTTGGCCGACCGGGACAGCTCGGTGCGGCGGGCCCGAACCGCCTGAGCGACCCGGATACGAAGAAGCCGCCCGAAGGCGGCTTCTTGCAGAAACAACGCCGGTGGACGGCGGCTCAGTCGTTCGTCATGTTCCGCATCATGCGGCGGTGACGCTCGTGACGCATCTCCCGATGCATGTCATGGCGCATCATGTCCCGACGCATTTCATGCCGCATCATGTCCCGGTGCATCTCGTGCCGCATCATGCGGTGACGCATGTGGCGCATGCCTTCATCGTCCTGGGCCTTCGCCGGAACGCTTGCCAAAACAGCCATCGAGGCTGCCATCACCAACCCGGCTCGCAACAACGTCATACGCATATGTCTTAACCCTTCGAAAGTACCCCACGGTCGAAGTCGGTTCGGCCGGTGTTTGTTCCTGGGGTCCAGTCACGGATTGGTCGACAGCCTTAACCCCGGGCCGCCGCCACCTGATGCTCGGTCGCCATTTCGGCGTCGGCGGCATTGATCCGGGCCACGATCGGCCGCGCCTGGAAGCGCTTCACATAGGCCCGGACCGGCGGCTCTTCGGGCACCAGCTTGAACGCCGTGAGCCAGGACAAGGCCATGCCCCACAGGAGGTCGGCGGCCGTGAACCGGTCGCCGAAGAGGTAAGGCCCGGTCTTCAGCTGGTCGATCAGCGCGTCCATCACCCCGTCATAGGTGCCGTAGGGCGACATGGCCTGCGGCCCGGGCTCGCGTTCCATGAAGCGATCGACGACCGCCGGCTCCATGCAGGAGCCGTAGAAGAACATCCAGCGCAGATAGGGCCCCCGGATGGGGTCGTCGAAGGCGGGCGCGAGCCCGGCCTCGGGGAAGAGGTCGGCCAGATAGGTGTAGATGGCGCCCTGCTCGGTCACCAGAGCCTTGCCGTGCGTGATGGCCGGTACCTTGCCGAGCGGGTTGACGGCCAGGAAGGCCGGCGACCGGTTCTCTCCCGCCGCGCGGTTCAGCACATGCAGCGTATAGGGCGCGCCGAGCTCTTCGAGCAGGATCCGCACGCCGGTGGCGCGGGTGTGGGGCGAATAGAAGAGGGTGATGGGCTCGGCGGTCGGCATCAGGCTCTCCGGGGATGGTGGCTAAAAATTAAATTCGACGCTCAAGCCGGCCTACCGTGGCTCTCGTGCGGCGGACATGCTGAGCGAAACCGGTCGGACGGCTGCAATCGGCCCTCCAACGCGGCAACGATGGTCTCACACACGTACTCGATGTTCAACAACACCTCAGGGTTCCAGAACCTCAGGACCTTGTATCCGTCGCAAGCCAACGCGGCGTCGCGATGTGCATCACGGTCTCCGCGCGCATGCCGGCTGCCATCGACTTCGAAGATGAGCTTGACGTCCCGGCACGCGAAATCAGCCACATAACGGCCGATTGGCACTTGCCTCAGAAACTTGTATCCGCCAAGCCGCCGATCCCGCAGTCTCAGCCAAAGCTTCCGCTCGGCGTCGGTAAGACGCCGCCGCAACATCCGCGCCCGCTGAACCGTCGCATCAGACACCGGGGTCCCTCAAACCTCGGGGGAAATCCCCCCTTCGCCCCGCCTGCGGGGAGAAGGTGCCGGCAGGCGGATGAGGGGAGATCCGCAATCGTCGAGGGTCCACCCCTCATCGCGCTTCGCGCACCTTCTCCCCTGAGGGGAGAAGGGATCAGGCCCGGCGTATTCGGGACAAGCTACTCCGCCGCCTCGACCACTTTGGCGGTCTCGGCGCCCTGGCCGAAGCGGCGCACGATATACTCGTCCACCAGCTGCTTGAACTCATTGGCGATGTTCGGCCCGCGCAGCGTCATGGCCTTCTGGCCGTCGATGAACACCGGCGCGGCGGGGGTCTCGCCCGTGCCGGGCAGCGAGATGCCGATGTCGGCGTGTTTCGATTCGCCGGGGCCGTTGACGATGCAGCCC
This sequence comes from Lichenifustis flavocetrariae, assembly GCF_026130545.1. GTDB lineage: Bacteria > Pseudomonadota > Alphaproteobacteria > Rhizobiales > Beijerinckiaceae > Lichenihabitans > Lichenihabitans flavocetrariae. The sequence goes on along the minus strand of NZ_JAMOIM010000004.1, from coordinate 368,263 downwards.
ATCACGGCGACGTTCAGCCCCTCGACGCCGGGGAACTTGGTCTTCCAGTTCGGCATCTCGGTGATGATGTAGTGCTGGATGTCGCGCGCGAGCTCCTGGAACACCGTCGAGGTGGTGCGGCCGCAGCCCGGGCAGGCGGCGACGAGTGGCACGAAGGTGCGGAACCCCATGGTCTGCAGGATCTGCTGGGCCACCTGCACCTCGACGGTGCGGTCGCCGCCCGGCTCGGGCGTCAGCGAGACCCGGATCGTGTCGCCGATGCCGTCCTGCAGCAGGATGCCGAGCGCCGCCGAGGAGGCGACGATGCCCTTCGAGCCCATGCCGGCCTCGGTCAAGCCGAGATGGATCGCGTAATCGGAGCGCGACGCAAGCGTCTTGTAGACCGCGATCAGGTCCTGCACGGCCGAGACCTTGGCGGACAGGATGATGCGGTCCTTGGGCAAGCCGATCTCTTCCGCCCGTTCGGCCGAATAGAGCGCCGAGCGCACCATGGCCTCGCGCATCACGGCCCGCGCCTCGGCGGGATGCGCCGTCTTGGCGTTGTCGTCCATCATGGACGTCAACAGCTCCTGGTCGAGCGAGCCCCAGTTGGCGCCGATCCGCACCGCCTTGCCGTGCCGGATCGCGGTCTCGACGATGGCCGAGAACTGCCCGTCCTTCTTGGCCTTGAAGCCGACATTGCCGGGGTTGATGCGGTATTTGGCGAGCGCCTCGGCGCAGGCCGGATGGTCGGCCAGCAGCTTGTGGCCGATGTAATGGAAGTCGCCTACAAGAGGCACGTCGACCTTCATCTTGGCGAGCCGGTCACGGATATGCGGCACCGCCGCCGCCGCCTCGTCGCGGTCGACCGTGATTCGCACCAGCTCCGAGCCGGCGCGGGCCAAAGCCGCGACCTGCCGCACGGTGCTCTCGATATCGGCCGTGTCGGTGTTGGTCATGGACTGCACCACGACCGGCGCCCCGCCGCCCACCAGCACATTGCCGACCATGACGCCCACGGTCTTGCGCCGCGGCGCCGGCCCGGCCCGGTCGTCGGGAATGGTGTCCATCGGGTCCATCAGCACGGAAGTCGATCCTCGCGGGTTGCCTTTGGGCGGATGTTTTGCGGGGGAATGGTGGCGGGGTCAAGACGGGGGTGGACTGTCGACCCGAGCGCTACTTGTTTGCTCATTTATCGCTGCTTGATGATCCTCAAGAATGGTTGACATAACCAAACGCAGTTTTTTTGCAAATTCGCGCGCATCTTCAAGAGCAGGATCGCTCCCCAAGTCTCTTTTCAAGACCTGCACTAACCAGTCGCTCTTTTTCGCCTGCGAAATATCGCGACAAAACCGCTCTAACTCGCCCTCGGGGTTTATAATGATCCCGATTTTTTTACAGCGGTCATCTAATCGTCCGAACGCTGAATAAGCGCTTGCGTCAGCAAATGCCCGAGAGCCGTCTTGCTTAGCTCGCTCCCAATTGGAACTAGAGCGAACCATACTCGATATACTTTCACGTACAGATTTCGGCACTTGCGCCAAGTTGCATATTTCTTCGGATATGCGCTTCAACTCAATTGAAAGCTCAACTCCAGTAATCTGTCCTTTTCGAGACTCGACAGATTTTATAATTAGATCTAAATCAGACTTTACGTGCGTTACATCTCCCCCAAACGCCTCGAAAAGCTGAAAAAATTTCGAGCGATCAGAAAGCGCATCGATATCGACGATAGCAACCACGGGAACGTTGATAGCTCTCAATGCCTTTGCTACGCTCGGTATGCGATCCTTCCCGCCGAAATAGTAGAAACGCACGTCCGCATCTCTACCCTCTGCTTTTGTTGAGTCTAAAAGCGTTCTGAAAAAACGCGAATCCGCGTCCCCTTCACAAATTACCGCAATTTCATGGAACAAAGAAGATAGGATATCTGATGTACGAAGACTTGGGTCGGTCCATAAATCTCGCAGCTCGTCGGATCTCAACACACTGACCGAATTCTTCTCCCTGTGCCGGTTTATTCGCGCAATGACAACTCGATCTCCTGCATATTCTAACATTGTACGAAGTATTTCATCATTATGCGTTGCGACGAGTACTTGCGATGATGCGGAAGCATGCTCGCAGATAATTCTTGCTAAACGTCGCGCCTGAGGTGGATGTAAAAAAGCCTCTGGTTCGTCCAAAATTACCATGTTTCTTGGATGAATTAACAAGCTTAAAACAGTTCCGGTAAAGCTACGCATTCCATCGCCTTGGCGATGCAACAGAGGCATTCCTGAAAGCCAACGAGCATATTCCCTGCCGTCTTCCTTCGGAGGATTTGCGTCGGTTGGAACAACATGCAAAGCGAGCTTTTCACCAGCAAACAAGTTCAGTACTAACTGCTGGCCAAATGTGCTCTGAAAAACTGCATTCATACTATGAGCAATATTTTCGTCGAATTCGAGCCACTGAAGTGGCTCGTTCGGAGCGTCACGAAGGTAATCGCCTCTACGCACAGGATCAGCCAGCGCGAGCCTTTCGGCTGCGCCCAGGTACATCGCAAAAAACTTCATGGGAAGAGATCCAACAAACCCTCGCTGAAAGTCTTCCTTAATTGACGAAAGGATGTACTCATGAACGTGAATCTTCACTGTTTCACCAGACGTCCCTTTTATTCCCTGGCTCACGATAATACGTTTGAAATCTTCCTCCTCTCCTTTACAAGCGAGAGTAACATCTTGCAGCACAGGACGCGGCCTTCGACCATCTAGCAAAAAATCTCTGATTTCACGTAACGCAGAGCTTTTACCAACATTATTTGGGCCAGTTAGAACCAGTATCGCATCAGGCGCGAGGTTTATACTTGTTCCATTAGAGAATGTAAGCTTTGATATATGGAGATGGGCGGCTTCTCGCGCCGGAGGAATGGGTTCCTCATCGGGCTTGGATCGTCTGCGGCCCCACCTTCTAAACAGGCTCAAATCAAAACTCGTATGTTGAAAGTCATGTTTATGGTAACCGGCACTCTCAGATGTTGGATAGGCCGAAATCGACCGACGCCTATAAGATTCACAAGCAATTGAACTTCTTAGGACCAGCCCAATCCTCAGTTTCGATTTTGGGGCCGAAGTCGCATCGCACGGCCGGCGTCGCCCCACGCCTCGGCCCAATATGTCCGCACCGCTCAAGCCCGCCTCACAACCCCGGCGTACTCACCAGCCCATGGTGCAGCATACACGTCGGGATATGATGGTGCAGCCAGTTGAAGTCGACCATCGTGTGGGCCTCGTTGAGCGGGTCGCCCTTCTTGTGGGTCGACAGCGGGTTCTCGCCCGGCCTGATCGAGCCGAAGGCGGAATGCTGGCGCCAGCGCGACAAAGCCAGGGGCACCATGGCGGGATTGGCGCTCATGCGGCGCGTCAGGAAGATCTCGTCCGAAGGCCAGTCGCGGCCCGGCACGGTCTCGGGCGTCGGGGAGAGGCGTCCCTCGTACCGGAAGGTGCGGGCGCCCGGCACCACGAGCGAGATGCCGCCGGATTTGACGTGATGGGTGCCATCGAAATCGTAGATGCCCTTCAGCCGCGTGCGCAGCGTCGGGCAGTTCTGCAGGAACTTGTCGAGCTGGAACAACCCGTCGCTGTTCGAGGCCGCGAGCAGCATCGGCTTGAAATGCGTTCCATAGAGGCTGAGCTCGATCTCCTCCAGGCACTTGGTCACGAAGGCCTGGTTGCCGGCGAACTCGCCGCAGGACCCCATGGCGATCGGCAGGATCGCGCCGACGTTCTTTTCCGAGATGGCGATCTGCTTCGCGACCTGCATGCGGCCCTCGATATAGTCGCCCGCGCCCAGTTCGAGCAGATTGCCGGAGAAGTCCTTCGCCTGCGCGGTGTGGCGGAAATAGATCAGCCAGGCGCTCGGCCGCACCCCCTTCGGGACCACCACGGCGACATATTTCAGCGTCGCGTGCCCGGTGGTCGCGAACGCGAAGCTCTCCATCTCCCGGCTGGCCCGGCCCGTGAAGCGCATGCTCCAGGTCTTGCTGAGTTCGGGCGGGCTGCTGAGCAGCGGGAGATCCTTCTGCCGGGTCTGCCAGACGGGCGTCGGAAGCCGCCGCAGCAGCGCCCCACCCTTCGCGGGCGCGGCAGGACCCTTGGCGGGGGCCGGGTCATCGCGCTCGAACGCGACATATTCGAGATCGGGATGGTCTCGGCTCATGGCAGGTCCTCGAAACGCGCGGACCGAGGGCCTCGGTCGGCCGACTTAAGCAAATGGGAAACGTTGCAATCGATGTCGTCGAAACGGGTGGCGGCCGACTGGGTCCGGCACCCGCTCGCGCGACCATCGCATCGGGCCAGGGTCGAAGCAATCGTCGAAAATATCGGCTGCCGCAGACCCCGAGAGCCTCAATCCCCCTTCGTCGCGGCCCGAAACTCCCGCACGAACGCGTCGAGCTGCGGCCGCTCGGTGTCGGAGATGGCCCAGTACGCGAAGGCGGGGTCGGTCCAGTGCACGAGGGCGAAGCCACCGGCGGCCTCGGGCACAGGCTCGGCGAGCGGCATGTCGGGGGTGCGGGGTTCGGCCACGAGCGTGATCAGATGCTCGTGGTGGCGGTAGACAAGCGCGGGCACGACGCGTTCGCCGATGACATCGGCCCGGCCGCCGAGCAGCGCGAAACCGCTCGCCGCGAGATCGACGGCCGGCGGCGACAGGCCGACCTTGGCGTCGAGCCAGGGCTTTACGGTGTGACGGTCGGACGAGGCGATATCGATCGGGCTCGCGGCGAGAAGACTGCGGCGGTGGCTGCTGGCGATGGCGGCCGCGCTCGCATCGGGCGCGGCGCGACGGTCGAGCCAGGCGGTGCCGCCACTCGCCAGCATCGCGGTGACCAGGACCGAGGCCGCCATCGCGCGCCAATCGAAGCGGGGCGCGGGTCGTGGCGCTGCGGCGGGGCGCGGGGCTTCTGCGAGGGCCGCGATACGCGCCTGGAAGGCCTCGGTGACAGGGGGGCGCGGCAGGCGCGCGAAGACCTCACGCAGGGCGGCATGCCGGGCCTGCTCGGCCGCCAGCGCCGGATCGGCCGCGATGCGACGTTCCAAAGCGAGGCTCGTGGCGGCATCGAGTTCGCCATCGGCCAAGGCCTGCAGCAGTAGAGGCAGATCGGTGGGGTCGGCCGGTCCTCCGTCTGGCTCCGTCATCGCGGGCCTCCCAGGTCTCGCATCAACTGGCCGCGCGCCCGCGACAAGCGCGACATGACGGTGCCGATCGGCACCGACAATATGGCGGCGATGTCACGGTAACCGAGGCCGTTGATGTCGCGCAGCACGACGATCTCGCGCAGGTGGGTGGGAAGCGCCGCGATGGCGCGTTCGAGGGCGGCGGCATCGGCCTTGGCGATGACGGCCGCCTCGGGGCTCTCCATACCTTCGGATGCGCCCGCCTCTTCGTCGAGCTCGTTCAGGCCGCCGACCAGCACGAGGTCGCGCGGCCGGTTGCGCGCCAGCCAGGTGAAGCAGGCGTTGCGCACGACGGTCAGAAACCAGGCGCGGGCGCTGCCACCCGCAAAGGTGTCGATCCCGCGCAGCGCCTTGATGCACGCCTCCTGCACGACATCCTCCGCATCATGGCTGTTGCCGGTCAACCAGCGGGCGAGCGCCAGGGCGTCGCCGAGATGCGGCAGCACCACAGCGCCGAAGCGTTCGGTCGGCGACGGACCGCTCAACGCTGCACCATTGTCCACTTCCCCGAAACCGCGAGGCCGGCCTGCTCACGGACTGACCGTGATCATGCCCTGCATATGGGGATGCAGGCCACAGAAATAGGCCAGGTCGCCCGCCTTTGTGACCGTGATCTGGTAGGTGCCGCCCGTGTCGAGAGCCGGCGAACGGAACGAATGATCGGTCGCGACGACGAGATGGGGGATGTCGTCGTCGTTGCGGAAGGTGACGACGGTGCCGGGTTTCACCACGAGGCGGTCCGGTTTGAAGACGAAATTGTCGATCGTCACGAGGGCGGTCTCCGCCGCCTGCAGCGGCGTGGCCGCCGCACCGACGAAGAGGAGGCCGAGGAGCAGCATCGAGCGACGCGGCCGTCTGTGGAGAGGAGGGAGCATGGCGAGCCTTTCCGTGCGATCACCCTCAACCAAGGGTGCTGTCGACGAGCGCCAGCGAGGCGGGCCCCTGTTTCACCGCGACGGTCGTGATGCCGAGCAGGCTGCGAAGTTGCCCGGGCGGGACCGTCATGGGGCCGGGCGAGGGCGCGGTGCCGGGCGCGGGCTGCGGGAAGGCGGTCGAGCGGGCCGTGTGAAAGGTCACATTGCCCTCGACCTTCTGCATGATCTGGTGGATGTGGCCGTTCAGCACCGTGACCGAGCCGAAGCGTTTCAGCAGGGCCAGAACCTGGGCGCCATCGTCGGTGCCCCAGCCCCATTCGGCATAGACGCTCCACAGCGGGATATGCGCGAAGACCACGATGGGCGTGGAGGCGCTGACGGCTTTGAGGTCGTCGGCAAGCCATGCGAGCTGATCGGCCCCGAGAAAGCCGAGGCCGCCGGCTTTCAGGTTCACGACATTGACGAGCCCGATGAAATGGACGCCGCTCTGATCGAAGGCGTACCAGCCGGCGCCCCTGGCGGCCTTGCCGTAGCGGTCGAGATAGGCGCGTCCGTTGCCCTCGTCGATCATATCGTGCTCGCCGGGCACATAATGCGCGTCGAGCCCGGTCCCGCCGAGGATCCGGGCCGCGTCGTCGAACTGGCCCGGCGTGGACAGATGCGTGATGTCGCCGGTGTGGATCATGAAGGCCGGCTTCACCGGCAGGGCGTGGACCTTTGCGATGGCCTCCTGCAGGGTGTCGATCGCATGCGGGTTCGCGGCCTTGTCGAAGCCGATGTGGCTATCGGACATCTGCAGAAAGGTGAAGCCGCCCGCCTGCACCTCGGCCGCCTCGGCCGCACCGAGAATGTTGAGGGAGACCGGCACGCCGCCCTTCAAGCCCCACAGCACACCCGTGCCGGCCCACACCATACATTCGAGTGCGTGACGGCGGTCGAGCCCGCGACCTTTGGCATCTTCGTGGTCCATGTGGTCCTCCGACGCCGAACAGCGGCGCTTGTGGAGGAGACCCGGTCAGGCGGGGACTTATTCTGCAGCCGGTGGTTGTTTTCGTGCGGCCAAGCTAAGACTTCCCCCCCAGGGAGCGACACCACCCTCGACCGGGAGTCACTTCGGGACAGGGTGCGCCTTAACGCCCAAGGAGGTCCGCGACTGTCGTCGCACGCGCATCGATGCGAAGCTCTCCGGGACGGTCACGCCGCACGGCCAGTGCCAGCATGTGGTCCGAGGTGGGCTGACATTGGTGGAAGCGCCAGCGGGCCGGGTCGTCGGCGATGCGGTGGGTGAATTCGATCGAGGGCCCATCGAGCGTGAATGCGAATTGTTTCAGCGGGACGGACAGGCCCAGGCCGACGGCCTTGAGATAGGCCTCCTTCAAGGTCCAGAATCGATAGGCGGCCGCAGTTTGCGCGGCGGCCGGCAGACGCCGCAGATAGTCGCCTTCGGCGGGCGCGAAGGTCGCGAGCGCAAAATCCAGCGCCAGGCGCGCCGAGTCCACGCGCTCCACGTCAATGCCGACCGGATCTCGCGACGAGACAGCGACCGCCGCCAATCCGCAGGTGTGGGACAGGTTGAAACGCATCGGCGGCTCATCCGGTCCGGCATCGATCTCAGGCTTGCCATAGAGCCCAGCGGCAAAACGCCATTCCGCGGGGAAAAAGGGCGCGTAGCGCGAGAGTGTGGCCCGGATCAGCGCGTGGGACGCAAGAGAGGCTTTGCGGTCAGTCGGAGAACGACACCGCTCGGCTTTTGCGCGATCTCCAGAATCCAGAAGATCGGTGAGAGTATCAAGTTCATCGTCCTCGATCTCATCGAGAACGAGCCAATGAAGCAGCACCGTATCATCCGGAATGGCATCGCGAATAGGCATCATGCAGCCCTAACGTGAACCAACACGCGAGGGAAGATGCACTCCCCCTCCCCGGGGACCTGACGCGGTTTGGCTCAAGGCTGGCACGCTAACCAGCTATGGAATCTCGAACAAACATTTACTTCTATTAGACCCCAGCCGCGACAGAGCTAGGCGGCCTTAACGGACGCGAAGGCTTCCTCGACTTCCTCTTGCGTGATCCGCGCTGCCGGCGTGCCCACCTGATTGAGGTTCTGCTCCTCGGTCCCGTCGCCCATCATACCTGGATGGGGATCAACAGCCCCGGACGCATGCGAGACGCCGAGTTCCTGTTCAGCCTGCCGCCAGTGCGCATCATGATGTCCATGTGGACGGCCTTCAGCTTCCCAGATCTCATAGGCGCGCTGGCTGACCTCATTATGTTTCGCGGAGTCCATACTCGTACGTCCTTGTTCAACAGATCACACCGTCTGCCGAGGACAACGCGCACGGGTCTCACGCGGATGCATGGCATCCACAAAAGCCCGCGCGACCACGGCAGAGAGCAGTTACCGGGTCAGCCTTGCAGCGGATTGCCGCCCTTGAGCCACGACGACGCCTCGTCATGCGAAGGAAGACGTCCCTGAGGCGTCAGCTTGTTGATGATGTCGGGCAGCTCCTGCGACAGCTGCTGGGCAATCTGCTGCTCCGACATTCCGGTTTTCTGCGCCAGTTCACGGATCATGTCGGGTCCGATCGCCTGCTGGACCTGGCCGGGATTGACCGGTTCGTTATGGCCGCTGCCGACCCAGGATTGCGCGACATTGCCCATGCCATTCTGCTGGAACTGATGCAACAGGCCGCCGAGCCCTCCAAGCAAACCGCCGCCCCCTTGGGGCTCGCCTTGCGGCATCTGGCCCTGCTGCGGAGCAGGCTGAGCGGCCTGGCCACCACCGAAGAGGCCGCCGAGGTTTCCGAAACCACCCGACATCGCCTTGGCGGCCAAAAGGCCGATCAGGGCGGTCGCCAAGGGAGCATAGGGCGCTCCGCCAAAACTCGGCCCGTCATTGTCACCCGACCCGCGGCCGAACATCGCGCCGATTGAATTCTCTAGAATGCCCATGAACCCCTCCTCCTACGACAGAGGAAATCGCGAACTCGCATCTCCGGTTCCATCGGCCCGCAAGGCCATTGCCAGCATGCTAGTCTTGCTTCTAGGATCAGGTCCCGCGCTTCTGCGGCATCATCGGCACGGCACGTCCACCTCAACGAGACGGCCGGCCCTTCGGGAGGAACAGATGACAGACGGCTTCGTGCCGCCGCAATCGCGGCGTGGATTTTTCAAATCGTCGGCTTCGATCAGTGCGGCGGCGGCGCTCCTGGGGGCTTTCGGCTTCGACTCTGCCATGGCGGCCGAACAGGCCGCGGCCACCGGCCGCTCCTCAAAGCCCCTGAAGGCCGCTTTTTCCAACGCCGGTCTTCAGGCGACCTGGTGCGCGCAAGGCAAACAGGCCGCCGAATATTGGGGTTCGCTGTTCAACGTCGAGGTGACGTGGTTCGACGGTGAGCTCGATGCCGTGAAGCAGCGGGCCGCCATCGACAATATGGCGTCGCAGAAATGGGATTTCGTCGGCATCCAGGCCTTCGGCATCGGCACGCTGACCCAACCCGTGCAGAAGATGATCGACGCCGGTGTGCCGGTGATCGACATGGACACGCTGATCGCGCCGCTCGACAAGATCAACGTGCACACGTTCCTGGCGCCCGACAACGAACTGATGGGCGCGGGCGTGACGCAAGCGCTGTGCAATGCCATCGGGGGCAAGGGCAAGATCATCATGACGCAAGGCGCGCTCGGCCATACGGGTGCCCAAGGTCGCGCCCGGGGATTCGAAAGCGTGGTCAAGAACTATCCGGGGATCGAAGTCCTGGATCGGCAACCCGGCGATTGGGACGTGTCGAAGACCGCGCGCATCTGGGAGACCTATCTCTCCAAATACCCGCAGATCGACGCCGCCTATTTCCACAACGACGACATGGCGCTTGCGGCCTACAATGTGATGAAGGCGCACAACCGCACCGACATCAAGATCGGCGGCTGCGATGCCATGCCGCCCGCCCTCGCCGCAGTCCTCGATGGCCGCATGACCGCCACGGTCCGCAACCCATCCGGACGCATCCATGGCGGCGCGATCGCGGCCGGAGTCGCAGCCGTGATGGGCGGGCAGAAGACCGGTGAAGGCGGCATCCCGAAACACGTCGTCATGGATGGACCCGTTGTCACCAAGGACAATGCGCCGGGGTTGTTGTGGCTGGAGCAGAGCTTTTTGCTCTGAGGACAGCGTCCTTACTCCCGCGCGAGCGGGAGTAAGGTGCCCGCTCGCGCAGCGAGACCGGCAAGCGGATGAGGGCCCCCTCGGCGCTTGAACCAGCCCTCATCCGACCTTGCTCCGCAAGGCCACCTTCTCCCGCTCATGCGGGAGAAGGGACTCCATGGGAAACGTATGCCCACACCCCTTCTCGAAATGATCGGCATCACCAAGTCGTTCGGCGGCGTGCAGGCGCTGAAGGGCGTCGACTTCGCCTTGCAGGCCGGAGAGATCCACGGCCTCGTCGGGGAAAACGGGGCCGGGAAGTCGACGATGATGAAGATCATCGCCGGGGTGCATTCCGGCTATGGCGGCCGCATGACGATCGAGGGCCGCGAGGTGAATTTCCGCTCGGCCCGCGATGCGCTGGCGGCCGGCATCGGCATGGTGCACCAGGAACTCAGCATCGTGCCGGACCTCAGCGTCGCCGAGAACGTGTTTCTCGGCAAGCAACCCATTGGTGCCGTCGGGCAGGTGCGCTGGAGCACGATGGTGCGCGAGGCGGGCGAGCAACTCCGGAAACTCGGGCTCGACGTCGATCCGCGCACGCGCATCGGTTCGCTGCCGATCGGTCTGCAGCAGTTGATCGAACTCGCCCGCGTGTTGTTTTCCGGGGCCCGCATCATCATCCTGGACGAGCCCACCTCGGCGCTGTCACCACCCGAGGTCGAGCAACTGTTCAGCGTGCTGCGCGCCCTGAAGCGGGAGGGCCGCAGCACCATCTTCATCTCGCATTTTCTGGACGATATCTTGCGCGTGTCGGATGCCGTCACGGTGTTTCGTAACGGCCGCAAGGTTGCGGACAGCGCCGTCAGCACGATCGACAAGGGCTGGGTCATCGAGCAAATGATCGGGGTCGGGCACGACGATCTCGAGGAAAGCTACACGGGCGCCATCCCGCTCGCGGCCAAGCCCTCGGCCCCGGTCGTGATGGCGGCGCGGAACCTCGGGGCGAGCCGTTTTTTCCGCGACGTCTCCTTCGATATCCGGGCCGGCGAGATCCTCGGCATCTACGGCTTCATGGGCTGCGGCCAGGTGGAGCTCGCCCGCACGCTGTTCGGCAAGATCGCGCCGGATCACGGCACTCTGGTGCTGGAAGGCACGCCGCGCCGCCTGCGCAACACCGCAGCCGCCAAGGGTGCCGGCATCGCCTTCGTGCCGGAAAGCCGGCGCTCGATGCTGTTCCATCACGAACCCGTCTACAAGAACGCCTCGATCGCCATCCTCGACCGCATCTCGCGGCTGTGGCTGAAGCCGATGCGTGAGCGCGAGATCACGCAGGTGCAGATCGGCGCCCTCAACATCCGCCCGCCCAGGGCCGACGCGCTGCTCGGCTCGCTGTCGGGTGGCAACCAGCAGAAGGTGGCGCTCGCCAAATGGCTGACGCATCCGCCCAAGGTGCTGGTGCTGAGCGAACCGACGCGGGGCATGGATGTCGGCGCCAAGGACGATGTGGTGCGCATCGTGCGCAGCCTGCGCGACCAGGGCCTCGCCGTGGTGGTGGTCTCGACCGAACCCGAGACGGTGCTGTCTCTCGCCGACCGCATCCTGGTGATGAAGAAGGGAGCCATCGCGCGCGAATTCGCCGACGGCTCGATCAGCAAAGACCGCCTCTTGGAAGCCGCGTGAAGGGTCAAAGATGACGGTTCAGGACAAGATCGCCATGCCGCGCCCGAGCCTCGGCTTTTGGCTTCGCAACCAGATGCGCAACGTGGCGCCCTTCGCCACGCTTCTCTGCCTCGTGGTCTTCTTCTCGCTCGCCAGTCCCTCCTTCGCGACGGCCGACAATCTTGCCAACATCCTGACCCAGATCTCGGTGACGGGCATCATGGCGGTCGGCCTCACCTTCGTGATCCTGTGCGGCGAGATCGACCTGTCGGTAGCTGCCGTCGCCAATGCGACCGGCATCGCGGTGGCCTATTTCACCTCGCAGGAGGCTTATGTCTCGATCGCCAACATCCCGCTGCCGGGCTGGGCCGCGATCATCCTGGCGCTGATCGGGGCCGGTGTGCTGGGCCTGGTCAATGCGCTCGGCCTCACGCTGATCGGCATCCCGTCCTTCATCATGACCCTCGCCATGATGCAGATCGCGGCCGGCGTGTCGGCCATGCTGGTGCGCGGCCAGATCGCCTATGCGGTGCCCGACATCGTCACGACGATCGGCAGCGGCTCCATCCATGGCGTCCCATGGATCGTCGTGCTGCTCGCCTGCTTCCTCATCGTCGGACATGTGGTGCTGACCTACACGCGCTTTGGCCGCTATGTGTATATGGTCGGCGGCAACCGCGAAGCCGCCGAATATTCGGGCGTCAACACCAAGGTGATCCTGGGCGCCGTGCTGGTCATTTCAGGCGTCTGCTCGGGCGTCGCCGGCATGGCGGGCGTCGCGCATTTCGGCTCGGCCCAGCAGAACGAGTTCGACACCTATCTGCTCGATTCCATCGCCGCCGTGGTGGTGGGCGGCACGAGCCTGTTCGGCGGCCGCGGCTCCATCGGCAACACGATCGTTGGCCTCTGCGTACTCGGCGTGCTCAACAACGGGCTCGACCACGTGCAGATCGATTCATTCCTGAAAATCCTGATCCGTGGCCTGATCCTGCTCGCGGCGCTGGTGATCAATGTCTATGCGCAGCGGCTGCGCGATACGGCGGCGGTGCGGGGGGAGGTTTGAGGAAGGGCTTGCCCCAGGGGGGAAGCTGGGTAGTGAGGATTAAGTTTGTTGTAGAGAATTCGGCTTGCAAAAGGTTGATTTACGTCTCCCGCCCGTCGGCTTTCAGGCGGCGCCGGTCTTGAATGGACGTTCGTGGTGCGGCGGCCATTGGCCGTCAGCCGATCGATCGCCTAGGGCAGCGTAGAGGCTTAAGCTGCCATCGTCCAAGAGCGGAAGGTTTTCCCGCGAGACCAGCGGAAACTCACTTCGCAGTCTCCGCATTGATCATGTGCCCTAGAGGGCTGGCGATAGCTGCCCACCTCCATGAAACCATTCGCGACTTCGTCGAGCGGCGAGCAAGGCCGTAAAGACGACACTGCTCCCCGATTGAACGAAGAATTCTGGATCGAGTCTCGCAAGCACCCGCTGGGCATGGCACCCGAATTCCAATATTGCGGACGGGATGACAGACGCGGCTTGCCACGGCGCTTACGGACAACTGCCCGAAAGCCTCATTTCGCTCCACTCCGAGACCGTCCAGTTCTCGCCGCTCATTCCCGGTGCCGCCGCCCTGGAGGCCTGCATGCCCGCGTCGCTGGACAGTTTCGTCATGCTGGCCCCTCCGGGCACACTGGAGCGGCGCTACGCCATAGCTCAGGCGCTCCGTGCGCTTGCGCCAGGCGCTCCGTTTCACATACTGGCCCCGAAAGAACGCGGCGGCGCGCGGCTGGTCGCAGAGCTTCGGGCGCTGGGCTGCTTGGTCGCGGACGTGGCCAAGCGTCACCACAGGATCTGTTCCGGGACGCGACCGCCGACGCTGACCGCCCTGGAGGACACGCTGGCCGAGACCGGGCCGCGCCGCGTCCCTCCCTTTGACCTTTGGACACAACCGGGTGTGTTCAGTTGGGATCGGCTCGACCCCGGCAGCGCCCTGCTGATGACGCACCTGCCCGCTCTCTCGGGCCATGGGGCGGATTTCGGCTGCGGAACCGGCACGTTGTCGCGTGGGGTGCTGACATCGCCTGCCGTCAAGAGCCTGCTCCTGATCGACATCGACAGACGCGCGATCGAGGCCGCGCGTCGCAACGTCGAGGATCCGCGCGTCACGTTCCGGTGGAGCGACCTCCAGCGACCCGACAACACCCTCGCCAAACTCGACTTCGTCGTGATGAACCCTCCCTTTCACGAGGGCGGGACGGAGGAACGCAGCCTCGGTCGGACCTTCATTCAGAGGGCATCCGAATCGCTGCGACGCGGCGGCCGGCTGTGGCTCACCGCTAATCGCCACCTCCCCTACGAGGGTGTGATAAGGACCCTGTTCAGGACGGTGACGGTCGCGGCCGAGGCCGGGGGCTACAAAATCTTCGAGGCGGTCCTGTGAGCCCGCGGCTCGACAAGCTGTTGGCCAATCTGGGCTACGGCTCCCGTCGCGAGATCCAGTCACTCGTCCGGGCCGGGCGGGTCCGGCTGGGAGAGACGCGGCTGACAGACCCCGCGCAGAAGATCGCACCCGACGCCTGTTCCGAATTGCGTATAGACGGGGAACCACTCGACCCCTTGCCGGGGCTCGTGATCATGCTGAACAAACCGCTCGGCATGACGTGTTCACACAAGGACGAGGGACCCTTGGTCCACGATCTGTTGCCGGAGCGCTGGCGCCGGCGCGACCCGATGATCTCCTCCGTGGGCCGCCTCGACAAGGAAACGACTGGCCTTCTGCTGCTCACGGACGATGGAGCCTTTCTTCACAAGATCATCGCCCCGAAGACCCATGTCCCGAAGCGCTACCATGCCGAACTGGCGCGACCTCTGCGCGGCGATGAAGCGGCCCTCTTCGCCGCTGGCACGCTGATTCTGCAAGGTGAGACCGAGCCCTTGAGCCCTGGACTTCTGGAGGTCGCGACGCCGACGCGCGCCGCGTTGACCATCACTGAAGGACGCTATCATCAGGTCCGCCGCATGTTCGCGGCCCTAGGAAACCATGTCCTGGCCCTCCACCGCGACCGGCTCGGCGGCCTGACGCTGCCGGACGACCTCGCCCCGGGACACTATCGCGTGCTGGACAAGGCCGCGATTGAGATTGTCCTGACGGGCTCTTGAAGCCACTGGCGGGACGAGCAAGCGAAACAGGTCACGCCACCGAACTGTCAAACGGACCTGTCCGAAGGCTCGGCTCAGTCGCGACCGCGCGACAGCAGTCAACCTTGATAGCGGGCGCCGAGCCAAGCGATTGATCGGCGTTGACGAAGAGCCCGCCGCGTGCGCGATGCCCTCATCCTGGCGAACCCACCCTTCACCGCCACATCGTCCAGATGCTCGATTGCCTAGACGACGAGATTTCGGGGCCCATAAAGCTCGGTTATTCCCATGTTGACGACATGAAACGTGACGTCGACATTCCGGAGAAGCGCTGATCTATCGCGCGATCGCGGTGTCCAGATCGGACCTGGGCGGATGGGGCCTAGACGCTCATTCTGCCGATGGATGGAAGAAGTCTCTCGGCTGAGCACCATGGGACGATGTGTTTAAGCCGGCACGCATGCAAAGGAGCCATGGGACGTCACCACTTTCAGGAAGCCATCGACATGAGCTCCGGCGACAGTCCAGCCTTTCTCAGCGGCACGCCCGAGCGCTGTTCGGCGGGTTTGCGCGGCCTGGCCGGCATCGAGATCGAAAACGAGGCCAACGTTCGGATCGGCCGCTTGCAGATCGGCGATGTGCAAGAGGTCGGCCCAGATGAGAAGCTTCTTGGCGTCGCTCCCGATCAAGTAGCCCGTATGCCCCGGCGTGTGGCCAGGCAACGGTAAGGCTTCGACTTCGGGCAGGACATGACCCTCGGCGAAAGTTCGAATGCGGCCTCGGTAGACATGCTGAAGCTTCGTCGCGATGTCGAACCCACCCTGCCGTGCCTTGGGCACGGTGGCGCGAGACAACTCGTCGGTAAAATAGGCGAGATCCCGCGCCGGGACGAGGATTTCAGCATTGCGAAAATAGGCTTCGTCATGCGGGCCGAAGAGACCGAGCGCATGATCGCCGTGAATGTGGGTGAGTAGGACCCGCGCAACCCGATCCGGCGCGATGCCCCGTCGATCGAGCGCGGCCCGGGCATGACCAAACGCGGCCCCCCATGCGGTGCCGGTACCGGCGTCGACGAGCGTGACGTCGCCATCGTCATCGAGCAGGAAACAATTCACCGCCATCTGGACACGCGACTGTCCCCAACGCGCCAGCATCGCCGCTTGCTGATCAGCGCCCCCGACATGGGTCAGAACCTCCGGCGGCGCATCGAAGATTCCGTCCTTGAGGAGAGCCACGTTGTAGCGTCCGACGCGTTGAGAAAGCTGATCCATGCCGTTCGTCCGATATGTTTGTCGCTGTATAGAGACGAGGCATGCTCAGGGCGAGGGGGCAACTCGCGCATGGATTGACCCTTGCGCGTTCCCATCACTCAAAGATCAGCCGTTCACGGTCGATCCAGCCTCCCGTGCCGCGGCAACAACACGGTCGCCAGGAGAAACAAAACCGCAGCCACCAGGAATGGGGCGCCAGGAAATTGCACCCGGGCGCCGCCGCCGGTGAACATCGCGAAGATCTCGGTCATCATCGGCGGTCCGAAGACGGACCCCAAGGCCTGCAGGCTCGCGACCGCGCCCTGCAGCTCGCCCTGGGCGTCGGCCTCGACCTCGTGGGACATCAGCGCGTTGACGGCCGGCATCGCGACACCCTGAAATCCGCCGAGGCCGATCAGCACGTAGATCATCCAGCCTTCGGTCGCGAAAGCGAAGCCGACGGCGGTGAGCGCTGCGACGATCAATCCCGCGAGGGCGGCCCGGCGTTCACCCATGACGCGGATCGCCGGCCCCACCACGCCGCCCTGGAAGAGGGCAGACACGATCCCGAAGAAAGCGAGCGACAAACCGATTTGCGTGGCATCCCAGCCATAGCGTTCGATGGTCGCGAAGGCCAGCACGGCCGGATAGACCGCCATGGCCACGAAACTCAGAAAAATCGCGAGCGCCCAGCGGATCAGCAGGGGATGGCGGCGCAGCGACAGGACGGCGCCGAGCGGATTGGCACGCCTCCAGGCGAAGGGGCGGCGCCGATCGCGGCCGAGCGATTCCGGCAGCACGAAAATCGCCACGGCAAAATTCAGGATCGAGCATCCCGATGCGAAGAAGAACGGTGTCCTGGGCCCGAAATGCCCGAGCAGACCACCGAGGGCCGGCCCCAGCACGAAGCCGATGCCGAAGGCGGCCCCCAGCATCCCAAAGGCTTTCGCACGATCCTGCGGCGCCGTGACGTCGGCCACATAGGCGCTCGCGGTCGTGTAGGAGGCGCCGCAAAGTCCGGCCAGCAGCCGTCCGACGAACAGCCAGCCGATCGTCGGCGCGAAGGCCGTCACCAGATAGTCGACGCCGAGGCCCAGGATCGACAGCAGCAGGACCGGGCGCCGCCCATAGGCGTCCGACAGGTTGCCGATCATCGGGCCGCACAGGAACTGCGTCGCCGAATAGGCCATGAACAGCCATCCGCCGATCATGGACGCGTTCGAGATCCCCTCACCCGCCAGATTGGCAATCAACGACGGCAACACCGGCAGGATGATGCCGATGCCCATCATATCGAGCAAAACGGTGACGAAAATGATGGCGAGGGCTTTGCCCCCGAACCATCGCGACATGCAATCGTGCTCCCTGCTTCGGGAGCAAGCCCCCATGGTGTTGTTGCGGGCCTAGACGGCGGCCTCGCGCGCGAGCGCGGTTAAAGCCCGGCTGTGCTGCCAACGCAATCCGCAGCTGGCCATGAAGTTCTCGACCGCTTCGCCCGGAGGGCGATTGCTTGTGAGAAAGGCGGGCGCGAGACCTTCGACGGGAGCTGCTGGGAGAGCACCCCGCTCTTCCAGAACGCGCTCGACGCGACGCGCGATGGCGGGCGCGGGATCGATCCAAGTGACCGGCCATGGCGCGACAGCGACAAGACGCGGCAAAATCAAAGGGTAATGGGTGCAGGCCAGAACGATCGTATCGGTGCGCCCCGCGGCGGTCTGAACGAAGGCCGGTGCGATCTCCTGCAGAAGCGCCGCGTCGTCGACGTGGTTACGGCGCATCGCTCGCTCGGCGAGCGCCGCAAGCCCGCGCGCTCCGACCAGGGTGACGGCGCAGTCGCTCGCGTAGGTCTCGACCAGGTCGCGGGTGTAGTCACGCACCACGGTGCCGGGCGTGGCCAGCACGCTGATGCATTTGCTGTGCGACGCCAGAGCCGCCGGCTTGATGGCCGGAACCGTGCCGACGAAGACAACCTCCGGCCAATGCGCCCGCAATGGCGCCAGAACCACCGTCGAGATCGTGTGGCAGGCGATGACGATCACATCCGGAGCAAGGGCGTCGATGAGCGCGCCCATCACGACCGTCATCCGATCGAGCACCGCCTGCTCACTCAGATTGCCATAGGGGAACACGGCGTCATCGGCCGTGTAAAACAGCGTCGCTCCCTCGGCGATGCGGCGCACATCCGGGTAGACGGAGAGGCCGCCAAGCCCAGAATCGAACACCAGAATGCGCGCGGGGCGCGCCGCGACTGCCGAGGATTGCGGCAGCGAAAACCTTTGCTTCGCGCCTGCCACGAGATCAAACACCATGCACCTGCTTTAAAGCCGGACGCGCCATTACAGCAAGCCATGCTTAAGAACAGGTTGCTCACCCCTACTCGGCGGCCACCTTGGCCCGCGTGTTCTTGACGGTCTGAATCACGTCGAACCCTTCGAATTCCGGATGGCCGAGATACATCGGCTTCGTGCCGCCCGCGCCCCGATGGGAGGCGCGGAACTGCTCGGAGGTCGTCCAATCCGTGAAGACCTGCCGGTTCGCCCAGATCGTATGCGAGGAATAGAGCACATGATCGTCGCGCTCCGGCCCACGCAGCATGTGGAATTCAATGAAGCCCGGCACAGTGTCGAGGTGCGACTCGCGTGAGAGCCACAGATGCTCGAAGGACTCCTCTTCTCCCTTGATGACCTTGAAGCGATTCATGGCGATGAACATGGCGTTCTCCTTGCTGCAGGCCGCAGTGTAGCGGGACCGCCGGGTTTCGGCGAGGTCATCCCTGAAGCGCCAGAAGGGCGAAGCTCGCGAGCCAGTGCGCCCCCATATAATGGCCGTCGAGTGCAGGCAGGCTCGCGGCCAGATGTGCTGCGACTGCTACCTCGGCGCGGGTGCGAACCGGGTGGCTGTCCGGCAAGTCGCGGAGCAGGGATCGCCAGCACCAAGCCCGGCTGAGATTGAGCCCGTCGAGATGCGCGATCTTCCCATCCGTCCTGTCGCTCGCCACGGCAGGCAGGAAAAGCGTCGCGGGCACGCCGGCGCCGAGCTGCGGGAGAAAGCGGTCGAACCAGGACAGGAAGGCCTCAGGGGAGAGCACGTGGCGCATGCATTCGGCCTCGATCAGCGCCGAGGAGAGGAAATCGTCGCCGCTCGGCTCCCAGGCTTGGCAGTCGACATCCGCACCGTACCAGCGGCGCGCCGTCTCCTCGATCAGACTGATGAGCTCCGTATCCACCGCGTCGTCGGCCGCGAGGCGTAGCGCGAAGGCGGTATTGCCGTGCGTCCCGGCCCGGATCGGATAGGTGGCACGCGGCAGAAAGTCTTTGAAGCGATCACCTATCAGCGTGGCGAGCGGCGCCACGGCCGCAGCCCAGGGCTGGTCCGCGTGCCTTCGCAGTTCCGCCGAAAGAGCCAGCAGCCAAGCCCAGCCGTACGGCCGCTCGAAGCCACGGGCCGCAGGTCGCGCGAAATAGGCGCATTCTCCAGCCATCCGCTCTGGGGTCAGCGCCTCATCGAACAGGAGACGGGTATCCCGGCTTGTCGCGGCCTCGGGATAGAGCCGCAGAAGCCGTGCCAGCATCCAGTAGGTGTGAACGCAGGAATGCCAGTCGAAACTGCCGAAGAACACGGGATGCAGATGGCGCGGCCCCCCGATCACGTCCGGCCCTTCGATGACATGATCGAGCTTGTGCGGATATTCCCGCGCAACGTGGCTGAGGCCGATGCCGGCCAGGCTGGTCGCGGTCGCACTATTCAGCATCATCGCGGTTCCCTCCTTGTCATCACCTCGATGTCGACCTGCCATTCAAGCTCTTCGACGCCGTCTGCGGGTAAAGCGGTCACACCCGCAAAAAAGCAGTTGCTGCGCTCCCACTTGAATCTTTGGGTTTAGCTGGAATTAACCACCCTCGGCCCTTATGGTACCTGGAACCCAAGGAACACGACATGGACAAGGTCGAGCCAGTCACGCGCATTCTTCTGGCCGAAGACGACAACGACATGCGGCGATTTCTCGTCAAGGCCTTGCAGAACGCGGGCTTTACGGTCGCTTCGTTCGACAATGGCCTGTCGGCCTATCATCGTCTGCGCGAAGAACCTTTCGAACTCCTCCTGACCGATATCGTGATGCCGGAGATGGACGGCATCGAACTCGCGCGCCGCGCGACCGAACTCGACCCGGACATCAAGGTGATGTTCATCACGGGTTTCGCGGCCGTCGCCTTAAATCCCGACAATAACGCGCCGCGCGACGCCAAGATCCTGTCGAAGCCCTTCCACCTCAAGGATCTGGTCGGCGAAGTGCAGCGGCTCCTCGCCGCCTGAGCCTTCCGGCCTGAGGAGTTTTCGGCTAAGCCTTCGCGCATTTGCCGAAGGACGACGCCATGCCGCAATCGACCCGCCTCCGTATTCTCCTGGTCGGAGCCTCCGGTGTCCTGGGGCGGGCCGTCGACGCGGCGCTCAGCGAGCGGCACGATCTGATCCGGGCCGGTTCGAAATCGGGTGAGGTCCGGATCGACATCGCCGACCCGGCGAGCATCCTTCAAGGCCTCAACGAAGCCGGCCCTGTCGATGCCGTATGTTGTACGGCCGGCAAGGTCAACTTTCCCCCACTCGCCAGCGTCGAACCCCAGACCCTTGCAAGCTCGGTCTACGGGCTCGGCCTCGCCAACAAGCTGATGGGCCAGGTGAACCTGGCCCTCGCGGCACGTCGAAGCCTCCGTGACGGCGGTTCGATCACGCTGATTTCCGGCATCCTGTCCGAAGCCCCGATCCCGGGCGGCTCTTCGGCCGCCATGGTGAATGCCGCTCTGGAAGGCTTCGTTCGCACGGCGGCATGCGAACTTCCCCGCGGTCTGCGTCTCAATCTCGTGAGCCCGACCGTCTTCACCGAATCCATGGCGGATTACGGACCCTTCTTCCCGGGCTTCGAGCCCGTCCCGGTGGCTAAGGCCGCGCTGGCCTATTGCCGCAGCGTCGAAGGCATCCAGACGGGACAAGTCTACCGGGTCGGGTTCTGAACGGGTCCGCACGGTGAGCCGCTTCGCGATCCCGGCCGCACTCTGCGGCGCCACCTTTCTCGCCGCCCTGGTGTTCGGTCTCGACCCAGCGCTCGATCTAACGACCGCCGCGTTGTTCTATGCCGGCAATGGCACCTTCGTCGGCGAGATGGGCCTCGGCGGCGCGGCTCGCCGGCTCTTCTACTGGATCCCCACCGCCGTGGTGATCCTCAATGTCCTGCTCTACAGCGCACGTCGTCTTGGCGTCGGCCGATGGTGGGCTCCGACCGGGCGAGGTGTTGTCTTCGTCCTGCTGACATTCGCGGTGGGCCCGGGGCTGGTGGCGAATACGCTGCTCAAGGAGCATTCACATCGGCCGCGCCCCTATCAGACGACAGATTTCGGGGGTGATCAGCCGTTCCGGCCGTTCTACACTTTCGACGGGGCGTGCCAGCGCAACTGTTCCTTCGTGTCGGGCGAGGGAGCGACAAGCGCCTGGACGCTCGGCCCCGCCTTGCTGCTGCCCCTGCCCTGGCGCGGGGCGGCGGTTGCCGCCTCGCTCGCCTTCGCGCTGTGTTCTGGCCTGCTGCGGATGGCCTTTGGCGGGCACTATTTCAGCGATGCCGTCTTCGCGGTCCTGTTCACCTGGATCGTTCTCTGGTTAGGCTGGATCGCGATCCGGCCGCGCGGGAGCGGCCTGGGTCGCTGAAGCATCGGCTCAGGCGACGTCGGCCGCACCCAGGCGACCGTCGCGGGTGAGAGCCGCGAACCGCGTCAGGGTCTCGGCCACACCCTCGGCAAGACTCCACCTGCGGTAATCCCCGAGGAACTCTCTAATCGGCGCATCCGAGAGGTCCGCCGGGAAGGGAAACGAGGCGCCATGGCCGCTCACCTCCGCCTGCGGAACATGCTCACGCACGAGGGTAAGAACGCTCTCGATCGTCGAGGCGACCCCGTTGAGGTCGAACACGGGCGCGCCGACACGATCTTCCGACACGGCCTTCACGAAAGCCGACGCGACCTCGCGCACATAGAGAAACGGGAACGGCCCGGTATACGGGACCGTGTAAGGCTTGCCGACGACCGCTGCCACCATCGCAACGGTCGGGGCTGCGCTCATGCCCTGGTCGCGCGCCGGACCGTAGACCACACCGGGCCGGATTCCGACGCTCGGGACCTGCCAATCCTGCCAATACACTTGGGCCATCGCTTCGCCGCAGGCCTTGTGGGCACCATAGAGTGTCGCCAGCCAGGGACTATCGGGTGTCATCCCCTGAATCGCGATGGAACTCGCATAAGCGAGCCGCTTGATGCCGAGGGCCCGCGCCGTTTCCAGCACGTTGACGGTTCCGAGCACGTTGACCTTGACCCCGGCCGCCGGATTGGCCTTGCAGAACGGCACCTGCAACGCGGCGAGATGGATGATGGCATTGACCCCATGCCGCTCCGCGAGACGGCGGAGATGCTCGCCGTCCGCGATATCACCCGTCTCCCAGATGATCTGGGAAAGGGCGGCCTCATCCATCGCGAGGCGAGGGCGCCGCCTGTCATCGGAAAGGTCGAAGCCGACGACCGTGACTCCGGCCTCGACCAGATCCTTCATCACCCAAGCGGCGATGCAGCCGCCGGCGCCCGTCACAAGAACGACATCTCTGGCCATGGCCCTGCCCTACCCGCCCCGTTTCAAACCTGGGTGACGCTGTCTGCCAGCAGCAGACTCGTCTCCCGTGATGCAAACGAAAAGGGGCGCCGAAGCGCCCCAAATCCTTCTTATGCCGCGTCGCGTCCGGTCACTCGGCTGCCGCGGGCGGCAGCGCCGGGAGCGGCGCCTTGGAGGTTTCCGTGCGCTGCTGCAGGATCATCTCGTCGCGCGAGGACGCCACACGACGGAGGCGGGCCATAGCGGCGCCGGTCCCGGCCGGGATGAGGCGGCCGACGATGACATTCTCCTTCAGCCCTTCCAGCGTATCGATCTTCCCGTTGACCGCCGCCTCGGTGAGGACGCGGGTGGTCTCCTGGAACGACGCGGCCGAGATGAACGAACGCGTCTGCAAGCTCGCCTTGGTGATGCCGAGCAGCACGGGCGTACCGGTCGCGATCTTGCCGCCGATCGCGATGACCTGCTGGTTGGCATATTCGAGTTCGGTCTGGTCGACCTGCTCGCCCGACAGGAAGGTCGTGTCGCCGGGATCGACGATATCGACCTTCTGCAGCATCTGCCGCACGATCACCTCGATGTGCTTGTCGTTGATCGACACGCCCTGGAGGCGATAGACCTCCTGGATCTCGTTCACCAAGTAAGCCGCAAGCTCCTCGACGCCCTTGACCGCAAGAATGTCATGCGGAGCCGGGTTGCCGTCCACGATATAGTCACCCTTCTCCACGACGTCGCCGTCCTGCAGATGGATGTGCTTGCCCTTCGGGATCAGATACTCGACCGCATCCGCATCGCCGTCGTGTGGGACGATCGAGAGGCGCTGCTTGTTCTTGTAGTCCTTGCCGAATTGCACCGTGCCGGAGGCTTCCGCGATGATCGCATGGTCCTTCGGACGCCGCGCTTCGAAAAGCTCGGCGACGCGGGGAAGACCACCCGTGATGTCACGCGTCTTGGCGCCTTCCATCGAGATACGGGCGATGACGTCGCCGGCATTCACCTTCGCACCCGGGTCGAACGGGATGATCGACTCGACCGGAAGCAGGTAGCGGGCGTCGCCGCCGCGCGCCAACTTGCCGATCTTCCCGTCCGTGCCCTTGATGACCATCGCGGGCTTGAGGCTGGCCGAGCGCTGGTTCAAGCGCCAGTCCATCACGACGCGCTTGGCAATACCGGTCGCCTCGTCGATCGACTCCGACATCGAAGCGCCTTCGACAAGATCCTCGTACCCGATCACACCGTCGATCTCGGTCATGATGGGACGTGTATAGGGGTCCCATTCGGCGAGACGCTGGCCGCGCTTCACCTGATCCCCGTCGTCGACCTTGAGACGCGACCCGTATTGCACGCGGTGTACCGCCCGCTCGGCACCGTCGGATCCGATGATGACGATCGCGACGTTGCGCGCCATCACCATGAGATCGCCTTCGGAGTTCCGTGCGACGTTGCGGTTGCGGATCTTCACCGTGCCGTCGAAATTCGACTCGATGAAGCTCTGATCAGCGATCTGCGCCGCGCCGCCGATGTGGAAGGTGCGCATGGTGAGCTGCGTGCCCGGCTCGCCGATCGACTGCGCCGCGATGACACCCACCGCCTCGCCGATGTTGACCGGTGTCCCGCGCGCCAGATCACGCCCGTAGCACTTGCCGCAGACGCCGTTCTTGGCTTCGCAGGTCAAGACCGAACGGATCTTCACCTCCTGGATACCGGCCGCGTTGATGCGATCGATATGCCATTCCTGGATCATCTCGCCGGTCTTGACGATGACGGTCCCGTCCTGGCTGCAGAGGTCCTCGGCCGTGGTCCGGCCCAGGATGCGGATCGCCAGCGAGGCCACGACCTGGCCCGCGTCGATGATGGCGCGCATGCGGATGCCATTCTCCGACCCGCAATCCGGGGTCGTGATGATGGCGTCCTGCGCGACGTCGACGAGGCGGCGGGTCAGATATCCTGAGTTCGCCGTCTTCAACGCGGTATCGGCCAGACCCTTGCGGGCGCCGTGGGTCGAGTTGAAGTATTCAAGAACGGTCAGACCTTCCTTAAAGTTCGAGATGATCGGCGTCTCGATGATCTCGCCCGACGGCTTGGCCATCAGGCCGCGCATCGCGGCGAGCTGCTTCATCTGGGCGGGCGACCCACGCGCACCGGAGTGAGCCATCATGTAGATGGAGTTCACCGGCAGATCCTTGCCGTGCTCATCCTTCTTGGTGGTCGAGATGCGCAGCATCATCTCTTCCGCCAGCTTGTCGGAGCACTTGGCCCAGGCGTCGACGACCTTGTTGTACTTCTCGCCCTGGGTGATCAGGCCGTCATTGTATTGCTGCTCGTATTCCTTGGCGAGCGAGCGCGTGTTCTCGATGATCGCCGGCTTGGTCTCCGGCACGACCATGTCGTCCTTGCCGAACGAAATGCCGGCCCGGAAGGCCTCGCGGAAGCCGAGTGCCATGATGCGATCGCAGAAGATGACCGTCTCCTTCTGCCCGCAGTTGCGGTAGACGGTGTCGATCATGTTCGAGATCTCTTTCTTCGTCATCAACTTGTTGGCGACGTCGAACGGGATCTTGTTGTGCTTGGGCAGGAGCTGACCGAGGATCATGCGGCCGGGTGTCGTGTCGAAGATCTTCGACACGCGGTTGCCATTCGCATCATAGGTCCAGGCGCGGCCCCTGATCTTGGTGTGCAGGGTCACGGACTTCGAATAGAGCGCGTGCTCGATCTCGCCCTGGCTCGAGAACATCATACCCTGGCCGATATCGCCGTCGCGCATCAGCGTGACGTAATAAAGCCCGAGCACAATATCCTGCGATGGCACGATGATTGGCAGGCCATTGGCCGGATGCAGGATGTTGTTGGTCGACATCATCAGCACGCGCGCTTCCAACTGCGCTTCGAGCGACAGCGGGACGTGCACGGCCATCTGGTCGCCGTCGAAGTCAGCGTTGAAGGCCGCGCAGACGAGCGGATGCAGCTGGATCGCCTTGCCTTCGATGAGGATCGGCTCGAAGGCCTGGATGCCGAGGCGATGCAGCGTCGGGGCGCGGTTGAGCATGATCGGATGTTCGCGGATCACCTCGTCGAGGATGTCCCAAACCTCCGGCTTCTCCTTCTCGACAAGCTTCTTGGCCTGCTTCACGGTCGTGGAGAGGCCCTTGGCGTCGAGCCGCGAGTAGATGAACGGCTTGAACAGTTCGAGCGCCATCTTCTTCGGCAGGCCGCACTGGTGCAGCTTCAGCTCGGGACCGACCACGATCACGGAGCGGCCCGAATAGTCGACGCGCTTGCCGAGCAGGTTCTGGCGGAACCGGCCCTGCTTGCCCTTGAGCATGTCGGAGAGCGACTTCAGCGGACGCTTGTTGGCGCCTGTGATGACGCGGCCGCGTCGGCCGTTATCGAACAAGGCATCGACCGCTTCTTGAAGCATGCGCTTCTCGTTGCGGATAATGATGTCCGGCGCGCGCAGCTCGATCAGGCGACGCAGACGGTTGTTGCGATTGATGACGCGGCGGTAGAGGTCGTTCAGGTCCGAGGTCGCGAAGCGGCCGCCGTCGAGCGGTACCAGCGGGCGCAGATCCGGCGGGATGACGGGCACTTCGGTCAGGATCATCCACTCGGGCTTGTTGCCCGAATGCATGAAGGCCTCGATGATCTTCAGGCGCTTGGCGAGTTTCTTGGGCTTCAGCTCGGTGGTAGCCTCGGAGATCTCGACCTTGAGATCTTCGGCGATCCTGGCGAGGTCCATGTTGCGCAGGATCTCGCGGATGGCCTCCGCGCCGATCATGGCCGTGAATGAATCCTGACCGTATTCGTCCTGAGCCCGCAGATACTCGTCTTCCGACAGCAACTGCCGGTCCTTGAGCGGCGTCAGGCCGGGCTCGATCGTGATGTAGGACTCGAAATACAGGATGCGCTCGAGATCCTTGAGCGTCATGTCGAGCAGCAGGCCGATACGCGACGGCAGGCTCTTCAGGAACCAGATATGCGCCACGGGAGCGGCCAGCGAAATATGGCCCATGCGCTCGCGCCGGACGCGCGACAGCGTGACCTCGACGCCGCATTTCTCGCAGATGACGCCCTTGTACTTCATGCGCTTGTACTTGCCGCACAAGCACTCGTAGTCCTTGATGGGCCCGAAGATGCGGGCGCAGAACAACCCGTCCCGCTCCGGCTTGAAGGTGCGGTAGTTGATCGTCTCGGGCTTCTTGATCTCACCAAAGCTCCACGAGAGAATCTTCTCGGGACTGGCGATCGCGATCTGAATCTGGTCGAAGGCCGGAGCCTGGACGACCGGATTGAAGAGATTCATGACCTCTTGATTCATAACCTACTCCTGAACCGGGCGCCGGAATGGCCTCCGCTGCACCCGCCATCGGACGTGCTGTATTCGTTCTTCACGGGCCTGCTTCACGAAAGCGGCAGGCTCATGGCCCGATCGGTGCGTCACACCGACCGGAAGACTTGTTCATCCGTCATCGCGAGGCGCAGAACGCGCCGCGGCAATCCAGACAGCGCCGCAACAATGGGTCGCGGCGCATCGCTTGCTATGACGGGTTTTACTCAGCCGCCTCGGCGGTCGGCCCTTCGATCTTGACCGACTGGGTCAATTCCACGTTGAGACCAAGCGAGCGCATTTCCTTGACCAGCACGTTGAAGCTCTCAGGGATGCCGGATTCGAACGTGTCGTCCCCGCGAACGATCGATTCGTAGACTTTGGTACGACCCGCGACGTCATCCGACTTCACGGTCAGCATTTCCTGCAGCGTGTAGGCAGCGCCGTAGGCTTCCAGCGCCCAGACCTCCATCTCGCCGAAACGCTGGCCGCCGAACTGCGCCTTGCCGCCCAGTGGCTGCTGGGTCACGAGGCTGTAGGGGCCGATCGACCGGGCGTGGATCTTGTCGTCCACAAGGTGATGCAGCTTCAGCATATAGATGTAGCCTACCGTGACCTTGCGGTCGAAGGTGTCGCCGGTGCGTCCGTCATAGAGCGTCACCTGACCCGAAGCATCGAGCCCTGCCTGCTCCAGAAGCTCGACGATGTCGGGCTCGTGCGCGCCGTTGAACACGGGCGTCGCAATCGGCACGCCGCGCTTCAGATTATGGGCGAGTTCGAGAAGCGCCACGTCATCGAGCCCTGTGACCTGCTCGTTGTCGCCATAGATCCCGTGCAGCGTCTCGCGCAGCGGCTTCGTCTCGGTCGCGCCCGCCTTCATATAGGCGTTCACGGCTTCGGCCACCTGCTTGCCGAGGCCCGCGCAGGCCCAGCCCAGATGCGTCTCCAGGATCTGTCCGACGTTCATGCGGCTCGGCACGCCCAGCGGGTTCAGCACGATATCGACCGGTGTGCCATCCTCGAGGAACGGCATGTCTTCCTGCGGGACGATCTTGGACACGACACCCTTGTTGCCGTGCCGGCCCGCCATCTTGTCGCCGGGCTGGATCTTGCGCTTCACGGCGACGAAGACCTTGACCATCTTCATCACGCCGGGCGGCAGCTCGTCGCCGCGCTGCAGCTTCTCGACCTTGTCGAGGAAGCGGCTCTCAAGCCCCTTCTTCGATTCGTCGTACTGCTTCCGCATGGCCTCGATCTCGCCCATGACGGAATCGTCTTCGACCGCGAACTGCCACCATTGCGAACGGGGAAATTCGCCGACGATTTCGCGGCTCAGAACAGTGTCCCTCTTGAAGCCCTTCGGGCCGGCGATGCCGGTCTTGCCCGACAGAGTCTGGGCCAGACGCGCGTAGACGTTGCGGTCCAAGATCGCGAGTTCGTCGTCACGGTCCTTGGCGAGCCGCTCGATCTCCTCGCGCTCGATCGCCTGGGCACGCTCGTCCTTGTCGACACCATGCCGGTTGAACACGCGCACTTCGACGATCGTGCCCTGCACGCCCGGAGGCACGCGGAGGGAGGTGTCGCGGACATCGGAGGCCTTTTCGCCGAAGATGGCACGCAGAAGCTTCTCTTCCGGCGTCATCGGGCTCTCGCCCTTCGGCGTGATCTTGCCGCACAGGATATCGCCGGCCATCACTTCGGCGCCGATATAGACGATGCCGGCTTCGTCGAGGTTCTTCAGCGCCTCTTCCGAGACGTTCGGAATGTCGCGCGTGATCTCCTCAGGCCCGAGCTTGGTGTCGCGGGCCATCACTTCGAATTCCTCGATATGGATCGAGGTGAACACATCCTCCTTGACGATCTTCTCGTTCAGCAGGATCGAATCTTCGAAGTTGTAGCCATTCCACGGCATGAAGGCGACCAGCACGTTGCGTCCAAGCGCCAGGTCACCGAGGTCGGTCGAAGGACCGTCCGCGATGATCTCACCCTTGTTGACGCGCTCGCCCACCC
The DNA here is from genome assembly GCF_026130545.1 of Lichenifustis flavocetrariae. Lineage (GTDB taxonomy): Bacteria > Pseudomonadota > Alphaproteobacteria > Rhizobiales > Beijerinckiaceae > Lichenihabitans > Lichenihabitans flavocetrariae. The sequence continues at coordinate 339,034 of NZ_JAMOIM010000004.1, read as the reverse complement.
GCACCAGCGGCTTCTGGTTGATGCAGGTCGACTGGTTCGAGCGCTGGAACTTCATCAGCCGGTAGATGTCGACGCCGGGCTTGGCCGGATCGATCTCATCGGTTGCCCGGATGACGATACGGGTGGCATCGATCTGGTCGATGATTCCCGACCGCCGCGCCGCGATCGCGGCCCCGGAGTCACGTGCCACCACGGCTTCCATGCCGGTGCCCACGAAAGGCGCGTCGGCCTTCACCAACGGCACGGCCTGACGCTGCATGTTCGAGCCCATGAGGGCGCGGTTGGCGTCGTCGTTCTCGAGGAACGGGATCAACGCGGCCGCGACCGACACGAGCTGCTTCGGCGAAACGTCCATATAGTCGACACGCTCGCGTGGCACGAGCATCACGTCGCCGGCATGCCGGCAGAGCGTCAGATCCTCGGTCAGGGTCTGGTTGGCGTCCATCACCGCGTTGGCCTGCGCCACGTAGTGCTTGGATTCCTCCATCGCCGACAAATAGACGACCTCGTTCGACACGACATTGTCGCGCACACGGCGATAAGGCGCCTCGATGAAGCCATATTTGTTGACCCGCGCGAACGTCGCGAGCGAGTTGATGAGTCCGATGTTCGGGCCTTCCGGCGTTTCGATCGGGCAGATGCGGCCGTAATGCGTCGGATGCACGTCGCGCACCTCGAAGCCAGCGCGCTCGCGCGTCAGACCACCCGGGCCAAGCGCCGAAAGACGACGCTTGTGGGTGATTTCCGACAGCGGATTGGTCTGATCCATGAACTGCGACAGCTGCGACGAGCCGAAGAACTCGCGCACGGCCGCTGCGGCGGGCTTCGCGTTGATCAGATCCTGCGGCATCACCGTATCGATATCGACCGACGACATGCGCTCCTTGATGGCGCGCTCCATGCGCAGAAGTCCAAGGCGATACTGGTTCTCCATAAGCTCACCGACAGACCGCACGCGGCGGTTGCCGAGATGGTCGATGTCGTCGATCTCGCCGCGACCGTCGCGCAAGTCGACGAGCGCCCGCGTCACCGCCAGGATGTCTTCCTTGCGGAGGGTGCGGACCGTGTCCTCGGCGTCGAGGTCCATACGCATGTTCATCTTCACGCGGCCGACCGCCGACAGGTCGTAGCGCTCGGCGTCGAAGAACAGCGAGTCGAACATGTTCTGCGCGGTGTCGAGCGTCGGTGGCTCACCGGGGCGCATGACGCGGTAGATGTCGAAGAGCGCCTCTTCCCGTGAGGAGTTCTTGTCGATCGCCAACGTGTTCCGGATATACGGACCAATGTTGATGTGATCGATATCGAGGATCGGCAGGTCCTCGAAGCCGTGACCGAGCAAGATCGGCAACGTCTTGGCGGTGATCTCATCGCCCGCTTCGGCGAAGATCTCGCCGGTATTGGTGTCGTAGAGATCCTCGGCGATATATTGACCGTAAAGGTCGTCGTCTTGCGCCTTGAGGGCCTTGACGCCCTTCTCGGCCAGAAGGCGAACCGAACGCGCGGTCAGCTTCTTGCCGGATTCCACCACCACTTCGCCCGTGTCGGCGTCGATCAGATCAGCAGTGGTCTTGACACCCTTCAGGCGCTCGGCATCGAAAGGCACGCGCCATTCCGTGCCGATGCGGGTGTAGGCGATCTTTTTGTAGAAGGTCGAGAGAATCTCCTCGCCGTCCATGCCGAGGGCATAGAACAGCGACGTCGCCGGAATCTTGCGACGGCGATCAATACGGGCGTAGACGATATCCTTGGCATCGAATTCGATATCGAGCCAGGAGCCGCGATACGGGATAATGCGGGCCGCGAACAGCAGCTTGCCCGAGGAATGGCTCTTGCCCTTGTCATGGTCGAAGAACACGCCGGGCGAGCGATGCATCTGCGAGACGATGACACGCTCGGTGCCGTTGACGATGAAGGTGCCGTTCATGGTCATGAACGGCATGTCGCCCATGTAGACGTCCTGCTCCTTGATGTCCTTGACGGACTTGGCGCCGGTGTCCGGATCCACATCGAACACGATAAGGCGCAGCGTCACCTTCAAGGGCGCCGCGAAGGTCATGCCGCGCTGGCGGCACTCATCGACGTCGAACTTCGGCTGCTCGAACTCGTATTTTACGAATTCGAGGAGCGCCGTGCCGGCGAAATCGGAAATCGGAAAGACGGAGCGGAATACAGATTCCAGGCCCTCATCGGGCCGACCGCCTTCAGGTTCGTTAACAAGCAGAAACTGGTCGTACGAGGCTTTCTGCACCTCGATGAGATTCGGCATTTCCGCGACTTCGCGGATATGGCCGAAGAATTTGCGGACCCGTTTGCGGCCAGTGAACGTTTGCGCCATGTTGTTCCTCGCACCATCCGCCTCGCGCGGCCCTTGCGAACCGCCTGCCGCTTCCGACGTCCGATCGGAAGAGGCCCTTCAACGCCGGTGGAGACAAGACACCCGGCGATGCCCACAGCAGAAGCCGTGGCAGTAACTTCACGTTCAGAACCCTGTGACCTTCATGCTGAGCCGGCCGCGACGCGGGTCCGATAAAGCACGAACCGCACCAGATTCCGGCCGGTTCCACCCGGGGACCGGCCCTCCCAGCCGGCTCAGGATGAAGGTGGGTGTTCCAAACAACCCTTCGTCTACCAACGTTTGCATGGACACTCACAAACGCAGGAAAGGTCCCGGGGAGAACACCCCGGAACCTTGAGTCATGCTGCGATGCGACAGCGCGCGGACCCTGGCCGCGCCTTCGCATCCAACGACTTACTTGAGCTCGACCTTCGCGCCAGCCTTTTCGAGCTGAGCCTTGAGCTTTGCTCCGTCGTCCTTGGACACGCCTTCCTTGACGGCCTTCGGGGCACCTTCGACGAGATCCTTGGCTTCCTTGAGACCAAGGCCCGTGATGGCGCGGACTTCCTTAATCACTTCGATCTTCTTGTCGCCGACAGCGGTCAACATGACCGTGAATTCCGTCTGCTCTTCAACCGGAGCCGCAGCCGCAGCCGCCGGACCAGCCGCCACGGCGACCGCCGCAGCTGCCGAGACGCCCCACTTCTCTTCGAGCAACTTGGCGAGCTCAGCCGCCTCGAGCACGGTCAACGACGACAGGTCGTCGACGATCTTTTCAAGATTTGCCATTGTCTGTTCCTGATATCTGGTTTGGATTGATTGTTTGCAAGATGCCGGGCCTGGCGCTTGGCGCTAGACCCTAAGCCGCATCCGCATCTCGATCGGCATAGGCCTGGAACACGCGCGCGAGCTTCGCCGCCGGAGCGGTCGTGAGCTGAGCCACTTTCGTCGCGGGCGCCTGGATGAGGCCCACGATCTTGGCGCGCAGTTCGTCGAGCGAAGGCATCGTCGCAAGCGACTTCACCCCGTTGACGTCCAAGGCCGTCTTGCCCATGGCGCCACCCAGGATCACGAACTTGTCGAAATCCTTGGCAAAGGCCACAGCCACTTTCGGCGCCGCGACCGGATCGTCCGAATAGGCGATCAGGGTCGGTCCGCTCATCAGCGAACCGATCGACGCGACATCCGTGCCTTCGAGTGCGATTTTGGCAAGGCGGTTCTTGGCGACCTTGACGGTCGCGCCAGCGGCACGCATCTGCTTGCGCAGATTCTGCATCTGGGCGACGGTCAGGCCGGAATAGTGAGCCACCACCACGACCGACGTCTGTTCAAAGACGTCGTGGAGCGCGGTGACGAACTCCTTCTTTTCCGCTCTGTCCACAGCACACTCTCCGTAAGGGCGGCACACGAGGCACCGCCGCTGCACATGGATTTCAGCTCCGGCAGGCTGACCCGCCGCGGCCTGAAATCCTTTCGTGCCTGCCCTCCGGTACGATCCTTGAGGAATCGCGGCCGGACAGAGGGTCCAAACCAAATCGAGGCGCTTGGGCGAAAGCCCATGCTCCTCGTAAAAATCCGGTTCTTCCCCGTCTATGCTGGCCCGGATGGATTAAGGTGCCCAACCTGAGTCGAACGCCACCAGCAGTCTCGGACAGGACAAAGCCAACCTCCCAAAGGATCTCCCCCTGGGAACGTCAGCCCTTCCACCGCATCGAACCGAGGTTCTCCGCGGGAACTCGATGATTATAAGATGACGTCATAGCCGGTTCCCAACGCGCTGCCAAGGGGTCGGCGCGAGGTTTTTTGAGTTTGTCAAGCGGAGACCTGCAAAGCTTTACGGGCCGTGATGGCGGAAAATAGCCCGGGCCATCACTGGCGAAAAAGTCGTTGCATTTCGATAGGCCGCTATCTATTAGTAACCTATCTTCGTGACCCGCTATGCCAAAAACCGCCTCATCCCTTGAACAACGATATTGCGTCGCCCTCCTGCAGGCTGCCCGGCGATGGCGGCGTGTTGCGGATGCCGCGGCGATCACGTTTGATCTCTCGGAGGCCACGGCCTTTCCGCTCGTCATGCTGAGCCGGCTTGGGGACGGGATACGACAGTCGACCCTGGCGGAAGTCCTGGGCATCGAGGGGCCTTCGCTGGTGCGCCTCCTCGACCAACTGGGCGCAACGGGTCTCGTCGAGCGTCGGGAAGATGCTTCCGACAAGCGGGCCAAGACGCTGCACCTGACGACGCGTGGACGGGCTGTCGCGGCCGAGATCCAGGCCCAACTCGACGCCACGCGCGCCATGGTCTTTGCGGAATGTCGTCCCGAAGATCTTCAGGCCGGCTTGCGTGTCTTCGCAGCGATCGAAAAGGCCGCCGCGGCGGTTGCATCATGACAGTGCCAAGCGGGCGCGACTGGCTGTTCTCGGTCAAGACCTTCGCGGCCGCGATGCTGGCCGTCTATATCGGGCTGCTCACGTCCCTGCCCCGGCCCTACTGGGCCATGGCGACCGTCTACATCTGCTCGCAGCCGCTCTCCGGCGCGACGCGCTCGAAGGGTGTGTACCGCGTTATCGGCACATGCATGGGCGCAACGGCCGCGATCGTGCTGGTGCCAAGCTTGGCGAACGCGCCGGTCCTGCTGGTCGGCGCGCTCGCCCTCTGGGTGGCGGGATGCCTTTATGTTTCGCTGCTCGATCGCAGTCCGCGCTCCTACACATTCATGCTCGGTGGCTATACGGCGGCGCTGATCGGCTTTCCTGCCGCGACGGACCCCGGCTCCATCTGGGACCTGGCACTCGCGCGGTCGGAGGAAATCACGCTCGGCATATTGTGCGCCAGCCTCGTCTCGAGCCTGGTCTTTCCGCGCTCCGTCGGCGACGTCGTGGCGGCGCGCGCCAATACGTGGCTCGGCGACGGTGCACGCTTGGCGCTCGACGCCCTCACGGGCCGGGGCGGCACCGAGACGCGGCGCGACCTGATCCGGCTGGCCGGGGACGCAGCCGAGATCGACATGCTGGCAACTCATCTCGCCTATGACACGTCGCGTATAAGGGATGCAGCGCATCACGTTCTGGCCCTGCGGCTGCGCATGCTGATGCTGCTGCCGGTCCTCTCCTCGATCGCCGACCGGCTGACGGTGCTGCGTGCGCAGGGTGACGACCTACCGCCCAAGTTGGCGCAGGCGATCGAACGCCTGCGCGGCTGGATCCGCCCCGGACCGCCCTCGTTCGCCGAGGAGGAGCGCATCGCCGGAGAAGCCGATGCCGAGCATCTCCGCGTCGCGATCGCCGAGGCCGAGCCGATGCTCGACCAGCATTCCGATTGGACAGCCGCGGTGACCGCAAGCCTGACGCTGCGGCTGCGGGAGTTCGTGGACCTCGCGAGCGATTGCCGCGCATTGCGGCACAGCATCGCGACCGGCCGCCGCCGGCCAGCCCCGCTCCGCGTCGAGCCGCAGGCCGGCGCCTTGGCACTCCGGCATCGTGATCATGCCATGGCGTTGCTGTCGGCCGTCGGCGTCGCGATCGCAATCGTGCTCTGTTGCACCTTCTGGATCCAGTCCGGCTGGCCGGATGGCTCCGCCGCGCCCATGATGGCCGCCGTCGCCTGCTGCTTCTTCGCCGCGCAGGACGACCCCGTGCCGGCCATCTTGCAGTTCGCCAATTATACGGGTGTCGCCGTGGTGCTGATGGCCGTCTATCAATTCGCCATTTTCCCGCTGGTCCATGACTTCGAGATCCTGGTCCTGGTCCTCGCGCCCATGTTCCTGATCGTCGGTACGCTGATTTCCATGCCGAAGACCGCCGGCCGCGGCCTTGCCATCGCGGCCAACGGATCGACGGTCCTGGCCTTGCAAAGTACCTATGGGGCGGACTTCAATTCCTATGCCAATAGCAATCTCTCGCTCATCCTCGGCATGTACGCGGCCGCGATCGTGACCCGGCTGGTCCGATCGGTCGGCGCCGAATGGGCGATCCGACGACTCATCTGGTCGGGGCGTCGGACCATCGCGGCCGCGGCGGACCGACGCGACCCCGCCAACCGAGCACGCTTCGCAGGACTGATGCTCGACCGCCTCGGGCTTTTGGCCCCTCGCCTTGCGGCTCTCGACACCAACCATGCGCTGCGCGATCGCGATATCCTGGCCCATATCCGGATCGGCCTCAACGTGATCGACCTGCGGGGCGCCCGTTCGGCTCTCACGCTTCCCGCCCAGGAAGCCGTCAAGGCCCTGCTGAAGAGCCTTGCCCGCGTCTACCGGACCGGGCTCGAAGTTTCGGATGCCGGTCTCATCGGCCGGCTCGATGCGGCCTTGGGCCAAGTGCTGTCCTGCGACGAGGCGCCCGCCAAACGCACGGCATTGTTGGCGCTCGTCGGCATCCGACGCGGCTTGTTCCCCGAAGCCCCTCCGTACAGCCCGGACCAGCCGAGCAATCCGGGCCAGATCGAGAGCGCTGCCGCATGACCCACGAGATCGACCTCTACGGCGTCTTTGTCCCCGACCTGCTGGTCTGGATGGCGGCTGCGTTCCTGCTCAGCGCCTTGGCGCGCCGCCTCCTGGCCTTCGCCGGCTTCTATCGCTTCGTCTGGCATCGCGCCCTCTTCGATGCGGCGCTCTACGTCATTCTCCTTGGCGGCCTTGTCGCCGCAAGCCAAAGGTTCGTGTGATGCTTCGGGTCGGCTCAGTGCTGCTTCGTGTGATCGTGACGCTTCTCACCGTGGCGATCGCCTGCGTGGCGGGCTGGCAATTGTGGATCTACTACATGGAAGCGCCCTGGACGCGGGACGGACGCGTCCGGGCCGATATCGTGGCGGTGGCTCCCGACGTCTCGGGGCTCGTCAGCGAGGTCTTGGTGCACGACAATCAGGAGGTCGCGCGGGGTGACGTGCTGTTCCGCATCGACCGCGACCGTTTCGGGCTGGCGTTGCGTCAGGCCGAAGCCAATGTGGCGGGGCGGAAGGCCGCGCTCGACCTGGCCGCCGCCGATCTCAACCGCTATCAGCAGTTGAGCGACAATGTCGTGTCGCGCGAGAAGCTCGAACAGGTCCAGGCAGCCCAACAGCAGGCCGAGGCCAGTTACGAGCAGGCCCTGGCGGACCGCGACGTCGCCAAGCTCAATCTCGTACGCTCCGAGGTGAAGGCGTCGGTGCCCGGCACGATCACCAACATGGACCTGCGGCCCGGCACTTATGTAACGGCCGGCAAGGGCGTGATGGCGCTCGTCGACAGCGACACGCTGCATGTCGAGGGTTATTTTGAGGAAACCAAACTGCCGCGCATCCACATCGGCGATCCCGTGGCGGTGCGCCTCCTCGGGGAAAACCACGACCTTGGCGGGCATGTCGAAAGCATCGCCGGAGGCATCGAGGACCGCGAGCGGAGTTCGGGCGAGAACCTGCTGGCCAACGTCAACCCGAGCTTCACCTGGGTTCGGCTCGCTCAGAGGGTGCCGGTGCGCGTGAAGCTCGACGCGGCGCCCGACGCCATTCACTTTCTGCCGGGGCGGACCGCGACGGTCATCATCAACCCTGGCGAGGATCGGCTGCAACTGTCCTGGGTTCCCTCCACGCTGCAGCATTGGTTCCGGTGAGGTTGCGTGGAGACGCCCGCCGCACCCCGTGAAGAGCACGTCGATCCGCACACACGCTGGATGGCCTGCATGCGGCGCGGCGACGAGGCCGGAGCCTGGGCGATCAGCGAACAGGTGCTGGCTGGTCGCGACCCGGCCACGCGTGACGATCCAAGACTGCCCTATCATCTGCGCTGGGTGTGGGACGGGCGTCCCGTCGCGGACAGACATGTGCTGGTGCGGTGCTACCATGGCCTCGGCGATACGCTGCAGTTCGCGCGCTATCTGCCACTCCTCGGGCGTGTGGCGCGTTCGGTCACGCTCGAATGTCAGCCCGAGCTCGTGCCGCTGCTGTCGGCCATCAACGGCGTCGACAGGCTAATCCCGTTCGACGTCGCGGCGCCAGCGCAGCCGGCTGATTGCGATATCGAGATCATGGAACTCGCCTTCGCGCTCCGGAGCCCAGCCACGGCGGCTCCCCCGCCGTATCTGCGGAGCCCGGAGCCCGCCGCGCCGCTTCCACCGGGAACCTTGGGACTCTGCTGGCAGGCCGGAGACTGGGACCCGGAACGCTCGGTGCCGCCGGCGCTGTTCCTCCCACTCACCTCGCTCCCCTGCGTCACCCTCGCGCCGCGCGCGGCGGAGTTGAACGTGCTGAACCGCGACGGCTGTCCCCGCGAGATCGCCGGAACCGCGGCGCTCGTGGCGGGGGTGGATCATGTCGTTACGGTCGACTCGATGGTGGCTCATCTGGCGGGCGCCCTCGGCCGTCCGACCGCCCTCCTCCTGAAGCACGATGCGGACTGGCGCTGGATGAGCGACCGCATCGACTCGCCCTGGTACCCGTCGATGCGGCTCTATCGTCAGCCTCTGCCCGGAGATTGGGCCTCCGTCATGGCCCGTGTCGCAGCCGATCTTGGATGTTCAGGCTAGACCGGCCACCCGGTCATGGCCGCTTCGGAATATCGAGCCCGCGCTGCACGGCCGGTCTTGCAAGACAGCGTTCGAGCCACGCGGGCACCTGCTGCAACGCCCCGTAATCGACCAGATCGCCCGCGCCGTAGAACCCGACGAGGCCCCGCACCCAGCCGAGCAGCGAGATGTCGGCGATCGTAAAATCGTCGCCCATGATCCAGGGCCGGCTGTCGAGCCGTGTTTCGAGCACCCCGAGAAGGCGCTTCGATTCCGCCACATAGCGGTCGAGCGGCCGCTTGTCCGCGATGTCCTTGCCGGCAAACTTATAGAAGAAGCCAACCTGCCCGAACATCGGGCCGACGGCGGCCATCTGGAAGAAGACCCACTGAATGGTCTCATACCGCCGCGCCGCGTCCCTCGGCAGCAACTGCCCGGTCTTCTCGCCGAGGTAGAGCAGGATCGCGCCCGATTCGAAGAGGGCGAGCGGCGCGCCGTCCGGCCCATTCGGATCGAGGATCGCGGGGATCTTGCCGTTCGGATTGAGGGCCAGGAACTCCGGTCCCCAGGTCTCGTTCTGCATGATATTGACGGCATGGACCTCGTAGGGAAGGCCCATCTCCTCGAGCGCGATCGAGACTTTGACGCCGTTCGGTGTCGGAAACGAATAAAGTTGCAGCTGGTCGGGGTGCTGGGCGGGCCAGCGGCGAGCGATTGGGTATCGGGTAAGGTCGGCCATCACGCTTCCTCACAGGAACGGTGCGGCCGCCCATGGTTGGTCGAAGTCGGCACGCCGGGATCGTCCTTACCATAACGACGGCGCACGAACAGACTTTAACAAAACGGGCGCGACTCCTTTTGGAGTCGCGCCCGCTGAAATGCAAAGCGATTGGAGCGCCGATCAGGCCCCGACAGCGCCCTGCGTCGCGACCGAGGCCGGCTCGATCTTCACGCCGGGACCCATGGTCGAGGAGAGAGAGACGCGCTCGATGTAGGTCCCCTTGGCGCCCGTGGGCTTGGCCTTGGTGACCGCGTCCACGAAAGCCTTGATGTTCTCGATGAGCTTGTCGCTGTCGAACGACGCCTTGCCGACCGAGCCCTGCACGATGCCGGCCTTCTCGACGCGGAACTCGACGGCGCCGCCCTTCGAGGCCTTCACGGCGCCGGCGACATCCATGGTCACGGTGCCGACGCGTGGGTTCGGCATCAGGCCGCGCGGGCCGAGCACCTTACCGAGACGGCCGACGAGACCCATCATGTCCGGGGTCGCGATGCAGCGGTCGAAGTCGATCGTGCCGCCCTGGACGGTGGCGACGAGGTCTTCGGCTCCGACGATGTCGGCGCCCGCCGCAGTCGCCTCGTCGGCCTTGACGCCGCGTGCGAAGACCGCGACCCGGACCGTGCGGCCCGTGCCGTTCGGCAGGTTGACGACGCCACGGACCATCTGGTCCGCGTGCTTGGGATCGACGCCGAGGTTCATGGCGATCTCGACCGTCTCGTCGAACTTCGCGCTCGCATTGGTCTTGATGAGCGATACCGCATCCGACACCGGATAGAGCTTGATGCGGTTAACGGCCTCGCGGGCCTTGGTGATGCGCTTGCTATGTGCCATCGGATTAACCCACCACCTCGAGGCCCATGGACCGGGCGGAACCTTCGATCATCGCGACCGCCGAATCGATCGACGAGCAGTTGAGATCGACGAGCTTCTTCTCGGCGATTTCGCGGAGCTGAGCGCGCGTGATGCGGCCGATCGTGCCCTTGCCGGGCGTCTTCGAGCCGCTGGTGATGCCGACCGCCTTCTTGATGAAGAAGGAAACCGGCGGCTGCTTCATCTCGAACGTGAAGGAGCGGTCCTGATAGGCCGTGATGACGACCGGGATCGGCGCGCCCTTTTCCATCTGCGCCGTGCGGGCGTTGAACGCCTTGCAGAATTCCATGATGTTCAGGCCGCGCTGACCGAGCGCGGGACCGATCGGCGGCGAGGGATTCGCGCTGCCGGCCGGCACCTGAAGCTTCACGTAACCCGTGATCTTCTTTGCCATGTTGTTTCATCCTGTTGGTGCTCCGCCGCACAGGCGGGAGCGGTGACAGATCGTGGTGCGTGAGGCAGGACGGCTTGGCGGGCCGGACGCTCACTCCCACGGGTTCACGCCGCGACGCGGCGCCGGTTCAGGCCGAAGGCCCGAACCTATCCGGCAAGTTTTTCGACCTGCCCGAATTCGAGATCGACCGGCGTGGCACGCCCGAAAATCGAAACGGCCACCTTGAGCCGCGACTTCGCCTCGTCGACTTCCTCGACGATGCCGTTGAAGGACGCGAAAGGCCCGTCCGCCACGCGGACGTTCTCGCCGATGTCGAAATGGATCGACGACTTCGGCCGTTCCACCCCTTCGAGCACCTGACCCTTGATGCGAGTGGCTTCCGCCTCCGAGATCGGCTGCGGCTTGTTGTCGGCGCCCAAAAATCCGGTGACCTTGGGGGTGTTCTTGATCAGATGGTAGACATCGTCGGTCAGATCGGCCTTCACCAGCACGTAGCCGGGGAAGAACTTGCGCTCCGCATTGACCTTCCGGCCGCGCTTCACTTCCACATAGTGCTCGGTCGGCACCATGATCTCCTCGAACTTGTCGGCGAGCCCCCGCTGCGCCGCCTGCTCACGGATCGAATCCGACACCTTCTTCTCGAAGTTCGAGTAGGCGTGGACGATGTACCAGCGCATGGGCATGAGTGAATTCCAACCAACCTTGTAGGCCGAGCTCAGTGGCCCAGGCGAAGAAACAGACTGACGATGAAGTGCAGCGCCTGATCGACGGCGACGAAGAACGCCGAGGCCACCACCACCATGAGCAGCACCATGCCGGTGGTGATCATGGTCTCGCGCCGGGTCGGCCAGGTGACCTTGTTGGCCTCCGTCCGGACCTCTTGCATGAATTGAAACGGATTTGCCATCGACCGTCGCACCAAACGGCCGGGCGCGACCGGAAGCGGAACCTCCACCAGCGCTCAGCCTGAAAGAAGAGCGGCGCGGGACCGGAAGGTCACGCGCCACATCGATTGTCTATAACCGGGCTCGGCGCCGGGTTCAACAGGAAAAGACAGTGGGAGGGAGTCGGCCTGGGTGCGTGGGTCTTTGCGGCGGAAGACCTGTTTCGACCCTACTCGGACCCTCAGCAGGTCTGCTTACCGCGATCCAATAAGCCGTGACGACCGAGTATGGCCGAAAAGGTCTTTGACTTGCACGCTCGTGGCTAGTCCAGCTTGAATAGATTGGGCAGAAGCCGCCGTAGAGCTCTGGCGGCACGGACCTGGAATTGACCCGGTTTACCTACCAAGAGCATGGTTGGCCGCAATACTGCGGACAAACGCTCTCGCGCCTGCGCCGGAGGTGTCGACGTGGATGGAGGTGAACTGGAATGAGATCGGGAACGAGGTTGTCGGAACGATGGTTCAACCGTGCCCTCTGGCTGGTGGCGCTCCTGTTCGCAGGATGCCTGATCGGACTGGGCTCGCTTGTCGTCGGCGATCTTCCCGAGGTTGAACAGCGCTTCACTCTTGATCGTTTCCTCGACCATCCCCAATCGGACGCATCCACAGCGGCTCTGACGCAGATCCACCGGGAGCAGGAGGACAATGGTCGTCGCACCACCGAGGCGCAACTCGCGCTCGACGCGGCCCGCGCGGCATCCGCCAGCGAACAGGACACGTTCGCCAACTGGCTTAAGACGCGCGATGCGACGCAACGCGTCGATCAGGATCCGGGCCTGATCGCACGAACGCAAAAGCTTGATGACCTTAAGGCGGCCGAACGCACGATCGAGGAGCAGATGGCGGCGCTCGCCAAGGCCAGCCTTGATCTGTCGGAGCGGGAGGCCACGCAAGTACAGACCGAAGACGCGCTGCGGTCGAGCGCGCAGGCGAGGCTCGAGGCTGCGAGCAGCCGTCAAGACCTCAGGGTCTTCGGCTATCGCCTAGCCTTCACGCTGCCGTTGCTGGTGCTTGCGGGCTGGCTGCTACTGAAGCGGCGCCACACGCGCAACTGGCCCTTCGTGTGGGGCTTTGCGTTGGCGGCCGCCTTTGGGTTTTTTGTCGAGCTCGTCCCATACCTTCCGAGCTACGGCGGCTACGTGCAGTACGGCGTCGGTTTGATCGCGACGTTGGTCGCCGGCCGCTCCGCCATCCAGGCGCTCGGGCGCTACATGGAACGTCAGCGGGCCGAGGAGGCGCGCCCGAAAGAAGAGCGACGCAGCGAGCTGGTCACCGACCAAGCACTCGTACGTCTGGCCAAGAAGGTATGCCCTAGCTGCGAGCGGCCGATCGACCTCACGGACAGCAAGACGAACTTCTGCCCGCATTGTGGAATCGGCGTCTTCGAGCGCTGCCCGGCCTGTAGCGAGCGCAAGAGTTCCTTCGACCGGTTCTGCTTCAGCTGCGGCCACCACTCGGAACATGCCATCAGCGTGCCGGTGACGCTTTGAGAACGTTCGGTTCGGGGCAACGAGTTGACGTCAGTTGCTGACGCTGAGCCGAACGTCGGGTTTTGGCGGCCAGGAAAGTTCTACTTTCAACCCCAAGCGACCCTCGGCCTGCCCTACTCCCGTCAACCGCGTCGAATTTAAAACTGCTACCACCACCACACACACGCACCTCAGCTCGCAGGCCGCTCCGGATCCAGCGTAAAGAGTTCCTGGGCGCGCCCGACACCCCGAAGCGCGTAGCGGCCGAGCGAGACGAGGCGCTCGCGGTCCTCGAGCGCGGCCGCCATCGCGAAGGCCGACGAAAGCACCACGCTGCGGTCGACCGACCGGCACATCGAGGCGATCCGGCTCACCTCGTTGACGGCGGGCCCGACCACCGTGAAGTCGAGGCGCTGCTCGCTGCCGACATTGCCGAACAGGACATCGCCGATATGCAACCCGAGGTAGATCGATGTGACGGGCCGCCCCTCGTCCCGCCGCCGCTGGTTGAGCGCGATCTTGCTGGCCTTCAGGGTCGCTTCCGCCTCGAGGGCACAGTGACAGGCATGCTGTTGGTCCTCGGCCCGGAAGATCGCCAGCACGCCGTCGCCGATCAGTTTGAGCACGTCGCCGCCATGCTGGTAGATCGCGGATATCGCCGCCTCCGAATAATCGTTGAGGAGCGGGATGATCTCCTCGGGCGCCGCCGTGTCGGTGATCGTCGTGTAGCCGCGCAGGTCCGAGAACCAAAGCACGGCGTTGAGCTTCTCGGCGACGCCGCGCGTGATGCGCCCGCTGAGCACGCGCGCCCCGGCATCCCGGCCGAGATAAACCTCCACGAGCGTGGCCGCGACACGGGCCAGCGAGACGCATTTGATGGCGAGAGCCAAGGCCGGTAACAACTCGCGGAGCGCGACCAGTTGGGCCTGGCTGAACCCGTCGTCATGGTGCGTCGACCAGGACGAGTAGACGCAGTCCATATCGCCGAAACTGCCCTCGCGGGCGAAGCGGTGAATGAAGGCCGCGTAGCCGACCAAGCCATCCCGACGCAAGGCCTCGAAGTTCCAGAATTCCGCCTCGGTCGAGGAAAGATGACAGGCGTATTCGTCCGCCCCCGTGTCGAGCAGGTGAGAGAAGACGCTGCGCCGCCAGTTCTCGGCCGCCTCCAGGTTGTCGCTCGTGCGGCCATATTCGAGCATCCGGCTTTCCTCGACGCCATCGTTGCGCCACCGGAACACGCGGCCCTCGTAGACGGGGTGGAGCGTGTCGATCAGCACCATCCCGCGCGCGAGGTCGAGACCCAGGTGACAGCAGCGTTCACAAAACCCGTGCAGCAGCTCGGTCTCGCTCGCGCCGGCGAGGCCGCGCTCAATCACCCAGGCTCTGGTGGTCTCGATGCTATAGTTCGTCAAAACGGATGATCTCCGAGCCGATGCCGTCGCGGGACCTGCGCCAGGCATCGAGCGTCTCTTCACTGGTGTGGTGCTGGAAACTTTTCATTTGCACCAGAGGCGGCACAGCAGGACCGCGCGCCGCTTGAGCGCCCGGCGGCACTTGTTTGCGCCCCATCCAGTTCAGTTTACGCGATCCGCCGCATTACGACTACCGCCGCGGCATCTGCGGGGATTGAACCTTGCGAAAGCCACTCCCAATATAGCCAAGCCGCAGAGGGTTCGGTGCTCACGCGTTGCGGCGGCGGCGATTATTTCTTGAACGTCAGAGAGGTCATGTCACTCCAGGCGCTGACGGATCGAACCGCGATCGGCATTTCAGAGGTCCTGTCAGGCCGCCGCCCCGCCGGCGTGATGTCGTCCTTGTTGTTCGTCGGCCCGGCCTTGGTGGCTTCGATCGCTTACATAGACCCCGGCAATTTCGCGACCAACATCCAGGCCGGCGCCCGGTACGGCTACACATTGCTTTGGGTGGCGCTCCTGGCCAATCTGATCGCGATGCTGTTTCAGGCGCTGTCGGCCAAGCTCGGCATCGCGACCGGCCGCAATCTGGCGGAACTCTGTCGCGAGCAATTTCCGCGTCCGCTCGTCGTCGCAATGTGGCTCGTCAGCGAAATCGCCGCAATGGCGACCGACCTTGCGGAATTTCTCGGCGCCTCAATCGGCCTCTCGCTTCTGCTGCATCTCCCCCTGCTGTTCGGCATGCTCATGACCGGGCTTGTCACCTACGTGATCCTCCTGGCGGACCGAGGGGGTTTCCGCCCGTTGGAGATCATCATCGGGGCCATGGTGGTGTTGATCAGCCTTTGCTATATGGCCGAGATGTTCATCGCGCCAGTGGACTGGACCGCGGCGGCATTCCACATGGTGGTCCCGCAGATCCCCGACGCGCAGGCGCTCACCATTTCGGTCGGGATCGTCGGCGCGACCGTGATGCCACACGCGCTCTACCTTCATTCAGGCCTGACGCAAAGTCGAGGTCGCGCGACGGACGCGCGGGGACGCCGCCTGCTGGTCCGCTTTTCAAACCGAGAAGTCGTGGCCGCGCTGATCGGCGCGGGGCTGGTCAACATGGCCATGATCGCGATGGCCGCGAGCGCCTTTCATGCCGGGCACAGCGAGGTGGCCGAAATCGGAACCGCCTACCATACGCTCACGCCGCTGCTCGGCGGTGGTGCCGCGGCGATTTTCCTCGTGTCGCTGATCGCCTCCGGCTTGTCGAGCTCGGTCGTCGGCACCCTCGCGGGACAGATGATCATGCAGGGCTTCGTGGCCTTCCGGATCCCGGTCGGGGTCCGGCGGCTGGTCACGATGGCGCCCGCCTTCGTGGTCGTCGCGCTCGGCGTCGACCCGACCAGGGCTCTCGTGCTCAGCCAGGTCGTCCTCAGCATCGCGTTGCCGGTTCCGATGGTGGCCCTGGTGCTGCTTACGCGGCGGCGTGACCTGATGGGCGCTCTGGCCAACGGCCGGCTCGTCAATGGCGTGGCGGTCGCGAGTTCCGTCCTTGTACTCGCGCTGAATGCGATCCTGCTGTTGCAGAGCTTCGGTGTGCCGATTCCGGGTTTGGCGACAGCCTGAGTGGAGGCATGAAGGACCACCGACCGGCGGTCCGTGCCGCTCAATCGGCCGAGGGGAGCCGCCGCATCGTGAACTCGATGCGACCGTCGTCGAGAACCTTCCAGGACTCGATTTCCGTCATATAGGCGGCTTTGGGAAAGCGCGTGAACCAGTCGCGTGCCGCCGATCGGGCATCCTCCCTGGTCAGGGTGAAGGTTTCACGGCACCACCCATCCGTACGTCGGGGCACATTGGAGGTGCGCCCACTCTGGTCGCGCCGCTGGCCAAGGCGACGGGCCACGTCGACCGGCATCTTTCGCTCGGTTGCCATCCCGGACTCCCTGCGGCGCGCCGGCCCGGAGAAGCCGCCCGTGGTTTCCGGGGCTGAATTTACCACGAAATCCAGCAATCGCGAGTCATTCGTCCGTTGGTTTCTCCCTGCCGGAGCCATGATCGCGCGCCACCTCCCGGGCGCCGCCACGCACGGTCACGATGGATTCATCGAGCAAGCGATGCAGAACGGCCGGCTCCTCGGGAAAGCCTGCCCGAATCCATCGGGCCTGCACGTCCTTCAAGACCGCGCCGATCTGGGGTCCGCTGCGAAACCCACGCGCCATCACATCCGCGCCCGACACAGCTAGCGTCGGCACCATGACGGAGGCGGCCTGGCGCGCCGCCTGTTGCCAGCCAGGGTCGTCGGGCGACGCGCCGCTGTCGACATGCGCCATAAGCAGCACATCGACCGCACTCTGCCGGCCGACGGAATAGAGCAGAGCCAGGATCGCGAGCGCATCCGGGGCCGCAGCGCGGGTCGAGGCCGCCGCGGACGCCTCCGCGAGCCGCACGAGGCGGTCGCGCTCCTCGTTCGAGAGGCGCAGGCGATCGCGGAGGCGCGACACGTCCGCGACTGTTGCGAGACCCAGAGCCGCGAGCGTCCGGAGGGGGTCGGGTGGCCACCCCCCCGCTTGCTCGACGGCCGAAAGGCGAGCCTGCCGCCACGGCCGACACGGATCGCCGATCAGGATTGGCAGCACTCCGATGGCCTGCATGGCCTCCACGATCGGGGTGACACGGCTGGCGGTCAGCAATTTGAACAGCTCGGCCCGCACGCGTTCGCGCGACAGGTGATCGAGTCCGTCCCGCTGCGCCGCGCAGGCCGCGAGGCCCTCCGGATCGAGCTCCCCGGTGGTGTAGCTTGCGGAAAACCGGAAGAACCGCAGCACGCGCAAATAATCCTCGCGGATGCGCGTCGTCGAATCGTCGATGAACCGCACCCGGCCAGCCGCAAGGTCCGCGACTCCCTCCGTATAATCATAGAGCCTGCCCTCCGGGTCGACCGACAGGGCATTGATGGTGAAGTCCCGGCGCCGGGCGTCCTCGACGAAGCTCCGGCCAAACAGCACCACGGCGTGGCGGCCGTCCGTCTCCACGTCTTCCCGCAACGTCGTGACCTCGAACGGCTCTCCGCGCACCACGACCGTCACGGTCCCATGCGCGACCCCGGTCGGGATCGTCCGCAGGCGTGCCGTCTTGGCTCGGGCCATCACGACATCGGGGGTGGCCGTCGTGGTGATGTCGATATCGCCGGTCGGCAGTCCCAGCAAGGCATTGCGGACAGCGCCGCCGACCACGCGGGCCTCTTCGCCCTCCCGGTTCAAGAGCGCCAGCAAGGCCATCACGCGGCCGTCGTCCAGGAACACGCGATTCGTCAGCACACCGCCAGCGAGATGCAGGCTACGCGGCATCGTCATTCCATGTGCCCCGGCACCAGCTGGCCGCCTTCGAGATGCGCCGGCGTGTAGCTGCCTCGGGACCGCGGCCCCAAGATCCCGAGGGCCAGAAGACCGAGGATCACCAAGCCAAACCCGCAGGAGGCGAGGAGCAGGATCGGCTCAGGCCTGCTGTCCGGCTTGGGGGGCCGGGCGGCCCGGATGAGGAGCAGCCCGGCATAGACCACAAACGGAAGGAGGAAGAGGGCCAATCCTTCGGCGCTCATGCGCAGCATCAGGCGTACAGGCGTTCGTAGAGGTTGCGCAGCATGCCGGCCGTGGCCCCCCAGATGTTCCGCTCAGCATAAGGCATGGCGTAGAAACTGTGTAGGGTGCCGCCGAAGCTACGGGACTGACGCCGATGGTTGGAGGGCTCCATCAGGAACCCGAGCGGCACCTCGAAGGCATCATGCACTTCGTCCGGGTTGAGGGACAGCCGAAACGGCGGCGTGACCAGCGCGACCGTCGGGATCACCAGATAGCCGGTGCCGGTCAGGTAGGGCTCAAGATAGCCGAGTGGTGTCACGTGCCCCGCATCGAGGCCGATCTCTTCCCTGGCCTCGCGCAATGCGGCATCTGCGGGCGAAGCGTCTTCGGGATCGATGCGGCCGCCTGGAAAGGCGATCTGCCCGGAATGGGTGCGGAGGGTCGCGACGCGCTGCGTCAGGATGACCGTCGCCTCGGACTCGTGGTCGACGACAGCCACCAGCACGGCAGCCGCTTTGGGGGGCTTCAGGGTCATGCCAGGCGGGAGCCCGTCGAGCGCATGGTCGCCGGCTTGCGGGACTGGAGATTGCTCGAACACGTCCGCGGGCAGATCGAAGGTGAGCCGGGTTTGTGCGCGCCGTGCGAAATCCGTCCCGGAGAATGTCTGCGTCGCGGCGGCCTCGTGCGTCATGCGTTGAAGCCGATCGCATTTGCCGGCGCCATCGGGAAAAACGATCCCGACGACGCGACGCCGAACATTTCCAGCCCTTCGCACTGACGCACTTCCCCGCGTTCGACCAGGTCGTAGAAGAGGGCCCGGCTGACCAGGGCCCAGAGGTCGTCGCGCACGAGGACATAGGGTTTCATGCCCTCGGCCGCGCCGGGCTCGAAGCGCAGCGGGTGGTCCGCATCCACTGTCACCCAATCGTCCACATTGGTGCGCAGGCGGAGGATCGGGTGGCCAACCTCCAACCCGACCGCGAGTTCGACTGCCACGAAAGGAGCATCCTCAACCTTGATCCCGACCTTCTCGACCGGGGTGACCAGCACATGACGATCATCCTCGCGCCGCAACACCGAGGCGAAAAGGCGCACCATCGCGGGGCGGCCGATCGGCGTGCCTTGATAGAACCATGTGCCGTCGCGGGCGATCCGCATGTCGATCTCGCCGCAAAACGGCGGATTCCAGAGGTGAATGGGTGGGCGACCGGAGCCAGCCTTCGCCACGACGGCCCCGAGGGCCTCGAGGGGGCCGGCTTCCGTGAGCAGAGCTTCACTTGCTTTCGCCATGATCCGGCTCCAACTTCCAGTGCATGGTCTTGATCCATGCGACGTGGGCGCGCATCGACATTCTACCCGATCCGCTTAGCGTTTGCGCTCATCCGCGGCCGCACTCCGGGAAGAATGCTGCCTCAGGCCGTATCCTGCACGAAGACGGGGAGCGGTCGGCGATGTGGCATGAATCTTGTCATAGTGGAAGATGCGTCGGTTTCGCACTTCGAATGTCGACAGAGGGGCTTTGATGAACGCATTCGAGAACACGGCCACGTCCCTCGAAGCTGCCGCGGCCCGCGCCGCCGATGCCGCCTTGGAGCGAGTTGCCGCGGCCCGGTCCGCCATCGGCACCGTGGTGTTCGGCCAGGCCTCCGTCGTCGAGGAAGCGCTCATTACCGTCCTGTCGGGCGGCCACGGTCTTCTGGTCGGCGTGCCGGGCCTCGCCAAGACTAAGCTTGTCGAAACGCTCGGCACGGTGCTTGGCCTCGACGAACGGCGCGTGCAGTTCACGCCTGACCTGATGCCGGCCGATATTCTGGGCTCCGAGGTTCTGGAGGAATCCGCCGACCACCGCCGCGCCTTCCGGTTCGTCAAGGGTCCGGTCTTCGCGCAGCTGCTGATGGCGGACGAGATCAACCGGGCGAGCCCGCGGACGCAGTCAGCCTTGCTGCAGGCCATGCAGGAGTTGCACGTGACGGTCGCGGGCCAGCGCTATGACCTGCCCCGCCCGTTCCACGTGCTGGCCACCCAGAATCCGATCGAGCAGGAAGGCACCTACCCCCTGCCGGAAGCCCAGCTCGATCGCTTTCTGATGCAGATCGACGTGCTCTACCCCGACCGGGACGCCGAACGCCGCATCCTTGTCGAGACGACCGGGGAGCACGAGGCGGTGGCGCGGCCTGCCATGACGGCCGATGATCTGATGAGCGCCCAGCGCCTGGTGCGCCGGCTACCGGTCGGCGACAGCGTCGTCGACGCGATCCTCAACCTCGTCCGCTCGGCTCGCCCCGGCGAAGGCGACGCCGCAACCAAACACATCGCCTGGGGGCCGGGACCCCGCGCCGCGCAGGCCCTGATGCTCGCGACCCGCGCCCGTGCGCTGATCGACGGCCGTCTCTCGCCGTCGATCGACGACGTCAAGGCCCTCGCCCTGCCGGTCCTGAAACACCGCATGGCACTCACGTTCGCGGCGCGTGCCGATGGCGAGACCATCCCCAAGATCGTGGCCACGCTGGTCGAGCGGCTCGGCTAGATGGCAACTCAGGCCCGGCTGCATGGCACGGACGAACGGGTCATCGGAGCAAATCAGCGTCACGCCGCGCTCGATCTGGCGCGCCGCCTGCCTGCACTTGTTGTTTCGGCCCAGCATATCGCGGCGAGCGTGGCCCATGGGGTGCACGGGCGCCGCCGTGCCGGCATGGGAGAGTCCTTCTGGCAGTTCCGACCCTTCATGGCCGGGGAAAGCGCCGGCGGGATCGACTGGCGCCGTTCCGCCCGAGACGACCGCACCTATGTGCGCGAGCGCGAATGGGAAGCCGTGCAAACGATCTGGCTCTGGATCGATCGATCGCCTTCCATGGCCTATCAGTCGAACCTCGCGCCGCAATCGAAGCTCGACCGTGGTCTTGTTCTCGGGCTCGCGGCCGCCGACCTCCTGGTGCGCGGCGGCGAACGTGTCGGGCTGCACGGGCTTACCCGGGCTTTCGCGACCCGCGGCATCATCGACCGCTTGGCCGAGGCGCTCGCGGTCGCGGATCGTGTCGGCGTCGCCGAAGACCTGCCCTCGTCCCAGCCCCTGCCGGCTCGCTCGCGCGGGGTGCTGATCGGCGATTTCCTGGCCGACCCGCAGGCGATCGCCGCCACACTGAAGGGGCTCGCCTCCGCCGGTGCGCAAGGCCAGATCGTGCTGATCGCCGACCCGCTCGAAGAGACCTTCCCGTTCGAGGGCCATGTCGAATTGCGGGATTCAGACACATCGGCCCGTTTGCGGCTCGGTGAAGCGAGTGCCCTCCGCACCACCTATCTCGAACGTCTTGCCGCCCATCGCGATGCCCTGAGGGCCGTGGCGCGATCGATCGGCTGGACCGTCATGATCCACCGCACGGACCAGTCGGCCGCGCATGCGCTGCTGGCCCTGGCCTCGGGGCTGGCGCCGGCAATGCTCGACGGCTCGGCCTTCGGGGGACGCGGCTGATGCTCGGGCTGCCCCTCGCTTTCGCGGTTCCGGCGGTCCTCGGCGCCCTGGCGCTGCTGCCGGTGCTCTACCTGCTGCTTCGCGTGACGCCGCCGCGGCCGCAGTCGATCCCCTTTCCGCCGCTGCGGCTCATCCTCGACCAACGTCCCCGGCAGGAGACGCCATCGCGCACGCCGCTCTGGCTGCTGCTGCTCCGCCTCGCCGTTGCGGCCGCCATCATCCTGGCCATGGCCGGGCCCATCTGGAACCCGCCGGCCGCCTTGCGAAACGGGGTGGGGCCGCTCGTCATCCTTCTCGACGACGGCTTCGCGGCGGCGCCGACCTGGGCTCGCCGCATCGCCGCCGCGGGCGAACGGGCGGCCGCGGCGGAGCGCGACGGGCGCCCAACGGCCGTCGTCCCCATGTCAGAAGGCGCGCGTGCGGTCCAACCAGGATCGGCATCGCAGACGATCGAACGGCTGCGTGCCCTCAGGCCGCAGCCGTTCGAACCGGACCGGATGCAGGCTATCCCGGTCATCGAGCACCTGCTCGCCACCTCGCCGGACGCCGATCTGGTCTGGATCGCCGACGGCCTAGAAAACGGCCATGCGCGGAACTTCGCGGAGCGCCTCGCAGCTCTCACGACGAAGCATCCGGCCTCGGTGCTCAGCAGTGGCAGCACGCCGGACGCCCTCGCGGGTTCGGACAATCGCCCGGACGCGCTCGACATCCGGCTCGTGCGGGCCAACGAGACCGGTCCCGGCAGCGGACGTCTGCATGCGTTCGACATGAAGGGTCTTGCCATCGGCGACGCCGACTTCGCCTTCGGGACGGCGCGCGAGACCCATGCCTCCCTCAACCTGCCGGTCGAATTGCGGAACGAGATCGCCCGCGTGGCAATCGAAGGCGAAGATTCGGCGGGCGCCGTGACGCTCCTCGATTCACGCTGGAAGCGGCGGCGCGTCGGCCTCGTGTCGGGTACGACGGCCGATGTGGCACAACCCCTCCTCTCTCCCACCTTCTATCTGGCGAAGGCACTGGCGCCCTTCGCGGATATCCGCGAGATCCGCAGCGGTTCGGCTGACCCGATCGCGGCATTACTCGACGAAAAGCCCTCCGTCATGATGCTCGCCGACCTCAATGTCGGCCCGGGCATCGACCACGACCGCCTCGCGAGCTTCGTCGAGGATGGCGGGGTGCTGGTTCGCTTCGCAGGGGTGCGTCTGGCCGGGGCGGCCGACGACCTCGTGCCCGTGGCGCTACGCCGGGGTGGCCGGACTTTCGGCGGCGCGCTTTCGTGGGATCAGCCCAAGGCCCTGGCGGCCTTCGATGCCAAGAGTCCCTTCGCGGGCCTTACGCCCCATGAGGAGGTGACGGTGACCCGGCAGGTTCTGGCAGAGCCCGATCCTGGTCTTTCCGACAAGACCTGGGCGCAGCTGACCGATGGTACGCCGCTTGTCACCGCCGAAAAACGCGGCAAGGGGCTCGTGATCCTGTTCCACGTCACGGCCGACACGACGTGGTCGAACCTGCCCTTGTCGGGGTTGTTCGTCGCGATGCTGCGCCGGATCGTTGATCTGTCCAGCACCACGGCCGATCCGAAGACAAGCAGGGCAGCCGGCGCGGACCAGAACGCCGCAACGCTCGCGCCGACCAGGATCCTCGATGGCTTCGGCACGCTCGGATCGCCGCCCGCCAGCGCCAAGCCGATCGCGGCCGGTGTCCCGACGCCACCCTCGCTCGACCATCCGCCCGGCTTCTACGGCCCGGCGGACGGGCTCGTGGCCGTGAACGCGTTGAATGCGGGAGATACGCTCACCCCGCTCGATTTGTCGGGTCTGCCCCTCGACCGACAGGCTCTTGCGGCCTCCGAACCCATCGATCTCCGGGCTGCGCTCGTCACCCTCGCCCTGATAGCTTTCCTGCTCGACGCACTCGCCACACTTTGGCTGAGCGGTGGACTGCGCTTGCGACGGACGGCTGCAACTGCGGCGGCCCTCCTAATCGTCGTCGGTGGCCTTTCTGCCGTGCCGGCCCGCCCGGCGCGGGCCGAGGATGGCCTGAACGTGTCGAAACAGGACATGCAATCGGCTCTTTCGGTGCGGCTCGCTTATGTGGTCAGCGGCAACGCGTCGCTCGACAACACGAGCCATCAGGGCCTCGTGGCGCTCTCGCATGCGCTCGCAGACCGCACCTCGCTGACGCCGGGAGACCCGATCGGTGTCGATCCGGCACGTGACGAGCTCGCCTTCTATCCGCTGCTGTATTGGCCCATCCTCGACACCGCGCCACAGCCGTCATCGGCCGCCAAGGCGCGCATCGCGGCCTATATGAAGCAGGGCGGCACCATCGTGTTCGACACCCGCGACGCACTGGCGCAGCGTCCAGGCGGACCCCCGACGCCCGAAGGAGCCTGGCTGCGCGACCTGCTGTCCGGCGTGGACGTTCCCGAAATCGAGCCCCTGCCGGCCGACCATGTCGTGACCCGCACATTCTATATCCTGGCGGGCTTTGTCGGGCGCTATGCCACCGCACAGACCTGGATCGAGGCGCTGCCGCCGGTCAGCGCCACCGAGGCCAATCGTCCGGCGCGGGCCGGCGACAGCGTATCGCCCATCGTCATCACGGGTAACGATCTCGCCGGGGCTTGGGCGGCGGATGCCGAAGGCCAGCCCCTGTTCCCCCTTGTGCCGGGCGGCGCCCGCCAACGGGAATTGGCGCTGCGCGGCGGCGTCAATCTGGTGATGTACACGCTGACCGGCAACTACAAGGCCGATCAGGTCCATGTCCACGATCTGTTGGAACGGCTGGCACGATGAGACATCCGACGTGCGCCGGGACGCATGAGATCCGATGACGCGGTTTTCCCTCGATGTTTCGCCTCTCCTGCCCTGGCCGCTGCTGATCGTGCTCGCGGTCGCGGCGCTGGTCGTCGTCGCATTGGGCCTCCTGGCGGGTCAGCGGCGCGGCCCTCTGTTGCGCGCGCTTGCATTGGGGCTCATTCTGGTCGCCCTGACCAATCCCTCGCTCGTCCGCGAGGACCGTGAGCCGCAGAAGGATGTCGTTGCGATCGTGCTCGACCGCAGCGCCTCGCAGACGATCGGCGAGCGCGAATTGCAGACCACGCGCGCCGGCGAGGCCCTGAAACGCAGCCTCGATGCGCTCGGCAATGTCGAGACACGGGTAATCGAATCCGACCGCACGGATGCGACCAACGACGGCACCCAGCTTTTCTCCTCCCTAAATGCAAGCCTCGCCGACGTGCCGCCCGACCGGATCGGTGGGGTATTGATGGTCACGGACGGGCTGGTCGATGACATTCCGCCAGCTCCATCGGGGCTTGGTTTCCAGGCGCCCCTGCAAGTGCTCGTGACAGGTCACGAGGGCGAGCGGGATCGGCGCGTCGAGCTGACGGAGGCGCCACGCTTCGGCCTCGTCGGCAAGGATCAGACGATCGGCATCCGGGTTCTCGACACCGGCGACAAGGGCGAGCCGGTCACCGTGGTGGTGCGCCGCGATGGCGAGGAGATCGCGACCCTTCAGGCGAGCGTCGGCAACACGATCGAGATCCCGGTCAAGGTGGACCATGCCGGCCCCAATGTGGTGGAGATCGAGGTCCCGACCCTGCCGGGCGAACTCACGGGTCTCAACAACAAGGCCGTGGTGACGATCGACGGTGTGCGCGACAAGCTCAAGGTGCTGCTCGTTTCGGGCGAGCCGCACCAAGGCGAGCGCATGTGGCGCAACATCCTGAAGTCCGACGCCAATGTCGATCTCGTGCACTTCACGATCCTGCGGCCGCCTGAGAAGCAAGACGGCACCCCGATCAACGAATTAGCCTTGATCGCCTTCCCGACCAATGAATTGTTCGGTGCCAAGATCAAGGACTTCGATCTCATCATCTTCGATCGCTTTTCCAACCAGGCGATCTTGCCTTACGTCTATTTCGAGAATATCGCCCGCTATGTTCGCAACGGGGGTGCCCTGCTGATCGCGACGGGGCCGGATTTCTCGACCCCGGACGGTTTGTTCTTTTCACCCCTCGGGGCCGTCACGCCCGCCCGCCCCACCGGTGGCCTGACCGAAGCGCCGTTCCGGGCCAGCATCACGGCCGACGGCGAGAAGCACCCGGTGACACGCGGTCTCCCGGGCGGCGACACGAGCCCGCCGCATTGGGCGCCCTGGTTCCGCCAGGTCGATGCATCGGTCCTCAAGGGGACGCCGGTCATGGCCGGCAACGGGGGCAAACCTCTGCTGGTGCTGTCCCACGAGGACAGGGGCCGGGTAGGGCTTCTGCTCAGCGACCAGATGTGGTTGTGGGCCCGAGGCTACCAGGACGGCGGCCCCTATCTCGACCTGTTCCGTCGCCTCGCGCACTGGTTGATGAAGGAACCCGACCTCGAGGACGAAGCGCTGCGCGCCAGCGTGCGCGGGCGCGATCTCGTCATCGAACGCCAAAGCGTTCAGGGCAACAACGGTTCGATCGTGGTCACGGCGCCGTCGGGGCAGCAGACGACTGTCCCGCTCGAAGACGAGGCGCCAGGCCTATCGCGCGCCATCGTCGAAACGCATGAGCTCGGGCTCTTCAAGGTGACCAACGGCTCGCTTTCGGTGCTGGCCAATGTCGGCCCCGAGAACCCCCGCGAATTCCAGGATGTGGTTTCGACGCCCGACCGGCTCCGCGGGCTCGCCGAGGCGACGGGCGGCACGGTGCGGCGCATTGCGGCGGATCCGAATGGCGCGATCACGCTGCCGCGACTCGTCGGCATGCATGAGGCCCCCCGCTACGGCGGTGCGGATTACATCGGCATCAAACGAACCGAATCCAGCGTCGTGAGGGGCGTCGGATTGTTTCCCGTGGCGATCGGATTCTTGGGTCTGGCGATCCTCCTGGGCAGCCTCCTCCTGGCCTGGTTCGGGGAAGGACGGCGGTTCCGGCGCGGTATCTGAGCCGTCGGCAGCACGGGATGAGGGCAAACACCCGCTTCCACCAAGTCCTCGGCGGCATTCGGATCTTATACCCACCTGCATGAGGATCGACGGGTGCCGTGTCCCTTCGCCCCGCTTACGCGAAGAAGGTGGCTGTCAGGCCGGATGAGGGGTTGCCTGCCCCATCCCATCCGCCCCTCATCCGCGCTTCGCGCACCTTCTCCCCGCAAGCTGGGCGAAGGGTCAAAGCCCGATATCTCGCCATTGAGCGACCGGTCGGATCTGATGCAGCTTTGTATTATTTACGCCTGATGTCGATCTTGAGCACCGAAGTTGCTCAAAGCCCGGTCTCGCTCGCCTCATCGATGAAGGGGAATATGACACGAGGGACGCTGTCCCAACGTCCAGCTACGGCATTATGAGATGGCTGGCTTCCGCATGCATGGTCGAGCCACGGTCAAGAAGAAAGATGGCGTTCCAAGAATTAAGGTTAACCCGACGTTAGCAATTGAAGGAGCAGAATGAGCCAATTTCGAACTACCGACGATTGGAATCGATCATGCCCCTTTCTGTGTCCACCTCCGGTAACGGAAACGGCCTGTCGAATCTCCTCCGACAGACGCGGATGACGAAGTCGACCGACGACGCGGCAACCGCGGGAAATGACGGATCTGGCGGATCGAATGTCCGTCCGATTGGCCGCTCCTCGATCGACAGCACCGGCAGCGGAACGGCGCAGATCACGGCGGCACTTACTGTCTACCTTTCCAAACTCGGCGGAGCTGATGGCAGTGAACCGGAAGCGACGGTAAACACGAACAAGCCGGAGGCCGGCGGCTTGCAGAACCGCTCAAGCGCCGCCGACCTTCTGCGCGCACTTGATACCTATAACCCGAACGCCATGCGCCTGACGGCCTGACCGACGCACATCTTCAAAGATCGCGAATTCGGGTCACCAGCGACTGCCTTCAGCCTGTCCAAGCCACGATCGTTCCCTTGGCCTCGGCAAACGCACCCGACTGCAACTCCCGGAACAAGACCCTCGCGGGATCGACCGGGCCCGGCATAGCAAGCCGGCCAGCCGGAACACGTACGAAGCCGAATCGGCCGTAATAGGCCTCATCGCCCACGAGAATGACCAACCGGTGCCCCGCCCCGATCGCCGCATCCAGGGAGCGCTTCACCAACGCCGCTCCGATGCCGCGCGACCGGAACGCCGGGTCGACTGTCAACGGCCCCAGGAGCAACCCGCGCGCCGCGCCGCATCGGATCCCGGTCATGCGATTCGCGCCGACCAGCAACGTGCTGATCCTGGCGACGAACGACAAGGCGGGATCGGCCGCCGCTGATTCGCGGACCCTGTAAGCCGTCCGGGCAAACCGGCCCGGCCCGAAAGCGCGCTCGCTCAGCCGCTCGACCGCCGCGGCATCGGCTGGCGCCTCGGCCGACACGATGACGGATAGGCTCATCGGATCATTGGTCACGATCTGCTCCCGCGTGCCCAGGATCCCCGAGCGCCTCACACCGGCTGTCTTATCAGTCGCGCGGGAGGAGCCCAAGCGGTGCAAATCGCCATCCCAGGATGACCGCGTGAGGCATGATCAGCGCCGGCCTTCTGCCGTCGTCTCCTCCACATCGAGCCGAAGTCGAACGGCCGCGCTCGAAATCAGCATCTCGGCCAGAAACGCGCAAAGGGCGATCAGCGTGCAGATGAGGGCGCCGCCGAAGAGGGCGAACAGGACCCAACCCATCACGTCATCCCGGAGCGCGCCGATGAAGAGAGCGATCGTGGCGCCGCATGTCGCCCCGCCACCGATCGCAGCCGCGACCACGGCCAGGTCGAGCGCGAAGAGCCGCTGCCTCAGCCTGAAGATCTGCGGCGTCATGGTCGGATCCCCCGCCCCGCCCCGCAGCTCCGCCGTGACCTTGTCGAGCTGATCGGCGACGCGGCCGAGGCGCGTCGCGAAGACGTTGAGCAGCGCCCCGATGCCGGACAAGAGGAAGACGGGGGTCAACGCCACTTGAATGATATGCGTGACGGAATCGAGGGACGCCGGGGCGCCTGCACCGAGGCCGAAGATCACGTCTTGGTTCTCATCGTTGCTCTGCCATGGTCATCGAACGTCGGAGGCGTTACCTCAAGGCGCGATGAACGACAAATGCGATCCACTGTCCCAGGAAGAATTACCGGCGCGTCGCGCCGCCGCCACCCGCACCTTCACGTTCGCCGGAGCGGTGGCGGACGGCCTGCGCTCGGTCGCGATCGAGCGTCCCGTACAGGTGTCCTACGGCGATGTGCCGTTCGGCGTCATGATGCTCACCCCCGAAGATCTTGAAGATTTCGCCTTCGGGTTCAGCCTCACCGAAGGGGTCATCGATGGCGTAAGCGACGTGCGCGCCGTCACCATTGCGGCGGAGACCGAGGGATTGCGGCTCCGCATCGATCTGACAGGGGCCAAGCTGCATGCTCATCTCGCCCGCAAGCGCGCCCTCTCCGGCCGCACCAGCTGTGGGCTCTGCGGCATCGAGGATCTGTCATCTCTGGTTCGCGCCACCTCGGCTCGGGAACCGGCCCCGCGCGTGAACCTCGGTGCGATCCGACGCGCCTTGCAGGACCTCGAGACCCGACAGCCCCTCAACAACGAAACCCATGCCGTTCACGGCGCCGCCTGGTGCGGTCGCGACGGCGCCATTCTTCAGGTCCGCGAGGATGTCGGGCGCCACAACGCCCTCGACAAGCTGATCGGCGCCTTAGTGCGATCCGGGATCTCGCCCGAAGCGGGGTTCCTCCTCATCACGAGCCGGGCCTCGTTCGAGATGGTGGAAAAGGCCGCAACCTTCGGCTGCCGCACGCTCGTCGCCATTTCGGCCCCGACCGCGCTCGCATTGGACCGCGCCGCCGCGCTTGATCTCACCCTCGTCGGGATCGCCCGCCGCGACGCGGTGACGGTGTTTCATGGCGCGGACAGGATCGTGCCCGAGGGGCTGGACTGAGCGGAACCTTTCGCTCGTCATACGTCCTGCCGGTCTGTCACAGCCTCGCTGGCGCCCCATATCAAGTTTGAACCGCACCTTACCTTCAACGGATCGACGATCGTGCAACACCGCGCGCTAGGCCGCCAAGGCCTCACTGTTTCGGCTCTCGGCCTCGGCTGCATGGGCATGAGTCAATCCTATGGGGCTTTTGACGAGACCGAGTCGATCGCCACGATTCACCGCGCCTTGGACTTGGGCGTGACGTTCCTGGATACGGCCGAAGTCTACGGGCCCTTCACCAATGAGGCGCTGCTCGGCCGTGCGCTGCAAGGCCGACGCGATAAGGTGACGATCGCCACGAAATTCGGCTTCGCCATCGAGGCCGACAAGCAATTCGCCGGCCTCAACAGCAAGCCGGAACATATACGGGATGTGGTGGAATCGTCGCTGCGGCGGCTCCAGACCGATCATATCGATCTCCTCTACCAGCATCGGGTCGATCCGGACGTGCCGATGGAGGACGTGGCCGGCGCTGTGGGCGAGCTCGTGAAAGCCGGCAAGGTGCGCTTCTTCGGTCTGTCGGAGGCGGGCGCGGCGAACATCCGGCGCGCCCATGCGGTGCACCCCGTCTCGGCCGTGCAAAGCGAATATTCGCTGTGGGAACGTAATCTCGATGTCGAGATCATCCCGCTCCTGCGCGAACTCGGCATCGGCCTGGTGCCCTTCAGCCCGCTCGGCCGCGGCTTCCTGACCGGGACGGCGAAACGGGCCGAAGACTACCCCGAAGGCGATTACCGGCGTGGCGACCCGCGCTTCCAGGGCGAGAACTTCGCTGCCAACATGCAGGCCGCGGATGCGGTGCGGGCGGTCGCGGCCGAGAAAGGCGCGACACCCGGCCAGATCGCCCTCGCATGGCTGCTCCACAAGGGCGAGGACATCGTGCCGATCCCCGGCACCAAGCGGCGCAGCTATCTCGAGGAGAATGTCGCGGCTGCGGACATCCGGCTGAGCCCCGACGACATGGTCCGCCTGGAAGCAGCCTTGCGGCCCGATGCCGTGTCGGGTCCGCGCTACAACGAACGCCAGATGGCGATGGTCGACCGCTGAGCGGCCTGATCGTGAAAGGATTGCAGTCATGACGATGACCAAGGATGCTGTGTGGTTCATCACCGGTTGCTCGACCGGTTTCGGCCGTGAACTCACCAAGGCCGTACTGGCGAACGGGGGACGTGTGGCCGTGACGGCACGCAAGCCGGAGCAGATCGGCGACCTCATTTCGGGGCATGAGGGGCGGGCTATCGCGCTCAGGCTGGATGTGACCAACCCTGGGGAGATCGCGACCGCCGTGAAGGCGGCCGAAGATGCGTTCGGTCGCATCGACGTTCTCGTGAACAATGCCGGGTATGGGTATATTTCCGCGATCGAGGAAGGCGAGGACGACCAGATCCGGGCGCAGTTCGAGACCAATGTCTTCGGCCTGATCGATCTTACCACGGCGGTGTTGCCCGGCATGCGGGCGCGCAAGAGCGGTCACATCGTCAACTTCTCGTCGATCGGCGGTCTCGTGAGCTTCGCGGCGACCGGCTATTACCATGCGACCAAATATGCCGTGGAAGGCCTGTCCGAATCGCTCGCGATCGAGGTGGCGCCGCTCGGGCTGCATGTGACGATCGTCGAGCCCGGCCCCTTCCGCACCGACTGGGCGGGCCGTTCGATCGTCGAATCGAAGACCGAGATCGCCGCCTATGCCGAGACGGCCGGAAAGCGGCGCACGCAGACCCGCGAGCGGAGCGGCAATCAGGTGGGTGACCCGGTTCGGGCCGCCGAAGCCGTGATCAAGGCCGTGACGGACGCAAAGCCGCCATTGCGGCTCGTGCTTGGCGCGCCGGCCCTGGAACTCGCCTACGCCAAGCTCGACTCGGTGCGGGCCAATCTCGACCTGTGGAAAGACACGACGCTCGGAGCCGACTATCCGGAGTTCCAAAAGAAGATGTGAGGGCGCGTTTCATCGCGTTAACGGCGGCGTTGCGGGACTGGAACGAAGCAGCGCCGCCACCAGGGTTGTGCCGGCGACGATCTCCCAGACCGTGATGGTGTCGACAGCCCCGCGTTCGAGCAATCCGGCCGGAAATCCTTTCAGGAACACGAGCCCGGCACCGCTGAAAAACCCGAAGGCGCCGAGCGCCAGGCCGGCAGCTCTGAACCAGCATACGGTCGCATCCCGGCGCAGCCCGAAGCCAGCGACGATCAGGGCAAGGTTGCCACCCAGGATTGCCGCATAGGCGCCTAGGACATGCAGATGCGGCGTTCCGTGCGCCGCGCCCGGCTCGCTATGCACGAGACCGACAATGATGGACCCAATGCCGTGCAAAGCCGCGAGAGCCGCGAGCGCCAGGCCCCAGCCTGGCCGCATCCAGAGCGGCGCGAGCAACAGAGCCGCGGCGATCGCGAGGACTCCAGACAGCAGGAATCCGATGTTCATCACCGCGTGCAGTGGCGAACACGGCCCGTTGCCGCCACACGCCGTCACCCCGAGATCGCTGATGTAGTTGTTGAGGTAGCTGTAGGGTGGCTCTCGCCACGCGGCCGCCGCGATGCCTTCGGCGACGAGGTATTGGCCGCAGGCGACCAGCACGATGGCGCCGGCGGCGTTGCGCCGGCCGGCCATCATCGCAGCACGATCACGCCGACGAGCCGCCCGTAGTCGGCCTCACCGCGATGGGTGGCCCGGCGATAGGAATAGAAACTTTCCTCGTCGGAATAGGTGTCGCGGTCGGTATTCTCGAACAGGCCCACACCAGCCGCACGGCAGCGCATGCCGATGAAACCCGGCAGATCGAACAGGCTGTGGCCCTCGTTGACGGAGGGTTTGAAGAATCGGCTGAATTTCGGATCGATGTCAGTGAAACGAGCAACGAATTCCGGCCCCACCTCGTAGGATTTCTGGGCGATCGTCGGACCCAGGACCGCGACGATCCGGTCGCGCCGGGCACCAAGCCCGAGCATGGTGGAGATCGTCGCCCCGGCGACATCGTTGAGCGCCCCTTTCCAACCCGCGTGACAGGCGCCCACAACTCCGCCCTGAGGATCGGCGAACAGCACCATGCCGCAATCCGCCCCCGTGACCCCGATCGCGAGGCCGGGCGTGCGGGTCACGATGCCGTCGACTTGCGGACGCTCGTCCTCGGCCCAGGGGCGATCGACCGCGATGGCGAGGTTGGAATGGACCTGGAACGGCACCAGAAACCTGTCGGGCGCGACGCCGATCGCCTCCGCCATGCGGCGCCGGTTTTCCATCACGGCGTCGCGGCTGTCCTTTGACCCGACCCCACCGTTAAGGGAAGCGTAGATGCCTTCGGAGACGCCGCCGTGCCGCATGAAGAATGCGTGGCCGACGCGGGGATAGTTGAGATGGGCGTCTCGGATCAAAGGCAACGGCATATCAGATCTCCGAAGAAAAGCCGGGTGGCGGCGGCAGAGCGGCATGGGTGACGGCCAGCACCTTGAAAAGGTCGCCCATGCCGGGATCTGGCCCGGCGAGCCGCGTCACGGCAGCCTCGATCGCCGCTGCTTGTTCAGGGGCGGCAGTGCGACTCAGAGCCTCTGCGCGCGCCGCAAGCCCCAAAGTACCAAGAAAGTGGCCTTGCGAAACAGGACC
Source organism: Lichenifustis flavocetrariae (assembly GCF_026130545.1). Classification (GTDB taxonomy): domain Bacteria; phylum Pseudomonadota; class Alphaproteobacteria; order Rhizobiales; family Beijerinckiaceae; genus Lichenihabitans; species Lichenihabitans flavocetrariae. Next base: position 305,770 of record NZ_JAMOIM010000004.1, on the reverse strand, counting down.
GTGGACCCGCGCGCCCTCGACCTTGGCCACACGGGCGAGTGCCGCGAAATCGACATGCGCGGTCAGGTCCGCCTCGCCTGGTTCGGCGAGCGGATCGACGAAGCGGTGCCGCTTCACGGCCTGCAAGGTCTCGGCGAAGCCCGATCGCGTATGGCCGTAGTCGATGACCAGGAGGGCGCCTCCCTGCCTAACCATGCGCTGCGCCAGACCGCGCAGGATCGACTGGGCTGCGAACCCGACCTCAAGGACAGGGGCGTTTGGTAATGCCTGCTCTTGGCCCGGCAGGCCTACGGCATTCGCACGTCTCCCAGAAGCTCCCCTCTCCCTTGTGGAGAGGGGTTGGGGCTCCGCATCCGCCGATCTGTGAGTTCGAGAGTCTGGCACGCCGGGATCCCCCAGCGAAACCGGCTCCGCCGCGAGCCCGAAGACGAGGGCGCCGTCCACATCCAGACCCACGAGGCGCTCGCAGAAGCCGCGCGAGGTGCGGACGAATTGCCGGACCGGCAGGGCATCGAAGAATTCGTTGGCCAGGATGATGGCGGGACCATCCGGGAGGGTGTCGACCGTCCCATGCCATGTCACGCCGACAGGGTGCACGGCCAGGCTCCGCTCCTGAGCTTGGCGCAGCACCGGGCTCGTCTCGACGAGATGGACATCGAGCGCCGCCCGGAACGGCGGCAAGGCGCGGGCGGCGCGTAGCGCATCGGCCATCAGCGTGCCGCGTCCGGGGCCGAGCTCCACGAAGCGCACAGGCTCGGGGCGCCCCATCGCGTGCCAGACCTCGGCCGCCCAGAGGCCGATCAACTCGCCGAACATCTGGCTGATCTCGGGCGCGGTGGTGAAATCGCCGGCCGTCCCGAGCGGATCACGCGTCATGTAATAGCCGTAACGCGGATGGCCGAGCGCCAAGGCCATGAAGCGCTCGACCGAGATGGGTCCCTCGGTGGCGATCAGCGTCCTGAGCTCGCCGAGCAGCGTGGTCACGGCATACCCTTGCCGATAGCGGGCGGCACCTCGCCGGTCCCAAATGCCGGCCGTCGCAGCGCATCGGCCACGATCACGAGACCGAGAAGGATCAACGGCACAGAGAGCAGCATGCCCATCGTGGCGCCACCGAACAGGAAACCGAGCTGCGGGTCCGGCTCGCGGAAGAACTCGGCCGTAATGCGAGCGACACCATAGCCGGCCGCGAACAGGCCTGCCACGAGGCCATGGCGCCGCAGACCGCCGCGACGGATCACAACGGCCAGGATCAGAAGCAAAACCACACCTTCGAGCGCCGCCTCGTAGAGCTGGCTCGGATGGCGTGGCAGCGGGCCGGCACCGGGAAACACCATGGCCCAGGGGACATCGGTCTCCCGCCCCCACAATTCCGGCTTGATGAAGTTGGCGAGCCGTCCGAACAAAAGACCGAACGGCACGCCGGCCGCCACGACATCGGCCACGGTCAGCATCGGGATCTTGTTCCGCCGGGCGAAGATCCACAGTCCGAGCACGGCCCCGACGAGACCGCCGTGGAACGCCATACCGCCCGTCCAGAGTTTCGGGATTTCAACCGGATGGGCGAGGAAGAACGGCAGGTTGTAGAACAGGACGTAACCGGTGCGGCCGCCCAGAATGATCCCCACCGCGATATAGACCACGAGGTCGTCGATGCTGAGCACGCTCGGGCGCGGCTGGCCTGCCGCCCAGAACTTGTCGCGACCGACCAGGTACCGCGCCGTGGCCCAGCCGGCCACGAGGCCCGCCACATAGGCAAGCGCATACCAGCGGATCGGAAATGGGCCGATATCGACCAGCACGGGGTCGATCATGGGATAGGGTATGGCGAAGATGGGCATTGCTCCCGCACATGCCCGCCGCCCGCGAGGGCGTCAAGCCGGCGGTGAGTCCTCCCGCCACCGGAAGCCACGTCCCCATGCCGTAAGGGGACGTTCCACCAGAGAGGTCAGCAGCCAGGCGATCGCGATCGTTGCGGGAATGGCAAGCAGGGTCGCGGCAACCGTGGAGACGGACCCCAGTTGCGGCTCTCGACCAAAAAAGCAGCCGTGCAGAAGGCCCAGCACCGCCAGATGCGTGAGATAGACGCTGTAGGAAATCTCCCCGAAGAAGCGCAATAGTGGGGATTTGAATCGCTGTGCCTCTGGCGCACCCTTGACCAGCATCAGGATGAACGCGGCGCTGGCCCCGGCCATGAGCAGGGGACCGAAGACCTGGAACCAGGGTCCGCCCGGCTCCGCGTCGAGCCGCTGCACCCCGAAGGTTGCGAAGAGGAGGACGATGGGGAGCACACGCAAGGGAAGGCTCCAACGCGCCCAGGCAATGCGCTCCTCCTTCACGAGCACCGCGAGCAACAATCCCATGCAGAGAACATCGCCGCTGGTCGGAAGCAGAGCCAGGGGCGCATAGGCCACGAGACCGTGTGTGATGCCATAGGCGCGGCCCGCGAAGCCGAGCCCCGCAAGGAGCCCCAGGGCCGGCAGCCAAAAGCGGCGCGGCAGCACCAGAAAGACGAGCGGCGCGACGAGGTAGAACTGCTCTTCGAGTGCCAGGGTCCAGGTGGGTGACAGCCAGCGGACGCCAGTCGAACTCTCGACGATGAAATAGACGTTCTGCACGAAGGCGAAATAGGTCCAGGCCGGCAGGGGATCTCCGCCGCGCGCCCAGGATGTCTGCCCGAGCGCCGCAATGCCGAGGAGGACGAGCGCGCAGCACAGGAGATAGGTCGGCACCGTCCGGCAGAGCCGCCGGATGTAGAAGACCGGCAGGAAGTTGGCGGCCGCTTTTTTCTCGATGATGAGGCGTCCGACGAGATAGCCGCTCAGCACGAAGAAGACATTGACGGCGACCCAGCCGACGCAAAGCGGGCCGATCCCATGCGGAACCTCGCCGAAATAGTGTGAGACGACGACGAAGATCGTCATCAGACCGCGCAGGCCATCGAGTTCAGGGATCCGCACGGTCGAGACGGCGGGCTCAGCGCGCTCCCGGAGCGTCGTGGCTGCAAGGTCTGTCGTGGTTGCGGCGAGCGACACGGTTCAGGTCGGGTGGCAGTCGAGCGCGTGCATGCCAGCAGCGTGGCTGGCAATCGCTTCGGAAGATTGAAGAAGACCCGAGCGACAGGGGCTTATGCTTTCCAAAAGCTCAACGCGTCGGCGCTCGGGCTGTTCGTCGGCTGCGCATCGGACTCGCTTGCGCGGCGCCAAGGCCCTAAAATAGCCCGATGCGCTTTTCGCCCGAATTCATCGAGGAAATCAGGACACGCCTGCCGGTGTCGGAAGTCGTCGGCCGACGGGTGCGATTGAAGAAGGCGGGACGGGAATGGCGCGGGCTGTCGCCGTTCAACGCCGAGAAGACCCCGTCCTTCTACGTGAACGACGGCAAGATGGCGTGGTTCGACTTTTCGTCGGGCAAGAACGGCAACATCTTCGACTTCGTGATGGCGACCGAGGGCCTGACCTTCCCCGAGGCCGTCGAGCGTCTGGCCGGCGAGGCGGGCCTCGCGCTGCCGCAACGCACTGTCGAGAGCGTCGAGCACGAGCGCAAGCGCGCCGGCCTGCACGAAGTGCTGGAGAAAGCCGCGCAGTTCTTCGAAAAGCGCCTGTCGGGGCGCGAGGGCGCGAAGGCGCGGGCTTATTTGACCGAGCGCGGCATCTCGGCCGCGAGCCAGGCCACCTTCCGGATTGGCTATGCGCCGGCAGAGCGGCACGCCCTGCGTGACCACCTCGCAAGCCTCGATGCCGATGTCGAGACGATGATCGAGGCTGGGCTTCTCGTGCATGGCGACGACGTGAAAGTGCCCTACGACCGGTTCCGCGACCGGGTGATGTTTCCGATTTGCGATCGCTCGGGTCGTGTGATCGCCTTCGGGGGCCGGGCGCTCGAGAAAGGCGTGCCGGCGAAATATTTGAATTCACCCGAGGGAACGCTCTTTCACAAGGGCGCGCTTCTCTACAACCACCATCAAGCCCGGAAGCCAGCGATGGACCGTGGTGCCGTGATCGCGGTCGAAGGCTATGTGGACGTCGTCGCCGTGACGGCCGTGGGGTTCCCCAACGTGGTCGCGACCTGCGGTACGGCCTTGACGCCCGACCAGTGCGAACTCCTGTGGAAAATGTCCGAGCAGCCGACATTGTGCTTCGACGGCGACGCGGCGGGGCGACGCGCGGCCTTCAAGGCGGTCGAGACCGCCCTGCCCCTCATCGGCCCGAACCGCTCTCTGCGTTTCGCTTTCCTGCCCGACGGACAGGACCCGGACGACCTCGCGCGGGCTGGCGGCGCGACCGCCGTGGCCGAGGTGCTCGACAAGGCGAAGCCGCTCGTCGACGTCCTGTGGCTGCGAGAAACAGAAGGACACAGCATCGACACGCCAGAGCAACGGGCGGGACTGGAACATCGCCTCCAGGAGATCGTGCGCGGCATCGGAGACGACAGCCTGCGCCGCCACTATGCGGTTGCCATGAAGGAGCGTCTCGCCGCGCTTCTCGGCACCAATCGACGCCAGCCGGCGGGACGCCAAGCGGCGGCCGGCACGGGAGCGCGCCCTGCCTTCATGGCTGGCGGACGGCGGCAGCCGTTTCCACCACCCTTGCGCGGCTATCGCGGTGCAAGCTTGCCGCCGTTGAGCGATAGCATCACCCGGAGCCCCGCCTTCGCGCGAGCTGCCCTACCCCAGCGCGAGGCCCTGATCCTCGCGCTGATCCTCAGCCACCCGCATCTGCTGGAACGGCATTTCGACGAGATCGAATCCCTCGACCTCACCAATGCCGAAGCGGCGAAGTTGCGCGATGCCATCGTGCATCTCGCCGGCGAGGAGCTGCACGATGCCGGCACCCTGCGCCACGCCCTCGAACGGCACGGTCTCGACACCGTCCGCCAGCATGTCGAGGCCGCAGCCGACCGGCTGCCACATTGGCACCTGCGCGAAGATGCCGCCGAGATCGACGCCGAACACGTTCTACAACAGGCCTTGACCTTGCATCAGAAAATGCAGGCGCTACATAAGCACCTCAGGGCTGCCGAGCGCGCACTTGCGGACGATGCGAGTGAAATGAACTTCGCGCGATTGCGTGACGTCCAATCGCGGTTGTCGGCACTGGGCGGAATGGAGGCCACAGTCGAAGGGTTCGGCACCAGTTCTGGCAGACCGGAACCCGAGATCTGAGATCGCGGCGTCTGGCCCGTACCGAAAAAGCTCGATGGTTAACACGAGCTTATAGTCTTGGTGCGATGCTTGAACGCAGCAGGTCGCGAACCTCCAGGGATGTGGATGAGCACACAAATAATTTCCGAGAAGCGGGCCGGCCGTCCGCTGACCGGAATGGAGCGCAGCATGGCGAAAAAGGACGAGGAAAAGGCGGAGGGCGAGCGCGTGGCTGGTGAGACGACCACCGACAGCCCCTTGCTCGACCTTTCGGATGCCGCCGTCAAGCGGATGATCAAGGCCGCGAAACGTCGGGGTTTCGTCACCCATGACGAGCTGAATGCCGTTCTGCCGTCGGAGGAAGTGACCTCGGACCAGATCGAGGACATCTACGCGATGTTGAGCGAGATGGGCATCAGCGTGGTGGAAAGCGAGGAAGCCGAGGAGGGTGCCGCGCCGGCCGAGGAAGCCGCCACGAACGAGGAGGAAGAGAGCGAAGGCGGCGAGCTGACGGAAGCTCCACGTCCGACCGCTGTCGCTACGCGTACGAGCGAGCCGACCGACCGCACCGACGACCCCGTGCGCATGTATCTGCGCGAGATGGGTTCGGTCGAGCTTTTGTCGCGCGAAGGCGAGATTGCCATCGCCAAGCGGATCGAGGCGGGGCGCGAGGCCATGATCGCGGGCCTTTGCGAGAGCCCGCTCACGTTCCAGGCCATTATCATCTGGCGGGACGAGCTGAACGAGGCCAAAGTTCTGCTGCGCGAGATCATCGATCTCGAAGCCACCTATGCGGGACCGGACGGCAAGAACACGCCCAAGATCGACATGACGGCTCCCGACGCCCAGGAGGCGCTCGCGGCCCGCAATGCGGCGCCCGCGACGGCGCCGCGCAATCCGCCGCCGGGCCTCGACGACATGCCCATGGCGGAGGAAAATTTCGAGGAAGATGACGACATGGAAAATTCCGTGTCGCTGTCCGCCATGGAAGCGGAACTGAAGCCCAAGGTTCTGGAGACCTTCGACCGGATCGCCGATGCCTACAAGAAGCTGCGCCGGCTGCAGGACCAGGATATCGAGAATCGCCTCAACAGCGAGACCTTGAGCCCGGCTCAGGAGCGCAAATACAAGGACCTGAAGAAGGCGATCGTCGGCGACGTGAAGTCGCTGTCGCTCAACCAGAACCGCATCGATGCCCTTGTCGAGCAGCTCTACGGTATCAACAAGAATCTCATTGGTTACGAGACCAAGCTGATGCGGCTTGCCGAAAGCTGCGGCGTCGGCCGGGAAGACTTCCTGCGCAACTATCAGAGTTCCGAGCTCGACCCGAAATGGGTTCTGCGAGTGTCGAAGCTCGGCAGTCGGGGTTGGAAGGAGTTCGTGGCGCGCGAGAAGGAGGGGATCCACGACCTGCGCAACGACATCCACATGCTGTCGACCGAGACCGGGCTCGAAATCGTCGAGTTCCGTAAGATCGTGCATATGGTGCAGAAGGGCGAACGTGAAGCGCGCCAGGCCAAGAAGGAGATGGTGGAAGCTAACCTCCGTCTCGTCATCTCGATCGCCAAGAAATACACGAACCGTGGCTTGCAGTTCCTGGATCTCATCCAGGAAGGCAATATCGGCCTGATGAAGGCGGTCGATAAGTTCGAATATCGACGCGGCTACAAGTTCTCGACCTATGCCACCTGGTGGATCCGCCAGGCGATCACCCGCTCGATCGCCGACCAGGCCCGCACGATCCGTATCCCGGTGCATATGATCGAGACGATCAACAAGATCGTCCGCACCTCGCGCCAGATGCTGCACGAGATCGGCCGCGAGCCGACCCCGGAGGAACTGGCTGAAAAGCTCGCCATGCCACTTGAGAAGGTGCGCAAGGTGCTGAAGATCGCAAAGGAGCCGATCAGCCTCGAGACGCCGATCGGCGACGAGGAGGATTCGCATCTCGGCGATTTCATCGAGGACAAGAACGCCATCCTGCCGATCGACGCGGCCATTCAGTCGAACCTGCGTGAAACCACCACGCGGGTGCTGGCGTCGCTGACGCCGCGTGAGGAGCGCGTGCTGCGCATGCGCTTCGGCATCGGGATGAACACCGACCACACGCTTGAGGAGGTCGGCCAGCAATTCTCGGTGACGCGCGAGCGCATCCGGCAGATCGAGGCCAAGGCGCTCAGGAAGCTGAAGCATCCGAGCCGGTCTCGGAAGCTGCGAAGCTTCCTCGACAATTGAGGAAAAGGAGCCGAAAGGCTCCTTTTTCGTCTCAAAGAAACGCCAGGGAGGTGGCATGTCGTTTCTGAAGAAGCTGTTCGGCGGCGGCGCCGAGTCCCCGGGCAAGGCCGCCGAGCCGGTCGTGACGGGAGAAGTCGACTACAAGGGCTTCACCATCCGGGCCGTCCCGTTCAAGGAAAACGGCCAGTACCAAACTGCGGGCACGATCGAGAAGGAGATCGGAGGCAGCGTGAAGACGCATCGCTTTGTGCGTGCCGACCGCAGCCCTTCGGTCGATGAAGTGACCACGCTCGCTCTGAGCAAAGGGCAGCTCATGGTGGATCAGATGGGCGAGAGCCTATTTTCCGGCGGCTGACCGAGGCCGACGGCAAAGGATGGCGCTAACATCTTTCATGTTGCGCGTCTCGACGGATGCGCTACGGGGTGGAGACGGGTCTTAGCTTCGCGACGCGTTCTGTCGCATCTTCGTGACTCGCCAGTTTGTCCTGCCAGCCGGCGCGGTCGCGTCATGCGGCGCCACGCGGTTCGGAGACACTCCACCGTGAAAATCGGGAGTTGTTCCGATGTTCAAGCCGCTGCTGCGGCTGGGGGCCTCACCGGGGTTTCGCCCCTTGTTCCTCACGGCCGTGTTGATCGGTTGTCGCGACGCGATGGTGGAACCCTATATCGTTCTGTTCGCAGTTGAGAAGGTTCATCTGGCACCGCTCGCCCTCGGGGTTTTCCTGACGGTCCGCTCACTTGGCGCCGTCAGCTTCAGCATGCTGTTCGGCCTTTGGTTTGACCGTATGCCCAGCGTTCTTCCCCTCGTATTGGCTCTGCTGGCTGGGGTCGTGGGTTACACGCTGCTCGCAACGACGAACGACTTTGCCCTGCTGCTCTTGATTGCCGGGGGGCCGCTCGCCGCTACCGGCGCGGCGTTCCCACAGGTGTTTTCCCTTGCGAAAGGGCACCTCGACCGGTTCGATATGAGCTTGGCCGAGAGCGGCATCGCGGTCATGCGGTCGAGCTTTTCGGCCGCCTGGGCCATCGGGCCGCTCCTCGGCGCCGTGATCGTGGAAGCTTACGATTTCGCGGGCGTCTTCCTGGCGAGCGCCATCTGCGGATCGCTTGCCTGCGGCGCATTGGCCTGGAGCGGTGTGCGGGCCTCAGGCCGAACGCACCACGGACCGGATATCAATGTCGTCGGCCTGAAGCGTATGATCGGACTTACGGCCGGCAGTTTCGTCCTGTTCTTCACCGCGCTCGTGATGGGCGCCGTGGCGCTGCCGATCGTCATCACGCGCGATCTGCACGGCATGAAGACCGTGATCGGCATCAGTGCCGGTCTCTGCGCCTTGCTGGAGGTGCCGGTGATGATGGGGGTCGCCTTGGTCCCCGCGCGACTTGGCGGCTACAGCGGCTTGATGATCGGTTTCGTCGCGATGCTTCTCTATTTCGTCGTGCTTACCGTTGCGCCCGGCATCGGCACAGTGGTCGCCTCGCAAGCCTTCAGGGCGATCGGCATCGGTTTGGTGGCGTCGGTCGGCATCACCTACATGCAAGGCTTGATGCCGAGGCGAATCGGCGCGGCCGCGGCCCTGTTCACCATCACGAGTCAGGTCGGCGCCCTTCTGGCCGGCTTGGCGGTGGGGCCCTGGGCCGAGACCTTCGGGTATCGCTCGATCTTTCCGCTTTGCATCGTGCTGGCCGGTCTCGGCGCGCTTCTCCTGATGCTCAGCACCCGGCGCCGCGACAACCTTTTGGCGGTCGCGGAGGCCGAACGGATCGAACTCGGCCGATCCCGGCTTTAGACGCCGGCCCTCGACCCCTTATGGCAGCCGGCTGCGCTCGGCCTGTTTTGATGCCTCCTGGGCGGCCTTGAGTTGCGCCTTCGTGTACATCAAGGCGTGGCTCGCGAGATCGTGGCTGTCTTCCCACAGGTTGCGCCAGATGCCCAAAATGCCTTCGAGCGGCTGGCCGACCACGCGGGACGAGAAGGATTCGAAGGTGATCGGCCCCTGGTAGTTCGCTTTGACGAGCGCCCGGAAAACGCCGGCCAGATCGATCGATCCCGAGCCCAGATAGCCGCGATGCGAATCGCCCGTATGGAAATACCCGAGGTGGTCGCCCGTCTCGATAATGGCCTGCCCGATATCGGATTCCTCGATATTCATGTGGTAGACGTCGAGATGGGCCTTCACGTGCGATGAGCCGATCCGCTTGCACATCTCGACGGCCTGGCTCGCGGTGTTGAGCACATTCGATTCGTAGCGGTTCACGACTTCGAGCCCGACCACGATATTGCTCTTCGCGGCCGCCTCGCCCACGCGCTGCAGAACCTCCACCGAGCGCTTCACGCCTTCCGCCGTGGTGGGCACCGTATATTTCTGGAACGCCGATTCGAGAATGCCACAGATATGCGTAGCGCCGAGATCGCGCGCGAGGCCGAGCGCTTTCAGGAGCCGGGCTTCGCCGCGCTTCTCCTTCTCACGATCGTTCGAGGAAATATCGGTCTCGGCATCAAGCCCGAACGAAAACGTGATGCCGATCCCGGCCTTTTCGAGTTGCTTCTGCGTGAACCCCACGTCCATGGCGTCGAGATCGAGGGTGGAGGCCTCGATCAGGTCAAAGCCGACCTCTGCGGTCTTGGCGATCGCATGGGCGCAATCGTCGTGCGTCCAGCCAGCCGTCCACACGAAGGCGTGCACTCCCAACTTGTTCATTGTTCTCACTCCAAAATTCATGCTGCAAGTGCGAAACGGCCCTCCCGCAACGCCATAGCAACAAGCGCGCAATACACGCGGGCCTCATGATTGACACAGAATATCTGGAAGTCTAGCCTTCGTAAAACGATTTATAGGGAGGTTCGGCATTGGCCGAATAGGGATGTTGGACCGAACAAGCCCAGTCTCGATCAAGATCGTCGCCGAGCGCGCGGGCGTTTCAACCGCGACGGTCTCGAACGTGCTGAACGGCAAGACGTCCGTGTCACCGGTCTTCGCTGAACGCGTGCGCAGGGCGGTCGACGATCTCGGCTATGTGACGGACAGCAGCGCATCCCGCTTACGGTCGGGCAGGCATTCGCTGGCCGGGGTCGTGGTGCCAAACCTCACCAACCCCATGTTCAGCGCCTTCGTGTCGACCCTGGAGTGCGTCGCGCGACAGGATGGCTTCGATCTCCTGGTGGTGAGTTGCGACAACGAGGCAGAGCAGGAAGCCGAACGACTGCGCTCGATCCGCTCCTGGCGACCCGCAGGGCTCATCGTAATCCCCTGCGACGGTGCGCTCTCGGCCAGGTTGCCGAAAGGCGGCCATCCCCGGATCGTGGTGGCGGATCGTATTCCCGACGACGCGGGTTTCGATCTCGTCGCAGTTGAGAATGCGCTGGCGGCCGGGGCCATGGCATCCCATCTCGCCGCGCAGGGTTATCGCACGTGCCTCGTGGCCGGCAGCACGCTTGAGATCAGCAACGTCCGCGAACGCTGGGACGGGGTGGCAGCGGTCGCACCCGAGTCGGTCCACATGGTCGAGTGCGGCCTCGATCCCGCGGGCATCCACCGGCGCCTTCGCGACAGGCTGCGTCAGGGACCACGCCCCGATGCGCTGTTCACCCTGGACCATGTGACGACGCTGATCGCCTATCAGTTGCTGGCGGAATTGGAGATCTCGATCCCCGACGACATGGGGTTCGCCAGCTTCGACGACACGGAGTGGATGCGCTTGGTCACGCCGCCGGTCACGGCGGTGCGACAGCCCGTCGAAGACATGGCGCATGCGGCCTGGGCGCAGTTGATGCGGCGCATGGCGGGCGGCGATGGGGCGCCTGAGCACCTGCGCCTGTCCTGCGCGATCGAGATCCGCGGCTCGACGCTGCGACCAAAGAGGGAGCCGAAAAACGCGGCGGCTTGAAACAATGAGAGGATGTGCGCCAGCGTGGGTACAAGCCTGTGTACGGCTCCAGCCTGTGCCGGATAGTACCCACCCTCATTCTTTCCGATCCACATTGGTCTGACCACTCTTAATAGCATCGACCGCCGCCATGAGTGCATAGAAGCGAAGGCACAACGCGCGGTGCACTGTGGGCGATCCACCTTGCGATCTTCGAGTGCGGACGGCCAGACGTCTCGGAAACCTCCCCATTTGCGCCGAGATCGATCGCGCGTAGGCTTCGCCCGGTCGGGACCGAAGAATCCCGCAGGGAGGATTGATGTGTTCGGGCTGATCCAGGACTGGCCGTTGCGTCTCCACCGCATCCTCGACTATGCGGCAGAGCAATTTCCCGAGCAGGACGTCGTCTCGCGGCACGCTGACGGGCAGACAAGCCGCACGTCCTATGCCGCACTAAGGTGTCGCGCACTGCAGGTGACGCAACGGCTGCGGCAGGATGGGATCGCCTCCGGCGACCGGGTCGCCACCCTGGCCTGGAACAGCGCCCGCCACATGGAGGTGTGGTTCGGGGCGACGGGGCTGGGGGCGGTCTACCACACCGTCAATCCGCGACTGTTCCCTGAGCAGATCCTCTGGATCATCAACCACGCGCGGGACAGGATCGTGTTCGTCGAGTCGATGTTCCTGCCGATCATCGCGCGGCTCATCGATCGTCTGCCGTGTTTGGAGCGGGTAATCGTCATTGGGGACGAAACAACGGGAGCAGCGCTCCCCCGGCTCATCGGCTATGAGGAGTGGCTTGCCGAGGCGGACGCAGCCGCGGAATGGACGGAGGGGGATGAACGGGACGCTGCCGGGCTCTGCTACACGTCGGGCACGACGGGGGAACCAAAGGGCGTCCTCTACTCGCATCGCTCGACCATCCTGCACGCGATGGCGGTGAGCAGTATGAACGGCATGACCATCGGGGCGCACAGCACCGTGATGCCGATCGTCCCCATGTTCCATGTCAACGCCTGGGGCTTGCCCTTCGCGGCGCCCATGATGGGAGCACGCTTGGTCATGCCGGGGGCCCGGCTCGATGGCGCTTCGGTTTATGAGCTCATGGAACAGGAGGGCGTCACGCTCGCGGCCGGCGTGCCGACGGTGTGGATGGGGCTCATCGACCACCTGCGCCGAAACGGCCTGCGCCTGTCGACCCTACGACGTCTCGTAGTCGGAGGATCCGCCTGCCCGCGCTCGCTCATCGAGGTCTTCGAGAATGAATTCGGCGTCGAGGTCTGCCATGCCTGGGGCATGACCGAGATGAGCCCGCTCGGTTCGGTCGGATCCTCAAAACCCGTGCTGGACAGCCTCGGACCCGGCAGCCGCCTGGGGCACAAGGAAAAGCAGGGCTACGCTCCGTTCGGGGTCGAGATGAAGATCGTCGACGACGATGGACGCCGGCTACCGTGGGATGGGACGACCTTCGGCCGTTTGGCTGTACGTGGCTGGGCCGTCGTCAGCGGCTATTTCGAGGATGATACGGCCGTTCTCGACCCCGAAGGTTATTTCGATACCGGCGATGTCGCGACGATCGATCCCCATGGCTACATGCAGGTCGTCGATCGCACCAAGGATCTGATCAAGTCGGGCGGCGAGTGGATCTCGAGCATCGCCATCGAGAACCTCGCGGTGGGCCATCCGGACATCGCGGAAGCCGCCGTCATCGGATTACCCCATCCAAAATGGCACGAGCGTCCCCTGCTGGTCGTCGTGGGCCGGGATGGAACGGCGCCTGACAAGGACGCGGTGCTGAGCTTTTTGTCGGGAAAGATTGCTCATTGGTGGATGCCCGACGACGTCCAGTTCGTCGAGGAATTGCCGCATACGGCGACAGGCAAGGTCAGCAAGAAGGCGCTAAGGGCGATGTTCAACCATTATGCCTTCCCGACCGGGGGACCGCCGGGCCGGGAAGGCGAGGAGCGGTGACTGATACTTGGCCGAGGGGGTGAAAACGTCCGGATCCCGGACGCTTTCACAGTCGGTCGCTTTACAGGAGGTGGCTGAAGATCACGTAGAGCGTGCCGGACAAGAGGATGGCGCAAGGCAGGGTCAGCACCCAGGCAAGAGCCACGTTGCGGATTGTCTCGACCTGGACCCCAGAGCCGTTCGCCGCCATCGTGCCCGCGACGCCCGATGAGAGCACGTGGGTGGTCGAGACCGGCAGGCCGAAATTATCCGCCGCCGCGATCGTGGCCATGGCCACGAGTTCGGCTGCGGCCCCCTGGCCGTAGGTCAGATGGGTCTTGCCGATCTTCTCACCGACAGTGACCACGATGCGCTTCCAGCCGATCATCGTACCGAGCCCGAGCGCCAGGGCGACGACGATCTTGACCCAGGTCGGAATGAACTTGGTCGAGTGATCGAGACCGCTCTTGTAGCTCGCGAGTGTCTTGGACTCGTCCGGCGACAATTGGTTGTCCTGCACCTTGGGCAGCTTCCGGATGGCTTCGGACACCAGATACATGTCGTTGCGGGTGTTGCGCACCTGCTCGGGTGGGATCTTGCTGAGCGTGCCGTAGCCCTTGACCTGATCTGACACGTCCCGGATCAGCACCGCGAGCGACGGATAGACACCGTCTTCGAGCTTGTTGTCGCGGATGAAGGCCGTGACGGCGGGACGCGGATCGCCCGTGATATTATAGCCGAGCGCCTTGGCGTCGATGATCTTCGAAGCGTCCTGCGACAGCTGCTCGAAACGGGGCACCTCGCTGTCCGGCACAGCGCGGTTCAGCGCATAGGCGGTCGGGACCGTGCCGATCAGGATCAGCATGATCAAGCCCATGCCTTTTTGGCCGTCGTTCGATCCATGCGCGAAGGACACGCCCGTGCAGGTGAAGATCAGCAATCCGCGGATCCACAATGGCGGGGCTTCCGACGACTTCGGGGCCGTGTAGAGCTCCTTGTTGCGGACGACCAGCTTCATCACGAGGAGAAGAGCGCCCGACGCGAAGAAGCCCACGAGCGGAGAGATGAGGAGGGCCTTGCCGATATTGATGGCCTGGTCCCAATCGACACCGGCCGTGCCGCTGCGGCCGTGCAGCATGGCATTGGCGACGCCGACGCCGATGATCGAGCCGATCAGAGTGTGTGAGGAGGAAGCCGGCAGGCCCAGATACCAAGTGCCGAGGTTCCAGATAATGGCGGCGATCAGCAGGGCGAACACCATGGCGAAGCCGGCGTCGGACCCGACCTGGAGGATCAGTTCCACCGGCAGGAGCGACACGACGCCGAAGGCGACGGCCCCGGTCGAGGTGAGCACGCCCAGGAAGTTGAAGAAGCCCGACCAGATCACGGCATAATTGGGCATCAGCGAATGGGTATAGATCACGGTCGCGACCGCATTGGCGGTGTCGTGGAACCCGTTCACGAACTCGAACGCGAGGGCGATGATCAACGCCACGCCGAGAAGAATATAGACGAGCGGCGAGTGGCTCGCAGCCCCGGCCTCGCTCACATCAGACCAGACACTGTAAGCGGCGAAGAGGAGGCCAAGCCCCACAAAACCCAGGACCGCGAAGGCAGTGCCCGGGCTTGTAGGGTAGTCAACTTTCGGACGATCTGGCGCAGAACCAGAGAGGGGAGCGGCGGAAACGCTGGACATCGGCAACCTCACAATCGGGTCAAGCTGTACGCACTTAATGTGACAGTTTTTTAAGGATTCATTTACCTATGCAGAGCGCGCGGGCTCCGCAGCAGGCCGACGTGGTCCTGGGGGCAGGCCCCTTCAATGGGCGATCTCGCTCAAAAAGCGGCTGCGCGCCGCAACGCCTGCATTCGAGAAATCCGTGAACACGCCGTCGAGGCCGAGGCGGAAGAAGGTCAGATATTCCCGCTGCGGGTCGCCCGCGTAGCTCGCCGCCAGGTACTTCTTCTCGTTGCGGAACGTGAAGGCATGGACGAACAGGCCTGCCCTGTGGGCTTCCGCGATCAGGCTCGTCGGCGGCTGGATCTGCGCCTGCGCGGTCGATCCGGTGAAGGCTGTGCCGTCGGCAGTCTTGTCCGTCCAGGCCTCGATTTTCAGCGGGATGATCTGCGGCTTCCAGGGACCGATGCCGTCCGCATAGGTCTTGATCTCCGCGAGACCCGCAGGTGTCAGCATCGCGTCGAACCAGCGGGGGTCACCCGAGACCGTCCAATCAAAGGGGCGGCTGTCGGTAATCTCATTGTAGATCACCGAGCCGGTCTTCAAGTCGACGTCATACCCATCGATCAGCTGGACGATCTTCGTCTTGAGGCCATGCGCCACCATATATTTCAGGCTGCCCGGCTCGAAGCTCTGCACGAAGATCGGCGCCGCCTTGGTGTTGAGGCCGTTGTCCGTGATGATCTTGATCATCGCGTCTTCGAGCGGATGGCTACCGGGCTCGCCACATCCATTCGCGATGGCCTGCGCATCGTTCCAAGTCGGATTCTTGCTTTCCGGATAGACCGCGATGGTGCGGCCCGTCTGGTGGCTTTTGGCCTTCGCGATATCGATGATCTCCTGGAAGCTCAGGATGGGGAACTTGCCATTGTAGATCGTCGGCCGTTCGGCCCGAGCGTCATAGGTCGTGCCGCCGAACCATTGCTTGAGTTCCGCCAGCGTGAAGTCGGTGATCGACCAGTCACCCGTATGGTCTTCGCCATCGACCACGAGGCTCTTCAGAGCCGATTTCGGATCCTTCGGATCGGTGAGGTCCGTCAGGTATTCGGAGGGGCCGCTGGTCGCCGTCTGAGGCCAAGACACCTTGACCTTCACGCCAGGGACGGTGCGTTTGCGGGCCGCAACGGACGGGTTGGTCGCCGCAACCTCGGCGACATTCGTGTTGTCGCTGAGCCAGGGATTGTGCCGGGCCACCAGCACGCAATCTTTGGTGAGGTGCAGGTCTTCTTCCAGCGCATCCGTGCCGAGATCGGCTGCGAGTTCATAGGAGGGCTGGGTTTCTTCCGGCATCAGGCCAGGCAGGCCGCGATGGCCGATGATCAAGGGAGGCTTGCCGTCGAGGGTGGGGATCGCGTCGGACGCCTGGACCGCAGCCGAGCCGAGCAAGCTCGTCGCCGTAGCCAGGATCGCGATCCACATCGTGTTGTTGCTGCCCATCAATTCCTCCGTCTCACGTCCAGCAGACGCTTAGTGCGGCGGAGTGACGCTGAGATGACCCGGCATCGACGGCCGACAGGCGCGTCGCCTCCGGCACGAGTGGCAGGAGCCCTTCTCGGAACCCCGGCCAAGGCGCCGACGTATGGTTATCAATATGTCTTGCGCATCTCCTACCCTGCGGGCGGGAACACCGGCTCCTTTTTGCGCCGGCATCGCGCAGTAAGCGGATCGCAGGCATGCAATATTTCCGGGCACTCGCCACCGACTATGACGGCACGATCGCGCATGACGGCGTCGTCGACGAGGCGACCATCATGGCGCTCGACCGCCTGAAGCGGGCCGGGCGTCGCCTCATCATGGTGACGGGACGCGAATTGCCCGACCTGCAACGTGTCTGCCCCCGCCTCGATCTGTTCGACCGTGTCGTGGTCGAAAACGGCGCCCTGCTCTACAACCCCGCCACCAAGGAGGAACGTCCCCTCGGACCGCCGCCGCCGCCGGCATTCGTGGACCGCCTCCAGAGCCTCGGCCTGCAGCCGCTGTCGATCGGCCAGGTGATCGTGGCGACGTGGGAGCCGAACGAAACCGCCGTTCTCGAGGCGATCCGCGATCTCGGGCTCGATCTGCAGATCATCTTCAACAAGGGCGCCGTCATGGTGCTCCCGAACGGTATCAACAAGGCGTCGGGACTTGGGGCGGCCTTGGAAGATATGGGTCTCAGCGCCCACAATGTGGTGGCAACCGGCGACGCGGAGAACGACCTCGCCTTCATGCGGACCTGCGGCTGCGCGGTCGCGGTCGGCAACGCCCTGCCGGCCGTGAAGGAGGCAGCCGATATGGTGACAGACGCCCCTCGTGGAGCCGGTGTGGCCGAACTGATCGACCGCTGGATCGATCGCGAGGGCGAACTTCTCGACGCGGCGATCTATCGCCATTCGGTGTTGATCGGGGCCACCCTTGGCCTTGGCCAGGAGGTCAGCTTGAGGCCCGATCGCGGCAGCGTGCTGATCACCGGCACCTCGGGTGGAGGCAAGTCGACGCTCGCGACGGCCCTGTTGGAACGACTCGCGGAAGCCGATTTCCAGCTCTGCCTGTTCGATCCCGAGGGTGACTACGATAATTTCGCGCCGACAGTCACGTTCGGCGACGCCAACACGCCGGTGGCTCCCGAAGCGGTGCTCGACGCCGTGCGGAAGCTCGGCACCAATGTCACGGCCAATCTTCTCGGCTCGAGCGTGGAGGATCGGCCCGAAGTCCTAGCCAACCTGCTACCCGCCGTTCTCGACATCCGGGCTCGCTATGGCCGGCCCCACTGGATCTTGATCGACGAAGCCCATCACATGCTGCCGCGCGGGCAAGACGCCGGGGCCGGGATCAACCTCGACGCCCAGGTCCCGACCATCTTCATCACCGTGCACCCGGACACGCTCGCCGCGGCGGCGCTTCGGAGCGTCGGAACCGTGCTGATCATTGGGCGGAACAGCCTCGGCCTGATCGAATCCCTCAGTCAAGAGTTTGGCCGCCCCTGCCCGGTTCTCCCGGAACGAGGACCGGAGGTGGGCGAGGCCGTGTTCTGGGCTTGCCGCACCAATGAGCCACCTGTGCTGATCCGAACCGAAAAGCCCAAAGGGGCGGTCAAGCGGCATACGCGCAAATATGCCCAGGGCACCTTGGGCCCCGACCGGAGCTTCTACTTCAAAGGCCCCGAGGATCGCCTCGACATCCGGGCGCATAACCTGTCGATGTTCCTCGACATTGGCGATGGCGTCGATGCCGAGACCTACCTGTTCCACTTGCGGAATGGGGATGTCGACACCTGGCTTCGCACGTCGATCAAGGACGAGGAGTTGGCCGACGAGATCGCGAATATCGCCGCCAACGAGAGCATCGACGTCGCTGAATCCCGCAAAATGGTGCGGGCCGCGGTAGAGCAGCGTTATACAGCCCCGGCAACGCCGGACTGAGCGATCTCCGACACACGTGATAGGACAGAGATGGCATCGCTGGAATGCCTCCGGCCTGCCTGCGCCGCGGTCCACGGTGGCGACCCACAAAAGGCCGTCCGGGGGCAGGTAAGGCCGCGCTTTACCCCCTTGCACCCGATGCCGAGAAACTCACCACATCAAGGCGATCCGCTCAACAGAGCGATCACCTTTCCTCTTAAATCGATATGTGGCGTCACAACTAAGGCAGGAAGGGAAGAACGGCCTCGAATTGCTTCGCCAAATCAATGATCGGGGATTTACCCGAAAGAGCACGCTTGAACCGGTCGAAACGCGCACTGACGACGGAGCCGACGCTGTCCTGAAGGCTCTCAATGTCATCCCGTAAGGCCGGGTTCTGGGTAACGAGGGCCGTCACCAGACCGATCGCGACACCACAGTAGATGTTCGGCGACAGCATGAAGCTTTGATTGCCCATATCGGAACCACCGAATTCCAGCTTGCGGATCGGACGCGCATCGACAAGCGCGCAGGCGAGACCGGCGCAGAGCTGCACCAAATCCGTCGCCCTGCCCTGTCCCGACCCACGTGTCCTCGACGCGGCGGCATCCGAATGGCGAGCCTGGAATTTGGCCTGCGCGTCATCCAAGGCATGCTCGGAAATCAAGACGTTACGAACGCCCTGCACTTCGGTCAGATCCTTGTAGGCCTCGTACAGATACGCGGAAAAGCTACCGTCGCCGTCAAGGTAGGCGCCGATGTGAAGCGGGAACCGCAGCTCCAACTTGCCGCGTGGCTTCATCACCTCCGTGGCCAGGGACTCGACCTGTGTAAAAATGCCGTCGACCACCCGCAAGGCGGGCGTGCTGACGACGGAGCCGATGGCAATCAGCGGACCGAGATCAATGTTGCCCACCGCCTTCGGCAAGCCCGAACCAGGCGCATCGGCCTCGGCCCGAATCGTATACCGCACGTTGCGGACCTGATCCTTGATCGAGTGCAAGAGGTTGTTGGCCGAACGCCGCATAGGACACCTAAGTTTCAGGCCGACTTCAACAGACCGGAAAGCCGGTCAGGACTGGAACTGATATTGCCACCGGACTGTGGCAATGCAAGCACCACCGGAGTCACGGTCTAGCGAGGTTAGGTTACCGTTGTGGGTCAATCACTTGGTTCAGGATGGTGGTTACGACCTCGGACGCTTCGAAGTGTGGCATATGGCCGATGTTGGGCAGCAGATGGAGGGCCACGAGCGGCGGCAGGCCGGCAGCGTGCCGAGCCGGGATGATCCTGTCGTCCGTTCCGAAGATCACCCGGACCGGCATCCGGAGCCGCGCCAGATCCGCCCGGATCGAGAAGCACTGCGTGCCGTCCGGGAAAACAGCCGCGGCCACTCTCCGCTGAGCCTCGACGCCAGCGGATCGCTGGCGAGCCTTGAGGGTCGCACGAACCAGGGCCGGCGTGATCGTTTGAGGGTCGACCACCAGTTCCAGCATCCAGGGCCGCAATGACGTCTCCGAGGTTGCCCCCAGATAGCCCTGGAGAAACCCGCCATTGATCTCCGGTCCCAAGCCGGCCGGCGACAGCAGAAGAAGAGACCGGACGTCGAGCATCCCGCGCTCGGCCATCGAGGCCGCGACGGCTCCGCCGAGAGAGTGCCCGACCACATCGATCGCACCCTTAAGCCCGGCCTCCAAGAGCGCGGATTCGGCTGCATCGACGAGATCGTCGAACCCCGCGACGGCATTGCCGGCCGCGCCGCCATGTCCGGGAAGATCAAGGCCGAAGACCGGACCGGTGAAGCTCTGGCCGGTCAAGAACGGGCGCCAGCCGTTGGCCTCCGAGCCAAAGCCGTGAATCAGGACCAGCGGTGTCCCATCTCCTTCCCGCAATCGCACGAGGGTGGCGGAACCCGGTGAGAGCGGCGCGGCCGATGCGGCAACGGGCGTGGTTTCGGGGTTTGTGGAATCCCCGGCAGCAAAGAGGCTTTTCGTCGCTGGGGGTGACGCCTCCGGGATGGACCTTGCAGGACGAGGTTCCAGCAGAACCGGCTTCGAGGCCGCTGCGACGTCAGATGCTTGAATACGTCCCCGAGGACCCGAGCCGCGCAGGTCGGCCAATGCGATCCCGTGCTCACGCGCAAGGCGCCGTGCCAGCGGGGTCGCGCGTTCCCGTCCGATCACCCTGGCCAATCCACCGGAGGACACTTTGGGGGTTCCGGGCGACTCAGCAACGGCCTGCTCGGCGCCCTCGTCCTGTTGACGGCCGCGCGGCGGAGCCGGCGCGGGTTCGGCCGCAGCCGGCTTCTCTGCGGCAGCTTCGCCTGCCGCATCGATCCAGGCCACCACGCTGCCCACCGGGATATCCCTGGCGGACGCGTCGACGAGATCCCGGATCGTCCCGTCGGCTTCGGCCTCGATCTCCATCGTGGCCTTGTCGGTTTCGATCTCGAAGAGAGGCTGTCCCTTGGTTACCGTGGCACCGGGGGGCACCAGCCATTTTGAAATCTTGCCCGTGGCCATGTCCATGTCCACGCGGGGCAGAATGACCTCGCTTGGCATCAGAGCCTCCCGGCGAGCAGGGAACGCGCCGCCGCCAGGATCGTGTCGACCTGTGGAACGGCTGTCTTTTCGAGATCGGGATTATACGGGATCGGGCATTCCGCCCCGCCGAGCCTCAGGATCGGCGCGTCGAGGTAGTCGAAGGCCTCGCTCTCGGCGATCGCGGCCGAGATTTCCGCGCCGATGCCGAGCGTCTTCACGCCCTCGTAGACGCAGATCAGCTTGCCGGTCTTCTTGACGCTTTCGATGATGGTACCAGTGTCCATCGGCCGCAGCGAGCGCAGGTCGATCACCTCCGCCTCGATACCGTCCTTGGCGAGTTCGATGGCAGCTTCGAGCGCTCGATGCACCATGATGGCGGTGGCCACGATCGTCACGTGGCTGCCCTGACGTCGGATCTCGGCCTTGCCGATCGGCACCGTATAGCTGCCCTCCGGCACCGGCCCCTTCATCTTGTAGAGGAGCTTGTGTTCGAAGATCATCACCGGGTCGGGATCGGCGATCGCGGCAAGCAGCAGGCCTTTCACGTCATACGGCGTCGAGGGCTGCACGACCTTCAGGCCGGGGACATGCGCGAGCCAGGCTTCCAGGCTCTGGCTGTGCTGGGCGGCCGCGCCGGTGCCGCTACCGGCCGGAAAGCGCATGACGAGCGGCACGCTCACTTCGCCACCGAGCATGTAACGGATCTTGGCGGCCTGGTTGACGATCTGCTCCATCGCGAGAGTCGCGAAATCAGAGAACTGAAATTCGAAGATCGGCTTCAATCCGGTGAGCGCCGCGCCGACCGCGACACCGGCGCCGCCGAGTTCCGAGATCGGCGTGTCCATCACCCGGTCTTCGCCGAAGCGATGCACCAGGTCGCCCGTGACCTGGAAGGCGCCGCCATAAACCCCGATGTCTTCGCCCATCAAGATCACGTTTTCATCGGCCTCCATGGCGATCGCCATGGCTTCTTGAATGGCCTGCGCATAGCTCAGTTCTCGGACGGCGGCGTCCATGAGGCGGTGCTCCGGATGACATTCCCGTCTCCCTGATGGAGAGGGGCTAGGGTGGGCGTCGGAAAGCCAAAAGGAACTCTGCGCCGGGATGGCCCGGTACCAGGCACCCCCCACCCCCTACATGATGGCAGGATAGAAGCTGCAGTCCGGCTTTCATCATCGATCTTGAATGCGGTCGGCTGAGCCGCCCGCTTCAATTCGAGTAAACAAACCGCGTGAGATCCTTGAGCGGCGGGGCTGGGCTTTCGGCCGCAAAATTGATTGCCGCCTCGATCTCTCGTTCAGCCTCGGCCCGCACCGCCTCGCTCTCGTCGCGGGTGAGGAGGCCCAGATCGAGCAGTTCCTTTTCGAAGGCGACGATCGGGTCACGCCCACGCCATTCCTCGATCTCTTCCTTGGTGCGATAGCGGTTGCGGTCGGAGCGTGAATGGCCGCGGATCCGGTAGGTCTTGGATTCGATCAGCGTCGGCCCTTCGCCACGCCGGGCCCGGTCGACCGCATCGAAAGAGGCCTGGGCCACGGCCGCGAAATCGTTGCCGTCGACGATGACGCCCGGCATCGCATAGGCGACCGCGCGATCCGCCACATTGGCGACCGCCGTAGAACGCTCCGTCGAGGTCGACATGCCGTAGCGGTTGTTCTCGCAGACGAACACCACGGGCAGTTTCCAGACCGAGGCCATGTTCAAGGCCTCATGAAATGCGCCTTCATTGTTGGCGCCGTCGCCGAAAAACGAGACGACGACCTGGGTCGTCTTCCGGCGCTTGGCCGACAGCGCCGCCCCGACAGCGATTGGAATACCGCCGCCCACGATGCCATTGGCGCCGAGATTGCCCTTGGCCACATCGGCGATGTGCATGGAGCCGCCCCGGCCATGGCAATAGCCGGTCTCTTTGCCGAAGAACTCGGCGAACATGCGCCCGACATCAGCGCCCTTGGCGATGCAATGGCCGTGGCCGCGGTGGGTGGAGGTGATGTAATCGGCGTCGCTGAGTGGCATGCAGGTGCCGACGGCGCTCGCCTCCTGGCCGATCGACAGATGCATGGTTCCGTGGATCAGGCCCCGCATATAGGCCTTTTCGGCGCCCTCCTCGAAGAGCCGGATCAGATGCATCTTCTTCAGCGCGTCCCTGAGCGCATCCCGACCAAGGCGCTGGTAGATGGCGGGCAGGTTCGATCCCCCATCAGCCTGCACCGGAACGGGCGTTGGCTGCGCTCGACCGCCATCCGTGACTTGCATGGTCATGCCGTCGTTTCCTTCGGGTTGGCGCCCGACTGTTGCCGCCGTCGGCCCGCTGAGATTGTGTCGCGGAGGCGCCGTTCAGGCGCGCAGCCGCTCCTGTAGCTGGGGATTGCTGCCCATGAACCGGGCGTCCGATTGATCGAGCCGCTTGCGGATCTGCGTCACCACGAGCGAGTCGTCAGGAACGCAATTGTCGTAGGTCAGCTTCTCACCGGCCTTGATGGGCTTCATCACCTTGGCCTTTTCGGCGATGCCGAGCGGGATCGCGCCCTCCGTGCGGGCGTCGGCCCAAGTCATGGCGAAACCCCGGTAGTCGTGCAGGCCGATCGCTTCGAGCGTCTGGCCGGGTTGAAGGTCGCGCTTGGCGACCGTCACGCATTCGGCCACCGGATGATCCAGTGGCACCATATCGGCCTTCCCGTGCATCACGGCCCGCGCCGCTGACAGCGGCACTTCGAGACTCGTGAGATGGTAGGGGCGCAGCAGCGAGAAACACGGCCCTGGACCGACCTTCAGGTCGATCATCCGCTCGGTCACGCGATCGTGACGCGGCTTGACAATGCAGAACACGCCGGGAGCCACTCCCTTACCAATGGAGTAGTCGACGACCCCAGTCTTGTTCAAGATGCCGCCGTCTTCCTTCGTGCAGAGAACCTGTGCCAATTGCTCGCGGGTGGCGGCAGGGCCGTGCATGCCGGGGACATCGGGCACAAGGCCGGTCGCGTTGGCGATGGCCACCATCTCGATCATGGTCTTCGAGCCGTCGACGAATTCGACGAGCATTCGGGCGCTCATGTTGCGGGCCCGGGCCTCGGCCTCGTAGTCCTCCGGCATGGCGTCGAATTTGAGTGGATTGTTCTTGCCCTTGCCGGCCGCCACGATGTCGAACCCGCAGCTTTGCGCGAAGGAAATCAGTTCGAGCGCGCAGGCCGGCTCATCGCCCGCCGCACCCGTAAATACCACACCCGCCTTGTCGGCCTCTTCCTTGAGGAAACGGCCGATCGTGATGTCGGCCTCGACGTTCAGCATCACGACATGCTTACCGTTCCGCATGGCTTCCAGCGCCACGAGCGTCCCGACATTCGGATTTCCCGTCGCATCGATGACGACATCGATCCGCCCCGAGGCACAAAGGGCCTTGTAGTCGTCGGTGACAGCCACGCGGCCGGTCTCGATCGCCAGATCGATATCGCTGGCCGATTTCGCATCGACGATATCGCCCCGCTCGCGACCCGACATGAGGATCGCGTCGATGGCATTCTGCAGCCGGATTTCAGATATGGCGCCGATGCGGATGCCCGGCATCATGCTGACCTGAACGATGATATCGGTTCCCATCTGGCCCGCACCGGCGAGACCGATGGTGATCGGGCCCTGCCGCTCAGCGCGCGCCGCGAGTTCGGCGGCCAACCCGATGAAATTCTGCATCAGACCTATCCGGTTCCGTTAGCTTGCCCCATGAGCTATCGAACAATTGTACAGTCGTCAATACAAACTTCAGACTGCGACTTCAGTCGTCACGCTGTCCGGAACAACCTTGGCCTGTAGAGCGCGTTTAATCGCCGTCCGGCTGGCGACCGAGTCGGGCATGTACCAATTCGGTTCGGTGCCGGTGAAAAGGTCGAGAAAGGCGATCGCGCGCGAAGGATCTTCGCCGACATTTTCTCGATAGGACCACCACGTCCGCAAATCGTTGGCCAAAGCCGGGATCGTCAGCGGCATGCCTTCCTGCTCCAACACGGCCGCCAGGATACTCAAGCAATAATTGGTCGATATGAAGCCTTCGGGCCAATCGTGAACGATCGCCCAATTCGGCGTCTGCTGCAATGTGGGCATTCCGGTCGCGGTGCTCGCCTCGACCTCGACGGGGTGGAGTTGCAACAACTCGCGCAGAAGAAGTCCGCCCGTGAAGGTCACGAAGTCGCGACGGTCGAGCCGCGCATAGTCCTTATCGGCAGAAAACCGTTCAGCCCAATTGAGGAAGGCCTCGGTCAAACGCGTTTCGTCGACCCGGACCGCAAGCCCATAGTGTTGACCGACCAACCGGGCATGTTGCCGAAACGACGTCTTGAACCAACGCAACTGTCGGACGCGGTGCCGCAGATCCGGCACTTCCATCACGTGGCGCGTGATTTCGAGATCCATGCATCCTCACCTTTGGCGCACCGCAATATGCTTATTTGGCACGCCCTGTTTGGTGGAAAAACCCGCTCCTGTCGCTCACGATTTCGCGACCGGAACATATTGACACCGCATATTTCAAATGTTCTCTATTGAGGATAGCTTCCAGGGCAGAACCTGGCAGACCGGCGGCAAGACCGGTAATAGGAGGAACGTCGATGCCATTATGGCAGATTGCACTGATGGGGCTTGTGGTGGCCTGGGGTCTGCAGGCGCTCGGCACCTATGTTCAGATGCGGCACTTCAGTGCGACGATGGGCGACGTCTCCCGCCTCTGGCCCGATGGTTTTGTCGGGGCCGGCAATGCGCGCTCGACCTTTGGGGCCGGGGTCATACTGCTGCTGGTGGTCAGCCCGGATCGGACCGTGCGTCGCGCGCTGATCATGCGGGGACGCACCGTCTTCGCCCGATTTGCGCGGTTGTCGACCATCGAAGGCAAGACCTTGGACGACCTGCCCGAAGAGCCGGCCTTCCGGGACAAAGCGACCGGCGGGGCGCTGATCAAGGCCGCCGAGCAAATCGAAAGAGCCGCGCTGAAACTTCAGCAACGCGTGGAAGCGGCGGCCTGACGCAACATCGAGGGGAGGACTGACCATGCTTGTCGACACAGCGGCACACGCCATAGAACTCATGGCACACGGCACGACGCTCGCGGCCTTACACGACGCCGGGTGGCACGCGATCGACATCGCTCTCGGCCAGACCGATGCCGCGAGACCCGGGGTTGCGGCCGAATTGCACAGGAACGCCATCGTGCTCGCACAGGCCGCGGCGCCTGACGCGCCGGCGTCGGCCGCCGATGCGCTCACCAAATATCAGAACGAGGTGAAGAATCTGAAGCCGACGGCCGACCAGCTCGGATGGCTCGGCAATATCGGCTCGCATTTCATCGGCATGTTCCAGAAGGGCGGCGAGGTCTTCGTGGGCTTCGTCACCGGCATCATTCCGACGCTCGTGGTGCTCATGACGGCGTTTTACGCGCTCACAGGCTTGATCGGCGAAGAGCGTGTGCACGGCTTTGCGCAATCGATGGGGAAGGTCGCCCTGACCCGTTATACAGTTCTCCCGGTCCTGTCGGTGTTTTTCCTCACCAACCCGATGGCCTATACGTTCGGAACCTTCCTCGAGGAAAAGCACAAACCCGCCTTCTACGATTCGGCGGTCTCGTTCGTGCATCCGATCTTGGGCCTCTTCCCGCATGCGAATGCCGGTGAATACTTCGTCTGGGGCGGTGTGCTCGTGGCCCTGCTCGACCTCGAGAAGCGAGGCGTCGTGCCGGAGGGCTATCACGTCAAATTGGCCATCTGGTACTTCATCGTCGGCCTGATCGTCATTCTTCTCAAGGGCATCGTAACCGAACGCATCACAGCCTTCATGGCGCGCCGCCAGGGCGTAGAACTCTAAAAAATTCAAGGGGAAGCGTCATGGCACTCACCGAGGCCAAGTATAAGGCCGTCAAGATCAACCAGGGCCCCAACGGCTGGGGCGGCCCGCTTGTGATCGAGCCCACCAGTCAGCGTGACAAGATCGTCGCCGTGACGGGCGGCGGGATTCCGCCGCTGGCGAAGCTCATTGCCGAAATGACCGGCGGTATCGCGGTCGACGGCTTTCGACAACCTCCACCCGAATCGGAAATGGCCTGCGTCGTCGTGGATTGCGGCGGCACGGCCCGGTGTGGCGTTTATCCGCGCAAGCGGATCCCGACCATCAACCTCACGCCCGTCGGACAGTCGGGGCCGCTGGCGCAATTCATCACCGAAGACATCTATGTGTCCGGCGTGAAGGATAGAAACGTCGAATTCGCGGATGGATCGGCTGCGCCGACGGCGGCCGGAGTCGCCGCGGCAGCCCCGAACGTGACGGCGAAGCCGACCGTTGCGCCGGAGACCGGGGGTGGTGGGTTCATCAACCTGATCGCCAGTATCGGCCGTGTCATGGGGCGCGTCGTCGGCATTTTCTTCAATGCCGGCCGACGGACGATCGATCAGGTTGTCCGGAACGTGCTGCCCTTCATGGCCTTCGTGACCATGTTGATCGGCATCATCCTCTACACCGGCATCGGCGATATCATCGCCAAGCCGATGGGCCCGCTGGCCAACAACATCGTCGGCCTGCTTGTTATCTCGGCCGTCTG
Organism: Lichenifustis flavocetrariae; assembly: GCF_026130545.1. GTDB lineage: Bacteria > Pseudomonadota > Alphaproteobacteria > Rhizobiales > Beijerinckiaceae > Lichenihabitans > Lichenihabitans flavocetrariae. The sequence continues at coordinate 278,340 of NZ_JAMOIM010000004.1, read as the reverse complement.
TGGTTTGCCGTTTCTGTCGCCTATCCTCGGCCCGGGCGCCGTCATCGCGCAGGTGATCGGCGTCGCCATCATCGGCCCGCAAATCCAGAACGGGACGATCTCGCCCGCGATGAGCCTTCCGGCGCTCTTCGCCTACAACACGCAGGTGGGCTGCGACTTCATTCCAGTGGGTCTGGCGCTCGGTGAGGCCAAGCCCAAGACGATCGAGATCGGTGTGCCGGCGGTTCTACTCAGCAGGCAAGTGATGGGACCCCTCTCCGTGGTAATCGCCTGGATCTTCTCTCTGCTGGTGATGTGACCCGATGACGACTTTCTACAGGACGAAGATCACGGAGGTCGGCCCCGATGTGGCCGATCTCATCGACGGCGGCGTGCTCATCCTGTTCGCCGCAGGTGCGCCGCCGGAACTGGCCGAAGTCTCGGTCCTGCATGAAGTGATCGATGGCTCGACCCCCCAAGCGCCCCCCGTGGGCGCCAAGATCAGGATCGGGGAGGTGGAAGCCACGCTGACGGCCATCGGTTCGCTCGCCTGGGCCAAGATCGCCGACATGGGGCATGTGGTCGTCAATTTCGATGGTGCCACGACCAGCAACCGGCCCGGCGAGCTGAACGCCTCTGTCCTGACGACCGAGCTTTTGGCCAGCTCGCTCAAGCCAGGCGCGATCATCGCCATCACGGCCTGATCTCGAACGCGACGGGCACGCGATCGAGCGAGTGCCGCGTTCCATCCTGAATAGAAAGACGACGATGATCGAACGCCATGTCACGGTCCGGGTGAAGGAGGGCTTGCACGCGCGGCCCGCCACCCAATTCGTCAAACTGGCCAAGACCTTCGTGTCCGATGTCCAGATTCGGCGTGGGGACAAGGGCGCCAATGCCAAAAGCTCCGTCAAGCTGATGCTGCTTGGTCTCAAGGAAGGCGAGGACGTCTCGCTGACAGCCGAGGGTGACGACGCGCCGGCCGCCCTCGACGCTCTCGCGACGTTCATCGAAACCCCGGAGGCCGGTCTCGACCTCGGCGGCACAGTTCCGCTCGCGACGGCGGACGAACGTTCGTCGAGTTTCACACCTCGGAGAGAGGTCCTTTCAGGACCGGGTGGAGTTCCCGCGAGCGAAGGCGCGGCCATCGGTCCCGCCTTTGGATTTTTCCCGGAAGTGCTGCAAGCACCTAACCGAGTCGTGGCGACCGAGTCCATCGAGGCAGAAATCGAGATGATGCGCCGGGCGCTCGATGCGACGACGGCAAGCCTCATCGGCAGCAAGCTCAAAGACGGCGTCACCCCGCAAGACGCACAGATCATCGAGGCCTTGATCGAGGTTGCGCGCGACGCCGAAATGATCGGCGCGGTGGAGAGCGTGATCCGCACCGGCAAGGATGCGGTGACGGCGACGCTGCAAGCCGGCCAGGACCTCGCCGCCACGTTCGAGAGGGTCGACAACGATTACATCCGAGCGCGAGCCGAAGACGTGCGGGGAGTCACTCGCGCTCTCGCTTTGGAATTGCTCGGCAAAGCCGATGCCAATCTGGGGGCGGTGCCTGAAGGGGCGATCCTGGTGGCGGAGGAGATCTCGGCCTGGGATTTCGCCAAGGCGCCGTTGCAGGCCATCGCGGGCATTCTTTGCACCAAAGGGGCCGCGACATCGCATGTCGCCATCATGGCGCGCACCCATGGTATTCCCGCCGTGCTCGGGTCGAGAGCCGACCTCGCGGCTCTGAGAGCCGCGCAGGTCGTGGCGCTCGACGGGAAAACAGGGGAGGTCTGGCTCGACCCGAACGACACGGTCGCGACGGAGATCCGCGAGCGGGTGGCGCGAGAAGCGCGCGAACGCGACGCGCTCGACAGCTACCGGCAGATCATTCCGGTGACCCGAAGCGGCCAGGCCATCGAGGTCGCGGCCAACCTGGGCTCGCTGAAGGAGATCGGGCCGGCCCTGAAAGCCGGTGCCATGGGCGTGGGCCTCTTCCGCACCGAACTCCTGTTCATGGAACGCAAGGTACTGCCCTCGGAAGACGAGCAGGCGGAAATCTATGCGGAACTGGCGCGCGCCTTCGCGCCCTACCCCGTGATCGTGCGGACGCTGGACATCGGCGGCGACAAGCCTGTGGCCGGGATCGAGTTTCCGCACGAGGAGAACCCATTCCTGGGCTGGCGCGGCGTACGAATGTGCCTCGACCGACCCGACGTATTCAAGCCGCAGCTCAAGGCTCTGCTGCGCGCCGCCACCCACGGCAACATCAAGATCATGGTGCCGATGGTGACCAATGCCGATGAGGTCTTGCGCGTCAAAGCCCTGCTGGCCGAGTGCCGGGCGGAACTCGATGCAGCCGGCATTCCGGTCGGCAACCCGGATCTCGGCATCATGATGGAAACGCCGGCCGCGGCGCTTTTGGCGGCCGACCTCGCCAAACATGCGGCCTTCTTCTCGATCGGCACCAATGACCTCACCCAATATGTGATGGCGGCCGACCGGCTCAACCCGCGCGTCGCCGATCTCAACCGCGCCGATCATCCGGCCGTCCTGCGCGCGATCGAGCTGATCTGCGACGCGGCGCGCCAGCAAGGCATCTGGGTCGGCATCTGCGGCGAGGCCGCCGCCCGCCCGGACCTGATCCCGATCTTCCTTCGACTTGGAGTCAAGGAACTCTCGATGAGCCCGGCTTCGATCCCGCGCGCCAAGAAGACCGTGACCGAGATCGAGCTTCCGGGTCTTTAGGGTTCAACGTGGCGTCCCGCGTTCTCGCTTCGTCGTTTTCCCCGGGATGAAGACCGTCGCGGCGACGGTCGAGCACCGCACCCGGTCCGATGGACCAGATCGCCAACCGCGCCGGCCTGAACGCAGGCCGCTTTTCGGAGGAGGCGCTTTCCTTCAGAACCGATGCGCGATGCCGCTATAGAGCTGATAATCGGGCGCGCCGCGGTTGAGGCCGATGTTGGCGCCGATATCGAGCTGGGTGTTGGTCTCGACCAGATAGGCGAGCGCGAGGTCGAACGTATAGATGTCGGGCGCATGCGGCTCGGTGGTGACCGATGAATAGAGTTCGGCGTAGGACGTCAGGTCCTTGATCCCCGGAACGGGACGACTGACGTTGACGATGTTCGTGAAGTTTACATGCGTGCCAGGACCGTTGACATTGGCGAGCGCGTCGACCTCGGTCTGCAGCGTCACCCCAAAGTCTTGGGGCAGCTTGAGCGCCAAAGGCGCGATCACTCCGCCTTCGACCTGCCCGGCCGTGATGTTGGCGGTACCGCCCGGCACGATGAGATAGGGTGCGAGCGCGAAGGCAACCTTGCCGCCATCGTTGCCGGTCAGGTTGAACTTGGTGGTCAACGTCACATCGCCGAAGCCGCGGCCCTTGGCCACCACGGCGCCGCTCGCATTGTCGGTCGTGCGGAGATCGTTGAAGCCCCCGAACGCGACCTCGAAATCCATGAAGCTGGTGACGCCGAGCTTCAGGACAGGATCGAGCGCCTGAGTGGTGCGCGTCGTCATGCCGTCCTGATTGGCGAAGGTGTGATTGATGAAGTCGCTTTCGATCTGAAACCGCCCTGCATCGACCGTTGTCGGGCCGATCGAACGGGCCGGACGATCAGGCGCGAAATCCCGCAAGGCGGAATCCGGCGTCGGGGACACGATGCTGTAGAGGCTCTTGTCGGGTTGGGTTTCGGCACCAGAGGCCGTCTCGCCGACGGCGACCCACCCGATCCACACCCCAGCAATCAACAGGCCCAACAGGCGACGATGAGGCATAGCAGTCCTTTGGTGTGCCAGTCGGACGACGCAAATTTTGTGCGCCCGCGCAAGTCGCGATCAGGACCTCCCTGATTTATCTCAAACCCTGTCGTCCGGACGCCACCGGCGACGCTTCCGAGACAGGGCAAGTCGGGGCATAACGAGCGCCAAGCGCGGCGCTCCGCGACAAGGCTTGAGAGCTGTAACCAACGACGGACGATTGAAATGCGGACCCATGCGCGTGTGGTGGTGATCGGCGGCGGGGTCGTCGGCGTCTCGACCCTGTATCACCTCGTCAAGAAGGGCGTAACTGACGCGGTGCTGGTCGAGCGTAAGGAATTGACCTCCGGCTCGACTTGGCACGCCGCCGGTCTGCTGCCGCTTTTCAACGTCAGTTACTCGGTCGGTCAGATCCACAAATATTCGGTGGCGCTCTACAAGCGGCTCGGCGCCGAGGTCGGGCTCGATGTCGGCATTCGGCCCGTGTCGAATATCCGGCTCGCCCGTACGCAGGACCGGCTCGACGAATACAATTACTACACGGGCGTCGCCCGAACGATCGGCGGCGTCGACGTCAAGTTCCTGACGCCCGAAGAGGTCAAGGAGATCTGGCCGCTCTGCGAGACCGAAGGTCTGCTGGGCGCCATCCAGCACCCGGAGGATGGCTACATCCAGCCCGCCGACCTGACCCAGGCCTTGGCACGTGGCGCCCGCAACGGCGGGGGCGAGATCAATCGCAACACGACCGTGACGGCCATCGAAAAACTGCCGTCGGGCGAGTGGAAGGTCGTGACCGACAAGGGGGACATTGTGTGTGAGCACGTCGTCTCATGCTCGGGCAATTTCGCCCGCAAAACCGGCGCCATGGTGGGACTCAAGGTGCCGGTCATCCCGGTCGAGCATCAGTATATCGTGACCGAGCCGCACCCCGCCATTCTGGAACGGAAGCGCCAGGGCCTGCCCGAGATGGGCGTGCTCCGCGAATCGGACTCGTCCTGGTACATGCGTGAGGAGGCGGGTGGGCTTCTGCTGGGGCCCTATGAGCACGGCGCACCCGTGTGCTACGTCGACGGTCCCTCCGATGAAAGCGAATACGAGCTGTTCCAGGAGGATCTGGAACGCCTCATGCCGCATATCGAGACGGCGATCGAGCGGGTTCCCGCCTTCGGCGAAGTCGGCATCAAGAAGGTCTATAACGGGGCCATCGCGTACACGCCGGACGGCTCGCCCATCGTCGGGCCCGCGCCGGGCGTCAAGAATTTCTGGTTGAACGAAGGCCATTCTTTCGGCGTAACGGCGGCCGGTGGCGCCGGCTGGCAGCTCGCGGAATGGATCGTCGAGGGTGAACCGACGATCGACATGCTGGGCGTCGATCCGCGCCGCTTCGGCACTTACGCGTCGCAAGGCTATCTCATCGAGAAGAATGAGGAGGCCTATGCAAAGGTCTTTTCGATCCACTATCCGGACGAGGAACGCGCGGTAGCCCGGCCCTTACGCCAGACGCCCTGCTACGATCGCATGAAGGCGCTCGGCGCCGTGTTCGGATCGGTCTACGGCTGGGAGCGGCCGGCGTGGTTCGCGCCCGAGGGCTACAGCCTCTCGGCCGAAGAATTGAACAAGCCGCAGGTTCTGCTCAACGAGAACCACCCGCCGGAGGTCGACAGTGCCAAACCGCGCGAGAAGTGGAGTTTTCGGCGCTCGAACTACTTCGAATTCGTCGGCGCCGAATGCAAGAACGTGCATGAGAATGTCGGTCTGCAGGACATGTCGGCCTTCGCCAAATGTGAAGTCTCCGGCCCGGGCGCGGCAGCCTGGCTCGACTCGATCCTGACGAACCGCATTCCGAAAGCCGTCAACCGCGTCACCCTCACCTATCTGCTGACCAAGAAGGGCGGCGTGCGGGCCGAATTCACGTTGACCCGCACGGGACCGGAGCGCTTCTATCTTGTCTCGGCCGGCGCGCTCGAAGCGCATGACCACGACACCCTGCGCAAGCTGATGCCGACGGATGGCAGCGTCACGCTTACACCGGTCACGACGCAATATGGCGTGCTGGTGCTGGCCGGCCCGCGATCACGGGACGTGCTGGCCAAGGTCGCCGACATCGACGTGTCCGACAAAGCCTTCCCGTGGCTTACAGGCCGACATGTTTCTGTGGGGGCCGCGGGCTGCCTGTGCCTTCGGGTGAACTTCGTAGGTGAACTCGGCTACGAGTTCCACCACCCGATCGAAATGCAGAACTACATCTTCGACAAGCTGATGGCGGCGGGGGCGGAGTTCGGCATCAAGCCATTTGGCATCAAGGCCATGGACTCACTGCGGCTGGAGAAATCCTACAAATATGTCGGTCGCGAATTGTCGATCGAATATGCGGGTCTCGAATCCGGTCTCGACCGGTTCATCGACATGAAGAAGGATTTTCTGGGCAAGGAGGCGCTGCTTGCCTGGCAGGCGCAGGGGTTCAAGAACAAGACCGTCACGCTCGAACTGCATGGGATCACCGATACAGATGCGCGTGGATCGGAACCTGTTACGATCAACGGTCAACCGGCAGGGCGAACGACCTCGGGTGGGTTCGGCTGGCGCATCGGCAAATCTCTCGCGCTCGCCATGGTCAGTCCCGAACATGCCGCCGTAGGCACCGAGCTGGAGGTCACGGTGCTGGGTCAGATCAAGAAGGCGGTGGTGCTTGGAGAAAGCCCGTTCGACCCGGACAATCAACGCCTCCGGAGCTGAGATCGACAATTTATCACAAGTCCGTGACAGCGATCACGATTTGTTAACCATGATGGTTAAACATCGTCAGGTCGGAGATGCTCCGGTCGGCCGCCCACACACTGAAGCCGGTCGATCGAGAGCGGAAACCATGTCGTTGTGACGTGGGGCGACGCCAGGGATGCGGCGTCGCAGGTCGGTGTTAAGCCGGTCGTCGTCTTCGAGTGTCCCGCCGGGTGATCGTCGATGCCGTCGTCGCCGTCCTTTCCTTCCTACAACACCTTTTGCCGCCCCGCCGGTCTCGCGGCCGACCCTCTCGGCGATCTGCGCCGAGACATGATGGTCTGGGCAGAACCCGTGATCGCCGATTGCATCGGTGAGGCCTATGGCGACTATGAACTGGGCGCGGCGTTCCGGAGCCTGATTTCAACCCATCATCGCCGCTTGTGGCGGGCTCTCATTCTCGAGAACCGCCCCTTGATCGAGCAGGTTCGCGACGAGCTCACACGCGACCTGCTACGGGTCGGCATCCAAGCCGATGTCGTCGAGGACATCGACAATTCCATCATGGAAGAGCTGATGGACATCGTGTTCAAGCGCTTCCGCTCCTCGCGCGAAGCCGCCAAGGGATTCAGCCTCGTGCTCCTCTCAGCGGCCTCGAACATCGGCGCCTCTCGCCCGCTCGCGGCCTGATCGGCGCGTTCCCGACCGAGGCGCCACCCCCCTCCCAGGAAGCGACGGTGCCGCGTTCGGGTTCAGTCGTCCCGTGAGGATTGCCGGACCCAGTCGTTGCGGGTCCGGACGGCTCCGACAGGCCGGATTTCAGAAGAATTTAGGAATCTCGGATCGGCTGATGGGTCTTCCACTGAGCACGAACGATGCCGGGATCCGGAGAGACCATTGCAGACCGCTCGGCGCGAATGTCAGACTGACGCTCCCGTCGAGCGCGCTCGCCGCGACGCGCTCCACGACCTTCCGGCCGAAACCCTGGCGACGCGGCGGCGCTACAGCCGGGCCCCCAAACTCATTCCAGGTGATGCGTAAGCGGCGATCGTGCTCTTCCGACTCTTCGATGCCCCAGGTGACATCGACCTGACCGTCCTGGTTCGACAACGCACCATACCGAATGGCATTCGTGGCCAGTTCATTCAGGGCAAGGCCGATGTTCTGAGCCGCTTCCGGCTTCACGAAGACGGACTCGCCGTGCAGGATGACGCGGGTGCGGAACTGTTCGAACGCATCGCCAAATTGGCCCTTGATGAGTTCCTCGATATGCGCGCCGTGCCAATCCTGCGCTGCCAACAATTCATGGGATGCTGCCAGGCCTCGCAAACGTAGCGAGAGGCGCCGTTCGAAATCCTCAGCCGTGAGGCTGTCTTTCACGGTCTGCCGTGCCATGGCCTGGATGATCGCAAGCAGGTTCTTCGACCGGTGGGTAATTTCGCGCAAAAGCATGTGCAGATGGATGTCATGCAGCTTCTGGTCGGTGATGTCGCGAGCGGTACCGATCACTTCGCTGACGGTGCCATTCTCATCGCGAAACACGCGGCTCCGTGCGGAGATCCAGCGCTCCCGCCCGTCATCGAGGCGGCGCATCCGAAATTCGAAATCGTCCTCGCCGATCCCCTCCCCATTGAAGATCCCCCGGAACAGCCGATCGAGGGGCGTCCGATCGTCTGCATGGATGGAGGAAAGAAAATCCTCGATCTCCGGCTGGTGATCCGGCTCAATCCCCAAAATACTTGCGATCCGGATGTCCCAGGACAGCTTGCGCTTAGCGGGAGACCAACTCCAGACCCCGGTGTTGTCCGCCGCCAAGACAAGTGACACTCGCTCCGCATGAATATTCGGCGGAGTCATCTCGGTAGGTTGTGGCGTCGTCAGAGATGCTGTGTCGCCAGACGTCGTCAAAGCGCAAACCCCGTCCGGGGAGAGCTGGCCAGAAATCTCGGCAATCCACCAAGCTCGCCAACCGAACTCCCGGGAGTGAAGGCCCTCGTCCCAGACACGTCACATGGACAAGCCTGCCTATCCCCCTGGTTCCCAAATCCGCGATGCACGCCGCACTTCATCGGGGCTCAACTCACTCTCACCTGCCAACACACGCGAACGAGTTTGTTTGGCGTCGAACGACCGCCAGCTGTTCACTCCGTGACAAGCAGGCCGAAACCTACTCACAACATTGGATGCAAGCCAAAGTTCCCCTGGCCGTAAAATTTGCGAGGTGGACAGACTCCGACAGGTCCGCAGGCAGCGCCGCTCCGGCCCGCCTATCTAAACCGGTTCGGGTGGGACCTTCTGGCTTTCCGCCGAGCGACGCCAGCGCACAAGAACCTGAACGATTGGGAGCGAACGCGTCGGCGCTCACTTGAACGATTCAAGACTTTCTGTAAATGTCATGCACGGAAAATAGGACAGTCTCGCTGACCATTTGGAAACTGCCGGGCGCTTGGGTTTGCGCGCGGAACGGTCGTACGGCTGTCTGTGCCAAAAAGGGGGAGGTCGGTCATGGACATGAGCGACAATAACGGCAGCGTGTCGGCGGCAGGATCGTACGGGGCCTCGGCCCGTGCGACGGCCACCTATCGTCCAATGATCGATCCCGCTTTGCCGAAAGCGCAAGGGCTTTATGACCCGACGCGCGAGCACGATGCCTGCGGGGTCGGTTTCGTGGCCGACATGAAGAATCGCAAGTCGAACGACATCGTCGGGATGGGCCTGCAGATTCTGGCGAACCTCGATCATCGCGGCGCCGTGGGCGCGGACCAGCATGCCGGGGACGGTTGCGGCATGCTGGTGCAGATCCCGCATGGCTTCTTCAAGGCGGAGAGTGCGAAGCTCGGCTTCGACCTGCCAGAGCCGGGTCAATACGCGGTCGGCTTCTTCTTCATGCCGCGCAACCCTGAAGGGCGGCGTATCGTCGAGGAGATTGTCGCGGAATCGTGCAAGCGCGAAGGGCAGAAGCTCGTCGGCTGGCGCGACGTGCCGACCGATCCGACGGTCCTGGGCGACAGCGTGCGCCCGCATGCGCCAGCCTGTGTGCAGGTCTTTGTCGGTCGTGGCGACGGAATCGCCGACGACACGATCTTCGAGCGTCGCCTGTTCATTCTGCGCAAGGTCATTTCCGGCGTCGTGCACAACCTCGACGATGCGCGCGTGAGCGGGTTCTATCCCGTCTCATTGTCGTGCCGGACGGTCGTCTACAAGGGCTTGTTGCTCGCGACCCGGCTCGGCCAGTTCTATCCCGACCTGCTCGATCCATCCTTCGAGTCGGCCATGGCCCTCGTCCACCAGCGGTTCTCGACCAACACGTTCCCGTCGTGGTCGCTCGCCCACCCCTATCGGATGGTCGCGCACAACGGCGAGATCAACACCTTGCGCGGCAACGTCAACTGGATGGCGGCGCGCCAGGCGAGCGTGGAATCGCCGCTCTTCGGCGATGACATCTACAAGCTCTGGCCGATCTCCTATGAGGGCCAGTCGGATACGGCCTGTTTCGACAATGCTCTCGAATTCTTGGTCGAGGGCGGCTATTCACTGTCGCACGCCATGATGATGCTGATCCCGGAAGCCTGGGCCGGCAATCCGCTGATGGACGAGAGCCGGCGCGCTTTCTACGAATATCACGCTTCGATGATGGAGCCGTGGGACGGCCCGGCCGCCGTCGCTTTCACCGATGGCCGGCAGATCGGCGCGACGCTCGACCGCAATGGTCTGCGTCCTGCCCGCTATCTCGTGACCGACGACGATCTCGTGGTGATGGCGTCGGAATCCGGCACGCTGCCGATCCCCGAGAGCAAGATCGTCACCAAGTGGCGGCTGCAGCCCGGCAAGATGCTGCTCGTCGATCTCGAACAGGGCCGCATCATCTCGGACGACGAGGTGAAGAGCCAGATCGCGGCTTCGCATCCCTATCGGTCCTGGGTCGAGCGCACGCAGATCGTGCTCGAAGAGTTGCAGCCGGTGGAAGCCCGCGCGGCGCGCACCGACGTGCCGATTCTCGACAAGCAGCAGGCCTTCGGCTACTCGCGCGAAGACCTGTCGACCTTGCTCGCGCCAATGGCCGCACGCGGCGAGGAAGCCACCGGGTCCATGGGCACCGACACGCCGATCGCGGCGCTCTCGGACAAGCCGAAGCTGCTCTACAACTACTTCAAGCAGAACTTCGCGCAGGTCACGAACCCGCCGATCGACCCGATCCGCGAGGAACTCGTGATGAGCCTCGTGTCCTTCATCGGACCGCGGCCCAACATCTTCGATATCGAGGGCAATTCGCGCCGCAAGCGGCTGGAGGTCCGGCAGCCGATCCTCACCAACGACGATCTCGAAAAGATCCGCTGCATCTCGTTCTTCGAGGATGCGTTCGACACGAAGACGCTCGACATCACCTATTCGGTGAAGCACGGCGCCGCCGGCATGGAAGAGAGCCTGAAGCGGCTTTGCGACCGGGCCGAGGCGGCCGTCGACGGCGGCTACAACATCATCATCCTGTCGGATCGCATGATGGGGCCGGATCGGATCCCGATCCCGGCGCTGCTCGCCACGGCGGCCGTGCATCATCACCTCATCCGCAAGGGCTTACGGACCTCGGTCGGCCTCGTCGTCGAGACCGGGGAAGCGCGTGAAGTGCATCACTTCGCCTGCCTCGCCGGCTATGGCGCAGAAGCCATCAACCCCTATCTGGCCTTCGAGAGCCTGAAGGTGCTGGCCAAGGATTTTCCCGAGGAGGTGAAGGAAGCCGAGGCGGTCAAGCGCTACATCAAGTCGATCGACAAGGGCCTCCTCAAGGTCATGTCGAAGATGGGCATTTCGACCTACCAGTCCTATTGCGGCGCCCAAATCTTCGACGCCATCGGCTTGAGCGACGCCTTCGTGGCGCGCTACTTCACCGGCACGCATACGATGATCTCCGGGATCGGCCTCAGCGAGGTTGCGGACGAAGCTGTGCGGCGACACACCGACGCGTTCGGCGAGAACCCGATCTACCGCACCGCGCTCGATGTCGGCGGCGACTATGCCTATCGCGTGCGCGGCGAGGCCCATAGCTGGACCCCTCAGACCGTATCGCTGCTGCAGCATGCCGTCCGTGGCAATTCGCGCGATCAATATCGCGCTTATGCCAAGCTTCTGAACGAGCAGGATGAGCGGCTGCTGACCATCCGGGGCCTCTTCAAGTTGAAGACGGCGGAAGAGGACGGCCGTCAGGCCGCACCGCTGGAGGAGGTCGAATCCGTCGCGTCGATCGTCAAGCGCTTCTCGACCGGGGCCATGTCGTTCGGCTCGATTTCGCGCGAGGCGCATACGACGCTCGCTATCGCCATGAACCGGATCGGCGGCAAGTCCAACACGGGTGAAGGCGGCGAGGAATCGGATCGCTTCACGCCAATGCCCAATGGCGATTCCATGCGCTCGGCCATCAAGCAGGTGGCCTCGGGCCGGTTCGGCGTCACGGCGGAATATCTCGTCAATTCCGACATCATGCAGATCAAGATGGCACAGGGCGCGAAGCCCGGTGAAGGCGGTCAGTTGCCCGGCCACAAGGTCGACGCCACAATCGCCAAGGTGCGCCATTCTACGCCGGGCGTCGGCCTTATCTCGCCGCCGCCCCATCACGACATCTACTCGATCGAGGATCTGGCGCAGCTCATCTACGACCTGAAGAACGTCAACCCGGACGGTAAGGTCTCTGTGAAGCTCGTCTCCGAGATCGGCGTCGGCACGGTGGCCGCAGGTGTCTCCAAGGCGCGTGCCGACCATGTAACGATCGCGGGTTTCGAGGGCGGCACGGGGGCTTCGCCCCTGACCTCCATCAAGCACGCTGGCTCCCCCTGGGAGATCGGCCTCGCCGAAACCCAGCAGACGCTGGTGCTGAACCGCCTGCGTTCGCGCATCACGGTGCAGGTCGATGGCGGCCTCCGGACGGGGCGCGACATCGTCATCGGGGCCCTACTTGGTGCCGACGAATTCGGCTGCGCGACCGCGCCACTGATTGCGGCCGGCTGCATCATGATGCGCAAATGCCACCTGAACACCTGCCCCGTCGGCGTCGCGACGCAGGACCCGGTGCTGCGCAAGAAGTTCGTTGGCCAGCCCGAGCATGTGATCAACTTCTTCTTCTTCGTGGCTGAGGAAGTGCGCGAGATCATGGCCACCATGGGGTACCGCACCTTCGACGAGATGGTGGGTCAGATCCAGATGCTCGACCGCGATGCGGCACTTCAGCACTGGAAGGCCAATGGTCTCGATTTCGGCAAGCTGTTCCATCGGCCGGAGGTGACGGAAGGCGACAGCATCCGCCACACCGAGGCGCAGAACCACAACCTCGGCAGGGTGCTCGATCAGACGTTGATCGAGAAGAGCGCCGCGGCTTTGTCCGACAAGACGCCTGTGCGGATCGAGCTTCCAATCCGGAATTATGACCGCACGACGGGCGCGATGCTCTCCGGCGCGATCGCCCGAAAGTACGGCCATGCCGGCCTGCCGGACGGCACGATCCACATCAAGCTGAGCGGCACGGCTGGCCAAAGCTTCGGGGCATTTGCGGCCCGGGGCGTGACGCTGGAGCTCGAAGGGGAAGCCAACGACTATGTCGGCAAGGGACTCTCGGGGGGGCGGCTGATCGTCTATCCCTCACGCGAGGCCAAGCAGATCGTGCCCGAACAGTCGATCATCGTCGGCAATACGGTGCTGTATGGTGCCATCGCGGGCGAATGCTTCTTCCGCGGCATCGCGGGCGAGCGCTTCGCCGTGCGCAACTCGGGCGCGACCGCTGTCGTCGAGGGCACGGGCGACCATGGCTGCGAATATATGACGGGCGGCGTCGTCGTCGTGCTCGGGCCGACCGGCCGCAACTTCGCGGCCGGGATGTCGGGAGGCATCGCCTACGTGCTCGACGAGGACGGTGGCTTCGCCAAGAAATGCAACATGTCGATGGTGGAACTGGAATCGGTGCCGGCCGAACTGTCGGTGGCCGAACGCCAGTTCCATGAAACCAACGACCTGAGCCACATCGATCACGTCCGCATCGCCAGCAACATGACGAAGCACGACGAACGCCGGCTGCATCACCTCGTCCACACCCATGCCAAGCTGACGGGTTCGGCGCGGGCCAGGGCCATCCTGGCCGACTGGGACAGCACCCTGCCGAAATTCAAGAAGGTGATGCCGGTCGAATATCGGCGCGCCCTCTCCGAACTGATTTCAGAATTCGAAGACGAGCCGGTGCTCGCGGCTGCGGGGGAATAAATGGGGAAGGTCACCGGTTTTCTCGAAATCGATCGACGGGACCGGCGCTATGCGCCGGCCTCGGATCGAATCCGCGGCTATAAGGAATTCGTGATCCCGCTGTCCGAACAGGCCACTCGGGAACAGGGTGCGCGCTGCATGGATTGCGGCATCCCCTATTGTCACAACGGTTGCCCCGTGAATAACCAGATCCCTGACTGGAACGATCTGGTGTATCGCGGCAATTGGCAGGAAGCGTCCCGCAACCTGCATTCCACCAACAATTTTCCGGAATTCACCGGCCGCATCTGCCCCGCGCCCTGCGAGGCCTCCTGCACGCTGAACCTCAACGACGCCGCCGTCACGATCAAAACGATCGAGAACGCCATCGCGGACAAGGCTTGGGCGGAGGGCTGGATCAAGCCCGAGCCGGCCTCGACCAAGACCGGCAAATCGGTCGCCGTCATCGGTTCCGGTCCAGCCGGTCTTGCCTGCGCGCAGCAACTCGCCCGGGCCGGTCATGACGTGCATGTCTATGAGAAGAACCAGAAGCCCGGCGGGCTGCTGCGCTACGGCATCCCCGAGTTCAAACTCGAGAAGCGCCATGTCGACCGCCGGGTCGAGCAAATGAAGGCCGAGGGGGTCACCTTCCATTGCGGAGTCCACGTCGGCATCGACGTGGCGGCGGCCGAACTCCTGGCAAAATACGACGCCGTCGTTCTCGCAGGCGGTGCGGAAAAGCCGCGCGATCTGCCGGTACCGGGCCGTGACCTGCGCGGCGTGCATTATGCGATGGAGTTCTTGCCACAGCAGAACCGTCGTCTCGGCAAGGAGCCGCTGAAGACCAACGACCCCATTCTGGCCCACGGCAAGCATGTGGTGGTGATCGGCGGCGGCGACACGGGCTCTGACTGCATCGGCACCTCGATCCGCCAGGGCGCACTTTCGGTCACCCAGCTCGAAATCATGCCCGAGCCGCCCGGCAAGGAGAACAAACTGCTGACCTGGCCCGATTGGCCGCTAAAGATGAGAACCTCGTCGAGCCAGGAGGAAGGCGCCAACCGCGACTTCGCCGTCAATACACGACAGATCAAGGGCCAGGACGGCGTCGTCACCGAAATCGAATGTGTGCGGGTCGATCACAAATTCCAGCCTGTACCCGGCTCGGAATTTCCCCTCAAGGCCGATCTCGTGCTTCTGGCCATGGGCTTCGTCTCGCCCGTGCGGGAAGGCTTGCTCGAGCAATTGGGTGTGGCGCTGGATGGTCGCGGCAATGTGCAGGCCGACATGAAGGCCTACAGGTCCTCCGTCGACAAGGTGTTCACCTGTGGCGACATGCGACGCGGCCAGTCCCTTGTTGTTTGGGCTATCCGCGAAGGCAGGCAGGCCGCTCATGCGGTCGACACGCATCTCATGGGATCGACGACGCTGCCGCGGTGAAGAGGTTTCCGAATCTTGACTGGCTTCTAGGCAGGAGCCACCAATTTTATGCATAGGTGCCTTGCGTTTATGCAGCATCCATGCTTTGAAGTTTGGGCTTGATGAGCCATCGGAGAATGGCAGCTCAAGTCTAGGGGGGTCGATGGTATGGGCATGAGCGCACGGCGCTCGTGCCCATACGCATTTATCGACATGCCGATCCGCGCTTTATCGATCGTTCAGCCCGGACCAGCCGAAATCGTCGGTGCGTCCGGTATGAGCCGAGGGTGCCTCCTCGCGCGTGGAACTCGCCGGTCGCAAACCCTTAACCGAGTCAGGCGTAAGCAGCGATCCATCGCTCGCCATGGGGGCACCCGTCAGGGCAAGCACCGGACCCGTCCGCGAGGTCGCTGAAGGCCCGGCGGTTCCGGCCGATTCAGGCGACAGCTTGGCGTTGCCGACCGGCAGACCGGCCTCGCGTCTTATCTGCGCGTTGACATCGATCGCCAGAGCCTGGTCGAACACATCGGGGTTGGCATCGGGAACGACAGCCAACTGCCGTGTGGCGCGCGATCGATCCTGGATGCGGCTGAGGTCCGCCGTC
Source organism: Lichenifustis flavocetrariae (assembly GCF_026130545.1). GTDB lineage: Bacteria > Pseudomonadota > Alphaproteobacteria > Rhizobiales > Beijerinckiaceae > Lichenihabitans > Lichenihabitans flavocetrariae. The sequence continues at coordinate 262,646 of NZ_JAMOIM010000004.1, read as the reverse complement.
ACGAAGCTGGCAAGTTTTCGCGCGCCCGCCCGTGTGAAATTCCAGCCGTTGGTCCAGCGCAATGTGGCCGGGCGACCGTTCACATCCGGACCCGTGGTGCTGAAATCCCCGTTTTCGTCGGCGAAAGCTTGCCACGCATCAATGAAGGTCGCGCCAGCCCGGACGGCTCGATCCCGGAGGATTTCGTTGATGGCGGCATAGAGCCGGGCATCCTCCGGGTCGCGCACAATCGGCAGACCGACCCAAATCAGCGGAATATGCCGGTCGCGAAAGGCGGCCGCAAAAAGCTCGACGCGATCCCCATAGAGCTGGCGCCAGGCCGGAGTGCCCGGATCCTGACGCTCACCATGGCCGTCGCGAAGCGGGACACGATCATCGCCACCCATCATCACGACGGCAGCATCGATCCGACCCACCTGGGCCAGTGCCGCCTCGACAGACCGGCCCCAGCCATCGGTCTCCGGGGTCGTCACGCCGCTGCCGTCGCTGGTCCGGTCGAGCGTCACGCGACCCGGCGCTGGGCCATCGGGATCCGCCAAGCCACGGGCAAGCGCGGCCCCGAACGCATCCCCAAATACCGCGACGACGAAGCTCGACGGCGTCACATCCTCCGACGAGGGGCGTCGGGTCGTCACGGCCGGTTGCCGGCTTTCCCCAGCCGTCTGCCTCGAGGGAGCGCGCGGCTTGGGGCGAACCTGGCGTGGCGCCCCCGGGGACTTCGGTGGATCGTTCAGCCAAAAGCGGACCATAGGGTCCTGTTGCTCGGCCGAAAGGAGATGGGGGGCGGCCACCAGCCCCATCGCCACGCCGGTCAGCCACGATCGCCAGTGCCGCCCTGGTTTCATTCACCGACCCGCCTGTAGCCGTACGGCGAAATTATAACGAAGCGCCTCGGATTAGTCCCGGGCGAAGCGCTTCCGCGACATCGGCGCCTGTCCGGCAACGGGCCAGGGCGCGGTGAGTGGCCCCCATCCGGCGATACGATCTCCCAGCAGCGACACGCCGAGCGCGTAGGACACGGAGTTGTTGTAACTCTTGATGACCTTGAAATTCTTGGTGACCAGAAAGGCCGGACCTTCGCGTCCACCCGGCATCAGCAGCGTCCCGAGTCCGCTGTCCGGCATCTCGCCGCCATCCGCCCGCCTCACCCCGCGCGCTGCCCAAGTCGCAAAACTCGCACCTGTCCCGTTGGCTTCAGGCCGCGTGTCCGGCAGGCGTACTTCGTAGCCCCAGGTGTCGCCAGGCACCCAGCCATGCTTGTGGAGGTAGTTGGCTGTCGAGCCGATCGCATCGGGGACGCTCGTCCAGATGTCGCGCCGCCCATCGCCGTCGAAATCGACCGCATAGGATTTGAAGCTCGACGGCATGAACTGGGTCTGCCCCATGGCGCCGGCCCAGGAGCCCATCATATGGGCAGGATCGGTGTGTCCCGCCTGAAGGATACCGAGCGCGGCCAATAGTTCGGAGCGGAAATAGGTGCCGCGATAATGCGCGTAGGCGAGTGTCGCGAGCGAACGGATGACGTAGTCGTTGCCCGCAAATGCCCCAAAATTGGTTTCGAGGCCCCAGACACCCATGATGACATAGCGGTCGACGCCGTAGGTCTTCTCGGCGCGGACGAGCCAGGGCGCCCATTGCTTGTACTGGCTGGTCCCGGTCGCGATGCGCTTGTCCGAGACGGCACTGGTCAGATATTGCCCGACCGTCTTGGTGAATTCGGCCTGTTTCTTCGTCTTGGCGATCACCTCGGGATCTGGCACGACACCCGCGAAGGCGGCCTCGAAGGTCGCGCGCGAGATGCCGCGTGCATGGGCGGCGGGCCAGAGATCTGCCACGAAGGCGGAAAAGCTCCCGTCCCGCGACGCGGAGGCCAGGGCCGCGACCGGCACCGTGGCGTCGATGAGGGCGGCGCCGAGACCTATGGCGCAAGCACGCCGTCCCGGCGACATGGGACCTTCTTGCATGGATGATGATCCTCGTCCTTGGCTCTGCCCAAGCATCCTGACGCAAGAGAGTTTCGGCTTTGTTTACCACGCGGTGAGCACGGCATGATCCCGCCCGGGAGGCCGGACCCTAACGGGACATTAACCATACACGGTTAGACATCCTTAATGATCTTCCCGAACCGCGGGACCCCTTGAGCAGCACCGTGCCCCGATCGGCGTTCAGCCGCCCGCGTTCAGGCCCCATGATGTGGACGGCCGCGATGGGAATTGCCGTAGGGGCTTGCCTGTGCGTGCCGGCGGCTGCCCAGGACGCTGACCCGGCTTTCTCGGAGGGTGGGAGCTTCGGCGGAATGCGTGGCACGGTCGATGCCACCGGAACTGGGACGGGCCTCAACGGTTTCACGCCGCCACAGGGGTCGAATGTCACCAGTGCCGCGCCTCAGGCCGCACAAGGCGCGCGGGCCGAAAAGCTCCGCCTGGCTAAGCTGCGCAATGCCGCTCTTCCCAATCGCTATCCCGTGGGGTTGGCGCCGCTGCAGAGCTATCCCCGCGCGATCCGGCGCCAGGGCGGCCAGTTGCCGGACGGGCCGCCGAGTCCAACGGTCGCAGCCCTCCCTGTCCCCTTGCGCCGCACGTTCGCGGCGGATCCCGCGCCCTTTGCGCCTGTCGGCTACGACGTCGCGTCCGTGCGTGTCTTCCCCTATGTCCAGCAGAGCCTCGGCTACGACAGCAACCCCGAGCAGGTCTCGTCCAACATCAAAGCCTCGCCCTACAGCCGCACCGAAGGAGGTCTGCAAATCCAGTCCAACTGGGCCGCCTACGAGCTCAAGGGAACGCTCTACGGCGCTTACGACGACTTTTTCGAGAACCGGAACGCAAATCGCCCGGATGCGAACGGCGTCGTCGATTTCACCATCGACGCCACACGGGACACGAAGATCGACACGGAGGCTCGTTTCAACATCGACACCCAGCGGCCGGGTTCCCCGGAACTGAACGTCGATGTGGTCGGGCGCCCGCTGGTGGAAGCTTTTGGCGGGACCTTCGGGGTCACCCAAGCGTTCGGGCGCTTTTCGGTCGGCATGCATGGACTGATCGATCGCACCACTTATGACAATGGCGTTCTCAGCAACGGGCACGTGGTCGATCTCGCCTACCAAAATGTGACGGATTACGGCACCAAGCTACGCCTGGGCTACGACCTGAAGCCAGGGCTGCAGCCCTTCGTAGAGGTGGGCTACGACACGCGCGTGCACGATGCCACAATCGACCCGTTCACCTATCGCCGCGATTCAGACGGTGTCGGAGCGCGGGCCGGAGCGAGCTTCGAATTCTTTCCCCAACTCACCGGCACGGCTTCGGCAGGCTATGCGGCGCGTTTCTACGACGATGTCCGTCTGCGAAACCTGACCGGGCCAACGGGTGACGTGTCGCTGATCTGGGCCGCGACGCCGCTGACGACCCTGACGCTGAACGGCGCCACGAGCTTCAACGAGACGACCGCTGTCGGTGCCTCAGGCATCGAAGCCAGGTCGATCGGCGTGGTGCTATCGCATGCACTTTTCCGGTATCTCACACTGACGGGCGCGGTGATCTACCAGAACAACGATTACATCGGGGCGCCGATCGTCGAGAACACGCTGACCGAAAGCCTCAAGGCCGAATATCACCTCTCGCGCTCCCTCGTCCTGACCGGAACCCTCTCGCACCAGCGTCTGACCAGCACCGTGGCCGGGTCCGACTACACGCAGAACGTGGCCTTGCTGGGCCTGCGGTTCCAGCACTGACGGGGTCAAGCCGCCCGCAGCGGCAGACTGTCCACCTGCACATCGACCTTGACGGTCTTGCCGCTGACCGAGCAGGCCAACCGGCCATCGACGCGTTGTCCGTTCGGACCATCGCTGAACGTGAAGGGGGCCGAGAAGGTCTTGGACTGTCCAGACGGACCCGACGTAAAGGCGATCGACGGGCGCGGGGCGAAAACGAGATCCGTGGGCGAAAATCCCCGGCTGATCAGGTCCTCACGCGCCGGCGGCGTACAAAGTTCGACCAGCCTATCGCGGCCGACTGCGGCGTAGAACAGCCGGCCATCGTTCCACAGCATGTCGCCGAAGAAGCCCGCCGCGAGCAAAATGCCGCCGAGGAGAATGGCACCGAACAGCTTGACGAAGAACATGGGATCCGACCATAGGCAATCCGCGACGACACCGAATGCTGCGCATGCGATCCAATGCCGTCGCTTTCAGGCATATCGTCACCGCAATCCGGTGTCACAAGCCCGCCCGTTCCACCCATCTATTGGGGCGGGCCATGGGCCGCGCGACACGCGTGCGGCCGTTCCACGTCAAAGCCCCATTCAAGGAGTTTCGGATGCGTCGTGCCATCCTGGTTGTTTCTTTCGCTCTGCTGGGCTCGCTGGTCCAAGTCGAGTCCTCACAGGCCCAGACTCCGGCGGCCCCGAGCTTCGTGCCCGTTCCCGACAATGCGATCCTGAGTTCGAACGTCACCGGACTCGGCATCTACAACAGCGCAAATCAAAAGGTCGGCGAGATCAAGGATGTCGTGATCGAATCGGGTCGGCTTGCCGGCTACGTTCTCTCCGTAGGCGGCTTTCTTGGCATCGGCACCCGTCATGTGGTCGTGGCCCCGGCGGGTCTGATCATCTCCTATGACCCCAAGGCCAAGGGCTGGCGCGCCAAGATCGACGCCACCAAGGAGCAACTGAAGGCTGCGCCCGCTTTCCTCTATGAGGATCGCTGGGCCCGGTAGGCCAATCAAGGCGGGGTCCCGGCAACCGAACCCCGCCTGCGCTTCAGTGTCCGGCGAGCCCCGCCGCTATATTGATGGCCAGAGCCAGCACGGCCGTGTTGAAGAAGAACGAATACACCGCCTGAGCGGTCACGATCCGCCGCATGCGCCGGGATTCGACGCCCGTATCCGAGGTTTGCGCGGTCGCGCCGATCGAGACGGTGAAATAGACGAAATCCCAGAAGTCGGGTTCCTCGGTTCCGGTGAATTTAAGGCCGCCTCGCGCTTCACCGTCCTGCTCGCCAAAATAGATATGCGTGTAATGCACCGCGAAGATCATCTGCATGAAGGCCCATGACAGGATCATCGTGGTCGCGGCCAAGATCACGTCCGGCACCTTCGATCCGGATGCTGACGGCGCGCCGTAGAGCAATGCCGCGATACCGCCGAAACTCGCGGCCGTCGCGGCCATGCCGATCAACAGGATGACCCACGCACTGTCATCGAGTGCCGAAGCCTGCCGGCGCGTTTTTTCAGGGGTCGCGCGCGACATCTGCCAGGAGATGAGAGCCATGTAGACCGCCGTTCCGGTGCACCAGGCCGTGAGCGCCTTCTCTCCGATCGCCAGATGGTCGGGGAGAGCCAGAGCCAGCAGGGCGGCCCCGACGAACGAGAAGATCAGTCGCGGCCGGAGAAAAATGGCGTCGAAGGACATGGTGGCGGGGTTCCGAAGGAAGGCCGGGTGGCCAGGACGTAGCCCAAGCCTCCATGGCGTACCAGTTTCGCATGGCTCGCCCCATTCCCGAGCAGGCTGCATCAAACGGAAAGGCCTCTATTGAGACTGCGATTTCATGCCAGCCTCGAGCACGTGGCACACCTGAGGCTCGAGCGACCGCGCGACATTGAAGCGCAGAAAACTTCGGGCATTCTGGGCCTGGCTGAACACGTTGCCGGGCGCGAAGAGGACATTGTTCTGTAGCCCATGGCGCGCGATGGCGGCCGAGTCGAGCCCGTCGGGCAGTTCTGCCCACAGGAACATGCCGCCCTGCGGCTCGCACAGGGGCGTCAGACCAAGCGCACGCAGACGCCGCACCGTTTCGCCCATCGCATTCGAGAGTTTGGCGCGGACCGAGTCGAGATGCCGACGATAACCGCCATCGGTCAGCACATTATGGACGAAAGCCGCCGCCACATGGTTGTTGCCGAGGCTCGTCGCGAGTTTGAGATCGATCAGCGGCTCGATCCAATCGCCTTTCACCGCGATGAAGCTGCACCGCATGGCCGCCGAGATGGTCTTCGAGAACCCGCCGGTGAGGATCACCCGGTCGAGTCCGTCAAAGCCGGCGAGACGCGGTGTCGGCGTGCTCTCGAAATCGGCGAAGATATCGTCCTCGATGATGATCGTGTCATGGGCTTCGCAGAGCTTCAGCACGCGATGGACCGTCGCGGCCGACAGCGAGGCCCCGGTGGGGTTATGCAGGGCTGAATTGGTCAGATAGAGACGCGGCCGATGCGTCTTCAGCGCCGTCGCGAAGGCATCGAGGTCAGGTCCGTGCGGCGTGAAGGGCACGCCGACCACATTGGCGCGATGCGCCCGTAGAAGCGCGTGAAAGTTGTAATAGCATGGGTCATCGACCAGCACGGTCGTGCCCGGTTCGATCAGGAATCGCAGCAGAAGGTCAACGGCCTGCGTGCTTGAATCGACCAGGATGATCTGATCGGGCTCAGCGACGATCCCTCGTTCACCGAGCCGTCGAGCCAGGTACTGCCGCAGCGGCGCGAAGCCGAGCGGGCGATCGTAGGAGATGCGGAGCGCAGTTGGCTCGCGGGCCATCTGCCTGAAGGCACGCTGGATGCCCACATCGGGCATCCAGGCATCGGGCAACCAGCCCGAGCCGGGCTTCAGCATGTCGGCCGGCGCCTGAAATGATTGCAGCGTCAGCCAGATCGGGTCGATGACACGGTCGATCTGCGGGCCGATCGCTTTGAGGGAAAGGGGCCGGGTGGCCCCGGCAACGAAGAAACCCGAGCCGCGGCGCGACACGATGGCTCCTTCGGCGCAGAGGCGTTCGTAGGCCTCGACGACGGTCGACTTCGACACGTCCATGGTCTCGGCGAGCTTGCGGACCGATGGCAACCGGGCTCCCGGCGCGAGAGCGCGGGCGGCGATCCGGTCCCGGATCGCCGACATCACGCTCTGGACGAGCGTTCCTATGGTCCGATTCGCATCTAGCCTGTCGAGCACTGTACTGGTTTCCTGTCAGGACAGTTTCGTGGAATTGTACGCCCCTGTCCCTGGTCAAGGCAATGCTTTCCGGCGACCTATCCTGCCGGAGAATGACCATGCAGCACCCAAGATCGTCCGATTTCGCCCAGGCCGCATTTCTAGAAAGAACGGCCACGCCGCCCCTGCGCCGGCCCCAGCTCCGCCGAGCGTCGAAGGCGCTCCTGTGGCTCACATCGCTGCCAGCACGATTTTTTGCCTATCGACGTGAGATGGCGCTCCTGGGTGGGATGGATGACCGCGAATTAGCCGATATCGGGCTGAGGCGGCAGGATCTGCGCGATGCCACCTCCCTACCGCTCGGCGAAATGCCGGGAGCCTTCTTGCAGCGGCGCGTCTCCGAGCGAAAGCGGCCCCTGTAACGCCGCGTCTCATCTCGATTGGCGAAGTCAGCCATCAGCCAATGGCATGAGTGCGGTACGGCTTTTCCGTTGCGGCTGGGCTCCCTCGCTCATAATGTGCGCCGCGTTCAAAACCCGAAAGACTGCACCATGGCCTTCATCTCCGACACTCTCGCGCGCGTTAAGCCATCCGCGACGATCGCGGTGACGCAAAAGGCACGGGACCTGAAAGCGCAGGGGCGCGACATCATCAGTCTGTCGGTCGGTGAGCCGGATTTCGATACACCGGACAACATCAAGAATGCCGCCATCGAGGCGATCCGGCGCGGCGAGACAAAATACACCCCCGTCTCCGGGATCGTGCCGCTGCGCGAAGCCATTGCCAAGAAGTTCAAGCGTGAGAACGGGCTCGACTACAAGCCGTCACAGACCATCGTGGGCACGGGCGGCAAGCAGGTGCTCTACAATGCCTTCCTGGCGTCGCTGAACCCAGGTGACGAAGTGGTGATCCCGGCGCCGTTCTGGGTCAGCTATCCCGATATGGTGTTGCTCAACGGCGGCACGCCCGTGATCGTGCAGACTTCGCAGCAGCACGCCTTCAAGCTGCGGCCGGAGGATCTCGATCGCGCCATCACGCCCAAGACCAAATGGGTCCTGCTCAACTCGCCGTCGAACCCGTCGGGAGCCGCCTATTCGCGCGCCGAGATGAAGGCCCTGACCGATGTCCTGGTGCGCTACCCGCATGTGTGGGTGCTGACCGACGACATCTACGAGCACCTCGTTTATGGCGACTTTGAATTCGTCACGCCGGCCCAGGTCGAGCCGAACCTGATGGAGCGGACGCTCACCATGAACGGCGTCTCGAAATCCTATGCCATGACGGGCTGGCGCATCGGCTTCGCGGCCGGCCCGGAGACGCTCATCAAGGCCATGGACATGGTGCAGGGCCAGCAGACCTCGGGCGCGTGCTCGATCGCGCAATGGGCTTCAGTCGAGGCGCTGAACGGCCCCCAGGACTTCATCCCGAAATCCCGCAAGGCGTTCGAGGAGCGCCGCGACCTCGTCGTCTCGATGCTGAACCAGGCGAAGCTGCTCGAAGTACACAAGCCCGAAGGCGCGTTCTATGTCTATCCGTCCTGCGCGGCGGCGATCGGCATGACGGCGCCGTCCGGCAAGGTGATCACCAGCGACGAAGACTTCGTGACGGAACTCCTCGACCAGGAGGGCGTGGCCGCCGTGCATGGGTCGGCTTTCGGCACAGGTCCGAACTTCCGCATCTCCTACGCGACCTCGAATGCGCTGCTGGAAGACGCCTGCGGAAAAATCCAGCGCTTCACGGCAAGCCTGCGCTGAGTTCCGCCTTCTGCATAATCGTGTGGGCCCGGATCTGTCCGGGCTCGCGCATGAGACTGTTTGACTTCCGCCTTTGCGAACCGGTCTCGACCACAGCCCATCCTCGTCGAGCTAGAGCTCTCAGCGACTGACAAGAGTACAGTTCGGATCGTGAGCGGTAGGGCATCGTGGCCTTTGTGGCGCAGGATGAACCGCTCCAAGGATTATGGGGATCGAACGCCGGCTCGACCCACAATATTGCCCCCTCAGTCCTTCCGAGCCATGAAGGCCGCAAAGGCCTCTTTATAGTCAGGATGCCAGCGCGACAGCGCGGGGCGGTTTTCGATGATGTCACCGATGGCCCAGGCCATCCGCTTCTCGTCGGTCGGTCGTTGGACGTCGTTGTCCGGGCACAAGATGTAGAAATCACCGCGCCCGAGCGCATCGAGCATGAAGTCGACCACCTGCTGGGCGGTCCATGCCGCGTCGGGCTTTGCGCGCGTGCCGGTCAGGCCGGTGAACGTGAAGCCGGGGATCAGCAGATGGGCACTCACCCGCGACCCGGGTGCGTTGCGCAATGCATGCGCGGTCTGTTCCGTAAAGGTCTTCACGGCGGACTTGCTGACATTGTAGGCGGCATTGCCGGGCGGCGTGGTGATGCCCTGCTTCGACCCCGTGTTGACGATCAGCGACGCTCCCGTTTGACCGAGCAGCACCGGCGCGAAGGCCTGCACGCCGTTGATCACGCCCCAGAGGTTGACCCCCAACAGCCGCTGCCAGGTCGCATAGTCGGACCAGGGCTCCCCCACCGGACCGATGGCCGCATTGTTCATGACGATCGCGATCTCACCACGGCGGACCGCCTGGTCACGCAGATGCTCGACCGCCGCGAGATCACTGACGTCGGTGGCGACAGCCAGCGCGGTCGCGGGCCCTTTCGCCTCCGCCGCGACGGCGGCTTCCGCCTTCGCGAGTGCTTCACCAGGGAGATCCGCCAGCACCACGTGCAGACCCATGGCCGCGAATGTCTTGGCGGCTGCCAAACCAATGCCGCTCGCGGCGCCCGTGATGACTGCGACCCTGCCCTCGGCCAAAGCCGGGATGGGATTGCTCATGTTCGTTTCCTCTTCAGATTGGCCAGGAGATCGCTTGGCTCGACATCCGGCATTTTATGCACAATGGCGGCAGGCGCGGCGTCGCGCTTTCGCTGACGCGCCCGACGGGCCACCATGTTCAGGCCTTCGACGGCCGCCGAGAAGGCCATAGCCGTGTAGATATACCCTTTCGGCACATGAAACCCGAGCCCGTCCGCCATCAGGGTCATGCCGATCATCAGTAGGAAACCGAGCGCGAGCATGACGATGGTCGGGTTGTGCTTGATGAAATCCGCGAGCGGCGTTGCGGCCAGCATCATGAGGCTCACCGCGATGATCACCGCCGCGAACATGATGGGAATGTGATCGGTCATACCGACCGCAGTGATGATACTGTCGATCGAGAAGACGAGGTCGAGCACGATGATCTGTCCGATCGCCGCCGCAAGCCCAATGCGCTTGGGCGACTTCTCTTCATGATCGCCAGGCTCCGGATCGACGCTGTGGTGGATTTCGGTTGTGGCCTTCCAGACCAGGAACAGGCCGCCGGCGATCAGGATCATGTCGCGCCACGACAGGCTGAAGCCGAAGGCTTCGAGCACCGGCTCAGTCAGATGGACGATGAACGCCACCGTGCCCAGCAGAGCCAGCCGCAACACGAGGGCGAGCCCGATGCCGATCCGACGCGCCATAACCTGATAGGCGTCGGGGAGCTTGTTGGTCAGGATGGCGACGAAGACAAGATTGTCGATCCCGAGGACGACTTCCATCGCCACAAGGGTTGCGAGCGCAACCCAGGCGGCGGGATCTTGTATCAGTGCTAGAATCTCATGCATGGTCCTGGCGCCCTGACCGGCAGAGACGCAGGCGAAGCAAACAGACATCGCGGCGCATGACATCCCTGAGAAAGCGTCACGTCGACGCGACTCAAACGTGTCAGTCCGACATCGCGGTCGACGTCTCGACCGCCAGAGGGGCCCGGACCCAGTCCGCTAAATGAAACAGGTCGCGGGCGAATTCAAGCCTTCTATCGAGGCACGGCTGTTTTGTTCTGGCCGCGCGTTCACTGGCTGGGAGCGACCGACTGCAGTCGGGCCTTGGCGGGTTTCTGGCTTTGCGCCACCACGGTCGCGGGGATGTCGGCCACCCGAGCCCAGTGCTGCGACCCACACAGGATGCTGAGCATGCATCCCTTCACGTGCAGGTCGGAGGGCTTTTCCACTTTCAGCGTCACGTCATACATCTTGCCGTTTTCGGCATTGTAGATCTCGCCACTGTAGACGTCGTCGTCATCGGGCTTCAGGTTTTGCAACAGCGGCATCCCGAGCGTCGGACGGGTGCGCTTGGCGGGATCCGGATTCTTGATGTCCATCTTCGGACGCCCTTTGTCATCCAGCGGATCGCGCAGCCAGGAGATATTGCCACAGATCTCCTTGAGGTCGACGCCGCATTTCTCGATACGGACTTTGGCGCGCCCGTCCTCGGTCAGCCAGGTACCAGTGGGATCCATCGTTCCCAGATCCTTCGCGAAGGACTGGGGAATGAACGCCATGAGGCCGAGCGTCGCGGCTGTGATGATCGTTTTCACACGAAGCTCCATCATGCATGAGGTACGGCGGGCACCGCACCCCGAAATCTTGGCAACCCCACGCCAAAATAGCTTGGATGTTGCTCGGTTGCACGTGTTTAGATCGACCGAGATGGGCAGCAATAGGGCGCCCGATCGGCAACCGGCTTTACCGGACGTTGAAACTGTCTCGACACCGGCCGAAACGACGGTTTGATTCCTGCCGGCGAGGCGCTTATTTCACCTGCATCCAATCGAGTTTCTGAATGGCCATTCGTCCGATCATCACACTGCCAGATCCCAAGCTTCGGCTCACATCCGAAAAGATCGGGACCGTGGACGACAGCATTCGCGCACTCTTCGATGACATGATCGAGACGATGTACGACGCCCCTGGCATCGGCTTGGCCGCCATCCAGCTGGGTTTGCCGCATCGCCTGGTCGTCCTCGACCTCGCGCGCCAGGATGAGCCGAAGACGCCCCTGTTCCTGGTCAATCCCGAGATCGTGTGGTCGTCGGAGGAGCGATCGGTCTACGAGGAGGGCTGCCTTTCGATTCCGGACTATTACGAGGAGGTCGAGCGACCGGCGTCGGTTCGGATCCGCTTCCGCGATCGTGAGGGGGGCGACGGGGAATTGCTGGCCGATGGGCTGCTGGCGACGGCAATTCAACATGAGATCGATCACCTCAACGGGGTCCTGTTCGTCGATCATATTTCCCGGCTGAAGCGCGAGCGGGTCCTGCGCAAGTTCGTCAAGGCGGCCAAGAAGGCCGCCGAGGAGGGGCGCCCGTTCAATCCGCGCGAAGGCGAGCGGCCTTCGCCACCCGAACGCAAGTCGCCGCAGCCGCTCGAACGGACGACCTGAAGCCCGATGCGGCTCGTCTTCATGGGGACGCCGGACTTTGCCGTTCCCACATTGACAGAACTCGCGGCGCAGGGTCACGAGATCGCCGCCGTTTACACGCGGGCGCCGGCCCCGGGGGGCCGAGGCATGGCGCTTCGTCCGTCGCCGATCCACCTTCTGGCCGACCGGCTCGGCGTCCCCGTCGAGACGCCTCGGAGCCTGCGTTCGGACGACGAGGCCGCGCGGTTTCGCGCCTATGCGCCGGAGGTCGCGGTGGTCGTGGCCTATGGTCTGCTCCTGCCCGAACCGATCCTGACGGCGCCGGCTTTGGCTTGCCTCAATCTGCATGGTTCGCTGCTGCCGCGCTGGCGGGGCGCCGCCCCCATGCAGCGCGCCATCATGGCCGGCGACACCGAGACCGGCATCATGGTGATGCAGATGGAGCGCGGTCTCGACACCGGCCCCGTCGGCTTGGTGGAGCGGGTGTCGATTCCCGACGACATGACGGCCGGGACCCTGCACGACACATTGGCGCCGCTCGGCGCCGACCTCATGACACGGGCTCTCGCGGCCCTGGGGCGCGGCACATTGACGTTTCGACCCCAGCCTGAAGAAGGTGTCACCTATGCCAGCAAGATCGAAAAGGCGGAATGCCGGATCGATTGGTCGCGCCCCGCCAAGGCCGTGCACGACCACATCCGCGGGCTCACGCCGTTTCCAGGAGCCTTCTTCGAAGCCGATTTCGGCCGCGGCGCCGAGCGGATCAGGGCTGCGGGATCGCGGGCCGTGACGGACAGCGGCCCCTCCGGCACGGTGCTGCAGGCCGGTCCGGACCGGCTCGTTGTCGCCTGCGGCGCCGGCGCCGTTGCGCTCGCCCGGCTGCAGCGAGCAGGCAAACCGGCCATGCCGGTCGCCGACTTCCTGCGCGGGACACCCATCGCCCCCGGTCTGCGTCTCGCAAGCGAGGCGGCTTGAGCCGTGCCACGCTACAAGCTGACGATCGAATATGACGGCACGCCTTTCGTAGGCTGGCAACGGCAGGCCAATGGCCTTGCGGTCCAGCAGGTTCTCGAAGAGGCCGCCGCCCCTCTGGGTTGCAGGCTCAACAGCCTGCGCGGTGCCGGTCGCACCGACGCGGGCGTTCATGCCACCGGGCAGGTGGCCCATCTCGACCTGGTGAAGGCCTACCGTACCGACAGCGTGCGAGATGCCATCAACGCGCGCCTCGCCGGACACCCTGTCGCCATCGTCGCGGCCGAGATCGTACCGCCTGAATTCGAAGCCCGGTTTTCAGCCAAGCGACGTCATTACCGCTATCGCATCGTCAACCGCCGGGCGCCGGCGGCGCTCGACGCGGCACGGGTCTGGCTCGTCAAGCGCCCGCTCGATGCGGAGGCGATGCACGCCGCCGCCCGGCATCTCCTCGGCATGCATGATTTTTCGACCTTCCGGGACAGCGAGTGTCAGGCGTCGAGCCCCATCCGGACCCTCGACCGGTTCGACGTGACGCGGGTGGGAGACGCGATCGACATCGAGGTCTCGGCCCAGTCCTTCCTGCATCGCCAGGTCCGCTCGATGGTCGGCTCGGTCGAGCATGTCGGCTCGGGCCGATGGAGCGCGGCCGACCTTAAGGCGGCGCTCGATGCGGCCGACCGTCGCCGCTGCGGGCAGGTCGCCCCTGCCGCAGGCCTCTATCTCGAGCGTGTGGACTATCCCGTCAACCCGGCCTGAACCTCCGCACGGGTCGGCGGATTGGCGCCCTTCCGGGTGCAGGTGATCGCGGACGCGATGGTGGCGAAGGTGAGCCAGGAGCCGACGCGCTCCTCGGAGAGAACGAGACGGCCCCGCGCGGCGCGCGGGCCGAGCGCATCGTCCCCGTGCATGGCCGCGAGGAGCGCCGCCATGAAACTGTCGCCAGCTCCAACCGTGTCGGCCACCTGAATGGTTGGCGCCTTGATTTCCAGGCTTCGGCCACCAAAAAACGCAATTGAGCCCGCTCCGCCGCGCGTCAGGACAACGAGCTGTGGCCCTTCCAGCGCCCAGGCTGCTGCCGAGGCATGTGGGTCGCGCTCTGGATAGAGCCAGTCCATGTCTTCCTCGCTGGCCTTGACGATCGTCGAAAGCCGCACTCGCTCTTCGACGAGCCCACGCGTCACATCCACCGGCGGGACCACGAAAGGCCGGATATTGGGGTCGAAGCTCGTCGTCCCGTGCCCGACAGCGTTCCGGAAGGAGGCCAGCGCGGCCTCGCCCAGGCGCCCGTCGACCGCGGAAAAGGAGCCGATATGCAGATGCGCCACCTGGGTCGGCCAGTGCGTGGGCAGCGGTGAAAGGCCATCATAGGCCGTCGAGCCGAGATAAAAGGCGTAACGCGCTCCGGTCGCTGCCGTACCGCGTGTCACGAAGGCGAGCGGCGATGGTTGCGGCGCTCGCGCCACGAAGCTCAGGTCGACGTCGTCGGCCGCGAGGCGCTCGACCAGCAGTTCGCCCATGGCGTCGGTCGAGATCCGACCGGCGAAGCCGGTCGGCACGCCAAGCCGGCCAAGCCCGATGGCCGTATTGAAGGGCGACCCACCCAGGACGGCCTCGAAGGTCGTGGCCTCGACGGGGATCAGGTCGACAAGCGACTCGCCCGTCACAAGGATCAGGCCTTCGGTCGCAATCATGGCGTTCCTCTCAAATCCCGGTTTTATCAGTATGAGTCCGAGGCCGCAGCATAGCTTGCAGGACCATGCGGTCCAGCAGGCGGCACCGCTTTCGTCGGTGTGACGACCTTTTTGCAGGCGGCCCGCATGGTGCGTCCCACCTGAAAGCTTCAGGGACCTCTAAAGGACGCCTCGCTTCGCGAGATGGCGCATCAGGTGGCTCGCCGCATAGGTCCAGGGCGCGCAGTCCGAGGTCAGCCGCATGCGGTTCACCAGGCGGCCGAGTTCAGGCGCCGCGATCGTGACGACGTCGCCGATCTTATGCGTGAAGCCCTTGCCCGGTGCATCGCGGTCTTCGATCGGGGCGAACAATGTGCCGAGGAACAGCACGGCACCATCCGGATAGGCATGATGCGGGCCGATCATCTGTCCGACGAGGTCGGCCGGGTCGCGGCTGATCTTGGCGATCGAACTCGAACCCTCCAGGCGATAGCCCTCAGGCCCATCGACGGTCAGCGTCACGACCATCGACCGCACCGTGTCGAGGCTGAACGTCGCATCGAAGAAGCGGAGGAACGGGCCGACCGCGCAGCTCGCGTTGTTGTCCTTGGCCTTGCCGAGCAGCAGAGCCGAGCGCCCCTCGACATCACGCAGGTTGACGTCATTGCCTAGCGTCGCGCCGACGATGCGGCCCGTCGCGGCGACAACGAGCACGACCTCGGGCTCAGGGTTGTTCCAGGACGAGGAGGGATGAAGGCCCGCGTCGGCGCCCGTCCCCACCGCTGCCATCGCCGGGGCCTTGGTGAAGATCTCGGCGTCGGGACCGATCCCGACTTCCAGATATTGCGACCAGGACCCCTGTTCGAGCAGCATCGCCTTGAGCCGCATCGCTTCGGCCGAGCCTGGTTTCAGCTTTGAAAAATCCTCGCCCACCATGCCGGTGATCTCGGTCCGCAGGGCCACGGCCGCTTCGGCGTTGCCGCGGGCGCGTTCCTCGATCACGCGCTCCAGCATCGACACCGCGAAGGTCACGCCGGCCGCCTTGACGGCCTGCAGGTCGATCGGCGCGAGCAGGAAGGGCCGCGCCGCATCGCGCGTCTCCTCCGGCGTGTTGGCCAGAATCTCGTCGAGCGAGCCGATCCGCTCGCCGGAGGCCTGCCGAAGCGCGGCAGCGGGGTCGGGCGATTCGCAAAGGTCGCGCATCGTCGGGAATGTCGGCGTCACGTCGATCACACCGTCGGCCCGCACGGCGGCGATCGCCGGGCCCCCGATATCCGGCCGCCAGACCCGAGCCGCGAGCGCGCCTGCGACCCCGTCCCGCGGCAGGCTATCAGCAACCAGGGAAGCGAGAGAGGTGGACATGGCGTGATCCGCAAAGTTGTGAGACTCACTCTTTCGCACAAATGCGTTGACCCGCGCTAGACCGAAGCTTAAGTTCTGGCATGCTAGTCATTTCCCCGACATTGCTTGCTGGAACTGTGTTGTGAGCGCTGGCCTGCAAGGCAGCGCTGCCTGGTTGGGGACAGGACCGGACGCAGGCGGCTCGTCGCGCCGGCCGTCCAAAGCCAGCCATGTCTACGGCACCATCAAGGAAGCAATCCTGTCGGGCGAGCTTGCGCCGGGGTCTGCAATCGACAAACTCGCCTTGTGCGAGCGCCTGGGAATGTCGCGCTTTCCCGTCAGCACCGCGGTCAATCGCTTGGCCTTCGAGAAGCTTGTGATTATCGAGCCGCAGCATGGCTCGTTCGTGTCGCGCATCTCCTTGCCCGACGTCCGCGAATTCATGCTCATCCGGCGAGCCATCGAGGCCGATGTGGCGGCGGAGGCGGCCCTCGCGGGTTCGGCGACCCTCAACGATGAACTCGATCGAAGCCTTCGCTACCAGGCTGCGGCCGCGGAGGCCGGGGACCATGCCGGCTT
Organism: Lichenifustis flavocetrariae; assembly: GCF_026130545.1. GTDB lineage: Bacteria > Pseudomonadota > Alphaproteobacteria > Rhizobiales > Beijerinckiaceae > Lichenihabitans > Lichenihabitans flavocetrariae. Next base: position 245,924 of record NZ_JAMOIM010000004.1, on the reverse strand, counting down.
CTACCGCCTGGACGTCGAATTTCATCAGTTGATCGTCCAGAGCCTTGGCCTCAATCACGCGGCCGAAGTTCTCGACCAACTCCTGTCCCATCTTGAACGCGTGCGTCGGCTGTTGATCACGCCGGCCGGACGATCGCAGACCACCTACAGCGAACATCGCGAGATCGTTCGGGCCATCGCGGCCCGCGATCCGCTGGCCGCCGCCGCCGCGGCGCGCGGGCATCTGGAACGGACCTCGGCCATGTTCGAGGTCTTCGCGCGCGACAACCCAAAACTTTTCGCCGAGAGTTCCGCCGATCATGCTTGATATCGTTTCGCCCGCCGCCCGCACGCTCAAGCTGCAGCCCGAAGACAATGTCGTGGTCGCGGTCGACACGCTCGAGCCCGGCCGCGCCAACGCGGTGGGGATCGACCCGCGCGCCCGGGTTCCCAAAGGTCACAAGATGGCGATCGTGCCGATCGAAGTCGGTGCACCGATTCTGAAATTCGGTCAGATCATCGGCTTCGCCAGCACGCCGATCGCTCCGGGCGAGTGGGTGCATGAGCATAATGTGGAAATGCACGATTTCACGCGTGACTATCAGTTTGCCGAAGGGGCCAAGCACGAGTCGGTCCTCCCCGTCGAACAGCAGGCCACGTTCCAGGGTTTCCGTCGCGCCAACGGCCGAGCCGGAACCCGCAACTACCTGGCGATCCTGACATCCGTGAATTGCTCGGCCACCGTGGCCCGCTTCATCGCCAAGGAGATCGAGCGTTCGGACGTCCTGCGCGATTATCCCAACATCGATGGCGTGATCGCGCTGGTGCACGGCACCGGCTGCGGCATGGCCTCGAAGGGCGAGGGATTCGAGGCGCTGAAGCGCACCCAGTGGGGCTATGCCAGCAACCCCAACATCGCCGGCGTCCTGCTGGTGGGGCTCGGCTGCGAGGTGTTCCAGATCGGCCGGATGAAGCAGGAATATGGACTTGTCGACGGCGACACGTTCCGCACCATGACGATCCAGGAAACGGGAGGCACCCGCAAGACCGTGGAGGCTGGGGTTGCGGCGCTCCGCGACATGATGCCGGCCGCTAATCGCGCGAGGCGCGAGACCTTGCCGGCGTCGCAGTTGATGCTGGCGCTCCAATGTGGCGGTTCGGACGGCTATTCCGGCATCACGGCCAATCCGGCGCTCGGTGTCGCCTCCGACATCCTGGTGCGCAACGGAGGCACCGCCATCCTGTCCGAGACACCGGAAATCTATGGGGCCGAGCACCTGCTGACGCGCCGCGCCGCGACACGCGAGGTCGGCGAAAAGCTCGTCGGCATGATCAAGTGGTGGGAAGATTACACAAGCCGCGTCGGCGGCGAGATGAACAACAACCCCTCGCCCGGCAACAAGGCGGGTGGCCTCACCACGATCCTCGAAAAATCCCTCGGTGCCGCCGCCAAGGGCGGCACCGCGACGCTTGCGGGCGTCTATCACTATGCCGAGCCGGTCACGGCCAAGGGCTTCGTCTTCATGGATACGCCCGGGTACGATCCGGTAGCGGCCACGGGCCAAGTCGCGGGCGGCGCCAACATCCTGTGCTTCACCACGGGTCGCGGATCGGCCTATGGTTGCAAGCCGACCCCCTCGATCAAACTTGCCACCAACTCCGATGTCTACCGCCGCATGATGGACGACATGGACATCAATTGCGGCGACGTGCTCGACGGGGTCAGCCTCGAAGCCAAAGGCCAGGAGATCTTCGAGAAGATCCTGACGGTCGCCTCGGGCGAGCCCTCGAAATCCGAAGCGCTCGGCTACGGCGATGCGGAATTCGTGCCGTGGCAGATCGGCGCGACGATGTGATTGCTTCAGAATTGCGGGCCTGACGTGGCCGTGCGACCAAAGACCGGGTCGTACGGGCGAGGAACGCATGTCCAAAGAAATTTCCGATACGGCAGAGCTGGCGCGCTGGATCACGCAATCGGCCACGGCTTCCGACGACGGCGAATCCCTTCTTAAGAATTATTCCCTGGCGCTGGTCGCGGCCGGGATACCCGTGTGGCGCCTCGGCGTGTCGATGCCGGCGCTCGACCCGACGGCGAGTAGCTTCAGCCTGATCTGGACGTCGGACGAAGGCGTTGTCCTGAGCCAGACTCCCCATGGCGAGGAGAACGAGGTCGCCTTTCGCCAGAGCCCCATTCAGTCGCTCCTGGAGAAGAGCGAGGTCTTCGGGCGCTGGCGTTTGGATGCATTGGGGGTCGGGGACCCATTTCCGGTCCTGCATGAATTCAAATCGGCCGGTGGAACGGATTACGTCCTTTACCTTGTCGCTTTCACGCCGGGGACGGCCCTGCGTGGCGTCGCGATTTCTTTTGTCACGCGAGAGCCAACCGGCTTCAGCGCGTCACAGATGGCGGCTCTGGCGGACCTGATACCGGCGCTCGGACTTGCCATGTGCAAGCTCGCGTTTTCGCACACCTTGCGGCACACATTGGGGACCTATCTCGGGGCGGCCACAGGTACGCACGTGCTCGGCGGTCAGATCAGGCGCGGTGAAGGCCGAACCATTTGGGCTGCCATTCTCCTGACCGACCTGCGCGGGTTTACGGCGCTCGCCGACCGCCAGGATCCCACCGAAGTCGTGGGCTGGCTCGATGAACATTTCGAAGCCGTGGGCGAACCGATCGCGGCAAGCGGTGGCGAAATCCTGAAGTTCATGGGTGACGGATTCCTGGCCGTCTTTCCGGTATCGGCACCAGAAATTCATCCCTGTATCGATTGCGAAAGCGCCCTGCAGGCCGCCGTCGCCGCGCGGGCCGCGAACCGCCGCTTGAACGAGATGCGGCGAGCGCGCCATTTACCGGCGCTAGAGGTCGATATCGTGCTGCACTTCGGCGAAGTGGTCTACGGCAATGTGGGCACCGACCGGCGGCTCGATTTTACCGTGATCGGCAGAGCCGTGAACGAAGCGAGCCGCATCGAGAAGCTCTGCGGCGACCTCGACCGCTCGATCCTGATTTCGGATTCGTTCGCGAACCGGTGCAGATACGCATTGGATGCCGTGGGCAGTGTTTCCCTGCGCGGTCTCGAACATTCGCAGCGGGTCTGGACCTTGCCGGACGGAAACATGCCGCTGGCTCACTCAACCGCGTAGACCACCGACCAAACGGCTCCGAAGTGCACCATCGCGGCGGTCAGCACAAAGACATGCCAGATCGCGTTCTGAAAGGGCAAACGCTCCCACAGATGGAAGATGACGCCCACTGAATAGACGAGGCCCCCTATGCCGATCAGCCAGAGGCTGATGGACGAGAAAGAGGCGAAAAGGTCGTTGCACAAGACGACTCCGCTCCAGCCGAGGGCGAGATAAAGGACAATCGACACGCCGTCGAGGCGTCCCGCGAGAAGCAGCTTGAGAGCGATCCCAAGAGCCGCGACCGCCCAGACCGTCCAAAGGAGCCACCATGTTCCGAGCCGGGTCATGAAGGGCGTATAGGTTCCTGCGATAAGCAGATAGATGGCGGAATGGTCGAAGCGACGGAGGATCCACTTCCCGCGAGACACCGGCCAAAGGTTGTAGAGGGCCGACATGGCCAAGGAACTCACCAGGGCCGCAAGGTAGACCGTGACGGCCATCGTCTCGGCCGGGCTGACCGGGGGCATCCCCATAAAGAGAACAAGGGCCACAACCGCGAAGGCCAGGCCCATGGCGTGCACCACCGCGTCGGCCCGCATCTCCGAGACCGAATAGCGCCACGGAATCTCACCGGGCCACCGCCGCCGATCCGGGCCCGCAGGCAGAGAAGCCAGGTTGTGTCTGGTCGAAGACTTCATGCGTCGCGGGCGCCTCTCAAGTTCAAGGGTCGCGTTCGACACTCACCGGGGTTTTTGCTTCTGAGGCTGAAACCGGGCGGGCGCCGGATAGGTCAGGACCCCGTCTTCCAGGGTGAACCCCTGGCCCGGTCGCGCGGTCGCGGCGGGCGTCTCATCGCCCTCCTGCGACCGACGCGCGATACGGCCCTTTGCGGGCGCGTGGACGGGCGCCGCCGATGCGCGCCGCCCGGATCCCGGCGTCACGAGAGTGGCAGGCCGCGATCTGTCGCCAGGAATAAAGGTCATCGTCTGTCGGCCGGCCGCCAGCGCGGTCGCTCCGGCACCGCGCCACCCGGAAAGAGAGGCCATCGAGACGAATAGCGCGAGGCGCAACATCGGTCTCATGCCCGCTTCTCCCACCGGCCATCGTCGGACTGCTGCCAATAGGTCACGGCATGGCCGGCCTCTTTGAGCGTCTTCCACTGCCCCCGCGCATTCATGACGGCCTCATCGTCCTGTCCGTCGAACAGCAGGACGGCACGCTCGTAGGTGCCGCGAGCGAGCGCCGGCGCGACCGCGGCCCGATCGACAAAGAACCGGATCGCAGCCCCATTGGGGTTCTCGTCGTCATCGGTCAGCAAAATCGGCTGCTGAGCGGCATTGCCGTCCTGCTTCATCGCATGCGGAAGAAAGCTCGCCTCATCGAAGACCCACAAGGCCGTATCGAGCGCCGTCAGGCGCTCGACCGACGTGGCCTGGACCGTGGCGCGCCAGCCGCGATCGAGGGAGCGCTGCAGGAGAATCGGCAGCACCTTGTCGAGCGGCTGGCTTTCGAGATGGTAGAACCAGACCTCCGTCATGAGGCGTCGCGTCCGTCAGCCCTCGTAATGATCGGCCACGAGTCGGTCGAGCAGGCGCACCCCCCAGCCCGATCCCCAGCTCTGGTTGATCTCGTCGACGGGCGACCCCATGCCGGTGCCGGCAATATCAAGATGCGCCCAGGGCACCTCGTTGACGAAGCGCTGCAGGAATTGCGCGGCCGTGATCGACCCGCCATGCCGCCCACCGGTGTTCTTGATGTCGGCGAATTTCGACTCGATCAGCTTGTCGTAGGTCGGACCGAGGGGCAGCCGCCAAACGCGCTCCCCGGTCTCCTGGCCGGCTTTCACCAGTCGTTCGGACAATTCGTCGCTGTTCGAGAACATGCCGGCATATTCATGGGCCAGCGCGACGATGATGGCCCCGGTCAGCGTCGCGAGGTCGATCATGATCGCGGGCTGATAGGTGGATTGGACGTACCAGAGAACGTCGGCCAGCACGAGCCGCCCCTCAGCATCGGTGTTGATGATCTCGATCGTCGTGCCCGACAGGGCGGTCACGATATCCCCCGGCCGCTGCGCATTGCCGTCCGGCATGTTCTCGACAAGGCCGATGGCGCCGACGACATTGGCCTTGGCCTTGCGTGACGCGAGTGCCTGCATGAGGCCGACCACGCAGGCGGCGCCCGCCATATCGCCTTTCATGTCCTCCATGCCGGCCGCCGGCTTGATGGAGATGCCGCCCGTGTCGAAGGTCACGCCTTTTCCCACAACGGCAACGGGCTTCTGACCGGCCGCACCGCCGTTCCAGCGCATCACCACCACGCGGCTTTCGTTGCGCGAGCCCTGACCGACCGCGAGAAGCGCCCGCATGCCGATCTTCTCCAGAGCGGCTTGGTCGAGCACCTCGATTTCGACGCCGAGCGCCTGCAGCTCAGCAGCACGGCGCGCGAACTCCTTGGGGAACAGCACGTTCGGCGGTTCGTTCACCAAGCTGCGGGCCGTATAGACGCCGCCCGCGATGGCCGAGAGGCTGGCGCCCGCGGCGCGTGCCGCCTCAGGCTCCTTCACGGCGATGGCGACCGCGATCGGACCGTCGTCAGTCTTATCGGCCTTGTCCGCCTTCTTGGACTTGTACTGGTCGAACCGGTAGGCGCGGAGCTTCAACCCGAGCGCGAAGGATGCGACGGCCGACGTGTCAGCCCCCGGAAGGTCGAGTATGACGGTCACGTTCGTGCCGGCCCTGAGCTTCCCCATCACGAAGCCGCCGAGGGTCACCCAATCGTGCTGCCCCCAAGGCTTTTCATCCTCCGCTCCGACGACGAGCAGCCGGTCGATCGCGAGTCCGGACGGGGCCAGCAGGTCGAGGACCGATTTCGGCTTGCCCTTGAATTGCGCGATCTCGGCAGCCTTGGTGACCAGCGCCGCCGCGCCGGGCAGCGATCGGGCCGCGGCCCCCTGAAGCTCGACGGATTTGCCGACGAAGCACACCAGGGTTCCGCCCGAGGGCTCGGCTCCGAGGGGCGTGAACGTGATCTCTACCAAGTCGGGCATTCTATCCTCGTCAATGTCAGGCGTATGCCAAGCGTAGCGCGATCCGCGATGCTACGTCCAACGGCAAGCCGATCATTGAGCTTTAACGCTTGAAGAGATGCGGGCAAGGTGACGCTTCGGTAGATCGGCGGAGCTGCCCCGAAAATGCCGTTCGCACTGCCTAATTGGTCTGGCCGCCAGCATGACGGCAGCGACGGTGGCCTCAGTCGATGCGCGAGACGAGGGATCGGATTACGACGTCTCGGGGAGGCGAAAGGACGCGGATGCAGGTTAGGCTTTCTCATCCGGTCGAACCGCTCCGACCTTGCCGGCGCGACCGACCCGCAGTCTCGATCCGCCCATGAGACTGGTCGAGCGCTACATTTTCGGCACCACGTTCTGGGCCTTCGTGTCCGCCCTCGGCGTGTTGACGTTCATGATCTGGATCACGCAGGCGTTGCGCGAATTCGACCTGCTGACCACCAAGGGCCAATCGCTGGTGACCTTTCTGGCCATCACGGGTCTCGGCGTGCCGTCACTCGTCATGATCATCGCGCCGATCGCCTTGTTCATCGCTGTCCTGTACAGCCTCAACAAGCTCAACAGCGATAGCGAGTTGATCGTGATGAGCGCGTCAGGCCTATCGCCCTTCCGTCTGATGCGGCCTTTCGCGTTGCTGACGATCATGGCGGCCCTCGTGGTTTCCATCATGTCCGTGTACGTAATGCCGTGGAGCTTCCACGCCTTGCGTGACCTCGTGACGGAAGTCAGGTCGGACTTCCTGACCCGTGTGGTGCGGCCCGGCACCTTCACGACGCTCGATCAGGGGTTCGTCTTTCACTACCGTGAGCGCGGACCTAACGGCGAATTGCTGGGCGTTTTCATGCAAGACCGGCGCGACCCGGAGAAGGTCTCGACCTATCTCGCCGAGCTTGGACAGACGATCAACAATGAGGACGCCAGCTATCTGATGATGGAGAAGGGCAGTATTCAGCGGCAACAACCGAATTCGCGGGATGCCGCCCTGATCGGCTTCGACAGCTACGCCATCGACCTCGCTCAATTCGGCGCCGATGCCGGGAGTATCACGTACAAGCCACGCGAGCGGAGCACCGCGGACCTCATGCGGCTCAAACCCGACGATCCGAGCGTCAAGCAACAATACGGCAAGTTCCGCTCCGAACTCCATGACCGCTTCGTCAACCCTCTCTATGCGCTCGCATTCGGGCTGATCGCCTTCGCGGCGCTCGGCCAGGCGCGGACGACGCGCCAGGGCCGCAGTTCGGCGATCGTGACAGCGATCATCGTCGTCATGAGCGTCCGGATCGCGGGCTTTGCCGCGTCAAATCTCGCTGCTCGTTCGGCGTCCGGGGTGCTGGTCATGTATGCGGTCCCACTGGTCAGCGTAGTGGTCACGAGCTTCATCATGTTCGGGCCGACGATCCCTCTCCCGCGTCTGCCCACATTTCCATTGATGCGTCCAAGAGCGGCATGAGCGCCATCGGGTTCACGCTGGCGCGATACCTCTCGCTCAAATTCCTTTGGACCGTGCTCGGGGTCTTCGGCACGATGTTCGCGCTGATCTATCTGATCGATTTCGTCGAGCTGTTCCGGCGGTCCGGGGACGCCAAGGGCGCCACGGCGCAATTGGTGGCCTTTCTGTCCTTGCTGCGTGTGCCCGCCGTCGCCGAACAGATGTTGCCCTTTTCTGTTCTGTTCGGAGCCATGTTCGCCTTTCTCAATCTCACGAGAAAGCTCGAATTGATCGTCGCCCGTGCGGCGGGTGTCTCGGTCTGGCAGTTCATGGCGCCGCCTTTGGTCGTCGCGCTGTTGCTCGGCCTGTTCGCCGTCATGGTCTACAATCCGCTTTCGGCCATTTTCAAGCAGCGGGCCGATCGGCTGGAGACCAAGCTCTTCGGCCAGATGCAGGATTCGAATTCCGAGGTGGACCTGTGGATCCGGGAAAGGGGACTCGACGGGCAGGCGATTCTCCGTGCCGCCCGCGCCAGCGACGGCGGGGTCGTGCTCTCCGGAGTCACGGCCTTCGTGTACGAACCAGACGGCGCCTTCATGGAACGGGTCGAATCGCCACGTGCAGAGTTGCATCCGGGTTACTGGGCGTTCGAAAATGCACGGGTGCTTGCGCCCGATACGGCGCCTGTCGATGACAAGACCTACCTGCTCGCGACCAATCTGACACCGGAGCAGGTGACGCAATCCTTCGTCCCGCCCGAGAGTGTACCGTTCTGGACACTGCCAGAGGTGCGCGACCAGACCGAACGCGCCGGGCTCGACGCCACTGCTTATAGCCTGCAATATCAGAAACTTCTGGCCCGTCCCTTGTTGTTTGTCGCTATGGTTCTCGTGGCGGCATCCTTTTCCTTAAGATTTTTCCGGTTTGGTGGCGTGGCCCGGATGGTGTCGGGAGGCGTGGCCTCGGGCTTTGTGCTTTACGTTTCCACGAAGCTTGTCGGAGATCTCGGCGGTGCAGGACTGATCAGCACGACGGTCGCGGCTTGGTCTCCGGCCATCATCGGGAGTATGCTGGGTTCGCTTGTGCTCCTGTACCAAGAGGATGGTTGATGCGGGGCACCCGTTCGTGTGAGTTGATGTGAGATCGCGTATCTTTATCTCCTGCCAGACCGTCCCTGCCAAAGTGCTTGCCTTGATGGCCGTCATTCTCGTGACAGCCGGATGGGTCTCGCCGTCGTGGAGCCAGACGACCACTCCGACGGCAGTCCGGCCCACCAGCACACCGAGCGGCACCACTGATCCTGCGAAGAAAGATCGGCTTCTGGTCGAAGCCAAGGAGCTTGTCTACAATCGGGACACGAATGTCGTGTCGGCCGAGGGCAATGTGCAGCTCTACTACCAGGGCCGCACGCTGGAAGCCGACAAGGTCATCTACAACCGCAACACCAACCGGGTCTATGCCGAAGGCAATGCCAAGCTGACCGAGGCGGACGGGACGGTCACCTACGGCAGTCGCTTCGACCTGACGGACGACTTCAAGAGCGGCTTCATCGACAGCCTGTCCACGATCAGCAAGGACAAGACCCGGCTGACAGCCCCCCGCGGAGAGCGGAGCGAAGGCGAAACCGCGGTTCTCGACAAAAGCACCTACACGGCCTGCGAGCCCTGTAAGGAGCACCCCGAACGGCCGCCGCTCTGGCAGGTCCGGGCCATGAAGATCATCCACAAGAGCGACGAACAGATGCTCTATTACGAGGATGCCTTCTTCGAATTCTACGGCGTCCCCGTCGCGTATTTCCCTTATCTGTCGAGCCCGGATCCGACCGTGTCGAAGAAGAGCGGCCTTCTGGCGCCGCGCTTCCTTTATAACAATCGCCTTGGCTATGGCGCTGCCATTCCCTATTTCTGGAACGTCGCGCCAGACTACGACGTCACGCTCACGCCGACCGTCCTGACACGCCAGGGCGTGCTGGGACAGGCGGAATTCCGCCAACGGCTGAGCAACGGCAGCTACAATATCCGGGCGACGGGCATCTACCAGCTCGACCCCAAAGCCTTTGATGCGGCGCCCTACGGAACCGGAGATCGCGAGCTTCGAGGCTCGATCGAGACGGCCGGCCAATTCTACATCAACCCGAGCTGGAAATTCGGTTGGGACGTTGCGGTCTTCTCGGACAAGTATTTCTTCGAGGACTACAAGCTCCGCGACGACACGCTGTCGACAAACTATGTCCGCGAGTCGATCTCGACAGCCTATCTGACCGGGAAGGGTGAACGCAGCTATTTCGACCTGCGGGGCTATTACATCCAGGGCCTGTCGCAATTCGATTTCGAAAAGCAGCAGCCTCTCGTCCTACCGGTTCTCGACTATAATCGAACGATCCCTGTCGACCCGGCAAAGACCATGGGGATCGGCGGCGAGATCAACATCGACACCAACTTCACGGCGCTAAGCCGTGAATCCGCGGCCTACCAGTCAACTGGTGTCCGGTTGCTCGACAAGGCATTCGGGCTTTACGACGTGTGCCCGACATCCTCGACGCCCAATCTCGCCCTGCCGAACTTCAAGCCGCCGTCCTGCTTCGTTCGCGGTATCGCCGGAAATTACGAACGGGCTTCGGCTCAGATCACCTGGCAGCGCAAGTTCATCGACCCGATCGGCGAGGTCTGGACGCCTTTCGCATTCGCCAGGTTCGACGCCGAAGGCTTGTCGCTGAACGAGTCGGATTCGTTCAGGTTCACCAATGGCAGCGCCACCTCGGTCCTCTCGAATGCCGACCAGGCGAATTTCTTCGGCTCCAAGAATTCCATGTTCGCGCGCTTCCAGCCCGGCGTCGGACTCGATTGGCGCTACCCGTTCGTGGCGCAGACCGGGTCGTTGACCCACACATTCGAGCCCATCGCGCAGATCATCGCGCGACCGAATGAGGCCGAATCCGGAAATCGGCCGAACGAGGATGCGCAAAGCCTGTTTTTCGACGACACCAATTTGTTCGAGTGGAACAAGTTCTCCGGTTACGATCGTGTCGAAGGCGGGGTCCGGGCCAATGCGGGTGGCCAGTACACGATGACGTTCAAGCAGGATGGCTACGTCAATGCCCTGTTTGGCGAGTCCTTCCAGTTGGCCGGGAACAATTCCTACGCGTCCAGCGACGTCGCGCAAATCGCCGGCAATTCGGGATTGCAGACCGACGATTCGGACTATGTGGGCCGAGTCGCAGTGGCACCGAATTCCAATCTCTGGTTCATCGCCAAAGGCCGGTTCAATCAGAAGGATTTCACGCCCGAGACGATCGACCTCGCGGCCAATGCGAAAGCCTACGACCTCACGACGACGGTGCAATATTCGCGCTATGAGGCCCAGCCCCTGATCGGCTACCCTTTCGTCCGCGAGGGCGTATTGCTCACGGGCCGCTACGATTTCCTCCAGCACTACTTCGTGAGCGCCAATACCGTTCTGGATCTCAACCCGCACAAGTATGACAGCGTCACCGGGGCCTACGATCTTGCTGTGAACCACCCGGCGCTCGCGTCGCTTGGCTTCGGTGTGGGCTACAACGACGAATGCACGACATTCAGCATCAACTATTCCCAGACCTACACCACGGCCGCCAATGTCGAGAGCCGTGATCAGACGGTCATGTTCCAGCTTACTCTGAGGACGCTGGCCTCGGCGAAGGGATCGAGCAACCTCGGCGTCACCAATACGACAGATGGGCGCTGAGGCGACGCCAGCGGGTCTGTCGAGGCACTTCGCGTGACCGGGTCGTTGTCCGCCGATGGCCTGCCGCCGCTTCGAGAGGTCGTCGAACGGCATGGGCTCGACCCCAAGAAGGCGCTTGGCCAGAACTTTTTGTTCGACCTGAACCTGACTGGAAAGATCGCCCGCGCCTCGGGACCTCTCGAAGGCGTATGTGTGTTCGAGGTCGGACCCGGACCTGGCGGCCTGACCCGGGCCCTGCTGACGCAGGGCGCGGCCCGCGTCGTCGCCGTGGAACGTGACAGACGTTGCCTCGCGGCCTTAGCCGAGATCGGCGCCCATTTCCCTGGCCGCCTCGACGTGATCGAGGCCGACGCCCTGTCGGTTGATCCGTGCAGCCTAACGGACGCCGAAGTGCCGTTACGGATCGTCGCGAACCTTCCTTACAACATCGGCACGGCGCTGCTCGTCAAATGGGTCGAGACCGCCGCCTGGCCCCCGCGCTTCGATCGGCTGGTCCTCATGTTCCAACGCGAGGTTGCGCAGCGGATCGTCGCGACGCCGGCACAACGCGCCGATTACGGTCGGTTGGCGGTCCTGTGCGGGTGGCGAATGCAGTCTCGCATCCTGTTCGACGTGCCACCTGCGGCTTTTACGCCGCCGCCCAAGGTCATGTCGTCTGTCGTGGAACTCATCCCACGCCGGGATCCTGCGCCCTGCCCGCTCGGCCGTCTATCGGCCTTGACGCTCGCGGCCTTCGGTCAGCGCCGGAAGATGCTTCGCCAGTCTCTCAAGAGCGTCCCCGGACTCGCAGAGACGATCGACATTCCCGATTTTCTCGCGGCGGCCGGTATCGACGGCACGAAGCGGGCCGAAGAAGTCGACGTCACAGGCTTCGTCCATCTGGCTCAACTTTGGGAGCGCCTGACCCTCAGCGCTCGCTCAGGAGTTGGCTGACGAAGGCCGCGGTTGCGGCTTCCTGGCGAACGCGGCGCAGACGCTCGGCCGTCAGGATCGCCAGCACGTCACGGAAGGTCCGTTGCAGATCGTCATTGACGAGGACGTAATCGTAAGTGGTCCAGCGCGTGATTTCGTTGCGTGACGCGCGGAGTCGAGCCGCAATGGTTTCCGGCGCGTCCTCGGCGCGGCGCTCCAGCCGCGACCGAAGCTCGTGGATCGAAGGCGGCAGGATGAAAATCGTCACCACATCCTCGGGCGCCTTGGCCCGCACCTGCTGCGTCCCCTGATAATCGATATCGAACAGGACGTCGCGGCCGTTGGACAGCACTTCGTCGACCGGGCCGCGCGGAGTCCCATAGTAATTGCCATGAACCTCAGCATGTTCAAGCAGTTCGCCGCGGTCCCGCATCGTCTCGAAACGATCGCGTGAGATGAAATGGTAGTGGATGCCATCGGCCTCGCTCGACCGGCGCGCGCGTGTCGTCACCGACACCGAAAGGGTGAGGTCGACGTCTCTATTCTGCAGCAAGAGGCGCGTCAGCGTCGTCTTCCCGGCGCCCGACGGCGACGAGAGGATCAGCATGAGGCCTCTGCGGCGGGGGGGTGTTTGCAGGGCCGGATTGGCGATCATCATGACTGCGAGGCTCGGAACGGGATCGGCAAACTGCGCGATTTCAGCATCGAGGTCCAGAGGTCCCGACCGAAACGGATCATCGGCCAGCGCAGCACGGCTAAAATCAGCGTGCCATCCCGGCGGGCATTGGCGGCAGCGCCTTCAAGGCGGGAACCGATTTGGCGGTCATCAGGTCGTAGGAGTGATCCCGAAGCGGATCGAGGGGCGTCCCTTCGGACGCGTCGAAAATCCGAACTTTGCCGCCCGGCAGGGGCGGTGCCGCTTCGGGGGCCGCGGCGGTCTGCACCCGGTCGGGCTGCAGGGTGGATGACGCGGCCGGCAGCCCATAGGCCGATTCCCGTGCCCGCATCTCTGCCTGCCGCTGTGCCGAAAGCGCGAACGTCATCTGACTGGCGGCCGGACCCGGAGTCGTGTCGGCCTCGGTGTCCGTATCGGCGAACACCGGAGGCGCTTCCTTGGATCTGACACCATCGACTTCGATGTCGAGATCGTCGAAGGGATTGGCTTGAGAGGCTGCCGCCGCCTTCGCGCCCGATGACGCGAAATTCGTGTCTCCCATGACCGGGAGCGGCATCGCGGCAAAACGATCCGGGGAGCGGGAGCCGGACGCCGCATTGCCGGTCGGCAGAAGGTCGCCGAACACGTTGCCATCCTGACCCGCGTCGCCGCGCTGGTTCTTCGGCACGGCACCAGGTGTGGTACCGGGCGCGGGCGGCACGCTTCCGGCGGCGTCGGGCGCGACCTTGTCCTTCGCGTCCCGCTCTATCTGGCGCCACCGAAGCACATTGGCGCGATGTTGATCCAGCGTCTCCGCAAAGGCATGGCCTCCTGTGCCATCGGCGACGAAGTAAAGCTCTTTGGTGCGCGACGGACTGGCGACCGCCTCGAGGGCCGCCTTGCCGGGATTGGCAATCGGCCCAGGCGGAAGACCGACGATCGCATAGGTGTTGTAAGGCGTCTTCTGGTCGACCTCGCTTTTGAGGATGCCCCGCCCGAGCGTGCCTTTGCCGCCCACAAGCCCGTACACGATGGTCGGATCGGACTGCAGGGGAATATTTCGTGACAGGCGATTGATGAAGACCCCGGCCACACGGGGCCGCTCGTCCGCTTTGCCGGTTTCCTTCTCGACGATCGACGCGAGCGTCACGAGCTCGTAGGGCGAGCGGATCACGGTGTCCGATGTACGGTGTGCCCAAACGTCGGACACCACCTTGCGTTCCTCCTGCTGCATGGTCCGGACGAGTTGCTCGCGGGTTGTGCCGCGCGCGAATTTATAGGTGTCCGGCATCAGCGAACCTTCCGGCGGCACGGCCTTGAGGTCCCCGACCAGCACGTCGTTCTCACGCATGCGGTCAACGACCTGCTGGCTCGTGAGGCCCTCGGGAATCGTCAAGGCATGCAGCACCTGCTTGCCCGAGATCAGCGTGTCGATCACGTCCTGCAGGCTGGCGTTCTGCTTGAACAGGTATTCGCCCGCCTTGACGCTGCCTCGGCTGCGTTCGAGCAGCAAAGTCGCCTTCATCAACATCGCATTGTCGATGACGCCGTTCTCCTCGAGCGTCAGCTCGACGTCGTCGCCTTTGGGGATGTTCACCGTCTTGTCGGCGGGCAGCGGCCCAGGCGCGGTGATCTTCTCCGACAGAAAAGACCAACCGATTACGGCGACAACGACGACGACGATCAGAAACGAGAGGACGCCGCTCAAAATCGACGTAAGGGAAGCACGTCTGTGGCGAGGCGCAGGCGACGGCGGCGGCGGCGCCGCGTCAGGCTGCAGGGCTTCCCTCGGGCTTTTCAACGACGCCACCTTTCACACGACCTGAGGACAGTTCGCATCGCCAGATATCCGATGTCTACCCCATGCTGGCGTGACAACAACGGCGCCGTCATGGCGGCGCGGCTTCGATCGGATTGAATTACCCGCCTTGATGCGGCGCTGCCACGCCCATCGTCAGGCGGCATCGATGTGGCGGAAGACCAGCGAAGCATTCGTGCCGCCGAACCCGAACGAGTTGGACAGGGCGACAGCCACGCGCTTCGACTTGGCGCGGTGCGGCACGAGGTCGACGGGCGTCTCCACGGACGGGTTGTCCAGGTTCAGCGTCGGCGGAACGATCTGGTCACGGATCGCCAGCACCGAAAAGATGGCCTCGACGGCCCCCGCGGCGCCGAGAAGATGGCCGATCGCCGACTTCGTGGACGACATCGTCAGCCCTTCGGCCGCATCGCCGACCAGACGCTGAACAGCTCCCAGTTCGATCTCGTCGCCGAGCGGCGTCGACGTGCCGTGCGCGTTGACGTAGTCGATGGCGGAGGGCTCGAGGTCAGCGCGTTTGAGCGCGGCCTTCATGCACCGGAAGGCACCGTCACCGTCGGCGGAAGGCGCGGTGATGTGATAGGCATCACCGGTCAGACCGTAGCCGATGATCTCCGCATAGATCCTGGCGCCACGGGCTTTGGCATGTTCCAGGCTCTCGATCACGACGCAGCCCGCGCCCTCGCCCATGACGAAACCGTCGCGATCCCTGTCATAGGGGCGCGATGCCGCTTGAGGCCGGTCGTTGAAGGCCGTCGACAAGGCGCGGCAGGCGCAGAAACCCGCGAAGCTCAGGCGGTTGACGGCGGATTCCGCGCCGCCTGCCACCATCACTTCGGCGTCGCCGAAGGCCACGAGGCGGGCAGCATCGCCGATCGCATGCGCACCCGTAGAGCAGGCTGTAACGACCGCGTGGTTCGGACCTTTGAGCCCGTGCATGATCGAGACATAGCCGCTCGCCAAATTGATCAAGCGTCCCGGAATGAAGAACGGCGACAAGCGACGGGGACCACGGTCCTTGAGCAGAACCGAGCCGTCGTAGATGCCCCCGAGGCCGCCGATGCCGGAACCGATCAGGACGCCCGTTTCGATCTGATCCTCATAGGTCTTCGGTGCCCAACCCGCATCCGCGAGAGCCTGGGTGGCAGCCGAAACGGCAAAGATGATGAAATCATCGACCTTGCGTTGTTCTTTGGGCTCCATCCACATGTCGGCATTGAACGACCCATTCAGGCCGTCGCCACGTGGAACCTGGCAGCCGATCTTGCACGGAAGATCGGACACGTCGAAGGTTTCGACCGTTCGCGCCCCACTTTCCCCGGCAAGCAAACGAGACCAGCTCGCCGTGACGTCGCCGCCGAGCGGAGACACCATACCCAAGCCGGTGATAACGACCCGACGTCCCAGATTCACCCGATGCGATCCTTAACTGCAACCCGCCATTTCATCTCGATGCGGGCTTTGTGACAATCACCGTCATATTCGGTTTTGTCGTCGATGCAAAAGTCCTCAGCGGTGGGAGCATCGGCTCCGCCCCGCCTTGGCCGAGACGCATACGGCCTCTTGGCGAACCGCGGGGCGGCAGTCGTCAGGACTTCTTGTTCTTTTCCAGAAACCTGACCGCATCGCCCACCGTCACGATGGTTTCGGCGGCATCGTCCGGAATCTCGACGCCGAACTCTTCTTCGAACGCCATCACGAGTTCGACGGTGTCGAGCGAATCGGCACCCAGATCGTCAATGAAATTCGCGTTGTCGACCACTTTGTCCGGCTCGACGCCGAGGTGCTCCACAACGATCTTCTTCACGCGGTCTGCGACATCGCTCATCTTGTCATTCCTTGTTTGGTACTTGGTGCTCTGATCGTGAGCGTTGCTGAATCCAAAGAGCGCCGAGGCAGCATCGGCGGACAATCGGGATGCTGTCGCAACCTCGCCGTCTCGCGTCGCCGCCATCGGCGCCCGCGTTGGAAGCATATTCGCTGCAGAAAGGCAATTTCCTCAGGCCGATATTCTTGGCATAGCTGGCTTGGCTTTGGTAGCATGACACCGACATGATGGCGAGATTTTCGCCACCGGGTCTAGATCATGGCCATTCCTCCGTTGACGTGCAACGTCTGGCCCGTGACATAGGAGGCCTCGTCGCTTGCCAGAAACGCCACGCAAGCAGCCACGTCTCCACCAGCGCCGAATCGGCCCGCCGGAATACTGGTCAACACCCGTTCCTTCTGGGCGTCGTTCAATGCATCCGTCATCGGGCTGACGATAAAGCCAGGAGCGACGCAGTTCACCGTGATGCCCCGGCTGCCGACCTCAGCGGCGAGCGACTTGGACATGGCGGCTAGGCCCGCTTTCGAGGCCGCGTAATTCCCCTGGCCGGCATTGCCGGTGGTGCCGATCACCGACGTGATGCTGATGATGCGGCCGACCCGGCGCTTCATCATGCCCTTGAGGGCTGCCCGGGCAAGCCGGAATCCAGCCGTCAGATTGATGTCGAGCACGCTCTGCCAGTCGTCATCCTTCATGCGTAGGAACAAACGGTCGCGCGTGACGCCGGCGTTGTTGACGAGGATGTCGAGCGAACCGAGGGCGGCTTCGGCGGCCGGCACGAGAGCCTGGACCTCCTCGGGCTTGCTGAGATCGCATGGCAGACAATGGACTCGCTCCCCGAGTTCTTCCGCGAGCCGTTGGAGGACTTCGGCCCGCGTTCCGGAGATCGCGATGCTCGCGCCCTGGGCGTGCAAGGTCCGGGCGATCGCCTGGCCGAGTCCGCCGGTTGCGCCGGTGACGAGAGCGGTTTTTCCCGAAAGTTCGAACACGGGCGTTCCTCCTGATCCTGATGCTGATGGGCGCCGCTCAGCGCGACGCGAGAGCCGCGACCTCGTCGGGGGTGCCGACCGAACGGCCGACTGCCTCCGGCGCAATGCGCTTGACGAGACCCGACAGGACTTTGCCGGCCCCGACCTCGATGAACTCCGTGACGCCGGCCCGCGCCATGAAGTCGACGCTCTCGCGCCAGCGAACCGTGCCGCAGATCTGATCCACCAGCGCGACGCGGATATCCGCGGGAGCGCTGATCGGGCGCGCCAGCATGTTGGCCACCACGGGTACGACAGGCTCCCGGATGTCGGCACCGGCGAGCGCGTCTCGCATGACCACCGCGGCAGGCGCCATCAGGCGGCAGTGGAAAGGCGCAGAGACCTGCAACATCACGGCGCGTCTGACGCCCCGCGCTTTGGCGCCCGCGACTGCCCGCTCGACGGCGGCGGCGGTGCCCGAAATCACGATCTGGCCGCCTCCATTGTCGTTGGCGACGTCGCACACATCACCCTGAGCGGCCTCGGCGGCGATCGCACGGGCCTGATCCTCGTCCACGCCGAGCAGCGCCGCCATGGCGCCCGCACCGGCCGGAACCGCCCGCTGCATCGCCTCGCCACGAAGCCGCAGCAGCCGCGCGGCGGTTTCGAGATCAAGCGCACCCGCAGCCGCAAGGGCCGAATATTCTCCCAGCGAATGACCGGCCACGAAGGTCGCGTCCGCCACCTTGAAGGCTGTCTCGGCTTCGAGGACCCGGACGACCGCGAGGCTCACGGCCATGAGGGCCGGCTGAGCATTGGCGGTCGCGGTCAGCTCTGCTTCGGGACCGTCGAACATCAGGCGCGACAAGGGTTGC
Organism: Lichenifustis flavocetrariae; assembly: GCF_026130545.1. Taxonomy (GTDB): domain Bacteria; phylum Pseudomonadota; class Alphaproteobacteria; order Rhizobiales; family Beijerinckiaceae; genus Lichenihabitans; species Lichenihabitans flavocetrariae. The sequence goes on along the minus strand of NZ_JAMOIM010000004.1, from coordinate 227,534 downwards.
GACAGCGCCGCGTCGACACGCGCAAAGACCTCCCGGGCCTGCGGGAAGGCGTCGGCCAGGGCCTTGCCCATCCCGACGGCCTGCGACCCCTGTCCCGGAAACACGAATGCGATCGCCATGAGACCCAGTCCGCATGTTGGAAATGGGGGCCGGACTCCACCATCGGGTTCCGCCTGTCAAGCGCGACCCGCATTTCGCAAGCGATGCGCGAGGAAGAGGTCCCGATAACGCGTCTCGTATTGCCGGGAGAGGCCGACTATATGTGTTTGAAATGTCCGCTTCCACGCCCCTCCCCACAAAAGCCGAGATCCTGGCCCTCATCGCGCAGGAGGTCGCGGCCGCGAAGGAGAGCGGTCGCAAACCGGCTCCTCTCGGCAAACGCGAGCTTGCGCGCGCCTTTGGGATCAAGGGCAGCGATCGTGCAGAGTTGAAACGCGTCTTGCGCGAACTGCAGGAGGAGGGCGCTTTGGAGAAGCGTCGAAAGAGCCTGCGGGGCGCGGGGTCGATGCCGACTGTTCTCGTGGCCGACATCACCGGACGCGACCGGGACGGCGATCTCGTCGCGGTGCCGAACGATTGGGATACGGCGGAACTCGGTGCGGCTCCACGCATCCTCATCGATCTCCCCCGGAAGCCGCGTCCCGGCGCGCCTGTGCCCGGCGTCGGCAACCGCGTGCTTGTGCGGATCGCGCCGGCCGACGACCCCGACGCGACTCACGCGGTCGGCCGCGTCATCAAAATTCTGGAACGTCAGCGAAGCCGCATGCTGGGCGTGTTCCACGACCGTTCCGACGGCGGATTGCGGGTGTCGCCGGTCGACAAGAAAGCCGCCGCGCAGGAATGGACGGTCCCGCCCGAATTCCGTGGCGAGGCCGTCGACGGCGATCTCGTGGCGATCGAGCCGATCGGCCGTGGAACACCCTTTGGGCTTCAACTCGTCCGCGTGGTCGAGCGGCTAGGCTCGCTGAAAAGCGAGAAGGCGGTCAGCATGATCGCCATTCAGATCCACGACGTTCCGTCCGTGTTCCGTCCCGAAGCTTTGAGCGAGGCCGAAGCGGCCGAGGCTCCCACGCTCGCGGGCCGCGAGGACTGGCGGGCCCTGCCCCTCGTCACGATCGATCCGCCCGACGCGAAGGATCACGACGACGCCGTCCATGCCGAAGCCGACCCGGCCGAGGATAATGCAGGCGGGTTCATCGTCACCGTGGCCATCGCGGATGTCGCCGCCCTGGTGCGCCCCGGCACCGCCCTCGACCGCGAAGCGCTCGACCGAGGCAATTCCGTCTATTTTCCCGATCGCGTCGTCCCGATGCTGCCGGAGCGGATTTCGACCGATCTCGGATCGTTGCGGCCCCAAGAAGACCGTCCCGCCTTGGCGGTCCGCATGGTCATCGGCGCTGACGGCCGCAAGCGTCGGCATAGTTTCCACCGCGTGATGATGCGGAGCCACGCCAAGCTCAATTATGCGCAGGCCCAGCAGGCGATCGACGGGGCGCCGGATGACACCGCGGCGCCGTTGGTCGAGCCAGTCCTGCGCCCGCTTTGGGCCGCCTATGAGGCGACGGCGCGGGCGCGCGACGAACGGGGGCCGCTCGACCTCGACCTGCCCGAGCGCAAGATCCTGCTGAAGCCCGACGGGACCGTGGACCGTGTGGTGGTGCCGCAACGGCTCGCAGCGCATCGGCTGATCGAAGAGTTCATGATCCTGGCCAATGTCGCGGCCGCCGAGGCGCTCGAAGCCAAGCAGCAAAGTCTGATCTACCGGGTGCATGACGAGCCGACGATCGCGAAACTGAACGCGCTTTCCGAGTTTCTCGCCACGATCGGCATCCGTCTGGCCAAGGGCCAGGCCCTTCGACCGGCCCAGTTCAACGGCATCCTCGAACGCGTCAGGGGCAGTGAACACGAACATCTCGTCAACGAGGTGGTGCTGCGCTCGCAGGCCCAGGCCGAATATGCGGCCGAGAATTACGGGCATTTTGGCTTGAATCTGAGGCGATATGCCCATTTCACGTCGCCGATCCGGCGCTATGCCGATCTCGTGGTCCATCGGGCCCTCATTCGCGCCCTCGGCCTTGGCTCGGACGGGCTGCCAGACTTCAGCCCCGCGCAACTGGGCGAGATCGCCGCACGCATTTCGGCCGCGGAGCGTCGTGCGATGGCGGCGGAACGCGAGACGATCGACCGGCTGATCGCGGGCTTCCTGGTCGACAAGATCGGCGCAACCTTCGAGGGTCGCATCTCGGGCGTCACGCGGGCCGGTCTCTTTCTCAAGCTGACCGAGACCGGCGCGGACGGCTTCGTGCCGGCTTCGACTCTCGGCGACGAATATTTTCGCTTCGATGAAGCCCGCCGGGCTATGGTGGGGACACGCAGCGGCAAGGCCTACAGGCTCGGCGACATCGTCGAAGCCAAGCTGCTCGAAGCCGCGCCTTTCGCGGGCGCCCTTCGGTTCGGCCTTGTCGGACCCGGTGGTCGCTTGGTGCGGGGCCGCACGTCGGACGGTCGCGCAGGCGACGACAAGACCGCAGGGCGTAAGACGCGCGGACGTTCGGACAGCGCGAAGGCCAAGATGATGAAGACGAGACGAAAGTGATGAGCACAAGCTATCCGACAGCCCTTATGGATGAGCCGCCGCGCGCGAAGCTTCAGGCTCTTTGGCGGGGGTTCAGGGGCCGGTGCCCGCAATGCGGCGAGGGTGCCATGTTCCGGGCTTACCTGAAGGTCAACGACACCTGCCCGCATTGCGGTGCGGAATTGCATCATCAGCGCGCCGACGATGCGCCCCCCTATGTCACCATGTTCATCGTCGGGCATGTCATCGTCAGCCTCCTCCTGACCTTCGAAGTGTTTTGGCCGGAAGCGCCGTTCTGGCTGGAGGCTCTCGTGTTTTGCGGCATGACGGCAGCTCTTTCGCTGATCCTGCTGCCGCGCGTCAAAGGTGCCTTTGTGGCCCTGCAATGGAGCCTGCGCATGCACGGCTTCGGCGAGGCGGCGCCCATGGACAGGTCTTCACCGGCCATTTGACTGCCGCAAAGCAATCCGACGCCACTGCGGAAGATTTCGGACGGCGCGGTACGGCATCCGGTACGTCGGAGCCAGACGTGACACTGGAATGCCTCACCTTTAGAAGATCATGCCGAGTCTATTAATCATCGGCGACCTTCATCATGACACGAATATTATTTTTTCTATTAATTCTACTTGCGTCCTGCGGAGCCCAAGCGGCGCGCGCGTCCGATGTGAATAGAATGCCTTGTAACGAATTGTGCCGGCTTTGGCTGGGCCTGCCTTCGGAGAGGCCCGGTCCAATCCTTCGAGGCGCTCCCGCCGCGATCGGCGATTCATTGCCCAATTCTGAAGCGGCAAGTACAGCGGTGAGCCATGAAGCCCCTCCCCGCCGGCGGCATCGGGAGTACGTCCGCAAACCGGAAGCACGGCTCGCTCGTCCAACCTCAAGTTTTGCCCGCATCGAGGCGACGGGTGCCGCCGCGCATCCACCTGTGGGCGCCCCCAAAGGACCTATGAAAACCGAAGATCGAGACGGCGTACCTTCCTCTCTCCCTCCAAAGGCACCGGCAGGGCCGACGACCGGAGAGACATCGAGCCTTTCTGCTCAAGGCCGGCCTTCCTGGGAGCAGGCCGCTCTCCGCGTGTTCCAGGCCAAGGACGATGCGGCCGTCCCACCCTTCAGGCCGGCTTCGCGCGCGTTGCGCTCCAGGCGGCGGCACCCCGCAGGCGAGCCCTGATCTCGAACCCCACAGCCGCGTATACGCGCCCGCTGGCCTGGGTTAAGGCGTCGCCATAGCGTTGCAATCCCGCGCGCATAGCCATGGTACGACGATGACAGACTGGGATCCTCACCGCTACCGGCGCTTCGAAACCGAGCGGACTCAACCTGCGGTCGACCTCCTGTCCCGTGTGAGGCGAAAGACCGCCAAGCTGGTGGTTGATCTGGGATGCGGCCCCGGCAATTCGACGGAACTGCTCGCAGCCCGCTTTCCAGAAGCGGAGATCATCGGGATCGACACATCACCCGCCATGATCGAGACCGCGCAGGCTCGACTTCCGCACTGCCGGTTCGCCGTCGCGGATCTCGCGGCATGGCGTCCGGAGACCCCGCCCGATGTCATTTTCGCGAATGCGGTCCTGCAGTGGCTGCCCGATCACGCGGCGCTTCTGCCGCGACTTATGGCTCATCTGCCGGCGGCCGGCACGCTCGCGATCCAGATGCCGGACAATCTCGGCGCGCCGTCACACAGCCTTATGCGGAGTGTTGCCAGCCAAGGCCCCTGGGCCGATCGGCTCGCCCCCGCCGCTGCGGACCGGACCATTCTGCCGCCCCTGGACGATTATTACGATCTTCTCATTCGTCATGCGGAGACGGTCGACGTCTGGCGCACGACCTATCATCATCCCCTGGCGTCAGCCGCCGCAATCGTGGATTGGGTTCGGTCGACCGGCTTACGCCCGTTTTTGAACCGCCTCGATCCCGCCGAACAGGAAGAGTTTCTCAAGCGCTACCAAGCGAGCCTTGAAGAGGCCTATCCGGCACGAGCGGACGGTCTTCGATTGCTTGGTTTCGAACGGGTCTTCATGGTGGCCACGCGGGTTGGATGAATCTCCGACCCGCGGGCGCGGTCTTTCGAGATTACCAGAAGAGCTGCATACGCCCCACGAAGGCATCGCTCTCAACTTCTCGCCGCGGCGTCGCAACCTCGGTGATCGAAGCAGCCGGTGACACCCAGCCGTGCACATAATCCGCCATCATGCGAATGTTGCGGTCGGGATACCAGTTGAGACCGGCCGTGAGGTCCTGCTCGGAACCGCCGTTGGCGCGCTGCGCCAAGACACGTGGGCCTCGATCGTTGAGATCGAGGGCGCTGTAGCGGACACCCAGTTCGAACACGCCGAAACCGCCGTTCGACACACGCTGGAAATCTTCCACCTGAACGCCCTGCAGGACCGCCATTTCCGAGCCGTAAGGCGCAGCGACGCGGTAAGGCCTGCCAGCGCCATTGACGACCCAAGCGCCTTCGACATAACCGCCCTGGAAGGAGCGGTCGGATGTCCCGCTCTGTCCGGAGACGTTCACGTAGGTGTATTCACCCTGCACACGCATATTCGCGAACTGGTAAATCGCTTCACCGTTGATCCGCTCGATGGAATCGGCGTGGGTCAGGGTGCCGGTGTTCACGAGGGCGCGCTCGAGAAAATCCTCTGGACGGCTGTTGAAGGACGCCGTGGCGGCCTGGTCGAGCGAGCGATACGAACCCGCGATACCGAAGTGGAGCAATTGGGTCTTCTCGAGGATCGGCGCGTAGGTGACGCGCGCAGTTCCCGAAAAGCCATTGTCGGTCAGTGTGTTATTAGCATTTCCAGCATACACGCCACCGGTGGCCGTCCACTGGTCACCATATGTCGCGATCGCGCCACCAAAGTTACGTGCTGGAGCAAGACCGTCCATCAACGAGCGCTCGGTGAAGGTCGTGTTGTTGTCGCTGATCAGCTGGTTCAAGCTGAAAGGCTCTTTGAAGTTACCGATCGTGTAGATCACGTTGGTGTTTGGCGCATGGTACGACAGCACGCCGTCCTGGATCGGCTGCGTCGCGTTAGCGAAGTCATATTGGAACACGGCCGACAGGCCGTTGTTGAGCGTCAGATAGGCCTCGACGAAGGCACGACGCGAGTCGATGCCATCAGCGCCGACGAGCGGCGTCGTGCGTGTGCTGCGCAAACGCGGCGAGGTGCTGGCGGAGGAGAAATCTTCCTGGTATCGGCCGCCGATGCGGAACTGCATCGCCTTGTCATCGGTGGCGTAGCCAATGCCCTTGGTATCCACGGAAAGTCCCGCGCCCGGAAGTTTCGCGAAATACGGAGGAATGAAGGGAAACACGCCGGCCGTGGGAGCGGTCGCATTGGCGTTGGTAACCTGCCCCTGAGATGATTCGGGAGCCCGCGGCGGATGCGTCTCGCGTCGCAGTGGAACGTGATGCGGCAAACGGTGCCCAGATCCTGCAGCCACAGCCGGAGCCGTCTGCGCGGCAGCTTCTGACATCGGAGCGAGGCTTGCCGCCGTCGCCATCACCGCAGCAACGAGGGCCGAAGAGGCAACGCCTCCGGTCAAGCGATGGATCAGAAGCGAGGCGCGTTCTGCCTTCATGCGTTCGCTAAACAAAAAACCCAACAACATTGCTGACTCCAACTGCACCTACGTCTTGCGCCGAGGCACTCAATTGCGATGTCGCCAGCCATAAGCGAGAAAGCTGTCACAACACAGTCGCGTGAGCAGCATTACCGAAGAGTAGACACGATAGAAGCAATTTTACCACATTTCACACGCAGCGATGCTTTGCGGATACTTGAGAACACCAGATCGTGACCGAATCAAAAAGTATATAGTTTGTTTGTAACATCCGTTTGACACGATACTGCAACGATCGAGATCCCGATTGTCGCACCCCGGCTCCTCCCTCGCACGCATCGAATTGACGCCGCGTGGATCCGTCGGGCAGGTTTGGCCAGTTTCATCCGAGATGCGGTGTGCCATGCCTGAAATCAACCGATTCGCCGTTGCGCCGCTCGCCGCCCTCACCCGTCATCTCGCGGATGTCGCATCGGAGCGCCGAAGCCCTGATCTCGTGATCACCGGGGCTCGCGTGCTGTCGACCTACACGGAGCGCATGCTCGATGACCGTGAGGTCTGGGTCTCCCAGGGCCGGATCGCGGCCACGAAGCCCGCGGGAACCCATCGCAAGACCGGGAGTAGCGCCACCATTTATGACGCGAGAGGCGGCATCCTGGCACCCGGCCTCGTCGATCCGCACATCCACATCGAATCGAGCATGGTCACCGCCTGTGCCTATGCCGAGGCGGCGCTGCTGAATGGCACGACGACGATCTTTTGCGACAGTCACGAGATCGGCAACGTCATGGATGTGGCGGGTGTGGAAGCCATGCTGGAAGACGCCCGCGCGGCGCCGCTGTCCATCTTCCTGACCGTGCCCTCGACGGTGCCGGCCACCTCGCCCGATCTCGAGACGGCGGGCGGCGATCTCACGGCCGCCAAGATCGCGGCCCTGTTCGACCGCTGGCCCGAGGCGGTCGCGCTCGGCGAGAAGATGGATTACGTGCCGGTCACCCTGGGGGACGAGCGCAGCCATGCGATCATCGCCGCCGCCTTGTCCCGGGGACGTCCAGTCTCGGGCCATATCTATGGGCGCGATTTCGTGGCCGCCTATGCGGCGAGCGGGGTCACGGATACGCATGAGGCGATCGACCGCGACATTGCAGACGACCTGCTTGACGCTGGCGTCTGGATCTTCCTGCGCGGCGGCCCACCCACCACCCCCTGGCACAGCCTGCCGCAAGCCATCAAAACCGTGACGGAACTCGGGGCCTCGACCAAACGCATCGCGGTCTGCACGGACGACCGCGATGCCGACGACCTCTTGCTGTTCGGTCTCGATTGGGTCGTACGCCAAGCCGTCCTAGCAGGCATTCCAGCCGAGCGGGCCTGGAGCATGGGCGCACTGCACGGCGCCACACGCTTCGGCATGGATAACGAAATCGGCGGTCTCGGCGGTGGGCGGCGGGCCGATCTCGTCCTGCTCGACGATACGCTGAAACCGCAGAACACTTGGTATGGCGGCGAGCTCGTTGTCGAAAACCGGAAGATCACGCCGGCGCTCGATGCCGCCCTTGAAGCTCGCTACCGCTATCCGGCTGCCGCCTACACGACGGTGAAGCTGCCCGAGAGCGTGTCGCTGCTGCCGGACCTGCCGACTCAACCCTGCACCGCCAATGTCATCCGCACGGCGCCGTCGGGCATCACGCTGATCCATGAGCGACTGGCAATCGCGCCGGCAGCAGATTGGCCGACCCTGCTTGCGGCGCACGGGCTCTGCTTCGTCTCCGTCATCGAACGCCATGGGCGCAGCCCCGGCAATGTCGCCCATGGCTTGCTCAAGGACTTCGGCCTAAAGCGCGGCGCGGTCGCCAGCAGCGTCGGCCACGACAGCCACAACATCATCGTGGCGGGCACGAATGAACCGGATATGCAGGTCGCACTGCGGGCCATCGCCGAGCATCAGGGCGGCGTCTGCGTGGTCGTGGACGGGGACGTACGGGCGCTGGTGCCTCTGCCGATCGCGGGACTTCTGTCGGACAAGCGCGTGACCGCCGTGGCGGAGGACATGCAGCGGCTCAAGATCGAGTGGGATCGCGCCGGGTGTACCTTGCCCTATATGGGCTTCAATCTCATCCCGCTTTCGGTCATTCCCGAGATCCGCATCACCGATCGCGGCCTGGTGCTGGTCCCGGCCATGACGCTCGTTCCGCTATTCGAATAAGGCGGAACATTGACGCAACTTCAGCGTTAAACTTAAGATTGCCTTGATCGAGACATGGCCAATAAAGCGTTTAAGCTCCTGGCCATCGACGAGGCGTTGCGGAGGGTAATGTCAATGACGGTAGACGGTGTATCCCGCTTTTCGGCAAATGAATTGGCTCTGCTCAACGAAGCGGTGCGGCGCGTCGAGACATCGCGTGGCCATTCCGGAACGTCCCGGAGCGTCATTGTGGAAGCGGTTTCGACCGCCTTGCGGCAGGGACGACGCGACCTGTTCGGTCTGGTCAAGGCCGGGGTTCGTGCGGCCTAGCTGCAGTTCATTCCTGTGGCGGATGCGTCTCGCGGAAGCCGTTCAATACGGCGCCGCGACATTGCCCAACTCGACATACACGGATTTGATCCGTGTATAGTGTTCGATCGCGACCCGAGAATTTTCGCGCCCGAAGCCTGATCGTTTGACCCCGCCGAACGGAATCTCGACCGGCGTCAAATTATAAGTATTGAGCCAGCATGTGCCGGCATCCAATCGCGCGACAACGCGATGTCCCCGTTGGATGTCCCTGGTGAACACACCTGCGGCCAAGCCGAACTCGGTGGCATTGGCCCGAGAGACGACTTCGTCTTCTTCCTCGAAGTCGAGAATGGACATGACCGGCCCGAAGATTTCGTCAGTGGCCAGTCGCATGGTGTCCTGAACGTCCGCGAAGATGGTGGGCTGGACGAAAAAACCCTGCTCCAATCCTTGCAATCGGGGAATACCGCCGCCAGCCAGCAGCGTTGCGCCCTCTTCCCGGCCGGCCGCGATGGCGGCCAAGACCTTTTCGCGCTGCGCGGCCGAAATCAGCGGGCCCATCTGGGTCATGGGATCGAGCGGATCGCCGAGTCGGATGGCCTCGGTGCGCTTCAAGAGGCGCTCCAGAAAGGCCTCGCGGACGGAGCGCTGCACGAAGACGCGTGTGCCGTTCGAGCAGATCTGCCCCGAAGAATAGAAGTTGCCCAAGAGCGCGCCACCGACGGCATTGTCGAGATTGGCGTCGTCGAAGACGACGAGCGGCGACTTGCCGCCGAGTTCCATGGTGCCGGGCTTGATGCCGGCGCCCGCCGCCGCCATCACGGCCCGGCCGGTTGCGACCGATCCGGTGAGCGACACCTTGTCGACGCCTGGATGCTCGACCAGCGCGCGACCCGTTGCGCCGCGCCCCTGGATCACATTGAACACGCCGTCCGGCAACCCGGCTTCCTTGTAGATTTGCGCCAGCTTGAGCGCCGTCAGAGGCGTCAACTCCGAAGGCTTGAACACCATCGTGTTGCCGCAGGCGAGTGCGGGCGCGGACTTCCAGCAGGCGATCTGGATGGGATAGTTCCAGGCGCCGATCGCTCCCACCACGCCGAGAGCCTCGCGCCGCGTGTAGGCGAAGGACTGCCCGAGATCGATGTGCTCGCCCGCGATCGAGGCGGCGATGCCGCCGAAATATTCCAGGCAATCCGCCCCCGAGGCGGCGTCGGCCACGAGCGTCTCGCTGATCGGCTTGCCGGTATCGATCGTCTCGATCTCCGCCAGTTCCTGGTTGCGGGCTCGTAGGAGATCGGCGGCACGGCGCAGGATGCGGCCCCGCTCGGCACCGGTCAGAGCCGCCCAGGCCGGTTGCGCAGCGCGGGCGGCTTGCACCGCCGCGTCCACCATGGCGTCACTCGCCGCATCGACCCGCGCGGTGACCTGGCCGGTCGCCGGGTAACGGCTCTCGATGACTTCACCCTCGCCGGTGCGAAACCCGCCTCCGATGAAGTGAGAGCCTTCTGGCTGAACGTGTCTCATGCGCGGGCGTGTCCGGGGATCGGTGTGGCGCGACCATAGGTCGTGCCGCCCGGCACGCCAACTCCGGCGCCGACAATCCGTACCGCGACCGCGACGCGGATCCGATCAGGCGGTCTGGCCGACAGCCCTCTCGGCCTGAGCGATTTCAGCCTGGCGCTGGGCAATGTTGCGGCCGACCGGCGGCCCCTGAAAGCGGCGGCGTTCCAGCCCGAACCAGAGCACGAGAAGCAGGACGACCAACCCGATCGCATAGTTGATGAGAATATCGAAGGGCGGCTGGATTCCGGCATACATGAGGACCAGCACACCCAGGACGGGGATGACCGCCAGAGGTTTCGACAGGGCGCCCAGCCGGAACGGGCCGAATTCGGTCCAGGTCTTGCCTTCCGCCAACAAGCCGGCCGCGACCGGCATCGCATAGGACACGTAGAGGAACAGCGCACAACCGGCCGCGAGCGCCGCGAAGGCCGGCGAGTAGAGGGTGGCCGCGATGGCGAGAACGGCGCCGAGCCAGATCGCCGGGACCGGAGTGCGCCACGTCGGGCTCACCTTCTTCCACAGGCCCGAGGCCGGCAGACCGCCGTCTCGCGAGAAGGCGAAGATCATGCGCGATGTCGAGGTCAGGCACGCCAGGCCACACACATAGTTCGCCGCGACGATGCCGATCGCCAGAAGGTCCTTCAGCAAGACCGGTGCCGGCAGGTTGTTGAAGAGGTTGAACCAGGCGTTGGCGCCGTCCTTCGCGGTCGCCGCAAGGTCGGGGCTCGCCAGCACGAACGAAGCCGCCATGACGAAGCCGAAAACCAGCGACCAGAAGACGGCGTGCAGCATGCCGCGCGGCACCGCCACGCGGGCGTTGACAGTCTCTTCCGCCGTGTGGGCGGAGGCATCGAAACCCGTGATCGTGTAGAGCGGGTACAGCAAGCCGACCAGGAAAGCCACGAGTGCGCTGCGGGGCGAAGGCACATAGCCGCCGCCGGCATCGCCGGTGGTGTTGACGAAGGTCGTCAGCCGGCCGAGGTCGAAACTCGCGCCCCAGAACAAGAACGTCAGGGTCAGGACGATCGTGATGACCAGGATCATCGAGCCGGAGATGTCAGTCAGCATCGTCGTGAGCTTGATGCCGAAATGGTTGCACAGGGCCTGCGTGACGGTGATGAGCACGACCGCGATCGTCTGCTCCTTGTAGCCCCAATTGGCCGCGGAATCGATGTGCAGGATCGGACCTGCCACGAGGCCCTGGAACAGGCTAAAGACCCCCACGTTCACGGAAGCCACAACGAAGATCAGGCCCAGCAGGTTGAACCAGGCCGTGGCCCAGCCCCAGCCTCTGCCGCCCAGGATCGAGGACCAGTGATAAAGGCCGCCGGCCGTGGGATAGGCCGAGCCGATCTGGCCGAGCGAGGCCGCGACCACGAGGGCGAAGATGCCACCCACCAGCCATCCGATCGCGGCCTCGAAACCGCTCCCGGTTGCCAAGGCCAGGGGAAACGAGGTGATGCCGCCCGCCAGGATGCAGATGATGGAGAACGAAATGGCGAAGTTCGAGAACCCGCTCATCCGGCGCGCCAATTCCTGGGCATAGCCCATCGAATGCAGCACCTTGACATCGTCGTCATGCGCCTCGGCCATTCAACTTCCCTCCCCTTCGTCGCGATCAAACCCATGGGTCCGCCGCTTGACCGGCCGCATATGCCTCGCGAACGGTCAAGCTCCAGCTTATCCAAAGCAAGGCACGCGCCAAGCGCCGGCCCTCGCGGGTCGGTGGGTTTCGATCGTGACTATCGGGGAACACTCAGGGGCATCGTTGCCCGGTCTCGGGAGAAGGGCTTCAGGAGAGCCCGAACTCTGAATGGACCGACGTGTTAAAAAGGAAACCGGTCGAGCCGGACGATGCGGCAGAGATCTCCGGCCTTGGCGGCTGCGGCCAGCGGTCGTCTGACGATGAGGCAGCCGGCGCCGGCCAGGACGCGCAGCATGGAGGAATCCTGGGCACGGTTGGCGGTTGCGAGGGGGAGGCCGCCGTCGGCGGGAAACCGCAAGGTGCCGCGCAGATAATCCTCGCGCGCATCATTGGCAGACAGGTCGTCTGCGAGCTCGGCCGGTTCGGTCGGATCGAAGTCGGGATGCGGATCACCGCAGAGCGCCCGGACGAGCGGACGCAGGAACAGAATGCCGCCGACGATCGACGAAACGGGGTTGCCAGGCAGGCCCAGCACCCGCATGTCACCCAACATGCCATGCATCATCGGCTTGCCGGGTCGCATGGCGATCTTCCAGAAAGCGAGCTGCAGACCGGCTGTGACCAGCGCTTTCTGTACGAGATCGTGATCGCCCACGGAGGCGCCCCCCAAAGTCACCAGAACGTCGGCCCCGGCGGCGCGCGCACTTTGGATCGCCGCGACCAGCAACCCGAGATCGTCGGCCACGATCCCAAGGTCGAGCGGCGTGCCGCCCGCCGCCTTAACCAGGGCCGCGACCGCGAAGGAATTCGACGCGACGATCTGGTCCGGACCGGGGTCGCGGCCTGGCGCGACCAATTCGTCGCCCGTGGCCAGGATCGCCACGATAGGCTTGCGCGCGACAGGAAGCTCCGGATGGTTCATGGCCGCCGCGAGCGCCAGTTCGGTCGGGTTCAGCCGTGTGCCTGCCGTGAGACCCACCTCACCCTCGGCAAAATCGAGTCCCGCCCGCCGCACGTGCCGTCCGGCGATCGTCGGTTCGAGCACCGTCACCGACGCAGCGTCGAAACGCGCGTTCTCCTGGATCAGGATCGCATCGGCGCCCGCCGGCACAGGAGCACCGGTAAAGATCCGCACGGCCTGTCCGCTCTTCAGATCGCCGGAAAAGCGTGCGCCCGCCGCGCTCTGACCGATGAGCGCAAGCTGCGCTCCCGGATCGGTCGTATCCGCCGCCCGGACCGCGAAGCCGTCCATGGCCGAGACGTCGAATGGCGGCTGCGTGCGGCGAGCCAGCACATCACGCGTGAGCGTGCGGCCGAAGCCGGCGCTCAAGGGCACCAGCTCTTCTCCGAGAGGCTCCTTCGCGGTGGCGAGCACCATGTCGAGGGCCTGCCTGACACTCAGCAGCGACGCGGTGGTGCTCAGCGGACGGCTCCCGCTGCATAGGTCCCGGATTTGCCGCCGGACTTGCGCACGAGGCGGATCGCCTCGATTCGCATTCCCCGATCGGCCGCCTTGACCATGTCATAGACGGTCAGACAGGCGACGCTGACGGCGGTTAGGGCCTCCATCTCGACGCCGGTCTGTCCGGTGGTCCGAACCGTGGCCCGCACCCGCAACCCCGGCAACTCGCCCTCGGGTTCGAGCTCGACCGCGACGGCCGACAGGGCCAGTGGGTGACAGAGCGGGATCAGCTCATGGGTGCGCTTGGCCGCCATGATACCCGCGATGCGGGCCGTGCCCAGCACGTCGCCCTTCTTGGCATTGCCGTCGAGGATCATCGCCAGCGTCGCGGGCTCCATCACCACCAGGCCCTCCGCCACCGCCTCCCGGGCGGTGCTCGCCTTGGCCGAGACATCGACCATGCGGGCCTCGCCGGTCTCCCCGATATGGGTCAGGCCGCTCACGGCAGGACCTCTTCGGCAACAGGTTCGAGGAGCAGGCGGGTTGCCGCGGCGACATCGTCTTGCCGCATCAGGCTTTCGCCGACCAGCACCGTGTGGATACCGGCCCGTGCCAGCCGGGCGCAATCGGCCGCCGATGTGATGCCGCTTTCGCCGACCAGCACGCGGTCGGCAGGAACGCGCGGGGCCAGCCGCTCCGAGACATCGAGCGAGACCGCAAAGGTGCGCAGGTCGCGGTTGTTGATGCCGATCAGGCGGGTGTCGAGCGCCAGAGCGCGGTCGAGTTCATGCTCGTCATGAACCTCGGCCAGCACATCCATGCCAAGCGCGCGGGCCGTATCCGTGAGGGCCGCGGCCTCCGGGTCGGTCACGGCGGCCAGGATGACCAGGATACAATCGGCGCCCCAGGAGCGGGCCTCCCAGACCTGATAGGGATCGAAGAGGAAGTCCTTGCGCAAGGCGGGCAGACTGGTCACGGCACGGGCCGCCGCCAGAAAATCAGGATGCCCCTGAAACGACGGTCTGTCGGTCAGAACCGAGAGGCAGGCGGCACCTCCCGCCTCGTAGGCGCGCCCCAGCGCCGGCGGATCGAAATCGGCGCGGATCAGCCCCTTGGAGGGGCTCGCCTTCTTGATCTCGGCGATCAGCGCGGTCTGACCCACGGCGATCCGCGACTCGATCGCGCGCAGGAAACCGCGTGGTGGCGCGACCTGGGCCACCCGGTCTTCCAACGCTGTCAGCGGCAGAGACGCCTTTGCGGCGGCGATCTCCTCCCGCTTATAGGCCTCGATGGTCTTCAGGATGTCGGCCATGCTCAGCTCGGTGCTCCTTCGCGCTCCGGCGCAGTCGAGATCGCCACGAGGCGCGCCAGTGTCGCGCGCACCGCGCCCGACTCGAGCGCCTGCGCCGCAAGTTCCGCCCCCTCGCGTAGATCGGCGGCGGATCCGGCAATCAGCAAGCCGGCCGCCGCATTCAAAACCCCGATATCGCGGTAAGGGTTGCGGGCGCCGTCGAGCACGGCCCGCAACGCGGCGGCATTGGTGGCAGGGTCGCCGCCCCGCAGGGCCGCACCGTCCGAGACGGGCAGTCCGCCCTCCTCTGGCGTGACCATGAAGCGCCGCAAAGCACCGCCCTCGATCGCGACGACGTGGCTCGGACCTGTCACGGTCAGCTCGTCGAGACCATCCGATCCATGTATCACCCACACGCGCTCGCTGCCGAGATTGCGCAACACTTCGGCCAGCGGTTCAAGCCAATGGTGCGAGAAGACGCCGAGCAATTGCCGCGTCACGCCGGCAGGGTTGCACAAGGGGCCCAGCAGGTTGAAGATCGTTCGCGTGCCGAGTTCGGCGCGGGCGCCGCCAACGTGCCGCATGGCCGGATGGTGCGTCTGCGCCATCATGAAGCCGACACCCGCTTCGCGGATGCAACGCCCCACATGATCGGGCGCAAGGCCGATCCCCACGCCGAGCTCCCCGAGCACGTCGCTCGCTCCCGATCGTGAGGACGCGGCGCGGTTGCCGTGCTTGGCCACCGGCACGCCACAGGCGGCGACGATCAGGGACGCGAGGGTCGAGACATTGAACGAGCCCTGTCCGTCGCCGCCCGTGCCAACGATGTCGATCGCATCAAGCGGCGCCGCCACGGGCGTCATCCGCTTGCGCATCGAGGCCACGGCACCGGTGATCTCGTCGACCGTCTCGCCCCGCACCCTCAGCCCCATCAGGAATGCGCCAATCTGCGCCTGGGTGACGTCCCCGGACAGGATGGTGTCGAACGCGCCCTCGGCTTCCTCTCGCGAGAGATGCAGGCCGGCCGCGATCCGGCCGAGAAGCGGCTTGAACCCGTCCATCCGGCTAAGCGGCCCGACCGGCGTTCCAGGCGTCGGCAAGGGCCAGGAAATTCTTGAGGATCAGATGCCCGTGCTCGGAGGCGATGCTTTCGGGATGGAACTGCACGCCGTGTACCGGATCCGTGCGGTGCGACAGACCCATGATCGTGCCATCGTCGGTCTCGGCCGTGACCCTGAGAACCTCCGGCAGCCCGTCCCGGGCCACGACCAACGAATGGTAGCGGGTCGCTTGAAAGGGGCCATTGATGCCGTGGAATACGGTCTCGCCGCGATGGCGCACGGTTGACAGCTTGCCATGCATCGGCAGGGCAGCGCGTGTCACGGTGCCCCCATAGGTGTCGCCGATCGCCTGATGTCCCAGGCAGACTCCCAAAATCGGTGTCGTCGAGCCGGCTTTTTTGACGATGTCCATGCAGATGCCGGCCTCGCGCGGCGTGCACGGCCCGGGGGACAGCACGATGGCGTCCGGCCGCTCGGCCAGGACCTCCTCGGTCGTGAGCGCATCGTTGCGATGAACCGTGACGGCAGCCCCGAGTTGTCCCAGATAATGGACAAGGTTCCAGGTGAAGCTATCATAGTTGTCGATAAGGGTGACATTCGTCACGGGGCCGGCCTTCTCAAAACCATGCTGCGGGTTTGTGACGACGCAATGCAGCAAGGTCAAGTTAGCGTTGCGCCGAAGTCTGCGCCAGGAGATGGAATGTGACGTCCGGGTTATCCAGTTCCTCGTCCGCCGGGCGCGACCAAGCCGAATCTGAAAACGCGATCCAAGACACTCCGCATGCCGCTCTACGGCGTGACACGCGGGCATGGCACGATCGTGTCGAAGCCGGCTTCGCGCCTTTCGACTTGCAACAGATCGACGGCCTTACAGGGTTTCTGCGCCGCCAGGCGATGGCGGTTTTGCCGCTGGAACACGAACTCGATCGCATGGGAATTTGCGATCTGGTGCCCGACTGGCCGCAGCGGCGACGCGGAGATGCCCTACTGGCCGATCTTGAACAGCTTGGGTCCGCGCGCCCTGCCCCGACAGCCGCGATCGTTCTGCCATCGCGGCTGCATGCGCTGGGGGCGCTCTATGTGCTCGAGGGATCTCGGCTGGGCGGCCGTGTGCTTGCACGGCGTGTCGCTTCAAGCCCGGATCCACGTGTGCGAACGGCGGTTCGTTTTCTCACGCATCGCCTCGACAAGGGCTGGTCGACCTTCCTAGCGACACTCGATGCCGTTCCGCCGACTTCCGCGAAGCTCGCATGCTTGCGCGACGGGGCCACAAAAGCCTTCTCGCTTTTCGACACCGCACCGGATGAAATTGCGCCGCGTTCTGGTCTTGTTCATTTTGACAATGCGTGAAACACCGTCACTTGGCTGGCGTGATCACGGCGCCGAATGATCAGGAGCCCAGTCGCGTGTCTTCACCTACTGATTCTGTCGACCTCGGCTTCTGTGCTAGGGAACCAATCCGGATTCCCGGGTCAATTCAGCCTCATGGGTGCTTGATCGCCTGCGACATGTCGTCCTGGAAGATCACGCATCTGTCGCGGAATATCGAAACGCTTCTGTCCATTTCCAACGCTGAACAGCTGATCGGCGGACCGGTCGAGAACGTGTTGCGGCACGATATTCTGCACGACGTCCGGAACGTCCTCCAGGCGTCCACGGTGTCCGGGCAGGCGGAACTGCTGCCTGCCGTGACCCTCGGCGACATGAAAGCCGATATCCTGGCGCACACGAGCGGAACGACGGCGATCATCGAGATCTTGCCTGGCTTCGGCGCGCAAGTGTCGAACGCACCACCCATGACGCTGGTGCGCAGCATGATCAGCCGCGTCAAACGCGCTCCCACTCTCGAGCGCTCGCTGACGCTGGCCGCCAATCAGATCCGCGCCGTCACGGGGTTTGATCGCGTGATGATCTACCGGTTTCTCGACGACGACTCAGGAGAGGTCACGGCCGAATCCCTGCGTGCCGGCCTGACGCCCTTCCTGAATTTGCGCTATCCAGCATCGGATATCCCCGCACAGGCGCGCCAGCTCTACAAGCAGCAATGGCTGCGGATGATCCCGGATGTATTCTACGAGCCCTCGTGCTTGCTCGCGCGTCCTTCCGATGAAGAGACAGAGCCGCTCGATCTGGGGCTTGCCACGCTCCGCAGCGTCTCGCCCATCCATATCGAATACTTGAAGAACATGGGGTCGAGCGCGACCATGACGATCTCGCTGATCGTCGGAGACAAGCTCTGGGGCTTGGTCGCCTGTCATCATCTGGTGCCGCGCCTGATCTCCACCAGCATCTCTTCGGCATGCGAGCTGTTCGGACAATTCTTGTCCATGCATATCGATGCCATGGAGTGTCATCGCGAGCTCTCGCATATCGCGCGATCCCGCGAAGCGCACGAGCGGCTGATTACCGCCATGCCGCCCGAGCAAACGCTGTTCGACGATATCACGCGATATGAGGATCTGCTCAAGGATCTGATTTCCTGCGATGGGCTGGGTGTCTGGACGCGAGGCGTCTTTTCCGGCGTCGGCTCGCTGCCACCGGTCGAGATGATGCCCGAGGTCATCGCTTTCTTGGACACGCAGCAGTCGCACCACGTCTTCGCCACGGCGCAGATCGCGGGACACGTGCCGAGCGCAGCTGCTTACGGCAGCCTCGCGAGCGGCCTCCTGGCAATCCCGCTGACGCGCGCGCCGCGGGACTATCTGCTGTTTTTCCGCAAGGAACTGCCGCAGGTGGTGCGATGGGGCGGCAACCCCAACAGGCCGGTGGAGGTCACGGAACACGGAGGCAGGATCGGACCCCGCAAGAGTTTCGCGGCATGGCGCGAAGAGGTCACGGGACAGTCGGAGCCATGGCGACCCGCCGAATTGCAGATCGGCGAAGGTCTCCGTGTCTCCCTGCTCGACATCATCTTGCGCCGAAGCGATCTAAATGAGCGGCAGCTGCTTTCGGCGCGCGAAGGGCAAGCGCTGCTGGTTGCCGAACTCAATCATCGGGTCAAGAACATCCTCGCCCTGATCCGTTCGCTGGTGCGGCAGAGTCAGAAGGGAGCGGATTCGATCGCCTCCTTCACGTCAGACCTTGAACAACGCATTCGGGCCCTCAGTTTCGCTCACGACCAGCTGACGGAGAGCGGCTGGACGACTGCGCCACTCAAACGTCTGCTTGAAGCAGAAGCCAAGGCATGGGCCCGAGGGGCCGTCGCCGGGATCCGGTTTGAAGGCCCGCCGGTCATGCTCGACTCCCGTGCCTATCAGACGCTTGCGCTCGTGTTCCACGAGATGATGACCAATGCCGCCAAATATGGCTCGCTGAGCGTCGCCAGCGGCCATCTGACGGTGCGGTGGACACTGTCGGAAGAAGGTGGCCTGACGATCGAATGGGACGAGAAGGATGGACCTCGTGTCCAGGAGCCCAAACGGCGCGGCTTCGGGTCCGTGATGATCGAACAGGCGGTGCCTTTCGAACTCCAGGGTGAGGCGCATGTCGAGTTCCGCGCCGCGGGTCTCCACGCGCGGTTCCGTATTCCGGCTGACTATGTGACCCTTGGGACGGGGGCCGAAGATGTGAACACACAGCCGGTGAGAAATCCCGTGATGCTCGAGGGGAAGCGGCTGCTGCTCGTCGAGGACAGCATGATGATCGCCCTCGACGCGCAGATCGCTCTGCAGCATGCGGGGCTGACGGTCGATGTCGCCGGCACGATACCCGACGCGATGCGATCGGTGGCGGTCGGCGGCTTCGATGCCGTGTTGCTCGACATCAATCTGTCGGGCGAAACCAGCTTTGGCATCGCGGATCGCTGCGTCAGCATTGGCGTCCCGTTCGTCTTCGCAACGGGTTACGGTGAAAGCGTCGTAACTCCCGATCGTTTCAGGGGCGTGCCGGTGATCTCGAAGCCCTACAACGAGCAGGTGCTGCATGCGGCGCTGGAGCGTGTCATAGCCGGCGACTAATCGCCGAGCAGCTTCAGAATCGGTGCCAGACCGCCGAGGTGACACCGCGCTCCCGCAGCGTCTGACGGCCGAGAACTGTGGTGAAGACGCCGAGTTGCACCGACCAGACGGGGCCCAGGTCATAAACGCCGGACAACTCGACATGGGTATATTCCTGGCGCGGGAACCATGGCGTTCCCGGCGCCAGCCCCGTCGTGTTGAAGGCCTGCAGCAGAACCATGATGTCCGCTCGAGGACGCACGCCAAGGGTGAGGTCAGCGTGCAGCTCGTCGGGCGCCGCGCCGTCGCGAAATCGATAGGCCATCTGGGCGTCGAGAAAGGCCGGCCAGTCTCCCAGGGCGAAGGAAACTCCAAATAGGCCCCGCAGATCGGCATCATGCGACGTCTGCCCCACCAGAGCCGGATCGCGCCGGTCGGTCGACCCTGGCAATCGGAACGTTCCCTGCGCGGCAAGGACCGCAGGTCCAAAGGCCAGGAGCCTGAGTTGCGCACCGGCTTCGCTTGTGCCGAGCCCAGCGTATTGGCCGGACGGCTGGCCGTGCAGGGACACCACCGTGAGATCCGGCCGCACGATCGCCATCAGCCAGTCGGTCACGCCATATTCGACGTAATCGGAGACGTCGCCGCGCTGGAAACGGTCGGCCGGAGCCAATCGGCCGAGACCATTGAAGTATCGGCTCCCGCCGGAAAATGTGAAATCGACGATCGCCAGTCCCTGCCCCTGAGGAATATTGAAGGCGCCGGCCAATACAGGAGACACCCTCAAGCAACAAAAGACGCGCAGGGCGAATGTCAGAACGACTCTAGGCCAGCGTAACGGACGATCTTCGCGCCTCGATGCGCCCGCAGGGACCATGATGCTTGATACTCCCTACAGGTAAATACGCATTAACGATCCTATATTGTAGAGAGGCTCGGCCGGCTTACGCAACTAGAGTCAAAGAAGAACATCTCACTTTTCCGACTCGATAAACCCCTACCCCCTACCCGGTTGGAGATACGGCACTCGAGGGCAGCGCGGCTTGCCTGATCTTCGAAAAGCCGCAGAGGTGCAAAAATAATTTCAGTGCATCTTATGAGAATTAACCTTGGTATCGAGGAGCGCGTCATTCCGATTTGAAATAATGAAAGACCCTGGTCACCTTCGTTAAGACCGTTTGGCCTTGCGGTGGCTCAAACAAGGGAGAAGATCTCGCCAAGTCCGGCTTCTCGTTCAGTTCTCTTACCGGAATATTACTTTAAGTCTCTCTTTCCGAAGATGAAGACGTTCGCGTAAAAAGCCACGCATTTGCTTTGGCAGGGTGCAAAGCGGACCTGCGACGATCTCCCCATCGAACATGGGGCCGGATTATGGGCAGGTCGCGTTGCATGAAGATGGTGGGAGCGGTATGGGGCGCTATCGCGCTCATCGCCGGCACCCTGTCGGCGGCGGTCGCCGCCTCGCCTTTTGCGCAGGAGACCGGTGCCACGAGTGTTCCTTATGGGTGGGTCGACTTCTGCAACCGCTATGCGGGTGAATGCGACGGCCCGGTCCTGGCTCCGTCCCCGGTCACGCTCACAGCCGCCACTCTTCGCGATCTCGAACAGGTGGACCGAAGCGTCAATGCCAGCGTCCAGTCGATCACCGACATGGAGCATTGGGGCGTGGTGGATCGGTGGGACTACCCACTCGACGGCAAGGGCGATTGCGAGGATTACGTGCTGCTCAAGCGCAAGGTGCTGATCAGCCACGGCCTACCGCGCCAGGCCTTGCTGGTGACGGTGGTCAAGGACCGTGCGGGCGAAGGTCACGCCGTGCTCACCGTCAAAACCACCAAGGCCGACTTCATCCTCGACAATATGAATGACAAGATCCTGCGCTGGGACGAAACCGGCTACCGCTTCGTCAAGCGGCAGTCCCAGGAGGATCAGAACCTATGGGTGGCGATCGGCGCGCCTCAGAGCGAGCCGTTGTTTACCGCCCGGTAAGGCGAACGGGTCAGCGATAGGCGCGGCCTCAGGAACGCCCCACCGCATGTCTCTCCAATCGTCTCGAGCCACCTGGATCAGGGTGCTTGTGGTCTTCATAAGCGCCCTGCTGGGGTGCAACGCGGGGCGCGCCCGCGACGCCGACTCCCCCACGACATCCGCCGCCACCGACGCGTTGGAGGTCCTGGCGGATCTGACCATGATCGACGGCACCTGCCGCGATCTCGTGGTCAATTTCGGGATCGGCTTTCGGTTCGCCGCGGCCCAAGGGGTCGCCGCAACCGCGATCCTGCCGGGCGGTGCCCGGCGAGCGGAGTTCGAGGCCGTCCTCCAGAACCGGCAGGGCAATTTCGGCCGCGATGACCTCTGCGGCCGGATGGCGCAGAATTACGCCGAGGCTTTGCCGGGCAGCGTCACGACCGGATACTATCGCTCGGCGGACGGAAAGCCGTAGCATCCGCGCCCTACGATTCTCGGTTCCCGCACCCGCGCCTTCAATATGCCGCCGGCAAACCATCCAGAAACGCGTGGGCTTCCGCCTGGATGGCGGCACGACGCTTGGGACCGAACCGTTCCAGGGTGCGATAGGCGTTCAGCAGGCGATGATTTCGGGACAGCGTTTCGGCATTGTCGATCAGGAAGGCCCAATACATAAAATTGAACGGACAGGCGCCCTCGCCGCTCTTCTTGTTCACGTCATAGGCGCAATCGCCACAATAATCCGACATGCGGTTGATGTAATTGCCGCCGGCCGCATAAGGCTTCGAGCTCATCAGGCCGCCGTCGGCGAACATCACCATGCCGTGGACATTGGGCAGTTCGACCCAGTCGTAGGCATCGGCATAGACGGCCAGATACCATTCCTCGATCTCGGCGGGCCGGATACCGGCCAGGAGCGCGAAATTGCCCGTCACCATCAGGCGCTGGATGTGATGCGCGTAGGCGTGCCGCCGCGTGTCGCCGATGGCTTGGCGCAAGCAGTTCATCTCCGTGTCCCCGGTCCAGTAGAAGGCCGGCAGGGGGCGCGTGGCGTTCAACGCATTGGTGGTCTCGTAGTCCGGCATCTTGAGCCAGTAGACGCCGCGGATGAATTCGCGCCAGCCGAGGATCTGCCGAATGAAGCCTTCGACGGCGTTGAGCGGGGCCAAGCCGGCTCGATAGGCATCCTCGGCCCGCCGGCACACTTCCTCGGCGGTCAGCAGGCCCGCGTTGAGGTAGGGCGAGATGACCCCGTGGAACAGGAACCCCTCCCCGGTCTTCATGGCATCCTGGTAGTCGCCGAAGACGGGCAGGCAATCGGTGATGAAATGGTCGAGCGCCGCACAAGCCTGCGCGCGGGTCACGGCCCAGCCGAACGGCTCCAGATCACCGAAATTGTTGCCGAACCGCCGGCGGACCATCTCGATGACGGTGCGCGTGGTTGCGTCCGGTTCGAAGCGGAGCCGCACCGGCACCGGCTGGTCGCCAGGAAGCGGCCGGCGATTGTCCGTGTCGAAATTCCATTTCTGGCCGACCGGTTCACCTGCTTCCATGAGGAGCCCGGTCGACTCCCGCATCGCACGATAGAAATATTCCATACGCAGACTTTTGCGGTCGGCGGCCCAGCGCGCGAAAGCGAAGCGCGTGCAGAAGAACCGGTCGTCGGCGCGGATCTCGACCGGCAAACCGAAGGCCGCCGACCAACCCTCGATCATGTCGAGCACACGCCACTCGCCCGGCTCGGTCACCACCACGGCATCTGGCCCGTGGCGCGCCACGGCACGGCCGAGTTCGCCCGTGAACGACCCCGTGTTGCCTGGCGCATGCAGCTCGACGTAGTCGACCGTCATGCCGCGTCCGCGCAACTCCTCCGCGAAGTGCCGCATGGCGGAGAACAGGAAGGCGATCTTCTGCGGATGATGCGGGACGTAGGAGGCCTCTTCGGTCACCTCGACCATCAGCACCGTTTCACCCGCGCGCCAGTCGGCAAGCGAGGACAGCCCGTGCGAGAGCTGATCGCCGAGAACGAACCGCAAGCTGCCCATCACACCGAACTCTCACCCGTGCCGCACCGACGCCACTATCGGGCAAAGACGCGCAGCGGACGATGCGGCGCGTTCTCTACGTGCGGGCGCGTTGCTTTTTTTCAGCTTTGCGCGGCCCGTCCGCGCGGGGTGTGCGTTCGCTTGTGCGCGGCGCTCGCTCCCGGCCCGATGGCGCACCAAGGCGTTCGATGCCGACGGCGCCGACGCCCGCCGAGCGGCGGATCGCCTCGGCAAAATGATCGGCGCGCCCGGGATGGATCTCGACCTTCGTCTCGCGATCGAAGATCCGGATGGCGCCGATATCCTGACGGTTGATGTCGCCACGACGGCACAACATCGGCAACAGGCGGCGCGGGTCGGCGTTGTTGGCCCGGCCGACATCGAGGCGGAACCAGACACCTTCCGTGCCTCCGCCCTCATGGCCGCCCTCGCGCGGGGCACGTTCCCCCCGCTCGGCGCGGGCCGGACGCGGATCGGCCCGGAAGCCAGGGTCGGACACGTCCTCGAGCGCCGGGAGATGGGAACGATAGAGGCGGATCAACGCGGCTGCCAGATCCTCAGCGGAACGCTCGCCGGCCAGAGCCGCGGCCAGTCCCGCATCCTCCTCATTGGCCGGTTCGGTGAGCAGCGGGTCCTGCAGGAGGCGCTGCTGATCGAGCGCGCGGATCTCCTCGACGGTGGGCGGACCGGACCAGGTCGGCTGCACGCCGGCCGCAACCAGCATGCCTTCGGCCCGCCGCAATTTGGCGCGCGGCACGAGCAGCACGCTGATGCCCTTGCGCCCCGCCCGACCGGTGCGACCGCTGCGATGCTGCAAAGCCTCGGCATCATGCGGGAGCTCGGCATGGATCACGAGCCCGAGACTCGGCAGGTCGATGCCGCGCGCCGCCACATCGGTGGCGATACAGACCCGCGCCCGCTTGTCCCGCAAGGCTTGCAGCGCATGGTTACGCTCACTCTGGCTGAGTTCGCCCGACAGTGACACGGCGGAAAAACCGCGTTCGAGCAGGCCGGCATGGAGGTGACGGACGGATTCTCGCGTGTTGCAGAACACGATGGCGCTCGGCGCATCGACGTAGCGCAAGAGGTTGACGACCGCATGTTCGACCTCATGCTGCATCACCCGGACGGCGCGGTATTCGATATCGGCATGCCCGCCGACCGCACCCGCCACGGCGATGCGCTGCGCGTTCTTCTGGTACCGCGAGGCGAGATGCGCGATCCCCTTCGGCAGCGTGGCCGAGAACATCAGCGTCCGGCGGGTGTCGGGTGTCGCATCCAAAATGAATTCGAGATCTTCGCGGAAGCCGAGGTCGAGCATCTCGTCGGCCTCGTCGAGCACGATGGCCCGCAAGGTCGCGAGATCGAGCCGCCCCCGTTCGAGGTGATCGCGCAGGCGCCCCGGTGTCCCGACCACGATGTGGGCGCCCGCATCGAGCGCACGAGCCTCACGGCGCGGGTCCATGCCGCCCACGCAGGCCGTCACCACCGCGCCGGTCTTGGCATAGAGCCATTGCAATTCGCGCTGGACCTGGAGGGCCAATTCACGCGTCGGTGCAACGATCAAGGCGAGCGGCGTTCCGGCCTTCTCAAACTGCCCCGCTTCGCCGAGCAGATCCGGGTGGATGGCAATCCCGAACGCGATCGTCTTGCCTGACCCGGTCTGCGCCGAGACGAGGAGATCCCGGCCAGCGGCCTGAGGTTCGAGCACGGCATTCTGTACGGCGGTGGGTTCGGCATAGCCGCGTTCAGCAAGGGCGTCGGCCAGCGGCGCACTGATCAGGGGAAATGGCACAGGCTAAATCTCAGGTCGGATCGCCGGAGCGGCGACGGGGCAGGCGCGGGTTCGCGCACATCCGGTGAAGGGTCCCTTTCTATCTCCTGAGCCTGGAAATCGCCACCCCGGATGCGAAGCGGCGTTCCACCGATCGGCGCGACTATTCCCATCCGGCCCAGCGGCCCTAAAACACGTTCACCAGGTCAACCGGAGCATCCGATCGGCGATCACAGTTCGCCGCCGCGGCTCCCGCAACACGAGGGTTCCATGTCAGAGCATTCCTATCGGCTTGTCGAAGTTGTCGGCTCGTCACCGGACGGAATCGACCAGGCCATCAAGAACGCCATCGAGGACGCGGCCAAGACCTTGCGGAACATCCATTGGTTTCAGGTCGTCGAGACGCGCGGCCATGTCGAGAATGGTAAGATCCAGCACTTCCAGGTCACTGTGAAGATCGGATTCACACTGGACGACCGCTGATCGTCGGCCTCCGGCTTGGTCAGGCATGCGAGCCCGACCAAGCCCAGACGTAGCCATCGACAAGCACATTGGGGATCTAAGGCATGGGAATTTTCTGGCAGCGCTCCCGGGCGGCAGGCGCGCTTCTGGCCGTTGGCCTGCTCTTGGCAGGGTGTGGCTACAATAATATTCCAACCAAGGAGGAGGCCGCAAAGGCAGCCTGGGCCGAGGTGCAGAACCAGTACCAGCGCCGGGCGGATCTGATCCCCAATCTCGTCAACACCGTGCAGGGCTACGCCAAGCAGGAGAAGGATGTGCTCATCGGCGTCACAGAGGCGCGCGCCAAGGCGACATCGGTGAAGATCGACGCATCCAATCTCGACGATCCCGAAAAGCTGAAGCAATTCACCGACGCCCAGAATCAATTGTCTGGTGCGCTCGGTCGCCTGCTGGCCGTCAGTGAGAATTATCCCGACCTGAAATCCAACCAGAATTTCTTGGCCCTGCAGTCGCAACTCGAAGGCACCGAAAACCGCATCGCAGTGGCGCGCCGCGACTACATTCAGCGGGTTCAGGACTTCAACCTGACGCTGCGCACCTTCCCGGACGTGATTTGGCAGACGCTGGTGTTCCACGACAAGCCGATGGCGACTTTCGCGGCCACGGAGGGCGCCGAGAAGCCGCCCGAGGTGAAGTTCTAGCGTCGGCGCCCGATGCGCCTCGCCCCTGCCGCCCGCTCGATGCCACGTGGCGTCACACTCTGGCTGACCATGATCGTGGCAGCCTGGGCGCTGGTGCTCACATCGAGCCTTCTCCACGCCGACGCCGCCTATCCGGCGCTCACGGGCCGCGTGGTCGACAAGGCGGGCGTGCTGCAACCTGACGCCGTGCAGCGGTTGGACGGGAAACTCAAGGATCTCGAAGACAAGTCGGGAATCCAGTTGGTGGTGGCCACGGTGCCGTCCCTTGAGGGGCAAGAGATCGAACCCTACGCCAACGGGCTCTTCCGGTTCTGGAAGCTCGGCGAGGCCAAGCAGAACAATGGAGTGTTGCTGCTCGTCGCGCCGAAAGAGCGGCGCGTGCGTATCGAGGTGGGATACGGTGAGGAAGGCACACTCACCGACGCGCTCTCGAAAGTCATCATCACCAATGCCATGGTGCCTCGGTTCAAGACCGGTGATTTCCAGGGTGGCATCGAGCGGGGCACCGATGACATCATCACGGTGCTCACGACCGATTCGTCCGAATGGCAGAAGCGGCCACGCCTGCGGGAAGACCAGGATTCGGGCAGCCTCGTCGAGACCCTGCTGCCCTTTCTGATCTTCGCCGTAATCGTCTTCGTGCTCTGGCGCTCGGCGCGAGGCCGCGGTGGCTCAGGGCAGTCGGGCGGCGGGCCCTGGATCCTGCCGCCGACGGGCGGGGGTTGGGGCGGCGGCGGAGGTTTCGGTGGAGGCGGAGGCTTCTCGGGCGGCGGTGGCTTTTCCGGCGGAGGCGGATCCTCCGGCGGCGGCGGCGCTTCGGGGAGCTGGTGAGATGATCGGACGCGACGACCACGCCCGCGTCTGCGACGCCATTCGCGATGCCGAACGTTCCGTCAGCGGCGAGTTCGTCTGCGTCCTAGCCCGCCGCGCCTCAAGCTACAGTTTCTACCCGCTGGCTTGGGCCGCGATCGTTGCCTTGGTGGTTCCGTGGATCCTGGTGGTTCTGACGCCCTGGTCCGTTCAGGACATCCTGCTGGCGCAACTCGCCAGCTTCCTGGCCGCCTTGGTGCTGCTCTCATGGCCGCCTATTCGCGGGCGGGTGGTGCCGAGACGGGTGCAGCGCGCCGCGGCCCACAGGGCAGCGGCCGAGCAGTTTCTGGTTCGCGGGCTTGCCCAGACCCCGCACCGTCGTGGCATCCTCCTCTATGTCGCGCTCGACGAGCACTATGCTCGCGTTCTCGCAGACTATGGAGCCGAATCGATCGTACCTGCCGAACATTGGCGGGAAGCCGTCAAGCTTCTGACCGACCATTCCGCCGACGGGCGTCATGCGGACGGATTTGTGGCCGCACTCCGGCATTGCGTCGCGACCCTCAAGATCGCCCTGCCGGTAGATGCGCAAGGCGACAAGGTGCTGCCCGACAAATTCTACGTCATCGACTGACGCTTCACGAAAAACGGCCCCGCCCTGTCTCGCTATGGGCATTCCTTGGCGACGCGGTCGAGCGCCTGTTGCACCCCGGACAGCGAGTAGGTGTCGGTGACGGTGCCGGACCTCGCCGACAAGAGCTTGACGACGAGGCGTGCGCCACGCCGCTTCAGGGTACCGACGAACTGGCCTTCTTCGGCCGCATTCTTGACGAAGGCATTCTGGCCTTTCGCCACAAGATCGTAACCAGTGCTGCCGATCTCGGCCTTGGCGCCAGCCGCGCCCTCCTTCAGCGGCACGCCCGTCATGATCGACACTTCGTTATGCACGCCCTCGCCAGGCCGATTCGAAATGAAGATGTAGGCCGCATCCTTCTTCATCGAGGCCGGCGCGCGCGCGCTGGGCTGCCCGAGGGCGTAGCACACCTTCGACTTCGGACCTTGGGACACATAGACCCCCCAGTCGCCGAATGTACCGACGAGCGTCGGCTTCGCTGAGACGGGTGCCGTCGCGGCCGCCTTGCGCCTTGAGGCGGTCTTGATCACGGTATGCCCGCTGTTCGCAGCCGCCTTTTTGAGAGCAGCGGCGCCCTGCCCTTGCGCGAAGGCTGAGGACGTGGCGCCGGTAGCGATCAAGGGCGCCAGCACCACGAGGGCGCAGGTCAAGGTCGAGCCCGGTCGGCAAAGGCGAAACTGTTTGATCATACGCTTCATTGATTGTGCGGCTCCGAGACCCGGCTTGCCGGTTGAGGATGGGCCGGAATGTCTCCGTTCACGTGCGACACCGACGAACTCCACCGCAGGACAGCGGCGGTTCGGCGTGGCCCGATCAGAATGCGTGCTTCACCCCTCACCATTGCCGCTTGTTTGCTTAACGGCGACCTAACAAGAGCCAGTCGAAGTCGGCGAAATTCGGACGATCGCCGCCGCGCGGTGGCGCATGTCCGTCAGTTTCCGCCGGTCGAGCATCAAAGTGACCCCACTTTGTCGCGCCGCAGCGTCTCCAACAATCGGTTCGAGGCGGTTTCGAGCTCGTCCTGGAGTTTCGCCTGAAAAGCGCTCTTGTCGAGCCCCGGTCCGATCGGCTCCAGGATTTCGACCACGAGGGTTCCGGGATAGCGAATGAAACTGCGGCGGGGCCAGAAGACACCCGAGTTCAGCGCGACCGGCAGGCACGTCGCGCCCGTCGCGGCATAGAGATGGGCAACGCCGGATTTGTAGATCGGCTCTGCCCCCGGAGGACGGCGCGTTCCCTCCGGGAAAATGATCAATTGCTGGCCCTTGGCCAGCACCTCGCGGACACGCTCGTTCAACATCCCCATCACCTGACGGCCTTTGGATCGATCGATCGCGATCATGCCGCCGCGGAGCATCAGAGGCCCGAAGAGCGGGATCCAGGCCAATTCCTGCTTCATCACATAGGTGAAGCTGGGCGCAAGCGGCAGCAAAGTCAGGATATCCAGGAACGACTGGTGCTTGGCCGCTATGATCAGCCCACCAGACGGGACGCGATCAAGCCCACGATAGACTAGGCGGACGCCGCAGATCGCGGCCAACAGCCCGATCGACAAACGACCCCAAAGGCGCGCGTAGGCCTTGACGGTCCGCTCTGGCGCCAGCAGCAGCGGAATGCCAACCACCAGCATCACGACCAGCAGACCGTAGAACAACAGGTTGAAAAGGGCGGAACGCAAGAACAGCATGCCGCCTTCTGCCTGAACCTTTCCACGAAGGAAAGCGCGCGGCCGCCCGTCGCGGGCTACATCACGACGACGCGCGTGCCGACACGGACACGATTGTAGAGGTCACTGACATCGTCGTTGGTGAGACGAATGCAGCCCGACGACACGTTGGTGCCGATGGTTTCCGGTTCGTTGGTGCCATGGATCCGGTAGAGGGATGAGCCGAGATACATGGCGCGGGCACCAAGCGGATTGGCAATGCCGCCGTCCATATGAGGGGGCAAGTCCGGGCGGCGCAGCACCATCTCCGGCGGCGGCGTCCAGTCCGGCCACTCAGCCTTGCGGCTGATCGTCTTGACGCCGTGCCAGAGAAAGCCGGGCCGACCGACGCCGATGCCGTAACGGAGGGCCTGACCGGGGGACTCGACCAGGTACAGGAACTTGTTCGTCGTATCGACGACGATCGTTCCCGGGGGTTGTCCGCCCTCGAAGGCGACTTCCTGGCGCTGATAGACGGGGTCGATGGCCCGGGCCGGGCGTGGATCGTAGGACGCCGTATAGGCACCCGCCGGTGGCCCCGATGGCGCGTAGACGGCGGCCTGCGGCCTCGGCGCAACTGACACATGCTGCGCCGATGCGTCACCCGAAGTCGCGCCGTTCATCATGAACTCGATCAGCCCGCCCCCATAGGCTCCTCGGGGCGCCGCGGAGGCATAGCGTGGCAGTGGACGCCGCGGTTGCGGCCGCGATGCCACTGAGAAATCCTGCGGACCGTATCCCGGGACGACCTGCGGCTGCGGATCGTAGGGACCGGCCTGAGCCGCCGCGACCATTCGGACCGTAGCGACGAACGCCAGCGCCGCCCATGAAACACTACGCCGCATGATCTTCACCCGCCAATGCCGGCACGAGGCCGGAAGATACACGTCTTCAAAACGCAGTATAACGCGTCAAATGCGAGTGTGTGGCGCAAGTTTTTATTCTGGTTATTGAATGATTACACCTTTGATTTCACGAAATTCCTTCGAGACATGCTTAAGGGTTCGTTGTCCGCAGGCTTTGTTTAGGCATGTCTGGCAAGATTTCGCGGACGCAATTGCGTTCGCAATCCGCAAAGGTCGGTCCCATAGGCCACGGCCAGATAGGCGGCCACACCTGCGAGGACCTGGAACGTCAGGGTGGCGGCGCCGGGATCACCATCGGGAAGTGCCCGGCAGGCGACGATCATCGTGGCTGTGGCGGTGAGGCAGGCGACGAGATCACGCCTGCGGGGCCAGACGGGGCCGACCGCCATCGCCCAGGTGCCGAGCAGCACCAGCGCGAGCCCGAGAACGCCTGCCTGGATCTTCGCATAGAACGCCGCATCGGCAGCGCCTGGCAGAAGAGCCGGCAACATCAGGTTCGCGAGGCTGGCCACGGCCGCGACGGCAATCAAAGGCGCGGTCCGTTTGCCGATCTGGAACAGCGGCTGTACGGCGAAAAAGATCATGCCGTAGCAGAACAGGCCCGGCAGCAGCAGGCGGAGATACAGCGCGAAGGGTCCCCGGAACTCCGGCGGCACCACCACCTGTTCGAAGCTCGGCATCACCAGCCAGAGCCCGACACAAGCCGGCAGGAGAACCGCAAAGACGATGCCGATATTTCTCCCGATCTGCTGCCTCGCGTGCGGTGCGCCATGCATCTCGTCCGCCCGAACGGCGATCTGGAACAGCAGGACGTCGAGCGCGGAGCCGACGGCCGAAATCACCCGGGCACCGATGTCGTAGGCCAGCGAGAACTGACCCGACGCCGCGAAACCTTGCGCATGGGCGATCAGCAGACGATCCGCAAGTGGAATGGTCTGGTAGAGGATATTCGCCATCACGACCGGCACGGCATAGCGCAGGAGCGTCCGCACGAGCTTGACATCGACAAGCCGGACGGAGCCGGAGCGGTGCCACAAGGCACGCCGGATCGTGAAAGACCCTCCGACCATGCTGAGGCAGAGGCCGAGCATCGCCATGGCGGCCGAGCCGAAATACAGAGCACCACCGAGCGTGATCACGGCCGAAAGGAGGTTCTTGCTGAGGATGAGTTGCGCGTAGGCGCGGTCAAGAAAGCGAGCCCGGATCAGCGCGGTCCAGTAGTCGAAGGCGCCATTGACGACCGCGGTCGCGACCGCGAGACCGATGAGCAGGCGAGACAGCGGCAAAGCCACGCCGGAGACCACGACAAGGAGCGCGCCCGCGACGACCACGCTCACGACGGCCGCGAGAGCCGCGTCGATGGTCGAGCGAAGCTTCGGCTCCTCGTCGGCGACGCGCTGCGAATAGAACCGGACTGCCGCGACGCGGGCCCAGTCGAAAGCCGCGGTCTGCACGCCGACCGCGATCGCCACGGCGAGCGCGAAACGGCCGTATTGGTCCGGTCCGAGGAACCGCGCCAGCAGCAGCCCGATGACGAAGTTAAAGGCCGTATTGCTGAAGAAGGACAGAAGCACGAACATGGCGCCGGGCCGGGTCCCGATGGCCCCTGCCCTCATCTCCTTCGGGTCAGCCGGCCACCCTGCTGCGGCAGGCCGATTTGCATTTCAGGCGCGGAGGTTCGACGCTGAGCGGCTCCCCCAGCGTTGGAAACATCATTCGAGTCGACCGCGCAAGTCCACTCAGGCGGCTTTGACGCGCACCGGTAACAGGTCCCGCACGGGGCCGGGCTTCAGGGCTAGGGCCGCCGCTGCGTAGGATCCACCGCCGATCAGAACCGCGCATCCCAGTCGAAGGGCGGCCGGGTAGTCGGCCAGGAGCGCGAGAGCGGCGCTGACCGCGACCGTCATGGCGGCGCACATCAGCCCGATGCGGGCGAGGTCGGCGCGGTGCGGGACGATCGGAAGGAGACGGACCGCCTGCACCATACTGACCGCAAGCGCGAGGCCGGATTGAACCAGGAGGCCGATGACGCAGCCGACACCGCCGATGCGGGAGGCGAGGAAACCGGAAAGAACGACCCCGATGAGCATCACGGGCAGAACCATCAGGGTATTGCCCCAGATCGCCTTGCGCATATGCAGCACCTGATCGAAGACGAACGTCTTGAAGCCGATCATCAAGCCCGCCATGGCTCCCAACGGAATGATGAAGCGGGCCGGCCCCACATAGGCCGGGGTGAGAAACGTCGCCGCAAGCGGCTCCGCGACAAGCGCCAGTCCGATGGCGGCGGGGCACGTCAACAGGGCCATGATGGACAGGAGATCGCCCATGCGCTCGCCGGCGGCTTTCGGGCCTTCGGTTTCGAAAGTGGCCATCAATTCGGGAAAGGTGCGGACGTTGACGACCGAAAACAGGAACTCGAGTGGCTGACGCGCCAGCATGACGGACGCCGCATAGGTGGCCAGCGCGGCTGGTCCCGCGAAGGTTTCGATCACAAATCGGTCGGATGACCCCAGCATCACACTGACCGCGGTGCCGGCCAGGAGAGGAAGAATGTAGTTGACCCGATCCGGCGCCCAATGGAGTGGACGACGAAATCCGAGGCCCCGGAAGGCTTGGCTGAGGCCGATGACCGCTGCGAGCGCAGCCGCGACATTCATTGCGGCCATCAGGGGCGCATAGTGGGTCGTGGTCCCGCTCCAGGCGAGGCCCATGACACCGGCAAAACCACCGATCGTCCGCACGGCTTCGACCACAAAGAAGGGCAGTTTCTGGCCGCGCACGGACAGCACCGTCAAAGTGAGTCGCGTCGTGCCATTGGTGATCAGATAGGCAGCGAGGCAGAGAAAGAACGGCAAGGCGTCGACATGCTGCCAACACGCCGTCACGGCGGCGGCAGGCAGCGCGATCCCAAGCGTCACGGCGAGGAATTGGAGGACGCTGCGCCCGGCCTCTTCGGCCAACGTGTCACGGCTCTGGCCCGCACCGAAGCGGGCAAGGACCACCCGGATCCAGTTGCAGCACAGCGCATCCAACGCGTCACCAAGAGTGACGAGGAGCACGAAGGTGCCAAATTCCGCAGGCGCGATCAGGCGCGTCAACAGCGTCACCTGCAGCAACGTCACGAGCCGCGGGATGATGACGGCAGGCGCGTAACTGATCAGTCCTCGTGCGAGGGCCATGTGACAAGCGCCTCCCATCGACGCAGCATTGTCGTGCCAGACGGCCGGGACGACGCCCCTGCCTGCCCTGACATTAACCGGCGACCCTGAACGAAGCCTCATGCCGCAGGACCAAAAATCGGCGGTCCGTTTGAGGAAGTGTTTACTTCATCATCCCTTGGATGGATCTACCCAGCGTCTCAGGCGATCGAGGCGACATCCTCCGCTTCCGCTCTGTCGGCCCAGGCGTCGACCTGAAGGGGCAACCGACCGCGCGGGACGAGACACTGCTCGAAGAGCGGAAGAAGCGTGCCGGCTTCGAGCCGCGCCGCCAAGGCAGACGCCATCGCTTCGCCTCTCGGCTGCTCCCGCGAAAGCTCGCCCGCGATCGCGTCTGCGAGCGCACGACCGTCACCTGGGGAGAGGACTTTGGCCACGCCTTCGAGCCAAGTGGCGAGTTCGCTTCCCGGCTCAGCCGTGACGACCAGCGGCCTGCCGCTCGCCAGAATCGGGCCGAGTTTGGAGGGAAACACCAGATCGCTGGCCGCACGCTCCTGTGGCACCACATGAAGATCCGCCGCAGCCAGAAGCCCGGCCAGACGTTCGGCAGGCTGAAGGCCAATCAGCGTGAGATTCGGCAGGCTTACAGCCGCCGCCCGCAGCACGGAGGCCATCGGACCGTCACCCGCCACGACGATGTGAATGCCGGGCTTTGCACGCAAGTGGCGGGCGGCCTCGATGAGAACCGAGAGACCCTGCTTGGCTCCCAAATTTCCTGAATAGAGGACGATGCGTCCCTCCGGTGGCACACCCGCCATCGCGTGGAGCTCCGACCGCATGGGATCGCATGGTCCATCCATCCCGCTGATCCAGTTCCTCAGCACCATCACGGGCTGCGGCGCGCCGCCTTTATGGCTTAGCCGAGACGCCATAGCGTCAGAGATCGTCACGATCTGATCGAAGTGACGAAGTATGGCGCGCTCACACATGTGAGCAACGCCGCGCAGCAACGGTTTCGAGAGGTAGCCGGTCGCAAAAGCGGCGTCGATTTCCAGGTCCTGCACATGAAGCACCGTGCGTGCGGCGACTAGCCTTGCCGCCAGCAAGGCGGCGGGCGCGGCGAACAGCGTGGGTTCGACACACAGGACCGTGTCCGGCCGAACCCGAAGGATACGCCAGATCACGATGGGTGCCGCGGTGAGCGCGAAGGAGAGCGGAGCCACGAGGCGCCAGATCTTGGCGCCCCGCCTTGCCAAAATGGGGCAGCGTGTAATGCTGACCCCATCCTCCTGCCCCGTCTCCCAACGCCATGGCTTCGGCGACAGAACCCGCCACCCCGGGTAGTGCGGCAGTGCCGCGATCACTTCCACCCGATGGCCGCGCGACACGAGAAACTGCGCGAGTTGAGTGGTGTATTTCCCGACGCCGATGAGCTCCGGCGCATAGTTCATGCCCTGGATGACGATCCGCCGCTGGTGCGTATCCGGTGCCCCACGGGGCCGGAATAAGCTTCGGAACACTCCGTATACCCTAGGGGTGATCAGCATTTTACCCACGCTTACTATGCGATCGTAGTAAAGAGTTGCTTATGCCCTAACGTCCGTCAAGCTTGTCTCGGGACCTCGGCGGGACGCAGTGGGGAGAATCCGGCGGGAACGATCGTCCACGTCACACATTTTGTGAGGAGCACAGACCGGAGAGGATCTATGAGCCTGCATTCGATCGGTTTTGGCGACGGACTGGCCGTTCCGGCTCTTGGGCAGGGCACGTGGAAGATGGGAGAGCAGCCAGCGCGCAACCAGGAGGAAACAGCGGCCATCCGGGGTGGTGTCGAGCGCGGCCTCACAGTCATCGATACGGCGGAAATGTATGGAGACGGCGCAACCGAGAGCTTTTTAGGCCATGCCCTGAAGGGCCTGCGGGATCAGGTTACCCTGATCAGCAAGGTGTATCCGCATCATGCGGAGGGGGTGAGCCTTGATCGGGCCTGCGAAGGAAGCCTCAGGCGGCTCAAAACGGATCGGCTCGACCTCTATCTGCTGCATTGGCGCGGCCACGTTCCACTGCGGGCGACAGTCGAGGGACTGGAGCGGCTGAAAGACGCTGGAAAAATCCGCGCCTGGGGTGTCAGCAATTTCGATCTCGACGAAATGGTCGAATTGGACCAGATCGGAACAGACTGCCGGACAAACCAGGTGCTCTACAACCTGAGCCGCCGGGGTCCGGAATTCGACCTTCTGCCTTGGATGCGGACCAACGCCATGCCGGTCATGGCCTACAACCGCTGGAACAGGGACGCTTGTCTGGACACGCAGGTCTGTCGAGGGTTGCCGAACGCCACGGCGTCTCGCCGTTACAAATCGCGCTGGCCTGGGTTCTCGCGCAACCCGGCGTCCTCGCCGTCGCCAAAGCAGGCACGCTCGAACACGTTGAGGCAAATCGCAATGCGGCCGACATCACTTTGTCGCCGGAAGATCTCTCGGACCTGGATCGGACCTTTCCTCCACCGTCCCGCAAGGTTCCGCTCGAGATGCTTTAGGGGCCCCTCTCCAAAAGACTCAGGCGCTTGCCTCGACAGCATCGCCGGCTAGCGCTTCGATCTGAGCCAGGAGACGTGAGAAGTCGACGGGTTTTGGATGATAGTCGTTGCAGCCAGCCGCGATCGCCTTTTCACGATCTCCGGACATCGCATGAGCCGTCAGTGCGATGATCGGGATCTTGGTGGTGGTCGGATTGGCCTTGATCACACCCGCCGCCGTCCAGCCGTCCAAGACGGGCAAATTCATGTCGAGAAGAACGATATCCGGCGCGTCGGACTGCGCCTTGTCGACGCCTTGCTGACCATCGGTCGCCAACACGACCTCGTAGCCGCGCCGCTTCAGACGCCGGGACAGGAAATCCCAGATTTCTTCATGATCTTCGACGAGAAGAATCTTCATCACTCGGTTCTCCCATTCGAAGCCGCACCTGCATTCGGCCCCGGCCGAGTTGCGCGATCCGAACCACACAGGTCCGCCCGGTCCCTGTTTCCACGTTCTGATCCGGAACCCCGCTTTAAGCAAGACATGCGCCGGATCTCTCCTATCTCATCCGGCCCAGAACGATCTAGCGCCGACCATGGGTAAATAGGGAGGCGATTCCCCGCCGACATCCCCTTCCAGTCAAAACAAGCCGCGAGGCTCGCGCTCGGTGAAGCGGCATGGGCCCGCATCATGCGCCAGATCTTGACATTCACCCCTGGCGGGGTAAAAGCGCCGCCAGCGGATGCGCGGGATAGCCGGGCAGACAATTCTTTTTGTTGGATCGCGTTCCCGGTCGGCACGTTGGCTGGCTGACTGAATTACAGGATCAATCACTATGGCCAAGGCCGCCACGATCAAGATCAAGCTTCTTTCCACCGCGGATACGGGCTTTTTCTACGTTACGGAAAAGAATGCGCGGACCAAGACCGACAAGCTGGCGTTCAAGAAGTATGACCCTGTCGCCCGGAAGCATGTCGAGTTCAAGGAAACGAAGATCAAGTGATCTTCGGGCCGGGCCTCGCCCGGTCCAGACAAAAGACCACCAAAAAAGCCGCCCGAGGAGGGCGGCTTTTTTGGTGGCCGGTTGGAAGAGGCGTATGAGGAGGCCACTCCCGCCTCTTCCAAACCGGCCGACCCCACGGACCCAGGAGATGCGGCGGACCTGAGCACTCCGTAGGGTATTCTTGATCCGGATCACGGGCGGCCCGATCGTCGATGCCGTTCCCTGATGCGCTCCGAACCGAGGGCAATCTATCCTGTCCGATCGAATTTGCAATCGACGGAACCAGTCGCTGTATTATACCAAATGTTAACTTTAATGAACTCCAATAATTTCCATGCGCCGCATCATGCGGCCTCGGTGGACACTTGGTTTCGGCCAAGTGTCTTGGACCGGTAAAGGGCGGTGTCGGCGCGCTTCAGGATGCTGGACACGCTGGTCTCCTGATTGCGCTCCGCTAAACCGACCGACACCGTGATGTCGAGGTCGAGCCCGCTCTTTCCCAGCATGAACGGCATTGAGGAGATCGCGAGCCGCAACCGCTCGGCGATCAACGAACCGATCTTGAGCGGCAGGTCCGGCATGGCCACGATG
This sequence comes from Lichenifustis flavocetrariae, assembly GCF_026130545.1. Taxonomy (GTDB): domain Bacteria; phylum Pseudomonadota; class Alphaproteobacteria; order Rhizobiales; family Beijerinckiaceae; genus Lichenihabitans; species Lichenihabitans flavocetrariae. The sequence continues at coordinate 189,753 of NZ_JAMOIM010000004.1, read as the reverse complement.
AATTCCTCGCCGCCCAATCGGCACAGAAGGTCAACGTCGCGAACCGCCGCTTTCAGCCGCGCGGCGAAAATCTGCAGCACCTCGTCACCAACATCATGGCCGTGCGTGTCATTGACGGCCTTGAAATGGTCGATGTCGAGAATCATCAGACATAGCGGCTTCTTCTGACTGGCCGAGGCCTCGACAAGCCGCGGCATGTGGCTGTCGAAATAGCGTCGATTATGCAGCCCCGTCAGTTGGTCAAAGATCGCGAGTTCCATCGACGCCTGCACGGCGTTGCGCAACAGATCCAAGTAACGGCGGCGGCGGACCTGCGTCCGCACCCGCGCCATCAATTCGTTCGCATCGACCGGCCGAACCACATAGTCGTTAACGCCCATTTCGAGAGCGCGCAGCACGCGGGCCCGGTCTTCCGTGTCCGCGAGCAGCAGAATGGGGATGTGCCGGGTTCCTTCCTGCGAGCGCAACTGGCTGCAGAGTCGAAGCGGATCATGCTCCTGCAACCCGAGGCTCACGAAGATCAGGTCGGGATTGTCGCGGGTGACACGGGCCAATGCATCGCCGGCGCTGCTTAGGGCCGATATCGTATGCTGCGGCGACAGGATGTTTCCGATCCTTTCCAGGGAGCCGGGCCGGTCGTCGATGATCAAAATCCGCCCGCCGACGCCCTGGTCCCGTACGGCTTGTGTGAGCGGGTCGAAAAAGCTCACGGCCGTATTCGACAGCGCGCTGACCCGCAGTTCGTCGGTGATCGCCTTGAACCGAGCCAGGGAGCGGACGCGCGCAAGCAGCGCCGTCTCGTCGATCGGCTTGGTCAGAAAGTCATCGGCACCGGCTTCGAGGCCTTTGATCCGATCCGCCGGCTGATCGAGGGCCGTCACGATGATCACCGGCACATGCGCGGTCGCCGGGTCTGCTTTCAGACGCCGGCAGGTTTCGAACCCATCCATGCCAGGCATCATCACGTCGAGCAGCACGAGATCGAACGCTTCCTGCCGACAGCGGGCGATCGCCTGCATGCCATTGGTCGCCGTTGCCACATCGTAGTACTCGGCCAGGAGCCGCGCCTCAAGGTACTTCAGATTCGCTGGCGTGTCGTCGACCAGAAGAAGACGGGCGGTCATGAGAGATGTGCTTCCGGTCAGCCAATAAAATTGCGAATGGTTTCGAGAAATTTGACGACTGAAATCGGCTTGGACAGATAGGCCTCGCAGCCGCCCTGCCTGATTTTTTCCTCATCGCCCTTCATGGCAAAGGCCGTTATGGCAATCACCGGAATGTGCTTCAAGGCCTCGTCGTCCTTGAGCCATTGCGTGACTTGCAGCCCGGAGACCTCCGGAAGCTGAATGTCCATAAGAATGAGATCGGGCATATGTTCACGCGCGAGGCCAACCGCCTCGACACCGTTCCGCGTCTGGATCGTGCCGTAACCATTGGCTTCCAGCAGGTCGCTGAAAAGCTTCATGTTGAGGTCGTTATCCTCAACGATCAATACAGTCTTGGCCATTCGGCTCGACCTCATTCGATCCTGGGACTGCGTTGCCCCGGCCACATTGATCCGAATGTCTCGACCCCCGATTTCAAGAGAAACGAGGTCGGTCGAAGCCAAACATCACATGGCGTGATCTTAGCCTGTGTTGGTTGACGAAACAGTAAGATTGAAGGCCTCGGGCTCCTGACGCAGATTTGGGCGCATTCGCGCATGGGGTGCGTCACTTGGGGCAGGACGTCGCCGCTCCTGCCTTGAACTCAACCAGCTGACCGGCCAAAGCAAAATTGCCATAATCGACCTTGATGGCCCGCGACACGCCATTCTCGTACAATTCGAACGATAAAACATAGGCGGGCTGTGCGTCGTCTTGCCCTTGTTCGAAATAGCTGATGGTCACCGGCCAGCGCCGCTCCCCCTTGAGAGCTTCGTCCTGCGCGGCAGGGTCGGTTGCCGGTGTCGTCAAGGGGGCGCCGATGACGCTCAACGTGTTGTAGAGCTTTCGGCCCGTGTCCGATCCGTCATAGACTTGAGCCGAGAGGATCTTGCTGCCCGCTTGGGCGCTGGCGATGATCCGGCTGAGATGCTCGGTCGGAAACAAGGCCTCGGTCTTCAAGTCGACCTGCGCCGCTTCGGGCTTTTGCAGATCGATGGCAATCGATCCACCGCTTGTCTTCGATGCGTCCCCCTTGACGTCATCCTCGCTGTCGTTGTTCGACGTGCGAATATCGAACCCGAAGCGGGTCGCGTTGCGGCTTTCGAGTGTCGTGGTCTCGGTGTTGGACACCCGCGTCTCGCCTTCAGCGGGTTCGATGGACGTCACCTGCCGGAACACCGTCTTGTAACCGTCGCAGGCGGAGCCAGAAAAATCGTAGGAAATCATCCCGCTGGCATCGGCGGGCGCCTTGTTGCCGCTCGAACTCACCAGGGCAAGCTTATAGACCGCATGGTGCGGCAGAAGCGCGATGCCCGATGCTCTCGCGCCGTTGGCCGGGGCGAACCCGACCACGAGAGCCAGCAAGCCCGCTCTCGATAGGGGACTCAAACGGAAGTTCGGCACCGACATCTCCTCAAAATCCGTTTGCAAGAGCGCGGATTGCGCACCCTCAAAGAACGACTAGGCGTCCCGCCAGAAACCGTGTCATAGGGCAGTTGTTCCTCGGGACCCTTAGGATCACAGGATTTGGACATGGGTAAGGTCGAGCAGAAATTGAAGGATCTCGGCATCACGTTGCCGGTTCCTGGCGCCCCGGTCGCCAATTATGTGGCCTGCGTCATCAGCGGCAACCAGTTAATCGTCTCCGGCCAACTGCCACTCGGTCCGGACGGCAAGCTTGCCGATCAGCACAAGGGCAAGCTCGGGCACTCGGTCTCGAACGAAGTCGGCCTGGAAGCGGCGCGCCTCTGTGCCATCAACGTGCTGGCGCAGGTCAAGGTGGCACTCGGCGACCTCGACCGGATCGTCCGTTGCGTGCGGCTCGGCGGCTTCATCAATGCGGCCCCGACCTTCACGACCGTGCCGGCCATCATGAACGGAGCGTCCGACCTGATGGTGAGCGTCCTGGGCGAAGCCGGCCGTCATGCCCGCTCGACGATCGGCGTCGCCGTGCTGCCCTTCGATGCGGCGGTGGAAGTCGAGGCGCTGTTCGAGATCGCCTGATGGCGGCTGATGCCTTTGCATGGCTCGTGGCGCGCCCGATCGCGCACCGCGGCCTGCATGATCGCACGGCAGCCCGCTTTGAAAACACGGCATCGGCAGCCAAGGCCGCGGTCGAGGGCGGCTTCGCGATCGAATGCGACGTGCAACGCGCGGCCGACGGCGAGGCGATGGTGTTCCACGACTTCACGCTGGACCGGCTCACCGGCGAAACGGGTCCGGTCGCGGCACGAAGCGCCCGGCAACTCTCCGAGGTTTCTGTTGGCGGGACGCAAGACCGCATTCCGACGTTGCCCGACTTCCTGGCGCTGATCGCCGGCCGCGTGCCTCTGATCTGCGAGGTGAAGAGCGCCTTCGACGGGGACGTGCGCCTCGCTGACCGTGTGCTCGACGTGATCGCCTCCTATGGCGGGCCCGCCGCCATCAAAAGCTTCGACCCCGCCGTCATCGCCCATCTACGGGCCAGGGCACCGGCCAGGATCCCCCTCGGCATCGTGGCTGAGGCGAGCTATGACGATCCCGAATGGCATGGTCTCTCGGCTACCGGGAAGCGCGACCTTGCGGCTCTCGTGCATTTTCCCGAGACCCGCCCCGACTTCCTGTCCTATTGGGTGGAGAACCTGCCCCATGCCGCCCCGACCCTGTTTCGCGCCGCGCTTGGCCGTCCGGTCATGACCTGGACGGTCCGGACAATCGCGCAGCGCGAGGCGGCCCGGCTTTGGGCGGACCAGATCGTGTTCGAGGGTTTCATCCCGGACGAGATGCCCCACCAAACAGCCTTTGTTTCATCACGGAGGTGAGGCACTCTCGGGTCATCAGCGATGCGCCGGAGCGCCATGACCGAGCCTGAGATCAGAATCCGGGTGGCCTCGTCCCTGAGCGAGGTCCCGCCCGCCGAATGGAACGCCTGTGCGAACCCCGGCCTAGACGATATTTCGTCCGACTGCGGCTTCCAGGCGGAAACCCATAATCCGTTTTTGAGCCACGCTTTCCTGCATGCCCTCGAAGCGTCGAAATCGGTGGGCGGCCGCAGCGGCTGGTCGCCGGCGCATCTCCTGATCGATGGGCCGGACGGCAAGGTGGCGGCCGCGGTACCGGCCTATCTCAAGAGCCATTCGCAGGGCGAATACGTCTTCGACTACGGCTGGGCCGATGCCTACCAGCGTGCCGGCGGCGACTATTACCCGAAGGTTCAAGTCTCCGTACCCTTCACGCCCGTCACTGGCCGTCGCCTGCTGGTGCGTCCCGGTGCTGACCTGGCGCGAATGCGGGCCGGGCTTCTGGCCGGGCTCGAGGCCCTGCGCGACAAGACCGACTCGTCGTCGGTCCATCTCACATTCCTGAATCGTGACGATTGGGAGGCGCTCGGGGCGGAGGGTTTCCTGCAGCGCACCGACCAGCAGTTCCACTTCCGCAACGAGGGCTACGGTACCTTCGAGGACTTCCTGACCGCGCTGGCCTCCCGTAAGCGCAAGATGATCCGGCGCGAGCGCAAGGAGGCTCTGGCACCGGGCATTTCAGTCGAATGGGTCACGGGGCGCGACATCACAGAGGCCCACTGGGATGCCTTCTGGGCCTTCTACATGGACACGGGGTCGCGCAAATGGGGCCGCCCGTATCTCACGCGCAAGTTCTTCTCCTTGATCGGCGACAGCATGGCCGACAGGATCCTGCTCGTCATGGCGAAACGTGCCGGGCGCTACATCGCCGGCGCCATCAACTTCATCGGTGACCGCGCGCTCTACGGACGAAATTGGGGCGCGATCGAGGAGCATCCCTTCCTGCATTTTGAGGTCTGCTACTATCAGGCGATCGACTTCGCGATCACCCATAAGCTTGCGCGGGTCGAGGCCGGCGCACAGGGGGAACACAAGCTCGCGCGCGGCTATGGTCCGGTCGAGACCTATTCGGCCCATCGTATCGCGGACCAGCGACTGGCCCGGGCGGTGGCCGACTATCTGGCTCAGGAACGTCGGCAGGTTGCGAGCGCCATCGAGATGTATGGCGAACACACCCCTTTCCGGCATGAGGAGTGACCCGACACCAGTCCGCGATCGTTAAGAGTTTAGTCAACCCTGCCCCGCAGGGTGGAGACCGTTCGGGCCGCTCTGGCCAGTTTCGGATCTCCTATGCGTTTCGCACTGATGTTCGCTGGCGCCGTGCTGCTGGCCGCTGCTCCCTCAACCTCCTGGGCTGGCGACAGCCTCGACTTCGTGGTTCCCGTCAGCGACGGCTACGGGATCGCCGATTGCATGAAGCCCGGCATGGCCTGTGGTCAGGTGATCGCCGACGCCTGGTGCGAGGCGCATGGCCATGCTCATGCGACCGCATTCGGATTGGCCGAGGACGTGACCGGCAGCATCAAGGTGAGCGCCATGGCGACCCCGGTTCCGCCGCCCGGATCAATCCTGATCCATTGCGGCGAATAGACCTCTCAGCTTTTCACCCAATCGGCGCATTTTGGCACGTCGACCGTGGTGCCCCAGGGCTGAATGGGCACGGCCGAGGTCGAATTCTTGGGCGAGCCGTCGATGAGCTTGTCCGAGTAAGCCATGTAGACAAGGGTGTTGCGCTTGGCGTCACATCCCCGCACAATCTGCATCTTCTTGAAAAACATCGACCGCCGCTCCGAGAAGGCAGTCTCACCCTGGTCACTCTTCTTGGTGAATCGAATCGGCCCGACCTGGCGGCACGCAAGCGACACGTCGGAGGTCTGCTCGGCCAAGCCGATGGCTCCCGCCAGACCGCCTTTTTCGGGGATCGTGAAATAGCACGCGACACCTTCGACCGCGGGGTCGTCGAACGCGTAGGTCGCCAGTTTGTCGTTGGGAGTCAGCGCCCGGAACGTCGTGGATCGGCGAAACACCAGATCGGCATCGTCCGCTTGTGCGGGAACGAGGGTCGATCCGAGCAGGACAGCCGCTGCCGCAGCCGCCAACAGACACCGGTTGATCACCAACATTCTCCTCAATTGCGGTCATCGCCGTGCACATGTGGGACGCGCGCGGGCGCAGCGCCAGGGCTAAGCATCCCTCCGCATGAGCCGGGATCATGATTCCAACACGAAGCCCGGTCAGATGCGCGCCATGGTAATCGCCTTGCGCGCCCTTCGGCGTCTTCCGACCGTCGTCTGTCTCGGCGTCCTGGTACTCGGCCCCGGTGCCGCTCAGGCCCAGAACATCGATTGTGACGCCCTCCGTCAGGAGATGGCCGCCGTCACGCGTCCCGATCCTGACCGGGAAGCCCGTTTCGCACGGGCCATCGAGCAGCAGCGCTCGGAGCTCGCCCGCACGCAGGCTTATGCGGATCAGATCGGCTGCGGCGGTTTGAACCTGTTCGGCGATGCTCCGCCGCAATGCGACGCGATCGCCAATCGCGTCTCGCGCATGGAGAACAATCTCGATTCGCTGGATGCCCAAGCCCGCGCCCTCCGCAACGGCAACCCCGACCGCGCCCAGGACCTCGCGGCCCGCTACGACGCCTATTGTCGGACTGCGCCTGGCCCGGACAGCACGGAAGTGTACAGCGATCCCGGCCTCATGCCGGACGACGGCACCAGCCGAATGACTGACGACCAGCCGGCACAAGAGCGGCCGCAGGGCGGCAGCAAGGCCATTTGTGTGCGCACATGCGACGGAGGCTTCTTCCCACTGAGCACGTCGGTGCACAATAGCGACCTCGACGGGCTGCAAACGCTCTGTAGCGCGCAATGCCCCAACACCGAGGCCAAGCTCTACACAACGAGCGATACGGACAATATCGCGGACGCGGTCGCGCTCGACGGCACGGCGTATACGGCCCTGCCGGCCGCCTTCAAGTTCCAGAAGACCCACGACGCGGCCTGTACCTGCAAGCCGCCCAACCAGTCCTGGGTGCAGGCCCTCGCCAAGGCCGAGGAGCTGCTCGACAAGTCGCAGGGCCACGACGTGACCGTCACGGAGAAGATGTCGGCTGACATGTCGCGGCCGACGGCGCCAACCTCACAGCCGACCAAGAAGGGCGCCAAGCCACCTCGGAAGATCGTGCTCGACCAGCCAACGACAGCCGCGGACGACGCTGCCCTCGGAACGCTCGGCGCTCAGGCCCCGACCGCCACTACGGCCTCGGCGGGTATCGCAACCGGCGTCGGCACCCAGACACCGATTATCCGGACCACCGAGGGCGCGGTCCAGACCTTCAAGGCTCCTGACGGGACGAGCCGGCGTGTCCGGATAATCTCGCCAGTACCCTAGCGCGGCCGATCAGCGGCAGCAGCACGGCGAGCTCCGGTCCGGTGTCACGGCCGGTCAAAGCCAGGCGGAGCGGGTGGAAGAGCGCGCGGCCCTTACGGCTCGTCTCAGCCTTGACGCGCGTGGTCCAAGCCGCCCAGGTCGCGGATGACCATGGTTCTTCGGGCAGAAGCCGGGTCGCCGCCGCGAGAAGTTCCGGGTCCTCACCGACCGGTTCGATCGATCCATGGACCACGGCCCACCAGCCATCGATGTCGTCAAAGCGTTCGAGATTACCGCGTACGGCGAGCCAGAATGTTTCGCCGACGGCATCGTCAGGAAGCCCCCGCGCGGCGAAGCGCGGCCGGACAGTCTCGAACGGCAGGCCGTGCAAGGTCTTCGCCGAAAGTGTCCAGAGATCGTGCTCGTCGAACCGTGCGGGCGCCCGTGAGAGGCGCGCGAGATCGACGGGACCGAGATCCGCGAGAGCCGCCACGGGATGCACCGATTCGGCCGACCCGGTCAGCACCGCGAGGGCCGCCACCGCGAGCGGCTCCGCCCCGGCCTCGCGCAAGCCCGTAAGCGACAGGGCGCCGGAGCGCTTCGACAACCCTTCGCCCGACGCGTTCACGAGGAGGTTGTGATGTCCGAACAGCGGCGGCTCGGCGCCGAGCGCCCTGAAGAGCTGAACCTGCACGGCGGTGTTCGTGACATGGTCCTCGCCCCGGACCACATGGGTGATGCCGAGTTCGATGTCATCCACAACCGAGGGCAGCGTGTAGAGATAGGTACCGTCTTCACGTACCAGCACGGGATCCGACAGCGACGCGCAGTCGATATGGCTTTCGCCGCGGACGAGGTCCGTCCAGGTTACGGTCTCGGAATCCAGCCGGAAGCGCCAGTGCGGCCGGCGCCCCTCGGCTTCGAGCTTTGCGCGATCGTCCTCGGTCAGCTTAAGGGCGGCGCGATCGTAGATGGGCGGCAGTCCCCGCGCCTGCATGCGCTTGCGGCGGCGGTCGAGTTCGTCGGCGCTTTCATAGGCGGGATAAAGACGGCCGGATGCCTTCAACCGCGCGACGGCTGCCGCGTAGAACGCGACGCGGTCGGACTGCCGTACGACGAGGTCGGGCACGACGCCGAGCCAGTCGAGATCGACCACGATCGAATCGGCGTATTCCTGCCGCGACCGCTCCTGGTCGGTATCGTCGAAGCGAAGAACGAAGCGCCCCCCCTGCCCGCTCGCAAAGAGGAAATTGAGCAGCGCCGTGCGGGCATTTCCGATGTGGATGCGGCCGGTCGGCGAGGGAGCGAAGCGGACGATGGGAGCGGTCATGACCGTGCTTATCGTCAATCGTGCTCTGCGGCGCAACGGCGCTGAGGAACTGAGCAGGATCTCCCATCGAACGTTGGGCCGCACATCGCCATCGGTGACAAGCGCTTTGCGTTCTCCCTCAAATCGGAGCTACGTTGCATTGCCTCACCCACCCCCCTGAGCCATGTCCGGACGTCAACGCATTCTGCCTGTCCGCCGCGACTACAACCGGTGGGTTGCCAACGAGACGTTGGAGGATTTCGCGCTCCGCTTCACGGCGAAGAGCGCCCGCAAGTGGTCGGCGCCGCGTGTCTCGCAGACCGCCATCGGGGCCATCTCGTTCCTGGCGCTCGAAGCCATCGGGGGCGCTATCACGCTGAGTTTCGGCTTCAGCAACGTGTTCTGGGCGACCCTGGTGGTCGGCACCCTGCTGTTCCTCACCGGCATGCCGATCAGCCGCTATGCGGCGCGCTACGGCGTCGACATCGACCTCCTGACCCGGGGCGCAGGCTTCGGTTACATCGGCTCGACCGTCACGTCGCTCGTCTACGCGACCTTCACGTTCATCCTGTTCGCCATCGAAGCCACCATCATGGCGACGGCGCTGCAGCTCGTGTTCGGCCTGCCGCTTGCCTGGGGCTACCTCTTGAGTGCGGTCGCCGTGATCCCGCTCGTGACCTACGGCATCGCCTGGATCAGCCGCTTTCAGCTCGTCACCCAGCCGCTCTGGATCGTTCTCAACGTCCTGCCGATCGGCTTCATCGTGGCGCATGACTGGCCGGCCGTCGTGGCCTGGACCCACTTTCCGGGCCTCGGCCACAGTGTGGGCAGCTTCGATCTCCTGAAATTCGGCGGGGCGGCGTCGGTGATCCTGGCCCTGATGCCGCAGATCGGCGAACAGGTCGACGTGTTGCGCTTCCTCCCGGCGCGGCCGGAGAACAGCCGTCGCTGGACGGCCTCGCTGCTCGCCGCCGGACCGGGCTGGATCGTGCTCGGAGCCCCGAAGCTCATGTTCGGATCGCTGCTCGCCTATCTCTGCCTGCAGGCCGGCGTGCCGGCCGAACATGCCGCCGAGCCGGCTCAGATGTATCGCCTCGCCTTCGCCACCGTGCTGCCCTGGCCGCAGGTCGTCGCGTTGCTAACCGCTGCCTTCGTGGTCGTGTCGCAGCTGAAGATCAACGTCATGAACGCGTATGCGGGCTCGCTCGCCTGGTCGAATTTCTTTTCCCGCCTGACCCACAGCCATCCGGGCCGGGTGGTCTGGCTGGTGTTCAACGTGGCGATCGCGCTCTTGTTGATGGAGCTCGGCATCTATGCGGCGCTCGAACGGATCCTCAGCCTCTTCGCGGTCGTGGCGGTGGCGTGGCTCGGCGCCATCGTGGCCGATCTCGCGATCAACAAGCCGCTCGGCCTGAGCCCGCCCGGCATCGAGTTCAAGCGCGCGCATCTCTATGATATCAACCCGGTCGGCACGGGTGCGATGGGCCTTGCCGCCTTCGTGGCCCTAATCTCGGCAACGGGTACCTTCGGTCCGCTGCCGGAGGCTCTCGCCCCGTTTATCGCCCTCGGTGTCGCGCTCGTCGCGGCCCCTGTCATCGCAGCCCTGACCCGCGGCCGCTTCTATCTCGCCCGCAAGCCCCGGGCCGAATGGCTGAAGCTGTCGACCATCACGTGCAGCGTCTGCACCAATCCCTTCGAACCGGAGGATATGGCCTATTGCCCGGCCTATGCGGCGCCGATCTGTTCCCTCTGCTGTTCGCTCGACGCCCGCTGTCACGATCTCTGCAAGCCCCAGGCCCGGGCCCAGACCCAGATCGCCGCGGCCTTGCGGGCGATGCTGCCGTCAGCCCTCAGCGTGCGCGTGAACGCCCCAACCTTGCATTATCTCGGCGTCTTCGTGCCGCTGATCGCGATCATAAGCTTGGCGCTGCTGCTGATCGACGTCCATGCGGCGTCGCAGGGCTCGCTGATCAAGACCGTCGTCGACCAGACGCTCTGGGGGGCCTTTGCGATCCTGTTCATCGTGTCGGGCGTGCTGGCCTGGTTTTTCGTGCTGGCCGCCGAAAGCCGCCGCGTCGCCCAGGAGGAATCGGCCCGGCAGACGACTCTGCTGCTGCAGGAGATCGAGGCGCACAAGAAGACCGACGCCGCTCTGCAAAAGGCCAAGGAAGTGGCGGAAGCGGCCAACCATGCCAAAAGCCGCTACGTGGTCGGCCTGAGCCACGAGCTGCGTACACCGCTCAATGCCGTGCTGGGCTACGCACAGCTGCTCGAACGTGACGGCGAGGCGGCGGCGGCGCGGCAGAACGGGGTGCGGGTGATACGTCGCTCGGCCGAACACCTGTCGGGACTGATCGACGGGCTGCTCGATGTCTCCAAGATCGAAGCCGGCCGCTTGCAGATCCAGCGCAACGAGGTACGCACGACGGAGTTCTTCGCGGGCCTCGTCGATATGTTCAGGCTGCAGGCCGCCGCCAAGGGCCTCGAGTTCAGGTTCACGGGGATCGAGACGCTTCCCGCCGTGGTCCGCACGGACGAGAAGCGGCTACGACAGATCCTGATCAATCTCCTGTCCAACGCCGTCAAATTCACCCCGGCCGGCCATGTCGGACTTGCGATCATGTACCGCAACCAGGTCGCCACGCTCGTGGTGGAGGACAGCGGCCCCGGTATTCCGGTCGCCAATATCGAGCGCATCTTCGAGCCCTTTGACCGGGGCGCGTTGAGCGGCGCCGAAGCCGTGCCCGGCCTGGGTCTCGGCCTGACCATCACGAAGCTCCTGACTGAACTGATGGGGGGCGCCATCGCGGTGCGCAGCACCGTGGGGGCGGGCAGCACCTTCGAGGTTCGCCTGATGCTGGCTTCGGTCGCGGTCCCGCTCCCCGAAGTGGCCCGGAACGTGCAAGGCTACGCCGGTCCGCGCCGGACCCTTCTGGTGGTGGACGACGACGGGGATCATCAAGCCCTGATGCGTGCCCTCCTGGAACCTCTCGGCTTTTCGGTGCTTAGCGCGCGTGACGGGCCGACCTGCCTGGCGCTCGTCGCCGATGTCCGGCCGGACCTGTTCCTGCTCGACGTGTCGATGCCCGGCATGTCGGGTTGGGAGCTTGCCGACGCGCTGCGCACGCTACGCCGGGTGACAGCGCCGATCGTGATGCTGTCGGCCAATATCGGCGATGGCGCGCCGCAGCCACTCCTGGGTCTGGCTCATGATGCCGTGCTGGCGAAACCCTTCGTGGTCGCCACTCTGCTCGACACGCTGGCCCGCTGCCTCGGCCTGACCTGGATCGAGCGCCAGGATCATGTCGTTGCCCCCGCGCTTCCCATCGAGCCGCACGCGATCCCGGAACCCGGCGTGGTCGCTGAGCTGCAGCGACTCGGGGCCATCGGCCATGTGCGCGGCATCGAAGCCAAGCTCGACGAACTCGCTGGAAATCCCAACTTCACTGCGTTGGCAGGACGTCTGCGCGACCATGTTCGCGCCTTCGACTTTCCTGCCTATGAGGCTGTGCTCGAAGCCTTTGGCGAACGGGTCGAGCCGTGACGTTGGAGGCCGCCCCACGCCCGGTCATCCTCGTCGTGGACGATACCCCGGACACGCTCGGCTTCCTCACGGACGCGTTGGAGAGCGAGGGATATACGGCGCTCGTCGCCACGGGCGGACCGCAGGCGTTGGCGCTCGTTGAACGGATCACGCCGGACTTGATCCTGCTCGACGCGATGATGCCCGTACTCGACGGCTTCGAGACCTGCCGCCGCCTGAAGGCCGGGCCCATCGCGCATGTGCCGGTGATCTTCATGACGGCCCTGAGCGACACCGAACATATCGTTCGGGGGCTCGGAGCCGGCGGGGTCGACTATGTGACGAAGCCGATCATCCTGGGGGAGCTCTTCGCCCGCCTGCGTGTGCACCTCGCGACCGCGCAGGCGACCCGCAGCGCCCAGGTGGCGCTCGATACGACAGGCTCCTTCCTGATCGCCTTGACCCGCGCCGGCACGGTCGTCTGGGCCACGCCGCAGGCGCTGCAGTTGCTGGGAGCCGCGCGATTGCAAGACGGCGCCGCCACGCCGCTCCATTCGGCCATCCCGTCGCTGGCGGAGGCGGCGGCGCGCGGCGCCTCCAACCCAGTTGTCGTCCACGGCGGCGCCGATGCGCCTGCCGTCGAATTCAGCTTCGTGGGCAGCGCGGGCGCGGGCGAGTACCTGTTCCGCGTGCGCCAGCACGACCCCCGCCGCGCCGACGAGATCCTGGCGCAACGCTTCGCCCTGACGGCACGGGAAGCCGAGGTTCTGCTTTGGATCGCCCGCGGCAAGGCCAACCGGGACATCGGCGAGATCCTCTCGCTCAGCCCCCGCACCGTGAACAAACATCTCGAGACGATCTTCGCCAAACTCGGCGTCGAGAACCGGGCCTCGGCCGCCGTTCTGGCCACGCGCGCGCTTGACGAGCGATGAGGGTCGGTGCTGAACCGTCGGCATGAGACCGTTCGGCTTCGATCAGATCCGTCCGGGGACGGCTTCACGCAGCACACGTTCGGTGGCCGCGTCTTCGATCTTGTTGATCAGCCGGCTTGCCTCGTGCTCGTCGCGAAGGGTCTTGGCGAGCGTGAACGCCGTGCCGATCGTGAAGACAGCCGCCATCGCCATATAGCCCTTGATCCAGATGTCGGCTGGCATGAACGCAATGCCGGCGCCGAGCATGGCCGCGGCACAAAGGAAGCTGACGTAGGTGAAGGTTTTCCAGGCGGGCGTGTGGGGCATTTGTGGGGTCATGGTTCATATCTCCTTGGTGTGCGGTTGAGGTTCAGGCCAGTGCTTTCAGACGCTCGAAGACGTCCTTCGGGTCTGTTCGGGGACGGTCATAGCCGGCTGTGGCGAGGCGGTGCTGCAGCGAGCCGGCGGCGTCGGCTTCAAGGCTCGCCAGCGCTTCGTGGATGTCCTCGTCATCCTGCTGACGGCTGCGCAATCGTGCGAGTGTGCTTTCGGCCTCGCCGAGAGCACTGGTCGAGGTCGTCATCACGCGTCGACTCTTGACGGTTGCGCGCCGCACGGCCTCGGTGGCTCGGGCGGTCTGGAGACCGCGGTCGAGATCGCGGAGGCGATATTGCGCCCGGGCCACCTGCGACGTCAGGCCGTCCACTTCGGTCGCAAAGCGGGTCGCTTCGGCCTGCTGTGCGATGCGTTCGTCCTCCAGGCCGGCGATCAGGACGGCCGCTTCGTGGCCGAGGTCGTCGCGCCCGTCCACGAGGGCCTTTCGCGCCGCATCCGAGATCGTGGCGATCCGACTCTCCAGGCCGCGGACGGCGCGCAGCTCGGCGGCGTGGTAAGCCATCGCTACGCCCAGCTCCCGCCGAGCCCCGGCAAGCGCGGCCGCGGCGTCTCGGATCTGCTGGCGCAGGATCGCGATCGCGTGGGCGTCATCGACTGCTTGAGCGCTGTCGGCGATCGCTCCTCGCATCAAGAGCGTGAGGGTCTTCAGCATCCAGCACCTCCCGAACGCTCGATCTAGCAGGGGCTAGATTTATCGAACAGCGTTCATGAAAAGGAATATATACAGTCGGACGCACGCCGCAACGGATAAATTGAACATGGTTCATTTAAAACCACGAGGTCGCCCGAAGAAGGATGAGGGGTCCCGGATCGCCGACCGACGGTTGATGATCGACGCCGCCGTCGAGATCCTCCGCGAGGGTGGAGCGGCCGCCTTCAACGTCCGTCTCGTCGCGGAACGCGCCGGCACGGCGGTGGGGTCGGTCTACACGCAGTTCGGCAGCCTGGAAGCCCTGCGTCTCGAGGCGAGTGCCGTCACGATGCGGCTCCTGAGAAACGCGCTCACCGAGGCCCTTTTGGCGTGCCCGAGCGGCGCCATGGATGAGCGTCTACTCTGCCTGACCGATGCCTACCTGCGCTTTGCGGCCGAGCACCGTAACAACTGGACGGCCATGTTCGAACCGCGTTCGATCCCGGCGCCGCCCGCGATAGCCGCGGACATCGCCGCCCTGTTCGAGATCATCGAACGGGAACTTCGAGCTGGCGGCGTGCCAAGCGAAGAGGACATCCCGATGCTCGCAAGAGCCTTGTGGTCCAGCGTCCACGGGATGGTCTACCTCGGGGAGATCGGCGCTCTCGGACCCATCTGGCCGTCCGATATCCCGCCCATGGTCAGGGTGCTGGTCAATGCCGCGGTCCGGGGACTTCGGTTGATCGAGGTTCCCGGCGAGACCGGATAGACGAGTGACTTTGCCGGTGCGAACGCGTGCCACGGCGTTGGTCGCCCAAAGCCTATTCGTCGGTGCTGGCCGACCAGCTCGCGTGCGTCACCAGCGGCGAGCGCTCAAGGGCAGTCGCGACGGCATCGAGTTCGGCCGGGTCGACGGCGGTGCTGACCAGGGTCGCGGCGAGCTCGCTGACCTCGTCGGAGCGCTCGACCACATCCACATCGCGCACCGGATAGCTGGCATTCTCCAGCGCATCCGTCAGCAGTTCGCGGAGGGCGCCGACATGCTCGGGCGCGGTCATGACCCGCATCTCATAGGTGGCTTCCGCGGTGCGCTCGTCGATCGGGGCCCTGTTGATGGCGTTGACCAGCGGACGCAGCAGCGTATTCCCGGCCAGGACCGCGAGGGTGACGATGACGGCCTCCGCCATCCATCCGATCCCGGCGAGAACTCCGACGGCGGCCGAGCACCAGAGCGTCGCGGCGGTGTTGAGCCCCCAGACCCGCCCACCGTCCTTCATGATCACACCGGCGCCGAGAAAGCCGATCCCGGACACCACATAGGCAGCCAGCTGCGACGCGCCCGCATCACCGTTCAGGCGCGACCCGATGGACACGAAGGCGGCCGCCCCGATGGCGACGAGCACGTTGGTGCGCAATCCCGCGCTGCGCTGACGGTACTGGCGCTCGGCCCCGATCGCCATCGCGAGAAGGAAGGCGACCAGGACACTGACGGTGAGATCGAGCAGCCGGCCGGGATCGAAGTGAAGCATGACGGCCTTGAGGATACGATCGGCATGACCGTCATATGACACCGGCTCGACCCGTGGCTGGATTTAGGCGCAAGGCGGCCATTTGGAAACACGGCCTCGTCGTGCGGTTGAAGGATCCTCGCCCGGCTAATCGGCCTTCGGGCGTTCCGCATCGTCAAGGTCGGGTGCCTGGCCGTAGCTCATGTTTTTCATCTGCCGGATGACGCGGGCCATCTCGGCGTCCGACAGGATCGGCGGCTCGCCGAGCGCCAGGGCCTGCACGTAGAGGCGCGCGAGGGTCTCGACCTCGATGGCGAGCGCGAGCGCCGCGGCAAGTGACCTGCCGAGCGAGATCTGGCCGTGCTGGCCGAGCAGGCAGGCCATCCGGTCTTCCAACGCTTCGAGTGCATTGTCGGACAGCGCCTGGGTGCCGAAGGTTGCATAGCGGGCGCAGCGGATCGTCGTGCCGCCGGCGACCGCCGTCATGTAGTGGAAGCTCGGGATCGTCTTGTGGTGGCACGCAAGCGTCGTGGCATAGACCGAATGACAATGGAGCACGACCTCGACGTCGGGCCGCCGCTGGAGGATGTCGCGATGAAAGCGCCACTCGGAGGACGGCCGGCGGCTGCCCTCGTAGGTCCCGTCGAAGCTCATTTGAACGAGATCCTCGGGCTGCATCCGGTCGTAGGGCAGCGACGTCGGGGTGACGAGGAAACCGTGCGGGTTGCGGATCGAGATGTTGCCCGACGTGCCCTGGTTGATGCCGCTCGCGTTCATGCGGCGGCCGGTCTCCACCATCTCGCGACGGACCGCGAGGTCGTCATAGGAGGTCACGCCGGTCTCCCCGCATCGGCTCGCTCGTTCATGGCGCCCCAGCTCATTCGAGGTTCGTGTGGTTGCTCCGCATCGTCTCGGCGGAGACGTCGAGCGCGTCCTTCAGCTTCAGGATCATGATCTCGAAGAGCAGGAAGAGCCCGCCCTCGAACACCGAACCCATCGGCAGCAACGAGACCGACGGCCCCTGGTCGTCCGCCATGGTCTGGGCCGGGAGAACCAGGACCTCGTCGGCCATGCGCGGCACGCGACCGTCCGGCTGGGCCGTGATCACCAGGACGGTTGCGCCCGCCTGCTTGGCCACGCCGACGAGCGCCACGGCCGTCGAGATCTCGCCTGGGCCGCAGGTCACGAGAAACAGGTCGCCAGCCCCGATCGCCGGCGTCGTCATGTCGCCGACGACGGAGACGGAATGGCCCAGGTGGAACAGACGCATGGCGAAGCCACGGATCTGCAGGCCCTCGCGGCCGCCGCCGAACACCACTACCTGCCGGGCGGAGGCGATCGTCGCGACGGCACGGTCGACCGCCGCATCGTCGAGCCGATCGAGAACGGCCCCCAACTCTTCGAACGCTTGCCGGTATAGAGTTGTCATCGAACCTCCCTCGCACGTTGGGCAACGCTGTTGGCGCGTCTTGTGCAAGCCTGAGCCGGCCTGTCGGTGATCTGCGTCTTGTCGTCGGCCGGGCGACCGACATCGCTCATGTAGAGCACATATCGATACAGTCTCAAGCGCGCCCGGAGGTGCTGATTGGAATTCGACAGCGGACCTTCAGCTCGCGCTTCTTTCAGGAGCGATGCCCCATCCATGATGGCCGTTATCGACTCGACGCAGTCTCGCTCTGACTTTCTGAAGCTGGATCGTCCTAAGCGGAAACATCGCACGACATCCTTCTGTTTACCGAGAACCGATGCCCAGAAGAATTTCGTCGCTTGAGGAATAATGTCGGGTCGGCCTGAGTCTTATCTCGAGCAGTTCGGTTCTGTCAGGCAATGGTTCCGATGCCGCGTTAAAGACTGGACGTTCAAGCGTGGGAGCCGCTATAATCGCGTGCTTTTGCATGTAATTTCATCTATACCTACGTAGAGGTCCCGATATGTTGCCGCGACGTTTGAAGCTTATGGCCGTGGTTGGTCTTCTGCTGTCTCCACCCGTAGTGGCCGAAGCTGCTCCACAGACAATTTATGCTTTGAGCCAAAATTCGGGCCTGGATGGGCTTCTAGGGTACGATCTGTCGAATCAGGACCCGTCGTCCCTCGCTTTCAAACCAAGTTCGTTCGATTTTCTTAATACCCTCTCCTCGCCGACGAGCAGCATCGTGTCGATCGCGACTTCAGGCTCCACGGTGTACGCCCTAAGCCAGAATGCAGGCCTGGACGTGCTCTTGGGGTACGACCTGTCGAAGCAGGACCCGTCGTCCCTCGCGTTGCAGCCGAATGTGTTCGATTTTCTGAATCCCCTCACTGTGCCGCCAAGCAGCATCGTGTCCATCGCGGCGTCGGGCTCAATGATCTATGCCCTGAGCCAGAATTCAGCCTTTGACGTGCTTCTGGGTTACGACTTGTCGAAGCAGGATCCGTCGTCTCTCGCTTTGCAGCCGAATGTGTTCGATTTTCTGAACCCCCTCACTGTGCCGCCAAGCAGCCTCGTGTCGATCGCGGCGTCGGGCTCCACGGTGTATGCCTTGAGCCAGAATGCGGCCTTCGACGTGCTTCTAGGCTACGACTTGTCGAAGCAGGACCCGTCGTCCCTCGCTCTGCAGCCGAATGTGTTCGATTTTCTCAATATCTATCAGCTGCCGACAGACAGCATCGTGTCGATCGCGGCATCGGGCTCTACGGTGTATGCTCTGAGCCAGAACGCCGCCTTTAACGCGCTTCTGGGCTACGACCTGTCGAATCAGGACCCGTCGTCCCTCGCTCTGCAGCCTGACCTTCAAAAGTTTTTGAACATTGATGGCCTGCCAACAAGCAGCATTGTGGGTATCGCTTTGGAAGGCAGCACGGTTTCTGCCGTCCCGCTACCGGGTGGACTTCCACTCGCGGCCCTCGGACTCCTAACTCTATTCGCAACCAGCAAGTTTCGTCTGTTTCCCCTCACGGGTCAGCGGCAAAACGTGTGAGGCCGGCGGCATCGCTGCGCAATACTCATCCCCCGCCGGATCGCCGACCCGCGATCCCAAGCCGCCGCTTGGCCTGCCCATGCTCGGTCTTGGCCCAGAAATAGGGACGGCCCCCAACTTCGAAGAGAGCCTGCCAGGCCGCGAGCGACAGCAGCAGGAGAAAGATCGGGAGCGCCAGGAGCCAGGGGCAGAGGCGGATGAGACCGCGGCGCCTGAGCCCGCGCAGGATCGGCCAGACCGCGCTCACGATCCCTGTCGCGACGAGAAAGCAGCTCAAGGTGCTCCAGGCCACATCCGCGTGGGTGCGGGGATGGAGCAGGTCGCCCGACCAGAACCGCAGCGCGACCACGCTGGCGCAAAACGGACCAAGCAGGCAGGACGCGATCGTCCCGAACAGCATCCCCCAGGCCGCGAGTCCGCCCCACAGGCCCAGCTCCTCCCAGGTGCGCAGGGGAGCACGCGAATGGGTGGCGAGCGTCACCATCCATCCCTTTTGCCAGCGTCGCCGCTGGGCCAGCCAGGCGTCCAGCCGATGCGGCGCCTCTTCGAACGTGTTCGAAGGAATCGTCGCGACGCGATGCCCGAGGCGCGCGAGGCGGATCCCGAGATCGATATCCTCGGTGACGTTCCAGGCATCCCAGCCATTGACGCGCCGCAGCACGTCGGCCCGGAAGTGGTTCGATGTCCCCCCGAGGGGAATGGGCAGGCCGAGGGCCGCGAGGCCGGGATTCACCACATGGAACAGCGCCGCATATTCGAGCGCGAACATCCGGGTCAGCCAGGAATCCGCGATATTGTCGATGGCGAGGCGGGCCTGCAGGCAGGCGACGTCCGGGCTCGCGCGGAACCCTGCCAGGGCGACGCGGAGCTGGTTCGGTTCGGGTTCGTCTTCGGCGTCATAGACGACCAGGAAGCGCCCCCGCGCGAATTGTAGTGCCACGTTCAGGGCGCGTGGTTTGGTGCGCGGCCGCCCGTCCGGGGCCATGACGATGCGGTAGCAGGCGGGCAAGTCCAAGCGTTCCAGCGCTGCGAGCGTGCTCCGATCATCGGCCTCGATCATCAACAGGATGTCGAGTTTGCTTCGCGGATAGTCGAGACGGCTCAAGGCGGCCGTGAGGCGACGCACCTCGGGAGCCTCACGGTAGAGCGGAACCACGATGGAGTAGAGAGGTAAGTCATGATCCGGGATGCGGTCGACCTGATCCCGCGACGCGGGTTCCGGGCTGGCCGCCGTGGCGGCGAGGCGCACGGCGACGGCCAGGAGAAACGCCAGCGAGAACAGGAGCGCGAGCAGATCGAGGCAGGCCGCGGGCGCGATCCAGGCCGCCCCGCATAGTGCCACGGCCATAGACGCGCCCCACACGATCTGCCGGAGCGTGAGACCGCCCTTGGCCGACAAGGATCCGTTCCAGTCGGCGAGCCCGTGGCTTGCCAGTTGGGCAACACCGGATCGCCGATCCTGCCTTATCAGAGCTTCGAGTCGATCGGGCGAGGTGATCGCGACCGTCCCTCCCGCCTGCGAAGCCGCGCGTTCGAGAAAGGTTCGCAGGACGGTTCCGGAGGGTGCCGCCAGCCATCGCCAGCCGCGCCGGTTCGGCGCGAGCGGCAGAATGCCGGTGGCCATTACGGAGACGAGGTCGGCGTTGGGCGCCGGCCGCAGCGGAGTTTCGGCAAAGGGAAGGCCGAGGTGGGTGGCCAGCAGACGATAATAGCGATCCACCGACAGGTGCCCTTCGGCCAGAAGGGCCCGTTCGGCCGAGACCTCGGAGGTCGCGGCAGCACGCGCGGCACGCGCCAGGGTCGTCTGAGCCACGACCCCCACCGGGATAAAGGCGATCTCCGGCGGCAAGCCAACAGCGGGCCCCACCTGCGCCATGCTGTCCCACTGCTCGCTGTCCCGAGCCCCCATTGCGGTCAGGCTTTCCGATACGCCATACAGGTCCGATCATCGAAGGCTTCCCGATTGAAAGCGAGCGGCAATTGCGGGGTGGGTGCAGAATCCTGATTGTCGTCGCGAGCGTCCTGTGCGGCGGACGGGGCTTGCTGGCGGCCGAGCGTCCGCCGGATGTCTTTCTCCCAAGCTTTTGGGACTCGCAGCGGGTGCTGGAAAAGCCGGATCTTGATCCTGCCACGACGATCCGCTTCGTCACCGGCGACGACTACGCGCCCTTCGATTTCACGCTGGCGGACGGCACCCTGACAGGGTTCAACGTCGACCTGGCGCGTGCGCTCTGCGACGAACTGAAGGTGAGTTGCACGATTCAGGCGCGTGCATGGGAGACGATCGTGCCGGCCGTGACCGGGCGCGAGGCCGATGCCGCCATCGCGTCGCTCTCGATCACCGAGGAGGCCCGCAAGACGGTCGCCTTCACGAGGGCCTATTACCGGACGCCGGCGCGTTTCCTCACGCGCTCCGACGCAACCCTCGGGGATCCGACGCCCGAAGCCCTCGCGGGCAAGAAGGTCGGCGTGCAATCCGGCACGGCGCACGAGGCTTACTTGCGAACCTTCTTTCCCGGTGCGACTATCGTGCCGTTCTCCTCGGCCGCGTCAGCCCGCGCCGCGCTCAAGAATGGCACGATCGACGCCCTCTTCGATGATGGCATCGCCGCGGCTCTGTGGCTCAACGGCGACGCGGCGGGCGGATGCTGCGTGTTCCGCGGCGGGCCGTTCACCGAAAGCCGCTTTTTCGGGCAAGGGGCGGGCATTGCGGTCCGCAAGGACGACCAGAGACTGCGCCGGGCCCTCGACTATGCGCTCGCACAAGTGGCCGCGAAGGGTGTCTACGCCGATCTCTACCTGAAGTATTTCCCCATCGGTTTCTATTGAATGGTCGTGACGCCGGTCACAGCAGAATGCCATCGACGGGCTGCGGGTCGGGCGGCAGACCCGGCTGGCCCAGCAGCTCGAGCACGTCGATTTCAACCGTCCCTGCCATCGCGTCGATCGGCAGGGCGTTGACACCGCACCCGAACGGCATTTCGAGCTCGTCGCCGAGAGCATCGAGGCCGAAGAACGTGTAGGACACGATCGCGACCGCGAGCGGCGTCCAGGCACCAGCCGTGGCCACGAGGCCGAAGGGGAGCAGCAGACAGAACAGATAGACGGTTCGGTGCAGCAGCAGCGAGTACGTGTAGGGGATCGGGGTCGACTTCAGCCGCTCGCAGGCCGCGAGTGCGCCCGATAGCGCGACGACGCGCTCCTCCATCGCGACAGCCATTTGCGCTTCGATGCGTCCCTGCGCCAGCCACACCGCGATATCGGACGACATCGCCCGAAGGATGAGGTTCGGCGGATTGCGGGCGGCGGCCAGCACGCCATGTTCGGGCTCGGGAAGGTGGGCAAGCGCCGCCGGACCGAGAGGATCGCCGCGCAGCCGGTCACGCAAGGCGTGCAGAAAAGCCGCGCAACGCAACGTCAAGGGCCGGGCCTGCATCGCGTCGCCGTGTGCCCCGTAGGTGATCGCTTGCCGGGTCAGGCTGCGGATGTCGACCAGCGCCTGGCCCCATACCTTCCGGCCTTCCCACCAGCGATCGTAGGAGGCCGAATTGCGGAACCCGGCAAAGATGGAAAGCGCGATGCCGATCAGCGAGAACGGCAGCGCCGCGAGAGGGGCGGCATTCATCCATCGCGCATCCTGCAGCACGACGACGACGATCGACAGCGCCACGACCGCGGCGATGCGCCCCTTGATGCGGGGGATCACCGACCCGCGCATGCGGAACAGAAGCTGCCAGAGATCGAGGCGGCTGCGGACGATCATGAAAGGCCGCCCTTTCGGCGGGATCCTGGAAGATATCCGACGTTGGTGGGCGCAGGCTTATGGCCGGGAAACCCGATGTCGGTCGCGGCTCTCGAAGACGCCTTCTCCCCTCTCCCTTGCGGAGAGGGGAAGGGGGTGAGGGTCGCGACGGCATTCCCGACGCTTCCCTCTGACAAACACATGAGCGTTCCGCCCCTCACCCCCACCCCCTCTCCACAAGGGAGAGGGGAGATGCCGAAGTAGGTCGAAACGCATGAATTTTGTCGCTCATCAATCTGATGAGATCTGCTGAACGCAAGCGGGCCAGAGAACAGTGCGTGTCGTCCGCATCACCCAGCAACCACTTCTTAGCCATGCAGGTGGCGACCACATCACAAATAGGACGCGAATTCCGCCGCGGCGTTCTTGGGGGACTGCTCCAGGTTGAAGGCGTTCACGAAGCGGCCCTCCTTGTCCATCAGATAGACGATGGCGGTGTGATCCATCGAATAGCTGCCATCGGTGGACGATACTTTCTTGGCATAGACCTTGTAGCTCTTCTCCATCGCGGCAATCGCCTCGGGCGTCCCTGTGAAAGCCTTGATGCGGGGATCGAAGTTCGACAGGTAGTCCTTGAGGACCGCCGGCGTGTCGCGCTCGGGATCGACCGTGACGAAGATGCCTTGCGCCTTCTTATCTCGGCCGAGCGCATCGAGCATCTGACTCATGTCGTTGAGCGTCGTCGGACACACATCGGGGCAATGCGTGTAACCGAAGAACAGCAGAGACGGCTCACCCTCGAGGCTCGCCTCGGTCACGGGCCGGCCGTCCTGGTCGATCAGCGCGAAGGGTCCGCCGATGGCGGCTCGGCCCCCCACGGCCGAAGGCGGCTGCAGAAGCAGCACCAGCGCCGTCACCGAGAGAAGGAGGCCGACCGCCGCGCCGATGCCGGCAAGCGTCAGAACGGAGCGTCTGGTCATCACTTGGCTTCCTACACGCGCCCGATGAACTGCGAAATCACCCGCGCCGTGTAATCCACCATGGGAACGACCCGGGCATAGTTGAGGCGGGTGGGTCCGATGATGCCGAGGACGCCGATGATCTTCTGGTCACGATCACGGAACGGAGTCGCGATCATCGACGAGCCCGAGAGCGAGAACAGCTTGTTCTCGGCGCCGATGAAGATCCGGACACCCTCGCCGGTTTCGGCGCGGTCGAGCAGCTCGATGACCTCGGTCTTGGTTTCGAGATCGTCGAACAGGAGGCGGATGCGTTCGAGGTCTTCGAGCGCCGTCAGGTCTTCGAGGAGGTTGCCCTGACCGCGCACGATGAGACGACGGTCACCTTGAAGGCCTGCCCATGAGGCGAGACCCGCGTCGACCACGCGCGCCGACAATTCGTCGAGTTCGGATTGCGCGGCGCTCAGCTCCGTCTCGATCTCAGCCCGGGCTTCCGCAAGCGTCCGGCCCTTGATCCGCGCGCTGAGATAGTTGCCGGCTTCGATCAGGGCCGAGGCCGGCAGGTCGCGCGGCGTCATCACCACCCGGTTCTCGACCGAGCCGTTCTCGGCGACCAGCACGGCGAGCGCGCGTTCAGCATCGAGGCGGACGAATTCGATGTGCTTCAGCCCTGGATTCTCCTTACCGGTCACAACGACGCCGGCACCGCGGGTCAAGCCGGACAGAAGGCCCATGGCTTCGGACAGCGCGCCGTCAAGCGTGCGGGCCTGCGAGGCGGCTCTGAGCTCCGCGTCGATGCGTCGGCGCTCACTCTCGCCGAGATCGCCCCATTCGAGCATCGCATCGACGAAGAAGCGCAGGCCGAGATGGGTCGGCAGGCGACCGGCGCTGGTGTGCGGCGCGTAGATCAGGCCGAGCTGTTCGAGCTCGTACATGACGTTACGCACCGAGGCTGGCGACAGGCTCGTTGGCAGGAGCCGGGACAGGTTGCGGCTGCCGACCGGTTCGCCGGTCGACAGATAGGAATCGACGATGCGCTTGAAGATGTCGCGCGAGCGGACATTCAGGGTCGAGAGGGCCGTGGTGGCTTCGAGATCGCTTCGCGGCTTGAATACGGTGGACATGAGAAGAGGATGCGTCGGCTGGCCGGGCGTTTCAAGCCACTTGCGGTTCGGATGGGGTCCCTTGGGCCATTTGGCTCGGAACCCGCCGGTTTACGGCGCGACGCATGAACCGAGCAGCCGCCCGGACATCGCCTCCCATGTGGCTTCCACCGCGACGGCCCCAGCCTGGCGCAGGGCTGCGTCGTGTCCGGCCTGAATATGCGCGCCGCCAGTGAAGCCATAGGGGGTCATGCCGGCGGCACGGGCCCCCTCGATGCCGAAGGCAGAATCCTCGATCACCACGCATCTTGCAGGATCGACGCTCATCGAGGCGGCAGCGAACAGGAATAGGTCCGGGGCCGGTTTGCCGCGAACGACCTGATGAGACGAAAAGACGCTGTCGCCGAAATAGCTGGCGAGACCCGTCAGCGCGAGGCTCGTTGCGATGCGTTCGGGATGGGATGAAGAAGCGACGCAGCGCTTGGGGCCGGTTACCAGATCCAGAACATCGAAAATCCCCGGCATGGGTCTAAGCGAGGCCTCAAAGGCGCTGCGGGTCGCCGGCCAGAGGCGCTCTGCCACATTGGGCGGGATCTCTCGGCCGGTCTCGGCCGCGATCCGCCGGAGGGTGTCGAGCTGTTTCATCCCGAAGCAGCGCAGGATCATGGACTCCGTGGCCGGGATGTCGGCCTCGTTCAACACGCCGCACATGGCCCGGATCGCGAGCATCTCGCTATCGACCAGCACACCGTCACAATCGAAGATAATCAGGTCGCAACCCGTGAATGTCCGCACAATCTCCGCCCTGCCTCGCGTCGAGACCTAACCGAGATTGAAACCTTGATCCAGGCGATCCGACGTCGAAGCTCCATCAGGAGAAAGTTTCGCAGGCACAAGCCGGCTGGGCGTTCCTGTGTCGGAGCCGCGTCCGATCCCGGGATCTTCGCGCGACGACCTTGTCGACCGAGGCTCCGGTTCCGGATCTCAGCTTCGGCTCGTCAGAATGAGGACGCGAGGCCCTCCAGCGGCTGTGAAAGGTTTTGCGTCACGCGGCCTTCGTGGGTTAAGGCTCCCCTGCCTTTCCCGTTACGCCCCGAGCTCTCCCATGCAAGCCCGTGTCACCGTCACTTTGAAAGCCGGGGTTCTCGACCCGCAGGGCAAAGCCATCGAAGGCGCTTTGCGGTCACTGGGGATCGACGGGATCGGAGCCATTCGGCAGGGCAAGCTCTTCGATGTCGACCTCGGTGCGGCGGATCCCGCCAAGGCGCAGACGGTTCTGACGCAAGCCTGCGAGCAACTTCTGGCCAACACGGTCATCGAGGATTACCGGATCGAGCTCGACGGAACGCATTCGTGATCTCGGCCGTCGTCACGTTCCCGGGGATCAATCGCGAGACGGATGTCGCCCGCGCGCTGACGAAGGGAACGGGCCGCCGCCCCACAATGGTGTGGCACGCCGAAACGGCTTTGCCGCAGGGCACCGATCTCGTCGTGTTGCCGGGTGGCTTCTCCTATGGCGATTACCTGCGCTGCGGCGCCATCGCGGCCCGGGCTCCGATCATGGATGCGGTGCGGGCGCATGCGGCGCGCGGTGGACTGGTGCTGGCGATCTGCAACGGATTTCAGATCGCCTGCGAGGCAGGCTTGTTGCCGGGCGTTCTGGTCCGCAACCAAAACCTGCGCTTCCTGTGTCACTTCCAGCACGTCCAGGTGGAGCGGACCGATACGGCGTTCACGCGGCGCTTCGCGGCGGGCGAGGCCGTGAAATTCTGTGTCGCTCACGGCGAGGGCAATTACACGGCCGACACTGACACACTGGAGCGGCTCGAGGGTGATGGTCGCGTCGCGTTCCGCTATTGCAATGCCGCCGGCGAGACGGGTGGACAATCCAACCCGAACGGCTCGGAGCGGAACATCGCCGGCATCTATTCGGCCGACCTCAACGTGCTGGGCCTGATGCCCCATCCAGAGAATCTGATCGATCCCTTGGTGGGTGGCACGGATGGGCTGCGATTGTTCGAGGCGCTGGCAGCTTGACGGCGTTCCAGCTCGGGCTCGGCAGGGGAATCTCGTAGGCTTGGCGGATTACGTACGGTGAGCCCGCATCTTCTGGGTGACCCTTCGCGGTTTTCCGCCCTCGGAGCATCCACCTATGCCCTTCAATTCGGAGTGTCGGATGCTGAAGGCACGATCGAAAGGGAGCCACGTCTGATCTCCTCCCGCCTCTGACGATCTCGCAACTGCCCCAGAACCGTCAGGAGCCGTGGAGGAAGAACTCCATCGATCTGGTCGGCTTCGGAAGCTTGCTTCTCGCGCGACGATCGCATCGTCGTTTCCTTGACCGTCTCGGCCCAAGAGTTCGCGAATTCCTTATAGCTGCTCGGGACCCGACTCGCGTCGATCCCGTCGCCGGCGTGGGGCAGCACGGGAGCATCCATCTTTTCGTCTTCGAGAAAGGCTGTCAAAAATGTTCGAAGAAGAGTCGGATTTGACGCCGCCTGTCCGGTCAACGCACGCTCGTGGTCTTTGACATCCCGCCTCTTGGTACTGCGCTCCGTGTCGACCGAGATGATCGGATATGGTCGGCTGCTGATCACGCCTTTCAGAGGTTCCCGTCCATGAAAGACAAGCTTGTCTTGAAACATGCGCAACTTCGTCGCTTCACAGAGCAGCAGACCCAGTTCGGCAGACACAGCGAACCTGTCAGCCGCCGCATACTGGGCGACGCGAAATCCTGAATCGATGTCCTTACCGAGAAAATCGAAATCACCGGGGCTGTTGTCGGCCTGGGTCTCGAATTCCTCGTCTATATAGTCCAGACTGGCAGCCCCGCGCGTTCTTCCCGCCACCTCGACGGTCACATTCGGCGCCGGGAACGCGGCGACCCATCCCGTTCCCTTCACGTCCAATGCGTTGATCGGCTCCAGGATCCTGCCGTAGGCATCCAGCGATCTCAGGAATGACGTCACGCACCAAGCCAGATGCGTCACGTCCATCAATTTGCAGCAGAAGATGATCTCGTCTCCCACTGTCTTCCACAGTTTCGGGACAAACTCCGCGTGCCCTTCTGCTGAATGTGGATCGGCGATGCTGCGGAACTTCGAGGCCAAAATGTCTGGAAACTGCCGGTAGAACTTCCTCGTCTCGTTGACCCAGACCGGATAAGGGTCGCTTGTTCCCTCCCCACCGCGACCGGCCTTGAACACAGTCGACCCGACGAGATCGACAGACAGAAAAAGTCTGACGCGGTAGCGTGGGCACTGGGGCATACTCATGCGACCAAACTCCTTTTTCTGAGCTCAGCCGCCGACAGGCTCACCGCAAAGAGTCCGGCAACTCCTGGTAGTTCCATCCGCAGGCACGCGGCCCTGAACTTCGCTTCGGGCATCAGGAAGGCGGCGGCGAACCAATTCGCCTCCCACTCCCCCAAAATTTGCGACGGATCGGTTTCGTCGACCCAACGCGACACCACCATGGTCTCACCGATATGACGTTCGGTGAACAGGGGATAATGAAGAAAGAGGTGCCCAAGCTCATGGGCGATGGTCAGACGGTCGCGTTCCGAAGAATTCATCTTCCCCAGATAAATGGTGAAGCTTTCGGACGAACGGATGGCAATTGACTCGGGGGGTTCGTTCCCTGACGAGACTGGATTTCTATATTCGATCGTGCCGCCCAGATCGGCCACCACTGGCTCGAGTGCGTCACCAGGGTTGAACGAGAAGATGCCGGCGATCTCTTCGGCATAGCCCTCGATCGCTGCCCTAGATGCCCTAACGGGCGCCAGCGAATGGCCGGACAGGTTCGTGGACAAGCGCGGATCCTCGGTGAGGTTCGGCGAAAAGGCCCGCCGAGCCGCCTTATTCGGCAAATGACGGATGCCTTGCAAGCGGAGACAGGCATGAACCGCATCGTCGCGACGTTGGTCGAATTGCTTCGCCGATGACGGCGTCTTCCTCTTCTCGCTTAGAAAACAAAGACATGAACATGGACTCATGGCCCAGAAGTTCCGCAAGGCGCCGACCGATCCCGTTCAAGAAGGAGCTCGGAGAGCCTGCCTTCGGGGAGCAATATGGCACTGGACAGCAATGGCATGCCGCCCAGCGGACATACGCTTTCGTCTGACCTCATGCCCCGCCCCGCCTCAAAGCATCTTCAGGTCGCGCGGGCTCCGCCACTCGAATGGAGGTCCTCCGCCGACTGGCTGCACCATCGAACTGCACGTCCGATCTGGCGGCGAGGAACCAAAGTTCAGAATGCTTCTAAGAAAGCAATTCACAGATTACATCCATTCTAAGGTATCAGTTTTCTAGTATTCGCCGTCCTCATCTTGATCTCGCCCATCGCCTGATCTACAAGTCCGTCACCCCGAAGAGGAGACGGTTCGGTGCTTGTTGCCTATCTGATCATGCTACGCGAAGGCATCGAAGCGGCGCTGATCGTCGGGATTATCGCCGGCTACCTCAAGCAGACCGGCCGCGAGAGGTGGATGCCGTCCGTCTGGCTCGGCGTCGCTCTGGCACTGGCTCTCTGCGTCGTCATCGGTGTGGCGTTGAACTACACCAGCGGCGAATTTCCTCAGAGGCAGCAGGAGTTTTTCGAAGGCGCGGTCGCGGTCGCGGCCGTGGCCATCCTGACCTCCATGGTCTTCTGGATGAAGAAGGCGGCCCGCTCCATCAAGGCCGAATTGCAGCACTCGGTCGATGCCGCACTGCGCCCCGGCGACCGGCAGGGTTGGGCTCTGGTCGGCATGGCCTTCCTGGCGGTCGGCCGCGAAGGACTGGAATCGGTGTTCTTTCTTCTCGCGACATTCCAGCAGAGCGTCGGGCCCGGCGTGCCGGTCGGCGCCGCATTGGGCCTGCTGACAGCGGTCGGGATCGGCGTCGCCATCACTTATGGCGGAATGCGCCTCGACCTGCGCCGGTTTTTCCGTTGGACCGGCGTCTTTATCATTTTCGTTGCTGCTGGCCTCCTTTCAGGCGCCTTGCGGGCATTCCATGAGGCGGGCCTCTGGAACGGCCTGCAGGAGCGAGCCTTCGACCTCAGCGGAATCCTGCCGGTGGACAGCGTTCTCGGCACGCTCCTGTCGGGTCTTCTCGGCTATCAGGACTCGCCCGCGATCGGCGAGGTTCTGGCCTATGTCGTTTTCCTGGTCCCGGCCCTGATCCTCTTCTTCACGCAAAGCCGTCCCGTCCGCTCGCCGCGTCCGGCCTGAACCTTTGAAAGTCCTCTCCATGCAATGTCGGTTGGCTATTAGCCTGGGCATCGCGGCCATCACCAGCATGGCCGCAACGGCCGCTCGGGCCGACGATCCGCCGTCGGTCAACGTCACCATTACGGCGAAGGGCTGCGAGCCTGCCAACCTCACGGTCGGCGCAGGCAAGACCGTGTTCCTGATCAAGAACGACAGCAGCCGCGCGATCGAATGGGAGATCCTGCAAGGGTACATGGTGGTCGAAGAGCGGGAGAACATCATTCCCGGCTTCGTTCAGAAGCTCACCGCGACCCTCGATGCGGGTGAGTACGGCATGACCTGTGGCCTGCTCAGCAACCCGAAAGGCACCTTGAAGGTCACGGCCAAGGGAGGCTGACATGGGAGATCACACGAACCGACCGCCTCGGGGTTGCCCGGCCCATGCGTTGCTGGACGCAGCTCCGGCCTGTCCGGGTCGCCGTGGTCTGCTGCTCGGCCTTGGGCTCGGCGCCGCCGGTAGCGCGCTTGGTCTGACACCAGCCACGGCAGCGCCTGCCCCCCTGGCTGTTTCTCAGCCCACCGTCGAGAATGACGGGACACAGGACATCCAGCCCTTTTACGGCGCACACCAAGCGGGCATCGTCACGCCGCAGCCGGCGGCGGCTCTGTTCGCGGCCTTCGATGTCGTCGCATCCGACAAGGACGAACTCGTCCGGCTGATGCGCCTTCTTACCGACCGCTTCGCTTTTCTGATGCAAGGCGGCGTGGTGAAACAGGTCGACCGCAAGCTGCCCCCGGCCGATTCAGGGCTGATGGGCGATAAGGTTTTCCCCGATAACCTCACCATGACGGTCGGTGTCGGCGCCTCCTTGTTCGACGACCGTTTCGGGCTCGCCGACGAGCGCCCCCGCCATCTCGTCACCATGACGCAGTTTCCGAACGATGCGCTCGAGGAGGCGCTCTGCCACGGTGACCTGCTGATACAGATCTGCTCGAACACGGCGGAAACCAACATCCATGCCCTGCGGGATGTGATCAAGCAGACCCCCGACCTGTTGAGCTTGCGCTGGACCATGGACGGGTTCTTGCCGCCTCATACGGTGAAGAAGCTCGGCCGCGACACGGTGCGCAACCTGCTTGGCTTCAAGGATGGCACGGCCAATCTCGATGCCCGCGACGACCACCTCATGGACAGAATCGTCTGGGTCGACGGCCGCGACGCCGAACCGGCCTGGGCGGTCGGCGGCAGCTACCAAGTGGTCCGCAAGATCCGGATGCTCGTCGAGCGCTGGGACCGCACGCCGTTGGGCGAGCAGGAAACCATCATCGGCCGGTCCAAGATGGACGGCGCACCGCTCGGCCAGACCGGCGAGCGCACCGTGCCCGATTACGCCGCCGACCCGAATGGCGACAAGGTCCGGCTCGACGCCCATATCCGCCTCGCCAATCCCCGCACACCCGAAACCGACGCCAACCTCATTCTGCGGCGCCCCTACAATTTCGCGAGCGGCTTCACGAAGGCGGGCCAACTCGACATGGGCCTGTTGTTCGTCTCGTTCCAGGCGAATCTGGCGGCCGGCTTTCTCGCGGTCCAAAGCCGCCTCAACGGCGAGCCGCTCGAAGAATATATCAAGCCTGTCGGCGGGGGCTATTTCTTCACCTTGCCGGGCGTGTCCACCCCGGGCCGCTACCTCGGCCAGCCCCTGCTCGAACGCACGACATGAGCCGGGGGTCGGCTCATGTCGTCTCGTTGCGCGCGGCCCACCACGCAAGGGCACAATAGGCTGACAGCAGGACGACGTCGCTGGTGATGACTGCCGCGGGCCCAGGCAGGAAGTCGGGCGCGAGCGCCACCACGACGACATGGCCCAGGATCGTCGCCATCCAAACGGCCGCACCCCAGGGCGCCACGAGCCAAAGACCCACGGCGGCCACGAAATCGAGAACGCAGAAGAAAAACAAGGCTGCGATATGCAGCGGCGAGTCGCTTGACATGATCGCACCGCTTGGGTCGGTCAGGACATTCGTCCATTGAAGCAACCCCTCGGCGATCCAGAGAACCGCGACGCAGCGCATGAACACGGACAGGCCGGTGCCGAAGCGCGACTTCGTTTCCCGCGGCCGGGCACCGACGGAAATGGGCGGCATCGGCGCCAAGGTTTGCACAAGACGGTTTGAAGTCTTTTTCATCACCGACCGCGGCGCACGCAATGCCGAAGACGTTCCGGTTCCGGCAACATGTGAATGGGCCCGCTTCGTGAAACCAACCTGGGTGCTGTAGAGCAGGTTCGGCAGCGAGGAAAGCGAAGTCCGCCGCGCCTGCGCGACACAGGTCCTGGTGCCATGGCGGTGCGCCTGTGCTAGATCGAATCAATTCCAAGGTGGCAGGGAGTTGACGTGTGGCGTTCCCCTTGAATCCGATCGGCTCATATCCGCCCGCCGAACCACCCACGCAAGGCGCAGGGCTTGGCCTCGTGCACCGTCCGCGCCGCAACCGGAAATCGGATTGGGCGCGGCGCCTCGTGCGTGAAACGACGCTGACCGCCGACGATCTGATCTGGCCGGTCTTCGTCATTCCCGGTGAAAGGACACGGGTTCCGGTGCCCTCGATGCCGGGGGTTGAACGGCTTTCGATCGACGAAATCGTGCGCGAGGCCGAGCGGGCCCGCGATCTCGGCATCCCGGCGATCGCGCTGTTCCCGTTCACCGAACCCGAGTTGCGGGACGCAACCGGGTCCGAAGCCCTGAACGATCAGAACCTCGTCTGCAAGGCCTGCCGGGCGATCCGCCGGGCCATCCCGGACCTCGGCCTCATCACCGATGTGGCGCTCGACCCTTACACGAGTCATGGCCATGACGGTCTGCTCGACGACGAGCAGATCCTCAATGACGAAACGGTCGCGGTGCTGGTCGCCCAGGCGCTCAACCAGGCCCGCGCCGGGGCCGACATCATCGCGCCGTCCGACATGATGGACGGTCGCGTCGGCGCGATCCGGCGCGGCCTCGACGAGGCGGGTTTCCAGCACGTCCAGATCATGAGCTACGCGGCCAAATACGCCTCGGCTTTCTACGGGCCGTTCCGCGACGCGATCGGCACAAGTGCGACGCTGAAGGGCGACAAGCGCACCTACCAGATGGACCCGGCCAATGGTGCCGAGGCCTTGCGCGAGGTCGCCCTCGATCTCGCGCAAGGCGCCGACATGATCATGGTCAAACCTGGCCTGCCCTATCTCGACATCGTCCAGCGTGTGAGCAGCGAGTTCGGCGTGCCGACCTTCGCGTATCAGGTGTCCGGCGAATATGCGATGATC
Organism: Lichenifustis flavocetrariae; assembly: GCF_026130545.1. Classification (GTDB taxonomy): domain Bacteria; phylum Pseudomonadota; class Alphaproteobacteria; order Rhizobiales; family Beijerinckiaceae; genus Lichenihabitans; species Lichenihabitans flavocetrariae. Next base: position 156,852 of record NZ_JAMOIM010000004.1, on the reverse strand, counting down.
GCGGGGGCGGCGCGCAACGGCTGGATCGATGGCGAGCGCGCCATGGTCGAAAGCCTCATCGCCTTCAAGCGAGCGGGAGCCCGTGGCGTTCTGACCTATTTCGCGCCGGCCGTCGCCGCCCTTCTGAAGGCGTGACGGCGAGCATTCTTCGCGCGCTTTTAGGTCTGTGCCTGGCGCTGCCGCTCTGTGGCTGCGGCGCCGCCCCGGATGCGGATCAGTTTCGCCTGTGTCGGATCGCCCTTGTGGCGCTTGCCGAGCGCGATGCCGTTCTCACGGTCGTGAAGCAATCCGCCGTCGATGCGAAGAGCGAAGTGACGGTCATTCAAATCGCCGCCCGGTCCACGATGCCTGACGGACGGAGTGATCCGGTCTTTGCCGAATGCCGCTTCGGACGCGCCGCAGCGGGTCTCGATGCGCTTCAAGGCATCCGCACAGGGGCCGGCACCCTGTCGCCTGTCAGCCTACAACTGCTCACCCGATTCTGGCTCGCCTCGCCGGACAGCGACGGCGCCGATCCGCAGCCGGTCGCTCTCCTGCCCGGTGCCCCCATGCTGCGACTGCCGCTTGCCCAGGCTCTGCAGAACGGCCTGGGAGCCCTGCCCGGCATGGCCATCTATGGCTTGCTGGCCACCGCCTATTCGCTCGTCTATGGGCTTGCGGGCCGCATCAATCTCGCGTTCGGCGCCATGGCGGCCATCGGCGGCGCGGCAAGCCTGACCGGTCTTGGCTTCCTGGCCGATCCTCCGCTCGTCATGATGATCCTTGCCGCGGTCCTTGCGGCCCTCTGGGCCGGCACGCTGCACGGGGTGGCGCTGGCCCGTTGGGTGTTCCTGCCGCTCGGCCGGGTCAGCGGTCAGCACGGCCTGGTGGCGACGGTCGGTCTCGCGCTCGTGCTCGGAGAATATATCCGTCTGGCACAGGGCGCGACGCCGCTGTGGATCGCGCCGCTCCGCGCGGCCCCGATCGGCGTGGCGCAAGCGGATCGATTCATCGTCACCGTCACGCCTTTGGCGCTGGCGGTGACGGCCATCTTCGCGGCCAGCGCGGCGGCGGTTCTCATCCTGATGGCGCGCAGCCAGTTCGGACGCAACTGGCGCGCCATGGCGGACGACCCAAAAGCAGCGGCACTCATGGGTGTCGATCCCGTCCGCATGTTCGGCACGACCTTTGCGCTCGCCTCGGCGCTCGCCGGTGCCTCCGGCGCCATGACGGTGCTGATCTACGGCAGCTTCGGGGCCTCCTTCGGGACCGTTCTGGGCCTGAAGGCGCTTCTGGCCGCGGTTCTCGGCGGCATCGGGTCGGTCCCCGGCGCCTTTCTGGGGGGCGTGACGATCGCGCTCCTGGAAGCGGCATGGTCGGCGGTCTTTCCCATCGAGTACCGCGACCTCGCCCTGTTCACGATCCTTGTGGCCGCCCTGGTGACCCGGCCGGGCGGGTTCCTGGGGTATCGCGATCTCGGCCCGCGCCGGGTTTGAGCGTCGCGGCAACACAGTCATCGCCCAACATCTTGCCGTGTTGGGCGACCCCATCCACATTAGCCCCGTAGATGTCCGATCGAGGATCGACGATGAGCCAAACCTCCATCCGCTGGTCGCAACCCCTCCAGCCGTTTCCCATGCGCGGGCGGGCGGGATTGCCGGTCGGCGCCCTCGATAGCGTCCGGACCCGGCGCATCCTGGCGGTCTGCTTCGACTTCATCGCGGTGTCGATCTTCTCCTTCGGTCTCTGGTTGGCCCTGTTGGTGCTGACCCTCGGCTTGTCGCTCGTCCTGTTGCCGCCGCTGTTCCCCTTCGTGGCCTTTTTCTACAATGGCTTGACGGTGTCAGGGCGCAAGATGGCGACGCCGGGCATGCGAGCCATGGGCCTTGAGATCCGCACCAATGATTCCGGCGACCGCGTCACCTTCCTGGCAGCGGCCGTTCATGCGGTCCTGTTCTATTTCAGCTGGATGTTTCCGCCGATCTTCCTGTGGTCGCTGTTTTCCGAGGACAAACGGTGCCTGCATGATGTCTTCGCGGACGTGATCGTCGTGCGACGAATTTAACGTCGCGCGCGGCTGACGCGTTGACCGGAACCTGCTAGCCTCCCATGACCACTCACAGGAAACACCGAGCGTGACGCGCGAGCCTCGCGATGCGCCACAATTCTATCTTACAGCCCCCTCCCCCTGCCCGTATCTCCCGGGCCGGGAGGAGCGGAAGGTGTTTACCCACCTGATCGGCCGGCGGGCGACAGGGTTGAACGACACGCTGACGCAGTCGGGCTTCCGGCGCTCGCAAACCATCGCGTACAGGCCGGCCTGCGAAGGCTGCCGGGCCTGTGTCTCGGTGCGGGTGTGCGTCAATGAATTCAAAGTGAGCAAGAGTTTCCGGCGTGTGCTCGACCGCAACAGCGACCTGATCGGCCGCGCCGTCGAACCGCGCCCGACCTCGGAGCAATACGGCCTCTTCCGGGACTATCTCGCGGCCCGTCATGCCGAAGGCGGCATGGCCGACATGAGCATCCTCGACTACGCCATGATGATCGAGGATTCACATGTCGAGACCCGCTTGGTCGAATATCGCCGGCGAGGACCGGACTCGGGCTTTACCGGCCGCGGCATCGGGCCTCTCGTCGCCTTATGCGTCACCGACATTCTGGCCGATGGCCTATCGATGGTCTATTCCTTCTACAATCCCGAGCTCGCCGACCGTTCGCTTGGAACGTTCATGATCCTCGAACATATCGAACGCGCCCGCTCCCTCGCCCTGCCGCATCTCTATCTTGGCTACTGGGTCGAAGGGTCTCGCAAGATGGGCTATAAGGCGCGCTTCCTGCCACAGGAACGCCTCGGATTGAACGGGTGGGAACGGGCGGGCTAAGGGGACAGAGGCCTGAAAACACTACCCTGTGAAGAGGTTGTTCCTAGGGAAACCTTTTGGCGGGAGACGGCCAACCTCGCCTCGGTGACCAAGCCACGGCATAAGATCGTCGCCCTTCACGGTCCAGATTCGGCCTGAAGTATCCTTCCAAGTGAGGCCCTCCGCCAGAGCGAAAACTTTGCCGTCCGACAGGCCTCCTTCTTTGTAACGCTGCAGCCGCATCCCCTTGCCGCGCGTCATCTGTGGCACCTGGACAATGGGGAATACGAGAAGCTTGCGGTTGTCGCCGATGATCGCGACATGGTCGCCCCGCGCCGGCACCACAAGCTTGAGGCGTGCCGGCTTGTCCACCCCCATGAGGCTCTTGCCCTTGCGGGTACCCGAGATCATGTCGTCCTGTGAGACCATGAAGCCCCGACCGTCGGTCGCCGCGACCAGCAGGTTCGTGCCGGGTTCGTAAGGCCGCACGGCGACAACGTCCTCGGCCTCGTCGAGCTCGGCCATGAGGCGGATCGGCTCGCCCGCCCCCCGGCCGCCCGGAAGCTTCGCGGCATCGAGCGTGAACACCTTGCCGTCGCTCGAAAGCACCAGAAGGCGCGCGGTCGATTCCGTGAAAAAGGAAGTCCGAAGCTTGTCGTCACCCTTGAAGGTGACGGCCGCAAGATCTGCGACATGGCCCTTCATGGCCCGGATCCACCCCTTCTCAGAGACCAGCACCGTGACGGGTTCCCGTTCGGTCAGGGCTTCGCTCAAAGCCACCGCATGGATCTCGGGCGCGTCCTCTAAGGATGTGCGCCGCCGGCCGATCGCGGTGTCTGGACCGTAGGCCTTGCGGATGTCGCGGATCTGCTTGGTGATCGTCTTCCACTGCGCGGCCTCGTTGCCGAGAAGCGCATCGATCGCATCGCGTTCGGCGATGAGCTTGTCGCGCTCGGCGCGCAATTGCATCTCCTCGAGCCGCCGCAAGCTGCGCAGGCGGGTGTCGAGGATGTAGTTTGCCTGCACGTCGGTCAGGCTGAAGCGGGCGATCAGGGCCGGCTTCGGCTCGTCTTCCTCGCGGATGATGCGAATCACCTCATCGAGGTTGAGGAACACGACGACCATGCCTTCGAGCACTTCGAGGCGATGCACGATCTCGGCGCGGCGATGGCGGGAGCGGCGGATCAGCACCGTCCGGCGGTGATCGATCCATTGGCGGAGCGCCTCCGGCAGTCCCACCACGCGTGGCACGATGCCGTCGACGAGCACGTTCATGTTGAGCGGCACGCGCGACTCGAGTTCGCTCAGCCGGAACAGGCTCTCCATCATCATGGCCGGCGAGACGGTGCGGGCCCGGGGCTCGATGACGACGCGGACATCCTCGGTCGATTCGTCACGTAGATCGGCGACGAGCGGCAGCTTCTTGTCGTTGAGGAGTTCGGCCAGCTTCTCGATCAGCCGGGATTTCTGCACCCCATAGGGGATCTCGGTGATGACCGCGACCCAACCGCCCTTGCCAAGATCCTCGGTGATCCAACGCGCCCTGACCCGGAACCCGCCGCGGCCCGTGCGGTAGCTCTCAAGGATCGACGACTTGGAATCGACAATGATGCCGCCGGTCGGAAAATCGGGACCTTGGACATAGTCGAGCAATTCATCGGAACTGGCCTCGGGCTTGGCGATGAGGTGCAGCGCCGCGTCGCAGAGCTCCGCCAGGTTGTGCGGCGGGATCGACGTCGCCATGCCGACCGCGATGCCCTGCGATCCGTTTGCGAGGAGATTGGGAAAGGCGGCCGGCAGAACGATGGGTTCCTGCTTGTCGCCCGAATAGTTCTCGCGGAAATCGATCGCGTCGTCGTCGATGCCTTCTAACAACAACTTGGCGGTCGTCGTGAGGCGCGCCTCGGTGTAGCGATAGGCCGCAGCGGGATCGCCGTCGATATTGCCGAAATTGCCCTGACCGTCGACCAGCGGATAGCGCGAGGAGAAATCCTGCGCGAGGCGCACGAGCGCGTCATAGATCGCCTGATCGCCATGCGGATGAAAGTCACCCATCACATCGCCGACGATCTTGGCGCATTTCTTGAAAGCCGTGGCCGGATCGAGCCGGAGCACCTGCATGCCATAGAGAATGCGGCGATGGACCGGCTTCAAGCCGTCGCGCGCATCCGGCAGCGCCCGGCCCATGATGGTGGAGAGCGCATAGGCGAGATAGCGCTCTTCGAGCGCGGCACGCAGCCCCACCTCGATCGGTTCGGGCGGCGTCAGCGGAGCGGTGGGCGGTGCGGGCATCTTGGCCATGGAGGAGGCCTAGACGATCGGGCAAAAAGCCGCAAGTTCTGTCTTTGTTCTCGCCTGCTACTCACGGCCCAAGAGTGTTGCAGCGCGGCACTAGCGGGGGGAGTCCGAGGCTCCTAGAGCTAGCCGGCGTTGGCCGGCCGTACGGGCCGCGAGAGTTGTAGCGAGCACCTGAACCTGATGGCGAAATCTGCAGTCTTCGGCCTGGCCTCCGGCCTTGCCGTCGTGATTCTGACGTTGATCGTCGTGGCCGTTGTGAACCTGCCCCAGGCCTCGGGCGCCGTATCCGCAACGCGGAGCACCGAGGCGCGCTGCGGCTTGGCAGAAGTGACTCAGGATCAGGGTTACGGGATCGCCAGGACGGTGAAGCGTGAGGTCTGCGAGGCCTTGTCGACGGAGTGATCGAGGAGGCCCCAATCGCAGTGGAACCCGAACCCGTCATCGCCGTTCGTCTCATTCACGAGCATTAACTCGGTTGGGGAAAGCGTCTCAAAGGGGGACAAAAGCGCTCCGCAGTCTACCATTCGCGTAATGCCTCATTGACCAATTGACTCGCTTTCAGGTTGCATTGACATTGCAGCAATGGAGCAGGCCGCGATAAGTGAAAGAAAGGTCACACAGGACGCCGCTCGCGGGATCGGCATAATCCTTGTTGTGTACGGTCATCTCCAGCGCGGGATGCTGGATCTTGGCCTTGGCGCCCATTTCGATCTGATGCGTGCGGCCGATTTCGTGCTCTATACCACGCACATGCCGCTGTTCTTTCTGCTCGCCGGATGGAACGTTTACGCGTCGATCGGTAAGCAAGGGCCTCACGCATTCCTTCGTTCCAGGCCTGCGACAATTCTTTGGCCATACTTCTTTTGGTCGACCATCTTCGTGCTTGCACAACAGATCGCCTCGACAACAATAGCTATCCATCACTCTGCGTCGCTGAGTGCTATTCCAATGGAAATATTCAAGCCAATCGGTATATTTTGGTTTTTGTACTCATTATTTATAGCGCAGGTGGTCGCCGTTGCTTCAAGTGGTAGATCGGTCCTGCTCATGACGATCTGTCTGCTTGCGGATCTGATGCTGTTCGAGATAGGGCCTCTTGCACCCGTTCCAGTCCTCACACAGACGTTGCTGCATTTGCCCTTCTTCGCCTTCGGGTTCATGGCAGCCGAGCGTCAGTTCAAGGTGCCCTACTGGATGCGAGACACAGCGTTTTTAGCGCCAACCCTATGCGCAGCGGTTGGTCTCGCACTGATCGCGTCAGGACTTGGCGCTTCCTGGCCCGTCAGCTTTGCGACGATACCGGCTTCTTGCCTAGGCATCGTGGCTATATTCCTTTTGGCTCAAGCAATCACTCGTACAAAAATGGGAGCCGGCCTTGCCCATATTGGGCAGCAATCCATGGGCATCTATGTGCTGCACATCTTCACATTGCCTGTGTTCGTCAGAATCGCACGGTTTGCATCCCCAGAAATGGACGGATTGACGCTCGCGATCGGAACCGGCTTCGGTGTGGTGGCATCAGTCATGTTCTGTCAGTTGCTCAAATGGTCGGGACTCGATGGCCTCCTTGGCCTCTCACGGCGCCCTGTGCCGTTAGGTTCTTTGGTGAGCCGCTTCCGACAGGTGCAGGCGCGTTGACGCGTAAGTCATAGTCAAATCTCAGGTGTGGTCTGCGACTTGACGGCCAAAACGTTTTCCGCGACGCGGCCGACGCGGCTCACCCGGACTGAGGCGAATTCGGGAGATCCGCGGCGCATGGCGCGCACCGAGAAGAGACATAAATATCGAATTTGGACTATGAATCTCCTTGGAGAGTCCAACCGGCACCGATGACCGGATGGATCTCGCAGAGTGGAGACGTCCATGGGACCCATCCTGATCGTTGGTGCCGGGCCAGTCGGCCTCACGCTTGCCGCGGAACTCGCGCGCTATGGGATCGACGTTCGGCTGATCGATCAGAGCCCCCATGCGACGGAAACCTCGAAGGCGCTCGTCGTCTGGTCGCGCACCCTCGAATTGATGGACCGCATGGGCTGCAGTCAGGGCTTCCTGGAGGCCGGGCTTCGGGCTCACGGCGCCAGTATGCGGAGCGGCACCGCGGTGCTCGGCTTGACGCAGTTCGACGATATCGCCAGCGCTTACAATTTCGCCCTGATGCTTCCGCAGCGCGACACGGAACGCCTGCTGACATCGCACCTTGCCTCGTTCGGCGTCTCAGTGGAACGGCAGGTGACGTTGACGCACTTCGCCGAGGGGGCGACCCACGTCGAGGCGCAACTCAGCCACGCCGATGGGCGCGAGGAAACGGTGACGACGCCCTGGCTCCTCGGGTGCGACGGCGCCCATAGCACTGTGCGGCACGGCCTCACACTGGATTTTCATGGATCGGCCCAGGGCGACGACTGGATGCTCGCCGACGTCCGTCTGGAGGGTGAGGGCGCACCACCGCCGGATCAGATCGCCACCTACCTTCACCGAGACGGCCCCTTTGTGATTTTCCCGATCCCAGGCGGACGGGCGCGCGTGGTCGCGACCGTCGGTAAAACAGATCTAGCTCACCCTCGTCCCGATCCGACCCTCGCCGATGTGCAAGCCATGGTGGACAGTCGCACCGGGGGAGGATTTCGCGTCCACGATCCCGTGTGGCTTTCGAATTTTCGCATCAACGAGCGAAAGGTGTCCGACTACAGCCGCGGGCGCGTCTTCCTGGCCGGAGATGCCGCCCATGTCCACAGCCCGGCGGGGGGCCAGGGCATGAACACCGGGATGCAGGATGCGTTCAACCTGTCCTGGAAGCTCGCGATGGTGATGCGCGGCCAAGCCAAAGCCGGGTTGCTCGGCAGCTATAGCCCGGAACGATCGGCTGTGGGGGAGATCGTCCTCCGCAACGCGAGCCGACTGACCGATCTCGGCACGCTCAGCAATCCCACCGCACAGGCCTTCCGCAACCTTGCGCTTCGCTTCCTGCTCGGGCTCCACGCCGTGCGGGACAAAATGGCCTCCACTTTGAGCGAAATCGAGATCGGTTATGCGAAGAGCCCGCTCTCGAGCGGACCGCATGCGGGCGATCGCCTGCCTCCCGACCTCTACGATGGAGCTGCGCCTGGTGCGGGGCCTGCCCCGCTCTTCGTTCTCTACGCGGCGGACACCGAGGAAGGCAGCGCACTCGCGGCGCAATTTCCAGCTCTGTTGGAAGCCAAGCCGCGCCAGCCGCCCGATCCAGATCGACTGTTGATCGTGCGGCCCGACGGATATATCGGCCTGTCGGCCGATGCGGAAGCCTGGAACGACGCCAAGCGCTACCTCGAACAATGGGCGATGGTAAAGAGGTGAACACGCATCGAGAGCGCCAGACCGTCAGCTTCGAGCAACTCGAAGCCCTCCTGCGTGACATCTTCTTGGCGCATGGGACATCGACCAACGTCGCGGCGATCCTGGCCCGGAATTGCGCCAGCGCCGAGCGCGATGCGGCCCACAGCCACGGCGTGTTCCGCATTCCAGGCTATGTCTCGACACTGCACAGCGGTTGGGTCGATGGCCGCGCGGTCCCGCTCGTCGAGGATGTAGCGGCCGCGTTTATCCAGGTGGATGCCCGCAATGGCTTCGCCCAGCCGGCCCTCGCCGCGGCGGCCCCGCTCGCCGTTGCAAAAACGCGTGACGCCGGGTCCTGCGTGGTCGGCATCCACGGCTCGCACCACTTCGGCGCGCTCTGGCTCGATGTCGAGCCCTTCGCCGAGCAGGGCCTGGTCGCCCTCTCGGTGGTGAATAGCATGGCGGTCGTGGTGCCGCATGGCGCCACGAAACCAGTCTTCGGCACGAACCCGATGGCCTTCGCGACACCGCGAGACGGCCATCTGCCGCTGGTCTTCGACCAGGCCACAAGCGCGATGGCGCATGGCGACATCAAGATCGCGGCCCGCGAAGGCCGCCTCGTTCCGGACGGGATCGGAGTGGCGCGCAATGGCCAACCCACGCGCGATCCCAAGGCCATTCTCGAAGGTGGAGCCCTCCTGCCCTTCGGTGGCCATAAGGGATCCAGCCTCGCCTTGATGATCGAGATCCTTGCCGCCGCGCTCACGGGGGGCCGCTTCTCGTTCGAGGTCGACTGGTCCGCGCATCCCGGTGCGCAGACACCCTGCACAGGGCAATGCGTGATCCTGATCGATCCCGCGAAGGCAGGCTCCCTTTTAGGGTTCACGCAACGCGTCGAGCGCCTGATCGCGACCCTGCATGACGCCGGTCAGGACCGTCTGCCGGGTGACCGGCGGCACGCCGCACGGGCCCGTGCGGCCCGCGAGGGCATCGCTCTCGACACGCACACCTGGAATGAATTGAACGCCTATGCGGAGGCACCGGGCCGCCCGACGAGCTGACTGCCTGAGTTCCGGGCCGGAGTCGCGAACGTCGGAACTCAAGGCCTCCAAAAAGTCTACCAGAGCCGGATCATCTGAAAGCCCGCAAATACGTCGCTCGGATCGATGCCGAGGGCCGTGGTGATCCGGAGGCCACCGAAGAAGACCGCGCGGCCGAAAAGGCCGACGAACAGGAACAATCCCGTAATGATCAGGCCAGAAAAAAGCGCCATGCGGTCGCCGGTGTCACGCCAGGACATCGGCAGCAAGGGTCGGATGATCCCGTAACCATCGAGGCCGGGGATCGGCAGGATGTTGAGCACGATCGTGGTGGCCTGGAGGAAAGCCAGGAACGCCAGGACCGCGCCGATGTCGCCCGGATTGGTGGCCGTCCAATGATAGAGGACGAGCAGCACCAGCATGAAGAGGAGATTGGCGAAAGGCCCCGCGGCCGAGACGGCGGATCGCCAAGCTTCGCTGCGCAGCCGCGACTGATCGACGAAGACGCTGCCGCCCGGGAAGCCGATCCCCCCAAGGAGCGTAAAAACAAGGGGAAGTACGATCGACAGGACGGGATTGACGAACCGCACGGGGTCGAGCGTCAGATAACCGGTCCCGGCGATCGAGGCGTCGCCGCCCTTATAGGCCACGACGGCGTGGCCGAACTCATGCAGACACAGACTCAGCACCCAGCCGGAAAACACGAAGACGAGCGCGATGCCGGCGCCCTGCACAAGGCCCCGCCCGATGACGATCCCAGTCACCGTGAACAACGCGACGATCATCAGGAAGTTGAAACTCGGGACAAAGGCGCGACTGCCGGTCGTGCGGCGTGGACCCAAAGGACCGGGAGAGCGTGTCATGATTCGGCCGGTCCTCATTGATCGCCGGCTCTCGAAGGCCGTACAGGCGGATTTAGAGCGGGCCGCTTGCCGAAGCCAGCGCGCAATTCCGGCTGGAGCACTCGTCGTCCGTAGGGCCTACGCCTCGAAACGACCGGTCGCGTCACGATCGTGATCGTATCGCCTCGCGAGTGGGAACAGCGGCAACCAGGATTCGCGACGAACCGTCCAACTTTCATAGCTGGGCATCAGTTGGTCAGGCGCATCGAGGGACCCCAGGTTCACCTCGATTTCATCCGCGGTGCGCGCGAAAACGGAGGAACCGCAGTGTGGACAAAAAAACCGCCCGGCATAGTCGCGTGTTTCGCCCGTGATCGTCACCGCATCCTGAGGGAACACGGCCGACGCGTGAAACAGGGCCCCGTGATGCTTGCGGCAGTCGAGACAATGGCAGAGGCCGACCCTGTAGGGAGCGCCCGATGCCACAAGTCTGATGTTGCCGCATAGACAGCCGCCCGTGACGCGATCCACGCTCATCTCCTCCAACAAGTCGAGCGGCTGGGCCGTAACCACCTTCGTGGAGCCGAGCCCCGCCAAGCTGGCGACCGCCACCTTGGCCTGGTCCGCTCAGGCGACGCTGCGCAGCTTCGGCGTCTCCTCGCCGCCCAGGCGGCGCTCCATCGCATTGGCGTACCATTCGACGAATTGCATCACACCACCCTCATGCTCGGGCGAGTAGGGTCCGGGCTGATAGGCGGGCGACAGGATACCGCGTTGGTTCTCCTCGACGATCTGCCGATCCTGATCGTTGGTCGAGATCCAGACTTTGGTGAGTTCGTCGACGCTGTAATCTACGCCCTCGACCGCCTTGGCATTGACCAGCCACTTGGTGGTGACCTGGGTTTCGGTGGCGCTGAGCGGCAGAACCCGGAACGTCACGGCCGAGTCGCCGAGCACGTGGTTCCAGGTCGAGGGATAGTGGAACAACAGCATGGTGCCGATCTTCGGCTCGGTAACGCTGTCGGTGAGCGGCAACGCCACGGCGCGCTTGCCCGACATCGTGTAGCTTTCGGCGTCCCGCAACAGCGGCATCCGGGCCGAGCGGTACTGACCGTCAGCTGAGATCCTGAAGGTTGAGGGTAGTCCCACCGCCTCGCAACGCGCCCAATGGGCCGAAATCTCCGGGTCGTCGGCGCCCCCGGAAACACCGGTCGAGGCCGGGGCTTCCGGGTAGGTGCGGCAGAGCTCCGGATGATTGCTGGCACAATGGTAGCACTCGCGGTTGTTCTCCCACACGAGTTTCCAATTGCCGTTCTCGACGATGGTGCTTTCGAATGCGACTTTCACGTCTTTGAGAAGATGCGGCGCGAGGTAGGGTTCGGTGCTGGCCCGAAAGGCCTCGAAATCGGGGGCGACATCAGCCACGCAGACAAAAATATAGCCCGCGAAGCTCTCGCAATGGATGGGTTTCAAGCCGAACTCGGACTTGTCGAAATCCTCGCCCATGTGACGTGCGCCGAACAGCGTGCCGTCGAGATTGTAGACCCATTGGTGATAGGGACAGATCAGCCGGCGCATCTTGCCATGGTCGGTCGTGCAGACGCGGGAGCCACGATGGCGGCAGGAATTGTGGAAGGCCCGGATGGCGCCGTCGTTGCCTCGCACCACCACGACCGGATAGTCGCCAATCTTGAACGTGAAGAACTGGCCCGGCGTCGCGATCTCGCAGTCGTGGCCCGCAAACAGCCAGTCCTTGTAGTAGATCGTCTCGAGGTCGACCTTGTGGAACTCCGGATCGGTGTAAAAGCCGCGGGGTAGGCTGAAGCCCTCCCGACGATTGCGGAGCTGCGACAGCATCGTGGTTCGGACAGTCATCGAGAACCTCTATCGGGGACATGGCCGGCCGAAAACCAGCAAGGGGCGGCGGCGGTCACGTAAGGAGAACATCGCGTTTCGCTCATCCCAATCAAGTTTCGATCGGATCGTCTTGCCGAATTTCGACGGACGCATGCCTGAGCCGGCCACACGCAGGAGATCTGCGTTGCCTGGGCGGCACTTTCTCGCCTGAGGACCTTGACCTTTGCCGGTCAGCGCCCTTGGTTTGGAAAGCAACGACCGTGAGGAACCTGCGTGTCTCCATCGCCAGTCCAAACCAAACGGCGGGCCCTGCTGATCGTCAACACACATGCGCGCCGCGGCGCCGAGGCCGTGCAGCAAGTCGAAGAGGCTCTGGTAGGCGCCGGCCTTGCGGTGGAACGGCAAGCCTGCGCCAAGCGCGACGATCTGGCCGGCCTCATCCGCAGCCGGGCCGCTGACATCGATTGCGTGGTCATCGGTGGCGGTGACGGCACCTTGAACGCCGCGGCCCCAGCGCTTCTCGACACTGGACTGCCGCTCGGCATCATCCCGCTCGGCACCGCCAACGACCTTGCCCGGACTTTGAATATCCCGGTCAATCCGATCGAGGCGGTGGCGATCATCGGGGCGGGTCACGAGAAGAAAATCGATATCGGCCTCGCCAACGACCATCCCTTCTTCAACGTCGCCAGCATCGGCTTCGGGGTGGACCTGACACGAGCCCTGACCCGCGACGCCAAGAGCAGATGGGGCGCTCTCGGCTATGCGGTCGCGGGATTCAAGGTGTTGAGCCGCATGCGCCCCTTCCGGGCCCGCATCATTCAGGGCGACAGCCGCATCATGTCGAAGACGATCCATCTCGCCATCGGCAATGGTCGTCACTATGGCGGCGGCATGACGGTATCAGAGGATGCGGCGATCGATGACGGCCGGCTCAACGTCTACAGCCTCGAAGTGCGCAGCGTGTGGAAACTCCTGGTCCTGCTGCCATCGATGCGACGAGGCACACATGGGCGATGGCACGAGGTCAAGACGCTCTCCGGCCAGGAGATCGTGGTGCAGACGCGCCGGCCGCGATCGGTCAACACAGACGGCGAAATTACCACCAAGACGCCCGCCCGCTTCAAGGTGCTTCCGGGCGCGGTGACGATCTACACGCCTGCTCCGTAAGGCGCGGCCGACCCGCGCACCGCCTCATAGGAGCGGCTCCTCGGCTCGCTCAGGCTCGCTTTGCGGTGGCGCGAGAGCACGCAACTCACGGGTGATATCGGTCAGGCTCACTTGGCCCTTGCTGAAGATGCGGTCGGCTCCTTCCAGGCGATCACGGTCTCCGGCCGTCAAATCGCGCGCGGTGAGGACGACGACGGGGACATCGCGGCAACCCGGCCGCTCTCTCAGCTCCTCCAGGAAACTGAAGCCGTCCATGACCGGCATGGTCAGGTCGAGCAGGATAACCCGCGGCACCACGCGCGACACAAGAGCGAGAGCCTCCTTGCCGTTTTCGGCTTCCTGGGTGGTCCAGCCATTGCGTTCGAGCACCGACTTCAGCCGCGCGCGCGCATCGGCGTCGTCATCGACGATGAGCACATCGCCCTCGGCATCGCGAAACCGGTCCATCACGATCTTCAGCTTGTCCCAATGGACCGGCTTCGTCACGTAGTCGGCGGCGCCGAGGGCGGCGCCCATGCCAGTATCGTGCACGAAGGTCACCATCACGACCGGGATTTTTGCGAGTTCCGGGTCGGCCTTGAGCGTCGTCAGTACGGACCAGCCGTCCATGCGAGGCATCATGACGTCGAGGAGAATAGCCCGGGGCTCGAGTACGCGCGCGAGATCGAGCCCCGTCTGACCGTCCGGCGCTGTCGCCACGGTAAAGCCCTGCCGCTCGAGAAAACGGGACATGAGATCGCGCTGGGCCGGATCGTCGTCGATGATGAGAATGGTTTCACGTGCGCGCGGATGGGGGGATGGACTGGCGTCGATCTCGCCATCGGGCGCCGAGGAGAGGTGGGGCATCTCGGCCGGAAGCGTCATGATGAAGGTACTTCCCTCCCCGGCCACGCTTTGCACGCGAATGTCACCGCCGAGCAACCGGCAAAAAGCCCGGGTGATCGCAAGCCCGAGGCCTGTGCCGCCGAATTTCCGCGTGGTGGTCTCGTCGGCCTGCGTGAACCTCTCGAAAAGCCGGTCCACTTGTTCCGGGGACATGCCAATGCCCGAGTCGACGACCCGAAACTCCAGCCAATCCTGCGTACCGCGCTGCGAACGCACGGCCTCAAGCGTAATCTGCCCGTTCTCGGTGAACTTAGAGGCGTTGCTCAGCAGATTGAACAGGCACTGGCGCAGTTTGACCCCATCGGTCCGCATCATGCCGAGATCAGGTGGCGCCGTCAGGGACAGGACATTGTTCTTCTTGTGAACCAGCGCGCCGACGGTCGAAACGACGTCACGCAACAAGATCCCGACATCGATCTCCTCAGCGAAGACGTCCATCCGGTTCGCCTCGATCTTCGACAGGTCGAGCACGTCATTGATGAGACTGAGCAGATGCCGGGCGTTGGACTTGATCTTTCCGAGATCGGTCTTGAGGCTCTCGACGCCGAGGTCCTCGACCTCTTCCTCCATCATCTCGCTGTAGCCGATCACGGCCGACAGCGGCGTCCGCAATTCGTGGCTCATATTGGCAAGGAAGACGCTCTTGGCGCGATTGGCCGATTCGGCGGCCTCCTTGGCGGCGGCCAGTTCAAGCTCGGCCTCCTTTCGGGCGGTTATGTCCGTGGACGAGCCGATCCATTCCCGCACATGGCCGCCCTCATCCGAGATCGGGACGGCGTGGGCGTCGACATAGCGCCAAGCGCCGTCCAGACGCCGGATGCGATGCTCGATCTTGTAGGGCGTGCGGCTCGCGATGGCGTGCGCCAATGCCGTCTTGACCTCCTCCACGTCGGCGGGATGGATCGCGGCCGTCCAACCGGTGCCCTGGTGGTCCACGAATTCCTGCCCCGTGAACGCCGCCCATTCGACCTGCGGCTTGTCGAACTCACCCGCTCCGTTCATGAGCCAGACGATGGAGGCAACCGATTCGGTGAGTGTCCTGAAGCGCTCCTCGCTTTCGCGTAGCCTCTGCTCGCTTCGCTTGCGGGCGGTGACGTCGAGAACCACCATGCCGGCGCCCTCGATGTCGTTGGAATTGCCGGCTCCGACGCGATGCAGCGGGTAGAAACTGACCTGATAGTGTCGGGTCTGGTCGGGATGCGCGTTGCTGACCGCCTGGACATCGAGATTCTGGATCGGACGACCGCCGCTCACCACCGTGCGCACACGCGCTTCCAGGGCCTCGCGCATCTGGGGCATCACCTCCCAGATGCTTTGCCCGATGACGGCACTGAGGGCGCGTTCGCTCATCGTCCTCAGTGAGCGGTTCATCTGCCGCACGTGCAGCGTCGCATCGAGGAAGCCGAGCCCGACCGGCGCGTTGTCGAGAACGCCTTCGAGAAGCGCGGCGCTCGCCTGCTGCGCCCGCCGGCGCCGGGTTGCCGTGGTCACCAAAATCGCGAAGGCGACAGCCATCGCCAGCAAAGCGATGGCGGCCATCGGTACCGCAAGGACATGCGCATCACGACGAAAAGCTGCAATACGGGCGTCGGCCTCGTCCTGGCTCTTGCCGACTTGCGCCCGTACGGCATCCATCAGCGTCTTGCCGCGACCGTTTCGCACAAGCGACAGCGCCGTCGCGGCGCCATCCTTGCGATAGGATCCGATGCCCCTCGCCGCAGAGGCGCGGCGCTCGTTCACGAGGTCGATCAGGTCGCCAATGGGAAAGCCCATCTCCTGAACCCGACGCGCTTGACCGTCGAGCAGAGCGTTGGCGGCGTTGTAGGGATCAAGGTAGCGGTCTTCCCCTGTCAGGAGGAAGCCGCGCTGTCCGGTCTCGAGGTCTTTGAGATCCGACAGCAGTCGTTCGAGCCGGATCGTGAACGCCGTATTGCGCTCGATCTCGGCGCTATCGCGCCATGCGACGAAGGCCGATACGCTCCCGAGTACGATCGCCAGCACCAGAAGGACGAGGGCGGGCCCGTTCGATCCGCGAAAGCGCCGGAACGCTCCGCTCGCGTCGGCATCACCGCCTCCATCGTTCACCATGTCCGTGCCCGCCATTGTCCGGTGACAGATCTTGCCAACCTATCTCACTTCTTCTCCAGAAGCAGGTGACCTTGCTTCTGCAGCGCGGCCTGCGCCTTCTCGGCGAATTTCGCCAGCAGCCAGGGCAGTTGGACCGTCAACGTCACGTCGTTATCGGAGACGTCGATCAGGCCGTTCGCGGCTTGTCCCAGCGCGCCGACCCGAAAGGTCAGTTGATCGCCCGCCCACTCCTCCTGCTGAATGGAGACGATCCCGCCGTACTTCTCACGCGCCCATTGGATCCCGTCCTTGAGCCGGCGTACGGCCTCGGTTCGGCCGAGCTGGTGCGGGAGTGAGACGACGAGGGGTTTGGACATGAATCAACTCCTGAGCTTCAACCCGCGGGATGCCGTTCCGCGGTGGACGCAGCGCGATTGCACAGGTCTGGGTCGACCGGTCCGCGCCGCAATGCACGATCTTTCGCCACCATATGGCGCCTTTCGGGCCGAACCGCAGTGGGGCCGGCCGTCAAATCGCTCGGAGCCGGTGCATGACGCGCCGAAAGGCAGCCTCGACAGCCGCGCGCCCAATGTGACGGCCCCGCTCTACGACCCGCCGTCCGCCGAGGTACACCTCGCTGACGGGAGAATGGGTCGAGGCAAATATCCAGGCATCGAGAACGGTGTCGCCGTCCCGCCCGACAAGAGTGGGATCGTCGGGATCGAGAACGATGATGTCGGCGCGCGCTCCGGGCGCGATGGCGCCGATCGGTAGGCTGAGAGCCTGGGCACCAGCGGCCGCGGCGGCTTCGAACAAGACCCGGCCGGACGAGCGATGCGGCGTCGCGACGCGATTGCGGGCGCGGTCGCGCAGGCGCTGCGAGTAGCATAGGGTGCGCAATTCGTCGCGAAGTGAGATCTGGACGTTCGAGTCACTGCCGACCCCGTAGCGCCCGTCCGCACGGAGAAAAGAGGTGAGCGGGAAGATGCCGTCGCCGAGATTGCTTTCCGTGATGGGACAGAGCCCCGCGACGGCGCCCGTCCGCCCGAAGCGCCGGGTCTCGTCCTCGGTCATATGCGTGGCATGCACGAGACACCAACGCCTGTCGATTGCGATATGGCTCAACAGCCAGTCGACCGGGCGCTCACCCGTCACGGCAAGGCATTCCGCGATCTCGCGCTCTTGCTCGGCAATATGGATATGCACGGCGCCGGAGCCGTGCAGGCCGAGCAGATAGGTCAACTCCTCCATCGTCACGGCCCGCAGGGAATGCGGCGCGATGCCGATGCCCCCGATGGGCAGCGTCGACACGGCATCGCCGGCACTGGCATGCAGGCGTGCGAAGAGATCGAGGTCGCAAACGAACCGGCGCTGTCCCGGCGTCGGCGGACCGCCATCGAAGCCGCTATGGGCATAGAAAACGGGGAGGAGCGTCAGGCCGATGCCCGTCGTGGCGGCGGCGGCCACGATACGGCGGCTGAGTTCGGCCGGGTCGCCGTAAGGCTGACCCTCGGCGCCATGATGCAGGTAGTGAAATTCCGCCACGGCCGTGAAACCGCTCTCGATCATCTCGACGAACGCCATGGCGGCCACCGCCTCCACATCCTCGGGCACGAGGTGGCCCACGAAGTTGTACATAGCCTCGCGCCAAGTCCAGAAATGATCGTCCTCGACCCCTCGTCGTTCCGTCAGCCCGGCGAAGCCGCGCTGGAACGTATGGGAATGAAGGTTACCGACCCCCGGCAGCGCCACGCCCTTGACCCGATCAGTATCGGCAGAGGGGGCAGTTCCGGACTCGACTCCGACGATCTGACCGTCGCCTGAAACGGTTACGGTCACCTGATCGCGCCAGCCATCCTGCAGCAGGGCACGATCAAAATAGAGCCTTGTCATCGCTAAACTCCGGACCCACGGTGCCGAAGGTTCTAGCGGGCTTGCACGCTCGGGTCACGAGGCACGAACGGAATGCCATGCGATGGCAGCGCTTTAAGGCTTAGTCGAAGGGCCCCTCGCAGCGACCGTCCGCCTGCTTGAACGCGGGAGGATCGCACGGGTTTGAATCGTGACGGCAAAGCTTGACGCATGTATTCCGAACATCGCCGTCGCGCGCATAGCCGGTGTCGCCATAGCGCTGGTAATTGTATCGGGCCGCGGCAGCGCCGCCCTGGTAGGGATCAAGATTATAAACGCGGGCTTTTGCCGGCACACCCACCAATGGCGTGAGCATCACCGCGGTAAGCAACGTTTTGGTGAGAGTCATGGATGTGTCTCCTCTCTGAAACAACATCCGCGAAATCGAAACTGTTCCTACTGCGCTGCTGTGGCGCGATGGCTCTCGGCACCCGCCATCCCCTTGTGGCTTGCCCTCGCGCGAGAACGCCCAAGCTACACCGATGCCGTAATGATCCGGTCCGTGTGGCCGAGGTCGCGGTCAGGATCAAGTCTGTCGCGAACCCGCTGCTTCAAGGATTTGATGTCGGGGAAACCGCCGTCCCGCTTGCGCTCCCAAATGACCTCACCGTCATAGGTGACAACGAAAACGCCGCCGGTGCCTGGCGAGAGAGCCACCTCTCCCAGGTCGAGCCCGAAGGTCGACAGCAGTTCCTGCGCCATCCAGGCGGAACGCAGCAGCCAATTGCACTGTGTGCAATAGGTGAGGACGATCCTCGGCTTATCGGTCTCCATGGAGCGATGGTCCATTCGGCAAGGGCCCGCGCGCCCCGTCGATCGAATCTGCCACCGCAACGGAGTTCTGACAAGTCAAGCCCCGACCATCATTGCGCCGCGACGATCGCCTGACGCGGATTGCGCAGGTCGGCTTCGATCAGGCCGGAGCGCAGGCGGATCGTGCGGTCGCAGCGCGCCGCGAGATCCGCATCATGGGTGACGAGGACCAGCGTCGCCCCACGTTCCGCGCGCGTGGCAAAGATGAGGTCGACAATGGTCTGACCGGTCGTGTCGTCGAGATTTCCGGTGGGCTCATCGGCCACCAGGATCGCAGGATTGGGGGCGAGCGCCCGCGCCAGGGCGACGCGCTGCTGCTCGCCGCCCGACAATTGCGCAGGATAGTGGCCGAGGCGTTGTTCGAGGCCGACGGCTGCAAGTTCGCGGCGTGCCATGGCCAGCGCATCGCGGCGTCCCGCGAGTTCCAACGGCACGGCGACATTCTCGAGCGCCGTCATGGTCGGGATCAGATGGAACGACTGGAACACGATGCCGATCCGCTGGCCGCGAAACCGGGCGAGAGCATCCTCGCTGAGGCCGCCAAGCGATTTCCCCTCGATCTCGATCGCCCCGGACTGCGGGCGCTCAAGCCCGGCCAGCACCATCAGCAGCGTCGATTTGCCCGAACCGGAATGTCCGGTAATGCCAACCGCGTCGCCGCGCGCCACATTGAGATCCAATCCGCGCAGGATATGAACCCGAGCGGGCCCGCGTCCCAGACTGACATGAACGTCGCGCAAGACAATCGCAGGTGTACTCGATGGACTGGTCATTCATGTTCCAAGCGCTGCGCGGTCAAGCCGGTGGTCCCGTCCGCTCATATGGCGGCGCTGACGCGGGATGCCAGCGCAGACCCGGCACAGTGTCCCGGCATAACAGGAGGGCGCCCGCCATCATCACCCTTACCGTGATGGCGGCAATGACCTTCGTGCCGGTGCCGGTGCTCGCCAAAACGCTTCAGCTTGTCGCCTTCGGCGACAGTCTCATGGCCGGCTACAAGCTTCCGGCCGGCCAGGATTTCCCGGCCCGTCTCGAAGCCGCCTTGCGCCAGCATGGCTACGACGTGACCATCAGCAACGCGAGCGTCTCGGGTGACACCACGTCCGGCGGGCTCGACCGGCTCGATTGGTCCATTCAGGACGGCACCGATGGCGTGTTGCTTGAACTCGGCGCCAACGACATGCTGCGCGGCCAGGACCCTGCCCTCACCCGCAACAATCTCGACACGATGATCACACGTCTCGCTGACCGCCACATCGCGGTTTACCTCCTGGGCATGCGCGCCGACCCGACGCTTGGGGCGGAGTTCACGAGCCGCTTCGACGCCATCTATCCGAGCCTCGCCAAAGCGCACAGCCTGCCGATCTATCCCTTCTTCCTGGACGGCGTCGCGGGGCAGAGCCGATTGCAATTGAGCGACGGCATGCACCCCAATCCGGAGGGCGTGGCGCTGATGGTCACCCGTGTCCTGCCGGGCGTGGAGACATGGCTCAAGACCCTCCAGCCGAAAGCCTGACTCGCGAAGAAGGTCCTCCTGCCGCTCCGATAGAAATCCTACTAATTTTTGTTAGTCCCCTCTCATTTGTTATCGAGCTGAAAAGACGCGCTCTTCCATCAAGGCAGCCTGCGATGTCGCTGGGGGAGTGAATGGGCCAATCTGGTGTTGAGACGAATGGAGGCCCTTCCTACCGGCTCTACCAACTGGGCGAGGATGGGCACATCAAGGCCTTTTCGATCATTGCCGCCAAAACCGATGAAGAAGCGATCCAGCAGGCTCAGGCTTTGATCGACGGCGACACACGCGAGCTCTGGGATCGGGACAGATTGATCGTCAGGCTGGAACCGGCAAGGCCGAACGACACCGAGCCGGAGTGATCGGGCGCAAGTCACACGGGCGATCAACGGCTTGAGACGACGAGTGTTGGGATCTCTGAGCGGCATCCTGCGCCGCTCGTCTCCGCACCGGCTCGGGCCTGTGATCCGGATCACGGATCACCTCGAGCGGACGCGCTAAGGTCCCTTCGTCGCAACGGCCACTTTGGTGCGTCGTGATCCGCGGCACGGAGGACCTGTCCATGCCCACGCGGCGACGTTTTCTGGCTGAAGTCACCGCGCTGGTGTGTTTCGGCCTTTGCTCTTCCGGGCGTCCGGCCGCCGGCGATGTACCCCCTCTCGCCCGACGGCTGTCCGCTTTCTATGACCACCTCGATGTCGAGGATCGCTGGATCGCCGGTCAACACGTCGATTGGCGAACCGGCGAGCCCGATGGCCAGCCCGAACGGTTGCCAGGCCGCCACACCCATTGCAGCGCCTTCGTGGCCGCAGTGGCGGAACGGCTGGGCATCTACATCCTTCGGTCGCCGGAGCATGGGCAGGTCCTGCTCGCCAATGCGCAGAACGAATGGCTGCCGAATGCCGGCCGCGACGCCGGCTGGCTTCCCCTCAGCGACGCGCTCGCGGCCCAGAAGGTCGCCAACGCGGGGGTTTTCGTGGTCGCGAGCTACCACAATCACCAGGCAGACCACCCTGGGCACATCGCCATCGTCCGCCCGAGCCGGAAGGCCGCGGATGTCGTGGCCGATGAAGGACCGGACGTGATTCAGGCCGGAACGCGAAACTTTACCGACGTCAGCCTGCGTGAGGGCTTCGCGGGCCATCCGCATGCCTGGATCGACGACGAAATCCAATTTTATGCGCACGAGATCCCGAAGGGCCGGCTGTAGCTCGGGATCCATGAACTATGAGCCGGTCTCTATGATCAGCGCGGGGAACCATCACTCTTGAAGGCAATATGGAGAAAGGTCGGATCATGCCTGACCCCGAAAAGCGAAGCGTGACGATCGTCGGCGTTCACCATGACCTGGCCCGCAAACAGTCGAAGGTGCGGATGGTCTGGGATGGGGACCCCGACAAGTCCGTGGTGCTGCCAATTCCCTTCGGATGCAGCCTGGACGACATGCCGCGTGAATCGGAGGCTGCCCTCCGGGCCCTTTCGGCGGATACCGCCACCATCGGGGTTCGCTCGATTGAGGCATGATCCGCGAAGACTGACGCTCGTCGGGAGCCTACATTGGCGGCGTGCCATTCAGCTTCAGAACGTCCCCGGCCAAATACAATGATCCGGTGATCAGGATTCGCGGTGGCACGAGCCAGGGTCGCGCGCAGAGGAAGCCCAAGGCCTCGGCGACCGAGCCGCAGGTGGCCGCGGGAATGCCGCAGGCGAGTGCAATGGCCGCGATGTCGGCAGCATTCCGGCCCGCGTGCGCGTCGCCGATCGGCACGGCGATCAGCTCCTGGGTCAGGTCTCGGAAGGAGTCCAGAAAGGCCTTCGGATCCTTGGTGGTGAGCATGCCGCAAATCAGCACCAGAGGCCGCGTGTTGCGATCTTCGCGCTCGCCCATGGCGGCAGCCAGCACACGCCCCCCATCGGCATTGTGCCCCCCGTCGAGCCAGATCTCCGCTTCGAGCGGCGCGAGATCGGCCACGGTTCCGCGTGTCAACCGCTGCAGGCGCGCGGGCCAGGAGGCGGCAAGCAAACCGGCCTCGATGGCACGTGGCGCGATGCCGGGCAGCAGCAGCCGCAGTGCCGCGATCGCGGTGCCGGCATTACCCTGTTGGTGTCGGCCGGCCAGCCGAGGCAGCGGCAAGTCAAGCAAGCCGCGGTCGTCCTCGAAGATCAGGCGACCGTTTTCTTCGCGCGTCGCGAAATCCTGGTTGCCGACGCGGTGGGGAGCGCCGACACGTTCCGCCTGTCGAACCAATACGTCGAGAGCCACCTCGTCCTGGGTGGCGAATACGGCTGGAACACCTCGCTTCAGAATGCCGGCCTTCTCGAAGGCGATCTTGTCGACGCTGGTTCCGAGGAACTCCGGATGGTCCATCGACACCGGCGTGATCACGCTGAGCGCCGGCCGCTCCACCACATTGGTGGCATCGAGTCGCCCTCCGAGCCCGACTTCCAACAGCAGATAGTCGGCCGGCACCTCGCTGAATGCCAAGAATGCGGCAGCGGTCGTGATCTCGAAAAAGCTGATCGGCTGACCCGCATTGACCGCCTCGCATCGCTCCAGCACATCGGCGAAATGCGCGTCATCGATGAGAATGCCGCCGCCCGCCCGCCCTAGGCGCACCCGCTCATTGAAGCGCACCAGATGCGGCGAGGTGTAGACATGCACGGCGGCGCCGGTCGCTTCCAGCATGGCGCGCAGGAAGGCGACCGTCGAGCCCTTGCCATTGGTGCCAGCCACATGGATCACCGGCGGCAGGTGACGCTCCGGATGGCCGAGGTCGTCCATCAGCCGTTGCATCCGGTCGAGCGACAAATCGATCAGTTTGGGATGCAGAGCCGGAAGTCGCGCCAGCACCGTATCGAAGTGGGCGGCGGTCACGCGGCGTAACTATTCGGCCGCGGCCGGGAACGGCAATTGCGGGGCGGCTTCCAGCTCGGCTGGCCTCTCGTCGGCCGAAACCTCGTTCATCAGCAGGCCGCACAGGCGCGACAAGGTCGCCTTCATGTCCCGGCGGTGCACGACCATGTCGACCATGCCATGCTGTTGCAGATACTCGGCCCGCTGGAACCCCTCGGGCAACTTCTCACGCACGGTCTGTTCGATGACGCGGGGGCCCGCGAAGCCGATCAAGGCTCCGGGCTCGGCGATGTGCACGTCGCCCAGCATCGCATAGGAGGCCGTGACGCCGCCCGTAGTCGGATTGGTCAGCACCACGAGGTAGGGCAGCTTCGCGGCCCTGAGGCGCCGCACCGCGACCGTCGTGCGCGGCATCTGCATCAGCGAGAACATGCCCTCCTGCATGCGGGCCCCTCCCGAGGCCGCGAACAGGATGAAGGGCGTTCGATGCTTGACCGCATGCTCCATGCCGGTCACCACCGCTTCACCGGCCGCCATGCCGAGCGAACCGCCGATGAAGTCGAAGTCCTGCACCGCGACAGTCGCGTCGCGTCCGCCCATCCGGCCGAAACCGACCTTGACGGCATCTTGCAAACCCGTCTTGACGCGTGCGTCCTTCAGCTTGTCGACATACCGCTTCTCGTCACGAAACTTCAGCGGGTCGAGTAACACTTCGGGAATGGCCACATCGTCCCAGCGCCCCTCGTCGAACAGCGAGGCAAGGCGCGAGAGCGCGCCCATCCGCATGTGGTAGTCCGAGCCCGGCACCACGAAGAGATTGGTTTCAAGATCCCGATGGTGCACGAGTTGCCCGCTCTCGGGGCATTTCACCCAGAGATTCTCAGGCGTCTCTTTTTTGAGAAATGACCGGATCTTGGGTGGAACGACGTTCAGGATCCAGTTCATACGGCTTTCTGGAGCGTGATCGCTCATCGCAAAGCTCCTGTTCCGGCATTGCCTCGGACGCGTTGGGCCCCGCGCACGCCGCGGGCCAACTCGGCCACAAAGGCTGCCACATCCGGCACTGTACGGTCGGTGGCGGCCTCATTCCCATCGAGGGATTGCTTCAAGACCGAGATCAGGGCAGTCCCGACCACGACGCCGTCGGCATGGGCTGCAACCGCCGCGGCATTCTCGGCAGTCTTCACGCCGAACCCGACCGCCACCGGCAAAGCCGTATGGGCCTTGATGCGCATTACCGCCTCATTCACCTTGGAATAGTCCGGCACGGCCGCGCCGGTGATTCCTGTCACAGACACGTAGTAAACGAATCCGGAGGTATTGGCGAGCACGGCCGGCAGGCGCTTGTCGTCGGTCGTCGGCGTCGCGAGGCGAATGAAGTTGAGACCGGCCTTCAAGGCCGGGATGCAGAGTTCCTCGTCCTCTTCGGGCGGCAGGTCGACCACGATCAACCCATCGACGCCGGCCGCGAGCGCGTCGGTCAGAAACCGTTCCACACCGTAGATATAGATGGGATTGTAATAACCCATCAGGATGATGGGGGTCGCGGCGTCGCTCTCGCGGAAGCGGCCCACCATGGCGACCGTCTTGGCAAGCGTCTGGCCGTGTTTCAAAGCCCGGAGGCCGGCCGCCTGGATCACGGGGCCATCCGCCATCGGATCGGTGAACGGCATGCCGAGCTCGATCACATCGGCGCCGGCCTCGGGCAGGCTCTTGAGAAGGGCAAGCGATGTCTCAGGATCCGGATCACCGGCAGTGATGAAGGTCACGAGGGCGGCGCGTTGTGCGGCGGCGCAGGCCGCAAAACGCGCGTCGAGGCGGCTGGTCATGCTGTCACATTCCGCCGAGGTGTTCGGCCACAGTAAAGATGTCCTTGTCGCCACGCCCGCTCATGTTCAAGACCATGATGTGGTCCTTCCCGCGCTGCGGCGCAAGCTTCTGGATCGCGGCAAGGGCATGCGCCGGCTCCAGCGCCGGAATGATGCCTTCGAGCTTCGAACAGAGCTGGAACGCATCGAGGGCCTCGCGGTCAGTTGCGGACAGGAACGTCACCCGTCCGACATCGGCAAGCCAGGCATGTTCCGGACCCACGCCTGGATAGTCGAGCCCGGCCGAGATCGAGTGGCCTTCGACGATCTGACCGTCGTCGTCCATGAGAAGAAAGGTGCGGTTGCCGTGCAATACGCCGGGCTTGCCGCCAGCGATCGACGCCGCATGCGCCGGTGTGTCGAGCCCATGGCCGGCCGCCTCGACGCCGAAGATCTCGATGTCGGGCTCGTCCAGGAACGGGTGAAACAGGCCGATCGCGTTGGAGCCACCGCCGATACAGGCGACAAGCGAGTCCGGCAGACGGCCCTCGGCTTCGAGGATCTGCGCACGGGTCTCCGTGCCGATGATCGACTGGAAGTCGCGCACCATGGCCGGATAGGGATGCGGCCCCGCCGCTGTGCCGATGCAATAGAACGTGTCGTGCACGTTGGTGACCCAATCGCGCAACGCCTCGTTCATGGCGTCCTTGAGGGTCTTGGCGCCCGATTGGACGGGCACGACTTCCGCGCCCAGCATCTTCATGCGGAACACATTGGGCTTCTGACGTTCCACGTCGACCGCGCCCATATAGACGATACATTGCAGGCCGAAGCGCGCGCAGGCGGTGGCGGTCGCGACGCCGTGCTGGCCGGCACCCGTCTCGGCGATGATCCGGGTCTTGCCCATGCGGCGCGCCAGCAGGATCTGCCCCATCACATTGTTGATCTTATGGGCACCCGTGTGATTCAGCTCTTCGCGTTTGAAATAGATCTTGGCGCCGCCGAGATGTTCCGTGAGACGCTCGGCGAAATAAAGCGGCGATGGACGTCCGACATAATGCTTGTGCAGGCCCTGCAATTCTTCCGTAAAGGCAGGGTCGACCCGTGCTGCCGCATAGGCTGCTTCGAGATCCAGAATGAGCGGCATCAGCGTTTCGGCCACGAAACGCCCGCCAAACGTGCCGAAATGCCCGCGCTCGTCAGGCCCCGTTCGAAAGGAATTGAGCTTTTCCGGTTTCACGATTGGTCTCCACCGCCCAAAGGCTGCAGATAGACCACGTGGCCCCGATAGGCCAGCCTTGTTGTGGGCACGAGGGTTTTGACGACGATCGGACGCATTGGCGCTGAGCGGCGGCTACCGCCCATCTCCTGAATGTCTCTGTACCTTGTATGGCTCCAAACATCCGGGAAGCGATTGTACTTCATGCGGCCGTCGCCGACCAATCCGCACACATCGGCAGGATGGGCACGCGTCTCGATCGCATCGAGAAGCGGCTCGATCTCGTGGAAGCCTGAAGTCAGGTAGAGGTCGGACACCCATGCTCCGACCGATGTCGATCAGCGGCACCGTGCGGCATGCACGAATGCGGCGATCAGAGCGGCATCCTTGCGACCGGGCTCCGTTTCGACGCCCGACGAAACATCGACGGCGGCAGCGCCCGAAATCCGGACGGCTTCTGCGACATTGTCCGGTGACAGGCCACCCGACAGCATGAAGGGCTCGTCGATCGGCTTGAGGATGGTCCAATCGAACGCGACACCGTTACCCCCCGGCAGCGCCGCGTCTTTCGGCGGCTTCGCATCGAACAGGATGCGATCGGTCACCTGGGCGTAGGGCTCAGCCGCGGCCAGATCGGCGGCGGTCGCGAGGCCGACCGCTTTCATCACGAAGACGCCGGCCCGCTGCTTCACGGCGGCGACGCGCTCGGGCGTTTCGGACCCATGCAGTTGCAACCAGTCCGGCCGCACCGCCTCCATGATGGCATCGATCGCCCCATCCGTGGCATCCACCGTCAAGCCCACGATCGCGGCACGCCCGCGGGCTTGATCGGCGAGCGCACGCGCCTGCTCCAGCGAAACGTGGCGAGGACTTTTGGGAAAGAACACGAGGCCGATCTGATCGGCACCGGCCGTAATCGCCGCCTCCAACGTGTCCGGCGTCGACAGGCCGCAGATCTTCACGAGCGGCGCCTCGCTACGAAGCGACATCGCCAAAACATAGTCGTCCATGACGAAGCCGCCGCCGATGTCGGCCACGAGCGCGTCGACGATCCGGAAGCCGGCCCGCGCGTAACTTTTGAGGGCACGGGTGTTCGTCTTGTTCACCCGCAGCCGAAGTTCTCTGGCGCCCCCCTGACACGCGAGGGCGCGAGCATGGCGCAGCATCTCTTGTCCGAGCCCACTGCCCTGATGCTCGGGCAAGAGATAGAGCTTGTGCAGCTCCGCTGGACCGCTTCCGCTCAGAGACAGCGCGAGATAGCCAACCGGCCGCCCCTCAATCTCGGCGAGGGTCCATTGAACGCCGCGATCCATCTCGGCCGCGATCGCTTCTTGGGCATACATCCACCCGAGCATGTAGTCGATCTGAGCGGCCTTCAGCATGGCGGCGTAGCTGACGCGCCAGACCTGTTCGGCTAGCTCGCGGATAACCGGAATGTCGGCCGGAACGGCCGGGCGGAAGGTCAGGTGGATCGGCATCACCCTCGAATGGCTGGAGCGTGGACCCCGCAGGGCAACCCAGGTCGAGGCGTCCATAGGCCACGATGAGGCGACGAACCAGAAAAATCGGATCGGCCAGCATGCCCTTTGCGTCGCTCGCCTTCTTGTGGCTGTCGACTGAACCGATCACAAGGGGTTTCGAATGGTCAGGCCTTACCGACGCAGACGCGCGATCAGGCTCGACGTGTCCCAGCGACGACCGCCCATCGCCTGCACGTCGCCATAGAATTGGTCGACCAGCGCCGTCACCGGAAGGGTCGCGCCATTGCGGCGCGATTCGGCCAGGCAGATACCAAGGTCCTTGCGCATCCAGTCCACCGCGAAACCGAAATCGAACTTGCCCTCAGCCATCGTCTTATGGCGGTTTTCCATCTGCCAGGACTGAGCCGCGCCCTTGGAGATCGTCGCCACGACCTGCTCGACATCGAGCCCCGCCTTCTCGGCGAAATGCAGCGCCTCGGACAGACCCTGGACAAGGCCGGCAATGCAGATCTGGTTCACCATCTTGGTGAGCTGCCCCGCACCCGCCTCCCCCAGCCGCTGACATTTCTGGGCATAGGCGGCAATGACCGGTTCGGCCCTGTCATAGGCCGCGGCCTCACCACCGCACATCACCGTGAGACGGCCGTTCTCGGCCCCGGCCTGTCCGCCCGAGACCGGTGCATCAATGAAATGAAAGCCGCCTTGGCGGGCCGCCGCGAACAGCTCACGGGCGACCTCGGCCGAGGCCGTCGTGTGGTCGACGAAAATCGCGTCCGGCGCCATGGCCGCGAATGCACCTTCGGGTCCGGTCGTGACCTGGCGCAGATCGTCGTCGTTGCCGACGCAACAGAAGATCATGTCCTGGCCGGCCGCGGCGGCAGCCGGGGTCGTCGCAGACGTGCCGCCGAAGCGAGCGACCCAGGCCTGCGCCTTTGCGACGGTGCGGTTGTAGACCGTCACCTCATGACCGCCCTTGGAGGCCAGGTGACCCGCCATCGGGAAACCCATGATTCCCAAGCCCAGAAATGCCACCCGCATAAGGTCCTCCGCTTTCGTGTCAGCCTTCGAACCGATCGGCCCGGCGCAAGGCAGGGAATAGCATCATCCAAACCACAACGACCGCGAGCGTGCCGAAGCCACCCAGCGCCGCCGCCGGCACCGTTCCGAATAGGGCTGCGGTCATTCCCGATTCAAACTCGCCCAGTTGGTTCGAGGTGCCGATGAACAGGGAATTGACCGCGCTCACCCGACCCAGCATCGCCTCCGGGGTCAGCAATTGCACGAGCGACGTGCGGATGACGACGCTGATGTTGTCGGACGCGCCAAGCACAGCCAGCGCGACCATCGATACGGCGATATTGGTCGAATAGGCGAAGACCAGCGTCGCCAGCCCGAAGATGAAGACGGCCGCGAACATCTTGAGGCCGACGCGGCGCTCTAGGGGAACCATCGACAAGGCAGTTCCCATCGCCAGGGCGCCCAGCGCGGGTGAGAGGCGCAGCAGACCGAGCCCCCAAGGGCCGGTGTGCAGAATGTCCTTGGCATAAATCGGCAGCAGTGCCGTGGCGCCGCCGAGCAGCACGGCCACAAGGTCAAGCGAGATCGTGCCGAGAACGACCGGACGCTGCCAGATGAAATGCAGGCCGGAAAACACCGAGGCGAGGGTCGCCGGCTCCTTGCGGGGCGGCGTACGTTCGAGCCGGATGGCCCGGACGCAGAGACTC
The DNA here is from genome assembly GCF_026130545.1 of Lichenifustis flavocetrariae. Classification (GTDB taxonomy): domain Bacteria; phylum Pseudomonadota; class Alphaproteobacteria; order Rhizobiales; family Beijerinckiaceae; genus Lichenihabitans; species Lichenihabitans flavocetrariae. The sequence goes on along the minus strand of NZ_JAMOIM010000004.1, from coordinate 127,218 downwards.
GCCAAGAAGAAGCACACCGTCGCGCAAGCAAAGGGGACGCTGGGTCCCACCGCATAGAGCAGTCCGCCGAGGGCCGGTCCGATGATGGCGGCCGTCTGCACGGCCGTCGAGGATACGGCCACGGCCCGCGACAGGAGCTCCGCCGGCACCACGCCCGGAAGCAGCGCCGCATTGGTGGGCTGTTCGAACGCACGAGCGCCCCCGAACACCACGACGGCCGCATAGATGCCCGGCGTTCCGAGCCAGCCTCCAACGATGCCCAGTGTCAGGGTCAATACCGTTAGGCCTTCGACCGCCTGGCAGATCGAGACGATCAACCGTCTATCGTAGCGGTCCGCGACATGTCCGACCAGGAAGGTCAGCACCACCATGGGGGCGAATTGGAAAAGGCCGACGAGCCCGAGGCTCGCGGCGCTTCCGGTCCGCGCATAGACGAGCCAACCCAGCGCCACGGCGGACATCTGAAAGGCCAGCGAAGAGAGGGTTCGCCCGATCCAGAACAGCCGGAACGCGGGATGGTCGAACGGGTGCTGGCTTTCACTCAAGGCGCGGGGCGTTCTCGATCATCGCGGGGGCCAAAGTGCCCCGCCAGGAAGGGTGGGAGGCGGCCGTCTTGTTTCAAAGGGAGCTAGGGCTTCGAGGCCAGCCGGTCCAGACGCTTTTGGAGGTCCACCATGTCACGCCGGACGGTCTCTATGTCGTCCTCTTCGGGGACCGCTGGTTCGGACTCACCCCCAGCCTCGGCTGGCGCTGGGGTCCCTGGTGTAGCCGCGGCGAAAGGATTGAACACGCTGAGCGCCTGGGAAAACATCAGCATGTTTTTTCGCGTCTGCTCTTCCAGCTGGTCGAACATCTGGTTGCGCACGGCCTGCCCGGGCAGGAATTTGGTTCCGAAGGTCGTGTCCATCTGGTCGCGCAGCTTGTGCTGCTCGCTGGTGAGGCGGTCGATGGTGAATTCGAGATAGCTCGGCACGAGCATCTGCATGCTGTTGCCATAGAATCGGATCAATTGGCGCAGGAACGTGATCGGCAGCAGGCTCTGCCCGGTCTTGCCTTCCTGTTCGAAGATGATTTGCGCCAGAACCGAGCGGGTGATCTCCTCGCCGGTCTTCGCATCGAACACAACGAAATCATCGCCCTTCTTGACCATCACGGCCAAGTCTTCCAGCGTCACGTAAGTGCTCGTCCCGGTGTTGTAGAGACGACGGTTCGCGTATTTCTTGATCGTCACGGGCGTGTCGCCGACACTCATGATACACCTGCGAGAACGCACTGCAGCGAAGACGTCTGATAATCGCCATGCATAGGGGGTTTATCCGCGTCATAAAACCGTTTTCTCGGCAGAAATTCCAGAAAATGCCGCAGGTGCACAAATTCGCCGCGTGCGCGGCCATTCAGATCGGCAGGACGGTGCTGACGCCGAGGCCATCGCAATGCACCGATTTCCCGACCTCGATGTCTTGCGGCAAGTGCACGACTGTCCGATCTTAATGCGGGAGTGCGGTTGTACCGAGGTTTCGGACCGCTGCTGCAAAAGCAACCAGGAGGAACATCCATGTCCGATATCGTCATCGTCGCCGCGACCCGAACGCCGGTGGGCTCGTTCAACGGCGCCTTCGCCAATGTGCTGGCGCACGAGCTTGGCGCCGAGGTGATCCGCTCCGTTTTGACACGGGCAAAGCTCGATGCGGGCGAAGTGGACGAGGTGATCCTCGGACAGGTGCTTACGGCGGGACAGGGCCAGAACCCGGCGCGACAGGCCGGCATGGCAGCCGGCATCCCGAAGGAAAAGACCGGATGGAGCCTGAACCAACTCTGCGGCTCGGGGCTGCGTGCCGTGGCGCTCGGGTTGCAGCAGATCGCGAACCGGGATGCCGACATCATTGTGGCGGGCGGCCAGGAATCCATGAGCCAGGCGCAGCACGCCGCCCATCTGCGCTCCGGCACGAAGATGGGCGACCTCAAATTCATCGACACCATGCTGAAGGACGGCCTGATGGACGCCTTCAACGGCTACCATATGGGCAACACGGCCGAAAACATTGCCACGAAATGGCAGCTCACACGCGAGGAGCAGGACAAGTTCGCGGTCGCGTCGCAAAACAAAGCTGAGGCGGCTCAGAAGGCCGGACGTTTTGCCGACGAGATCACGCCCTACACGGTGAAGGGCCGCAAGGGCGATATCGTGGTCGACCAGGATGAGTATATCCGTCCCGGCACCACAATGGAGTCGATCGCCAAGCTGAAGCCGGCCTTCTCAAAGGAGGGCTCGGTCACGGCCGGCAATGCGTCGGGCATCAATGACGGCGCGGCCGCCGTCGTCCTGATGACGGAAGAGAATGCCGCCAAGCGCGGGCTGACACCGCTCGGCCGCATCGCCTCGTGGGCGACCGCCGGGGTTGATCCGGCCGTGATGGGGTCGGGCCCGATCCCGGCCTCGCGCAAGGCGCTTGAGAAGGCGGGATGGTCGGTCAAGGATCTCGATCTCGTCGAGGCCAACGAGGCCTTCGCGGCACAGGCGTTGGCGGTGAACAAGGACATGGGCTGGGACCCGTCGATCGTCAACGTCAATGGCGGCGCGATCGCCATCGGTCACCCGATCGGTGCTTCGGGCGCGCGCGTGCTTGTCACCTTGCTCCATGAAATGCAGCGCCGCGACGTCCGCAAGGGTCTGGCGACCCTGTGCATCGGTGGCGGCATGGGCATTGCGATGACGATCGAGCGCTGACCCGCTCAATCAGCGCATGGCAGGCGGCATGAAAACGCCCACCTGCCACCCCTGAACTGACCTATAACGACAAAATGGGCGCCGCAAAGCGTGGCTCCCTTCCATTCCTATCGATCGCTTGGGAGATCCCGGCGCGCCATGTCGCAAGCCGTTGAACGCGCGCCAGCCACGCCGACGCCGACCACGAATTTCCGCACCATCGCCCTTATCATCGCCAGCGCCATGTTCATGGAGCAGTTGGACGCGACCGTGCTGACGACGGCGCTTCCCACCATGGCGCGGGAGTTCGGTGTCACGGCGCCGAGCATGAGCGTGGCGCTGACATCCTACCTGCTCAGCCTCGCGGTATTCATTCCCGCCAGCGGCAAGGTCGCCGATCGCTTCGGCGCCCGCACGGTGTTCCGCTCGGCCATCGTGGTGTTCACACTTGGCTCGATCCTCTGCGCGCAGGCGCATAGCCTCGGCATGTTGGTCGGTGCCCGCATCTTCCAGGGTCTCGGCGGTGCCATGATGATGCCGGTCGGCCGGCTCGTGCTGCTGCGCAGCGTCGAGCGGCGCGACATGGTCTCCGCCATGTCGTGGCTGCTGGTCCCCGCCTTGATCGGCCCAATCATCGGGCCGCCGGTCGGTGGCTTCATCGTCACCTATCTCGACTGGCGCTGGATCTTCTACATCAACGTGCCGATCGGCATCCTGGGCTTCGTGCTGGTGACGCTGTTTATCGCCAATACGCCGGGCGTGCGGGGCGAACGCTTCGACTTTCCCGGGCTCATCTTGTCCGGAACAGCGCTCGGCTGCCTGTTCTTCGGCTTCGAGATGTCAAGCCACGACGGCGAGCGCGCCCTGACGCTTGGGTTGCTCACGATCGGGACCGTCTTCGCGGCCGGCTACGTGGCTTACGCGCGGCGCGTGCCCGCGCCCATCCTCGATCTGTCCCTGATGCGCATCCCAAGCTTCGGTCTGTCGGTCTGGGGCGGATCGCTGACGCGGGTCACCCAGGGAGCGCAGCCGTTCCTCCTGCCACTGATGCTGCAGATCGGCTTCGGGCTCACGGCCGCTCAGAGCGGCACGATCGTATTCGCGACCGCGATAGGATCGATGGCCATGAAGGCGCTCGCGCCGCGCGTGCTGCGTCGTTACGGCTTTCGCCAGAGCCTGATCGTCAACGGTATCGTGGCGAGCCTTGGCTACGCGGTCTGTGCGGCTTTCCGGCCTGGCTGGCCGCTCCCGCTCATGTTCGCGGTTCTCATGTGCTGCGGCTTCTTCATGTCGTTCCAATTCACCGCCTACAATACGGTGGCTTACGACGAAATCCCGCATGAGCGGATGAGCGCCGCCACGAGCTTCTACACGACCTTCCAGCAGCTCATGCTCTCAGTCGGCATCTGCGTCGCCGCCCTAGTGCTGCAAGGCTCCATGGAGGTGCGGGGCCATACGACGGTTCAGCTGGCCGATTTTTCGACAGCCTTTCTGATCGTGACCGGGATCTCCCTCCTCGCGACCTTCTGGAACCTGCGCTTCTCACCCGATGCCGGAACCGAGATCAGCGGGCATCGGATGATCAATCCCCGCTCGAAGCCGGATGCCTGACGGCGTGCCGCCTCAACGGAACGGCAGGTGCAGGCGGGCTGCCTCGATGGCGCCTGTGGCCAGCGCCGCCTTCAACAAACCGCCGACGATGAAGGGCGTGATGCCAAGCGCGATGGCCTTGTGCGGGCCGACGAAGTGAGCCAGCCAAGCGGCGCCGACCAGCAGGATCAGGGCATTGGCCACGACCATCAGCCCGAAGGAGGACACGAGGCCCCAGGACGTGACACCGCGCTCCGCGCACCATCCCACCAGGGCCGCAGCGATCACGAAGGCCACCAGGTAGCCGCCCGTCGGCCCCATCATGTAGGCGGGTCCCGCTGATCCGGCCGAAAGCACCGGCATGCCGAGTGCTGCCTCGCCGAGCCAAAGCAACACGGAGGCCGCCCCAAGCCGCCAGCCGAACAGAGCACCCACCAGTGTGACGCCAAATGTCTGCATGGTCATCGGCACGGACAGCAGCGGTACCGAGATCCAGGAGCAGGCCGCCAGAAACATCGAAGCTGCCAGCACCGCGAGCACGCGCGTCAGAACCGGCTTTCCACGAAGTCGCAGTGGGACATAGGCGGTAGAGTCCGTGGCGAGAGCCGAGATGCTCATGGAATGATGTCCTTCATGGATTGAACCGCGGCGCAGGCCATTCAGCCGCAGGGTTCGCGTGCGGCGCTTATGCAGCCGGACAGGTGTCGAACGCAATGACCCTTTGGCAACAGAGCGCCAGGAGCGAAGGGGGCGCTTTCGGCATCAACCAGCGGCATCGCACATTGGGCCGACGCATCAGTCATTTCGCACAATATTTGCGCAGTATGATGCTCAGAAATAACAGCTTTCGCGCTTACTTTCCACTATCGCGCCGATATAGCCTGGAAGCGGGAACTCTTCCGACGCCGCAGCGTTCGCGGCGAAGTAACCTTCTCGACGGCGGCGGCGCTCATGCACATCCGATGCGGCTTCAACATCTCCTACTTCTGCAACATGCCGACCGCGATGAACTTCCTCCTGAGCGTCCGGCCGGAACGGGAGCGTGATCTGATCGCGCCGCAAGTGATCAATTTCGACCCCTGGGTGCCCTCACGCACCTACCGCGACCAGTTCGGCAACCGCGTGACCCGTGTGCTCGCCCCCGCGGGTGAAATCCGCGTGACCTCTGATTTCATCATCCAGGATTCGGGTCTGCTCGACGAGGTCGGCTGGGACGCGCCGCAGCACAATGTCGAGGACCTTCCCGACGACGTGATGGTCTTCCTGATGCCGAGCCGCTATTGCGACATGGAGCATCTGACCGACCTCGCTTGGTCGCTGTTCGGCCATACGCGTCTCGGCTGGGAGCGCGTGCAGGCCATCGTCGATTACGCGCACAATCGCATCCGCTTCGATTACCAGCAGGCCCGCAGCACCCGGACCGCCAGCGAGGGGCACTTCGAGCAGGTCGGCGTGTGCCGGGACTTTGCCCACCTTGCCGTGACGCTCTGCCGCTGCATGAACATCCCGGCGCGTTATTCCACCGGCTATCTTGGAGACATCGGCGTTCCGATCGTGCCCGATCCGATGGATTTCTCGGCCTGGTTCGAGGTCTATCTCGGGGGCCGCTGGTGGACATTCGACGCCCGTCACAACAAGCGGCGCATCGGACGGATCGTCATGGCCTATGGGCGGGACGCGGTCGACGTGGCGATCTCGACGGCTTTCGGCTCGGCCCAATTGCGCGACTTCGAGGTCATCACTGAGGAAGCTCATCAGGTGACGAGCCAGAGCCGTTCCTACGAAACCCGCTTTTCCTCGCAGACCGTGACCGCCTGAGACATCTCGCTCCAGTGAGTTTGCCTTCGGCTCATTGGCGCTGCTCTTTCGGCAACACGGCAAGAGCAGTATCGGCTGGTACTTCGGACCCGCCGTTCGAACACGAATGCAACGCAGCTCTGCAGAGACACGGGATGGCGTGCCAGAGTGGGTGCGTCGGAGCCTCTCCTGTGTCATGAACGCGTGTTCAGGCAACAGGCGTCGTGGTCCGTTTTTTGAAGCGCCAATGGGTGGGATGCCGTCGCAGCCGCCCTGACGGGCTGGCTTTCATGACGACGCTCCATCGGGAAGGATCACATGACCGTTCTTTCGGTTCGGCATGTTACGACATACAACTACAAGCGGCCTGTCCGCTTCGGCGATCACCGCATCATGTTTCGTCCCCGTGACAGCTATGATCAGCGCCTGATTTCGTCGGATCTCGTGATTACGCCCGAGCCACGCCGGATTCGCTGGCTGCACGACGTCTTCGGCAATTGCGTCGCCATCGCGAATTTTTCGGGTGAGGCCACGCAATTGCTGTTCGATTCCTCGATCGTGCTCGATCACACGCCGTTGAATGCCCCTGATTATTCGATCGAGGATTACGCCCGCTCCTACCCTTTCACCTATGGGGCGGAGGAAATGCCCGACCTCGTGCGGCTGATCGAACGGCAGTTCCTCGATCCCGACCACAAGGTCGACAAATGGGTGAAGCGCTTCCTGAGGTCGGGGCGGGCGACGGACACCGGCCAACTTCTGATGACCATGACCTATGCGATCAAGGAGGGCTTCACCTACACGCACCGGCACGAGCGGGGGACGCAGGATCCGCTGACCACCTTGAACACCTCGAAGGGCACGTGTCGTGATTTCGCGGTGCTTATGATGGAGGCTGTTCGCTCCCTGGGCCTCGCGGCGCGGTTCGTTTCGGGCTACCTGCACGTTCCGAGCGACGCGGATGAGGAGCATGTCGGCGGCGGCAACACGCATGCCTGGTGTCAGGTCTATCTACCCGGCGCCGGGTGGGTCGAATTCGATCCCACCAATGGCATCGTCGGCAACCGCGATCTGATCCGGGTCGCCGTCGCGCGCGACCCCCGGCAGGCCTTGCCGCTCTCGGGCACGTTCTACGGTGCGTCGGAAGACAATCTCGGCATGAAGGTTTCGGTCGACGTGCGCGAGATGAAAACCGAAGTGGCGTTGGATGGGTCGACCGAGCTGACTCCGGTCGTGGGGGCCGCCGTCGATGCGCCGCCAAGAGGCCAGATGCAGCCTGCCTGAAACCCGAAGACCCCTTTGCTCGGTCATGAGCACGAAGGGGGCCAGGCTGCCTCAGAACCGGACAGGACCTTGATTGTCCGAATTTGCGCACAGCCTGTGCCGATTGAGGCCCGTTATCAGGCAAGGCAGAACTCTCTAGATGTGAGTCGATCCAGAGGAGAACGTCCATGATCGACATCAGCACAGCCGGAACATTCAAGCTTTGCGACCGCACGGTGAAGCGGATGGGCTACGGTGCCATGCAGCTCGCAGGCCCCGGTGTCTTCGGGCCGCCGAAGGATCGCGACGGCGCCCTTGCGGTGCTGCGCGCCGCCTTGGCGCACGGGGTCGACCATATCGACACGAGCGACTTCTACGGCCCGCACATCACCAATCAGCTTATCCGCGAGGCGCTTCACCCCTATCCGCGGGATCTCGTCATCGTCACCAAGGTGGCCGCCCGGCGTGGTGCCGACGGGTCCTGGCTCCCCGCCCTGTCGCGTGAGGAACTGACCCAGGCGGTGCACGACAATCTCCGCAATCTCGTCCTCGATGTGCTCGACGTGGTCAACTTGCGCAGCATGTTCAATCCCCACCATCCCGTCGAGGGCTCGCTTGAGGCACCGCTGACGGTCCTGGCCGACCTTCAGCGGCAGGGCCTCGTGCGTCACATTGGGCTCAGCAACGTCACCTCTACGCAGGTCGCCGAGGGGCGCCGGATCTGCGAGATCGTCTGCGTGCAAAACCTCTACAATCTGGCGCATCGTGACGACGAGGCCCTGATCGACGAACTCGCCGCCACGGGCACCGCCTATGTGCCGTTCTTCCCGCTCGGCGGGTTCACGCCCCTGCAGTCGACGGCCTTGTCGGATGTGGCCGCAACCCTCGACGCGACGCCGATGCAGGTGGCGCTGGCCTGGCTGCTCCGCCGCGCGCCCAACATCCTGCTAATCCCGGGAACCTCGTCGGTGCGACATTTGGAGGAAAACCTCGCGGCGGCCGACCTCATACTGCCGGACGACGCCATGCGGGTCCTGGATCAGATCGCGACGCCTCACGTTTCAGCCTGAGGGATCTTCCCCGGCGCATACGCCGGGGGCTTAGAGGGCGAGGCCGAGCTGCTGTTCCTCGGCAAAGCCGCGCAGCGGGTCGAATCCCGAAAGTGTCAGCCCCAGCAGACGCACGCCGCGCTCGACGGGACAAAGGCCGAGCAGCAATCCCGTCCCGGCTGCCCGGAGCGTGTCGAACGATGTTACGGCACCGCCGGGACTTTGCGCGCGCGTCACTTGCCGGAAATCGGCATATTTGACCTTGAGCGTGACAGTACGGCCCAACGCGCCGCCCTGCGCGGCCCGCTCCCACACCTTCTCGGCGATGGGGTGCAATGCGGCAACCAGGTCGTCTTCCGCCCGGAGGTCTTCGAAGAAGGTCCGTTCGGCGCCGATCGACTTGCGCTCGCGATGCGCCCGTACCGGCCTGTCGTCTCGTCCCCGAGCCGCCCAGAAGTAATAATCGGCGGACTTGCCGAAATGCTCCTTCAACATGGCGAGGCTCTGCGCCCGGAGATCGGCTCCCGTCGCGATCCCGAGCAGCGCCATCTTGGCGGCCGTCACAGGACCGACGCCGTGGAACCGCGACACCGGCAGCGCCGCAACGAAATCGGGACCCTGGCGAGGTGTCACCACGCAAAGACCGTCGGGCTTGTTGTGATCTGACGCGAGTTTGGCCAGGAACTTGTTGTACGACACGCCGGCGGACGCGGTCAGCCCCGTCTCGGTCTTGATGCGGCGCCGGATCGCCTCGGCGATGGCGGTGGCCGAGCCCATCCGTGCCCGGTCCTCGGTCACGTCGAGGTAGGCCTCGTCGAGCGACAGCGGCTCGACGAGATCCGTATAGGTCTCGAAAATCGACCGGATCTCGCCCGAGACCGCCTTGTAGACGTCGAAGCGGGGCGGCACGAAGGTAAGGTCGGGGCAGAGCCGCCGCGCCGTCACGGACGGCATGGCCGACCGCACGCCGAACGTCCGCGCCTCGTAGCTCGCCGCCGCCACGACCCCCCGCTCTCGCGCGCCGCCGACCGCGATGGGGCGCCCGCGCAGGGCCGGGTCGTCGCGCTGCTCGACCGACGCGTAGAAAGCATCCATGTCGACATGGATGATCTTGCGCTGGGGTTCAACCTCCGGGCTCATCGGAACAGATGATGAACATTTTGGGCCGGCGTCAAGAGGTCTGTCGCGCCAGAGATGCGTGGAAACGGCTTGCCACGGGCGACGACCGAGATAGTCTTCGACCGTTGCGACGCCCGCCTCAGGATAAAATCATCCGACAGGCCCATGGGGCCGGGACAAGCACGGAGTGTTCCACCGATGGGCGACAAGGACGACTGGTTCGAGGAGCAGAGCCTCGGTCGGATTGCGGTCGTCGACTGGCGTGGGTGGCTGTGCACCCTGGCTCTCATGGTTCTCTGCTTCGTGGGCACGGGTGTCGAGAGCGCGTGCCGGCCGGATCACCCGATCCTGGAAATCGTGTTGTTGGTGCCGCTGGGAGTGCTGCTCCTCGGTCTTGCCTGGTTCATGTCCACACGGACACGGCGATCCGGTGGGGGCCGGGGCTAAGCTCTGAAGCCGAAGGGATTGGTTGTGCGCGGCCTGGTTCGACCCTTCTCCGACGTCAGTGGCGCCATGGCAAATGACCAGGAATGGTGGTGAACGGACGGACCGATATCGGGAGCGTGGTTGGCAATACCGCCGTGGCGGAAAATATCAGCTTTCCGTTGGGAGCACTGCAACGACTATCAGTTGGAAAAACAACTTCCCCTGAACGCGCCCCGCGCCCGCACCAATGTTCTACGACTTTTCTTCGAGCCGCGCCTTGTCGAATGCCCTCCTGGCTTTCCGGAAGCGGTCTGCATTCTCGACGATCCAGGTCCATAGCGGGACCATGCGAACAAGCATTTCCATGCCAGTGTCGGAGAGCTCATATTCAACCCTGGGGGGCATCTCCCCAAAGTCAACACGAAGAACCAGTCCATCACGCTCCAACTGGCGAAGCGTACGCGTCAACATCCGTTGAGTGACGCCATGCATTCGCCTGCCGATTTCCGCGTGACGTAGTTGACCATACACCCCAAGCGTATGGATGACGCCGAGCGACCAGCGGCTGCCGGCATGGGCGAGGACTTCGCGACGCAGACCGTCATCATCGTCCCTCAGGCCATCGCAGACCGTCTGGGAGTAGCGGAGAATGCCGTCTCGGTTCAACGATCTGACCTCGGTATCACGCATGTACCTTCTTTCCTGGACGGCGATGCATCGCCAGATCAAGGCGACAACGAATTTCCCAACAGGCCGGAATGATGAACGAAGCAATGTCCGCCGTTATGTCCCGTAATATCCTCGTACTGGGAGCTGGAGAACTGGGTCTCCCGGTCCTGCGCAATTTGGCGCACCGCGCAAAGGATGTGAAAGGGGCGAAGATCAGCGTGCTGCTGCGCGGCAGCGCAGTCGAGTCTGATGTGCCGGTCAAGCAACGCGACATCACCGAAATCCGCAGCCTGGGAATAGAGATCGTCATAGGGGATCTGGTGAAAAGCTCGATCGATGATCTCGCATCGGAGTTCGCACAATATGACACGGTGATCGGTTGCGCCGGCTATGCCGCCGGGATCGACACGCCCATGAAGCTGGCGAAGACCGCATTGCAGTCGGGCATTCCCCGCTATTTCCCATGGCAGTTCGGTGTCGATTTCGACGTGATCGGTCGGGGCGGTCCGCAGGACATCTTCGACGCACAGTTAGACGTGCGGGAACTGCTGCGTGCCCAGACCGATACCGAGTGGGTCATCATCTCGACCGGCATGTTCATGAGTTATCTGTTCGAGCCGGAATTCGGCGTGGTTGACCTCAAAAACAACGAAGTTCATGCGCTGGGCAGCCTCGACACCGCCGTTACACTGACAACTCCTGACGATATTGGAGCGCTGACCGCCGAGATCGTGTTCGTAGAACCCACCATCAGGAATGAGATCGTGTATCTGGCCGGCGACACCGTGACCTATGGAGAGGTCGGCGACAAACTTGAAGCGGCTCTGCATCGCCCGTTCAGCCGTTCGGAATGGACCGTACCATTTCTGATGGAAGAACTGGCGCGAGACCCACAGAACATGATGCGCAAGTATCGCGCGGCGTTTGCCCAAGGGCGCGGCGTGGCCTGGAATAAGGACGGTACGTTCAACCAGCGCCACGCCATTCCTGTCACCGATGTGGCCGCGTGGATCGACGCCAATCTTGCGCCAGGTCGTGGCGGGTAATTATGTAGCCTACATAGGCTATATCCCTCTTATTGACGCACAATCTGCATACGTCGATGCGCTACATCGAGCCGGTGCTGATGAATCGTCGGCGAGTTCTTACGCAAGGGAGAGTAAGTGTACATCACAATACCTTCCGGAATGAGAACATGCGGCGGGAAAGTGCGAGCGGTTCGATCATCGGGAACAGGGATCGTGCACCGAACAATTGAATGAACTGTGATGGAGAGAAAGCAGACGGGCCGACCTACAACGGAATCGCCGCTCTCCATTCGATGCGGGTCTCCGCGAGGTCAAGCTGGTCACTTCCTCCCTCATTGCTCACCGACAATCCGGAGGATTGCAAGATGTCTGTGACCCAGGAAGACATACCGCACTTCGCGCATGACGGAACGGCGTGCCTCGGCCGCCTCGCGGGCCACACGGATCTCCGCGCCTGCCGGCCAAGGCCGGAGAGGCGCTTCCCTGTGGCCAACAGCCATGAGCTCGAAACCGCCCCCCTCCGTAGATGCGCCTACGCCCGATGATGCACGGGTGGCTTGCCGTACACAGGCGTGGGTATCCCCTCCATGCGGGCCTTGAGCTGCAACGAAAGATATTGCGAATAGTGGCGCGACTGATGCAGGTTGCCGCCGTGGAACCAGAGTCCCTCCTGCTGGGTCGGCTTCCACATGTTGCGTGGCTCGCCCTCCCAGGGTCCCGGATCCTTGGTGGTGTCGGAGCCGAGGCCCCACACCTTGCCGACCTTGTCGGCCATGTCGGGTGACACGAGCCGGGCCACCCACCCGTTCATGGAGCCGTAGCCCGTGGCATAGACGATGAGATCGGCGGCCAGTTCCGAGCCGTCGCTCAGCACGACGCCGGTCTCGGTGATCTCCCGCACATCGACGCCGCTCTTCAGCTTGATGTCGCCATTGGCGATGAGTTCCGAAGCGCCGACGTCGATGTAGTAGCCCGAGCCGCGCCGCATGTATTTCATATGCAGGCCCGACCCGTCGTCACCGAAATCGAGCATGAAGCCGACCTTCTCCAGCCGCCGGTAAAGCTCCGCGTCGTGTTCGCGGATGGCCTTGACGGTCGGCATGTGGAACTCATGCATCAGGCCGTAGGGGATCGAGGCATTGATCAGGTCGGCCTTGTCGGTGGTGATGCCGCGTTCGAGCGCCGCTTCCGAATAGAGCCGGCTGGTGCCGAAGCGGAACAGAGAATCCGAGGTCGAGATGTGGGTGGAGGTACGCTGCACCATTGTCACGTCGGCCCCGTTCTCCCAGAGGTCGGCGCAGATGTCGTGGGCCGAATTGTTGGAGCCGATCACGACGGCCCGCTTGCCCCGAAAGGTCTCGCTGCTCTTGTGCTGGCTCGAATGGTGCTGCTCGCCGCGAAAGCGCTCCATGCCCGGATAGGTCGGCATGTTGGGCAGGCCCGACATGCCGGTCGCAAAGACGAGATGCTTCGGGTGCAGCGTCACGGGGCGACCATCGCGCGTCACCTCGACGGTCCACGTGGCGCTCGCCTCGTCGAAGGTCGCCTTCTCGCAGGTGGTGGAGGTCCAGACGTTGAGCTCCATCACCTTGGCGTACATTTCCAGCCAGTCGGCGATCTTGTCCTTGGGCGAATAGACCGGCCAATCATCGGGGAATGGGAGATAGGGCATGTGGTCATACCAGACCGGATCATGCAGGCAGAGCGACTTGTAGCGCTTGCGCCAGCTGTCGCCAGGCCGGGCATTGGCCTCGAGCAGGACGGTGGGCACGCCCAGCCGTTTGAGGCGCGCGCCGAGCGCCAGACCGCCCTGCCCGGCACCGATCACCACCACATAGGGCTGCGTCTCGGTGCCGAGCTGGCTTTCTTCCTCCTGCTTACGCTCCAACCAGGATTTACGATCGCGGTGGATGCCATGTTCGGCCCCAAACACACGCCGCCGACCCTTTTTCTCCTCAAACCCTTTCAGCTCCTCCATCGAGGTCAGCAGCGTCCAACATTTGTCGCCCTTGAGTCGCAGATAGCCCTTCCCGCGCGACACGCCGGTCTCGAACGTGAACCACCCTTCGGTCACGCCATCCTGCTCTGAGGCATTGCCATCAGCCTTGAAACTGTTCGGCGCCGTCTCGGCCAAGGTGGCCTTCAGCATCGACTCGATGGCTGGCTTGCCCTCGGCCGTCGTGAGATTCCAGGTGAAGGCGATGAGGTCGCGCCAATAGCAAGCTTCATCGAAGAGCGCGAGGGCGCCCGGAATGTCGCGCGCCTCCATGGCTCTATTGAAGGCTGACACCCAAGCCGAGATGCGGCGGGTCGCGTCCGTGGTCTCCATGATGCTCCGTCCCTGAACTGTTTTTGTTTGTTGTACCGCGGGCCGTTCTCTGGCGTTCGCGTTCCTTCAGCCTGCGACGGGAAGCCGGCGAGTTCAAGGCCCTGGGAGAGCGTAACGCCAACGCATCCCGCGTCCGCTATCGCATGATGTTCCTGCGCGGCCCCATCCGGTGATGCCGTGGCCGCACCCGACCGTTTGTGTCACGAGATGGCAGATTGGGTGGCGAGGTGATGACATTGCCACTGGGGCTCACGCGCACCCCGGGCTGCCCCGCAATGATCGGTGTCCCACGCTGTGGGATCTTGCGATGGGTTCGTGCGATCGCGGGGCTGAGCAGGATCAGCAGCGCTGTGGCGGCGAGGAAAATTCGTTTCATCAACTCGGGGTCCTGCGGAGGCTTCTTATCACCTAAGGCAGAGGCGGCGGCGGCCAAGGTCCAGCCCGCCTCGGTCCACGAAACACATTGACCCAGCCAGATGCGCTTTCTAACATGCTACCAAGAACGGCGTGAAAAAAGTGCCGCGGATCGCAGGGAGGATCACACTCTATGAATGATAACAGCTATACGGCCGATCGACGCCGCCTGCTCAAGGTGCTCGCGGCCGGCTCGGCCGCCGCGGCGCTTCCGCTCGGGTTCGGCACGCCGGCATTCGCGGCGAACAAGCGAATCGCGCTTGTGGTCAAGAACCTCGGCAACACCTATTTCGACGCCTGCCGGGACGGTGCCAACGAAGCCGCCAAGCAACTCGGCGGGATGGAGATCATCTATACGGCGCCGACAAAACCCACCGCCGAAGACCAGATCGCCGTTCTCGACTCGCTGATCGCCCAGAAGGTCGATGGCCTGATCATTGCGGCCGATGACGCCAATGCGCTGGTGCCCGTGGGCAAGAAGGCGATGCAAAGGGGTATCAAGGTCATCTCCTTCGACTCCGCGGTCGCGACGGGCGGTCGCCTGATGCATCTCAGCGCCTCCTCGACCCCGATGATCGGTGCGAAGCAGGTGCAGATGATCGCCAAGACCCTGAAGGGCGAAGGCGAAGTCGCGATCCTGTCGGCCGCCTCCACCATGACGAACCAGAACAGCTGGATCGCCGCCATGAAGGAGGAGTGGAAGAAGCCCGAATATGCCAAGATGCCGCTCGTCGCGACCGTCTATGGCGATGACCAGGACGACAAGAGCTATCGCGAGATGCAGGCGCTCGTGAAAGCCCACCCGAATCTGAAGGGCGTAATCTCGCCCACGACGATCGGCATCCGGGCGGGCGCTAAGGCCATCATGGACGGCGGCCTCATCGGCAAGGTCTACATCACCGGACTCGGCCTGCCCTCTGAGATGAAGGACGCCGTCGAGAAAGGCGCCTGCGACAGCTTCGCGATCTGGAACCCGGTCGATTACGGCTATGCCGCGACCATGATCATGGCCGACATTCTCGGCGGCGCTTCGGCCAAGCCCGGAACCTCCGTGAAAATGGGCAGGCTCGGTGAAACCAAGATCGGTGACGACGGCGAAGCCGTGATGGGCGAACCCTTCACCTTCGACAAGAGCAACGTCGAGAAATTCGCCAAGATTTTCTGATCGCTTTGCCCTTCTCCCGCATGAGCGGGAGAAGGTGGCCTTGCGAAGCAAGGTCGGATGAGGGTCTGCTCAGGCTTCGATGCGGCCCTCATCCGGCCTGCCGGCCACCTTCTCCCGTTCACACGGGAGAAGGAGAATACCCCGTTGTTTCACCTGAACCGGCCCCTCATGCCCTCAGATCCCGTCCTCACCCTCGCCGGGATCTCCAAGAGCTTTCCCGGTGTCCGGGCGCTGAGCGATGTCGGCTTCAGTCTCTATCCGGGGCAGGTCACGGCTCTGATCGGGGAGAACGGCGCCGGAAAATCGACCATCGTCAAGACACTGACGGGCATCTACCTCCCCGACGAAGGGAGCTTGACGGTCGGCCAGGAGGCCAAGCACTTCTCCTCGCCGCGCGACGCCTGGGCGGCCGGGATCGCGGCAATCCACCAGGAGACGGTGATGTTCGACGAACTCACTGTCGCCGAGAACATTTTCACCGGCCACATGCCGGGAGGGACTTTGATCGATTGGGCGGAAGCCCGGCGACGCACGGCGGCGCTCCTGAAACGTATCGACGCCGATTTCAAGCCGGAGACCAAGCTGAAGCGCCTGTCGGTCGCCCAACAGCACATGGTGGAGATCGCCCGGGCCCTAAGTCATGAGGCCAAGGTCATCATCATGGACGAGCCGACGGCGGCGCTCTCATCCCACGAGATCCAGGAGCTGTTTCGCATCGTCGACCAACTCAAGGCGGAAGGCCACGCCATCCTGTTCATCTCGCACAAGTTCGACGAGATCTTCCGGGTCTCGGACCGTTGGGTCTGCCTGCGCGACGGCGAGAAGGTCGGTGAGGGACTGACCCGTGACGTGCGCGAACCCGATCTCGTGCGCCTGATGGTGGGTCGCCCGGTCGACCAGATCTTCCCCAAGCGCGCCCTGACCATCGGTGAGACGGTGCTGGAGGTCGAAGGCCTGTCGAACGCCACAGAATTCGAGGATATCGGATTCACGCTCCGACGCCGCGAGATCCTCGGGTTCTACGGCCTCGTCGGCGCCGGGCGATCGGAGGTCATGCAATGCCTGTTCGGCATGAGCCGGCCGACGCGGGGACGGGTGACGCTCGAGGGCCGTCCCTTCGTGGCCAAGGCCCCGGCGGACGCGATCGCGGCCGGCATCGCCTATGTGCCGGAAGACCGGCAGCATCAGGGCGCCGTGCTGCCACTGGGAATCCGCGAAAACACGACGCTCGCCTCACTCGGCGCGCATGTGCGCTACGGCTTCCTGTCGCGCAACTCGGAACGCGCCGCCACCCGGATGCTCGGCACCCGACTTGCCGTGAAGGCGGCGCATTGGGAGCAGCGTCTTGGGGAATTGTCCGGCGGCAACCAACAGAAGGTGGTGATCGCCAAATGGCTTGCCACGAAGCCCAAGGTCGTGATCCTCGACGAACCGACCAAGGGCATTGACGTCGGCTCCAAGGCCGCCGTGCATGATTTTATCGGCGAACTGGCCGAAGATGGGCTGGCCGTGATCCTGGTCAGCTCGGAGCTGCCGGAGGTCATGGGGCTGGCCGACAGAATCATCGTCATGCACGAGGGCCAGATGGTCACCGCCGTCACGCGGGGCGGCCCAGGTTGGAGCGCGGAGGCGATCGTCGCGGCGGCCACAGGGGCCGATCACCAGGCGGTGGCGGCATGAAGCGGCTGGCCACCTATCGCGAGATCATCCTGGCGGCCATCATCGCCGTCATGGTGATCGGCATCAGCATCGTGGCACCCGCCTTCGGCACGCGCGACACGTTCGTGGCGGTGCTGAACGACACGGCTTTCCTGTTCATGATGGCGCTCGCTCAGATGATCGTCATCCTGACGCGCGGCATCGACCTCTCGGTCGCGGCCAATCTGGCTTTGACCGGCATGCTCACCGCCATGGTGGCCGAACATCACCCCGACCTTCCCATCATCGTGTTTGTGGTTCTGTCGACCGTGATCGGGCTGGGGCTCGGGCTGATCAATGGCGGGCTCGTCGCGGCGCTGCAGATCCCGCCGATCGTCGTGACGCTCGGCACGCTGGCGGTGTTCCGCGGCATGATTGTGGTCATCGGCGGCGGCGCGCAGGTCGATGGCGCCAATATGGGCGCGAATTTCCAGCTGCTGCCGAAGCTGACTGTGTTCGGCCTCTCCAGCATCTTCTGGATCGCCGTGTTGATTGCGGTCGCCTGCTGGCTGTTTCTGACGCGCACGCGGCCGGGGCGTGGCCTCTACGCGGTCGGCTGCAACCCGGTCGCGGCGCGCTATTGCGGCATTGATCTCGGTCGGCAGCAGCTCATCGCCTATGCGATCTCGGGCGCCGTCGCGGGTCTCAGCGGCTATCTGTGGGTGGCTCGCTACGGCGTCGCCTATGTCGAGATCGCCACGGGCTATGAGCTGACCGTGATCGCCGCCTGCGTGATCGGCGGCGTGTCGATCGGCGGCGGCGTCGGGTCGGTCGCCGGCACGCTGCTCGGCGCGCTGTTCATCGGCCTCATCGTCAATGCACTGCCGGTGATGCAGGTGTCTCCGTTCTGGCAGATGGCGATCTCGGGCGCCGTGATCCTGCTCGCCGTGATCATCAATGCCCGCGCCGAGGCACGGCCCGACAAGCTCATCCTGCCGCGCGCGCGGCGTGAAGCCGCTCGGGTGGGGGCCTGATGCGCGAGGCCCCGATCATGACCGACCTCGCGCTCCGCCCATCGCAGCCGGCCGCCGCTCCCCAGCCAAAGCCCCGTTACACCGTGGCGGATCGTGCGCCGCGCCGCCTGTCGGATTTTCTGCTGCGCTGGGAAACCATCCTGGTCATCCTGCTGGCGGCGGTGATCATCGGCAATACGCTGCTGTCGCCCTATTTCCTCGATCTCTACAACCTGGCCGACACCACTTATAATTTCTCCGAGAAGGCCATTATCGCGCTCGGCATGGCGCTATTGATCCTGGTGCGGGAGATCGACCTCAGCATCGCGGCCATCATGGCGCTGGCCGCGCTCGCGATCGGGTCGCTGGCAGCGCATGGCGTTGCGCCGCCCCTGCTGATCCTCGCTGGCCTTGGCGTGGGGCTGCTCTGTGGCGCCGTGAACGGCCTCTTGGTCACGCGCACCGGAGTGCCGTCGATCGTCATCACCATCGGCACCATGTCGCTGTTTCGCGGCATCGCCCAGGTGACGCTCGGCGACCAGGCGCTGACAACCTATCCGGACAGCTACCTCGCGCTCGGCCAATCCTATTTCATCACCATGCCGCCGACGCCGCTGTCCTTCCTGATCTTCCTGGTGCTGGCGATCGTGTTCGGGGTGGTGCTGCACGGCACGGCGATCGGGCGGCAGCTTTTCGCCATAGGGGCCAATCCGGTCGCGGCACGCTTCGCCGGCATCAGGGTCGACCGGCTGCGCTTCGCGCTCTTCACGTTGTCGGGCTTGCTGGCGGGCTTGGCGGCCGTGCTCCTGACCGCCCGTATCGGCGTCGTCCGCCCGAATATCGCGCTCGGCTGGGAGCTCGACGTTGTCACCATGGTGGTGCTGGGCGGCGTCGCCATCTCGGGCGGCGTCGGCACGATCCTCGGCGTCGTCCTGGCCGTCTTCGTGCTCGGCCTCGCGACCTTCGGCCTCTCGCTCATGAACGTGCCCGGCATCGTCATCAACGTGCTGCTCGGACTCTTGCTGATCCTGTCGATCGCGGCGCCGATCGTCATCCGGCGGTTCTTCGGGCGGTTTTAGAGACCGTTGGACGTGGAATTCAGGGGCAAATTGGCCGCTCTCAGATCGGGCTGCTGAACTCCGAACGTCGCAGCCGTTCATTGGCCGCGACCAACGTCCAAAGTATGCCGTTGCAGGTCAGCTTCGTCACCGACAGCGGCGCGATATCGATACGCCAGAACGCGGGAGGCGGAGACCCAAGGGCGGCGACGATAGCGGCCCTCACGACGCTCGCGTGGGTGATCGCCACGATCTGATCGGACTGCCCCCGAAGGCCGTCGAGCCATGCCGCGACCCGAGCCAGAAGGGCGAGCAACGATTCGCCGCCATGAGGGCAACTGGCCGGGTCGCGAAGCCACTGCGCCATGCCCACGGGATCGTCGGCCTGCACGGTTTCAAGGGACCGACCGGCCCACCTGCCATAGTCGCACTCGCGGAGGTCGGACTCGCTCTCAGCCGGAAGGCGGAGTGCTTCCGCCGTCTGCTGCGCCGCCAAAGCAGGGCTTCTCAAACAGCGCGCCCGGTCATTGAAACGCGCCGACATGGCGCGGGCTTGTTCGAGACCCGGGTCATCCAGAGGTTCGTCCGCGGGAAACAATGCGATCCGATTGGCCCGCGTCGGCGCCTGACACACAAGCGTCAACCGCAGAACCACGCGTCAGGCCCGGATAGCGGCTCCAAGGCGCGGCGTGCCGGCCATTAGATGCTGCTGTGCCAGCCGGCCGAAGACCAGCCCGATCGTCGTCCACATCAACAGCTGAGCGCCCAGCGAAGCGATGCGGAACTGCCACAACACGACGGCCGGAAACTGTGCGGGAACTTCGTTGACGGATGGCAGCAGCAGGGCCACGACCGTCACCACGACGAGATAGGCCGCACCCGCCACCACGGCGGCATCCCAGGCGCCGAGTCGCGCGAGCAACCGCCGGTGCAGCATCGACGCCCCGATCATGCTCGCGAGCGAAAGTGCGATCATGGCGAAGTACAGCGCTGTGCGCATTCCGATCGTCTCGGGCTCCCCCACCGAGGGTGGGTTGGCGGGATATTTGAGACTGGGAAGCACATAGACCGCGATGAAACCCATGCCGGCCAGCAGGGCCGAGACCGACCTCGCCTCTAAAGCACCCATGCGACCGTAGGCGAGCGCGAAGACAAGCGCGAACAGACCGCCAAAGGCCGCGCTGTAGACGACAACGCCCGTGAACAGGCCAAGGCCCGCCTGGACGGGCCGGCTCACGAGTTCTTCGTCGGGTGCCGCCGCCGGCATGTCCATGCCGGGCATGGACGCCTTGGCCTTTGCGTCGTCCATCTGGGCTTCAAACGCGATCGCACGATCGACGGAAGGCTCGCCGAAGGCCTTCAAAAAGCAGAAACAGATCAGGCCCGCGAGGACACCGGCCAGCATCCCGCGCAACAGCAAGTTTCCAACCATAAGACGGGCTCCTTAGTGGCAGGGGAACCCAAGCAGATGGCGGCCGTCATGCACGAATTCATGCACATACATGCCTCGGATCAGCGAGGTCGCGCCTTCCTCGGCACCAACGAAATAGATGGCCAGCATGAGAAGAAGGCCACCGAATATCGCCCAGGGAAGCACCTGACGGACCGGAATGGCGGCGGGCCGGGATTTGGCCGGGAATGCAACTGACGTCATCATCGATCTCCTTGGGATTTCGCGTCCCGTTCAAGAGCAGTCTGATTGCGGGAGGGGTCTGGCTCTCCACTCTCGCGAGCAGAATACAGTGGCGCGACCGCGCCGGGCTTGCACCGGCTTCCGCATCCCGCAAGGATGCCGCAGTGACCATGCGAGGGCAGCGGTGCGATGTCAATCCGGAGCCGCCGGCTTATGTCCAGACTCAGGCACCGGTTGCCCCGACAGGCTCTCCGGCCGGCGCCCGTCGTCCTCACTTGAGCACAACTTGTTCTACCAATCGGGAGACTCATCATGAAAGATCTTTCGGGCAAAGTCGCCTGGGTGACCGGAGCCGGAAGCGGCATCGGCGAGGCTGCGGCCCTGGCCTTGGCGGGTGCGGGGGCCAAGGTGATGCTCACGGGTCGGCGACGCGAGCCGCTCGATGCCGTGGCAGACCGCATCGGCGCTGCGCGCCAAACAGCCGCTGTCGCCACCGGCGATCTCACCCTGGCCGGCACTGCGGCTACGATCGTCGAGGCGATCCGCGAGCGCTTCGGCCGGCTCGACATCCTGGTCAACAATGCCGGCACCAACATCCGCGAGAGGCGCTGGGACCAGTTGACGCCCGAGGGAATCGATACCGTGATCCACGGCAACCTTTCGGCGGCCTTCTACTGCACGGTCGCTGCTCTGCCCATGATGCGCGCCCAGCGCGATGGTGTGCTGATCCACACGGCCTCGTGGGCCGGGAAATTCATCGGGCCGGTTAGCGGCGCGAGCTACACGGCCGCCAAACACGCCGTCGTGGCCATGAGCCAGAGCCTGAACATGGAGGAATACAAGAACGGCATCCGCTCGACCGCCGTGCTGCCGGCCGAAGTCGCCACCCCGATCCTCGACAGCCGCCCCGTGCCGCCCTCGGCCGAGGACCGAGGCCGCATGCTGCAGCCGGATGACCTCGGCGACCTGATCCTCTATATTGCAAGCCGGCCCGCCTCGGTCTGCATCAATGAGGTGGTGATCAGCCCGACCTGGAACAGGATGTATCTGGGTTGAGCATCATCGAGCCGAACTGGAGGGGACCCCGAAGATGGACGCACATGGACGCGTAATCTGGAGCGAACTCAACACCCGCGATCCCGAAACCGCCAAGACATTCTATGCGAAGGCCCTGGGCTGGCGTGTCGAGGACATGCCGATGGAGGGCGGCTACACCTACGGCATCATCATGAATGGCGGCGAACGGGTTGGTGGCATGTTTTCGCTGAATGCACCGCAATTTGAAGGCGTGCCGGACCATTGGCTCACCTATATCGGCGTCGATGATGTGGATCATCGGATGACGCTCGCCGTCGAGTCCGGAGGCACGATCGTGCGGGCGCCTTGGACGATCACTGGCGTCGGCCGCATCGGCCTTTTGCGCGCGCCGGGGGGCGCCTTCATGGCCTGGATGACGCCGATGCCACCCGCGCCAAGCCCCTGACGGGCCGACCTCAACGGGTGGGTCTTATACGTCCAGCGGAAGGTTGTCTTGAATGACGGCCAGAAATGCGGCGCCATAGCGCGCGAGCTTGGCGCTGCCGACGCCCGGAATCCCGCCGAGATCGTCCAGGGTCGAGGGCCGCCGCGTCGCCATGGCGACCAGTGTCGTGTCATGAAACACCACATAGGGCGGTAGGCCTTGCGCACGGGCCAGGCGGGCGCGCTCGGCCCGCAGTGCCTGGAAAAGCTGGTCGGCTTCCGCCGGCAGCGTCTCGGCCGGCTGCTTTGCGGTCGAGGCCGCTTTGCCGGAGCGTTCGCGCCGGAGTTCCAGGCTCCGCTCGCCGCGCAGTACCGCGCGGGCACCCTCCCCGAGCTTCAACGTGCCGAAGGCATGGTCCACCTGCACAAGCCCGGCCACGGACAATTGGCGGATCGCCGACAACCAGGAACGCTGATCACGGTCCTTACCCACCCCAAACGTCGGCAAGGCATCGTGGCCGGCCTTGGCGACCTTTTCGGTCTTGTTACCGCGCAACACGTCGATCACATGCCCGGCGCCGTAGCGTTCTCCCGTGCGGTAGATGGCCGACATGAGCTTCTGCGCCACGACAGTGCCGTCGATCGTCTCGACAGGATTGAGGCAGGTGTCGCAGTTGCCGCAACGTCCCGAATGGACCTCGCCGAAATGGGCAAGCAGCGCCTGGCGCCGACACCCGGCCGTCTCGCAGATGCCAAGCAGTGCGCTGAGCTTGCCGCGTTCGACCCGCTTCACCTCCTCGGGCGACTGACCCTCGTCGATCATGCGACGGCGCTGCACCACGTCAGCCATGCCGTAACTCATCCAGGCGTCGGACGGGGCGCCGTCGCGACCCGCACGCCCGGTCTCCTGATAATAGGCCTCGACTGAGCCAGGAAGGTCCATATGCGCCACGTAGCGCACATCCGGCTTGTCGATGCCCATGCCGAAGGCCACGGTGGCGACGAGGCAGAGCCGGTCTTCCTTCAGGAAGGCATCCTGGTTGCCATCGCGCACGGCGCGGTCGAGGCCGGCGTGATAGGGCAGAGCCCGAATCCCATTGTCGCTCAGGAAGGAGGCCACCTCCTCGACCTTCTTGCGGCTAAGACAATAGACGATGCCGCTCGACCGGACGTGCGGCTTCAGGAACTGCAGAAGCTGACGGCGCGGCTGATCCTTCTCGACGATCGAATAGCGGATATTTGGCCGGTCGAAGCTCGTGGCGAAGACTGGCGCATCTTCAAGCCGCAGCCGCACCCGCAGGTCGTCGCGGGTCTGGGGGTCGGCGGTCGCGGTCAGGGCCACACGCGGCACGCCGGGGAAGCGGTCTTTGAGGGCGGCCAGTTGCAGGTATTCGGGACGAAAATCATGCCCCCAGGCCGAGACGCAATGCGCCTCATCGATCGCGAAGAGCGCGATGGTGCCGGTGCCTAGAAAGTCGAGAAAACCTTCGCTGAACAGCCGCTCGGGCGCCACATAAAGCAGCTCCAGGGTTCCGGCCGCGAAATCGCGGCGCACCCGGGCAGCCTCGTCAGGGGCGATCATCGAGTTGAGCGCCCCCGCGTTGACGCCGGCCTGGCGCAGCGCCTCCACCTGATCGCGCATCAAGGCGATGAGCGGCGACACAACGATGCCGGTGCCGGACCGGCACAAGGCGGGCACCTGATAGCACATCGATTTGCCGGCGCCGGTCGGGAACAGCACCACGGCATCGCCGCCGCCGATCAGATGCGACACGACCTCGCTCTGGCGGCCCCGAAAGGCCTGGTGTCCGAAGGTGGTGCGCAGGACATCGAGCGGATCCCGCTCGCGCGCCACTAGCGCGGCTCCTTCTGGAGCGACAGATAGGTCGGATCGAATTCAGCCGTCCGAGTCAGGCCGTCCCAATCCAGAATGGTGATCGACTGATCCTGCCAGCGGATCAGATTGTCACTTCGCAAGCCTTGCAAGACGCGGTTCACATGGACGCTGGACAGACCCAGAATGTCACCAAGTTCCGGCTGCGTGAAAGGCAGCACCATGCTGTTGCCGTCGGTGTGACCGATCGCTTTCAGCCGGAGAAACATCTCGCAGATAAAATGTGCCAATTGGCCGGCGGCCGACCGCCCCCCCATGGCAGCCAGCCAAGCCCGATGGATGGCCCCATCGATGACCGTGCTGAGCCACAAAAGCCGCGTGAGGTGCGGAAAATTCTCGGTAATGGCTTCGAGATCCCGGTGGGCCACATTGGCGATCCGGCAGGGCGTCAGGGCCACGATGGAATGGTCGATGCGCTTCAGGACGAAACTGTGCAGGTCCACGAAATCACCGGTGACATGGACCGCAACAATCTGCCGCTTGCCGTTTCGCAAGGTTTTGGCCCGGGCCGCGAAGCCTTGCAGCAACAGCGTGCTTTCGTTCAGATGCTCGTCCTCGCGGACCATGATCTCGCCGAAGCGACACGTTCGGGACCGAACCACGATCCGCTCCAACGCCTCCCGTTCTCCGGGCAACAAGGTGTCACGGGCTTCGAGCTTCTGAATCAGCGGGTTCGGCATGGGGACAGAATAGAGGTTCAGGTCACAAAGGAGAATGGCTCTCCTTTCTATTCGATAACGAATGTTAGCGTGAATCATTCCTGGTCGCAGTGAACGGACAGGGAGGACGTTCGTTGAGTCGGCGACGATCGTGCCCCCCGCATTTGAACGAGCCCTCTGTCTTCATCCAGGAGACGCGGGCTCCGTCGGGACGTGGTGCGATCTTGTCATCCCAGGTGCGGCAGAAACCGCCCCGCAGCGACGTTGGAGTTGATCATGGCTAAGGAAAAGACCCTGTCAGATGCCTTTTATGAGACCCTCAAGGATGTGTATTACGCCGAGAAGCAATCCGTCCGTGCTTTGACGAAGTCTGCGAAGGCCGCGAAGGCGAGCGAGCTGAAGCAGGCCTTCGAAGAGCATCGTGACGAGAGTGCCCATCAGGTGGAGCGTCTCGAACAGGTTTTCGAAATTCTCGGGAAGCCGGCACGTGCCAAGACATGTGAAGCCATGCAGGGCATCGTTCACGAGATGCAAGAAGACCTCGAAGATTTCGGAGGCACTGCGGCGGCAGATGCCGTGCTGATTGGATGCGCCCAGGCGGTCGAGCATTACGAGATCGCGCGATACGGCATGCTGAAGACCTGGGCCAACCAGCTCGGCATGGCTGATGCGGCCAAGCTCCTCGACGAGACCCTGCAGGAGGAGAAAGCCGCGGACGAGAAGCTGACGCAGATCGCCGAATCGGCCGTCAATGCCCAGGGCGGCCAGGGTGAATCAGACGATGGAGACGAGAGCGAGGAGGCCGAGGAAGACCGCGAGGCCAATGCGAAATTGGCAAAACAGGATGACGGCGGCAAGGCTCCGGCCAAGAAGACCCCGAAGGCAAAAGCGGCTTAACCAGGCCGTCTTCGCTTCATCCCTGTCGTCGGCCGCACTTCTGAAACTCGGCCGATCGACACGGGATCATCGTCTTGCATCTCAAAGCGGCGCCGAGGTCAAAGTTTGGCCCCAGGCGCCGCGTTTTTTGGCCTGGACGGACCTCGCCTGACGGCAGCCCTGCAACGGAAAGATTTTGAAAAAGCAAGGTCTGACATCGTCAGACCTTGCGAGACAAACATGCCCACTTCTCTCCGCAGCGCTTCATGCCACGGAATGTCGTTACTCGACCCGAGTGGTGCCGCTCAGTCCCTCCCAAGACTTGGACGGCGGTGGCGTCTCGCCAGCGGCGCGACGCTCAACACATGGCGATTGTAGAAGAGCTGATGCACATTGCAACGCCTGAATGCCGGGTTTTTGCCGCAGTTGGATGGCGGCTGAGTAAATTTTGAGCCGTTCGCGACGGTGGCGTTAACCGATCGTTGCGCCGGACCTGCTTTTGTGTTTTGCGGGCATCTGCCGCCTCGCGGGAAGCGGCGCATGTTGCCAGGGCTTGTGGCGCGCGGTGCGCGCCCGTCCCGATCCTCGAGTTCATTGATGCGCCTCAGCCGATATTTTCTGCCGATCCTCCGCGAAAATCCCAAGGAGGCCGAGATCGTGTCGCATCGGCTGATGCTTCGCGCCGGCATGATCAAACAGGAGGCGGCCGGCATCTACGCCTGGCTGCCGCTCGGACTGCGGGTTCTGAACAAGGTGAACGCCATTATCCGCGAGGAGCAGAATCGGTCCGGCGCGCTCGAAATCATGATGCCGACCGTGCAATCCGCCGACCTGTGGCGCGAATCCGGTCGCTATGAGGATTACGGCAAGGAGATGCTCCGCATCAAGGACCGGCATGAGCGCGACATGCTCTATGGCCCGACCAACGAGGAGATGGTGACAGACATCTTCCGTTCGAACGTCCGCTCCTACAAAGACCTGCCGCTCAACCTCTACCATATCCAATGGAAATTTCGCGACGAGGTGCGGCCACGCTTCGGCGTGATGCGGTCGCGCGAGTTCCTGATGAAGGACGCCTATTCGTTCGACCTCGACTATGCGGGTGCGAAGCACTCCTACAACAAGATGTTCGTGGCCTATCTGCGCACCTTCGCGCGACTCGGCGTGAAAGCCATCCCGATGGTGGCCGACACGGGCCCGATCGGCGGCGATCTCAGCCACGAGTTTCTGATCCTCGCGTCGACCGGCGAGAGCGAGGTGTTCTGCCACAAGGATTATCTCGGGTTCACACCCCCGGCGGCCGATGTGGATTTCGACGATGTGGCGGGCCTGCAGGGGATCGTCGACAAGTGGACGTCGCTCTATGCGGCGACGTCCGAAAAGCATGATGCGGCGGCTTTCGAGGCCCTGCCGGCCGATGCGAAAGTCTCGGCCCGAGGGATCGAGATCGGCCATATTTTCTACTTCGGAACCAAGTATTCGGCGCCCATGAAAGCAACCGTCAACGGTCCCGACGGCAAGGACGTGCCGGTCCACATGGGCTCCTATGGCATCGGCCCGAGCCGGGTTGTGGCGGCACTGATCGAAGCCGGACACGACGAGGCCGGCATAATCTGGCCCGATGCGGTGGCGCCCTTCCAGGTCGGCATTGCCAACCTCAAGGTCGGCGATGGGACGACGGACGCCGCCTGCGCAAAGATCTACAAGGCCTTGACGGCGGCCGGCATCGACGTGCTCTACGATGATCGCGACGAGCGGCCGGGTGCCAAATTCGCCACCATGGATCTGATCGGACTCCCGAACCAGGTGATCGTCGGGCCGAAGGGCCTGGCGGAAGGCAAGGTCGAATTGAAGAACCGACGAACGGGCGCCCGCGACCTCGTGAGCGTCGACGATTGTCTTGTCCGCCTGACGGGCCGGGAGCCCTGATTTGACGCACACCGCAGAGGCGGGCCGCCTGCCGCAGGCCCTTCCGAGACGTTCCCTGCTCAAGCTGTTCCAACCGTTCGAGTGGATGGTGGCGTTGCGCTATCTACGGGCACGCCGGGAGCGCAGCTTCATCTCGGTCATCGCGGCATTCTCGTTTCTCGGCATCATGTTGGGCGTCGCGACCCTCATTGTGGTGATGTCGGTGATGAACGGTTTTCGAGCCGAGCTGCTCGACAAGATCGTCGGCATCAATGGTCACATCTTCCTGCAAGGCGTCGAGACGCCACTGACCGATTTCGATGCGGTCGATGACCGTGTCGCCAAGGTGCCGGGCGTGAAGCTCGTCATCCCCATGATCGAGGGGGCGGCGGGCGTCTCCTCGCAATACAATCAGGCCGGCGCCCTGATCCGCGGCATCCGCGAGAACGACCTCAAGCGGCTACCCGGGATCGTGGGCCATATCACGCTCGGCTCCCTCGATGGATTCGACCAGGGCGGCGGCCTTGCGATCGGCCAACGGCTGGCGGAAGCCCTGTCGCTGCGGATCGGCGACACGATCTCGGTCCTGACCGCCAAGGGTGCGCAAACGCCGTTCGGTGTCGCGCCGCGCATCAAGAGCTATCCCGTGGCCGCCATCTTCAACATCGGCATGTCGGAGTTCGATTCGAGCTTCGTCTACATGCCGCTGACGGAGGCTCAGTCTTATTTCGGCAAGGAGGGCGAGGCCACCGTGGTCGAAGTCTTCGTCGACCACCCGGACAGGATGGACCAGGTCCGCAAGGATATCGACGGGGTCCTCGGACGGCCGATGATCATGACCGACTGGCGGCAGCGCAACAAAACCTTCTTCGACGCCCTGCAAGTCGAACGCAACGTGATGTTCGTCATCCTGACGCTGATCGTGCTGGTGGCGGCCCTGAACATCGTCTCGGGTCTCATCATGCTGGTGAAGGACAAGGGGCCGGACATCGCCATCCTGCGCACCATGGGGGCGACGCGGGGCGCCATCCTGCGCATCTTCCTGATGACCGGCGCTTCGATCGGCATCGCGGGCACGCTGGCCGGGCTGATCCTCGGGCTGCTGGTTGCGCACAACATCGAGTCGATCCGCTCCGGGCTCAACTGGCTGCTCGGCACCAACCTGTTCCCCTCCGAGCTCTACTTTCTCTCGCGTCTGCCCTCCGTGGTCGAACCCGGCGACGTTCTGGCCGTGACGTTGCTGACGCTCGCTCTGTCGCTACTCGCCACCATCTACCCGTCGTGGCGGGCCGCGACCCTCGATCCCGTCGAAGCCCTTCGGTACGAGTGATGGCCGATTCCGCTCTCGTGCTCGACGGGGTCGAGCGGCACTACAAACAGGGCGAGTCGACCCTGACGATCCTGCGCGGCGCGAGCCTGACGCTTTGGCCTGGACAGTCCGTCGCCCTCGTGGCCCCGTCGGGTGCCGGCAAATCGACCCTGCTGCACATGGCAGGGCTCCTGGAGCGACCCGACAAGGGCGAGGTGATGATCGGCGACGAGCCGACCGCCGCGATGAACGACTCGGCCCGTACGGCGATGCGGCGCACCCGGATCGGCTTCGTGTACCAGGCCCACCACCTGCTGGCCGAATTCTCAGCGCTCGAAAACGTCATGATGCCGCAGATGATTAACGGCCTCACGCGACCGGAGGCCACCAAGCGTGCCACCGAACTCCTCGCCTATCTCGGCCTTGGTCAGCGCGTCTCGCATCGCCCGGCGGAGCTGTCGGGCGGCGAACAGCAGCGCGTCGCCATCGCGCGCGCGGTCGCCAACGCGCCCGGCCTGCTCCTGGCCGACGAGCCCACCGGCAACCTCGATCCCAAGACCGCCGACCACGTGTTCGAGACGCTGACGACACTGGTGAAGGCTACCGGTCTCGCGGCCCTCATCGCCACGCACAACCTTGATTTGGCGGCCCGCATGGACCGGCGCGTGACGCTGGCGGATGGGGTTGTGGTGGAGATGGGGTGAGGTGCCGCCCCCTCAAGGCTTCACCTTAAAAGGTCAGACGATCGATCCGACGACACCCTCGAGAAGATAATTCATCCCCCATAGCGTGGGGTCGTAAAGCCCTAGCGGGCCGGCCACGACTTGGTTGCCCTTATTGTCTTTGAGTGGACCGACGAAGATGGGGGTGCCCTTCTTCACGGCTGCTATCGCCTTGGTGGCGGCATCCTTCGCCTTTTCGGTCGCTCCCGCACCGAAGGGTGAACTTTGGACCATATCTTTGTCATAGCCGCCTTCATTCACATTCGGCAGCTTTTCACCCTTGGCAATCAGGCCGGCATATTCAGTGTAGACGGTCGCCCACTTGAGTTCCGCACCCGTGATGAAGCCTTTGGGCGCGAGCTGGGAAAGGTCGGCATTGTGGCCGCAGGTCTTCACGCCACGGGATTCCGCGGTCTGCACACAGACCTTCGGACTATCGACGTGGCAGGTGATGACGTCACAACCGGCGTCGATGAGCGCGTTGGTGGCCTCGGCCTCGCGCACCGGGAGCGACCACTCGCCGGTGACCACGAGATGCACGGTGGCCTTGGGATTGCCCTGCCTCACACCGAGCATGAAGGCATTGATATTACGCAAGACGAGCGGAATCGGTTTGGCGGCGACGAAGCCGATCTTGTTGCTCGTGGTGGAGAGCCCGGCCGCGACCCCATTCACGTAATGCGCCTGGTCGAGAAAACAGAAGTACCCGCCAAGGTTCTTTGGGTGTTTGCTCTTGTCCCACAGCGAGGTCGGATGGCGGAACTCGACGGCGGGGTACTTTTTCGCCTCCTCGATCATGAAGGGATCGAAATAGCCGAACGACGTCGGAAACAGGAGCTTGGCGCCATCGATATTGATCATGGAGTCCATGGTCTTGAGAACGGCATCGCTTTCGGCGACGTTCTCCTCCTCGAGAACGGTCACGCCCGGCAATGCCTTGAGGGCCTTGGCGCCGGCTGCATGGGACTGGTTCCAGCCGAAATCGTCCTTCGACCCGACATAGATCATGCCGATCGTGATCCCTTCGGCGGCATGGGCCGTTCGCGTCGCGGCCAGCACCGCAGATCCAGCCGCCGCGCCCAGAATTTCGCGACGCGTCAATTTCAACATGCTCATCCCACTTTCCCTCTCGCTTGGCGGCCCGTGACGGAGCGACCATGACCTCGACAGACGGCGGGCCTGTCACCCGATGTCGCATGTCTTCTCGGCCTCGCGCCGCTCCCATTCGGCGACCGACATTGTCGGTAGGTCGAACTGATCGCGGATGCGGGAGTAGCCATGGCCACCAAGCCGGCCGACCGCGTCCATCGTCCGCTGGTCGACATGCTTGTTCACGGGATCGACGGCATCCTCCCGAATGAAGCAGCCGAGCACCTGACCGAGAATGATGTCGCGTGACTTCCCGAGCGACAGCGTCGTGTGACGGCGGCATTCGAGGGATGCCGGAGCCTCTGCGATGCGCGGGCACTTTACATGCACCCCTGGGATGGCCGTGAGGCGGGCGCGCGTCAACTCATCGACCTCGGGCGGAAACGGCACGGCGCAGACGTTCATGGCGTCGAGAAGCGCATTGTCGACGATGTTGACCGTGAACTCCTCGGTGACTCGGATATTGTGTCCGGTGTCCTTGAACCGCATGTCGGGATGGTTCTCGATGCCGAGTGCTACGATCGCGGGATCGGCCGACAGCACGTTGAAGAAGCTGAACGGGGCGGCATTCACCTGCCCATGCTCGTTCACGGTCGTGACGAAAGCGATCGGTCGCGGAATGACGGTGCCAATGAGCAGCTTGTAGCGATCTCGCGCCGAGAGGTCACGGAAGTCGAAATGAACATGCGCGCTCATTGGGATCGGCCGCGCTTCGATGGACGCCCGTCCGCCGGAAGAGCGACAACGTTGTCCGCTGCATCGCTCGCAGCATAGCGGGCCAGCACCGCGCCGAGCGACACGCCTGGGCCCGGGACATCCGAGAGCGCGCGTTGCTCCACCGACCCGACATGTTCCTCCATGAGCCGCACCGCGGCGTCGGTATCCTTGCCTCGAAGGGCGCCAATGATCTGCGAATGCTCGCTCACGGCGCATTCGGAAGAGTGCGGCCGTCCATAGAGTGCGAGGATAAGCGAGCAGCGCGTGACAAGCTCGGTCAAGGCGCGCTCCAGGACCGCATTGCCCGACATGCCGGCGAGCAGCGTGTGGAACTCGCCCGCGAGCCGGATCGATAGACGGTCATCCCGCCGTGCCCTGGCGGCTTCCTCGTCGCGCACGTGCCCTTCGAGAGTGGCCCCGAACTCCGGCCGCCACCGGCGGATGACGAGCGCCACCGCTTCACGCTCCAGTGCCCGGCGTACTTCGAAAACATCGCGCGCTTCCGCAAGGCTTGGCCGCGCGACAGTCGCGGTTCGCTTCACGGGCGCGTCCACCAGCCCCTCGGCTTTGAGGCGTGCAAGGGTCGACCGCGCGAGCGTCCGACTCATGCCGAAATGGGCGCCGATCTCGTCCTCGGGCAGCTTCGCTCCCGGAAGAAGCGCCTGCTCGATGATGGCCTGGCGAAGCGCAGAATAGGCGCGATCGGAGCGGGGAGAAGGCTTGGACATGGACCTCGTCTGAAAGTGTTATTCGTTATCGTATACACGATCGATCAACACAAGTATCCTAATTGCGCAAATAACGTACTAAAATGGCGCCAATTTGGGCTTCAGCTCGCTTGAGGTTTGGCCCTATGCTGGGGCAAACCTC
The DNA here is from genome assembly GCF_026130545.1 of Lichenifustis flavocetrariae. GTDB lineage: Bacteria > Pseudomonadota > Alphaproteobacteria > Rhizobiales > Beijerinckiaceae > Lichenihabitans > Lichenihabitans flavocetrariae. Next base: position 94,755 of record NZ_JAMOIM010000004.1, on the reverse strand, counting down.
GACATGTCTCAAATCTAGTATACGTGGAAGGCGCGATGATGGGTCGAACTGTGACTCTGAAACTCAACCAGCAGCAACTCGAACTGCTGGACCGTACCATCGCAAAGGGGGTGGCACCCGATCGCGTTGCCCTGGTCCGTCTGGCCTTGCGTGAACTTGCGGCCAAGCGCGCAACCGCTGGTGCCCGGTCATGAGCGCCCGAAAGATCCTGTTCGAATGGGTGATGCAGCCCGGTACTGGCAAAGCGATCGAGCTTCTGGCCGGCCAGATCCTGCGCATCGAGCAGGTCGAGGGACTGCAATGCGTCGATTTCAATTGCTTCAACCTGCATGACTACAAGGAATTCATGCATTGCGGCCGCACCCGCACGGTGCACGGGTTCAATCCCTCAAAAGGCACGTTCATGTGGTCGGCGCCGCCTCGCGAGCGAGCGCTCCTGTATATTCTCGACGACACCGTCGGCCGGAACGACGTGTTGTTCCCGCGCTGCAGCGCCTATGTGTACGAAAGCGCCTACGGGTTCGACGCGCATACCAATTGCCATGATATTCAGGCCGAGGCGCAGCGCGAATATGGGCTGACGCCGGATGACGTGCACGACAGCTTCAACCTGTTCATGTGCACGGAAGTGACGCTCGATGGGCGCGCCACCATCACCCGGCAGACTTCGACAGCAGGCGACCATGTCGATCTCCTGGCGCTCGCGGATGTGCTTGCAATCCCGAACGTCTGCGGCGCAGATGTGATGCGCACCAGCAACTTCGGCCTGAAGCCGATCAAACTGACGGTTTTCGAGGCGACGGATGCCGACCTCGCAAGCGTTCCGAAAACACCGATCCTCAAGAGCCAACGCACCCCGAAGGATTTCCGTCAGCCACTTATAAAGGCAGAGCGCGCGCTCGTGCGTGACGCGACATACGTGCCTGAGTTCGTCAATGTCCCGCTTCGGGAAGATGTCTTGCGCGTGACGCTCGATGCGGACGAAGCCGCAATGCTCGATGGGCTCCGGCTCCCGGTCTACGGATCCGATGACGCATCGGCCCTGCGGGATATTCTGTTCACCTGGTGGGAAGAACGCTTCCTCGGCGCCGCGCAGGCCGGGGCGCCGGCAGTCGGAGATCGTTGAGGAAGCGGTTGGCACCCAGGAGCGAACGGCCGCCGGCAAGTGGAATTGCCGAAGGCTCACCCAAGACCGGTTCGCCGCCTCACGCGACCGGCATCAGCCGCTTGGAAACGTCAGCCACGGTCAGATCAAGCCCGACGAGACTGCGATCAGCAGCCTTGCTCAATCCGCCAGCCTTACCCGCACCCGCCGGTTCTGCTTGCCCTTCTTCTCGATCGCCGTGATGACGGCGGTGCCGATTTCGCCCGTGCGCGCTACATGCGTGCCGCCGCAAGGTTGCAGGTCGAGCCCGACGATCTCGACGAGCCGGATGCGACCGGTACCCATGGGGGGCTTGACCGACATGGTCTTGACGAGGCCGGGATTGGCCAGAAGTTCCTCGTCGGTGATCCAACGTGTCCGCACCTCCGCGTCCGTCGCGATGAGCGCATTCAGCTTGGCCTCGATCTCAGCCTTGTCGAACCCGGCGTCCGGAATGTCGAAGTCGAGGCGCCCATCGCCTTCGCCGATCGCGCCGCCCGTGACCGGATAGGGCAGCACCGCGGTGAGCAGATGCAGAGCCGTATGCACCCGCATGCGGTTCCAGCGCGGCTCCCAGTCAAGGATGGCCGTCACGCGGTCACCGGGCTGCAAAGCCGGACCATCGGGCGCCGGAACATGGACGATCGTCGATTTGTCGGCGCCATAGCGTGTCGTGGCGATCGGTATACGTCGCCCGTCGTCGATCACGAGCGTCCCGGTATCACCCGGCTGGCCGCCGCCTTGAGGGTAGAACGGGGTACGGTCGAGCACGATGCCACCATCGGGTTCGACGGTGACGACGGTTGCCGTGGCTTCGCGCAGGGTGGCGTCGTCGCGGAACAGGAATTCGGTCACAGTAAGGTATCCAGGCTGACGCTCGGTGGCCGCACGAGCCACGCCGGCACGGGAAGGCCCTTCGATTTGAGAAAGGCGGGATTGAACAGCTTCGATTGATAGCGCGCGCCGGAGTCGCACAGGATGGTCACGATCGTGTGGCCAGGCCCGAGCTCGCGAGCAAGCCGCATCGCGCCCGCGACATTGATGCCTGAGGAGCCGCCGAGTAGCAGCCCCTCGTGTTCGGCGAGATCGAACACGATGTCGAGCGCCTCCGTGTCTTCGATCTGATAGGCGTGATCGACCGGCGCACCTTCGAGATTCGCCGTGATGCGGCCCTGCCCGATCCCCTCGGTGATCGACGACCCTTCAGACTTCAGTTCGCCGTGTGCGTAGAAATTGAACAGTGACGCCCCCATCGGATCGGCGAGACCGATGCGGATCTTCGAGTTGCGCTCCTTGAGGGCCTGCCCGATGCCGGCCAGCGTGCCGCCGGTGCCGACCGCGCAGACGAACCCGTCGACCGCGCCCTCAGTCTGCTCCCAGATCTCGGGGCCGGTGGTGCGGCGATGTCCTTCGCGATTGGCGACATTGTCGAACTGGTTCGCCCAGATGGCACCGCCGGGTGCCGTTTTGCCCAGATGCTCGGCGACACGCGCCGAGACCTTCACGTAGTTGTTGGGGTTCGAGTAAGGCACGGCCGGGACTTCGATCAGTTCGGCACCGGACAGCCGCAGCATGTCCTTCTTTTCCTGACTCTGCGTGTCCGGGATCACGATCACGGTCTTGAAACCGAGCGCGCTCGCAACGAGGCAGAGCCCGATGCCGGTATTGCCGGCCGTCCCTTCGACGATCGTGCCGCCGGGCTGCAGCGTGCCCCGCTGCAGGGCATCTTCGACGATAGCGAGCGCCGCCCTGTCCTTGACCGAGCCGCCGGGATTCATGAATTCGGCCTTGCCCAGGATCGTGCAGCCCGTCTCTTCCGAGGCGCGCCGCAATTTGATCAGCGGCGTGTGGCCGATGGCGTCGAGGACACTGGCGTTCGTCTGCATGCGTCAGCCCGTTCGTTTACGCCGCACGTTAGTCAGTGCCCCGGAGGGTCGCAAGCTGGGGTGAGCAATCGATTTATGGCCAAGCCCCAGGCGGCGTCAGCAGCTACTTGGTGGGTTTCGCCGCCGCAGGATGCTTCCCCTCTGGCGCCCATTCCGGATCTGGCCTGGGTCCACCCGGTGTGCCGGTCGCGGCTGTGAGTTGCCCGGACAGGACATCGGTCGCCGGCGTCCACGTCTGCGATCCGCACAGGATCGCCAGCATACATCCCTTGATCCTCAACTCGTCTTCGGCCTGACGCCACATGGTGATGTCATATTTCTTGCCATTGTCCGCGTCGTAGATCTGGCCCTTGAAATGGCCCTCGTCGTTCTCTTTCAGGCCCAGGATCAACTGGTGACCGAGAAGGACACGGGACTGTTTCGTCTGGTCGGGGTTGCTTTGATCCTTCTTCAGCTTTCCGTCGGGGCCATTGGGCTCCTTCATCCAAACCACATAGCCGCAGATATGGTCTGGCTTCGATGCGCAATGCTCGACCCGGATGCGGCCACGGCCATCTTCGGTCAACCAAGTTCCGCTCGGGTCAGACGCGGGGGCGGCATGGCCGAGCCCCGGCGCGACCAAAAGGCCAACGCTGGACATGAGCCAGAACAGCAGAGCGCGGTGATGCATGATGGTCCTTGTGCGTCGAAGCTCACGCGAGAGGCCGTTGCCGTCGACCAGTTGACGCGTGATGTCAACCTGGATTTGGGCCGGGACCGACGGCCGGCAAGAGGAAATTCGACGCGGGACGTCGAGGTCGGGAAGCCATAGTCGACGATGAGCGCCGGTCGGTTCTTAGGCCTGGTCACGGTCGAGCGTCTCGCGATGGCGCCGCAATGCGTCGAGGGCGCGAACCCGGGCCTTGGCGTGATCGACCATCGGCGCCGGATAGGTCTTGCCCAAGACCACGTTCACCTTCACCAGGACGTCGCTCGGCGCCTCCCAGGGCTTGTGGATCCACCGGTCTGGCAGGTCTGCGAGTTCCGGCACGTAGCGGCGCACATAGGCGCCATCGGGATCGAATTTCTCGCCTTGCAGCACCGGATTGAAGATGCGGAAATACGGCACCGGGTCGTTGCCGCAGCCGGCGATCCACTGCCAGTTTAGCGGGTTGTTGGCCGGGTCCGCGTCACACAACGTATCCCAGAACCAGCGCTCGCCGATCCGCCAATCAGCCAGCAGGTGTTTGACCAGGAATGACGCCGTGATCATGCGAACCCGGTTGTGCATCGTGCCGATCTGCCAGAGTTGGCGCATGCCGGCATCGACCACGGGATAGCCGGTACGGCCATGCTGCCAGGCGGCGAGCGCCGCAGGCGTCAACTTGGTGAAGGGGAAGCGCGCGTAGCTCTTATGGAACGGCGCGGTGCTGAGATCGGGTACGTGAAACAGGAGGGCTGTGTTGAAGTCCCGCCAACCGAGTTCGGCGGCGAACTTCTCGGCCGAAGATCCGGCGCGCCGCTCCAGCGCCGCGATGACCTCACGTGGTGAGATCTCACCGAAGCGCAGATGAGGCGACAGGCGCGACGAGCCCGCGACGCCCAGCCGATCGCGGTCGGTCGCGTAACTCTCGACCTTCTCGCGCAGAAACAGATCGAGGGCCCGCTGGGCGCCGTCCTGGCCGGGCTCCCAGGTGTCGCAGAGACCGCCGTCCCACGAGATTTCGGGAAGCAGACCGAGCTCTTCAAGCGCGACAGGCCCTCCCTCGACCCTGGGACCTGGCGCGGATTTCGCCATCGGCCCAGGCACGCCCATCGGCGGCAGCGTCGGTCCATGCGCTACCGCGGCACGCCAATAGGGCGTGAAGACCTTATAGAAACCACCCGTTTTGGGGATCACCTCCCAGGGCTCGTGCAAGACCGAACCGACGAAGTCCTCGACCGCGACCCCTTCGCGGCGGCACAGGTCCACGACGGCATCGTCGATGCGCCGCTCGGCCTGCTGGTAGCGGCGGTTGAACATGAGGCCTTCGATACCGGTCCGCAGCAGCGCCGCGACGACCGCCTCCGTGGCGCCCTGGAACAGAAACAGACGGCCTCCGATCGTCCGCAGTTTGTCGTCGAGACTCGCGAGGGAATGATGCAGCCACCAGCGCGATGCGGCCCCCAAGGGCCGCACGCCCTCGCTGACCTGGTCGAAGATGTAGATGCACAGCACGGGCCGGCCGCTTGTTACCGCCGCGTGTAGGGCCGGCTGATCGGTGAGCCGCAGGTCGTCCCGAAACCATACGATGGTCGGCTTGGATCTTGTGGTCATAAGCTTCCGGAACGGCGCGATGATGGGCGCCCGCACCATGTCGCGCCCGGGTCCGGCCAGCAATCCACGTCGGCGCGACCTGTTGTCATGGCCGCCGGCTCGTTCGCAAGGGACTGGAATCGGTCGCGTGCGACCCCCATCTTGAGCGCAAACGTCGAAGGAACACGTCATGAGCCCTCTCCCGTACAAGACGGCCCTCATCGTCGGCGCCGGGCCTGGCATCAGCGCCTCACTGGCGCGGGCCCTGAGCACCGCGGGCCTCGGGGTAGGTCTCGCGGCCCGCAACCCGGACAAACTGAAAGGACTCGCGGCCGATATCGGCGCCAGAACATTCGCCGCCGATGCCGCCGATCCGAGCAGCGTCGCCGAATTGTTCCAAGCGGTCGACACCCAGCTGGGAGAGCCAGACCTCGTCATCTTCAATCCGAGCCAGCGTGTCCCCGGCCCCCTGGCTGAGCTCGATCCCGATCAGGTGAGATCGGCGCTTCTCACCACCGCGTTCGGCGGCTTCCTGGTGGCCCAGCAGGCCGCCCAACGCATGATCCCGAAGGGTAGTGGCGCGATCCTGTTCACCGGTGCGACCGCGAGCCTGAAGGGTTTCGCGCGATCGGCCGCATTCGCCATGGGCAAGTTCGGGCTGCGTGGACTGGCGCAAAGCACCGCGCGAGAACTCGGTCCCAAGGGCATCCATGTGGTCCATCTTGTCGTCGATGGGGCGGTGCGTAGCGCGACCCGGGCGGATCCGGCCGACAAGCCGGACAGCACGCTCGATCCCGATGCGATCGCGACCACCTGCATGGCGGTGCTGAGCCAACCGCGAAGCGCGTGGTCGTTCGAGGTCGAAGTTCGGCCATGGGTCGAGACGTTCTGACCGGACGTTGACGACGCGATAGTCCCAAAGGCCCCTCGGCTGACCTAGCCGTCCACGGGCCGACGCTGAACGACCAGTTTGGCCAGGAGGATCTGCACCGTTTCGCCCTGTTGATTGCGCGTCTCGGACCGCGTCGCCACCATGCCGCGATCCGGTTTCGACCGCGACGGTGTGATCGCCATGATCTCGCTCTCGACACGAAGCGTGTCACCCGGCCTAACCGGTTGAGGCCAGGTAATCTCGCCGCCGGCACCGATCAGGCCGCCCGCGAATGGTAGGCCGCCACCGACGAGAAGCCGCATCGTGATGGCTGCCGTATGCCAACCGCTGGCCGCGAGACCGCCGAAGAGGCTGGCCTTGGCGGCGCTTTCGTCAAGGTGGAAGGGTTGCGGATCGAACTCTTTGGCGAAAGCCTCGATCTGCGCGCGATCGACCTGATGGAAACCGCTATCGAAGCGCTGGCCGACGACGAGATCTTCCAGGAACAGCAGCGTCACAGTCTCATCCTTCTGGCTTTCGGCCGCAATCGAAGCGACCCACGGACCGCCGTCGGCGCCGATGCGACATTATCCACTCGACCCGCCACAAGCCGGCTAACATTTTTTTGGCAGTGGATCGAAGCTGCGGCTGGTTCTGAGGCTCACAATGAGGAGGCAGCCAGAGCGACTAAACGGGCGGCTGCATAAGCTCGATGGTAATGCCATCCGGGCCGGCCACATAAGCGACGATTGTTCCGGATCGAGGACCGCCTGGGATTTGCTGCGGTAAACCCTTCACCTGCCATCCTGCCGTTTCCACCCGTCCGACAGCCCTTCGAATGTCCACGACCGTCACGGCGAGATGCGCGGAACCAATCGCGCCAGAACTGCGCGGAACGCGGCCCAGTTCATGACCGGTGGAATATTCCAGCAGTTCGACCGCGAAGCCGTTCGGGTCTTTCACCAGCGCCATCCGGCATCGCGGGTCCTCCACTCCCGTCGTTTCACGCAGGAACGCTCCGCCCATTTCGCTTTGGCGGACAAGCACGAATCCCATTGCCTCGGTCCAGAATTGGAGCGCGTCTTCCAACGAGCCAACCGAGAACCCCATATGGTCTACCGCCATCACGCCAGCATCGTTCGCCATCGTCAGCCCTGCTCATCCCTCGGTGCATTCGATGCATCAACGTACGACGGCTCTAAGGTTTCACTTTCCGGCAACCCAGCATTCTACCCTCCACAGAAGCGGCAATGCAGACTGAACCACCGCCGCCGAAACGCAGGGCTTGCAAGAATGGGCAATTGCCCATAATCTTCCTTCGCGACACTCGTTTCACGAAGGTCCAGGTGCCCGGCTCCGATTGCAATTGTTCAGCCCTCAGGCAAGCAGCCCGTGTTGTCACGCGCGCTTACGATGAGGCGTTGATGCCTGTCGGGCTCGGCGTCAATCAATATGCCGTTTTGGTGAGGCTCGAACGATCGGGACCGCACGTTCTGCAAGAGCTCGCCCGAGGCCTCGCGATGGACCGCTCGACCCTTGGACACCTGCTTCGCCCGCTTGAATCACGTGGCCTCGTGAAGATTGCCGTCGGACCGACGGATGGACGCAAGCGTATCGTCGCCCTGACCAAAGCGGGCCGCGCGCTCGTCACGACGGCCCGCCCATTCTGGGCCCAAGCGCAGACACAATTCGAGCAGTCCTTTGGTGGCGATGCGGCCGAGGCGTTGCGGATCGTTCTCGCGCGTGTCGTCGCAATGCAGACCCTTTCCCCCGCCGCAGGCGACCAGCCGCCGCTGCCCGTTCCCAGCCATGCCAACAGAGCGCCACATCAGGAGAGCCAGCCATGAGCCAGCCATCGCCGGCGATGTCACCCCGCCTGAACTACGCCTGGGTGGTGATGGGCATCACCTTCGCGATCCTGCTCGTCGGAGCCGGCATTCGAGCAACTCCCGGCATCCTGATCGTGCCACTCGAGCGTGAGTTCGGCTGGTCCGACGCGACCATCAGTTCCGCCATCGCGGTGAACATCCTTCTCTATGGGCTGCTTGGGCCGTTCGCGGTTGCCGTGATGGAGCGCTTCGGTTTGCGTCGCACCGTCGTGACCGCGCTGATCATCCTGGCTTTCGGGGTCGCCAGCACGGCCCTGATGACGACTCCCTGGCAGTTGGTGGTGCTGTGGGGAATCGTGGTCGGATCCGGGACGGGCATGATCGCGATCGTTCTGGGGGCCACGGTCGCGAACCGTTGGTTCATCAAGAACAAAGGACTGGTACTGGGCCTTCTCACCGCTAGCAGCGCGACCGGGCAGCTGGTGTTCCTGCCGCTCCTGGCCAGCCTCGGGCAGGCCTGGGGCTGGCGGGCCGTGTCGCTGACCGTCGCGGCGGCCGCCCTCGTGCTCATCCCTTTCGTAATCCTGTTCCTGCGGGACAGGCCCGCCGATCTGGGTCTCGCGCCCTATGGTGGCACCGCCATTGAGCCGCGGGTAATCCACACCGAGAATCCCGCCATCCGAGCCCTCAAGGCACTCCGCACCGGAACCCGCTCACGTGATTTCTGGGTGCTGGCCGGCAGCTTCTTCGTCTGCGGTGCCTCGACCAACGGGCTGATCGGCACGCACCTCATTCCCGCCTGCATTGATCACGGAATTCCCGAAGTACAGGCCGCCGGCCTCCTGGCCCTGATGGGTATCTTCGACTTCTTCGGCACGACCGGCTCGGGATGGCTGACCGACCGGATGGACAGCCGCTTTCTCCTGTTTTGGTACTACGGCCTGCGGGGCCTGTCGTTGATGTTCCTGCCGTTCTCGTTCGACTACAGCTTCTATGGGCTGACGATTTTTGCGGCCTTTTACGGCCTCGACTGGATCGCAACCGTGCCGCCGACGGTGCGGCTCGCCGAGAAATCCTTCGGCAAGGAAAATGCCGCCGTCATGTTCGGCTGGATCGCGGCCGCGCATCAGATCGGCGCCGCTTCGGCGGCCTGGGGGTCCGGGCTCATCCGCACCGGAACCGGCTCTTATCTCGGCGCCTTCGTGGCGGCCGGCATCCTGTGCCTCGTGGCAAGCATCATGGTGCTGTTCGTCGGGTTCGGGCGCGAGCGCCGCGACCTGACTTCATCCGGTCTCGCGGCGGCCGGCGGCGTGAAATAACTCGGCTTGATTCAGCGCCGGAGCGTCCCGCACAAAACGAGGGATGAAGGACCTAGCCGTCTCCATCGTCCATCATGGCATTGAGCGTGTCCGCGACCTCGCGGGCCAGATCTTCGGTGAGACCCACCTGCGGAACACCGTTCACAACCGCCGGGATCTCGCTTTCGGCATCGATGACGCTCCAGGATCCGTCTTCGTCAGCCGCAGCCTTGTATTTCGCGTCCTGCATGAGCGTGCCGTGCCCGAAGCTTGAGCTGCCACTTGAGGCGACAAGAGACCTCGTCTCCGGGCTCTGTCAATCTCCGGCGTCTGCATCGACGCCTCGCAGAAACTCACCTCAGGCAGGCCGGCATTGCCACAGAACGCTGCCGCTGAACTCGACCGCGATGCGCCCGTCCTGGTTGACACCCGTGTTCCGATGGAACACGAGCCCCCACTTCCGCTTCGGCAGACTTCGCTTGCCGGACACCACCGAACGATACGTCACTGTGTCGCCGGGATGCACCGGCGTCCGCCAACGCATGGCGCGAAAGCCCGGCGACGGCCCCGGCGCGGCGGCACGTTCCCCGCGTTCGATCAGCGCCTCGCGGATCGCATTGCGATGCAGTGCGTAGAGCCGCATCCAGACGGCCGCCGTATGCCAACCGGAAGCGGACAGCCTCTGCAACGTGGATTGCGCCGCCGCGACTTCGTCCAGATGGAATGGCTGCGGATCGTAATTGCAGGCGAACTGGACGATCTCGTCCCTTGTGAATGTATGCGACCCAAGGTCCAGCTGAGTGCCGACCACGATGTCTTCGAAGAAGTCGCCGGAGGCATCGCTTCCCGTGCGGCTAGGCTCCGCAACCCTCCGGTCGGGGTCACACGCAGGTGCGCGGCCGAGGCCATGGGGATGATTGCTGGTCAAATCGCAACCTTTCGAAGAACGCCTTCAGCGCCCGTTCACCTTTAAGTAAGTTGTGTGGCATCATGGCGGCGGTTTACGAGGCGGCTGCCAAGTCCGGCTGCATATCTGCGACCGACGAAAGTTCCTCATCCGGCAAAGCGGACGCTTCGGCGAGACAGAACCGGACCGCGTCGACGATCGTGGTGGCGAATGGATCGACGAGGCTCGCGGGCGCCTGCGCGGGCTGACTGCCACCCTCCTCAGCCGTCTGAAGCCACCACGCGCCGATCATGATCTTTGCACGCGGCGCGTGCCGCCGGATGCGGCGTATCGCGAACCGCAGATAGGCGGAACTCGTGCCGTCGAGACAGGAGAGGCAGATCAGCCGCGCCGAAGCGACATCGAGCTGTCCGATGGAGCCTTTGGAAAGAGCCGCATAGCTTTCCGCACGAGCCCCCATGCCGCGCTCGCTCAGAACCTGCGCAAGGATCGAAGCGGCGCAATCGTCGAGCGGCCCCCGGCCTCCGATGCAAAGAACCGCGCCACCCTGCTGCCACGCCGCCGGGACCGGCACCTCGTCCAGCGTCTCCGAAGCCCCATGATCGTCCGTCTCGCGTGCCCCCAACAACCGGCGCAAACGCTGCTGGCCTGCGCCTTCTGCCGGCTCGTCCTGATCATTGAGGTCCTCGATCACCTCGGCGGTCGCATCCCTGATCTGGATCTGCCGGTCCACGGAGAGACGCTCGGTGGCGACATCCCCCTGGGCCAGAAGCAGCCCCGGCAGCACCACGCTGTCGTAATAGTCAGTGAGCGACATGGACTTCAGGCATTCCTGAGCCTGGTCGGAGACTTCCGTCGGATCGTTGGCTAGCATGCGCTGATAGAAGGTCTCAGGGGCGCTCAGAGGCGGCCTGTCGCCCAGGAGAACATCGAGAAACTCCAATTGATCGACATGCCGGCCGATGACGACGAGGCAGACGGTCAGGGGCGTTGCGAGCAGCAGGCCGATCGGCCCCCACAGGACGGTCCAGAAGGTCGCCGAGACAACCACGGCAACCGGGGAGAGGCCCGTGTTGTGCCCATAGAGCAAGGGCTCGAGGAATTGACCGACGAGGAGCTCGAGAACCACCACCGTTCCCGCCATCCAAAGCGCCATCGACCAGCCTGGATCGACCGCCGCCGCGAATAGACAGGGAAGCGCTCCCCCGATGATCGGCCCGAGATATGGGACAAAACGCATGCAACCGAACAGTATCCCCCAGAGGATCGGATTCGGGACGCCGATCGCGAAGGCCGCGACCCCGATGAGCAGGCCCGTGGTCGCATTGAGAAGCGACTGGATCAGAAGGTAGCGGCTAAGCCGCTTGGCGCCGTCGTCGATGGCCGCGGTGGTCCGGTGCAGATCGCTTGCGCCGAATAGGCGGATGAGGCGATTGCGAAGGTCCTCGCGCTGCAGCAGGATGAAGATCACGAAGATCACCACGATGCCCCCGGTTCCCAGGGGGTGCAACAGTGGGCTCACGACGGCACTCAGGGTGTCGAAGGATGAGACCGGCTTCTGGACCTCGACCTGGATCGGCGCGCGGGCCGCGGGAGCCTCCTCCGGAGATTGCGCTTGTCCCGCATTCACACTCGCCTGGGCGCGAGGCTCCTTGTTGAGGGCACCGTTGACCCGGGTCACGGCGTCTTCGATCTTTTGCAATGCGCCGCCGCTCGTCGCGCCTCTAAGGGACGTGACCTTCTTGGTTACCGTGTCTTCGTACCGGGGAAGGTCCGCGGCGACATCCCTCAATTGAGCCGCCATGACGGCCGCCAGGGTCGCGATCACGGCAAACGCCGTCAGGGTCGCAAACATGACAGGAAACACCCGCCCGAGGCCAACGGCGTGGAGCTTCCGCACAGCCGGGGCCAGAACAAAGCTCAGAAGGATCGCCAAAGCGATCGGGACGAAGATTTCCCTGCCGAAGTAAAGCGCAGCAATGACTGCGCCGACGGTGATAACCGTCCGTGTCCCATCCCGCTCGGCTGGCGGGATGGACGCATTGACTCGCGCCATGGCCCCTCTTTGCTCCGTCCCGGCTTACGCCCCGATGTCTCCGACGGGCAAATTCAGCGTTGGCCGCAGAGTTCCCACAGACGACGCTCCAATCGAACGCAAAAAACCCGGCCTGAGGCCGGGCTGGAGTTTAATGCCAGAAAATGGCGAGAAGGATAATCACGGGGATCGGAACACCCACAAGCCAAAGCAAAACAGAACGACCCATTGCAGCCTCCCTGGTATAAGGCGACAACGTCAAGCAACAACGAAAGTTCCCTGCCAGAGTACAACAGGAGATTAAGGTAAACGCCCCTGTCAGAAGGGATGATACTGGAATGCCCAGGTTTCGCTCAAGCGCGTGTCGCCGTTCTTGAGCACGCAGCGCATCTCCACAGGATCGTTGCCGTCGACAACGAGATCGAACTGGGCGCGCCAATGCCCGGCGACCCCATCCGGCACAGCCTCGGTATATTGGTAGTCGGTAAAGCGCCCGCGCGACGTCCAAAGCTCCATTTGCGGTTTGGTCCCGAACGGCAGCGTCGCGAGAGGGCCGCCGAGGAATTCGACCATGAATTTCCGGACACCGGCGGGGCGCGGCTGACCAGGCTGGCCCCCGCGGCCGAGGCGGGTGGCCACGCAGTGGGCGAGTTCGCCTGGGTAGGGTTCGTCAGCGAGCCAATGAAGCTTGTAGTGAAACCCGTAGCTCTTGCCGCCCGTCGCGGGCTCGGCCGGCACCCACATGGCCACGACATTGTCGTGGATCTCGTCGTCCGTCGGGATCTCCACCAATTGGACGGCACCCTTGCCCCAGTCGCCCAGCGGCTCCACCCAAACGCTCGGACGCCTGTCGTAATAAACGCCGTCGAGATAGTGGTCGAAATTGCGGTCACGCTGCAGCGTGCCGAAGCCTTTCGGCGATTGGTCCGCAAAGGCCGAGGCCGTCGTGATGCTCGGGTTGTTGAGCGGGCGCCAGATCCGCTCGCCCGCTCCGGTCCAGAGCGCAAGACCGTCCGAGTCGTGAACTTCCGGGCGCCAGTCGATCGCGGTCGGCTTCGCGGTCTCCGAGAACCAATACATGGTGGTGAGCGGTGCAATCCCGAGCCGGCTGATATCCTTGCGCAGGTGCAGCGTGTGCTCGATGTCCATCAGCACGCCTTTGCCACGTGTCATGATGAACTTGTAGGCTCCCGTCACCGATGGGCCGTCCAACAGGGCGTAGAGAACCGCCGTGTCGCTCTTGTCCTTCGGAGTCTCGATGTAGACATGCGTGAAGTCGGGGAATTCCTCATTCTTCCCCGCGACCGCGACATCGACGGCGAGACCGCGCGCCGATTGGCCATATTGATAGAGTTCGCCAATGGCCCGGAAATAGGAGGCGCCGAGAAACGCCACCCAGTCGTTCTTGTGCCAATCGAGCGTTCCATCGCGCGGTTCCTGGTAGCGAAACCCGGCAAAGCCGACGCCGGGCGGCAGGTCGCGCGCCGGCGAATTGACCGGCATATGGAACATGTCCTGGTTCGAAATGATCGTGCGTGCCTGGCCGTCGGCCACGACGTGCATTTCCACCGCCTTGCGGAAGAATTTGCCGATATGGAAGAAGGTGACGGGGAACTTGCCAGGGCCGTCGACGAACAAGGCCTGATCGGTGTTGTAAGTGATCTTGCCCCATGCGTCGTAATCGATCTTGTCGACGACCTGCGGGTCGGGTTCGCGGGGCTGCACATAGGCGCCTTGCGCCATCTCTCGCGCCGTCTCCTTGAGCTTGTCGAACGAGAAGGGCTCGGGATCGCCGAGCTTCAGGGCACTCTGGGCGAAGGCCGGCACGCCGCCGCTCGCCAGAAGGCCGGCCGCGCTCGCGGCCGTCAACGCCTTGACGAAATCCCGACGGTCAATCGAACGCGACATGAAACACTCAGGAGTTGAGACAGGGAGACAGGATTGGGAGGGGAGACAGGATTGAGAAGCGCGGGTCAGCCGCGGATGGGCTCGACCTTGACGGCGGCACGCATGAAGAAGAACAGCAGCACGAAGCCGATCAGCCCGAACAGGATCTCGACCACATGGGCCAAGGTCTGCGGCAACTGAAACAACCCTCCGAGCGCCCAGCCCGCCGCCCAGGACAGGCCAACCGTCTCCGTGCCGACCAGAATCGCGACGCAGGCGAGCGTCGAGAAGTTGGTCCAGTTGATCGGCTTGGTCATCGTTTCGGGGCCCTTGCGAGGCCGGCACTATACTGAGCGCGGGTCCGGCCGCAAGCGCCTGATGTATCGGCGCCGTTACAGCCCCGAAGTCGGATTAGCCGCAGCCGCTCGTGGCGAGCCTCAGGAACCGTTGAGCCGCCAGCCGGTTCTCACCTGTCGGACAATGAGGCTCGGGACAGAGCGCGGCGGTGCCATTGCGCCTGGGCGCTCATCGACGGTAAGGCGCGTGAAAGTGGAACGGATGCTGGCAGACGACGATTCCGAGGTGCACGAGATCGTTGACCCGCGCGATGCGGCCGAAGGGGCTGGCCTCGTTTACGTCAGCGACGACAGTCCCGGCATTGCCCGCGAGAAGGCCGAAAATGGCTTCACCTATCGGGGACCGAACGGCAAGACGATTACCAACCAGAAGGTGCTTGAGCGAATCCGCCATCTCGCGATCCCACCCGCTTATCGCGATGTCTGGATCTGCCCGAAAGCCAACGGACACATCCAGGCGACGGGCCGCGACGACAAAGGCCGCAAGCAATACCGCTACCACGCCGCGTTCCGCGAAGTGCGGGAGAGCGTCAAATTCGAGCATATGAACGCATTCGCCGCGGCTTTGCCGACGATCCGATCGACGGTGAAGACCCATATGGCGCTGCGCGGCCTGCCCCGCGAAAAGGTGCTGGCCACCATCGTTTACCTGCTCGAAACCACGCTGATCCGCGTCGGCAACGCGGATTATGCCAAAACCAACAAGAGTTATGGCCTGACGACCCTGCGCGACCCGCATGTCGAGATCGAGGGATCGGAAATCCATTTCGAGTTCAAAGGGAAGAGCAAAAAGATCTGGAACCTGCACGTCAAGGACAAGCGCGTGGCGAAGATCGTGGGGGCGTGTCAGGACCTGCCAGGCCAACAGCTGTTCCAATATCTCGATCATGAGGGTCTCAGACATTCGGTGTCCTCGCAGGACGTCAATGACTATCTCCACGAGATCACCGGCCGGCGGATCACCGCCAAGGACTTCCGCACCTGGGCCGGCACCGTGCTGGCGGCTCTGGCGCTCAACGGGTTCGAAGCCTTCGACTCGCAGGCGCTTGCCAAGAAGAACATCCGGGTCGCGATCGAAAACGTGTCGTCGCGCCTGGGAAATACGCCCTCGATCTGCCGCAAATGCTACGTGCATCCCGAGATCCTCAAGACCTACCTCTCGGGCGAACTCCTGCTGGAGATGAAGCAGGAAGTCGATGCGGAACTTCGCGACAACCTGGCCCAACTGAGCCCGGAAGAAGCCGCCGTCCTGGCCATGCTGGAAACGCGCCTCGGGCATGACCTCGAAGCGCGCGACGGTTAAGTCTACGCCACGAAGTTACCGAAACTTCATTGCGAGGAGCCTCGCCGAGGCTTGTCGCGCATCGCGAGGCAAGCCATATTTCCGTCAAGGACAAGGCCGTCAAACGCCTCGGTCTCGCGAACCGCCGGCCCGGCGGTTCGGTTTTTACATTAGAGGGTTCCCATGTCCGACTTCGACCGCAACGCGGCGGCACGCTTCGGCGGGCGCGCGGCTCGAGCCGGCGCTGCTGAGATCGACCAAGGCCTCCGCAGCTACATGCTCGGTGTCTACAATAATATGGTGATGGGCCTTGCCATCACGGGGTTGGTTGCACTTGGCACCCATATGTTGGCGGTGGCGCCGGCTGGTGAGGGTGTCGCGGTGCGCGGCATGCATGTCGAGCTGACGCAGCTGGGCGCGGCGCTCTATCTGAGCCCTCTGCGCTATGTGGTGATGCTGGCGCCGCTCGCCTTCGTGTTCTTCTTCTCGTTCCGGATCGACCGTATGGCGGCCGCGACGGCGCGTAACATGTTCCTCGGCTTCTCGGCCGTGATGGGTCTGTCGCTGTCGAGCATTCTGCTGGTCTATACCGGGGCTTCGGTGGCCAACGCGTTCTTCGTGACCGCGGCGACTTTCGGCGGCCTCAGCCTCTACGGCTACACGACCCGGCGCAATCTGTCGGCCATGGGATCCTTTTTGGTGATGGGCCTCATCGGTCTCGTGATCGCCAGCTTGGTTAACGTGTTCCTGCAGAGCTCGGCGTTCCAGTTCGGCCTGTCGATTCTCTCGGTGCTGATCTTCTCGGGCCTCACCGCCTGGGACACGCAGGCCATCAAGGAAATGTATTACGAGGGTGACGGCCACGAAATGACCGCCAAGAAGTCGGTCAACGGCGCGCTGATGCTCTACCTCGACTTCATCAACATCTTCCAGAGCCTGCTCTACCTGATGGGCAACCGGAACAACTAAACGGTGTCAGAGACTTCACGATAAAACCCCGGAGCGATCCGGGGTTTTTTGTTGACGGGAGTCATCTCGGATCCTGGGCCAAAGATCGCCAACCGTCTATACCACGCTCAACCGCGGCTTCGTCTCCAGAACCCGCAGCACGCGAGCGAGTTCGGGGCCGCGCTTCAGCACGAAACCGGCCGCATTCACCACCGCATAGGCGCCCTGTTTGCGGGCCAGCGCGGGATCCTTCTCGATCCGGTACAACGGCACCTCGGAGGCGCGGCGATAGATCGAGAAGACCGATTTCTGCGGCGTGAAATCGAGGGCGTAATCCTTCCAATCCCCATTGGCGATGCCGCGCCCATAGACGTTCAGGATCTCCCGCAACTCGTGCCGATCGAACGACACGACCGCGCCCTCACGGCGGTTCGGCTCGGGAGTTTGACGGCTCGGGAAGGGATGGACCGCGGCACGCGAATCCATACGGGTCTGCTGATCACCATTTTCCGGCGCTTCGTTGATTGTCATGCCTCACCCTGCTTCGCCTCCCAATGTTGCGCAGGGCCCTCGTGCATTCAAGCCGACGTCGGACTCAGGCGTCCTTTTTGCCCAGGCGCGGGCCAGCGTGCCCTTGCAACCGAGCAAGCGTGCCGCGATATCTGGCGTCTACGTTTTTCCACCGATCCGAGGTGAACCTGTGCCGATGACCGACGAGGCAGAAGCCGCTACCGGCGCTGCCGGCGCCGCAACGCCCACCGCCACCCACGCCTTCCAGGCCGATGTGGCCCGTCTGCTCGATCTGATGGTGCATTCCATCTATTCCGAGCGCGACATCTTCATTCGTGAACTGATCTCCAATGCCGCGGACGCCTGCGAGAAGCTCCGCTACGAGGCGATAGCCCATCCGGAACTCGTGGCCGACGGAGCGCCTTTCGCCATCACGGTGAGTCTCGATCCGGACAAGAACCGTCTCACGGTTGCGGACAATGGCATCGGCATGAGCGAGGCCGATCTCATCGCGGCACTCGGTACGATCGCGAGTTCCGGCACCAAGGCTTTCTTGGACAGGCTCAATGCCGAAGAGGACAAGAAGGCCGAGGCGCAAAACCTGATCGGCCAGTTCGGCATCGGTTTCTACTCGGCCTTCATGGTTGCCGACCGGGTCGAGGTGGAGACGCGGCGGGCCGGCACGGACGCGGCATGGCGCTGGATCTCCGACGGCAAGGGGGCCTATCGCATCGAGCCGCTCGATCTTAGCCTTGCGCCGACGCGCGGGTCGCGGGTCAATCTGTTCCTCAAGGAGGACGCCAAGGAGTTCCTGCAGGCCTACAAGATCGAAAGCCTGATCAAGGAACATTCTGGCGCGGTCGCGGTGCCGATCGTGTTCCTCGACAAGCCCGAGGGCGAAGAGAAATCGCTCACCGATGGTGCGGCCCTTTGGGCGAAGTCGAAGAGCGACGTCACGCCTGAGCAATATACCGAGTTCTACCGCACCCTCGCGGGCCAGTTCGACGAGCCTGCCCTGACGATCCATTGGCGCGCCGAGGGGCGTTACGAATACAACGTCCTGGCCTTCGTGCCCGGCTCACGGCCCTTCGACCTGTTCGATCCCGCGCGTAAAGGTCGTGCCAAGCTCTATGTTCGCCGCGTGCTGATCACCTCGGATGCCGACCTGGTGCCTGGTTGGCTGCGCTTCGTCCGGCTTGTGGTCGACACCGCTGATCTGCCCCTGAACGTCTCGCGCGAAATCGTGCAGCAGAGCCCGGTTTTCGCGGCGATCAAGAAGGGTGTCGTCACCCGCGTGATGGGCGAGCTCACCAAGCTCGCCGAGAATGACAAGGACGCATTCGGCAAGATCTGGGAGAATTTCGGGTCCGTCATCAAGGAGGGGCTCTATGAAGACTATGAGCGACGCGACGCCCTGTTCAAGCTCGCCCGCTTCGTGAGCTCGACGCATCCCGATGGAAACCGGACGCTTGCGGATTACATCGCCAACCTCCGACCGAACCAGACCGCGATCTATTACCTTCTCGGTGACGATGCGAAACGCCTTGCCGGCAGCCCGCAGCTCGAAGGCTTCAAGGCACGTGGCATCGAGGTCCTGCTCCTACCGGACCCGGTCGATGCCTTCTGGGTCGGAACCGCCGCCGGTTTCGAGGGTAAGCCGTTCAAGTCGGTGACGCAGGGCGCCGCAGACATCAAGCTCGTGCCGCTCGCGGATGGCCAGGAGGCGCCGAAATCCGAGGACGTCAGTCCGAAGGTGGCAACCCTGCTGGCTTTCATGAAACAGACGCTGGAAGGGGCCGTGGAAGATGTCCGCGCCTCCGACCGCCTCTCCGAAAGCCCCGCCTGTCTGGTGGCCCCCGAACACGGACCCGACCGGCGCCTGGAGCGGATTCTCTCCCAGCACGGTCGGCTCGACGAATTGTCGAAACCCGTGCTTGAGGTGAACCCCAACCACCCGCTCGTCACCGCGCTGGCATCCCGCTTCGGTGGGGATGGTGACAAAGCGATCGTCGAGGATTCGGCCTGGCTGCTCTTCGACGAAGCCCGCATCGTCGACGGCGAGCAGCCCAAGGACGCGGCGGCTTTCGCGGCTCGCTTGCGCCGTGTCCTGGAACGCGCGGCCGCCTGACCTCGATGTTACCGCGGCCCCGGCGAACAATATGGTGGCCCGGGCGGGACTACCCGACTGGGTTACGAACTTGACGGGACCGGGCGCATTCGCGTCGCTCACGCATATCGAGGCGCGCGCGCACATCGCCCGCTGCCTGCGGGAAGCCGGTGTTGCGGATGCGGCGCTCGACGCACGCATCTTTGTCGAGGAGGCCAGCGGACTCGACCGAACCGCATTGATCCGGGCGGGTGGCGTGCCGATCGGCGGCGTCGCGGCCGAGCGGCTGCGGCTCTGGCTGGCACGCCGGCTCGCCGGCGAGCCAGTCTGGCGCATTGTCGGGCAGCGTGAGTTCTGGGGCCTGCCGTTCGCCGTCACGCCGGCCGTCCTCGACCCCCGACCGGATACCGAAACGCTCGTCTCCGCCGCACTCACGGCCTTGGGGGACCGCCGCGCCTCCCCGCTTTTCGTCCTCGACCTTGGGATCGGGTCGGGCGCCATCCTGGCCTCGCTTCTGACGGAATGTCCCCTGGCGGAAGGCATTGGTGTCGACCGGTCCCGCCCGGCCTGCGACGTGGCTCGGCGCAATCTCACGGCTTTGGGCTTGTCAAGCCGGAGTCTCGTGGTGAATGGCTCCTGGGCCGATGCGATCGCCGACAGCCGGTTCGATCTGGTCGTCTCCAACCCACCCTACATTGAGACAAGTGTGATCCCGACGCTCGACCGTGAGGTGCGGGAGCACGATCCACATTTTGCGCTAGACGGTGGCTCGGACGGGCTGGACTGCTATAGAGTGATCGCCTCGGCCCTGCCGCGCCTTTTGCGTTCCGGCGGGGTGACTGTCCTCGAAGTTGGTGCCGGTCAGGCACGATCCGTGCAAGGTCTTCTCGATCGCGCGGGATTGCGGCACGAGACCACCCGCTCCGATCTCGGTGGTCGCCCGCGCGCCGTGGTGGCCAGGAAGGCCTAATTGGTCCAAAGATTCACGCCGCCTGTCTCGACCGAAGGGATCCGTCAAGTGCGAAATGCGACCTTGGACCCTTGCAGGTTTGCCGTTCGCCTCGGCATCTCGTGATCGACGCATACTCGTGCCGCGGCAGTTCGGGAAGCGCAGGAGGGAGGTTGTCGCGCCTCCCCCTCCTGTCGTAGGTCCGGAGCAGAGCCTCAGGCGCGCTTGAAACGCGCATCCTCCTCATCTTCCTCGAAGTCCAGCGTGAAGCCGTTCGACGGTTTGCGTGTGTGGGTGATCTTGGCCGGCTTCACCGCGTCCCGCGTAAAACGGCTGGCCTTCTTCTGCAGGTTGCGCACGGGATTGAAACCGGTTTCGCCCTGACCTTTGATCTGGCCGTTTTCTGTGCCGAGATGGAAGAAGCCAATCGTCTTCTGGAGGTGCTCGGCCTGGGCCGCCAATTCCTCGGAGGTCGACGAGATCTGCTCGGACGCGGAGGCGTTCTGCTGGGTGACCTTGTCGAGCTGCTGGATGGCCTGATTGATCTGCATCGATCCGACATCCTGCTCGCGGCAGGCGGCGGTGATCTCTTCCACCAGTTCCGCCGTGCGCTTGATGTCGGGCACGAGCTTGGCCAGCATCGAGCCCGCCTCCTGCGCGGCCTTCACGGTCTCGGACGACAGGGTGCCGATCTCGGCCGCCGCCGCCTGGCTGCGTTCGGCAAGCTTGCGGACTTCGGAGGCCACGACCGCGAAGCCGCGGCCATGTTCGCCGGCCCGGGCCGCCTCGACGGCGGCGTTGAGGGCCAGGAGGTCGGTCTGGCGGGCGATCTCCTGCACGATGGTGATCTTGGTCGCGATGGTCTGCATGGCGTCGACCGCCTTGCCGACCGCGACCCCGCTCGCTTCGGCGTTCTTGGCCGACTGGTGGGCGATCTTCTCGGTCTGGCTGGCATTATCTGCATTCTGCTTCACATTGGCGGCCATTTCTTCCATCGAGGCCGAGGCCTCCTCGGTCGCGGAGGCCTGCTCGGTCGAGCCCTGCGACAGCTGCTCGGCCGAGGCCGAGAGTTGCTGGCTGCCGGACGACACGATCAACCCGGCCGCCACAGCATCCGTCATCGCCTTTAGAAGAATGGCTGCCGCATTGTTGAAATCGTCCTTGAGAACCTGCGAGGCGGGCGCGAGATCCGCCTCGATCTGATGGGTCAGGTCACCTCGTGACAGCGCCTTGAGGCCGTTCCCCAGTTCAGAAATGGTCAGCCGGTCCTCCGCCGCCTTCCGGTCCTGCGCGGCCCGCAACTCCTGGTCCCTCGCTTCTGCCTTCTTCAGACCGGTCTGAAGTCCTTCGAGCGAATGGTTGAAGTCAGTGCGGAGTTGCTCGAATTCCGGACCGAACGTCGTGACGATGCGATGGTCGAGCCTGCTATCGGCGAGTGCGGCGAGGCCGAGGCCGATCTCGCGTATGGCCCGCATACGTTCAGTGACATCGTTCGCGAATTTGACGATCTTGACGACTTTGCCGTTTGCGTCGAACACGGGATTGTAGCTGCCCTGGATCCAGACTTCCTTCTTGTTCTTTCCAAGACGCTTGAACTCAGCGGAAATCGTCTCGCCCCGGTTCAAACGATTCCAGAATTCCGGGTAATCGGGGGATTGAGCATAGGCCGGCTCCACGAACATCCGGTGGTGCTGATCCTTGATTTCACTGAGATCATAACCGAGGCAATTCATAAAGTTCTGGTTTGCCGTCAGGATTTGACCGCTCGGCGAGAACTCGATCACAGCCTGAACCCTATAGACGGCGTTCAGCTTGGCCTCAAATTCCATATTCTTCTGTTTGTCGGCCGTGATGTCGGTAGCGACTTTGACAACGCGGATGACGCGCCCCTTCTTGTCCTTGACGGGGTTGTAGGAGGCCTGGATCCAAATTTCGCGCCCTCCTTTGCCCAGGCGCTTGTACTCGCGCGCGTCGAATATTCCCTGACCCAGCTTCATCCAGAAGAGCTTATAGTCCGCGCTGGCAACGACCGCGGGATCAATGAAGAGACTATGATGCTGGGCGACGAGCTCCGACGCCTCGTATCCCAAGAGGGAACAGAAGTTGCTGTTTGCCTCCAGAATCGTGCCGGTGGGTGTGAATGAGATAATCGCAAGGGAATGATCCAGTGCGCTGCGCTCGGATGCCGCACCGCAGGGCTTGAACAGATTAAAAGCAGACATAATCCCCACACCCGTAGCTTTTAGTACAAGTATTGTTGATAGTTCGCGTTCGATCGCACGAACAGAAAATTACCACTTGATCACGTTTGGATCCAGAGCCCGTCCTACTTAACACTGCATTTCATATTGA
This sequence comes from Lichenifustis flavocetrariae, assembly GCF_026130545.1. Classification (GTDB taxonomy): domain Bacteria; phylum Pseudomonadota; class Alphaproteobacteria; order Rhizobiales; family Beijerinckiaceae; genus Lichenihabitans; species Lichenihabitans flavocetrariae. The sequence continues at coordinate 72,119 of NZ_JAMOIM010000004.1, read as the reverse complement.
ACTGACCTTTGGGGCCTGCGGCGTCTATTTGTAATGATCACAAAGTGAACATAACATTTCGCGGCGGTTTTCTTTCTACGGTATTGTAAACATTTTCTCGCGGTATCGGTCTGTATTCGATAGGCATGTCGGTAGACGAATACGCGACCGCTGCTGTGGTTCGCCGCCGTAGCCACCGAAGCAGGGACCCGCCGGCCCGATTTGGCGCAGGACATTGCCCCATGTGAGAAAACCGGGGTAAGAGACCTGCCTCAGCTTTCAAGGTGGCCACTTCATTGACGACGACGATCCAGGTCCACGCAGGCGACCTTCCCGCGGACCGGCGCTATGGCGACAGTGTCGCGATCGATACCGAGACCATGGGTCTCAATCCGCATCGTGACCGCCTGTGCGTGGTGCAATTGTCCGGTGGCGACGGCTCGGCGGATCTGGTTCAGATCGCGGTCGGCCAGCGCAGCGCGCCGAACCTCCAACGATTGTTGGCCGATCGCGCGGTCCAGAAGCTATTTCATTTCGCGCGGTTCGACGTGGCGGTTTTGTTTCATGCATTCGGAACAATGACCGAAAACATCTACTGCACGAAAATCGCCTCGAAGCTGGTCCGCACCTATACCGATCGCCATGGTTTGAAGGAACTCTGCCGCGAACTGCTCGGCCTCGACATTTCGAAGCAGCAGCAATCCTCGGATTGGGGCGCTCCCGCCTTGAGCGAGGCCCAGATCGCCTATGCGGCGTCCGACGTGCTTCACCTGCATGCGCTGAAGGCGCGCCTCGATGCCTTTTTGGCGCGCGAAGGACGAGCGGTCCTGGCGCAGTCATGCTTTGACTTTCTGCCCACCCGTGCCCACCTCGATCTTCAAGGTTGGCCGAGCGTCGATATCTTCTCCCACGAGTGATACGGCGTCCGGGCGCGCGCCTTAACTTGGCCACTCGCCTCTCCTAGGAGCGCAGCGCATCCCGGAACAAAGATCCGATCCGTCCACGAGCCCGATGACCGACACCACCGCTTTCCCGGGTCCGGGACGATTGACGACGGTTACGACCCGCATGGGCGGGAACGCCTTTACGCTCGCCAGCCGGCACACGGCGCGGGTCAGATGGATGCGGCGTTTGATCGTCGTGGGGGCCGTCGCGCTGTGCCTCGGGATCGTGGGATTTGCCTTCTTCAATCCCTTCCGGGCCGTCTTGCCCGACAATGTGTCGGTCAGCAGCGTGGGGCTGAACGGATCGCGCGTCACCATGGCCAAGCCCAAGATGTCGGGCTTTCGGCAGGATGGCCGGCCTTATGATTTCACCGCCGAGACGGCCGTGCAGGACATCCGCACCCCGAATGTGCTCGAACTGAACACGCTCGACGCCCATGTGACCCTGCCCGATCGGACGGTCGCCCATATCGTGGCCGACAAGGGACTGTACGACACGTCGAAGGAAACCATGGACCTCGAAGGCAACATTCACTTGGTCGGTGGGTCGGGATATGACGTGCGGATGAGCAAGGCCCATGTGCAGTTCAAGGCCGGCGATGTGTCGACCCCCAATCCCGTGACGGTGGTGATGCAGACGGGGTCGGTCACGGCCGACACGATGACGATGATCGACAATGGCAAACAACTGACGTTCGAGGGGCACGTGCATTCGGTGATGCTGCCGGCCGCGAGCGCGGCCGGAACCGTGGCGCAGATGAAGGGAACCGCGCCGTGAGCCGGTCTGCTCAGCTTCCCTCCGGATGGCGAAGGGCTTTGGGCGGCTTCGCACTTGTCACGCTGTCGTGGGTCCCGGCCCATGCGCAGAAACCACCCGCGGCGCCGAAGCCGGCTGCAGCGCCGCAGAAATCAGGCCCCTCCCCCACGCTCCTTCCGGGCGCCGGCTCGCATGAGCCGATCAATATCGACGCCGGAAAGCTCGACTATTATGACAAGGAGCAGAAGCTCGTCTACTCGGGAAGCGTTGTGGCGGTTCAGGGCGATTCCACGCTGAAGGCGTCGCAACTCGTCATCTTTCTTACGAAATCGGATCCGAACGCCCCTGCCCCGGCGGCCGGCGGCGAAAACGCAGCGGCGGCCACGGCGGGCGGCGCGGCTGCGGGCGCGCCAGGTGCGGGAAGTTCGGTGCGCCATATGGAGGCGAAGGGCCCTGTGACCCTAATTTCCAAGGATCAGATCGGCACAGGCGACAATGGCACCTACGATAAGGACGAGAATCGGGTGACCCTGACCGGCAATGTCACTCTCAGCCAGGGACCGAACGTCACACGCGGCGATCGTCTCGTCTATGATCTCACCTCCGGCCAGGCACAGGTGTTTTCTGGCAAAACCAACGGGCGGGTGAGCAGCATCTTCACGCCCGGCTCGGGAACGCCGGATGCGGCGGCACCTGCCGCAGGGCCCGCAGGCCATGCGGCCGCGGCGAAAAAGCCCGCCCCGAAGAAGAAAGCGACGACCGCCAGCCAGCCTTGATCGACAATGATGGACAGACGCGAAACTGCTTGTTCCCTATCGGACCCGCGCGCATCATCGGTTGCACCGCACAAGCGACATCGTGGATGACATTGGCCTTCGAACAAAGCCGGTCACGCCGACCGCAACCTACTTACCCGTCCAAGGTGGCATGGTGTCGTTGAAACGAATCTGGTCCCGTGGAAAGCGGGACCTTACCGAGGATGAGCTCGCGTTCCCGTCGGTCACGCCGAACGACGACGGTGCCCCGCGGGAAAACCAGGCGAGCAGTCTCGCGGGAGATGTACCTAAGCCCGTGCCGGACGCCGAAGGCGTGCTCGGCGTCCACAATCTCGGCAAGGCGTACCGGGCCCGTAAAGTGGTCGAAGACGTGAGCATCTACGTGCGGCGGGGCGAGGCCGTGGGCTTGCTCGGCCCGAATGGCGCCGGCAAGACCACGGTGTTTTACATGATCACAGGGCTGGTGAAGCCCGACAAAGGCAGTATCGAACTTGATGGCCACGATGTGACGGCTCTGCCGATGTATCGTCGCGCGCGGCTCGGGATCGGCTACCTGCCTCAGGAAGCCTCGATCTTCCGCGGCCTCAATGTCGAGGACAACATTCGGGCCGTGCTTGAAATCACGGTCCCGGACAAGAAACAGCGCGAAGCCGAGCTCGAAGAACTGCTGGACGAGTTCAATATCACGCGTCTCCGCAAGACCCCCTCGATCGCGCTGTCGGGCGGCGAGCGGCGGCGGTGCGAGATCGCGCGTGCGCTCGCGGGCCATCCGTCCTTCATGCTGCTCGACGAACCTTTCGCCGGCATCGACCCGATCGCGGTCGGCGACATCCAGGACCTCGTCCGGCACCTCAAGGGGCGCGGCATCGGGGTGCTGATCACCGACCACAATGTGCGAGAAACGCTCGGCCTGATCGACCGGGCCTATATCATTCATTCTGGCCATGTTCTGACCGAAGGAACCGCCGACGAGATCGTGGCCCACCAGGACGTCCGGCGCTTCTATCTCGGCGAAGACTTCCGCATGTGACGTCGGACGACGCGTTAACCATAATCGTGCCGCTGCGGTCAAACCCCGTCGCTTCCACCGGCAAAGCCTTCGGTTAAGCAAGAACCGTGCTATAAGCGGTCTGTCGATCGCTCGCCTCGTGAGCGCGGCCAGTGCATTCATGCGTTGGGTGGTTGAATGGCATTATCGGCCAAATTGATGATGCGCCAGGGCCAGACCCTGGTGATGACCCCGCAGCTTCTCCAAGCCATCAAGTTGCTGCAACTGTCCAACGTCGAATTGGCTTCGTTCATAGAAGAGGAATTGGAGCGCAACCCGCTTCTTGAACGGGCCGAGGACCGGCCGGACCCCACCGAACCTCATGCCGCGGAACGCGACGACGCTTCCGCTGACGGCGGCTCGGCCGAGCGCGACTGGACCTCGAATGAACTTGCAACCGACCAGCGTGAGCTTGAGGCGAGCCTTGGCACCGAATTGGCGAATACGTTCGACGCCGATCGCAGCGGCGGGACGACCGGCGAGGCCTTGGACGGTCATGGGCTTTCGACCACCACCTGGAACAATGCGCCTTCGGCAACGGGCGAGAGCGCGGGTCCCGAGACCTATCTGAGCAGCACGGCGACCTTGAGCGAAGTTCTGATCGAGCAGCTGATGTTGGCGGTCGTCGATCCCGCGCAACGGATCATCGGTTTCAGCCTGATCGATGCGATCGACGAGGCCGGCTATCTGCGCGAGTCGACCGCGACCGTCGCCGAGCGCCTCGCCACATCGACGGCCCGGGTCGAGGCCGTGCTTGCCGTAATCCACGGCTTCGAACCGACCGGGATCGGGGCGAGGGACTTGGCGGAGTGCCTGGGGCTGCAGTTGCGCGAGCGCAACCGGCTCGATCCCGCGATGCAGGCGCTGCTGGCCCATCTGCCACTGCTGGCGCGTCGTGATTTCGGCAGCCTGAGAAAGCTTTGCGGCGTCGATGACGAGGACCTCCGCGACATGCTGGCGGAGATACGCACGCTCGATCCGAAGCCAGGCCGAACCTTCGGCGGTGCGCCGGTGCAGACCGTCATCCCGGACGTTTTCGTCTCGGCCGCGCAGGACGGGTCCTGGCACGTCGAATTGAACACCGAGGTGCTGCCCCGCATCCTGATCAATCAACGCTATCATGCGCGGGTGTCGCGCTCACCCGTGAGCGATGCCGATAAGACCTTCGTCACCAATTGCTTGCAGACGGCCAATTGGTTGACCAAGAGCCTCGAACAGCGGGCCCGCACCATCCTGAAGGTGTCGAGCGAGATCATCCGCCAGCAAGACGGCTTTTTCGCCAAGGGCGTCGAATATCTGCGGCCGCTCAACCTGCGCAGCGTCGCTGACGCAATCGGCATGCATGAATCGACGGTGTCGCGCGTCACCTCCAATAAATATATGAGCACGCCCCGTGGCTTGTTCGAACTCAAATATTTTTTCACGGCGTCGATCGCCTCGTCCTACGGCAGCGATGCCCATTCGGCCGAGGCAGTGAGATTTCGAATCAAACAGATGATCGAAAGCGAAAGCCCGACGAGCGTCTTGTCGGACGATGCCATCGTGAGCCGCCTCAAACAGGCCAACATCGACATCGCCCGGCGCACCGTCGCGAAATACCGCGAAAGCTTGCGGATTCCTTCATCGGTCGAACGACGGCGGGAGAAATCGGCATTGGGCGGGCCTCTCGAGGCCGCTCTCGCGCGTTGACTTCGCGGCGAGGCGCTCCTAACGCTCTCGCCCCAACGAAGCATTACGGGAGTGAGCGATGACATTGCGGGTGTCCGGCAAGAACCTGACGATCGGGGAAGCGCTCCAGGACCATGCCCGCACGCGGATCACGACCGCGGTCGGCAGATATTTTGACGGTCCGATCACCGGCCACGTCACGATCGAGACGGAGGGATCGGGCTACCGGTCGGACCTGACCCTGCATCTCACCTCCGGCACCACCCTGCAGGTCGAGGGTCGCGCGCATGAGCCCTATCCCTGCTTCGACCAGGCGGCGGACAAGCTGGAGCGCCGCCTACGCCGCTACAAGAGCAAGCTGCGGGAGCGGCATCCGGGGTCTGGCGTGGCCAGCTTACCCTTGATGCCGGACCGGACCATCGAGCAGCCCGATCAGGAGTTGGATGCCGTCGGCTACAGCCCGGTGATCGTTGCCGAAACCAAAAAGCCCCTGACCGCGATGTCGGTGGCCGCGGCCGTCTCGGAACTGGATCTTTCGGGTGCGCCGGTGCTGGTCTTTCGGCATTCGGGAAACGATCACGTCAATATCGTGTACCGGCGAACCGATGGGCATATCGGCTGGATCGATCCTTATGATCTGGAGTCGTAGCCAGGAAATTCGGGGCCGGCATGTGAATTGCGTCGGCCGGTTCGAAGCCCTCAAGGTTTCGAGGTTCGAGCGGTGGACCACAATTCGGATGCGTATCATATCACCGTTGTGTGCCGGCATTATCCCGTCCGGGATGGTGCCGCAAATTCGCTCGGGCCGAATGACGGACGGTTCGGATCTTGGGCTGTGTATGCCCAAAATCGCAGCCGTCGACGAGGTTTGATGGAATGCCTTTGATCGACCTGATCCCGGGCGACGCAATCCTGCCGTCGTTGCGCGCCGCGAGCAAAAAGACCGTCTTGCAGGAGATGAGCGAACGGGCTGCTGCGGTGTCGGGGCTCTCAGACCGCGAGGTCTTCGACGCTGTCCTCCAACGCGAGCGGCTCGGCTCGACGGGCGTTGGCAACGGCGTGGCTATCCCGCACGGCAAACTGGCGCGATGCGAGCGCATCTTCGGCGTCTTCGCTCGCCTCGAAAAGCCGATCGATTTCGAGGCCATGGATGGCGCGCCCGTCGATCTCGTGTTCCTGCTCATCGCTTCCGAAATGGCGGGGGCCGATCATCTCAAGGCTCTGGCACGCGTGGCGCGCTTTCTACGTGACCCGAAGCTCACCATGCAATTGCGGATGACCCGGGACGCCAAGGCGCTGCACGCAGTGCTGATGCAGTCCGATCACACCTCACACGCCGCCTGACGTCTGGGCCTCCCGGCGTAGAGTTTAGACGGCGGTGCGCTGCCCACCGGTGGAAGCCACGCGTTCCACCTCGAATGTCTTGCCGGTCGGGGTGAATCGTTCGCGGACCACGAAGCCGTCGTCGGGGGACATGATGCCGATCGGGATCGGACCGCTGGGCATGATCAGGGTGGCCTGATCGCGCACGAAGACCAGGATATGCCGCCCGCGCTGCAAGAGGCTCGCCGACCAGGTTTTCAGGGTCGAAAAATAAGGCTCCTTGCGCCACGCCTGTGGAGTGGAGGGATCGACCTGCACATAGAGAAACCCGTTCTTGGGAAACAGGCTGATCGTCAACTTCGAGACGTTGGGTTTCCAGCTGTCGGGCAGTGTCGCATCGGTGCGCCACAGGCAAAAGAAGTCCCGGCAATCGTCGGGCCGGTCGGGGTAGATCTTGCAGCTAGATCCCACGACGCAATGGGTGCACCACACACCATCCGGCTTGCCGAGTGCCTCGATCCTGTAGACCTTGCAGCACATCGTGCAGGCCCCGCATTCGCGGCCCGGCACGAGTGGCGCGCTATTGTGCGCCGATTTGAAATCCATCTGGTCGACCGCCTCCAAAGGAAGCTCTAGGCACCGGCCGTCACACGCGACCGTTTCCTTGTTTGTTCAGTGAGCGCTTTTCTAGCAGGATCGGTTTCGCACCGACAAAACAAAATCGATCCTTGCTGTCGCGGTCCGGTGCGGGCGACTGCTCACCGGATCCAGGCGGCTTCGGGCCGTGTGGGGTCAGCCCGCCTTGCGGATCTCCGCCACGATCGCATCACCCATGGCCGAAGTCGAAACCGTAGCCTCGCCCTTGGCGGCAATATCGGCCGTCCGCATGCCCTGATCGAGAACGGCCGAGATCGCGGCCTCGATGCGGGCCGCCAAGTCAGGCTTGTGGAAGGAATAGCGAAGCGCCATGGCCAAGGACGCGATCATGGCGATCGGATTCGCAATGCCTTTGCCGGCGATGTCGGGTGCCGAACCGTGGACGGGCTCATAGAGCGCCTTGCGGGTGCCGGTCTTGACGTCGGTTTCACCCAGCGAGGCCGAGGGCAGCATGCCAAGCGAGCCCGTCAGCATGGCGGCAACATCCGACAGCATGTCGCCGAACAGGTTGTCGGTGACGATCACGTCGAACTGCTTGGGCCAGCGGACGAGCTGCATGCCGAGCGCATCGGCCAGCATGTGGTCGAGTTTGACATCGGCATAGTCTCGCTTGTGCAGGGCCGTGACGGTCTGGTTCCACAACACGCCCGACTTCATCACGTTTCGCTTCTCGGACGAAGTCACGCGATTGCCGCGCTGGCGCGCCAGTTCAAAGGCCACGCGGGCGATGCGCTCGATCTCGAACGTGTCGTAGACCTGGGTGTCGATGCCGCGCTTCTGGCCGTTGCCGAGGTCGATGATCTGCTTCGGCTCGCCGAAATACACGCCGCCCGTGAGTTCTCGCACGATCAGGATATCGAGCCCCTCGATCACCTCGGGCTTCAGCGACGACGAGGAAGCCAGCGCCGGATAGCAGATGGCCGGACGGAGATTTGCGAACAAAGCCATGTCCTTGCGCAGCCGCAGCAATCCCGCCTCGGGACGGACCTCGTAAGGAACGTCATCCCATTTTGGGCCGCCGACCGCGGCGAGAATGACGGCGTCGGCAGCCTGCGCGCGGGCCATATCGGCATCGCTGATCGCCTGACCATGGGCGTCATAGGCGCATCCGCCGACCAGACCCTTCTCGATCTCGAACCGGGCCTGTCCGCTCTCCGTCAGAAAAGCGGCGACTTTCTCCACTTCGGCCATGACTTCGGGGCCGATGCCGTCGCCGGGAAGAAGAAAAAGCTTATGGGTCGCCATGGTCGGGGTCCGTCTCGCGTGCGGGACGCACAGGTAAAGATGCGCGTCCAGCTTGGCAAGCGCCGGCGGCGGGCGAAGCTGAAGGTGCCGGGTGGATCACGGGGCCGAAGACGTTGGACAGGCGGGACCCGCACGCTAAAGCCTCGTGATGGTCGAAATGTCGTCGCTTCTCACATTGTCGCGGTCTCTGAGCGGACCAGTCTCGTCTGCTCTCTATGCCCGGTCTGGACCAGCACCGTCCTGCGCCCGTCCGACTTTGCAAGCGTCGCGACGGGCTTCGTCCTTCTGACGGCCCTCGACAGGCCGCCGCTCGTCATCGTTATGCTGGGCGCTTGCGTCGGATTGGCCCCGACGTATTTCGGATAACGCGAAGGCTTCAGCTATTTGGCCTTGAGGTCGAAGGGCGTGCTCGACAATCCCACGGTGCGGCCCGGAAAGCCGGCGGCATCGAAATACAAGGTGTCTCCCACCTGCTGCCGGTCGATCACTGTCCTCAGACCTTTGGAATCCGGGTCCGACATCAGGATTTCGCTGAGAACCTCGGGCGCCGGAGCGCCGCCCGCCATGACCTCGGTGATCGGCCTTCCAACGAGCTTGCCTTTGTCGGCCACCGGCAGATCGAGGATCTTGGCGATCGTCTTGCCGATATCGGCGTTGCTGGTGGGCGCGAGATCGATGAAGCCCGCTTTAAAGTCGGGGCCGACGGCGGCCATGAAGTTCTGCGTGTCGGCGCGGCTGAAGGAGCCGTGCATGCCCTGGCCCTGCTGCAACCCCGTATCGGCCAGTTCGACCGCACAACGCGTGGGCTCGCCACAGACCGTGTCGAAAGAGCGAAAGTTCACGGCGATCGCCGGCAGCGGGGTGACGGCGGTGCCTTGCAGGTTGATGTCGGCCAGCGTCAGCGTGCCAGGGAAATGACCGAGCTTTTCGTCGACGAACAGGCCGCTCACGTAATCCTGGCTCATCAGGAATTCGACCACCTTGCGGGCCGTGTCCTTGTCACCGTCCGGGACATAGATCAGATCCGACCCGCCATTGGCGGCCACCACGACCTTGGGGTGATCCTTGTCGCCGCCGATCAGGCCGTTGCCGAACTTCGGATGCTGCCCGGCAGCGAGCGTCACGTAGTTGTTGTCGGGATCGATCAGCGGCAGGCTCAAAGCCTGCGCGATGTCGATGGCCACGAAGCCGACCGTGAGCAGGCCCGCCGGCTGATCGCTGAAGGTTTGTTTCGCGGCGAAACTCGTTTCGCTCTGTTTCGAAATGGTCGAGAAGCCGTGATCGGATGAGACGATGATGTCCGTCGTGTCGGTCAAGCCCAGTTCGGCCACCGTTGCGCGCAGCCGGGCGAGGTCATCGTCCGCGTTCCGGATCGCCGCCATGGAGGTCGGCCCGTTGATGCCGGGCACGAGGCTCAGCAGGCTGTCACCCTGATTGTGCTGCGTGCCATCGGGGTCGCGCGACCAGAACACCAAAACGAAGGGCTTGTCGCGCGCGGCGAAGAGCGGCAGCACGGCCCGGGTCGCGGCGGAGGCGAAATAATCCTGCTGGTTGCCGTTGGCCGAATGGGTGCCCGCCGTCTTGAAATCCCCCGATTTGCCGTTGTCACCCCGCGTGGGTGCCGCGAGCGGGACACCGGCGGCTTTCAGCCGATCGCTCAGCTCGGCCGACAGAGGCACCCCCTTGGGCGTCCCGGTCTGATCGTCGATGATGATCGACTGCTCGCGGCCGTCCTTCGTATGGTCGAAGATCAAGACCGGTCCGAGCTTGCCGATCGCGGCCGTGCTGAACCCTTTGTCGCGGGCGAGCTTCAAAATCGTGGCTTCATCGAGATAATCCCCGGCGAAATGCTCGTCGACATCGCCGAGCACGGGATCGTTCTCGAGAAACGGCACCATGCTGTTGCCGGCGCCGGGCACCTGGAAGCCGGTATAGATCGTGTTGGAGAAATCGCCGGTGTCACCGAGGTAATGCCCCGTCGCCATCGCCGAGGCGTTGGCGGTCGTGAAGGTTGGGAACAGCGAATGGCTGTTCTTCATCCAGACGCCCTGTCGCGCGAGCGCCGCCATGGACGGGGCCGTCGTGTCGTTGACGATGACGCCACGCAAGCCGTCGGGCACGAACAGAATGACGTTATGCGGCCGCTCTGCCGCCTGGACGACCGGGACAGTCCCCATGATGCAAAGGACCGCCGTGGCGGCCGACAGGACCTGTGCTTTCATGAGAAACCTCCGGTTGATGCGTCGGCCGCTCATGCCCGTCGGCAGCGACAATTCGATGACACGTGGCGTTCGGCGAGGCGACTGGGGCGGAGGAACCCGTGCCATCAATAATGCGGCGGCTTCTGCACGGGTGGAAGGCCGACGCCGCGCGCCTCGGCACTTTCCAGTCGCTCGGCGATCGTCGCGAGGCCCCGCCGCAAGGCGTCGATCGTGGTCCATTGCGCCGCAACGGTCGCATTGAGCTCGTCGATTACCCGCGCCTGATGGGCCGCATGCATTTCGAGCGCCTCCAGGCGCTGCGCGAGTCCTTGCGGATCGGTCATCTTCCGTCTTTCGGTATCGAGCGTGTCCCGGTCGCAGGAACGCTCTATCTGAAAAACATCTCTAACCCAGGAGCCGCCATGTCTCTCCCTGAAACCATGACCGTCGTCGCCATGAACGGGAAGGGCGGCCCCGAGGTCCTCGAACTCGCTCATCGCAACGTGCCGGAAGCGCACGAAGGCGAGATCCTCATCCGGGTCGCGGCGGCGGGCGTCAACCGCCCAGATATCCTGCAGCGCAAAGGCGCGTATCCGCCGCCTCCGGGGGCCTCCGACCTGTTGGGCCTGGAGGTCTCCGGCACCGTCGCGGCCCTCGGTCCTGGCACTCACCGCTACGCGGTCGGCGATCGTGTCTGTGCGCTGGTGCCGGGCGGTGGCTACGCCGAATATGTGAAGACACCGGAGCCGCAGGCCCTGCCGATCCCGACGGGCCTGACAATGCGCGAGGCCGCCGCGCTCCCCGAAACGTTCTTCACGGTGTGGACCAACGTGTTCGAACGAGGCGGGCTCAAAGCCGGTGAGACACTTTTGGTCCATGGTGGGACGTCGGGCATCGGTACGACGGCCATCATGCTGGCCAAGGCTTTCGGCGCACGTGTGATCGCAACGGCCGGATCGCCGGAGAAATGCGCCGCCATCGTGGCGCTCGGGGCAGACCGGGCGGTGAACTACCGGGACGAGGATTTCGTCGATGCCGTCAAGGCCGTGACGTCCGGGCGGGGCGCGGATGTCATCCTCGACATGGTCGGCGGCTCCTACATCGAGCGAAACTACGAGGCTGCGGCCGAATGCGGCCGGGTCGTGCAGATCGCCTTCCTGGAAGCCGCGAAGGCGGAGGTGAACTTCACCAAGCTCATGACGAAACGCCTGATCCATACGGGATCGACCCTCCGGCCACGCAGCATCGCCGAGAAGCGTGCCATCGCCAACGCATTGGAATCCAAAGTCTGGCCGATCATCGCGTCCGGTCAGATCAGGCCCGTGATGGACCGTGCCTTCACCTTGAGCGAAGCCGCCGCCGCGCACCGGTGCATGGAGGCGGGTGACCACATCGGAAAGATCGTCCTCACCGTGGCGGAAGACGCGTTCCGTTAACCTTAACACAAAGTTAACGCGAGGAGATCTCTCGCGGCGTGGTGTTTGCAACGTTGATCGCGGTTAGATGAGAGCGGTTCACTTCGGCACAGGCGGCAGGCGCCGCCGGATCCGGGCAATCGCGACGATGGAGAAGAGGTCTGTGATGCTGGGCATGGAACAAGGAAATACGATCAGCTTCGCCCACCGGCTGGCATCTTCTCCCCAGTTCAAGACGCTTTATCAGGACGGCATGTCCCTCGTGGAGGATGTTGCGGCCTATCTCGATGGTCCGGGACGTGAGCAATCCCGAACGCTGCCGCGTCCTCTCGCCCTCGCCTACGCGGCCGAAAGCATGCGGCTCACGACCCGCCTGATGCAGATCGCCTCGTGGCTGCTGGTCCAGAAGGCGGTCAACGATGGCGAGTTGGCCGATGACGAAACGGCACGAAGCCGGCAAAGCCTGACGTCCTCGCAAGGCATTGCCAGTCAGGCCGCTCTCTTCGCTCAATTGCCGGAGGATCTGCAGGAGTTCACGGCGCAATCGCTTCGGATCCACGCGCGCATCGTCCATTTCGATGCGCAGGTTCACGCATCGCGTGTCGACCGGCCCCGCCCGTCGCTCCCCGGCGTGCAGTCGCAGTTCGACCTGCTGCGGCGCGCCTTTCCGGGAGGAGGCAGCGCCTGATGGGGCGCGAGTAACAATCGGGTCGCGCCTGGCCGGACGTTGTCACCGGGCGGGCCACTCCCATCGGGGCCTGTCGGCGGCGTCGAGATCCTTGATCCGAGTCTCGCCGAAGGCCTTTTCCAGTTCGATCGTTCCGGTGTCCGCACCGTCCCGCAACAGGGAAACGAGGTGCGCGTTGTGCGACACGACGACGATCTGAGATCGTGCGGCGGCTCGGCCTATCAGGGCCGCCAGTGCCGGTAGAAGTTCGGGATGAAGGCTCGCCTCGGGCTCGTTGAAGACAAGAAGTTCGGGCGGCCGCGGGGTCAGGAGCGCCGCGACCAGCAGGAGGTAGCGCAGCGTTCCATCGGAAAGTTCGGCTGCCCCGAGGGTACGAAGAAGCCCATGCTGGCGCATCGTCAGTTGGAACCGCCCGTCGGCATGGACGACGATCACTTCCGCACCCGGGAAGGCTTCGTCCACGGCTTGGTCGAGCCCGGCGGCATCGCCGATTTCCCGGATCGTCTGCAGGGCGGCCGCCAGATTGGCGCCGTCGTGACTGAGGATGGGTGACCGCGTCCCGATCTGCATGTGCCGGGCCGGGGCTTCTGAATCCGTGCGGAAGTTGTCGTAGAAGCGCCAGCCCCGAACCCTCTCGCGCAAGACGATCATCTCGGGCGCCCCCCGCGGGTCCGCGAAAGCCGTCATCATGCTGTCGTAGGGCGGCAGCGCCGTCAACGCATGTTGCCAGGCGCCCGTGGCGTCTGTCACCCGCAGCGAGGGACCGCGCCGGTCGACCAGAAGGGTCGAGGGGCGCAGCACGGGGCCTGACCAGAGGCATTCGCGCTTGATCTCGGGATCGAGGTTGAACGCGCTTGGCGGAGTTTGGGACGGGAGTCCCAAGTCGATCGCATAGCCGAAGTCATCGGCCGCAAAACCGAGCCGCAGATGGACGGACTGGTGTCTCCGCAGCCCTTCCACCTGATACTGCCCCGATTTCACGCCCCGCCCGATCTCATGCGGCCCGGCCCATAGTGTCGACGGCAGCCCACCCTCGCGGGCGAGGCTCGCCACGAGCGAGCCTTGGCAAGTGTCGGCGAGCAATCGCAATGCCCGGTAGAGGCTCGATTTTCCGCTCCCGTTCGGCCCGGTGATCACAGCCAGAGGGGCTAGGGGGATGACGAGCTTTCGAAGGGAACGATAGCTCTCGACCGCGAGGGTGGTCAGCATGGATGTCCGATTGGCTCGATCGCCCTCTTCCCGTCGACGCCATTTCTGACCGAGGTCATCTCGCGATCAGGCGGGGCCACGACAGAAAGATCTAGAACCCGCCGTGGGAATGACTACCGCGCAGCGACACCCTCACCGGACGCCGGAACCGACTTCGGGGACTGGGTGCAATTGACCACACATTCCGATCGCGCCACGATCGGGTTGTCGTAGCGGGTTTCGACTTCGATGATGGTCTTGCCGCGCCGCCACGTGTAGGTGCAGGCCCAGGTTCGGCTCTTCGCGCAATATTCGAGTTCGGGAAAGCAGCGCGGGTCGTCCGGGTCACAGATATCCGCGCCGGGCATCATGTAGGGACGGTATCCCATTCGCAGAAACATTTCGCGCGCTTCGCCATAGGGCATCATGTTGCGGAATCGACCGTCGGCCAGAGCCCCACCATGAAAGAGCATCGTAAGAAGCAATACAGCCATCGCCGAACGCATGACGATCACCTCCAAAAAGCGGCCCTCCCGAAGCCGCGACTTGCATCGACGCCGCCCGCGCCGGCATGCGCGACGGCTCGCGCGAACGAACGCCGATGGAGATTGACCTCACAAGGTTAAGGCAAGGTTGATTTCCGAGCTTCGCCACCCCGGATCGCGCCCTATGCGGCCAGACTCGACCCTAGCGGCTGTTGGAGGAGAGCCAAGACCGTGAAATCGGACACAAGCGGGCGGTCGACCACATGGGCGGCGACGCCCTGACGACGTGCGGCGCGAACGATCTGATTTTCCTTTTCAGGATCGGGCAGCGACAGGAGCAGCGTACCCGCATGGGAAAGATCGCTGTGCCGAAACGTTCGCCGGCGCGTTTCAATGGCGAAGTGCGTCGCGAAACGCTGTGACGCCGCGTCGATGCTCTCCGCGACGAAAAGGATGTCATCGCTGAGGATTGTCGCCCACCGCAGGAGTTCGAGAGAATGCGTGGGCGACGCGACGACGAGGACGCGGTTACGCGCTGAGGGCGGACGGCCGTGTTGGGCTGTTTGGCTGAGTCGCATGGGAAAGGCTCGGGTCGGAGAAGGGCAGATCGGCAGGCCTGGTAGTCAACCTGGGTCGACAGCTCCCATGGCCATTCCCCTGTCCGATAATCCTCCGCATCCACAGAGCGGCGACCGATAGAACGGCTTCGATCTTGCCCCGCCGAGCGGCTTGAACATCACCGCCCAATTCGCCCTGCCACCGCCGAATATCGTCTCCAGCGAGTTCGCCGAGGTCGGCCCCGAATGTCCTTTTCATCGTCGGCACGCCTCCACAGCAGACGGCCCATCTTACAAAGTCTATAAGACGAGTCAACTATGCCATGGATCGGGGCTGCATTTGGAACGGTTTTGGCGACGGGAGTGATGATTCCGCATGATCAACCAACCCTTGAGCTGGACTATTGGCATCTCAGAAGCACGGGGTCGTCCCTCAAACCGATTGGCCGTCACCAACGGCTGTACGGCGCAGGGACGATGAAATATGCGCGAACGAACACCGCCCCGGCCGGCTTCAACGGCCCTGCTTGTTACCGATCGAGCGGTTGCGAATGCCGGCGGTCCCGGGCAACGCACACCCGATGGGTCTCTTGCCGCTGTCTCTCCCTTGACTTGTGCGTGAGAAATCCAAGCTGACATCGAGAGGCAGACTACACAGGGGTGATCGTCACATGGACTACACGTTTTCGATCGGCACTGATGACCCCCTTGGACTGACGGCGGAGAGTGACGCGGCTGCGATCGGCCAAACCGTCGCGTGGGTCCGTGAAAAGCACATCGACGAACTTGGCGCTCGCCCCGAAACGGTCGTCACCCTGATGGGTCCCGCCGGCCTCGTTACGCGGCCGAGCGAAAGGCTCGACGAATTCGTCGAGCGTGTGACCGGCACCAATCCGGCAGCCAACCCCGAAGTGCTCCAGCCCGGCGATCTGAATACGCCGGATTGCAATGGCGACTGACCACTCGCAGCTCCTTCAGGCCGTCGCGCTGGCAAGCCCGCCCACGGGCTGGGACGCGACGCCGTTGAGGTAGGTTTCGAGGGCCCGCACTTGTGCGGGACCCAGGCGGAGACCAAGCTTCGTCCGGCGCCAGAGGATGTCGTCGGCCGTCTCCGCCCACTCGGTTCGAACCAGATGATCGACCTCGGCCTGGGTGAGCGTCGCCCCGAAATCCCGGCCGAGCGCGTCCAACGAACGCGCATCTCCCAGGATCGTGCGCGCTGTCGTACCATAGAGCCGGGCGAGGCGATGGGCGTGGGTGAGCGTCAGGAAAGGCCAGCCCTGACGCAGGGAGTCCACGAGCGCATCGAACCCGTCGATCGGAAAGTCGCCGCCCGGCAATGCGCTTCGGCCGGTCCAGCCGACATTCCCCTTCAAGGCGGGGAGGTGCGGCTGCAGCAATTCGAGCGCGTGCTCGGCCAAGCGACGGTAGGTCGTGAGCTTGCCACCGAAGACCGAGAGGAGCGGCGCACGGCCGCTCTCGCCTTCGAGTTCCAGCACGTAGTCGCGCGTCGCGGCCTGGGCGGCGCCGTCTCCCTTGTCATAGAGCGGTCGCACGCCGGAGTAGGTCCAGACGATGTCGGTGGGCAGGACGGGCTTGGCAAAATATTCCGTGGCTGAACGGCAGATGTAACCGATCTCCTCATCGGAGGCTTTGACGGCGGCAGGGTCGCCTTCGTAGTCGCGGTCGGTAGTGCCGATCAGCGTGAAATCCTGTTCGTAAGGAATTGCGAAGAAGATGCGGCCATCGGCATTTTGAAAGATATAGCAGCGATCGTGCTCATAGATTTTCGGCACCACGATGTGGGAGCCCTGCACGAGACGGACTTTGGCCTCGGCATTGATCCGGAGGGCCGTGTTCAACACCGCGCCCGCCCAGGGGCCAGCTGCGTTCACGACCGCTTTGGCACGGATCACCTGCGTTGTGCCGGTCGTCTTGTCCTGCAGGGTCAGCGCCCATTCGGCCGCGCCACGCTCAGCGCTCACCGCCTTGGTGCGCGTCATCACGGTCGCACCGCGATCGGCGGCGTCCCGCGCGTTCAGGGCGACCATCCGGGCATCGTCCACCCAGCAATCCGAATACTCGAACCCCTTGGTGAACTCGCCCGGCTTGAGCGGCTGGCCGGCCTCGTCACGGGTGAGATCGAGCGTGCGGGTGGCCGGCAGGCGCTTGCGACCGCCGAGGTGGTCGTAGAGGAACAGGCCGAGCCGCAGCATCCAGGCCGGCCGCAGACCCTTGTGGTAGGGCAGCACGAACCGAAGCGGCCAAATGATGTGGGGCGCGATTCCCCAGAGGACCTCGCGCTCCATCAGGGCTTCCCGGACCAGCCGAAACTCGTAATGTTCGAGATAGCGGAGGCCGCCGTGAATGAGTTTCGTGGCGGCCGAGGATGTGCCGCTGGCCAGATCGTTCTGCTCGCACAGAAAAACCTTGAGGCCCCGGCCGGTCGCGTCTCGGGCGATACCGCAGCCGTTGACGCCGCCGCCGATGATGGCGAGATCGTAGAGTGTCTCCAAGGCCGCCCCTCCCCATCGTCTTTGCTGTTTTTTCGAACATAAAACGAAAATAGAGCACGAACAAGCGAACATCGAACCTGCTTTGACGCAGGCCTGCCTGGACTTTGGCTTGCACTTGCTCAGCGAACATCCGAGACTTGCGGGAAAAAATGGCGGAGTCGCACGCGACTGGCCGTTCAATCGCGCGCTTGAGGCGCAGCGAACCGGAGGAAGCGCGAATGGCGACGCGGATGAACATTGCGGTGCGCGGCCTGTTTGCGACTCCGGTCGCGGCTCTCGAAGTGCCGAACGCGGCAGCCCTCAACGAGGCCCTGTCGGCCGCCATCCTCGCACGACGCGAGGCTTACCCTTCGGTCCAGGCCTCGAATGCGGGTGGCTGGCACTCCGACCGCGAGATCCTCGATTGGGGAGCGCCGTGGAGTGGACAGATCATCGACCTGGCAAAAGGCATCGCCGGGCAGATGACGACAGACCGGCAGGGCGCACTCGCGCATCCCTCCTGGAAGATCCAGGCTTGGGCGAATGTGAACACGGCCGGTCATGCCAATGTGTGTCACTACCACGCGGGCTCGTTCTGGTCCGGAACCTACTATGTGGACGATGGCGGTTGCGCCTCGGACCACAGCCTCGGCGGTGAATTCGAGATGCTCGATCCGCGTGGACCGGGGCCTGGCATGTATGCGCCGCATCTGAAATTCGCCGGCGAGGATGGAGCCTCGGTGGGTGGCGCCGAGATCATCCGGCCGAAGCCAGGCCTGATGGTGCTGTTTCCATCCTGGCTCATGCATCAGGTGCGGCCCTATCGCGGAACCCGTGCCCGCATCTCCATCGCGTTCAACCTGAGCCTCTAGGATGACGCCGCTGCCAACCAAAATCGCCTCACGGCGCCAGATCGAGATCGTCGACTGGTTGCGCGAGAAGGGCCGTGTCGCTGTCGAGGATCTCGCGACGCATTTCGGCGTCACACCGCAGACGATCCGCCGTGATCTTAACGATTTGAGCGACGCCCAGATGGTCGTCCGGGTGCACGGCGGCGCAATGGTGTCGTCGGGGGTCGTCAACCTCGCCTACGAGGCTCGCAAGCTGATCGCCGGGCCGCACAAAAAGCTGATCGGCGAGGCCGCGGCGCGGCTCGTGCCCGATCATTCCTCCGTGTTCATCAACATTGGGACCACGACCGAAGAGGTCGCGCGGGCCCTGACGGGCCACACAGGCCTTTTGGTGATCACCAACAACCTGAATGTCGCGGCAGAACTCTACCGGCACAGCGCCATCGAAGTGTTCCTCACAGGCGGCACGGTGCGGCAGGCCGATGGCGGCATCGTCGGCTCGCATGCCATCAATATGATCGCCCAATTCCGGGTCGACCTTGCGATCATCGGGACCTCGGCGCTCGATGCCGACGGGACGCTGCTCGACTTCGACATTCGCGAGGTGCAGGCTGCGCGGGCCATTATCGAGCACGCGCGCAAAGTCGTGCTCGTGTCCGACAGCAGCAAATTCGCTCGCTCGGCCCCGGTGCGGGTCGCCCATCTCAGCGAGATCGATATTTTCGTCACCGACCGCCTGCCGTCGCCGGCCATCGCCGATCTTTGTCGGGTCAACGGCGTCGAGGTCATCGAGGCGGGGGGCCCGCTCGAAAACGAGGACGAGTCCACTTAAGCTTTCGTTCTTATGCTCGTTTTATTCGCTTGCCGAGCTCGCGATTTTCGACATAGGCTACGCGCAAGCAATCCAAGACGCATTCAAGCGTCGAGATACGGGAGGAAGGCACGATGCGCATGTTGCGCGTTCGAGCGATCGGAGCTCCGGCGCAGTCCTTCGAAGGAAGGTCGGTTCGTTGAGTTTCGTCCTCGATCAGATATCCTACAGGGTCGGCGAAGAGACCTTCATCGACAATGTCTCGCTGCGGCTCGAGCCTGGCAGCATGAACGTGTTGCTCGGCCCGACCTTGTCGGGCAAGACGACGCTCATGCGCCTCATGGCCGGGCTCGACCGACCGACGGCCGGCAAGATCATTGATAACGGTGTCGACATCACCGGCGTGCCCGTCCGCAAGCGATCGGTCGCCATGGTGTACCAGCAATTCGTCAATTACCCGACGCTCAGCGTCTACGAGAACATCGCTTCTCCGCTCCGCGTCGCCGGTCTCCCAAAGGCCGAGATCGAGGCCAGGGTGGGCCGCGCCGCGGCGCTCTTGAGGCTCGAGCCCATGCTGAAGCGCACGCCAGCGCAACTCTCGGGCGGCCAGCAGCAGCGTACCGCGATTGCACGAGCTTTGGTGAAGCAGGCCAAACTGGTGCTGCTCGACGAACCCCTTGCCAACCTGGACTATAAGCTGCGGGAAGAATTGCGCGAGGAGCTGCCACGCATCTTCGCCGAAACCGGCGCCATCCTGGTCTACGCCACGACCGAGCCGACCGAGGCGCTGCTCTTGCGTGGTCAGACCGCCACATTGTGGCAGGGTCGCGTCACCCAGGTCGGGCCGTCCGCGACCGCCTATCGCGAACCGGACAACATCGATGCCGCACGCGTGTTCTCCGATCCGCCATTGAACGAAGTTTCGGTGACCAAGGCGGGAGCGATGGCCACACTCGAAAGCGGCCGCAAAGTGCCGGCCGAAGGTGTTCTGTCCGGCATGCCGGATGGCGTCTATCGGCTCGGCTTCCGGGCCGATGCGGTGACGATCGGCCACCCGCAACCCGGCATGCTGAGCTTCCCCGGCACTGTTTCGGTCACCGAGATCAGCGGCTCGGAAAGCTTCGTGCATGTCGACACGGGCCTCGGCACCTGGGTGTGCCTGGTGGAGGGCGTGCATCAATGGGAGCCGGGCGACCGGACTGAAGCGCAGTTCGATCCCGGCCGCGCCTTTGTTTTTGGATCGCAAGGCCAGCGCGTGACGGCGCCCGGTCTCGCGGCGACAGCCTGAGGAGGGCGACCGATGGCACAGATCACCCTCGACGGCGTCGGTCACGCCTATGGCGGCGGCAAGCCCGCGACGGATGCCGGCTATGCCCTGAAGCCCTTGCACCACGTGTGGGAAGCCGGCAAAGCCTATGCGTTGCTCGGCCCGTCCGGCTGCGGCAAGACCACGCTTTTGAACATCATTTCGGGGCTGGTGATTCCCTCCGAAGGACGGCTCCTGTTCGACGACCGCGATGTGACCCGTCTGCCGACGGAACAGCGCAACATCGCCCAGGTGTTCCAGTTCCCCGTCATCTACGACACGATGACGGTGGCGGAAAACCTCGCCTTTCCGCTCAAGAATCGCGGCATGCCCAAGGACAGGATCGCGGCACGGGTCAATGAGATCGCCACGATGCTCGATCTCAACCACGACCTCAATCGCCGCGCGCGCGGCCTTACGGCCGATGCCAAGCAGAAAATTTCGCTCGGGCGGGGGCTCGTGCGCTCCGACGTGTCCGCCGTCTTGTTCGACGAGCCGCTGACCGTCATCGACCCGGCGCTCAAGTGGGAACTGCGCTCGAAGCTCAAGGCCGTGCATCGCGCGCTCGACCTCCTGATGATCTACGTCACCCACGATCAGGTCGAGGCGCTGACATTCGCCGACAAGGTCGTGGTGATGAATGACGGCCGGGCCGTGCAGATCGGCACACCAGCCGAATTGTTCGAAAAGCCGGAGCACACGTTCGTGGGCTATTTCATCGGCTCGCCCGGCATGAACCTGCTGCAGGGCAAGATCCAAGGCACACGAGTCATCCTCGACGGCCAGGAGATCGCTCTCGGGGCTGCCTATCCGGGGCTCGCCGCCGGTAGCCCCGTGAAGCTCGGCATCCGTCCCGATTATGCTAGGCTCAGCACCTCGGCCGGTCTTCCCGTCCAGGTCCGCCGCATCGACGATCTCGGCCGCAAGCGCCTCGCCCATGTCAGCCTCGGCGGCCAGCCGCTCGTCGCGACCGTACCCCACGGAATGAGTCTGGAGGGCACGCAGGCGTGCGTCCAGTTCGATCCCGCCCGCACGCACATCTATGTCGACGATCACCGCGTCGAGGGACAAAGCCTGTCCGAAGGGAGGGCCGCATGACCGACAATCGCGTCTGGGACAACCGCGCCTGGTTCTTCGTCCTGCCGGTCATGGTGTTCGTCCTGTTCTCCTCGCTGCTGCCGATGATGACGGTCGTGAACTATTCGGTTCAGGACACGATGGGGCAGAACAACTTCTTCTGGAACGGCGCCGGATGGTTCGCGAACCTGCTGGATTCGTCCACCGAGGCCGGACAACGGTTTCAGGGCGCCCTCCTGCGCAATCTGATCTTCTCCTTCGTGATCCTGGCGATCGAAGTCCCGCTCGGCATCGCGGTGTCACTTTGCATCCCGAAGCGCGGCTGGCAGGTCGGCGCGGTGCTCGTGGTGATCGCCCTTCCGCTACTCATTCCCTACAATGTGGTGGGCGTGATCTGGCAATTGTTCACCCGCACCGACGTGGGCCTTCTCGGCGCCTCGCTCAACGCGCTGCACATTCCATTCGACACCCGGCAGGACGCCACTTCGGCCTGGTTCACGATCGTGATCATGGACGTGTGGCACTGGAGCTCAATGGTCGCGCTGCTGTGCTACGCCGGGTTGAAGGCCATTCCTGACGCTTATTATCAGGCGGCCCGTATCGATGGCGCGAGCCGCTGGGCCGTTTTCGCCAATATCGAGTTCCCCAAGCTGCGCAAGGTGTTGGTGATCGGCATGCTGCTGCGCTTCATGGGTAGCTTCATGATCTACACCGAACCCTTCGTGGTTACCGGCGGTGGCCCTGGCGAATCGACGAGTTTCCTGTCGATCGATCTCGTGAAGACCGCCCTCGGACAGGTCGATCTCGGCAACGGCGCCGCCATGTCGCTCGTCTATAACCTCATCACGCTGACGGTCTGCTGGATCTTCTTCACCTATACGACCCACGCCGACCAGCGAAAGGACGCCTGATGCAAAGTTCAGCCGCCAATCGCGTCGGCATGGCGCTCTACATCCTGTTCCTGATGGTGCCGATCTACTGGCTGATCAATCTCAGCTTCAAGACCAACCCCGACATCCTGGCGAGCCTATCGTTCTGGCCGCAGCATCCGACGCTTGAGAACTACCAGAAGATCTTCATCGATCCCGATTGGCATGCGAGCTTTCTCAACTCCATCTCCTATGTGCTGATCAACACGGTCATCTCGGTCGCCGTGGCGCTGCCGGCCGCCTATGCGTTCAGCCGCTATCGCTTCGTTGGCGACAAGCCGCTGTTCTTCTGGCTCCTGTCGAACCTGATGGCGCCGCCGGCCGTCTATGCCATGCCGTTCTTCAACCTCTATTCGGCAGTCGGCCTGTTCGATTCGATCTGGGCCGTGGCCCTCGCCCACTGCCTCTTCAATGTCCCGCTCGCCGTGTGGATTCTCGAAGGCTTCATCTCGGGCGTGCCGCGCGAGATCGACGAAACCGCGATGATCGACGGCTATTCCTTTCCGCGTTTCTTCATCAAGATCTTCCTGCCGTTGATCGCCAACGGCATCGGGGTTGCGGCGTTCTTCTGCTTCATGTTCTCCTGGGTCGAGCAGTTGCTCGCCACGACGCTGACGACGGTCGACGCCAAACCCATCGCCGGCATGATGTCGAGGGCCTATTCGGCCGCCGGTCTCGACTGGGGGCTTCTCTCGGCGGCCGGCGTGCTGACCATGATCCCGGGCGCCATCGTCATCTGGTTCGTGCGCAACCACATCGCCAAGGGCTTTGCCCTCGGCCGGGTTTGAGGAGGGCTGGCATGGACTACCTTTCCGAACACCTCGGCTGGATGGCCTGGACCTGGCAGACGATGGTTTTCTTCGGCAGCATCGCGGCCTGCTTGGCCATTCTGACGACGCTGGCCGTTGTGCGGCCGGAGACGCCGCGTGTCGGCATCCTCGGGTTCGCCACGACTCGTGGCGACCGCTTCTTCGTGTCGCTCATTCTCGCGGCCTTCATTTTTCTGTTCTTCATCAAGATCGGCGGAGACAACCCTCTCTACCCCGCGGTCGTAGCGCTGCTGATGGCGGCGGCGATGTTCCGCTTCGCCTGAAGAACCAAAAGCAAGAACCGGGGCAATAATGCAGCCGGCCTATCTAGGAGGAACGCAATGGTTGATCGTCGATCAGTGTTGAAGGGCGCCGCCGCTGTGGGCGTCGCCGGTGCGGCAGGGGTCATCAAAAGCACCCCGAGCTTCGCGCAGAAAATGGATGCCGCGAAAAAGTGGGTGGACAACGAATTTCAGCCGTCAACCCTGTCGAAAGACCAGCAGATGGCGGAGATGGAATGGTTTATCAACGCCGCCAAGCCCTACGCGGGCATGAAGCTGAGCTGCGTTTCGGAATCCCTCAAGGTTCATGACTACGAGTCGAAGACCCTGACCAAGGCCTTTGCCGAAATCACCGGCATCGAGGTCAAGCACGACATCATGGACGAGGGAACGCTCGTCGATAAGATCGAAGTCGAAATGCAGTCGGGTCGCCCGATCTACGACTTCTGGATGAACGATTCCGATTTCATCGGCACCCATCCGCGCTACAACGACATTGTCGACGGTTCGCTGACCGACTTCATGGCGAAGAGCGGCAAGGATGTCACGAGCCCGACACTCGACCTCGAAGACTTCATGGGTCTGAGCTTCGGCACCTTCACGGACGGCAAGCTCTACCAGCTGCCCGACCAGCAATTCGCGAACCTCTATTGGTTCCGCTACGACTGGTTCCAGAAGCCGGAGCTGAAGGCCGCCTTCAAGAAGAAGTACGGCTACGAACTCGGCGTGCCGGTGAACTGGTCGGCCTACGAAGACATCGCCGACTTCTTCACCAACGAGGTGAAGGAGATCGATGGCCAGAAGGTCTATGGCCATATGGATTACGGCAAGAAGGACCCGTCGCTTGGCTGGCGTTTCACCGATGCCTGGCTTTCCATGGCCGGCGCTGGCGACCGCGGTCTGCCGAATGGCAAGCCCGTCGACGAATGGGGCATCCGTCTCGAAAACGGCCTGCCGGTCGGCTCCTCGATCACTCGCGGCGGCGACGCCAACGGCCCTGCCGCCGTCTACGCTCTGACCAAATATATCGAGTGGCTGAAGAAATACGCGCCCCCGGAAGCAGCCGGCATGGACTTCCTCGAATCCGGCCCTGTGGTCGGCCAGGGCCATATCGCGCAGCAGATCTTCTGGTACTCGGCCTTCACCGACTCGGCACGTCAGCCCGGCCCGGTGATGAACGAGGACGGCACGCCGAAGTGGCGCATGGCACCCTCGCCGCATGGCGCCTACTGGAAAGAGGGCATGAAGCTCGGCTACCAGGACGTCGGTTGCTGGACCATGCTGAAATATGCGCCGATCGAGCATGTGAAGGCTGGCTGGCTCTATGCCCAGTTTACCACCTCGAAAAGCGTGACGCTGAAGAAGGCGCTGACGACGCTTCATCTGATCCGCGAAAGCGACGTCTGGCACCCGGCCATGACCGAACTGGCGCCAAAGGTCGGTGGTCTCGTCGAGTTCTATCGCAGCCCGGCCCGCAAGCAGTGGACGCCCACCGGCGTGAACGTGCCCGACTACGGCAAGATGGCCCAGGTGTGGTGGCAGAACATCGCCAATGCGATTTCGGGCCAAGTAACGCCGCAGCAGGCGATGGATGGTCTCGCCCGCGACCAGGACGCGATCATGGCCCGCATCGAGAAGTCCGGTGTGCAAGGCAAGCTCGGACCGAAGATGAACAAGGAGCAGACCGCCGAATATTGGTTTGCCCAGGCTGAGAAGGACGGCAACCTCGCGCCCCAGCGCAAGATGGCCAACGAGAAGCCACAAGGCGAAACGGTCGACTACGACACGCTCGTCAAGAGCTGGCCGTCGACCCCACCCAAGAAGGCCTGACGACCGACACTCCCTTCTCCCGCCTGAGCGGGAGAAGGGATCATTACCCGCGAGCCCCCAAATGCCTCCCGCCATCCTCGTCATCGACCAAGGCACCACCTCGACCCGCGCCATCGTGTTCGGGCCCGATGCCTTGCCGGTGGCGACGGCGCAGGAGGAGTTTCCGCAATTCTACCCTTATCCGGGCTGGGTCGAGCACGACCCGAAGGACCTCTGGCGCACGACGCTGTCGACGGCGCGCATCGCCCTCGCGAAGGCGACCGACCAGGGGCTGACGATTGCGGCGCTCGGCATCACCAACCAGCGCGAAACCGTGGTCATCTGGGACCGAAAGACGGGCGCGCCGATCCACAATGCCATCGTCTGGCAAGACCGCCGCACGGCTCAGGCCTGCGCCGACTTGAAGCAGGACGGCGCGGAAGCACTCGTCCAGAAAACGTCGGGCCTGCTGCTCGACCCCTATTTTTCGGCCACAAAGATTGCGTGGCTGCTCGATCATGTGTCCGGCGCGCGGGCGCGTGCCGAGCGCGGCGAACTCGCGTTCGGCACGGTCGACAGCTATCTTCTGTGGCAATTCACGAACGGCAAAGTGCACGCGACCGATGCCACCAACGCGTCGCGCACGGCGCTCTTCGATATCCATTCCGGGCAATGGGACACGGATCTTCTCGCCCTGTTCGGGGTGCCGGCCGCGATGCTGCCGGAGGTCCGCGACTGTGCCGCCGAGTTCGGCACGGCAGCCGCTTCACATCTGGGTGAAGCCCTGCCGATCCGTGGCATCGCGGGCGACCAGCAGGCGGCCCTGATCGGCCAGGCCTGTTTTGATCCCGGCATGGTGAAATCGACATTCGGCACGGGCGCCTTCGTGCTGTTGAACACCGGCACCTCGCCGGTTGCGTCCACGCATCGCCTGCTCACAACGGTCGCCTACCAGCTCAAAGGCAGGCGGCACTATGCCATCGAGGGCTCTATCTTTGCGGCTGGCGCAACGGTTCAGTGGCTGCGCGACGGTCTCGGCATCGTCCGCTCCTCGGCCGAAACCGGGCAACTCGCGGCGCAATCCGATCCGGATCAGCATGTCTATCTTGTGCCGGCCTTCGTGGGCCTCGGCGCACCCATCTGGGATGCCGACGCGCGGGGCACGATCGTCGGCATCACGCGCGGCACGACCCGGCGCGAGATCGCCCGAGCAGCGCTCGAAAGCGTTGCCTATCAGACGCTCGACCTTGTCGAGGCCATGCGGGCCGATTTCAACGCGGGAGATGGTGCCGCGGCCGTGATCCGCGCCGATGGCGGCATGAGCGCAAGCGACTGGACCATGCAGAGCGTCGCCGACATGATCGATGCGCCAGTCGACCGCCCCGTGGTGCTGGAGACGACGGCATTGGGCGCCGGCTACCTGGCGGGCCTGCAATCAGGCCTATATCCGGAGCCCGAAATCTTCGCCAAAGCCTGGCACTGCGACAAGCGGTTCACACCGGGCATGGACGCAGCGACCCGACACGCGAAGGTGACCGGCTGGCGCGCGGCGATTGCCCGGACGGTGTTGAAGCCGTAGCTTGTCGTCACCGCATGGTCTCATGACGATCGGGGAGACCAGCTAAGACAGTGCAGATCACCTTCCGCTGTGACCCCGCCCTCATCGACCGGCTCGAACGGCCCGTGCCGGCGCGGACGAAGCTTCCCGATTGGCTGCGCGCCATGCCGGCCACGGCCTTTTCGCAAGTTCACGCCGCCGATGTACGCACGGTGAAGCACTGTCCGCCCTTCGTCGATGCGATGAGCCACGGCTTCATCATCCCGCTGCCCTGCGACGTGACGGTCGCCGAGGGACGACTGTCGTGGGACTGGGACCTGCCACCCTTGTCGGTCGAAGCGCATCCCCGCTCGCCGCTGTCCTTCCATGTGCCGGCTCAGGTGACCGGAACACCGTTCCACCGTGAAGACCGTGCGGTGGTGAAGTTCAACAGCTTCTGGACGATCGAGCTGGAGGCGGGCTATTCGCTCTTCGCCACGCATCCGGTGAACCGCGACGACCTGCCGTTCCGCCTTTTGACCGGCATGGTCGACGCCGACCGGTTCACCGACGTGGGCATCCTGTTCCCCGCTGTCTGGACCAACCCCGATTTCGAGGGCACCCTGCCCCGTGGCACACCGGTCGCCCAGTGTTTTCCGGTGGCGCGTGCGCCACTCGATCTGGTCTGCGAGCCCTTCGACGCCGCGCGACAACGATCCTACGAAAACACGGCCCAGGCCCTGCTCGGGCAACCCGGCGTCTATCGAAAGTCCTATCGGGTCAAACGGCCGCGCTCAGCCGGCGAGGTGACGCCGGAGACTTTCGAGGTCGAGCCATAGCTCGCCCTTGGGCGACATCGTCATGGCCTGGCTCACGCGGCCGAAGGTGTCGCCCCGCTGCCGTACGGCGGCTCCATAGGCCTGCTTGGCTCCTTCGAGATCGCCCATGGCCTGCAACACCGTCCCGAGATTGACGTGCGCCTCGACGAGTTCAGGGTTGTTCGCCAGGACACGCAGATAGCCGTCGCGGGCGGCGGCAAAGTCCTGCAGATCCTGTGCGGACAGCGCCAGCAGGAAGGTCGCACGCCCGGAGTGCGGGTCGAGGCGGCCAGCCTCATCGAATGCATCCCGGGCCTCCGCGACTCGTCCCAACATCCGGAGGGCCGAGCCGCGTCCCATGGCACGCGTACAGCTTGGGCTGACGTGCGTCGCCCGTTCGAAACAGGCGAGTGCCGCCTCGGCCTTGCGGGCTCTCAAAAGCGCCTGTCCTATCGCCTCCCAACCCGGTGCGTGATCCGGGTAACGTGTGAGCAGATCCTGCAGAAGCTTGACTGCCGCCGGTTCGGCTCGCTCCAAAAGCACGAGGCAATGGGAGAACACAGGATCAGGCCAGTCGGGTGCTTCCCACGCCGCCGCCTCGAAAGCCTCCCCGGCTCTGCCGATATCACCTCTCCTGAGGGCGGACTCCCCTTGTTCAAAAAGGTGCCGCGCCGACGCCCTCCGCCGGTCCAGTTCACTCGATGTCATGTCCAGACAGCAAACAGCAAAGATCGGAGCCGCGGCCAAAAAGATCGTGAGAGAGCCAGCCTTCTTTTCCGCGACAGGTCGGCGGCCGGCATCCTCAAGCCAAAACATGAAAACCCCCAGAGCGGGGGTTGACATTTGTGCACTGCAAGATCATATTCGCTTTGCAGCGTTCGCGCTGCATGCCCTTCTTGGGCGTTTCCTCCCTAGACTTGGGCCGCCTTCGGGCGGCTCTTTTTTTGTCTAGGAGCCGTTATAGAGCACAATCGCCGACCCTCTGCAAGGCAGATATGCGAAACAGCGATGGCTTAGCTCAAGCTGACGATCGCGTGTCCGCCAGGATGATTGCAGCCCCTTTCTCAGCGACCATCATCGTCGGCGCGTTGATGTTTCCTGTGGTCACGTTGGGAAAGATCGACGCATCCACCACGCGCAGATTTGGCAAACCGTGGACGCGCAGCTTGGCATCGACCACCGAACGCTGTGGATCACGCCCCATGCCGCAACTGCCGCAGAGATGGTAGATCGAGCCTGACGACTGGCGGAACCAGGCGAGGAGATCGGCATCCGTCGACGCTTCGGCCGAAGGTGGCATTTCGGCCAGCGTCACATCTCGCAGCGAAGGTGCCTCCATGATGCGGCGGGCCAGACGCGCGCCTTGCACGGCTTCGCTGCGGTCGTGGTCCGTGGAAAGATAGTTCGGCCGGATAAGAGGCGCGGCCTCCGGGTCCGGCCCGTCGATCGTGACAGCCCCACGGCTCGACGGCCGGCAGGCATTGAACGCCAGAAGAAAGCCCGGATAGGGCTCGGGCTTCAGGCCGCTCCTGGGGTTTTCCGGAACGCGGTAGGAGAGCGGATTGAAATAGAGCTGGATGTTCGGGCGCGCTTCAGCCGGGGTTCCACGGAAGAATCCTCCGGCCTGATTGACGCTCATCGCGAACGGCCCCTTGCGGGTCAGCAGATAGCGTAGACCGAGCGCTGCCTGGCCAAACCGGCTGCCGAAGGCCCCATTCAGGGTCGGGATCCGGGAGTGGTAATAGAAACTCGCACAGAGATGGTCTTGCAGGTTCCAGCCGACTGCCGGCAGGTCGTGCAGCACTTCGACTCCACCTGCGCGCAGCGTCGCGCCATCGCCGATCCCGGAGAGCTGAAGCAGCTTTGGCGAGCCGACCGCACCGGCCGCCAAAATGATCTCGCGTCGTGCTGCGATTCGCCGCACCATGCGATCCTGCAGGATGTCGACCCCCACCGCGCGCCGCGCGTCATCGAATAGCACCCGCTGGGCATGCGCGTTGCGCAGGATCGTCAGGTTGGGCCGCTTCAAAGCCGGGCGGAGATATTCGAAGCTCGACGAGGAGCGCCGCCCAAGCCGGGTCGAGATGTCGTAGACGCCGGCCCCTTCCAGGCTGGCGCCGTTGAAGTCGCGATTGAGCGGCAATTGAAGTTCACGGCAGGCATCGAGAAAGACCTTCGTGACGGGGTGAATGCCGTCGCGCATCGGCGTGACATGGATCGGTCCTTGGTCGCCGTGCCAGTCGGAACCGCCATCCGCGTGGGTTTCGAGCTTGCGGAAATACGGCAGCACAGCCTCGAAACGCCAGTCGGGGCTGCTGACCTCGGCCCAATCGTCGAAATCCTGCGCCGCGCCCCGCACGAAGATCATGGCGTTGATCGAGCCCGATCCACCCTGCACCTTGCCGCGCGGCGTATAGATGCGGCGGTCGCCGAGTTCTCGCTCGGGTTCGGTCGAATACATCCAGTTCACGCGCGGGTCGAAATAGCTGCGCGCATAGCCGACCGGAATGCGGAACCAGAAGGAATCGTCCGGGCCCCCGGCCTCGATGAGCGCCACTCTGTATTCGCCACTCTCGCTGAGCCGGCTCGCCAGAATGCAACCGGCCGAGCCCGCGCCGACGATCACGTAGTCGAAGTCATCCATGGTCGATCGAACCAACCTCAGCCCCGCGCCGGGGCGAAATCCTTGGCGTCGGCAGGCTTGTCGGCCATCTGCAGGTGCAGGCGCTCGCCCGTATAGGGCGAATGGCGTTCCACCACCGACAGATCGAGCTCGATCCCCAGTCCCGGTTCGCGTGAGGGGATCAGATAGCCGTCCTCGAACGTGATCTTGGTCTTGAGGCAGGCGGCATGGAAGTCGCCGAAATCCAGGATAGCCTCCTGGATCAGGAAGTTCGGCAGGGTCACGGCCAGTTGGATGCTGGCCGCCGCGCCGACCGGGCCGTTGTAGAGATGCGGCGCCACCTGGGCATAGAAGGCCTCTGCCATGCCGGCGATCTTCTTAGCCTCGAGGAGGCCGCCGACCCGACCGACATTCATTTGCAGGATCGAGGCGGCGCCCGTCTGCAGCACGCGCAGGAACTCGTATTTGGTGGTCAGCCGCTCGCCCGTGGCGATCGGGATCGTGGTCTTGCGCGCGACCTCGGCCATGGCCTCCTCCTGGCCGGGCGGCACCGGCTCCTCGAACCAGAGCGGATCGTAGCGCTCGAGGCGGCGTGCCAACCGCGACGCGGAGGACGGCACCATCTGGCCGTGTGTGCCGAACAGGAGATCGGCCCGGCTCCCCACCGCCTCGCGGATCTTGCGGCAGAAGGTTTCGCACCGATCGAGCACGCCCATCGAGAGCTGGTGCCCGGAATAGTTCGTGTAGGGCCCGGCGGGATCGAACTTGACTGCGGTGAACCCCATCTCGACCATCTCGGCCGCGCAGGTCGCGGCCAGATCGGGGTCGTTGAAGTCGAAGTCGCCGTCAGGACCCTTGGGATAGAGGTAGGTATAGGCGCGGAGCTTTTCGTGGACGCGGCCACCCATCAGCTCGTAGACGGGCTTGCCGGCCGCCTTGCCGATGATGTCCCAGCAGGCGATCTCCAGACCCGAAACGATCCCCATCACGGTCGGGTCAGGCCGCTGCGTGAAACCGGACGAGAAGGCCGATCGCCAGAAGCGCTCCACATGGTGCGGATCGTGGCCGAAGAGATGCCGCCCGAAAACGTCTTCGATCAACGGCACGAGAGCCTGGGGATGGAACGCCGTCGAATAGATCTCGCCGATCCCCTCGATCCCGCAGGCGGTCTGGATTCGGACGAAGATCCAGTACATGCCGCCAAGATGCGGTGGGGGCACGGCGACCACATGGATCGAAAGGGAGGTGATCTTCATAACGGGAACATGTCCGCAGGTGCCGTGACGCGAGGCCGTTCTGCGCAATAGCCTATGCGGAGCCCCGCCGCCAAGGCGGCATCCGGAACATTCGCCCTGGTGACGTCCGCGGGCGTTACGCTAAACAGAGTCATCGCCCGAAAGAGCGCTCAAACATAGGGAAACGACCATGGCGCCCTCCCCTCTCCTGGTGCACCCGCAGCGGCCCGATACCGACAACCGGATCCATCACGTGACGCCGGAGAGCGCCGGCTGGACCTATGTGGGGTTCGAGGTGTTCGACCTTGCCGACGGGCAGAAGCTCGAACGCCCCACAGGCGACCAGGAGATCTGCCTCGTAATCGTCTCGGGCAAGGCGCACGTGACCGGCGGCGGTCGCGACTTCGGGGTCATCGGCGAGCGTCTGTCGGTTTTCGAAGGTCTGCCCTGGTCGGTCTACGTGCCGGCCAAGGCCGATTGGACCGTCGTGGCGCAGGGCCCGTGCGAGCTCGCGGTCTGCGCGGCGCCCGGGACGGGACGCTACCCGGCCCGGCTGATCGGGCCGGAACAGGTGGGCACGCTCACGCGTGGAAAGGGGTCGAACGTCCGCCACGTCCGCAACATCCTGCCCGAGGAAGCCGAAGCCGAAAGCCTGCTGGTCGTCGAGGTGATCACTCCGCCCGGCAATTGGTCGAGCTATCCGCCCCACAAGCACGACCAGGACAATCTCCCGGCCGAAAGCCTGCTCGAGGAAACCTATTATCACCGTCTGAACCCGCCGCAGGGCTACGGCATGCAGCGCGTCTATACCGATGATCGCTCGCTCGACGAGTCGATCAGCTTCGCCGATCGCGACGTGGTGCTGGTGCCGCGCGGCTATCACCCCTGCGCCGCGCCGCACGGCTACACCTTGTACTATCTGAACGTGATGGCAGGGCCGACGCGTATTTGGCGGTTCCACAACGACCCGGCCCACGAATGGATGCTCGCTTAGCTCTCGGTCCCGTGTCGGGGCGCATCGCGGCCCAACGCCGCAAATCCGTGCCATTCATCCTCTACATGCGTCGCCAGTCTGGGAGGACGACGCGTGAGTTTTCAATTGGTGCGGGCGAGTGACACCGGTATCGCGGTTTGGGAAACCGAGCAGGGGCACGTATTCGTGTTCGAAGTCTCTCCCGAGGCCGACGGGCTCACGCTAATCCACACACGGGCGGCACCCGATGCTACCCGGCCGGTCGCCGAATTCGCGGCCGATGCCCTGGCCTTCGCGACCGTCGAAGCCCGCAGCCGACTGTTGATCCGACTGCCGCCGGAGTCGCGCGGAACCCGGCAGGCGCGACCCGGCGCCGCCTGACAGGCAGGCGCCACCGCAGATCGGCCGACCGCAAAGGAGGCTTGCGAATTCGCGAGCCATGCGCAAAAGTCGGCGCCCTTCACCTGACAATTCGGGCGGAGGTCTTTTCACGACACTATGGGACCGCACGATGAAAGTGACACTGGAACGCGCGTCCCTGCTTCGGTCCTTGAGCCATGTGCATCGGGTGGTCGAGCGACGAACCACGATTCCGATTCTGTCGAATGTCCTCGTGCGCGCCCAAGGTCAGGCTATGACCTTGAAGGCCACCGACCTCGACCTCGAAGTGACGGAGGAGATCCCGGCCGAGGTCGGCCAGGCCGGCAGCACCACGCTCCCGGCCCATGTGCTGCACGACATCGTCCGCAAATTCTCCGACGGCAGCCAGGTCACACTCGACATGACGGGCGACACCAGTCAGTTGCTGCTGCGCTCCGGGCGCTCGCGCTTTCAGTTGCAATGCCTGCCCGAGACGGACTTTCCGGACATTTCGGCCGGCGATCTGACCCACAAATTCACGCTCAAGGCGGCGCAGCTCAAGGGACTGATCGACAAGACGCAATTCGCGATCTCGACCGAAGAGACCCGCTATTACTTGAATGGCATCTTCATGCACACGCTCGACGTCGATGGCGCGACCATGATGCGCGCCGTCTCGACGGACGGGCATCGCCTCGCACGGGTGCAGATCGCGGCGCCCGAGGGATCGGCCGATATGCCGGGCATCATCGTGCCGCGCAAAGCCGTGGCGGAGGTGCAGAAGCTGATCGAGGACCCGAACGCCGACGTCACGGTGGAACTGTCGACCTCGAAAATCCGCTTCACCTTTGGCGGCGTCATCCTCACATCGAAGCTGATCGACGGCACCTTCCCGGATTATGCCCGGGTCATTCCCACCGGCAACGACAAGCGGCTCATCGTGGATCGGGCGCCGTTCCAGCAGGCGGTCGACCGCGTCTCCACCATCTCGTCCGAGCGCGGACGCGCCGTGAAACTGGCCATCGCGGACGGCAAATTGACCTTGAGCGTCAACAATCCGGATTCGGGATCGGCCACCGAGGAACTCGACGTCGACTATGATGCCGCGCCGATCGACATCGGCTTCAATGCCCGCTACCTGCTCGACATCGCGGCCCAACTCGACAGCGACACGGCGCTTCTGAAGCTGAACGATGCCGGCTCGCCGACCCTGATCCAAGACCGCGATGATTCTCCAGCGCTCTATGTGCTGATGCCGATGCGAGTCTAGCCACGCCCTGACCCTCTCCGCTGTACGATGTGATGTCGCCGCCCCGCGCTCACCTCCTGCCGCGCATCGCGCAGCTCAAGCTCACGGATTTCCGCTCCTACCCGTCGCTCGATCTGGCCTTCGAGAACCCGATGGTGGTGCTGACCGGCGACAATGGCGCTGGCAAGACCAACATTCTGGAAGCGATCTCGCTGCTGGCGCCAGGTCGTGGTTTGCGCCGCGCCGAGATGGCGGAATGTGCGCGGAGCGGCGGCCACGGAGGATGGGCTGTCGCGGCTGCCATCACGCACGCGGACTCCGGATCGAGTGACGATCCGGTTCGGCTCGGCACCGGCGTCGAGCCGCCCGAAAGCGGTCGCAAATGCCGGATTGAACGAGCCCCCGTGGCGTCGGCCCGCGCCTTCGCGGAGCACCTGCGCATCGTCTGGCTCACGCCGAGCATGGACGGGCTCTTCAGCGGCCCCGCGGCCGAGCGCCGCCGCTTCCTCGACCGCCTCGTCCTGACGATCGATGCCGATCATGCCTCACGTGTGGCGGCGCTCGACCGCGCCCTGCGCAATCGTAACCGGATCCTGGAGGACGGACGCCAGACGGGGCTCGACCGCGCTTGGGCGGAAGCGGCCGAACACGAAGTCGCGACGCTTGGCGTGGCGGTCGCGGCCGCGCGCCATGAAACGGTCGCGCGCCTCGCAAACCTCATCGCAGCCGAGCGGGACGACGCCTCGCCGTTTCCCTGGTCCGCGCTGGCGCTCACGGGCGAGATCGAATCCCTCGTGGCACAAGGTCCGGCGCTGGAAGCGGAGGATCGTTATCGCGACCTGCTGCGCGCCAATCGCAGCCGCGACATGGCGGCGGGGCGCACCACGGTCGGCCCGCACCTTTCGGATCTTCTGGTGCGACACGGCCCCAAGGACATCGCGGCGGAACGGGCCTCGACCGGCGAACAGAAGGCGCTTCTGGTTGGCCTCGTGCTGGCCCAGGCGCATCTCGTGGCGGCCATGAGCGGCATGGCGCCGACCCTGCTGCTCGACGAAGTGGCGGCCCATTTCGACCCGTCGCGGCGCGACGCGCTGTTTGGACGCCTGATGGAGATCGGCGGCCAGGTGTTCATGACTGGAGCCGATCCGGGCGCCTTTGCGGGCCTGCAAGGACCCGTCAGCACGTTTGTCGTCACACCGGGACAGGCGGTCGCCGCCTGACTGGCCGGCGACGGATCTCCATCGGGAACGATGCTTGGCGTCGGTGACCCGAAGCTCATAGGTTGGATCGCAACAATCGTAACGGGACTGCCCGCCAATGTATCGCCTGTTCATCGCCAACAAGAACTACTCCTCCTGGTCGCTCCGCCCCTGGGTCCTGATGCGGCAGCGTGGCATTCCCTTCGAGGAGCATCAGGTGCGTTTCGGGTCGACCGACAACCGCGCCCTGTTCCGCAGCTTCGCGCCGAACGGCACCGTGCCCTGCCTGCACGACGGCGAGACAGCGGTGTGGGACTCCCTCGGGATCACGGAGTATCTGGCGGAGCGCCACGACGGTGTCTGGCCATCCGACCCCAAAGCCCGTGCCTGGGCCCGCTGCGCGGCGGCCGAGATGCATTCCGGCTTCTCGGCCCTGCGCAACCGCTGCGGCATGAACTGCGGCCTGCGCATTGCGCTCGTCGAGATGCCGGACGACTTGCGGCGCGACATCTCCCGCATCGACGAAGTCTGGAGCGAGGGTCTCGGGCGCTTCGGCGGCCCCTATCTGGCCGGTGCCGCCTTTACGGCGGTGGACTCCTTCTTCGCGCCGGTGGCGTTTCGCATCCAGACCTTCGGGCTGCAGCTGAATGGCGCCGCGACGGCCTACGCGGAGCGACTGCTCGCGCTTCCGGCCATGCGGCAGTGGTACGCCGACGCTCTCGCGGAGACGTTCCGCGAGGAGGGCCACGAACGGGAAGCGCGGGCGTCGGGCACGATCGTGGATGACCTCCGCGCCGCTGTCGTCTGACCGAACCTCCAGGAGCCCTTGATGCGGGTCAAGCGAATCATCGCAAATATCGCCGCCGCGGATGTCGCGGCGGCCAAGCGCTTCTACGGCGATGTGCTGGGTCTCGACCGTCTCATGGATCACGGATGGATCGCGACCTACGGGAGTGCGGCCAGCATGCCGGTGCAGGTCAGCGTCGCGACGGAAGGCGGATCGGGGACGCCCGTGCCAGGCTTGTCGGTCGAAGTTGATGACCTCGATGCAGCCCTCTCACGCGTGACGCAGGCCGGGTTTCCGATCGTCTATGGGCCGGCCGACGAGCCCTGGGGCGTCCGGCGCTTCTTCGTTCACGACCCGTTCGGGACCCTGGTCAATATCCTGACCCACACCGACGTCAGCTGAATATTCAGGCCGGCGCCGCGAAACGCAGGATCTTGTCGGTCGGAAAATCATAGATGGCACCTGTCTCCGACCAGGAGGGCAGGCAGAGTTCGACAAGCTTCGGGCTGAGGTCCTCGGGCGTCTTCAAGGTCTGCGGGTCTTCGCCCGGCATGGCCTTGGCGCGCATGCGGGTGCGCAAGGGACCAGGATTGACACTCATCACCTTGACGGCCGAGGTCGTCGCGGTCTCGGCCGCATAGGTGCGCATCATGATATCGAGCGCCCCTTTGCTGATCGCATAGGCGCCCCAATAGGGCCGCAGCTCGGCCCGCTGCGCCACGCCCGAGGAGACCAGCACCACGCGGCCGGCATCCGAAGCCCGCAGAAGCGCGTCGAGCGAGCGGATCAGGCGGTAATTGGCCGTGACATTCACGGCGAGCGTATCGTCCCATTGCTTGGGATCGACATGGGCAAGCGGCGTGATCGGCCCGAGAACGCCGGCGTTGCCGACGAAAATGTCGAGCTTCCCCCAGCGGTCGTGCAAGGCGGCACCCAACCTGTCGATGGCGCCGAAATCCTTGATGTCGCAGGGCACGAGCGTGGCCTCGGCCCCTTCCGCCCTGATGGCGTCGTCGAGCTCCTCGAGACCGCCCTGGGTGCGTGCCATGGCGACCACATGGGCGCCCGCGCGTGCAAGATCGATGGCCACGGCGCGCCCGATCCCCCGGGACGCGCCCGTCACAAGAGCGATGCGCTGGTCGAGGGGTTTGGGCACGAGATCTCCTCCATGGGACAGCGTCAGAAACGTCTTCTAGCCATGGCAGGCGTGCCCGCGCGCCGCAAGCCCCGGAACCGGAGAGCCATCAGTTCGCTACCGTCTCCGGGATCGAACGAGTTGTTGCGGCCGAGCCGCAACGGCCCGTGGTTGAAGTCGCCTGTGCCGAGTGATCCACGCCGGCTTGGCGCCCACGATCTTCTCACGTCAGATCAAGGGTGGTCAGGACGATGATGAGAACGTCGGCGTCGCCGGCAGGTTGCGAAGTTGATGCGGGATCGTCGATCCGACACATCGAACGATTACACCGACATCCTGGCGGCAGAGGGAAAGGTTATCCGGCTTCGGCCAGCAAACCGAGCTGCCGCATGTCTGGAACCCCATCGACATCGGTCAATCTCGTCGGGTATTCGCCCGTAAAGCAATGGTCCGTGAACTGGGGACGCAGGGGGTCCCGCTTGGCATAGCCCATCGAGCGATAGATCCCGTCAACCGACAGGAACGCAAGGCTGTCCGCGCCGATGTAGGCGCACATCTCCTCAAGGTTCAGCCGGGCTGCCAGAAGCTTGTCACGATCCGGCGTGTCGATGCCATAATAGTCCGGGTGGGTGATGGGCGGAGATGAGATGCGGAAATGCACCTCGCTGGCACCCGCGTCGCGCATCATCTGAACGATCTTCACGGAGGTGGTGCCGCGCACGATCGAATCGTCGATCAGGACGATTCGTTTGCCTTCGACAATGCCGCGATTGGCATTGTGCTTCATGCGGACCCCGACCTCCCGCACCGACTGGGTCGGTTGAATGAAGGTACGGCCCACATAATGATTGCGGATGATCCCGAACTCGAACGGCAGCCCCGATTCCTGCGCAAAGCCGAGCGCCGCCGGGACGCCGCTGTCCGGCACCGGCACGACGAGGTCGGCGTCGGCCGGGCTTTCCCGCGCCAGTTCGGCGCCCATGTTCTTGCGCACGCCATAAACCGAGCGCCCGTGCACGATGGAATCGGGTCGCGCGAAATAGACATATTCAAAGATGCAGGGGCGGGCTTCCCGTGGCGTGCTGGGCTTGATGCTCTGCAGACCCCGTGAGTTGATCACGACGACCTCGCCGTTTTCGATGTCGCGCACGAAGCGCGCGCCGATAATGTCGAGCGCACAGGTCTCCGACGTCAGAATATAGCAGCCGTCGAGCTCGCCCAGGACGAGAGGCCGAATGCCGAGCGGATCGCGGGCGCCGACAAGCTCATGATTGGTGAGGCCCACGAATGCGTAGGCGCCTTCGAGTTCATTCAACGCCTCGGTGAAGCGCTCAATGAAGCGGGGTCGACGCGAGCGGGCGGTCAGATGCAACACCACCTCGGTGTCGGATGTCGACTGGCACATCGCACCCTGACGGACCAATCCACGGCGCAGCGTCAGGCCATTCGTCAGATTGCCATTGTGGGCAACCGCGAAGCCACCCGTGTCAAGCTCGGCGAACAAGGGCTGCACATTGCGCAGAATGGTCTCGCCCGTTGTCGAATAGCGCACATGGCCGATGGCCGAGCGCCCCATGAGGCCTTCCATCGTCGATTGCTTCGAGAAGTGATCGCCGACAAGGCCAAGACGGCGCTCCGAATGAAATCGGGTGCCGTCGAAGGAGACGATACCGGCGGCTTCCTGGCCGCGATGCTGAAGCGCGTGCAGCCCGAGTGCCGTGATGGCAGCCGCATCGACGTGGCCGAAGATGCCGAACACGCCACATTCCTCGCGTAGACGATCCGCATCAAGATCGAAGTCATCGGCCATGTCAAAATCCATGCCGCACCCGTCCGACTCGTTGTGAAAAGGAGTCGACGACGAAAACTCGATCGTCGGCCAGCTTCATGTGGTCCGTCATACACCGAAAAGAAAGATCGGCGATGCGGAATCCGCTTATGGTTTCTTCCCCTGCGTCGGCGGAATACCTTTGCCAAGCAGATTTTCGAGCTTCTGCTTGTCGGTCTGCGCGGGCCCGTTCGGTGCGCGGGGAGTCGGGGCGGGAGCGGTCGGCTGTCCCGCGGCATCCCCGGCGCCCGACGCATTGGGGTTCAGATCCTTGGGATCGCTGTCGTCGGCCGGCGCTTCTTCGCCTGACGTCTTCGGGCGCTGCAGCACCTTGAAGATGCTGTTGGCCAGGTTGTCAGGCAGAACGGCGACGAGCTCCTCGCCGGACGTCTGGAGAAGCGGCCTTGTCTTGGCATTGAGGACCCACTCGGGCTGCGCTTTGGGTGCCAGATAATTGAACAGCATGAAGGCGATCACGCTCAGCGCGAAGCCCCGGGCGGCGCCGAAGAAGAAGCCGAGGGTCCTGTCGAGCGGACCGACCTTGCTGTCCAGAATGGCGTCCGACAGGCGGACCGTGACGACCGAGACGATGATGAGCGTGCCGAAGAAGATGATCGCCACGGCAGCCGCGATCGCCAGCTCCGTCTTGTGAATATATTCGCCGAGATAAGGCAGCAGCTGAGGATAAAACAGGTAGGCGGCCGCAAAGGCCGCGGCCCAGGACGCGATGGCCAGAACCTCGCGCGTAAAGCCCCGGACCATCGACAAAAGAGCCGAGATCAGGACGATCGCGATCACCGCGAGGTCAAGGTAGGACGGCATTCAACGAGACCCCGAACGGACGCGTGGCAAGGAATCGGGGTCACGTTCGTTCACCCGCACGGCATCGCTATAGCGGAGCGTCGCGGCAACGTCACGATTCAACCGACGCCCGCGGCCGCATTCTGCCCGACTGCGGCCGTACGGCCCGCCCTTCCCCCGCCTGCGCGGCGCCCGACGCCGCGATCTCGGCCACCATCGCGCCGATATGTGCGACCGGCGTCAGCACGCCCGGCTGCGGTGTATCGGCCGGTGCGACGGCGCCGGTAAAGCCAAGCTTCGCGGCTTCCTTGAGGCGCGCGGCCGCATGGGTGACGGGCCGCACGGCACCCGACAGGCCGATCTCGCCGAAATAGACCGTCTGGGCCGGTAGGGTCGCGCCGGTGAGCGACGACACGAGCGCGGCGGCGGCCGCGAGATCGGCGGCGGGCTCGTTGATCTTCAGGCCTCCCGCGACGTTGAGATAGACATCGTGCCCGCCGAGCCGCACGCCCGCATGGGCTTCGAGGACGGCCAGGATCATCGACAGGCGGTTCGAATCCCAGCCCACGACAGCGCGGCGCGGCATGCCGAGGCTCGTCGGGGCGACGAGCGCCTGAAACTCGACCAGAAGCGGCCGCGTCCCCTCCATGCCGGCGAAGACGGCCGCGCCCGGCGCCGACGTGTCCCGGCCGGACAGAAAGAAAGCGGAGGGGTTCGACACTTCGGCGAGCCCGCGCCCCGTCATCTCGAACACGCCGATCTCGTCGGTCGGACCGAAGCGGTTCTTCAGCGCCCGCAGGATGCGGAACTGGTGGCCGGCATCACCCTCGAAGGAGATCACCGCGTCGACCATGTGCTCGACGACGCGGGGGCCGGCGATCTGCCCGTCCTTCGTCACATGGCCGACCAGGATCACGCAGGCGCCGCTCGTCTTGGCGAAGCGGATGAGACTTTGGGCGGCCCCTCGCACCTGGCTCACCGTGCCGGGCGCGGCCTCCACCGAATCGGTCCACATGGTCTGGATCGAGTCGATGATCACGAGGCTGAAGGGCTCGCCGTCATCGAGCGTCGCCACGATGTCTTCGACCGATGTCGCCGCCGCGAGTTCGACCGGGGCCTGCGCGAGGCCAAGCCGCTCGGCCCGGAGGCGAACCTGCGCAACCGCCTCCTCGCCCGAGATATAGGCGACCCGGCTGCCCGAAAGCGCGAGTTTGGCGCAGGCCTGGATGAGCAGCGTCGACTTACCGATGCCCGGCTCGCCGCCCAGCAGCAGAACGGAGCCCGGCACGAAGCCCCCGCCGGTCACGCGGTCGAGCTCCATGATGCCGACGGCCGTGCGCGGTGGCTCTTGCCCCGTCGAGGCCAGCCCCTCTAGCGCGAAGAGCCGTCCCTTGCGGGCTTTTCGGGCGACTGCGGCCCCGATGCCGCTGGCGGCGCCCTCCTCGACGAGCGAGTTCCACGCCCCGCAGGCATCGCACCGGCCCTGCCAGCGGGGCGAGACGGCGCCGCAGCTTTGGCAGACGAAGGTGGTGCGGGTTTTGGCCATGGGGAGGTCCGGCTTCTTCGACCCGCAGTCAAGCGCTTGCGGTATTCGGATGTATGAACTGAGGCACGGCGCCCCAAGGCTTGCGATCGAAGTTGCCTGCCGAGAATGTGTATTGGCCGGTGCGACCGAACTCGAGCTTTCGCCTGAGCTACGGCTCATATCGAGGAGCGAACAATGACGTGAGAGACGTTCCTCCTCCCCCTCGATCTTATCCCATCTGTTCCGGCAGATGATCCTGACTGACCAGCGTCGAGAACCGCGTCACCTCGGCGTCGAACTGCAGTTCCACCGTGCCGGTCGGGCCGTGGCGCTGCTTGCCGATGATCACCTCGGCCTTGCCGTGCGCCCGCTCCATGTCGGTCTGCCAGGTGATGAACTCTTCGGTGCCTTCACGCGGCTGCTTGTTCTTGAGGTAATATTCCTCGCGGTAGACGAACATGACCACGTCGGCGTCCTGCTCGATCGAGCCGGATTCACGAAGGTCGGACAGTTGCGGTCGCTTGTCGTCGCGCGATTCGACCTGACGGGACAGCTGCGACAGCGCCACGATCGGCACCTTCAATTCCTTGGCCAAGGCCTTCAGGCCGGTGGTGATTTCGGTCAATTCCTGCACGCGGTTCGTCTGGCCGCCCGACTTCGATCCGGACAGAAGCTGAAGGTAGTCGACCACCAACAGGTCGAGGCCGCGCTGACGCTTCAGGCGCCGGGCACGCGCAGTCAATTGCGCGATCGAGATGCCGCCGGTCTGGTCGATGTAGAACGGCACGGTCTGCATCTGCCGGGCCGCGTCGGTGATGAGGTGGAAATCGTCGTCCGTGATGTCGCCGCGGCGGATCTTGTAGGACGGCACGCCCGATTGCTCGGCGATGATGCGGGTCGCGAGCTGCTCGGCCGACATTTCGAGCGAGAAGAACCCGACGATGCCGCCGTTCGTGGTTTCGTGCGTGCCGTCGGGCTTGACCTGAAACTGGTAGGCCTTGGCGATGTTGAAGGCGATGTTCGTGGCGAGCGAGGTCTTGCCCATTGCGGGGCGCCCGGCCAGGATCACGAGATCCGAGGCTTGCAGGCCGCCCAGCGTGCGGTCGAGATCGATCATGCCGGTCGCGATGCCGGACAGCTTACCGTCCCGCTCATAGGCCTTCGCGGCGACCTCGATCGCGGTGGTCAAAGCCTCCGAAAAGCGCTGGAACCCGCCATCGGCGCGGCCCGATTCGGCGAGTGCATAGAGCTGTCGCTCGGCCTCCTCGATCTGCGCCCGCGGGCTGTGATCGACAGGCGCGTCATAGGCGACGTTGACGACCTCCTCACCGACCGAGATGAGCGACCGGCGGATCGCGAGATCGTAAATCGTGCGCCCGTAATCAGCCGCATTGATGATGGTGGTCGCCTCTGCCGCGAGCCGGGCGAGATATTGCGGAATCGTGATGCCGCCGAGATCGTGGTCGCCCAGGAACGTCTTCAACGTAATCGGCGTGGCGATCTTGCCGGCCCGGATGAGCGCGGACGTGACCTCATAGACGCGCCGGTGGATTTCCTCCGAAAAATGGACAGGCAACAGGAAATCGGAAACGCGGTCGAACGCCTCGTTGTTGACCAGGATCGCGCCCAGCAGCGCCTGCTCGGCCTCGACATTGTGAGGCGCGACCCGGAAGGTCTGGTCCTGGGTATCGGTGCGCTCGCCGCGTCGGGGAAAGGTTTCGATGTTGCTCATTGCCACCCTGTTCTCGACACGTCATAGCATAGAACAAAACAAGAAAATCCGCTTCAGCGAATATGGATGTGCCGATCGGGGGCTTATCCCCGATTCACACATAAGGCGGATCGCACAGCGCAAGGCGGCGTGGCCGCCGTGCTTCGCCGCCCATTTTGCCGCAATGCCATGATCCGATGCCCACGTTCGAGCTTCTGGAGAAACCATGGACGACGCCACGAACCCGTTCCCCGAGATCACGGCCCGCCCGGGCCGGCGCGCCTTCCTGAAAACGAGCCTCGGAACCGGCTTCGCCCTCGCGGTGCAGCCCGTCTCGGCCCAGACGATCACGACGCCCCCGGCAGGACTGACCGCCGGCGAGGTGAAGCTGCCGTCGCTCGGGGTGGAGATCCCGGCCTATCGCGCCATGCCGGCCGCGGGAGGCCCCTTCCCGGTCATGCTGGTGGTCCAGGAAATCTTCGGCGTGCACGAGCACATCAAGGATGTGTGCCGCCGCTTCGCCAAGCTCGGCTATTATGCCATCGCGCCGGACCTCTATGCCCGCCAGTGCGATGCCACCAAAGCCGACATCAAGACCATCCTCACCGATATCGTGCCGAAGGTCCCCGACGCCCAGGTGATGGCGGACCTCGATGCAACCGTCGCCTTCGCCAAGGCGAGCGGGTCGAGTGATGTGTCGCGCCTGGGCGCGACCGGCTTCTGCTGGGGTGGGCGCATCATCTGGCTCTATGCCGCGCACAATAAGGATCTGAAGGCGGCGGTCGCGTTTTACGGCATCCTCGGCGGCAAGGCCTCGCCCACCTCCGACCTGAAACCCAAGAACCCGATCGACATCGGCGCCACGATCACCACCCCGGTCCTCGGCCTCTACGGCGGCAAGGACGACAACATCCCCGAGCCGATGATCGAGGAGATGCGGGGCGAACTGCAAAAGGCCAAAAGCCCGGCCGAGATCGTGATCTACCCCGACACGCCGCACGGATTTTTCGCCGATTACCGCCCGAGCTACCGCAAGGCGGCTGCCGAGGACGCCTGGGCAC
This sequence comes from Lichenifustis flavocetrariae, assembly GCF_026130545.1. Lineage (GTDB taxonomy): Bacteria > Pseudomonadota > Alphaproteobacteria > Rhizobiales > Beijerinckiaceae > Lichenihabitans > Lichenihabitans flavocetrariae. Next base: position 27,978 of record NZ_JAMOIM010000004.1, on the reverse strand, counting down.
GGTTGCAGGTCTGGTTCAAGGAGCATGGGGTGGTCTGATTGGCCATCCGGATCTTCTCGGTGCAGGCCAAGCTTCCCCCCTCACATCCCCTTCTTCACATGGGCCCAAAACCCCGCCTTGCGGGCGTGCTTCTTGACGATCTCGGCCCGGAACGTCACGTGGGACGCGACATCGGGCAAAGCGGCAGCCTCGAATTCAGCCCCGAGATCGTCGAGCTTTGCGAGATAGCGGGCGCCAATGCCATAGGCATTGGATCTACCCTGCGTCAGGATGGCCACCAGCAAGGTCCGATAGAGAATGGCGGCGGCCACCGGGTGGCTGCCTTCGAGAGCTTCGGCGGCGGGCGCCAGAAATTCGTAGGACGCGCCGTTCCAGGCCTTGTGGTGCTTGATCACCAGGGCTGCGGCGCGTTCGAGTTGCGGCCAGGCGATGAAAAAGGCAAGCGCCTGATGGATCGCCTTTGCGGACCCGGCATGCGCGAAGGCCCGGTCGAGTGCGTCGAATTCCTCGAATTCGCCAAGGCCACCGATGAAGGCGCGCAAGATGTCGGCGTTCAGCGTCGCCGCGAAGGTCGACCACCGGAGCGCCTGGGCGGCGGATTTCTCGTTCAACGCGTCGAGGATGTCAGCTTCGAGTGCCGCACACGGGACGGCGTCGAATGCACGTGGCACTTCGCCATCCGCGAGATCGGCCCGGCTTTGATATTTGATCGCCGTCCCGCGCCCTTTCCGGATCCAGATCAGCGCGTCTTTGGGGCGGCCGGCGTCGAGGAACAGCTTGGCGAGGCCGAAGCCATCCTGCAGGTTGCGGTGCTTGTCGGCTTCGAGCGCCGCGAAGGCGTCGAGGTCGCGACGCACGAAGGCGATCATCTGCCGAGCCGCGAGTTGTTGCTGTGTGCGGCGTGTGACCTCCCACTCGGCCTCCCGCCCCTTGGGCTTCGGCGCCGTTTTGGCGACCTTGGCCAGGCGTGTATCCCATGCGATCAGGGTTGCCTCATCGAGATGCGGTCCCACCTGCCCGATAAGACGCGGCAGGTAATCGTTATGATCTTGCCCCAGCGCCGTCGCGATCCGGTCGGGCAGCGCCGCGCGATCGGCCGGCGGCATCCTGGCCGCGAGTTGGCCTAGGCCCTCGACGGCCATCTCGTAGACGGCCTGCACCCGGCCTTGGCTATCGTCGGCGCGCTCGAACACCCCGTCCGCCGTGGCGAGAAAGCGCAACAGGCTCACGGTCGCGAGAACCGGGTCGGCGGCGCCAAGCTCACCGATGATCGTGGTGACGGTCGCGTCGAGATCCGCCGCGAACGCCTTGACCTTGTCCCACTCGACAAATCCACGCGCCCGCTCCAGACCTGCAAGGCGCTTGTCGACCAGTGCGGCTACGGCCTTCGGCCCTTTGGCGCCGGCGAGGGCGGCCGCCACGATTCGCTTGAACGCCGCGTCGCGATCGGCACCGTCGAGCACGAGCCGGGCGAGCTTCTCGGCGCCGAGCGCGGTGAGCGACTCGATGGACAGGGACGGGGCGCGTGCCATGTGGGGCCTTGACCGCTCAGGCGGCGTCGGTCAGCGGGCAGCCCGTCATTTCCGGCGGCTGGGCAATGCCGAGGAGCGCGAGGAGGGTCGGTGCGAGATCGGCGAGACGCCCGTCGCGCAAAGTCGCACCCTTGCGTCCGACCAGGAACACAGGAACCGGGTTCGTGGTGTGGGCCGTATGAGGGCCGCCGGTGGAGGGGTCCTTCATGAGTTCGCAATTGCCGTGATCGGCCGTCACCAGCAACGCCCCGCTCATCGCCTCAATCGCGTCCGCGATGCGACCCAGGCCGGCGTCGACCGTCTCGACCGCCTTGATCACGGCCTGGAGATCGCCCGTATGACCCACCATGTCCGGGTTCGCGAAGTTGAGCACGATCATGTCGTATTTGCCTGAACGGATCGCCGCCACCGCCTTGTCGGTCAGTTCAGGCGCAGACATTTCCGGCTGCATGTCGTAGGTCGCGACCTTCGGCGACGGCACCATGATGCGGTCCTCCCCCGCATAGGGCTCTTCCCGTCCGCCATTGAGAAAGTAGGTCACGTGTGGATATTTTTCGCTTTCCGCCATGCGTACCTGGGTGCGGCCCGCCGCGGCCACGACCTCGCCCAACACCTTGGTGAGATCCTGCGGCGGAAACAGCGTCGCCAGATGCTTGTCGAGCTCGGTGCTGTAGGAGGTCATGCCGACAGCTGCGGCAAGCTGCGGCCGACGCGACGGGGTGAAGGCTGTGAAGTCCCGATCGAGCAGCGCCATCAGGAACTCCCTGACGCGATCAGCGCGGAAGTTGAAGCAGATCAACCCGTCGCCGTCCTGCATGCCGGAGTACTCGCCGATGGCTGTCGGCGGCACGAACTCGTCACCGCCCTTGCTGGTCGCATAGGCGTGCTGCAGCACCGCGAGAGGGTCGTGGGCCCGGTCGCCCTGCCCGGCCACGATGGTCTCATAGGCCTTGGCGACACGCTCCCACCGGTTGTCACGGTCCATGGCGAAGTAACGACCGCATACCGTCGCGACCCGGACGCCGGGCGGCAAGGCTGCGAGGAACGACTTCACATAGCCCACGCCAGCTTGCGGCGGCGTGTCGCGCCCGTCCGTGATGACGTGAATGTCGACCGGCACGCCGGCCTCGGTGAGCGCTTTGGCGAGCGCCACCGCGTGGTCCTGATGGGAGTGCACGCCGCCCGGCGACACAAGACCAAGGAGATGGCAGCGGCCGCCGCTGGATTTCAGGGCGTCGACAAGGATTTTCAATGGAGGCAGATGGGCCAAGGCACCGCTTTCCGCCGCCTCGGTAATGCGTGGCAGGTCCTGCATGACGACCCGGCCTGCACCGATGTTGAGATGGCCGACTTCCGAATTGCCCATCTGGCCTGGCGGCAGGCCGACATCACGGCCCGATGGTGACAGCTTCGCCTGTGGCGATCCCGCGATGAGCCTGTCGTAGTTGGGCGTTCGCGCCAGCTTGACCGCGTTGTCGGCCTTATCGTCCCGAAGCCCCCAGCCGTCGAGGATGACCAGCATCACGGGGTGGCGCGCGTCGTTCATCATCGGGCCTTTCGTCGATCAGCTGGGCCGAGCGCCTCGGCCATCGCGTTCTGAGGCCTATATAGCGCGAGGAATCCTCTACACGATCGGTTTTTCATGACGACCATCCCGTCTTCTCCTTCCGCTGCCACGACGCGCGAGATGCGGCACGATTTCGGTAAGGGGCTGCGGGCAGCCATGCCGCGTGAGCGCTTGGCCGAGCTTCCCCACACGGCCGGACGCGATCCGCTCGCGGTGCTGGCCGGGACGGACCGCAGCCGGCTGCCCGACCTCGTGCCGGAACGCTATCGCCGCATGAGCGCGTCACCGCTCAGCTTCTTCCGGGGCGCCGCTGCCGTGATGGCCGAGGACCTTCGCGGAGCACCGGGCGGGGGACTCGCTGTTCAGGCCTGCGGCGACTGCCACATCGGCAACTTCGGGGTCGGACAGAGCCCGGAGGGCCAGCCCCTGTTCGAGATCAACGATTTCGATGAAACGCTGCCCGACGTCGATTTCACGGTCGACGTCAAACGGCTCTGCGCCAGCGTGGCTCTGGCAGTGCTCGAAGGAGCCGAGCCCGATATGGAGGAGGCGCGTCACGCCGCGCACAGCGCCGCGCACGCCTATCGCGGGCGCATGTCCGAACTGGCACTCATGTCACCCCTGGAGGTCTGGAATCTGCGTACGGATGCGACCGATCTCGTGGCCCACACCGATGACCCGAGCCTCCGGAAGTCCGTCGAAACATTCGTGGCCAAAGGGATGGAAGGACCGGAGAACAGCGGCAACTTTCAGCGTCTCTCGGCAGACAGCAAGGACAAGCCGCCAGCCCAATGGCGGATTGCCGACAAGCCCCCCAACATCTTCCACTGGAGCGAAGGAGACCAGGGCCGCGAAACGCTTCGCGCCACCGAGGCTTTCGCGGGTTACCTGACGACCCTGCCGCCGGAGCGGCGCCGCCTCGTCGAGCGTTACGGGTTGAGCGATGTCGCGTTCAAGGTCGTGGGAGTCGGTTCGGTGGGCACTTTCTGCGCCCTCGGCCTGTTCACCACACCAGACGGCGCATCGCTGTTCCTGCAGATCAAGGAAGCGTTGCCGTCCGTCCTGACGCGTGTGACCGGACGGGACAATTTCGCGGGCCACCAGGGCGAGCGCGTCGTCCAGGGCCAACGCCTGATGCAGAGCGCAAGCGACGTGTTTCTCGGCTGGACCACCGAGGCCGCCACCGGCAGGCAGTTCTATGTGCGTCATCTGAAGAACAAGCGGCTTGGCGAGATCGCGCCCCTCATCCAGGACCACGCCCTCGGTGAATATGCCAAGCTTTGCGGCGCGACCCTGGCCCGCTCGCACGCCCGCTCTGGCGACGCGGCGGCACTGGCCGGATACATGGGTGATTCGGGCGTCTTCGACGACGCGCTGGCGGAGTTCGCCATGAGCTATGCGGCTCGAACACGGGCGGACCATGCCGCGCTGCTGGCCAGACACCCTGAACTGAAATCAGCCTAAGGCGGCCAGTCTTGTGAAGCGAGGTGTGCCTTGGGGCAAGGCAGGACTTCGCGAAACGACACGGCAAATGCCGATCAAGACCGTCGAATCCGACCTTGGCTCTTCGGACGGCACCCCTCGGAAGCTGGCCAGGTGTCAGGCGACCGTCATCACCGGCCGTCGCTCTTGTGACAGGTGAGCGAGAACGGCTGCGGCTGGCATCGGTCGGCCGAAGTAGTAGCCCTGCATCTTGAAACAGCCGATCGACCTGAGGATTTCCACCTGCTCTCGTGTTTCGACACCCTCGACCACGCACCCGATGCTGAGATTCTTGCTCAGGTCGCAGATCGACTCGATGATGGTCCGGCTGCTGCGCTCGATGCCAAGCGAGCGGACGAAACTCTGATCGATCTTGAGCTTGTCGAGCGGCAGACGATTGACGTAGCTCAAGCTCGAATAGCCGGTTCCGAAATCGTCGAGCGCGATACTGCAGCCGAGAGCCCGCAAGGCGGCAAGCACGGTGCTTGCGCGGTCGAAGTCACGCATCACCGCCGTTTCGGTGATTTCGAAAATGAGCCGGTTGGGCGGGAGCCCGCATTGCCGCACCATCGCGATCAGTCGAATGCCGGATTCCGCATCCGCGAGATCCTCCACGGACAGGTTGAACGAGAGCCGTACGTCGTCAGGCCAGTCCAGCGCCGCTGCACACGCCTTCCGAAACAGGATCCGTGTCAGATCCTTGACGAGTCCCAGTCGTTCCGCGGCCGGAATGAACGCGCCGGGTGAAACGGAACCGAGAACCGGGCTGGTCCAGCGCGCCAGGGCCTCGAAGGCGAAGATATGTGCCTGATCGACGTTCACGATTGGTTGGAAGGCAAGCCACATTTCGGCGTCCATGTCGGCCCGTTGCAACTCATGCTCCAGCTGTCGCCGGGCACGGATCTCGAGAGCATGCTCTTCGTTGAAGATCACCGCGGTGCCGCGGCAGTGATCCTTGGCATGATAGAGCGCGAAATCCGCGCGTTCGAAGAGTTGTTCGGGCGATCGTCCCGGACCGGCGCAGATGGCGAAACCGACCGAGGCCGTCACCTTGACGCTGGCATGGGTGACGGAGATCGGCTGGGCCACGAGATCACAGACCGTGCGCCCGATCGTCTCGAGCGGCGCCCCCTCGTCGGCGCCAGTCACCAGAAGGCCGAATTCATCGCCGCCGAGGCGCGCAATGATCAAATTCCCGCCCAGACCGGCCACGAGGCGCCGGCCGACTTCACAAAGAACCAAATCCCCGGCCTGATGACCATAGAGATCATTGACCGGCTTGAAGCCGTCGAGGTCGATCAACGCCAGCGCGAATGGCACACCCTCTTGCTCGACCCCGCTGATCGCCACGTCGAGATCCTGGAAGAAGCGGCGCCGGTTGGCGAGCCCGGTCAAGGCATCCACCTGGGCGGCGCGCCGGTGGTCTTCGCCCATGCGCGCCAGGAGTTGCGTGCTGTGAACGAGCCGGCGGAAGTCCTGGTAATAGGCGAGCATCATGGCGGTCATGACGATCGTGACGATCAGGACGTTGATGGCGAGGGCCACGAGGACCGGATGGCCCGTCGCGGCGAAGCGGATCACGAAGGTGGGGATCACGATCGCCGTGAGCAGAAGCGCCGCAGGCCGGAGATGAATGAGGCAGAAGATGCAGCCGACGACCGTGATGGCCATGAAGAACAGGACGTGTGCCTGCTCATAGGGCCCGCCATAGGCGAAGAGGGATTGAGCCCAGGCCGAGAACGCGACCCCAAGAACAGCCACGAGAATGACCGTCCGCTGCAATTGATATCGCACCCGCTGGTCGGTGAGTTTCGCGATGTCCATGCGACGCCAGATGATGACTCTGACGAAACAGATCGGCACCAGGATAGCGGGGACGACCAGCGTGAGGAAATCGGGAGCGAGGTGAAAATGCGTGTAGGCCAGCGCCAAGGCATTGGTGCACAATGAGGCGTAAAGCAGGGGAAGCTGCGTCGTCAGCGCGCCGATCTGCGACCGCATGACGAACGGTTCTTCGGTGCGGATGGTCAATTCGTCAATGATGATCCTAAATATCCGACGCATGCTTCATCTGGCTACCGACACATCGGCGGATCGTGGCCGAAGAACCCCTCTGAAAACGTAAATACCGAAGAGACTCGCGGGAGACTTGTCGGACAGTCCTTAACGGCTCCTCGAAGCTTGGCCGGATCTCGCGCTGGTCGCACTTGTCTTGATGTCTGCAAGATTGCCGGAGGGGCGACGGTGAATCGGCGAAGCCAGCTTCGCGGCGCCATGTGTGATCCTTCACCGGTCACGGCTCGACTACCCTGGAGGCAATCGGACCGGCAGCTCCCGACGGGTCGAGCGCCGCCCGCCAGTGACCTGGTGCCGGCCGATCATGAGGTACATGCCAGGACCGGTTTCGGAGCTTCCTAGTTCCGGTCGGGTCGTGAACCTGACAGTCAGTGCTTCAGCTCACTCACTCCCAGTCATTGGTCTCACGGCGTATGCCGTCGAGCTTTATCCGACTCGCACACGTCGGCCACCAACAGCCCGGCGGCCGACTCCTCGTCGACGACGAGAACGGTCTGCACTAGGGTCGTAGCCGCGTGAGCATTTCGGCACTGAGTCACTTGGTATGAACCGCAGATCCATGCCCACGGCGCGTTGGATGATTGCAAGAGAGGTAAGCTGGCGGTTGTGAGAACAATACCATCCCACCTTTAATCGGAACAATGGGACCTTGAATTAAAGTGCCTCATTCAAGTCCGCCTCTTAGCTTGGCGAGAGCATGCATCGAGTCTTTAAGCGTTGGATAGAGAGCGGCATAGACCTTGAAGACCTCGTCATATCGTGACTTGCACGCCGGGTCCGGGGCCGCACGCTCGATGAGCGTGATCCATGTGTCGTCGCCGTCGCGCCTGATCAGCCCCGCCCCAAGCGCCGCAAGGCGGGCAGCACCGAGGGCCGCCTCGACATCTTCTTTGATCGTCCAAACCGGATAGCCGGTCACATCGGCGACGATCTGCATCCAGAGATCCGATTTGGCCGCGCCTCCCACAACGATCAGGCGGTCTTCGAGCGCAGCCGAACCCTTCGCGCCCGCTTCCATGTTGTGGCGGAGCGCAAAGGTGACGCCTTCGAGCACGGCGCGATACAGATGCGCCCGGGTGTGGAACAGGTTCAGTCCGACAAAGGCGCCGGAGGCTTGGCCGTCCCAGACGGGAGAGCGTTCGCCCATCAGGTAGGGAAGAAAGACCACGCCGTGCGAGCCTGGCGGCACATCCTTCGCGGCTTCCTCGAGGATCGCGTGGGGGTCCCGGCCCGTTTCCCGCCCGGCGGCGATCTCCGCCTGACAGAATTCTTCCCGAAACCAGCTGACCGATGCGCCCGCCGTGCCCGCCCCCCCGAATACGTAGAGATCTTGAGCGGTGCCCACGACGTAAGGCATCGAGATCAGCCCCTGCGCCGCATCGGCTGTGGGCGCAATATAGCCCCAGCACATGCTTGTTCCGATCATCGCGACGTGGTGGCCTGGCGCCACGACACCCGCGGCAAAGGTCGCGACCGCCGCGTCGACCCCACCGGCCATCACGGGGATACCTTCCGCAAGACCGAGCCGGCGGGAAGCAGCTTGCGTGAGGCCGCCGACAATCGCCGTCGGGTCAACGAGTCGCTCGGGCATCAGTCGGCTTGGGATCCCGAGCACCTGCAGCATCTCCTGCGACCAGGTCCTCGCCTTTATGTCGTAGATCCCGCCGATGTTTCCGGCGGATGAGTGGTCGACCGCGATCTCGTCCGTGAGACGGTGGATCACATAGGCGTTCGGCGGCAGAAGCCACGCCGTCCGGGCCCAGACCTCGGGGCGCTCGTCGCGCAGCCACATCATCTTGGTGAAGCCGTAATAGCTGTCGACGCCGTTGCCCGTGATGTCGCCCAGGTGTCCGAGATCCACGTTCTGTTTGACCCAGCCGACTTGACGTTCGGCCCGCCGATCCATCCAGATCAGGCAGGGGTGGAGCGGTTTCACCTCGGCATCTACCGGGATGCCCGAGCCGCCATAGAGGCTCGACACGCAGATGCCCCGGATGTCGACAGCTGTCCCCAGCTGCGCAATCTCCGCCAAACAGGATTCGACGGCATCCACCCAGACGTCGGGATGCTGTTCGGCCCAGTTCGGACGTGGCGTGTCGGGCGCGTAGGAGCGCGAGGCCTGCGCCAGGATCGTGCCATCCAGCCGAACCAGCACGGCCTTGGTGCTTTGCGTGCCGATGTCGACACCGATTACAGCTTCTGCCACGTGTGTCCTCCGTCCGCCTCTTGTGGTTCAGCGTTGCGTCAGAGGTCCAGGCCAACAGGCAGGATCACGAGATCGCGGATTACGACGTTGCGGGGCCGGGTCAGCATGAACAGAACGGCCTCGGCCACTTCGTTCGGTTCCATCAGACTGCCCGATGCGAGAGCGTCGTCGAGCTTCGCCTTCGGCCAATCCTTGAGAAGTGCCGTCACGACGGGGCCGGGTGCGACTTCGCCGACCCGAATGCCATGTTTGCTGACTTGGCGCCTGACCGTGTGCACAAAAGCCTGAACCGCATGTTTCGACGCGGTGTAGATCGGCTCCCACACGACCGGGATGAAGCCGGCCACGGAGCTCGTGACGATGATGTCGCCGGTCTTGCGCTCGACCATATGGGGCAAGACGGCGTGTACGCACCGGAACACGGCATTGATGTTCAGGTTCAGCATGCGATCCCAAGCGTCCGGATCACCCTCCAATATGTCGCCGCCCACATAGGAGCCCGCGTTGGCATGGAAGATGTCGAGTTGACCGACCTTCTCAAGAATTTGCGGCATCATGGCCGCGACACTTTTCGGGTCCGTCAGGTTGACGACCACGGGTATCGCCGAAGCGCCAAGCTCCGAACAGAGGCTCTTCAACCTGTCTTCCGCGAAATCTACGAGCGCGACCCGCGCTCCGGCCTTGAGGAGCGTCTTGGCGCATTCAAGCCCGATGCCTGAGGCAGCGCCGGTAATGGCTGCGACTTTGCCCGACAGATCCTGGCCCATGGTGTTTCCTCAAAGAGTCAGTTGGTGACGTGATGAAGCGGGTTGCGGTGCCGGACGTGGCATGCGCTGCCGCCTACCGGTATGTCTTGCGATCAGGCCCGACCGTGGGAGACACGCGAGCGCCGTGCCAGCGAGTCGACGATGACCGCGATGGCCAAAACCGCACCCGTGATCATGTACCGAAGCGACGACGACAGGTCGAGCAGCGTCAGGCCGCTCGCGATCGACTGGATCACGATGATGCCGAGCAACGCCGAATAGGCGTTGCCGCGACCGCCGAAGAGGCTTGTTCCGCCGATCACCGCCGCCGCGATGGCGTTCAGATTGACGTCGCCGGTGCCGGCCTGCTGGCTCGCCGATGCCAGCCTTGCGGCCGACAGGACGCCGCCGAGTGCGGCCAGCATCGAGCACAGCACGAAGGCGCTGGTGTAGATGCCATGAACATCGATACCGGAGCGCCGGGCCGCCTCGCGGTTGCCGCCGACCGCCGTCATCGAGCGGCCCCATTTCGTGCGCCGCAATGCGTAGTCCATGGCGATCACGAGTCCGACGAAGAGGCCGAACATCCACGGAACACCACGATCCTGGTTGAGGTAATAGGCAACGAGCTCGATGGCGACCGTGAGGACCAGCGCCCGGACCAGGAGGCCAGCGATCGACGGCGGCGTCAGCCCGGCCCGACGGCGGCGCGTCGCCGTGCGGTAGCCCGACACGAAATATGCGATACCGGCGATCAGGACGAGCCCGTAGGCCACCACGTGGGGCATAACCCATTGCTGGCCGAGGCTGACGAGGCCCGACCCATACGGCAGATTGATCGAGCCGCTCGCGCCCAGGATGTAGAGCTGCAGCCCAAGCACGGCAAGCAGACCCGCGAGGGTTGAGACGAAACTCGGCATGCCCAGGCGGTTGAACAGGGTGGCATAGATCACCCCCGCCACCGCACCAACCGCCAGCGCGGTCAGGACCGCGATGGCGACCGGCCAGCCGGAGTTGACCCATAGCACGCCAACCACTGCCGAGGCGAAGCCGCTGACGGAGCCGACCGACAGGTCGATTTCGCCGACCATCAGGATACACACGATGCCGAGCGAGATGACGCCTACAGTCGAACAGTCGAACAGCAGATTGACGAGGTTGTTGCTCGATAGGAAAACCGGGTTCAGGGTCTGGAACACCGTCCAAATGATGGCGAGGCCGACCACCACAGGCAGCGATCCGAGATCGCCCGAGCGGACGCGATCGATGAAGCCGCGAATGGCGCCGCCGAACCCGGCGTCGTGTCGGACGCGGACGTCGGCCCTGTCGAGCGGGGCCGCGGATTTCATGTTTGTGTTGCTCACGCCCGGTGCCCCCCAGTGACGTCTTGTTGCGTGGCGCGGCGGCCGGAGCGCCGCGACACCGCATTGTCGGCCGCGCCCGTGATGGCGCTGACGAGTTCCTGGTTGGACGTGTCGGGATAGAAGACACCGTTGTTACGCCCGAGGCGCAGCACGACAATCCGGTCGGCGACCGCCCGCACATCTTCCATGTTGTGGGAGATCATGATGACGCCGAGGCCGCGGTCGCGCACGCGCTCGATCAGGTTCAGCACCTCGGCCGTCTGCGCGACGCCGAGCGCCGCGGTCGGCTCATCGAGCATGATCAGCTTGGGTTCGAGCAAAAGCGAGCGAGCGATCGCCACGGTCTGGCGCTGTCCACCCGACAACGAGGCGATCGGCTCGCGCACGCTGGGGATGCGGGCCGACAGCTCGTTGAGGAGCGTCCAGGCCTTGATCTCCATCGACACTTCGTCGAGCGCGTAGGGGTTGAGCTCCTTGCCGAGAAAGATGTTCGCGACGACGTCGAGGTTCTCGCAAAGCGCCAGATCCTGGAACACGGTGGCGATCCCGAGCGCCAGGGCATCGTTCGGGCCCGTGAGCGCGACGGGCTTGCCCTGGAACGTCATGGTGCCGCTCGTCGGCTGGTGCACGCCGGCCAGCACCTTGACCAGCGTCGACTTTCCGGCCCCGTTGTCTCCGACGAGCGCCACCACTTCGCCGGCGTGCACGTCGAGGTCGATGTCGGTCAGCGCCGAGACGGCGCCGAACTGCTTGCAGATCCCGCGCAGGCTGAGCACGACGTCGCCCGGCGGCGGCGTTTCTTCCCGTATCATTGTCATTGTCGCGGCCCTTCAAAGATCAGACACAAGCGGCCTCGACCGCACGCCGAAACCGGCGGGCGGTCCGTTTGGCCTTGATCAGGGCGTGATGCCGAGTTTCTTGCAGCCCTCGGCATATCGGTCGGTGCAGAGAACCGCCGCGGTCTCTATCGGTTTGCCGTTGACCATCTTGTCGACGATCTCGGCCTTGAGGTTCTCGGCCGTGACGAGCGCTGGAACGAACAATTTGGAGGGCGTGTCGAAGAGCGTCGTCTCGGCCTTCGGCGTCTCGCCGCTGAGCAGCGCGACCGCCACATCGGCGGCGGCTGCCGCGACGATCTCGCTTGGCTTCGAGATGGTGTTATATTGATCGCCCGAGATGATGAGCTGCAGTCCGGCGATAGTGGCATCGTTGCCTGTCACCGGTGGCACGGGATCGACGCCTGCCGCCTTGAAGGCCGCAACCGCGGCGCCACCGGTTCCGTCATTGGCCGCCACAACGCCCACGATCTTCTTCTGGAAGCGCGAGATCTGACCGCTTGCCCATTGCTGGGCCTTTGAAGGCAACCATTCGGGCGTATCATATTCCGCGAGCGTTGCGTAACCGCCATCCGCCAGGCCCTCGTGGATACCCTTCTTGATCAGGCCCGCGGCCGCATCGGTCGGCGAGCCGTTGATCTCCAGGATGCCGACATCCGACGCGGCCACCTTTGTCGACTTGAGATGATCGACAAGCGACTTGGCGATCGCCTTGCCGATCTCCTCGTTGTTGAACGACACGTAATAGTCGGCCGGGGTGGACGGGATCGGCCGGTCATAGGCGATCACCTTGATGCCTTGCGCTTGCGCCTGTTTTACCAGCGAGGCCGCCGCGGTGGAATCGACCGGGTCGAGCACGATCGCCTTGGCGCCCTGCGAGATCACCGAGTTGAATTGCTGCTGCTGGCGCGACGCGTCGCCGTTGGCGTTCTGGTACAGGACCTTGCAGGTCGGGCAGAGTTTCGTCATCTCGGCCACGAAGCCCGGATGGTCGTGCTCCTCGTAGCGGGTCGAGCCCTGGTCGGGCATCAGGAACGCGACGGTCACGTTCGACAACGGTGCCGCGTGGGCCGCAGTCCCGCCGAGCAGAGTCAGGGCGAAAGCCGCCGCGGCACCGAAACGTGGGAAGGTCAAAGGCTGGATCATGGGTGTTTCCTCTTCTCTGGACTGGAGCCAGATATCGACGTTCAAGTGTGAGGGAATCCGTGGCGCGCGAACGTGTTATCGCGCCGCGGAATGGTCCCGACGGTTCAGGCTGCCGAGGCGAAGCGGCTGCTGTCGCGCCGCATGCTGCGAAACTTCGAGGGCGACATGCCCTTGAAGGCCAGGAACTGCCGGTTGAAATTCGAAACGTTGTTGAAGCCGACCTCGTGGCAGATCGCCATAATGGTCAGGTCGTTTTGACCGAGGTATTGGCATGCGAGTTCAATCCGCAGCGCGTTCACGTATTGAACGAAGGTCATGCCCGTGTGCTTGCGAAACGAGCGTGCGAAGGTGCTGACACTCTGGCGGCTCAGCCTGGCGAGTTCGGTTTCGTTCAGATCGAGGGTGAAGTTTCGACCGATGTGCTGGAGCACCAGGTTCATGCTGGTGGACAGATAGGCCGAGGGTTGCGGTTGAAAGCCAATGCTCGCGAGCGGTGTCTGCTGTTCCGCATGTCCGATCACGTCTAGGATGCTGATGAAGAGCGCGATCCTGCGCGCATCCTGCGCCTCCAGAAGCTCGCGCATCAGGTTGCCGGCTCGTTCGGCGCTGGACGATTCGAAACGAACGCCTCTGACCGCCTCGTCGAGAAGCGGCTGCATGAAACGGAGCTCTGGAAAGATCATCATGCAGCTGTTGATGAATTCGCCCGTGAATTGAAGGATCAGACAGCGTTCAACTACTGTCTCGCCGGCAGGGATTTCGCTGATCCAGTTGTGTGGAAGGTTTGGCCCGACCAAAACCAGGTCTCCGGCACGAAAGTGTCCAATGTGATCCCCGACGTAGCGATCGCCCTCTGTCGCTGTCACCAGATGCAATTCATATTCAGGATGGAAATGCCACCGCACGGTTCGAAACGGATAGCCGTGCGACCATATCTTGAACGACTGATCGTCGCGCACGCCAACGAGTTCGAGATCAGGTTCCAAAACGTCCTCCCTCCCGTTCCGTCCCCTAAGCCGCTCATTGGCTGAGTCATGCTGCGAGACTTTGATCCAGGACCCAAGCTTGATTGAGTGCTTTTCAGGCACCGTGGCCACTGCGGGCCAACTCTTGACAGCAAGATGGCCGATGCAAACGGTCCTGACTACGCACTTTGCAGCGCAGCATCGATACTTTTTTGTCAAAAGAGAGAAGGATCAAGGTGTCCGAGACACTCGACAGTTCCGCCAGATTGCATATCGCTTCTGAATGACGTGGACACTCCGATTGATGTTTTAGGCTAGAAATGACGTTTGAGGCACAACGCTGGTAGACTTGGCCTGGCAAAGACCTGCTTCCTTCTTCTTTATCCTTCGGGTGCGCTTCATCAGCTCGCGGCATTGTGGTAGCCAGCCTTGGATCAAATCATATGTTGGGAGAGGTTTTGCCTCCGGAGCCTCGCCAGCAGATTACCTTTTTATGATGCCGCTTGTGCAGTCTGCGCGACCAAGGGCGAGGCCGCGACGATGCTCGTGGCAAGCGCGCGCCGGCCGTGCGAAGGAGACCACGACGGTCTGTCTCATGAAGATCGTTCGGAGTCGTGTCGCCTCGCCAGATCGAGTTCAAGCCTGGGGCGGACATATCCACCGCGCCGGAGCAGCAAGAAAAAAGGTAAATTGTCCGGTTCGGACCTGCGACTCTTGGACAACCACCATCACTGGAACTCACAAGAGTTCATATCGGCTCTTTGCCGCGTCCCTCAAGATGTCGCCGTTCCGCTCTCGGCGAGCTTGAACCGTAGAGCAGCTGGACTGCATTGCCCCTATCCCGGACCCACAGCAAACTCGCGACCGCTCCCGGAAGCCGCTGTGAGTCACCCGCACTACCTGCATGAATTTGCAGAGGCCGCGGACCAGACCTGTAAATCAAGAGCGCCGCAAGGCGCGGCTGCGAAGGTTATCCAGCATCACGGCCAGGAGCAGGATGAGCCCGCGCACCAGATATTGGTAGAAGGCTTGGATGTTGAGGAGGTTCATGGCGTTCTCGGCGATCCCCAGGATCAGCACGCCGACCACGACGCCCGAGATCGCGGCCCTGCCGCCGGCCAACGATACCCCGCCCAGCACGCAGGCCGAGATAACCGAGAGTTCGAGGCCGGTCGCGGCGTTGGGTTGGCCGCTGGTGATGCGGGAGGCGAGCAACACTCCGGCGATGCCGCACATCACGCCCTGGATCGCGAAGATCCAGATGCGGGTGCGGACCACATCGACGCCGGCCAGGCGGGTCGCGTCGGGATTACCCCCGACCGCCAGGACATTGCGGCCGAAGACCGTCCGGTTGAGCACGAAGCCGAAGGCGGCAAGGCAGACGACCATCACCCAGACCGGCGCGGGGATGCCGAACACCACGGTCTGCGCGATCGTGTAGAAGCCCGGCTCGTTCACACCCACGGCCCGGCCGTTGCTGGCGATGAGAGCCAGGCCGCGCACGATCTGCAGCGTCGCCAGTGTGGCGATCAGCGCATTGATGCGCAGGCGTGCGATGACCACGCCGTTGACGGTCCCCACCACCAGCCCGGCGAGCAGCGCCAGCCCTACTCCCAGCGTGACGCTGCCGGTCATGTTCGAGCCCATGACGGCCGCCATGCCGGCGAAGGCCACGGTCGAGCCGACCGACAGGTCGAAATCGCGCGAGGCGAGGCACAGCATCATGCTGCCCGAGACGATGCCGATCGTGACGACCGATTGCAGCAACCCCAGCATGTTGCGTTCGGTGAAGAAGTTGGGGACCAGCAGCGCCACGGCCGCGAAGGCGACCACGAACAGCACGACAAGGCCCTGCTCGCCCAGGATGAGCCGGCGCAGGTGGTTCATGGATCGTGATCTCCCGGCAGGGCGGCGGCGAGGATGGCGTGCTCGTCGAACGAGCCGCGCAGGAATTCGGCGACGACGCGCCCTTCGCGCATGACGAGGATGCGGTCGCAGATGCCCATCACCTCGGGCAATTCGCTCGACACGACGCCGACCGCGAGCCCCTTTTCGGCGAGGTCGTACAGGATGGCGTAGATTTCGGCCTTGGCGCCCACATCGATGCCGCGCGTGGGTTCATCGACGAGGAGAACCTTCAAGGCGGGCTCGGCCAGCCAGCGGGCCAGGATCGTCTTTTGCTGGTTGCCGCCCGAGAGGTTGACGATGTCCTGCTTTCGGCTTGGCGTGCGCACGCGCAGCTTCTCGATAAAGCCATTCGCCACGCTGGCCTCGCGGGCGCTGTCGATCAGGCCGAACCGCGAGAAGTGCCGCCGCGTCGAGATGACGATGTTCTCCGCGACGGATCGCCCTTGCACGATACCATCCGCCTTGCGGTCCTCGGGGCACATGACGAGCCCGACGCCGATGGCTCCCTTCGGCGTGGCAACCACCGGCTCGCCCGCGAGCGTGACGGTGCCGCCCTGGCGCATGTCGGCCCCGTAGACCAGCCGGAGCAATTCGCTGCGGCCCGCACCGACGAGGCCGAAGAAGCCGAGGATCTCACCGGCCGCGATCGAGAAGCTTGCCGGCGCTGGCAGCCGGGCGCCCGACAGATCGCGAACCGCCAACACCTCCTCGCGTAGTTGCCGCGCCCGCCAACCCCAGATGTCCTTGATCTCGCGGCCGACCATGCGCCGCACGATCTCGTCGCGGGTGACGCCCGCCATGGAGGCGAAATGAGCTGCCACATGCCCGTCCCGCAGCACGGTTGCGCCATCGCACAAGCGAAACACCTCGTCGAGCCGATGCGAAACGTAGAGGATGATCTTGCCCCGGGCCCGCAGGCTGTCGATGAGCCGGAACAGCACGTCGCTCTCGTTGGCGGACAGCGAGGAGGTCGGCTCGTCGAGCGCAATGACCTTGGCATCCTCCATGACGGCCTTCGCGATTTCCACCATCTGGCGCTGGCCGATGGAGAGACGGGCCACCTTGGTGCGCGAGCCGATGCCCCCGCCGACGGCCGCGAGCGCTGATTCGGCCCGCTCGTGGAGCGCGCGGAACGACACGATGCCGCCGCGATTGGGGAAGCGGCCGAGCGTCAGGTTCTCGCCGACGGTGAGCTCGGGCACGAGCTGCAGTTCCTGGTGCACCACGGCGATCCCGGCCGCCATGGCCTCCTTGACGGTCGCGGGACTGAAGGGTGTCCCGCCCATCGTGATCGTGCCCTCGTCGGCGCGGTAGTCGCCGCCGAGGATCTTGATGAACGTCGACTTGCCGGCGCCGTTCTCGCCGAGCAACCCATGCACGGTGCCGGCCGGCACCGTGAACGAGACGCCCTTCAAAGCCCGGACGCCGGGAAACCCCTTGGCGATGTTGTCGACCCGCAGCACGGGAGACGCGGCGTCCATGTCGGCCGCCTTACTGGATGCCCAGGCCCTCGCGCACCTTGGCGTAGTCGTCCCGCGTGGCGAGCTGGCCCGCCGTCTGGGTGAGCTTGGCCGGCGCCTGGTTCTTGGTGATCCAGTCGAACATATCGCTCGCGGTCTCGTAGCCGTGCCGCTTCGGCGAGATGATCACGGTCGCGAAGAAGCCGGTGGGCTGGCCCTTCTTGAACTCGTTGATGGCTGAATCGGCGCCGCCGATACCGACCCCGATCACATCATTGGGCTTGATGCCGACCGTTTCGGTCGCACGCACGGCGCCCAGCACCGCCTCGTCGTTGAGGCCGATGGCGGCCCAGTGCTTTACGTCGGGATGAGCGTTGATCACGGTCGTGGCGGCGTTGAGCGCGGCCTCGGTGTCGGTCTTGTCCTGCGGTGCGTTGTAGATGTTGGCCTGCGGCAGGCCGTCCTTCACCAGCACATTCGTCGCGCCGTCCACCCGGTCCTTGGCGGTCGGCAGTTGGTCGTAGGAGACCCGGATCACGCCGAGGTCCTTGAGGTCCCAACCGCGCGCCTTGGCCTGGTCTGCGATGGTCTGGCCGACCTGCTCGCCGATCTTGCTGGCCGAGATGCCCATGTGGGGGACATCGCCAAGCGGCTTGCCGGTGCCGTCGACCAACTGATCGTCGACCGTCATCATCTTGATGTTGTTGGCCGCGGCCTTGGCGGCGAGCGCCGGCCCGAGCTTCACGTCGGGCGTGCAGATGATGAATCCCTGGGCGCCCTGTGCCCCGAGGTTGTCGATGGCCGCCAGCGCCTTCTCGCCGTCCTCGGCACCGATCTTGACGACCGTGAAGCCCTTCTCCTTGCCGGCCTGGTCGGCGAATTTCCACTCGTCCTGAAACCAGGGTTCCTCGGGCTGCTTTACTACAAAACCGATCTTGGTCTCGGCCGCGAGGGCGGATCCCAACAGGCTTCCGGCCATCAAGCCGGCGATCGTCAACACTTTGATTGTGCGCTTCATTGCCATGTCCTCCGATTATGTCATCGAGCGTTCACCGCCCGTCGCGTGTTCTTGGGCGCCGGCCTCAAAGGCAGGCCGCCATCAACCCCTCCGTCCGAATGTCCGGCGCCAGAAACTCAGCGACGAAGCGCCCCTCCTTGAGGACGAGCACGCGATCGCAGACGTTGGGTAGTTCCTCGAGCTCGCTCGATACGAAGATCACGCTGCGGCCCGAGGCCGCCAAGTCGCGAATGATGCCATAGATCTGGAGCTTCGCCTCGACATCGACGCCGCGCGTCGGCTCGTCGAGCAAGAGGATCGTCGCATCCGCATAGATCCAGCGCCCGATCACGGCCTTCTGCTGATTGCCGCCCGACAGGGTGCCGATGGGTGTGCCGGTGCGGGCCGTCTTGATGCCCATCCGCTCGATGATGCCGCGCGCCATCGCCGTCTTGCGCGGCGCCGAGATCACCCCGAACGCCGTCACTTTCGAGAAGTCGGCCGCCACGATGTTCTCGTCGACGCCGAGCAGCGGCAGGATGCCGTCCTCCTTGCGGCTCTCCGGCGTGAAGCCGAGGCCCTCGCGCACGCGCCGGGCATAGGGAAGCGCGGTGACGTCGCGACCGTTCATCGTGACGGTGCCGGCCTGAACCGGCGCGAGTCCGGCGATGCCGCGCAGCAGCTCGGTGCGTCCGACGCCGAGCAGGCCTGCGAAACCCAACACCTCGCCGCGACGAAGGACAAAGTCGACGCCCGCGACCTTCGGGCGCGACACGAGACCCGCGACCTCAAGCACGACCGCGCCGCCCAACGCCGTCTCGACGAGGTGCTCTTCCTGCGCATCGTGGCCGAGCATCATGCGGACGATCTCGCTCGTCGCGGCACCCGCGACCTCCACCGTGCCGGCCACCTTGCCGTCCCGCATGACGGTGGCGCTCGCCGCGATCTGTCGGATCTCGGCCATGCGGTGGCTCACGTAGATCACCGCGATACCGGCCGCAGCGAGCTTGCGGACCGCCTTGAACAGGAGTTCGACCTCGGCGGCGGCGAGGGAACTCGTCGGCTCGTCGAGGATCACGATCTTGGGCTCGCCCACTAGAACCCGCGCGATCTCGACGAGCTGGCGCTCGGCCGGGCTCAGTGTCTCCACCTTGCGGGACGGATCGAGGTCGAGCCCGAGACCACCGAGCGTCTCGCGGCTGCGCCGGTCCATCTCGCCATGCGCGAGCACGCCGCCGCGGCTCGGCCAATGACCGAGGAACAAGTTCTCGGCGATGCTCATGCTGGGGATGAGGCTGAGTTCCTGGTAGACGGCGCGCACCCCGAGCCGCCCCGCCTCGATGGTCCGCTGCGGGCCGCTGCCGGTCAGCGCACGGCCGCCGATCAGCACCTCGCCGTCGTCGGGCTCCGTCGCGCCGGTCAGCAGGCGGATGAGCGTCGACTTCCCGGCGCCGTTCTTGCCCAGCAGGGCCCGGACCTCGCCGGGCGCGATCGAAAACGCAACGTTGTCGAGTGCCAGCACACCCGGATAACGCTTGGTCGCGCCATGGACGGTGGCGACCGGTGCCACCCGGTCGATGACGGCTGTGCTCGACCGGCTCACCGCAGCCCTCGGCGGGCTTCGCGCACCCGCGTGACCAGCGTGTTGGCCAGCACCGCCACCACGATAATGACGCCGCGCACGACTTCCTGGAAGAAGGGGTTGATGCCGCGCAACACGAGTCCGTTGCCGATCAACGTGATCACAAACACGCCGAGCAGCGTACCCAGCATCGAGCCGCGCCCGCCTGATAGCGACGTGCCGCCGATCACCACCGCTGCGATGACGTCGAATTCAAGCCCGGAGGCGGTACCGGCATTGCCCGAGCCGAGGCGCGCGGTGAGCAGAACGCCGGCTAGCGCCGCCATCGCGCCCGAGGTCGTGAAGAGCAGGACGCGGATGCGTGCGACCGGGATGCCGCAGAGCTCGGCCGCGCTGGCGTTGCCCCCGATGGCGAAGACCGAGCGGCCATAGGCTGTCTTGCGGCTGATGAAAGTAAAGACCGCGAACAGCACCAGCATGATGACGGCCGAGGCCGGGATGCCGAGCCACTCGTCGGCGAGGGAATCAAGGAAATCGTTATCCGGGAAGGTGACAGGCAGCGCGTTGGTCGAGAAGAAGGCGAGGCCGCGCAACGCGCTCCACAGGCCGAGCGTCGCCACGAAGGACGGCATGCCGAAATATGCCCGCAGTATGCCGGCGATCGTGCCGAGCGCACCGCCGATTGCCAGTGCCGCCACGATGGCGAGCAGCACGGGCACGTGCCCCTGCAGCAGGAAAGCCAGGCAGACCGAGGTGAAGGCCACCATGGGCCCGACGCTCACGTCGATCTCCCCCGCGATGATGATCAGGGTCACGGCCCAGGCCGCGATGGCGATCGAGGCGCCGTCGCGCAGGATTGAAAGCTGGTTGTTGGCCGAAATGAAGCCGTTGGTGGTCGACCCGAAGCCGACGTAGAGCAATGCCAGGATGACGAGCAGACCGACTTCGTTCATCTCCAGCGTGCCGAGCCGAAAGCTCCGGCGAGGTGCCGCGTTCGTGCCGGTCAGGGCGGTCATCCAGGTCTCCCGGTGGTGTGCGGCGACTTGCGAAGGGTGAAACGGACGCCGCCTTCGAGGCTCTCGCCGGAAGCGAGCCGGCGCAAACCCCCGCCCTCGGCGGCGTGGTGCGCATCGACGCTGTGGCTCATCGGCTCGAAGCAGAAGAAGTCGTAGCGATAGCCGGGATCGAAGGCCGGGTCCGAGACGAACACGAGGCTGCGCCCAAAAAGCGGGTCGGCGTCGATGGCGATCTCCGCGTCATGCTCGGGCCAGCGGATGGTGGCTTGGCCGTCCCAACCCTCGAAGGCGGTGTTCACCCAGCGGCGCGGCAGCGGCGCACCAGCCCGGAAGTCGAGGTCCCCGGCCGTCGCATGTTGGACCGTGGGCAGCCAACTCTCATCCTCGTCCCAATAGGAGCGACTCGCAGCCGTCAGCGTGGTGCGCGGCGTCAGCGGGAAATAAGGGTGCCACCCGAGGCCGAACGGCAGCGTGGTGTCGCCGCGGTTGGTCACCGCGAGCGTGAGCTTCATCGTGGCGCCCTCGAGCGTAAAGCTCTGCTCAGCGTCATAGGAATAAGGCGTGCCGCCATCGCGGTGACGAAGCGCGAGCCGGAGCCTTGTGGTCTCGTGAGCCGCGACCGACCATTCGCTCGTCCAGCCGTCACCATGCAGGTAATGGCGGTCCCATGGCATGTTGGGCGTGAGCGCGTAGGCCGTGCCGTCGACCTCGAAGCGATTGTCGCGCACCCGGTTGCCGAACGGCACGAGCGGAAAGCAGCCCGCCTGCAGAGCCGTCCGGGAGGTGCCGGGCGGCGGTGCGCGGAACAGCGGCACCTCCGCACCGTCGCGTTTCGCGAAGAAACGCCACACGCTCCCGCCCATCGTGGTGACCACGAGGCCGAGATCGTCATTGGAGATGGCAAGATCCATGCGTCGGTGTCCCGGCCGGCGTTGCGTCAGTCCGTGAATTCGATGACGACCTTGCCCGAACGGCCGCCGGCCATCAGCGCGTAGGCCTCGGCCGCCTCCGCGATGCCGAAGCTGTCGGTGATGATGTCGTGCGGATGCAGGCCCCAGGCGTCGAGGTCGTCGCAGCACTGATCCATGTTGTGCACGCTCGTCACCCAGGACCCGTAGATCGTGCGTTGCCGATGGAGCAGGTCATCGCTCACATCGAACTGCACAGCCCCGGTCTCGCCGATGTAGACGCAGCGCCCCCAGGTCCGAGTGGCCTGCAGGGCGAGCACCCGGCCGCGCGGATTGCCCGAGCAATCGATCGTGACCGATGCCCCTCCGCGGGTGACGTCGTTGAGGGCCGCGAGCGTCTCGGGACCCGCGACGAAACCGTGCTCCAGCAGGCCGAGCCTCCGGGCCGTCTCGACACGTTCTGGCTGCACGTCGACCCCGACCAGGGTTCGGGCGCCGCGACCCTTGGCGAGCATCAGGGCCGCCATGCCGACCGGCCCGAGGCCCACGACCACGACGGCATCGCTGCCCGACACATTGCCCCGCAGCACCGCCTCGTAGGCGGTTCCGACACCGCAGGAGATGAAGCAGCCGTCCTTGAAGCTCAGGCTGTCGGGCAGGTGCACGAGGTCGCGTTCATCGGCGATGAGATAGGCCGCGTGGCCGCCGTCGCGCTGCCAACCATAGGCCGCGCGCAGGGGATCGTCGCAGGAGATCTGGAAGCCCTTGCGGCAGTTGCGGCAGAAGCCGCAGCCCGAGATGTGATAGACCGCGACCCGGTCGCCGGGTTTGAAGTGCCGGCATCCCGGCCCGCGCTCGACGACCTCGCCGGCAGGCTCATGGCCGGCTATGACACCCTGGTAGGAGGTGCGCGGATCGTCGCCGAGGTGCTTGTGGTAGATGTAGTGGATGTCGCTGCCGCAGATGCCGGACGCCCGCATGCGGATGAGGACCTGCCCGATGCCGGGCTGCGGCACCGGCACCTCGCGCAGGTCGACGGTCGAATTGCCCGGAAGGTAGGCGGCCAGCATCATGTCCATGTCGTGTCGTCCGGTGTGGTTCAGGCCGGTGCGCGACCCCTCGTGACCCGAGCGCCGCGCGGGCGCCCCGGTGCGCGATCGCTGGGGTCAGGACAAGCCGTCCTTGTGGGCGTCGAGCCAGGTCTTGCCGTCCTGCGAGGTCTTGAAGATGCTGATGGTCATCGGCACCACCAGGGAGCCGATCGGCTTCTTGTCGGCGCCGTTGAGGGCCTGCTCCAGCGCGAGCTTGCCGATGCCCTGGCCCGACACGTCGGCCACCCCCTTCATGATCGAATTGTCGGCCAGTTCCTGGGCGGCCGCGATGCTCATGTCGGCGCCGAACACGACGATCTTGCCGGCGAGGCCACGCTGCTTGATGGTCCGCACGGCGCCCACGCCCGCCTCGCCGCCTTCCCCGAAGAAGGCGTTCACATCCGGATGCGCCGAAATCGTCTGATCGCTGATCGACACGGCTTGATCCAGCACCGTGCCGCGCTGGTTCGACACGATCTGATAATCCGGCACCCTCGCCTTGAGAGCCGCCTCGAAGCCCTCCCGTCGCAAGGTGCACACCTCGACGAATTCGCAGTTCAGCACCGCGATCTTCGGCGCCTTGATGCCCTGGGCGATGAAGTAATCGGCCGCGACCTCGCCGAGCTTCTCTCCGAAGGTCTTGGGGTCGGCGACCACATAGGCGTAGACGTATTTCTTCATCGCGTCATCGTTGACGCAGGTATTGTAGCAGACCACCGGAATCCCGGCGTCGTGGGCGCGGCGGATCGCCCGGACGGAGCCGTCCGAGGAGACCGCCGACAGCACGATGGCCTTGGCGCTCGCCGAGATCAGCCGGTCGATGAACGAACCCTCGGCGCCAGGATCGGCGCGGGCGT
Source organism: Lichenifustis flavocetrariae (assembly GCF_026130545.1). Classification (GTDB taxonomy): domain Bacteria; phylum Pseudomonadota; class Alphaproteobacteria; order Rhizobiales; family Beijerinckiaceae; genus Lichenihabitans; species Lichenihabitans flavocetrariae. Next base: position 4,239 of record NZ_JAMOIM010000004.1, on the reverse strand, counting down.
TGGTTTCGAGCAGGCTGACCTCACGGCCCTGCGCCGTGGCGGCGTCTTGGATGCCTTTGCGGACCGCGGCATAGAAACCGACGTCGTCCAGATAGATGGCGCCGATCGTCGTGGAGTCGGCGCGGGCCGGCAGGCTCGCCGGAACGAGCGACGTCAGGGTCATGGCCGCAGCGGCGGCAACCGATGTGAATCGCATTGGTGAACGTCCTCCCGTGACGATGATGGGCGGGTGTTCTGCCGACACCTCGCTTTAAATGCCCACTCGTAATTGATCGTACCTAACTCGTTTTTGATACGATCAGACCGCGTTCATGGTCAAGAGATTTACATCGGAGTTCTAAGTCATTCCCTTGCTGCACTGCGGTAGAAAACTTTCTCGCTTGGTAGCGGATAGAAATACCGATAGATACGATCTAAACGAGAATTCGAAGGAGGATCAGCTTGAAGATCACAGGCATTCGGACGCGCGTCGTCAATGCTGAGATGCGCAACTGGGTCTTCGTGCGGGTCGAGACCGACGTGCCCGGCCTTTACGGCTGGGGCGAGGCAACGCTCGAGTGGAAGACGCGCGCCGTTGTCGGTGCGGTCGAGGACCTCACCCCGTTGATCGTCGGGCGCGACCCGCGCGACATCGAGCAGGCGGTCCGGGTCATGAAGAAGCAGTCGTTCTGGCGGCTGGGCGCCATCGGGATGAGCGCGATTTCGGGCATCGAGATGGCGCTGTGGGACATCATGGGCAAGCATTTCGGCGTGCCGGTCTGGCGCCTGCTGGGTGGCCAGGTCCGCGACAAGGTGGCGGTCTATACGCACCTCGGGCTCGGCGACATGCGCGCCGTCTATGAGACGATGGATGCCGATCCGCTGGTGCTCCGCGCGCAGGAGCTGATGGCGAAGGGATACAGGGCCTTCAAGGCGGTGTTCATCCCCTACACGCATTTCCATGCGCCGCTGCCGGAGGTCGACAAGGTGGGCCGGCTGATGGAGGCCCTCCGCAAGGCCGTCGGTCCAAAGATCGAGATCATGGTCGACTTCCACGGCCGGCCGGCGTCGGCCGCGGCGGCGCTTCCCTACATCCAGGCGCTGGAACCCGGCCGCCCGATGTTCGTCGAAGAACCGGTGCCGCCGGGCGATACGGCGGGCCTGAAGGCGCTCGTGGGCCGCACGGGTATTCCGCTGGCGACCGGGGAGCGGCTGGTCGAGCGCACCGAATTCGTCGAGCTGCTGGCCGCCAACGCCGTGGCGGTGATTCAGCCCGACATCTGCCATTGCGGAGGTCTGTTGGAGGCCAAGAAGATCGCAGCCCATGCCGAATCGGTCGGGGTGGGCGTCGCGCCGCACAATCCGCTCGGCCCCATCGCGGGCGTCGCGGCCTTGCATTTCGCCGTCTCGACGCCCAACCACATGATCCAGGAGGAGATGGTGGGGGCGGTGCCCTGGTATTTCGAGGTGGTGCGGGGCCCGATCCGCATGGTCGACGGCTTCTGGCAGGTGCCCGAGGCGCCCGGCCTCGGCGTCGAGGTGGACGAGGAGGCCTGTGCCCGGCACCCCTATGCCCAGGAGGTGCTGCACACGCAGAACGCCGTTCTGGGCGACGGCACCGTGGTGGACTGGTGAGCGCCGTGCCGGGCCGGCTTGCCGGCAAGGTGGCGATCATCACCGGCGCAGGGCGCGGCATCGGCGAGGCCACGGCGCGTGCCTTCGTGCGGGAAGGCGCCAATGTCGTGGTGGCGGAACTCGACGCCGCGACCGGCGCGGCCACGGCGGCGGCCTTGTCGGAGAGCGGCTCGGCGTTGTACCTGCCTTGCGACGTGACCGACGAAGCCTCGGTCGAACGCGTTGCCGCCGATACGCTGTCGGCCTTCGGCCGCATCGACGTGCTCGTCAACAACGCCGGCATCAACGTGTTCCACGAGCCGCTCGACACCAGCGAGGCCGAATGGAGGCGCTGCTTCGCGGTCGACCTCGACGGCGTGTGGCGGATGAGCAAAGCGGCGCTGCCCGCCATGCTGGAGCGCGGCAACGGGGCCATCGTCAACATCGCCTCTTCGCACAGCTTCAGCATCATTCCGGGTTGTTTCCCGTATCCGGTTGCCAAGCACGGCCTGCTCGGCCTCACGCGCGCGCTCGGAATCGACTACGCGGCGCGGGGGGTGCGGGTGAACGCCATCGCGCCCGGCTATGTCGAGACGCAGATCGCGGTCGACTATTGGAACACCTTCCCGGACCCGGAGGCCGAACGCCTGCGGACGTACAACCTGCATCCGCCCAAGCGCATCGGCCGGCCGGACGAGGTGGCGATGACGGCGGTGTTCCTGGCGTCCGACGAGGCGCCGTTCATCAACGCGGCTTGTATCGTGATCGATGGCGGCCGATCCGTGCTTTATCATGACTAAAGGCACGCGGCCGGTCGCCGTCGTGGCGCTGGAACAATCGATGCCGCTCGACGCCACCGGACAAGCCACCTTCACGATCATGCCGGGCGAGCGCGAGGCCGGCAACGGCAGCCGTGTGCACGACTCGCTCGTCAACGTGCTCGGGCGGCAGATCCTGGGAGGTACCTACAAGCCAGGCGAGATGCTGCCTCGCGAGGAGGAACTCGGCGCCATGCTCGGCGTCAGTCGCACCTCGCTTCGCGAGGCCGTCAAGGTCCTGTCGGCCAAAGGTCTCGTGGAGGCGCGCCGCCGTGTCGGCGTGAGGGTGCGGGGCCGGGAGGACTGGAGTCTGCTCGATCCGGCGGTCCTGAGCTGGCACCCCGGCATCCAGGACGACGAGGAACTGATGGCCGGACTGATCGAAGCGCGCCGTATCTTCGAGCCGGCCGCGGCCGAACTCGCGGCCCGTCGCGCCCAGGGCTCCGATCTCGCAGCGATCGAGGCCGCCTTCGCGGCGATGTCCGCCGCCGTGCCGGAGGATTTCGATGGCTATTGCAAGGCAGACCTCGCCTTCCATCGCAGCGTCATCGCGGCCAGCCACAATGTCGTGCTCCGCAGTCTCGCAGGACTGATGGAGGCCGCCCTGAACGCCTCCTTCACAATCACCAATACATTCATGGAGCGTCAAGCGAGGGCGCTTGCCGTTCACGGCCGTGTCTTGGAAACGATCCGGATGCGCGACACCGCCGGCGCCCGCACCGCAATGGGCCGCCTGCTCGATCTCGCGGCCGAGGATCTTCACCTGCATTAACCTGCGAGCCGAAAGGTCGGCGCTCCGGCGATGCCGACATCGAGCGCCATGCTGCCGTCCTCGCCCGGGTGCGTGGCAAGCATGGATGCGTCGAGCCCATAGCAGGATGACGTGACGTGACGAACAGCGTCCGCAGCTCGTCTCGCCAAACCTGGCGTTCCAGACCTATCCGTCGCGATCGAGGCTGAGGATCAGCACGGTTGCGGGAATGCCCGTACTGGCGAAGAGGTTTCCGGCAGGCCGATGATCGCCTCGAACAAATTGGCCTTCAGCATCCCCTCGCGGATCCGACCATCCCCGAGCCGCGAAATAGCACGCCATGAGGCATGACCACGCCGCACAGGCCCAAACGGCTTCGGCGTCGTCACCATGTGCTGGATTGAGGCCATGTCGCGCATGTTTTTGGGCGGATGCCATGGATGAAGCAGTTGTGGCCATGCTTCTCCGCATCGCCCGACACATCGTCTGCCCCTAGCGATAGAGAGAGAAGCGGTCGGCGATGACGCGATCATAGACAATCGAGTTGCCGCTGGCCGGAACGGCACGCCGCAACCAATACATTCCGGTCTTTGGATGCTTGTAGGGACGTGCCACCATCAAGGGCATTTGTACCGCCGTTTATACCACCGGGTAGCCGTAAGTGCCTCGAAATGCTCGAACTTGTTGAGCGTCAGCCACTTAGCAGGCTGATGGTGCCCAGGGCTCGGCACAGCCTATCCCACCGAAAGGTGGGACCAGTGTTCTTGATCTGGTGCGAGGCAGAGTAACTGCCAACGTCAATGTGCAGTTGCTCGACACCTATCGGATCGATAGTGTCTGCAGAAGTCGCGGATTGATGAAGAGCTTTTCCCGGCCGACCTTCAGCTCCTTCAGGATGTCCACTTCGACCAGCGTCTTGAGATAGGCAGAGGCGGATTGAACCGCCCCGGGTTTGCCGGAGGCCATTTGGTTTGAGTTACGCCGCCATAGGTGAAGGCTTGAGCGAGGCATAGTAGGCGGCTTCGGCCTCCGCCGGCGGGATGTTACCGATGGGCTGGAGAAGCCGTCGGTTGTTGA